>NZ_JBIUCI010000001.1:0-1156608 GCF_044593635.1 Streptomyces sp. NPDC051913 | reverse complement strand
CGCGGAGACCGTCCTGTTCCTCGCCGGTGACGCCAGCAGCTACATGACCGGCGCCGAGATATACGTCGACGGCGGCGCAAGCCAGATCTGACCACCGCCACCACCACGACAAAGGCCCGTCCTCTCCCTTGGGGAGAGGACGGGCCGCTGTTCGCCGACTTGCTGTCAGAGGCGCTCGGGGGTGCGGATGCCCAGGAGGGCCATGCCCTGGTGGAGAGTTCGGGCGGTGAGGTCGCAGAGGAAGAGGCGGTTCTGCTTCTGCTCCTCCGTGTCGGCCTTCAGCACCGGGCACTTGTCGTAGAACGACGTGTACAGCGATGCCAGCTGGTAGAGGTAGGCCGCCAGCTTGTGGGGGGCGTACTCCGCCGCCGCCTCGAAGACCGTGTCACCGAACGCGTCCAGGTGCAGGCCCAACGCCCGCTCCGCCGCGTGCAGTTCCAGTTCCGGGTGCGCGGCGGGCGCCACGGCGTCCGCCTTGCGCAGGATCGACTGGATACGGGCGTACGCGTACTGGATGTACACCGACGTGTCGCCGTTCAGCGACACCATCTGGTCCAGGTCGAACTTGTAGTCCCGGTTCGCCGACGTCGACAGGTCCGCGTACTTCACGGCACCGATGCCGACCTGCGCGGCCCGCTCCTGGATCTCGGCCTCGCTGAGGTCCAGCGCCTTCTCCCGGACCACCTCGGCGGCGCGCTGCGCCGCCTCGTCCAGCAGGTCCTCCAGCTTGACCGTCTCGCCCTCACGCGTCTTGAACGGCTTGCCGTCCGCGCCCAGTACCGTGCCGTAGCCCATGTTGTGCGCGGTGACCTCGTCGGTCAGCCAGCCCGCCCGGCGGGCCGCCTCGAAGACCATCTTGAAGTGGAGCGACTGACGTACGTCCACGACGTAGATCAGGGACGTGGCGTGCAGGTCCTGGACCCGGTTGCGGATCGCCGTCAGGTCGGAGGCCGCGTAGCCGAAGCCGCCGTCCGCCTTCTGCACGATCAGCGGGACCGGCTTGTCGTCCTTGCCGCGGATCTCGTCGAAGAAGACCACGAGAGCACCCTCGGAGCGGACCGCGACGCCCATCTCCTCCAGGAGGCGGGCGGTCTCCGGCATGCCGTCGTTGTACGCCGACTCACCGACGATCTCGTCGTCCCGGATCTCCATGTCGAGCTTCTCGAAGACCGAGTAGAAGTAGACCTTCGACTCGTCCACGAACCGCTGCCAGAGGTCGAGCGTCTCCTTGTCGCCGGACTGGAGGGCGACGACCCTCTTGCGCGCCCGCTCCTTGAAGGCCTCGTCCGTGTCGAAGACGGCACGCGACGCCTTGTAGACCCGGTTCAGGTTGGACATGGCCTGCTCGCCGTCCGTGTCGGTCTCCGCGGCGAGTTCCGCCGGGTTCTCGATCAGGTACTGGATGAGCATGCCGAACTGGGTGCCCCAGTCGCCGATGTGGTGCCGGCCGATCGTCTGCTCGCCGGTGAAGTCGAGCATGCCGCGCAGGGCGTCGCCGATCACCGCGGAGCGCAGGTGGCCGACGTGCATCTCCTTGGCCACGTTCGGCTGGGCGTAGTCGATGACCGAGACGCCGGGCTGGTCCTTGAGGGGGACGCCGAGACGGTCGCCGTCGGCGGCACGGGCCGCGAGGGTCCGCGTGATCGCCTGGTCGGAGATCGTGATGTTCAGGAAGCCGGGGCCGGAGACCTCGACGTCCTTGATCAGGTCGCCGGTGGTGATGTTGGCGACGACGTCCGTGGCCAGGTCGCGGGGGTTCGCCTTGTTCTTCTTGGCGAGGGCGAGGATGCCGTTGGCCTGGTAGTCGGCCCGGTCGCTTCGGCGCAGCAGCGGGTCGACGTCGGTGGCCTCCGGCAGGGCGGCGGAGATCGCGGACGTGAGCTGCTGTGCGACGGAGGTGCTGAGGGGCTTGACCGGGGCCATGGGGTGGGAGCCGTTCTCCTCGTGGGTTGCTTAGACGGGGTCAGTATCCCACGGGGGGTAAAAGGGTTTTTGCGGCTGCGGGCCGGTGGGGGCTGGTCGCGCAGTTCCCCGCGCCCCTGGGAGGCGGCTGCGCCGCCTAAACTGGGGACGCGGCTGTTGACCGTACGGCTGCCCCTGGAGAAAGAAGGACGTGCCCCGTGGCTCAGAGCACCGAGACCACCGACTGGGTCTCCCGTTTCGCGGATGAGGTCATCGAGGAGTCGGAGCGTCGGGCCCCGGGCAAACCGGTCGTCGTCGCGTCCGGGCTGTCACCCTCGGGGCCGATCCATCTGGGGAACCTGCGTGAGGTCATGACCCCGCATCTGGTCGCCGACGAGATCCGGCGGCGCGGGCTCCAGGTTCGGCACCTGATCTCGTGGGACGACTACGACCGGTACCGCAAGGTGCCCCAGGGCATCGCCGGGGTCGACGGGTCCTGGGCCGAGCACATCGGCAAGCCGTTGACCTCCGTGCCGGCGCCGAAGGGCTCGTCGTACCCGAACTGGGCCGAGCACTTCAAGGCCGCCATGGTCGCCGCGCTCGCCGAGCTGGGCGTCGAGTTCGACGGGATCAGCCAGACCGCGCAGTACACCGCGGGGACCTATCGCGAGCAGATCCTGCACGCCATGAAGCACCGTGCGGACATCGACGCGATCCTCGCCCAGTACCGGACGAAGAAGGCGCCCGCCAAGAAGCAGCAGCAGAAGCCTCTCGACGAGGCCGAGCTGGAGGCCGCCGAGGGGTCGGGAGCGGCCGGAGAGGACGACGGGTCCTCCGGCTCCGGCGGGTACTTCCCGTACAAGCCGTTCTGCGGCAACTGCGAGAAGGACCTGACGACGGTCACCTCGTACGACGACGCCACCACCGAGCTGTCGTACACCTGCAACGAGTGCGGCTTCGCCGAGACCGTGCGGCTCAACGAGTTCAACCGCGGCAAGCTGGTCTGGAAGGTCGACTGGCCGATGCGGTGGGCGTACGAGGGGGTCGTCTTCGAGCCGAGTGGCGTCGACCACTCGTCTCCGGGGTCCTCTTTCCAGGTCGGTGGGCAGATCGTCGGGATCTTCGGCGGCAAGCAGCCCATCGGTCCGATGTACGCGTTCGTGGGGATCTCCGGGATGGCGAAGATGTCGTCGTCGCGGGGCGGGGTCCCGACGCCCGGTGACGCGCTCCAGATCATGGAGCCGCAGATCCTGCGCTGGCTGTACGCCCGCCGTCGGCCCAACCAGTCCTTCAAGATCGCCTTCGACCAGGAGATCCAGCGGCTCTACGACGAGTGGGACAAGCTCGACGCCAAGGTGGCGGAGGGGGCCGCCCTCCCCGCCGACGTCGCCGCGCACTCGCGTGCGGTGCGGACCGCGGGCGGCGAGCTGCCCCGGACGGCGCGTCCGCTGCCGTACCGGACCCTCGCGTCCGTCGCCGACATCACCGCCGGGCACGCCGACCAGGCGCTGCGGATCCTGAGCGAGCTGGACCCGTCGGACCCGCCCGCGTCGCTCGACGAGGTCCGGCCCCGGTACGACAAGGCCGAGGCCTGGATCAACACGCACGTCCCCGCCGACCAGCGGACCATCGTGCGCGACGAGCCCGATGCCGAGCTGCTGAAGTCCCTCGACGAGGCGTCCCGGGAATCTCTGCGGCTGCTCCTGGCGGGCCTCGCGGAGAACTGGTCGCTCGACGGGCTGACGCACCTGGTGTACGGGGTGCCGAAGGTGCAGGCCGGGTTCGCCGCCGACGCCACGCCCAAGGAGCTGCCGGCCGAGATCAAGACGGCCCAGCGGACGTTCTTCGCGCTGCTGTACCACCTGCTGGTGGGCCGTGACACGGGTCCGCGGCTGCCCACGCTGCTGCTGGCGGTGGGGCAGGAGCGGGTGCGGGCCCTGCTCGGGGAGTAACGGGTCGGCGGTACGGACAGAAGAGGGGCCCTCTGGTGAGGGCCCCTCTTCTTACGCGATGTGGTCTTCCTGGAGTTCCGCGGTGTGACGGTTGGTGAAGCGGTTGACCATGCGGTCCGCGTCGCGCTGCGCGAGCGTGACGCCGTACGTCGCCTCCACGTCGTCCCTGAGCTGGCCCGAGGTGGGGTAACTGCCGTCTATGGACTTCTTGAAGACCAGGTAGTAGTCCTCCTCGGTCGGCTCCGGGGAGCCGCCGCCCTCGCCGAGTTCGCGGGTGCGCTGGGGAGTCACCGGGATGGGGAAGCTGCCGGTCTCCTCCGGGGAGGGCTCGTCGTAGACCGGCTGTTGCTGTTGCTGGTCTTGCTGCTGCTGGTACTGCTCGGCCTGGAGCTGCTCCTCGTACCACTGCTCGTACTGCTGCTGTGGGTCGTAGGTGGGGTCGTAGCCGCCCTGGTACTCGATCTGTTGGGGGACGTTGAACCAGGGGCTCTCGTCCGGTTCCGGCTGGTACTGCTCCTGAGCGGGTGCCGCCTGCTGTTGCGGGACGGGCGCCGCCTCGACCACCCTTGGCGCGGGCGCCTCGATCTCCTGCTGCGGTGCCGGAGGCAGCAGTACGGGCTCGATGCCCGCCGCCGCCAGGCCCGCCGGGGCCGTCTCCGCCAGGGGGACGCCGTAGCGGGCCAGGCGCAGCGGCATCAGGGACTCCACCGGTGCCTTGCGGCGCCAGGCGCGGCCGAAGCGGGAGTGGAGACGGGCCTGGTAGACGAGGCGGTCCTGCTCCAGCTTGATGACCTGCTCGTAGGAGCGCAACTCCCACAGCTTCATACGGCGCCACAGGAGGAACGTGGGGATCGGGGAGAGCAGCCAGCGCGTGAGGCGGACGCCCTCCATGTGCTTGTCCGCCGTGATGTCGGCGATACGGCCGATCGCGTGGCGGGCCGCCTCGACCGCGACCACGAAGAGGATCGGGATCACCGCGTGCATGCCCACGCCCAGCGGGTCCGGCCAGGCCGCCGCGCCGTTGAAGGCGATCGTGGCGGCCGTCAGGAGCCACGCCGTCTGGCGGAGCAGCGGGAACGGGATGCGGATCCAGGTCAGGAGCAGATCCAGGGCCAGCAGGACACAGATGCCCGCGTCGATGCCGATCGGGAAGACGTAACTGAAGTTCCCGAAGCCCTTTTTGATGGCGAGTTCACGGACTGCGGCGTACGAACCAGCGAAGCCGATGCCGGCGATGATCACAGCGCCGAACACGACCACGCCGATGAGAATGCGGTGCATCCGAGTCAGCTGCATAGGCGCGGCCACCCGTACTCCCCTCCCCTTGCGTGTTGTTGCGCGCAACAGAGTGGCACATGTGTGCGGCGCACGGGTGGCCGGTAGGGGTCGTCAGCCCCGCCTCAGCGCTTTGTCAGCTCTTCTTCGCGGCCGACTTGGACGGAGATGCGGAGGGAGAGGCGGACTTGGACGCCGACGGGGAAGGGCTGGTCTTGCTGCTGCCGCCGCCGCTGCCGCCGCCCGTGTTCGCCTTCGTCACCGACGCCACCGCCTCCTTCGCGGCCGACTTCACCAGCTTCGCGAGGGTGTCGGCGCTCGGCGTCTTCTCACCGGCCAGGCCCGCCCCGTTGTAGTCGAGGGTGACGACGACGTTCTCGACGCGTGTGACCAGCGTCTGCTGCTTGAAGGCGCCTTCCTTCTTCTTCAGGTCGTAACGGACCAGCGTGGCCTGGTCGCCCGTGCCCGTCACCGGCTCCGCCTTCGCGTTCTTCGCGCCGTCCACCGCCTGGGCGTCCTGGACCTGCTTGTCGAAGTACTCCTGCGCCAGCTTGTCGCCCTCGCCGCGCGTGGCGTCGGAGTCGAAGCGGAGGAGGGAGACGTTCAGCCAGCGGAACTGGGAGCCCTTGACGCCGTTGTTGTCGAGGCTCGACCAGGAGCAGCTGCCTCGCGTGGCGATATCGTCCGACTTGCCCTGCTTGCCGGACTTGGAAGCCTTCGGGACCAGGTCGCCGAGCGTGCCCTTCGACAGGGTGTCGCACGCGTCCGGAAGCGACTTGTACGCCGCCGCCTGCACGGTCGGCGAGGCGCTGACCGACGCGGAGGTCTCGGAGCCGCTGCTGCTGCCGCCGGCGGCGGCGTTGTCGTCCGACGACGAGCCGGAGTCCGAGGAGCAGGCCGTGGCCACCAGCATCAGGGGGACGGCGGCTGCGCCGAGAAGCACCCGGTGGGCGCGCTTCCTTCGCGGGTCACGCTGGTCGCTCTGTGCTGCTGCTCGCTGCATGGTTCCTTCACTCATGACGCTGCTCGTGCTCCTGCGGTCGGATCGGGTCCGAGGGGCCACGGTACGCGGTGAGATGGCTGTGCGGTTCTGTTCACCGGCATCGCGGAACGTCACCGAGAGGCTTCAGCCCGCCAGCGCGTCCGCCAGCTCGGAGGCCAGGTTCCTTGCCCTGTCCTGCATTTCCTTGCTGTCCGGCGCGGTCCCGACCGTCGCCGGCTGCTCCTCGTACTCGACCGTCACGATGACGTTGGACGTGCGGAACACCACAGTCACCGTGCGCTGCTGGGCCGTCGAACCCGAACTGCTCGCCACGTCGTTCAGGAACGCCTCGTCGCCCAGGTCGTCGAGAACGCGGGGCTGGACGTCGGCGAGCGCGGACCCGTCGGAGACGGCGGAGGAAGAGGAGGAGGCGGGGGAAGAGGAGGAAGAGGACGGGGAGGCGGAGGCGTCGTCGCCCGGCGTCGCCGAGGAACTCACGTCCGACGTCGCCGACTCGGACGGCTCCGGGAGATGCGCCGCCGTCTGCTGCTCCGCGAACAGCGCCTGCGCCTGGCTGTCGTCGCTGACGGAGTTGTCGTACGACACGACACGCTCCAGGTCGACGAGGAGATGGTCGGTGGCGTCGGCCGACTCCACCTTCCACTGGCAGCCGACCTTGCGGTCCGTGTCGAAGGTGGTCGTCGGGGTGCCCTCGTACGCCTTCGCCCGCTGGTCCTCGTTGGTGAGCTGCTGGATGCCGGGGAGAAGCGTGTCGAGGGTGTCCGTGGCGACCGCGCCGCAGGGCTCGGGGAGCGTGCGGTACCGGCCGGGCTCGGCCACGGCGGAGGCGGTGCCGGCGCTGCCCGGGTTGGAGTTGTCGTCCGTGCCGCCGGTGTCCGAACCGCTGGTGCAGCCGGCGGCGAACAGCGCCACGAGGAGGGCCGCGACGCCGGGTACGTACGCCTTCCGCTGCACGGTCGGCTCCTCTCGATGCTGCTGGTGGCTGCGCTGATGGCTGCGGGTTATTCGTTTGCCGGGCGGGGGTGCCCCCTGCGCACCATGTGTATCGCACGCACAGCCGTGGACGCCGGTCCGTTGTCCCTTTCCTTGACCTTGGCGCCGGTTTTGCGATTTGAGACTTTGTATGGGTTTACGGGGGAATGAGGACGATATGTCGTACGTGGAAATGCCGGGCGCGAAGGTTCCCATCCGTATGTGGACCGACCCGGCGTCGGTGGAGGAGGGTGCGCTCCAGCAGCTGCGCAATGTCGCGACCCTGCCCTGGATCAAGGGCCTGGCGGTCATGCCGGACGTCCACTACGGGAAGGGCGCGACGGTCGGGTCCGTCATCGCGATGCAGGGGGCGGTGTGCCCGGCCGCGGTCGGGGTGGACATCGGGTGCGGTATGTCGGCGGTGCGGACGTCGCTCACGGCGAACGACCTACCGGGTGACCTCTCGCGGCTGCGGTCGAAGATCGAGCAGGCCATTCCGGTGGGGCGGGGGATGCATGACAGTCCCGTGGAGCCGGGTCG
The DNA here is from genome assembly GCF_044593635.1 of Streptomyces sp. NPDC051913. Lineage (NCBI taxonomy): Bacteria > Bacillati > Actinomycetota > Actinomycetes > Kitasatosporales > Streptomycetaceae > Streptomyces > Streptomyces sp. NPDC051913. Next base: position 1,148,964 of record NZ_JBIUCI010000001.1, on the reverse strand, counting down.
GTTCCATGGGCTGGCCACCGGTGGGTGGGACGACTTCTGGGGGCGGTTCGACGGGGTCGCGGAGGCGGTGAAGTTCCGGGAGGAGCGGGCTGCGAAGCAGATGGGGACGCTCGGATCGGGCAATCACTTTTGCGAGGTATGCATAGATGCGTCCGGTTCGGTGTGGCTCATGCTGCATTCCGGTTCCCGCAACATCGGTAAGGAACTGGCCGAGCACCACATCGGCATCGCCCAGAAACTCCCGCACAACCAGGGCCTGATCGACCGCGACCTCGCCGTCTTCGTGGCGGACACCCCGCAGATGGCGGCGTACCAGAACGACCTCTACTGGGCTCAGGAGTACGCGAAGTACAACCGCACGATCATGATGGCGCTCCTCAAGGACGTGATCCGCAAGGAGTTCAAGAAGGCCAGGCCGACCTTCGAGCCTGAGATCAGTTGCCATCACAACTATGTGAGCCGCGAGCGCTACGAGGGCATGGACCTGCTGGTCACCCGCAAGGGCGCGATCCGGGCCGGCTCCGGCGAGTACGGGATCATCCCGGGCTCGATGGGTACGGGTTCGTACATCGTGAAGGGTCTCGGCAACGAGAAGGCCTTCAACTCGGCCTCGCACGGCGCCGGTCGGCGCATGAGCCGTAACGCGGCCAAGCGGCGCTTCTCGACGAAGGACCTGGAGGAGCAGACACGGGGCGTGGAGTGCCGTAAGGACTCCGGTGTCGTGGACGAGATCCCGGGCGCCTACAAGCCGATCGAGCAGGTCATCGACCAGCAGCGGGACCTCGTGGAGGTCGTCGCGAAGCTGAAGCAGGTCGTCTGCGTGAAGGGCTGACGACGAGAGGGCCCCGGCTCCGGCCGGGGCCCTCGTGTCCTATCCCAGCCCCTTCTCCAGCAGTGTCACCGCGTACGGGCTGCCCGAGCCGCCGTCCTTTGCGGGCTGTTCGCCTACGACTGTGTAGCCCGCCGCCTCGTAGTACGTGCGCAGGCGGGGGTTGGTGGACAGGCAGTCCAGGCGGGCGTACGGGCGGCCCGTGGACGTGATGCGGGACTCCGCGTGGGTCAGGAGGGCGCCGCCTGTGTGGGGTGGGGCCAGGTGTGGGGTCGTCATCAGGCGGTGGATGTACCCCGCGTCCGTGGGGCGGGGGCCCCACGCCGCCTCGTCCGACCACCAGAGTTCGTACGCGCCGGCCAGGTGGCCGTCCGCGTACGCCAGCCAGACCTCGCCCTCGGCCATGCGGGTGCGGAAGTGGGTCGCGTCCTTCTCGGCGGGTTTCCACTGGTCGATGTTCCGGGCGAGCATCCACAGGGCCACCGAGTCGCGGAGGCGGACGAGGAGTTCGGCGTCCTGCGGTTCGGCCCGGCGGTAGGTCAGGGGCGGGTGCGTGGTGGGGGCCGGTTCCAGGAGGTTCGCCGCCAGCTTCGCCGAGAGGGACTCCGTGTCCATGCCGAGCGCCTGGGTCACGTATCCCTCCACTGAGCCGTATCGCTCCTTCAACAGCCCGAGGAAGCCGCGCATCACCGAGGCCGGGGCTCTGCCGAAGCCCAGCCAGGTGGGGGACTGGCCGTTGTTGCGGGCCTGCCAGTCGGCCAGAAGGGCCGGGGCCGCCAGTTCGGTGAGGGTGAAGTCCTCGATGATCGTGGGTTCGTCGATGCCCAACAACGTCAGGACCAGCGCCGCCAGTTCGCCGGTGCGGTCCTTGCCGGAGGCGCAGTGGAAGACGAGCGGGGTGGCGGGGGAGGCCGCTTCCGCGATGCGTTCCAGGGCCTCGCGGATCTCCTTCCTGCCGTCCTCGGCCACCTGGAGGTAGCGCTCGGCCAGGTAGGGGCCGGGGTCCACCTCCGGGGGCAACGCCGCCTGGTTGTACGGGCGGTGCTCGATGCTGAGGTTGATGTAGGCGTAGTCGTGGTCGGGGGAGTCGTCCGCCGGGATACGGCCCTGGCGTTCGATCTCCCACGGGTAGCGCAGGTCGATGACCGTGCGGATGCCGAGGGACAGGAAGCGGGACCAGTCGGGGGTACCGGGCGTCAACTTGCCGAGGGAGTCGGAGCGGTACAGCACGCCCGGGCGGATGCGGCGGCCGTCTGCCGTCCGGTATCCGCCCAGGTCGCGGAAGTTGTGCAGGGCGTCGAAAGGCACGTGTCTGTCCACAGCCCGTGACCCTATGGTGCGGTTTCGCTGTCGCGCCGCTCTATTTCGCGTGCGTGACCGCGTAGATCATCACGAACGCCACGATGTGGATGCCGAAGAGGAAGTAGCCGAGGTAGTACCAGACGATGCGTTCGCGTTTCTTCTCCAGTGCCAGGCGGCGCTGTTCCGCCCCGGAATCGTCGGCCTCGGTCATCACGGTTCCCTGTGCACCTTCGTGTTCGACGCCTGGGCGCGCGGGCGCAGGACCAGGAGATCGACGTTGACGTGGGCGGGGCGGGTGACCGCCCAGGTGATCGTGTCCGCGACGTCGTCGGCCGTGAGGGGCTCGGCGACGCCCTGGTAGACCTTGGCGGCCTTCTCCTGGTCGCCGCCGAAACGGGTGAGCGCGAACTCGTCGGTCTTCACCATGCCGGGCGCGATCTCGATCACCCGGACCGGCTGCCCGACGATCTCCAGACGGAGGGTCTCGGCGAGGACGTGGCTGCCGTGCTTGGCGGCCACGTAACCGCCGCCGCCCTCGTAGGTGCCGTGGCCCGCGGTCGAGGAGACCACGACGACCGTGCCGTCGCCGCTCGCGATCAGTTTGGGGAGCAGGGCCTGGGTGAGGTTGAGGGTGCCGATGACGTTCGTCTCGTACATCGTGCGCCAGTCGGCCGGGTCGCCGGTCGCGACCGGGTCGGCGCCGAGCGCGCCGCCCGCGTTGTTGACCAGGACGCCGATCGTCTTGAAGGCACTGGCGAACTCGTCGACCGCGGCGCGGTCGGTGACGTCAAGCTGGTACGCGGTGGCCTGGTGGCCGGCCGCGTTGATCTCCTCCGCCAGCGCCTCGATCCGGTCCTTGCGGCGGGCGGTGAGGACGACGCGGTAGCCGGCGGCGGCCAGCCCGCGGGCCGTGGCGGCGCCGATTCCGCTGCTCGCACCGGTGACGACGGCGATGCGGGACGCTGCGCTGGGCATGGGCGGGAGCTCCTCGGGTCGGCGATCAGGGGGCTTTCGGGTGGCCTTCGATCGGCCTTCGATGGCCTTCGGTGACCTTCCCCAGGATAGGCGGGCTCCGGTGCTCCCTTCCGGGCGGTCCGTATCGCGGGCCGGTGAGAAAATGAGGGGGGTGATCCCCTGGAAGACGGAGGTGGATCATGGGAGAAGCGCGTGAGGTCATGGACCGGCTCACCGACGCGGTGACCGCGCACCCGGACCTGAAGGTCCTCGGCGAGCTGTACGCGGAGGACGCCGTCGCCTACACCCCCGACGAGGGCGAGATCCGCGGACGCGACCACATCGTGGAGTACTGGCGGCAGATGACGGAGTCGGTCCCGGACGGCAGGTTCGAGCCGCTGCACTCCTACGAGGTCGGCGACACCGCCATCGACGAGGGCGTCTACCGCGGCCACAACACCGGCCCGCTGTACCTGCCCGACGGCGGCACCCTGCCCGCCACCGGCAAGGAGGTCAGTATTCGCGGGGTGGACCTCGCCACCGTGAAGGACGGCCGGATCACGGAGTACCGGCTCTACTTCGACGAGATGGAGTTCCTGGGCCAGCTGGGGCTGCTGCCCGACGAGACGCCTTGACGCGGGGCGGGGGTCACTGTCCTCGCGGGGCGTACATGATGACCGCCATGCCCGCGAGGCAGATCAGTGCGCCCGTGATGTCCCAGCGGTCGGGGCGGTAGCCGTCCGCTGCCATGCCCCACAGGATCGAACCGGCGACGAAGACCCCGCCGTACGCGGCCAGGATCCGGCCGAAGTGCGCGTCCGGCTGGAGGGTGGCGACGAAACCGTAGGCGCCGAGGGCGAGGACGCCGCCGCCGATCCAGAGCCAGCCGCGGTGCTCCCGTACGCCCTGCCACACAAGCCAGGCGCCGCCGATCTCGAAGAGGGCGGCGACGACGAAGAGGGCGGCGGAGCGCAGGACGTGCATGCCGGAAGGGTGGCACAGCGGCTTCACCTGATGGACGGCGCCTGCCCGGCGCTCCGCGTGGGATACATCCGTACGACCACGGTGGAGTCTCCTCTGAGGAGTGGGCGGTATGCGGGTTCTTGGTGTGTGCGTCGCGGCTGTGCTGGCGGTCGGCGGTGCGGCTCCGGCCGCGGTCGCGGCCGACGGGTCCGACGGCGGGTGGTTCGATCCCGCCCCCGAGGCCGACCTCGCCTATCACGGGGCCGCGTCCATGGCCTCCGGCCAGGTCGATGTGCGGTTCACGCCGCGCAACCACGGGCCGTCGGCGGTCCCGGACGCGACCGTACGGCTGCGCTGGTCGGAGCCGCTGGCCAACCGGCAGCAGCTGCCGGACGGGTGCGCGCGCTCGGGCGCGCGGGTGGTGCTGTGCCGGGTGGGGGCGCTGGACGCGGACGGGCTGGGGGAGCAGATCGAGCTGCGGCTGCGGCTGCGTGGGGAGCCGTCGGAGGTGCTGGTGGACATCGACACGGTGTGGAGCGGCGGGGTGGTGGACCGGAACCGGGCCAACGACCGGCAGCGGGTGCTGGTGCTGGACACGGGGGACACGTACTACTTCTGACCGACGCCGGGGGCTTCTTCGGCGGCGGGTGTGTGCGTCGTACGATTTCTGCACGGCGCAGACGAAGGGTGGCGGGCATGGGTGGCGGTACGTCACGTGAGCGGATGCTGGACGAGCTGTCCGTGGTCTCCCGGCGCTACATGGCCTCGTACGCCCTCTTCAACCAGGCCGTCGCCGACCATGTCGGCCTGCACCCCACCGATCTTCAGTGTCTGAACCTGCTGACCCTGGAGGGTGCTCCGGTGACGACCGGCCGGGTCGCCGAGCTGACCGGGCTGACGACCGGGTCGGCGACCCGGCTCGTGGACCGGCTGGAGCGGGCGGGTTATGTCGTGCGGCAGCGGGACGCGGCCGACCGGCGGCGGGTGCTCGTGACGACCGTGCCGGAGAAGGTCGCGGAGTTCGGGCGCGTGTGGGACAGGCTGGGGGGCGGCTGGGTGGCGCTCTTCGACGACCTCGGTGACGACCAACTGGCGCTGCTCATCGAGCACATGAGGCGTACGACGGAGTTCAGCGCGCGGCAGGTCGAGCGGTTGCGGGCCGGGGACGTCTGAGACACGACCTAGGCGATCTGCTCGTCCTGGGTGTCGTAGCGGTCGCGGGCCTCGTGGACCTCGTCGATGTGGGTCTCCGCCCAGTCCTTCACGGCCGTCAGGAGCAGGGCCAGGCTGTGGCCGAGCGGGGTGAGTTCGTAGTCGACGCGGACCGGGACGGACGGGGTGACCGTGCGGGCCAGGATGCCGTCGCGTTCCAGTGAACGCAGGGTCTGGGTCAGCATCTTGGGGCTCACGCCCGCGATCTTCCGGCCGAGGTCGCTGTAGCGCATGGTGCCGCCGGCGAGGGCGGAGACGACGAGGCTGACCCACTTGTCGCTGAGACGGTCCAGGAGCTGGTTGGTGGGGCAGCCCTTGATGAACGCGTCGTACTCGATGCGGGCCCGTTCGCGTCGCTGGGCCGCCGTCATGGTCGCCACGGCTCACCTCTGGGGGACATACGCACTCTCAGGTAACTACTTACCAGGAGATAGTAGCTCTTCCTAGGGTTGCCGGCAGATGGAGGGCGGTCGCCGAGATCTTCGGTGGTCGCCGACAGCCGGTCTATTCAAGGGAGTTGGCAGTCATGCGTGCTGCGGTCGTGAACGCGTTCGGTGGGCCCGAGGTCGTCGAGGTCCTGGAGGCCGAGGTGCCCGAGCCGGGGGCGCGCGAGGTGCGGATCAAGGTGGCGGCGGCCACGGTCAACCCCGTCGACGCCGGGGTGCGGCAGGGCGTCTTCGGGGGTGCGGGCAAGCGGCTCGGGCTGGGCTGGGACGTGGCCGGGACCGTGGACGCGGTGGGTGTCGCCAGTTCGTGGAGTGTGGGGGACGAGGTCGTCGCCCTCGACTACGGGATGGTGAAGCCGCTCGGTACTCATGCGGAGTACGTCGTCGTGCCCACGGACGCGGTGGCGCTGGCGCCTCGGACGGTGGGGGCGGTGGAGGCGGCGACGTTGCCGTTGAACGGGCTGACGGCTGCGCAGGCGCTGGATCTGCTGTCGCTTTCGGCGGGGTCTTCGCTGCTGGTGACCGGGGCCGCGGGTGCCGTCGGGGGGTTTGCGGTGCAGCTTGCCGCGCGGGCCGGGGTGGTGGTGACCGGGCTGGCTCGGGCGGGGGACGAGGAGCTGGTGCGGTCGCTCGGGGCCGCGGAGTTCGTGGTCGAGGGGCGGCCGGGTTCGTTCGACGCGGTGCTGGACGCGGCCGTTCTGGGGGCGCCGGCGCTTGAGTGGGTGCGGGACGGTGGCGCCTATGTGGGGGTTATTCCGCAGGCCGCTCCTGAGGGTGTGCGGGGGGTTCGGGCGGGGGCCGTCGAGGTCAGTGCGGATGGGGCTCGGCTGGCGGAGTTGGTGGGGCTCGTGGATTCCGGGGCGTTGAGCCTGCGGATTGCCGAGACCTTCTCGTTGGAGGATGCCGGGAAGGCTCATGCGCTGCTGGCCGGTGGTGGGGTTCGGGGGCGGGTTGTGCTGGTGCCGGGCGCCTAAGGGCTCGGGTGGGCTGTTGTGCGGCGTGTGCGGGTGCGTGGGGGCTGATCGCGCAGTTCCCCGCGCCCCTGGGTGGGTCAGTGGTGGCCTTCCTTTTGAGGGCTGCGCGGCAGTAGCGCTGCCAAGGGCAGGCATGCCGTCACCGCCGCTGCCACCACCAGCAGGCTCCACGTGCCGTTGCTGTGGAAGTACACCGTCGTCACCGTCGCCGCGCCCATCGCGTTGGCGAGTTGCTGGACCGCGTTCAGGGAGCCGCTCGCGCTTCCCGCCTCGGACGGGGCGATGTCGCCGATCGTGAGGTCGTAGATCGTGCCGAAGCAGGTGCCCATTCCGATGCCGAGGATCACGAGGGGGGCGAGCAGCTGCCAGGTGGTGGTGTGGGTGCCGGTCTGGTGGATCTGGAGCAGGAGCCAGACGCAGCCCGCCAGGAGGATCAGCAGGCCGGTTACGGCCAGGCGGCGGCCGTACGTGTGGATCAGGCCGTGGCAGGCGATCGAGGCGATCACGATGCCGAGGGTCAGGGGGATCAGGCCCAGCGCGGTGTCGGCGGGGGTGCGGCCCAGGTCCTGCTGGAGGAAGAGGGAGATGACGTAGAGGAGGCCGGACGTCGCGGCGAAGGCGGCCACGCCGAGGGTGAGGCCAGCCGCGAAGCCCCGGTTGCGCAGGAGTGACGGCTCGATGAGGGGGTGGGTCGCGGTGCGCTGGCGGTGGCAGAACGCGGCGAAGGCGGCGACGCCGAGGAGAAGGAGGAGCAGGGGGCGGGCCGTCCAGGCTCCGGCCGCGCCGTCGATCAGGCCGCCCAGCAGGCCGAGCATCGCGCCCGCGAGGAGGGCGGAGCCGGGGCCGTCCACGCAGACGGATCTGTCGCCGGTGTCCCGGGGGAGCAGCCGGGCCGCGGCCAGCAGCGCGGCGCCGCCCAGGAGCAGGTTGATCAGGAACATGGGGCGCCAGCCGAGGCCCGCGAGGTCGGCGTCGACCAGGAAACCGGCGAGGATCGGGCCGCCGACGGCGGAGAGTCCCATCGCGGGGCCGAACAGGGCGAAGGCCTTGCCGATCTGGTCGCGTGGCCAGGTGGCGCCGAGGATGCCGAAGCCCTGGGGGATGACGAGGGCTCCGAAGGCGCCCTGGACGAGGCGGGCGGCGACCAGGGTCGCGGGGGTGGGGGCCAGACCGCAGGCCAGTGAGGCGGCGACGAAACCGGCGAGGCCGGTCAGGAACAGTCTGCGGCGGCCGTACTTGTCGCCCAGGCGCCCGCCGGGGACGAGCAGGACGCCGAGGGCGAGGGCGTAGGCGGTGCCCAGCCACTGGACCAGGCCGGGGCCGCCGCCGAGGTCGGCCGTGATGGTCGGGGCGGCGATGTTGGTGATCGTCGCGTCGAGGAGGTCGAGGACGTCGGCGGCGAGGATCACGGCCAGGATCGCCCAGCGGGCGCGGGCCGAGAGAGCGGCTTCGCATTTGCTTGCGTCGTGAAGTGTCTGCGTCACGCAGATAAATATGTGGGCTGACCCGTCGGGTGTCAACCGGCTTTCGCCGTGCGTGGAATACCGGGAGCGGGGTGGTCGTTCAGGGGTATAGTTGAACGGTCAACAACTTGGAGGGTGATCGGCCATGCAGTTCGGGATCTTCAGCGTCGGTGACGTCACGCCGGACCCCACGACAGGGCGGACGCCGACCGAGCGCGAGCGCATCAAGGCCATGGTCGCCATCGCGCTGAAGGCCGAAGAGGTCGGTCTCGACGTCTTCGCGACCGGCGAGCACCACAACCCGCCGTTCGTGCCGTCCTCGCCGACCACCATGCTCGGCTACATCGCCGCGCAGACCGAGCGGATCGTGCTCTCCACCTCCACGACCCTCATCACCACCAACGACCCGGTGAAGATCGCCGAGGACTTCGCGATGCTCCAGCACCTGGCCGACGGGCGCGTCGACCTGATGATGGGGCGCGGCAACACCGGCCCGGTCTATCCGTGGTTCGGGCAGGACATCCGGCAGGGCATCAACCTCGCCGTCGAGAACTACGCCCTGCTGCGGCGGCTGTGGCGCGAGGACGTCGTGGACTGGGAGGGGAAGTTCCGTACGCCGCTCCAGGGCTTCACCTCCACCCCCCGGCCGCTCGACGGGGTCGCCCCCTTCGTCTGGCACGGGTCCATCCGGTCGCCCGAGATCGCCGAGCAGGCCGCGTACTACGGCGACGGCTTCTTCCACAACAACATCTTCTGGCCGGCCGACCACACGAAGAAGATGATCGAGCTGTACCGCTCGCGCTACGCCCACTACGGCCACGGGACCCCCGAGCAGGCCGTCGTCGGACTCGGCGGGCAGGTGTTCATGCGGGCCAGGTCGCAGGACGCGGTGCGGGAGTTCCGGCCGTACTTCGACAACGCGCCGGTGTACGGACACGGTCCCTCGCTGGAGGACTTCGCCGACCAGACGCCGCTGACCGTGGGCTCCCCGCAGCAGGTCATCGAGAAGACGCTGAGCTTCCGCGAGTACGCCGGTGACTACCAGCGGCAGTTGTTCCTGCTGGACCATGCCGGGCTGCCGCTGAAGACCGTCCTGGAGCAGCTCGACATGCTCGGTGAGCAGGTCGTTCCGGTGCTGCGCGAGGAGTTCGCGAAGGGGCGGCCGGATGATGTGCCGGAGGCGCCGACCCACGCGTCGCTGGTGGCCGCCGCGAAGGCGGAGGGGACGGGTGCCGCGTCCGACGCCCAGGCCGATGTGAAGAAGGAGACCGTGTCATGAAGCTTGTCGTCGTCTCGGCGGGGCTGAGTGTGCCCTCGTCCACGCGGTTGCTCGCCGACCGGCTCTCCGCGGCCGTGGGGCGGCGGACGCCGGTGGACGTCCAGGTCGTCGAGTTGCGTGAGCTCGCCGTGGAGATCGCGCACTTCTTCACCAACGGGTTCCCCGGCAAGGCGCTGGCCGCCGCACAGGAGGCGGTGGCCGGGGCCGACGGGCTGATCGTCGTCACGCCGGTGTTCTCCGCCTCGTACAGCGGGCTGTTCAAGTCGTTCTTCGACGTCCTCGACAAGGACGCGCTCGTCGGGAAGCCGGTGCTCGTCGCCGCGACCGGCGGCAGTGCGCGGCACTCGCTGGTGCTGGAGCACGCGCTGCGGCCGCTGTTCGCCTATCTGCGGGCCGTCGTCGTGCCGACCGCCGTCTACGCCGCGTCCGAGGACTGGGGTGCGGAGGGGCTTGAGGGGCGGATCGAGCGGGCCGCGGGGGAGCTGGCCGGGTTGATGACGGGGCTGGCTGGGCCGGTGGCCGGGCTGCCGGGGAGGTTGGCGGCGGGTTCGGATTCCGGTGCCGGTTCGGGAGCGGGTGCCGCGGGTGCTGGAGCGTCGGTGCCGGCTGCTCGGGGTGGTGACGGTGGCTTCGAGGTCGTGCCCTTCGCGGAGCAGCTCGCCGCGTTGTCGCCGCGGCGGTGAGAGGGCGGTAGGGGGACGGGGCGCGGTTGCCTCTGTGACGGTGAGAGGCGGGTAAAAAGGCTGATCGTCGGGTCGCTCACCCGGCTGAACCGGCGGATGCCTTGGCAGTATGGAGGCGTGCCTCAGACCGTGCTGCTCGCCGAAGACGACCGCGCCATCCGTCATGCGCTGGAGCGTGCCCTCACCCTGGAGGGCTACCGGGTCACCGCGGTCGCCGACGGGGTCGAGGCGCTCGCGCAGGCGCACCGCACCCCGCCGGACGTGCTCGTCCTGGACGTGATGATGCCCGGGATCGACGGGCTCCAGGTGTGCCGGGTGCTGCGGGCCGAGGGCGACCGGACACCGATCCTGATGCTGACGGCGCTTGTGGAGACCCAGGACCGGATCGCCGGGCTGGACGCGGGCGCCGACGACTATGTGCTGAAGCCGTTCGACGTCGAAGAGGTCTTCGCCCGGTTGCGGGCGCTGTTGCGGCGCACCGGGGGTGGGGGCGGTGGCGGGACCGGAGGCGGTGGCGGTGGTGGTACGGGTGCCGGTTCGGGTGCCGGTGCGGGGTCGGGGGGCGCCGACGTCGCGCAGAAGGTCGTACCCGAGCGATATCTGGAGGCCGCCGGGATCCGGATGGATCCGCAGGCGCGGCGGGCCTGGCGGGACGGGCGGGAGCTGGAGCTGACCCGTACCGAGTTCGAGCTGCTGGAGCTGCTGGTCCGCAACGCCGGGATCGTGCTCGACCACTCGACCATCTACGACCGGATCTGGGGCTACGACTTCGGCCCCGGGTCGAAGAACCTCGCCGTCTACGTCGGTTATCTGCGGCGCAAGCTCGACGAACCGGGGGCGCCGCAGCTGATCCACACCGTGCGCGGCGTGGGGTACGTGCTGCGGGAGGACTGAGTGGGGCGCCTCGCGCGGCTGCTGCGTAGGCGGCGGCCCGGGCTGGTGTCCCTCGCGACCACGTTCGCCGTGTCCTTCGCGGCCGTCACCGCCGCCGTCACCGTCGTCGTCGGCATCCTGTCCTACAGCGCGGCGGCCCGGCTGGTTCGGGTCGACCAGCAGTCCGTATTCGACGAGGTCGTACAGGATCTGCGGGACGAGGTGCGGCAGCATCGGATGGCGCCGGAGGACTTCTCGTCGTCGGCGCCGGGGCACGATCTGGTGCGGCCGGCCCGTACGGATGTGCAGGTGCTGGGGGCGGACGGGGCGGTGGTCGATCCTGGGAGTCCTGGGCTGCCGGTCACCGATGCGGATCGGGCGGTCGCCGGGGCCTCGGCGGCCGGGGAGCTGACCGAGCACAAGGACGTCGACGTCGGCAACGACGTGTATCGCGTGGCCACCGTGGCGCTGGGCGGTGGGCGGGGGGCCGTGCAGGTCGCCCAGGAGTTCAGTGACACCGAGGATCTGCTCCAGGCGCTCCAGCAGCGGACGCTCATCCTCATGGCCGCCGTGGTCGTGGGGGCCGGGTTGTTCGGGTGGTGGCTCGCCCGGCGGATCACCCGGCGGTTGGTCGTTCTCACGGCCGCCGCGGAGGACGTCGCCCGGACCCGGCGGCTCGGGGTTCAGGTGCCGGTGACCGGCTATGACGAGGTGGGGCGGCTCGGGCGGGCCTTCGACCGGATGCTCGGGCGGCTCGCGCAGTCGGAGGAGGATCAGCGGCGGCTGGTGCAGGACGCGGGGCATGAGCTGCGGACGCCGTTGACCTCGTTGCGGACCAATATCTCGCTGCTGCGGCGGATCGACGAGCTGCCTCCGGAGACTCGGGAGGAGCTGGTCGCCGACCTCGGGCAGGAGGCTCGGGAACTCACCGATCTGGTCAACGAGTTGGTCGAGCTGGCCGCCGGGCAGTCCGACACCGAGCCGCCGCAGCGGGTCGATCTCGCCGATATCGCGGAGGACGTGGCCGGGGTGGCCCGGCGGCGAACCGGGCGGGAGATCCTGGTGCGGGCCAGTGGGGACACGTCGACGGACGGGCGGCCGGGGATGCTGACCCGGGCGATGTCCAACCTCGTGGAGAACGCGGTGAAGTTCGACCGGGAGGGGCGGGGGCCCGTCGAGATCCGGGTGGCCGGGCCGGCTCGTGCGGGGGTGGTGCGGGTGGAGGTGCTGGACCGGGGGCCCGGGATCGGGGACGAGGAGCTTGTGCGGGTGTTCGACCGGTTCTATCGGGCCGCGGATGCTCGGTCGTTGCCGGGGTCCGGGCTGGGGCTGTCGATCGTGCGGGAGGTGGCGCTGGCCCATGGGGGTGCGCCGTTCGCCGTTCGGCGGGACGGGGGTGGGGTCGTTATCGGGTTCACGGTGGGGGGTGGCTGAGCCGTCGGGGGCGGATTCTGGTGCGGGTGCGGGTGCGGGTGCGGGTGCGGGTGCGGGTGCCGGTGCGGTGCGGTGCGGGTGCGTTGGGGGTCGGGGCCGCGCCGGGGGGTGTCCGTCCTCGGAACGGCGCGGAATGGGTCAGTCGAGAAGGCACCCGTGTGGACGCGCCAACCGCTGCGGGCGGACACCCCCCGACACGTCCCCTTGCCGCCGTTGCGCGCTGCGGCTCCGCGGGGGTGCGGGTCCCGTCCCGGGGCCGCACGCCGTAGCGTCCCGGTGGATCCAACTGCCGGGGAGGCTCACTGTGTTGCTTGATCATGAAGCTGCCGTGCTCGATGCCATCGACGAGGCCGCGGTCGCGCGTACGTTGATGGAGCTCATCGCCGTGCCGAGTGTGACCGGGAGTGCGGCCGAGGCGGAGATCCAGCAGCTGTTGGGGCGGCGGCTGGAGCTTCTCGGGCTTGATGTCGATCTGTGGCGCATGGATCTGGACGCGTTGCGCGCGCATCCGGAGTTTCCCGGCAGCGAGGCTCCTCGTGAGGAGGCCTGGGGGCTGGTTGGGCACCTGGGGGAGGGTGAGGATGGGCCCCTCTTCGTGTTGCAGGGGCATGTTGACGTGGTGCCGGGTGGGGATCCGGGGGCCTGGGTGGGGGATCCCTTCGTGCCGCGGGTGGTGGGGGATGTCGTGCATGGGCGGGGGGCCTGTGACATGAAGGGTGGGCTGGCCGCGCAGTTGGCCGTGCTGGGGGCTCTGCGGGCGGCCGGGGTGCGGTTGCGGGGGCGGGTCGGTGTGCATTTCGTCGTGGGGGAGGAGGACGGGGGGCTTGGCGCCTTCGGCACCTTGCAGCGGGGGTACCGGGGTGATGTGTGCGTCATCGGGGAGCCGACCGCGGGGACACTGGTCACCGCCAACGCGGGGGCGCTCACCTTTCGGCTGACCGTCAACGGGCTTGCCGCGCACGCAAGTTCGCGGGAGAAGGGGGTCAGTGCCGTCGACGCGTATGCAGGGGTGCACCGGGCGTTGGGGGAGCTGGAGGCGCTGCGTAACCGGGAGCCGCATCCGTTGCTCGCCGAGTATCCGATCCCGTACGCGCTGTCGGTGGGGACCGTGCGGGCCGGGGACTGGGCCAGCAGCGTGCCCGACGTGCTGGTGGCGGAGGGGCGGCTCGGGGTGCGGCTGGGGGAGGAACCGGCCGCCGCCCGGGCGGAGTTCGAGCGGTGGGTGGCGGAGGTGTGCGGTCGTGATCCCTGGTTGCGGGAGCACCCTGTGGGGGTGAGCTGGCCTGGTGGGCAGTTCGCCAGTGGGCGGTTGCCGGAGGGGCATCCGCTGCCCGGGGTGTTGCGGGAGGCGTGGGTGGACGCGGGGGGTGATGGTTCGCTGCGGGAGCGGGGGGCCACCTACGGGAGCGATCTGCGGTTGTACGCGGGGGCCGGGGTGCCCGCGTTGCAGTACGGGCCGGGGGACATCGAGGTCGCGCACAGTGCGCGGGAGTGTGTGGCGGTGGGGGAAGTGGTGGGCGTGGCGAGGACCTTGGCGCTCGCCGTGCTGCGGAGTGTCGGGGTCAGGTGATGGTGGTCGGGTCGCTACGCCGAGCACTTTGAGCAGCGCTCTTGTCGCCGGGTGCGGGTTGGTGGGGGGCTGGTCGCGCAGTTCCCCGCGCCCCGGGCGCGGGCACGGGCGCGGGGGTGCCGGTCAGGGGGCGGTCGGCCGGTATGAGTACCTGTACCCAGGGCGGAGCGAGTGATCGCGCCCATCCGGTGTGCCCCGGGGCGGCTTAGCGTCCTCGTATGTCCGCGAACGATTCCCCCGCCCGTCCGACCCACCCCACCGGCGCCGGTGCCCTCGGCTGTGGCTGTGCCGTGCTCGTGGTCCTGCTCGGCGTTCTCGTCCTGGTGTTCGTCCAGCTCACCTGGGGTTCGGCGGGGGCGGCGGACTATCCCCGCGTCGCGCCCGAGGAGATGGCGGAGCGGGCCTTCGAACGGTCCCAGGAGGCGTACGGCGTCCTGGGGTTCACCCGGACCGTGCGGCCGGGCGTCGAGAAGGTCGGCGTCAGTACGGAGAACACCTTCGACTCCGGCTTCTGCTACGACGGGGGGCCGCTGGGCCTGGACGACAAGACCGTCGACGGTGCCTACACCATGAGCCACGACTGGGCCCTGGACGATGTGCCGGCGAGCCGGGCCGTGCCGGGGCTGCGGCGGCTGCACGAGCGGTTGAAGGACGACGGCTGGGAGGTCACGTCGTATCGGGAGGGTACGGACGGGCAGGACTGGAGCCTGTTCGTGCGGCGGGACGACGGCGACGAGCGGATGTCCTTCACCTGGTTCCCGGACCGTGAGTACTTCATGGGGGGTGCGAGCGTGCCCTGCGCCTACGACCCCGCCTGGGAGGAGGGTGACGTCGGTCCCGCCGGGGACGATGTGCGGCCGTCGGTGTTCGGTCCCGCGTAGGTAGGCGGGCGCGCGGGTGCTGTGCGCACGGCATGATCTGTGGATCGCACGTGGGTGAACAGGAAGGGCGACGGGACGTGGACGAGCGGGCGGAGATCTCTACGGCGAAGGAGGCCGCCGACAATCCGCTGGTGCTGGCCTTCGGGCGGCTCCAGGGGGCGGCCAACCGGCTGGAGTACCTCCTGGGCCGGGCCCTGGAGGAGGAGTGCGGGATCAGCCATCTGATGTTCGAGGTGCTGCTCATCCTCGGGCGGGCCGAGGGGGCCGGGCTGTCCATGCGGGCCGTCGCTCAGGAGCAGGTGCTGACGACCGGCGGCGCCACCCGGCTGGTCGACCGGATGGAGGCGGCCGGGCTCGTCGAGCGCGCCGAGGACCCGGGTGACCGACGGGGGCGGCTGGTGCGGCTGACCGAGTTGGGGGAGCGGACCGCGGTGCGGGCTTCGCGGGTGCACGTGGAGAACATCCGGCGTTACTTCCTGGCGCCGCTGCCGGCCGAGGACCATGACCGGTTCGCGGAGGATCTGCGCATCCTGAGTCACTCCGCGCGGGATGTGCTGCCTCGGCTGCCCTGAGGTCGGGCATCGGCCGGTCGGCTTCGTCGACCTGCGGGTGGTGGGCGGCGCTGGTTCACTGGCTAACGGCACTCCGGTGTGGCGGCTGTCACACCGCCGGTCACCTCGCCGGGGAAATACCTGACGGATCAGTTACTGTTGTGTCAGGTGAAATGCTCGCTTCCGGCGGGCGCCCCACACCCTTTGCCGAGGTCCTCGATGAAGCTCGTCTACGTCTTCGATGCTTACTGCGGTTGGTCGCACGGGTTCTCCGGGACCCTGGGCGAGGTCGTCTCCCGCCACCCCGGGCTGCCCGTCGAGGTCGTCTCCGGCGGCCTGTTCACCCGGGCGCGCCGGGTGCCGATCCGTGAGTTCGGGTACGTCCAGGGCGCCAACGCCCAGATCGCCGAGCTGACCGGCGCCGAGTTCGGGGCCGCCTACGACCGGCTGATCGCCGACGGCTCCTTCGTGATGGACTCCGAGGCCGCCGCCCGCGGCGTCGCCGCCCTGCGCCAGGCCGCCCCCGACCGGGCCGCCGACCTCGCCGTCGCCCTCCAGCGTGCCTTCTACGTGGACGGTCTGAGCCTCTCCGACCCCGCCACCTACCGGAAGGTCGCCGAGGCCGCCGGTCTGGACGCCGGCGCCGTCGTCGCCGCCTTCGAGGCGCCCGAAGCGCAGGACGCGGCCGAGGCCGACTTCCGCCGCTCCGCCGCACTCGGCGTCACCGGCTTCCCCACCCTCCTCGGCATCGACGGCGACCTCGTCACCGTCCTCGCGCACGGTCACGCCACCGCGGACGACGTGGACCGGCGTCTGGCGTCCCTCCGCATCCACTGACCCCGCTCCCCGTCCCCACCCCCGTCCCCCTCTCTTGAAGGAGTCCTCGATGAGCACGCTCGACTTCAAGGTCCTCGACCTCGACTTCCCGGCCGGCAGCAAGAACAAGACCGCCACGCTCGTCACGGGCGAGAGCGAGGCCCTCCTCGTCGACGCCGCGTTCACCCGCGCCGACGGCCACCGTCTGGTCGCCGAGGTCCTCGACTCCGGAAAGACGCTCACCACCGTGTTCGTCAGCCACGCCGACCCCGACTTCTACTTCGGCGCCGAGGTCGTCGCCGACGCCTTCCCCCAGGCGAAGTTCCTCGCCACGCCGATCGTCATCGAGCACATCCAGCACTCCTACGAGGGCAAGCTCAAGGCCTGGGCCGCGCTCGGCCCCAACCTGCCCACCCGCCTGGTCGGGCTGGAGCCGCTGAGCGGCGACCTCACCCTCGAAGGCCACCGCTTCGAACTGCGCGGCGGCACCCCCGAACTGCCCGACCGCCACTACCTGTGGCAGGCCGAACACCGCGCCCTGCTGGGCGGTGTGCTGCTCTTCCAGCAGGAGCACGTCTGGGTCGCCGACACCGCCACCCCCGCCTCCCGCGCCGCCTGGATCAAGCTCCTGGACGAGATGGCCGCCCTCGACCCGCAGTTGGTCGTGCCCGGTCACCGGCTGCCCGGCACCGCCGCCGACGCCACCGCCATCACCGCCACCCGCGACTACCTCGTGGCCTTCGAGGAGGAACTCGGCAAGGCCGCCGACGGCCCGGCGCTCACCGAGGCGCTGGTGGCCCGCTACCCCGACAACGGCATGCTGATCGCCGCGCAGATCGGTGCGAAGGTCGCCAAGGGCGAGATGAAGTGGGGCTGACCATGACCGAGTTCGCGACCTCTCCCGCCCCCGCCGACGTCGTACGCCGCCAGTACCTGGCCTCCGCCGCCGGTGACCTCGACGCCCTGCGCGCCACCCTCGCCCCCGACGTGGAGTGGACGGAGATGGCGGGCTTCCCCCTCGCCGGGACGTACCGCACGCCCGAGGGTGTCACCGCCAACGTGATGGAGAAGCTGGGCCAGGACTGGGACGGCTGGACCGCCCACGACGACACCTACGTCGTCGACGGCGAGAACGTCGTCGTCCTCGCCCGCTACAGCGCCGTCAACAAGGCCACCGGCAAGGCGATCGACGTCCGCGTCGCCCACTCCTTCGTCGTGCGCGGCGGACTCATCGTCCGCTTCGAGCAGTTCGTCGACACCGCCCTCGTCCGCGACGCCATGACCGACTGATCCGTCAGCGCAGCGCGGTGGTCCCCTGCCGCCAGGCTCCCAGCAGCCTGGCGGCCAGGCGGTCCTCCAGATGCGAGGTCGCGCGGACGCCGAACACCACGTCCGTGTCCAGACCCGGCTCGCTCTCCAGCAGACCGTCGACGACGTCCCGCCGCACGACCTGTTCGTGCACGGCGTCGGCCTCGACGTGCTCGGTGTAGAACCTTACGGCCGCCGGGCCCGCGCCCACCCGGCGCATTGCCTCGGCGAGGCGGCGGGAGCCGGGGGACGAGGTCACCTCCACGGCGGCGAAGTGGCCGACGAGCGCACCGCGCAGCGCCCGGTGCAGGCCGAACAGGGACATCAGGTTCACGGTGGCGAGCGCCTCCGCCGGGGCCGCGTCGACATAGTGGCCGTACGCCGTCTCCAGCTTCAGGTCCGTCATCAGGTCGGCGAACAGCTCCGCGTGGATCTCGTCCGGGCGGCCCGCGCCGAACTCGTCGAACTCCACCGCCACCATCCCGGCCTTGGCCCGCCCGTGCAGTCGCGGGATGACCCAGGCGTGCGGGTCGGCCTCCTTGAGGTGGTAGAGCGAGCGCAGCGCCGCGTACTCGCGCAGCTGGTCGAGGGTGCCCTCGTCGCGCAGGAAGAACGAGACGCTCGTGCCGTCGGGGTCGGCGGTCGGTTCGACCTGGAGCGCGTCCAGGGCGGCGGTGGCGGTGGTGTCGGTGGTCGGTACGTCCTCGCGCAGCGCGGTCAGGAAGCGGTCTTCGAGCGCGGCGCGGAAGGCGAGCAGGGCGCTGTCCCACTCCAGGTCGTCGGGGACGTTCTCGAAGCCCCGGTAATGCAGTTCGTAGAGGGTGTAGAGGGCCAGTTGGAGATCGTCGCCGTAGACGGGGGAGTCGGGAAGGCCGTCAGGGGCCGACGCGCCTTGCAGGGCCGCCGCCACCGCCGCGGAGAGCGGGCCGCGGGGGGTCGGCAGGGGCGGGGGGCGGTGCCGGGAGGCGGTGGTCATGCGGGGCCCCCTTCGTCCGACGGGCCGGTGCGCCGCTCACGGCGGCGGTGGCTCGTGTCGCACCACGGGAACAGACGGCTGCGGCGGCAGGTGCAGACCGCCACCTCGAATCGGTCGGACATCGTCACCTCGCCGTTCTCGTCGACCACTTCGACCGGCCCCTCGATCAGCAGGGGCCCGTCACGCTGGACACGGATGCGGCGGGGGCGGTCAGACGCGGCGGCCACGGATCACCACCAACTCCTCTGTCGTGTCGCCGTTCACCAGACCCCGGTCGCGCAGCCAGCCGAGCCGGGAGCGCAGGACCGGACCGAAGGGCAGCCGGGTGCGGTCGACGACTTCCGCGCGCAGACCGGCCCCGGTGAGACGGCCCAGCGTGGCGTCGACGCCGCACAGATGCGAGTGGACGAGCAGCAGGGCGCCCGTCGGCTGGAGGACCGTCGGCGCGGAGTCGCAGACCCGGTCGATCAGCAGCCGGCCGTCCGGTCCCGCGTCCCAGGCGCGGGCGGGGCCGCGGGGCGCGGAAGCGTCGGGCGCGGGGACGTAGGGCGGGTTGGCGAGCACCAGGTCGAAGCGGCGGCCGGGTACCGCCGCGGCCAGGTCGCCGTGGCGCACGCGCAGGTTCTGGCCGTTGAGCACGGCGTTGAACCAGGCCGCCGCGACCGCCCGCCAGGAGATGTCGACCGCGGTCACCCGCCCGCCGAGCCGCGCGGCCTCGACCGCGAGCGCCCCGCTGCCGGTGCCCAGGTCCAGCACGTCCGTCCGGTCGGTGATCGGTTCGCGGCGCAGGGCCCGCCCGAGAAGCCGGGTGTCGGTCTGCGGCGCGTACACGCCTCGCGGGACCCAGCAGCGGCGTGGGTCGGCGGGGGTGGGGCAGCCGACGGTGGTGGGGGTCATGGGGCTCCTGGGGTCTGTCCGGGCCGAGGCGGGTGCCAGGGCGCTGCGGTCACATGAGTGCGGGGCGTTCGCTTGCGGGCGCCGAACGCGGTCTCGTCAGCCGGGGGCCTTCAGCGGTCGGGCGGACAGGGCGCTCGCCACGCCGTGGAGGTTGTCGGCCATCGTGCGGCCGGTGCTGTGCGCCCAGTCGCGGCCCTTCTCCTCGTCGAGGTAGTCGGGGCCGGGGCCCGGGCCCAGGTGCCAGTACGTCCAGGACTGGCCGGGGAACGTGTAGCCGATGTCCGCCAGTGCTCCGGAGATCTCGCTGATGACGTGGTGGGCGCCGTCCTCGTTGCCGGTGACGACGACGCCGGCCACGCGGTTGTAGGCGACGGGGCGCTCCTCGTCGTCCGTCTCGGTCATCATCGCGTCCATGCGTTCCAGGACGCGCTGCGCGACCGAGGAGGGCCGGCCCAGCCAGGTGGGGGGAGGCGACGACGAGGATCTCCGACTCCAGGAGCCGCTCATGGACGCCGGGCCACTCGTCGCCGTCGCCGGCGTCGGTGACCACCCCGGGCGTGATGTCGAGGTCGACGGCCCGGACGGAGGAGACCTGGACGCCGTAGCCGGACAGCCTCGCGGTGACCACCTCGGCCAGTGCCTCTGTGGGGGAGGGGTCGGGGGACCTCTTGAGCGTGCAGTTGATGACGAGTGCCTTCACGGTTCCTCCGGGATGGGGGAAGCCCTCGGTCAGTCTCCGGTCAGTCGTCGCCGCGGACGATGTTTGCTTCGCCGCCCGTGTCCGTCATGAGCGGGCAACTGCCGTCCTCGACAGGGGAGATGCAGGTACGCAGACCCTGCTCGCGGACGATGCGGGCCTTCCTCCAGCCCGTCCTGGCCACGCGCAGGGCGGCGGTGGGTTTGTTGTTGACGGTGGGCGCGGTCACGGCGGTTCAGCTTCTTCCTGAGGTGTCGTGCTGTCTTTTCGAGATGGCGACCGAGTTCCCTCGGGGGCTGTGCGGAAACGGCCGCAATCAGATGTCACGCCGTTCCAGCGGGCGTACCGCGGGCCCCTGGAGGACGCTGCCGTCCGGGGCGAAGCGGGAGCCGTGGCAGGGGCATTCCCAGGCCTGTTCCGCGTGGTTGAAGGCCACGACACAGCCGAGGTGGGTGCAGTTCGCCGACACCGCGTGCAGCCCGCCGCCCGCGTCCCGGTGCACGGCGCAGCGGTGGCCGCCCACCCGCATCACGGCACCGTCGCCCGGCGCGAGGTCCTCCGGCGCCGGACCCGACAGGGGCGGCAGCCGGTCGCCGACGAAGTGCCGGGCGACCTGCGTCTGGTGCTTGAGGAAGGACACGCCCTCGCGGACCACGGAGCCGAGGCGCCGCGGGTCGTACAGCCCGGCCCACTCGACCTGGCGGCCCGCCATCAGCTCGCTGATCAGGCGGCCCGCCATGATGCCGCCGCTCAGCCCCCAGCCGCCGAAGCCGGTGGCCACGTAGGTGTGCCGGGCGCCGGGGTGGAGCGGGCCGACCAGGGGCACGGAGTCGGTGGAGTCGTTGTCCTGGGTCGCCCAGCGGTGGGTGAGGGTCAGGCCGGGGAAGCGGTTCTCGGCCCAGTCGGACAGCCGGGCGAAGCGCTTGTCGACGTCCGCGGTGCCCGGCGTGAAGTGCTCGCCGGTGACGATGAGCAGCCGTACGCCGGTGTCGCCTCCGTAGGGCGCGCTGCGCACCGAGCGGGTGTTCTGTTCCGGCGTGATGTACATGTCCCGCGGGGCCCGGTCGGCGTCGAGCGGGCCGGCCACGACCAGCTCGCGGCGCGGGGAGAGCCGGGTGAAGAGGAGGGCCCGGTCGAACACCGGGTAGTGGGTGGCGACGACGACGTCGTTCGCCCGTACCGTCACCCCGGCCTCGGTCGTCAGGACGCACGGCTCGCCCTCGGTGAGGGCGACGACCCGCGTGTCCTCGTACACCGTGCCGCCGCGCCGACGCAGGTCCTCGGCGAGCGCCAGCAGGTACTTGCGG
The DNA here is from genome assembly GCF_044593635.1 of Streptomyces sp. NPDC051913. Classification (NCBI taxonomy): domain Bacteria; kingdom Bacillati; phylum Actinomycetota; class Actinomycetes; order Kitasatosporales; family Streptomycetaceae; genus Streptomyces; species Streptomyces sp. NPDC051913. The sequence continues at coordinate 1,127,549 of NZ_JBIUCI010000001.1, read as the reverse complement.
GGGTGGAACTGGGCCTGCCGCACCACCTTGACCGCGCCCGCCACCGGGAACGGCAGGTCGGTCGCGGTGACGAAGGAGGCGTCGAGGCCCGCCTCCCGTGCCGCCTCCGCCTCGGCCCTCAGCTCGGCGACACCCTCGGCCTCCTCGGCGTACGTGAACGCCGCCGCCTCCTCCCAGTCGCAGTCCGCGCCCAGCTCCGCCACGATGTCCGCCGCGTGCCGGATCGCGTCCGTCTGCGAGCGGGCGTACAGCCGCGCCCCCTCGGCCCCGCGGGTGCGGCGCAGCCGGTCGTAGACGAGGGTGTGCAGGGCGGTCAGCTTGGCCGTGGTCCGGCCGGTCACCCCGGCCGCGAGCCGCCCCGCCTCCAGCACGGCCACCTCACGGCCCTCCCGGACCAGCTCCCAGGCGGTGCTCAGTCCGGCCATGCCGCCGCCGATCACGGCGACGTCGACGGTGAGATCGGCGGTGGGCGGCGGGGCGAGGGTGCCCGGCGGGGCCGTCTCGAGCCAGTACGACCCCTTCAGTCCCTTCAGTCCTGCGTCGGCGTCCATGGCCGTCTCCTGTTCTGTGGTTGCGGCGCCTCCGCGCCGGGGTTCCCCGGGGTTCCTGGGGTTCCTCGGGTTCTGCCCCGTGCGGGGTTCACCGCCACGGCGTGCCGGGCTCCCCGGACCTGGTCCTCGCCTCGGGCCCGGCCTCGGTGACGCGGCACAGCAGCCGGAACGCCTGGAGCAGGGTCAGCGGCCACAGCGCGGCGAAGCACCACAGGAGGACGGGGTCGGAGGTGCGGACGCCCATGACGACGAGGAACACCGAGGCGCTCAGCAGGGCGGCCGTGGACAGCGGCAGCGCGCGACGGGGGACCGGGCGGCCGGCGCGGTGGTGCGGGCGGCCGGCGGGCTGATGCAGGAGCCGGCACATCCGGCGGGTCAGGCGGCGGTCGCCGCTCAGTTCCGCCTCGATACGGCGGAGCGTCAGCCGTTCGTGCGGGGAGAGCACCACGTCGTCGGGGTCGCTGCGGTCGTTCACGATCGGCACCTCTTTCGTCACCGGCCGGGTTCCCCGCCGGGGTGAGGTGACGCCTGCCGGGTACTCGGCGCGGTGCACACAGGCAAGCGATGAGGGAGGAACCCATGAGCACGGTCAAGAAGGCGGTCGAGGTGGAGGTGCCGCTGCACCGGGCGTACAACCAGTGGACCCAGTTCGAGGAGTTCCCGAAGTTCATGGAGGGCGTAGACGAGGTGACGCAGCTCGACGACCGGCACAACCACTGGACCACCAGCATCGGTGGCGTCCGGCGCGAGTTCGACACCGAGATCGTCGACCAGCTGCCCGACGACCGGATCACCTGGCGTTCCGTCGGCGGGGACACCCAGCAGCGCGGCTCGGTCCGCTTCGAACGGGTGGACGACATGCACACCAAGGTCGAGCTGACCATGGACGTCGAGCCCAGCGGCGTCGCCGAACGGAGCGCGGACGCGCTCGGCATGATCGACCGCCGGGTCTCCGGCGACCTGCGCCGCTTCAAGGACTACGTCGAGAGCAGCGGCGACAGCGGTGGCTGGCGCGGGCGGATCCGCCCCGAGGACCCGGGCATGACGTCCCTCTGATCCCGGCCGAGAGGCCTGTCACCCCAGCCGAGAGGTCATGAGCGTCATGCAGCCCGAGGTGGACCGGATCGCGCAGCCCTGGGGCGAGCGCACCCCCTACGACCGTGACGGTACGTGGCCCGTGCGCGTCGACTCCTATCTGGCGCCCGGTGTCACCGCGGAGGGGGTGCGGCGGTGGGTGCCGACGGCATCGCTGCTGCACTCCAACGGCGACGCGATGGACATCGCGGTCGCCGACGGCCGGATCGTCGGCGTACGCGGCCGGTCCCGGGACCGGGTCAACCACGGCCGGCTGGGGCCGAAGGACCTGTTCGGCTGGCAGGCGAACCACTCCCCGGACCGGCTGACCACTCCGCTGGTCCGGGAGGGCGGCCATCTCGTCCCCTGCGACTGGGACACCGCCATGGAGCGGATCGTCGACCGCACCCGGCGGCTGCTGGCCGAGCGGGGCGCCGACGCGCTCGGCTTCTACACCAGCGGTCAGCTGTTCCTGGAGGAGTACTACACCCTCGCGGTGATCGTCCGCGCCGGGCTGGGCACCAACCACCTCGACGGCAACACGCGGCTGTGCACGGCGACCGCCGCCGAGGCGCTGAAGGAGACCTTCGGCTGCGACGGCCAGCCCGCCTCGTACACGGACGTCGACCACGCCGATGCCATCGCCCTGTTCGGGCACAACATGGCCGAGACCCAGCCGGTGCTGTGGATGCGGGTGCTGGACCGGCTGGCGGGCGGGGATCCACCGCGGCTGCTGTGCGTCGACCCGCGCCCCACGCAGGTCGCCCGCCACGCCACCGTCCACCTCGCCCCGCGCTCCGGCACGAACGTGGCCCTGCTGAACGCCCTTCTGCACGAGATCATCCGTACCGACCGGGTCGACCACGCCTACGTCGAGGCCCACACCGTCGGCTACGACGACCTCGCCGCCCGCGTCGCCGACTGCACCCCCGCCTGGGCCGCCGGCATCTGTGACCTACCGGCCGCGAGGATCACCGAGGCAGCCGAACTCCTGGGCAAAGCCGAGCGGTTGCTGTCCACCGTGCTCCAGGGCGTCTACCAGTCCCACCAGGCCACGGCCGCCGCCTGCCAGGTCAACAACCTCCAGCTGCTACGCGGCATGCTCGGCCGCCCCGGCTGCGGGGTGCTCCAGATGAACGGCCAGCCCACCGCCCAAAACACCCGTGAGTGCGGCGCCGACGGCGACCTGCCCGGCTTCCGCAACTGGCAGAACGACGACCATGTCGCCGACCTCGCCCGGGTCTGGAACGTGGAGCCGTCCCGTATCCCGCACGACGCGCCGCCCACCCCGGCGATGGAGATCTTCGCCAAGGCCGAGCAGGGCGACATCCGGCTGCTGTGGATCTCCGGCACCAACCCGGCGGTGTCCCTGCCGGAACTGCACCGCGTCCGCGGCATCCTGCGCCGCGACAGCCTGTTCACGGTCGTCCAGGACCTGTACCTGACCGAGACCGCCCAGTTCGCGGACGTCGTGCTGCCCGCCGCGACCTGGGGCGAGAAGACCGGCACGTTCACCAACGCCGACCGCACGGTCCACCTCTCCGACAAGGCCATCGAACCGCCCGGCGAGGCCCGCCCCGACCTCGACATCCTGCTCGACTACGCCCGCCGCATGGACTTCCGCGACCGGGACGGCGGGCCGCTGATCTCCTGGCACGACCCCGAGTCGGCGTTCCGGGCCTGGCAGGAGTGCAGCCGGGGCCGCCCCTGCGACTACACCGGCCTGTCCTACGACCGGCTGCGTGAGGCGGGCGGCATCCAGTGGCCCTGCACCAGCGCCTCGCGCGAGGGCACCGAACGCCTCTACACCGACGGCATCACCTGGGCCGCGCCGCAGATCTGCGAGACGTACGGCAAGGACGTGATGACCGGCGACTCGATGACGGAGTCCGACTACCGGGCGCTGAACCCGGACGGCAAGGCCGTACTGAAGCCGGCGCACTACGTACCCCCGGACGAACTCCCGGACCCCACCTACCCGTTGCAGCTGAACACCGGCCGCACGATCTACCACTTCCACACCCGCACCAAGACCGGCCGCACCCCGCAGCTCAACGCCGCCGCGCCGGAGGTGTGGGTGGAGATCTCCGCCGAGGAGGCGCGGCGGCACGGTGTGGCGGAGGGCGACCTGGTCGAGGTCACCAGCCGCCGGGGCTCGCTGCGCGGCCGCCTGCGGATCACGGGCATCCGCGACGGCATGCTGTTCCTGCCCTTCCACTACGGCTACTGGGACACCCCCGAGGGCGACCGTCCCGGCAAGGACGGCGGCCGGGCGGCGAACGAGACGACCGTCACCGACTGGGACCCGGTCTCCAAACAGCCCCTGTTCAAGACGGCCGCGGCCCGACTGACCCTGCTCGAACCCGCCGCCGGAGCGGTGAGCCCGGCCCCCACGACCACCGCCTCGGCCCCGTTCGGCCCGTCCCCGACACCCCCGACCACAGGCGGCCCGCTGGCGACCGCGAGGCAGGAGGCGGGGGAAGGGGCGGGGTAGGCGACGGAGGGCGGGGCGGGGGCGGTGACTGTCCGGCCGGGGAGGACGGAGTCGGGGCTGCGGGCTGCGCGTCCGGCGACAGAGGGCTGGGGGGAGCGGGGGCGTGGGGCGGGTGGAGCACGGCGGCGGAGGTCTGGGGGCGCGTCGTGGGGCGGGTGGCGTCCGGCGGTGGAGGTCGAGGCGGGGGGTGGGGCGGGTGGAGCGCGGTGGTGGAGGGCTGGGTGGAGGCGGCGGCGGTCGTGCGGCAGGTGTGGGGCGGGTGGAGCACGGCGGCGGAGGTCTGGGGGCGCGTCGTGGGGCGGGCGGCGTCCGGCGGTGGAGGTCGAGGCGGGGGGTGGGGCGGGTGGAGCGCGGCGGTGGAGGGCTGGGTGGAGGCGGCGGCGGTCGTGCGGCAGGTGTGGCGCGGCAGGGGATGGCGGGGCGGTGGTCGTGGGGCCGGCGGGGCGGGGCGGTGACCGCGCGTCCGGCGGGGAAGGTTCGTTGCTGCTGAGGACGGTGGGGAAGGGTGGTTGCCCGTTTAGGACGGCAGCTGGCCGCATTCCCTCGTAGCGTCGGGTTCGCAAGCCGGAGCGAACGTGAAAGGACGGTTCACGGCGGACTCACCGGGCCGCCGACTCGCCATGACCCACACCACCGCCCGCCCCAAGATCACCGACGACCACCGCCGAGCCCTCCTCGCCACCCGTCACCTCCTGGCCCCCGCCGCCCGCGCGGCCACCTCCGAGCAGGTCGCCGACGCCGTACTGGGCTTGCACGCCACGGATCCGGCCAGCGTGTACCTGACGGTGGCCGCGCGGATGGCGGCCCCTTCGACGGCCGACCTGGAACGCGCCCTGTACACGGACCACACGCTGATCCGGATGCTGTGCATGCGCCGCACCATGTTCGTCGTCCCGCGTTCCCTCGCCCCGGTCGTCGACGCCTCGACGGCCCGCGCCGTGGCCGCCCGTGAGCGGACCGGGCTGCTCAAGCTCCTCGGCGAGCAACTCGGCTACGACGAACACCGCCTGGCCGCCCTGGAGCAGGAGGTGCTCACCGCGCTGGCCGGCCTCGGGGAGGCGACGGCGGCCCAACTCGGGGAGGCGGTGCCCGAGTTGCAGCAGAAGATCGTCATGGCGCCCGGCAAGGCCTACGAGGCGAGGCCGCGCATCACCAGCCGTGTCCTCGGGGTGCTGGCCGCCGAGGGCAGGATCCGCCGGGGCCGGCCGCTGGGCAGCTGGGCCTCCTCGCAGTTCCGCTGGACGGTGGCCGAACCCCACCCCGAGCTGCCCGCCGACGCGGCGCGAGCCGACCTCGCCCGCCACTATCTGGCCGCCTTCGGCCCCGCCACCACCGAGGACGTCAAGTGGTGGACCGGCTGGACCCTCACCGCCACCCGCAAGGCCCTGGCCGGCGCGGAGGCCGTGGACGTCGACCTCGCGCAGGGCCAGGGGCACGCTCTGCCCGAGCACCTGGCGGCGCCCGCCGACCCCGGGCCCTGGGCGGCCCTGCTCCCCGCCCTCGACCCCACTCCGATGGGCTGGCGGGGCCGCGACTGGTACCTGGACCCCGCCCACACCACCGAACTCTTCGACACCAACGGCAACATCGGCCCCACGGTGTGGTGGAACGGCCGGATCGTCGGCGCCTGGACGCAACGCCCCGACGGCGAGATCGTCACCGCCGCGCTTCCCGGCATCCGCCTCACCCGCGACGCCCGCACCGCCGTCACCGCCGAGGCCGCCCGCCTGACCGCGTTCTTCGGCGACATCCGCATCCGCCCGAGCTTCCGCACCCCGCTGGAGGGACGGCTCAGAGCCTGATCCGGGCCGCCGCGGACATGAGAAAGGGCGGGGTCCGAGAACCCCGCCCGCAGACCATGGAGCCTCAGCTCACGGCCACACCAGGCAGTAGGGCTGATGCCCCGCCTCATGGAGACGGTGGCTGAAGTCCTGCCACTCGTGCAGCAGCTGGTACACGTTGAACGCGTCCCGCGGGCCGCCCCGGTCCGGCACCGTCGACCAGATGAACGCCGCGGCGCCCACCGCCTCCTCGCCTATCCCGCGCAACGGGTCCACGACCGTCATGGGGAGCTTGACCACCGCGTAGTCGGGGTGGAGGACGACCAGTTCCAGCGGGGGGACCTTGTGGAGCGGGACGCCTTCTATGCCGGTGAGGACCATCGCGGCCATCGTCTCCGGCTTGATCTTGGTGAACATGCCGTTCATCCCGAGCTCGTCGCCGCCGAGTTCCTCGGGGCGCATCGAGATCGGGACGCGGGCCGCGGTCGCGCCGTCGGGCGCGCCGAAGTACTTGTACGTCACCCCCACCCGACCACCATTCCTGCTCCCCGGCCTCAACCGATCGATCCGACGTTCGATACGTCGATCGTCCGCCTCTGACTCACCCGGTACACGTGCTGCTTCTGCGGCTTCCTCCGCGTCGCGCCGGTGCCTTCCCCGCCGGGCACGTCGAGGACCCAGGTCATCAGTCCCCTCGCCCAGTCCGCCACCGCGATGCATATCTCCACCCGACTGCTTTTCTAGGACGCGTGGCCCCCGCCGCGCAACCCGATCATCGTGTCAGTGACCTCCCCCACGGCCGCCCGCCGAAACGTGCGTTGAAACACCTGTCCGCAGGATGCTCACAAGGATCTTCGCGGCCTGTCGAACACCACGGGCCGTACGAGCTGTGTGTATCAGGTCCCAGTTTCGCAGATGCCACCGCACCTCGGCCCGCCGTCGGCCGGGGGGGCTTCAGGCCCTGCCCTACCCTGAGTGGGAAAGCCGCCAACCGGAGTCCGAGAGGTCGGAGAAGTCGCAGGTCATGAGTGAAACGCCCTATTCATACGATGCGCCTGCCTCACAGGCCCTGTTCGACCGTGCGGCCACCGTCACACCGGGCGGCGTGAACTCCCCGGTGCGCGCCTTCCGCGCCGTGGGCGGCACGCCCCGGTTCATGGTGTCGGGCCGTGGTCCGTATCTCACCGACGCCGACGGGCGTGAGTACGTCGACCTCGTCTGCTCCTGGGGGCCCATGATCCTCGGGCACTCCCACCCGGACGTGATCGCCGCCGTGCAGGACGCCGTCTCGCGCGGCACCTCCTTCGGCACGCCCGGCGAGGGCGAGGTGGCGCTCGCCGAGGAGATGGTCGAGCGGATCGCGCCCCTCCAGCAGGTGCGGCTCGTCTCCAGCGGCACCGAGGCGACCATGTCCGCCATCCGCCTCGCCCGCGGCTTCACCCGGCGCACCAAGGTCATCAAGTTCGCCGGCTGCTACCACGGCCATGTGGACTCTCTCCTCGCCGCAGCGGGCAGCGGGGTGGCCACTTTCGCGCTGCCCGACACCCCCGGCGTCACCGGTGCCCAGGCCGGCGACACCATCGTGCTGCCGTACAACGACCTCGAAGCCGTGCAGGAGGCCTTCCACCGGCACCCCGGCGAGATCGCCTGTGTCATCACCGAGGCCTCGCCCGGCAACATGGGTGTCGTCCCGCCGCGGCCCGGCTTCAACCAGGGGCTCAAGGACACCTGCTCCAAGAACGGCGCCCTCTACATCTCCGACGAGGTGATGACCGGCTTCCGCACCAGCCGCGCCGGGTGGTACGGCATCGACGGTGTCGAGCCCGACCTGATGACCTTCGGCAAGGTCATGGGCGGCGGCTTCCCGGCCGCCGCGTTCGGTGGCCGCGCGGACGTCATGGCCCACCTCGCGCCGGCCGGGCCCGTCTACCAGGCCGGCACCCTCTCCGGGAACCCCGTCGCCACCGCCGCCGGTCTCGCCCAGCTGCGCCTGCTCGACGAGGCGGCGTACGACAAGGTCGACTCCGTGTCGGCGACCATCCAGTCGCTCGTCACCGAGGCGCTCTCCAAGGAAGGCGTCGCACACCGGTTGCAGACCGCCTCCAACATGTTCTCCGTCTTCTTCACGGACCGCGAGGTGCGCGACTACGAGGACGCCAAGAAGCAGGAGTCCTTCCGCTTCACCGCGTTCTTCCACTCGATGCTGGCGCAGGGCGTCTACCTTCCGCCCTCCTCCTTCGAGTCGTGGTTCGTCTCCACCGCCCATGACGAGCAGGCGGTTCAGAAGATCGCCGACGCCCTTCCGGCGGCGGCCCGTGCGGCAGCGGAGGCCACGGCAGCATGACCGGCAACACTGACATCACCGTCGTCCACGTCATGCGGCACGGCGAGGTCGCCAACCCGGACGGCATCCTCTACGGCCGCCTCGCCGGGTACCACCTCTCCGAGCTGGGCCGGCAGATGGCCGACCGGGTCGCCGAGCACCTCTCCTCGCGGGACGTGACCTACGTCTGTGCCTCCCCGCTGGAGCGGGCGCAGGAGACCGCCACGCCGATCGCCAAGGCGCACGGCCTCGACCTCGCGACCGACGCGCGGCTCATCGAGGCCGACAACGTCTTCCAGGGCAAGACCTTCGGCGTCGGCGACGGGGCGCTGAAGAACCCCGACAACTGGAAGCACCTCGTCAACCCCTTCAAGCCGTCCTGGGGTGAGCCGTACGTCGACCAGGTCGTCCGCATGATGGGGGCGCTGGACGCGGCGAAGGACGCGGCGCGAGGGCACGAGGCGGTGCTGGTCAGCCATCAGCTGCCGATCTGGATCGTGCGGTCGTACGTCGAGCGGCGCCGGCTGTGGCACGACCCGCGCAAGCGGCAGTGCACGCTCGCCTCGCTGACGACGTTCACGTACCAGGGCGACAAGATCGTGTCCGTGGGCTACTCCGAGCCGGCGATCGACCTCGTACCGGCTCATCTGCGTGCGGGTGCGAAGCCGGTGAAGGGCAAGGACAAGGCCTTCGGGGCGTAAGTTCCCCTTGGGGGCTTCTGTTACGCAATCGCGAAAATACAGACGGAACGCCTCCGTTCGTCACGTCCTCTGAATGGGTGACCACCAGAGAACGTGACGAACGGGGATGCCATGCGCACTCTCACCCGCAGGGGAGCGATAGGACTCGGCGTCGGGGGTGCCGCCGCCGTAGGACTCGCGGGGTGCGGCACTCTCACGTCGTCAGACGGGCCGAGCCCGGCCCCGGGTTCCGCCACCGGCGGCAAACAACCCGGCAAGAAGACCCCGAGCGCCCGCCCCATCGGCGACGGCTCCACCTCGTACACCGGCAAGCAGCCAGGCCAGCCGGCCAAGCCGGAGCCGCTGGAGCCGGGGCAGACCCCGCCGCAGTTCGTCGTCTTCTCCTGGGACGGGGCGGGCGAGGTCGGCAACGGACTCTTTCCGCGCTTCCTGGACCTCGCCAAGGAGCACGGCGTCCACATGACCTTCTTCCTCTCCGGGCTGTATCTGCTGCCCGAGTCGAAGAAGCGGCTCTACGACCCGCCCAACAACCCCGTCGGCGCCTCCGACATCGGCTATCTCACCGACGAGCACGTCAAGGCCACCCTCACCAACGTGCGCCGCGCCTGGCTGGAGGGGCACGAGATCGGCACCCACTTCAACGGGCACTTCTGCGGCGGCTACGGCAGTGTCGGCAACTGGACGCCCCAGCAGTGGCGCAGTGAGATCGACCAGGCCAAGGCCTTTGTGAAGGAGTGGCGGACCAACACCGGCTGGACCGATCTGCCGGCCCTGCCCTTCGACTACGACAAGGAACTCGTCGGCGGTCGTACGCCCTGTCTGCTCGGGCAGGACAACCTGTTGCCCACCGCCAAGGAGCTGGGCTGGCGGTACGACGCCTCCTCGCCCGGCGGGCGGCAGGTGTGGCCGCAGAAGAAGGGCGGGCTGTGGGATCTGCCGCTCCAGCAGATCCCGTTCCCCGGGCGCAGCTTCGAGGTCCTCTCGATGGACTACAACATGCTCGCCAACCAGTCGATCAACTCCACCAACGCCCCCAGCCACAATTACCCGGCCTGGCGCAAGCAGTCCGCCGACGCGTACATCTCCGGCTTCCAGCGGGCATACGAGACAAATCGCGCACCCTTCTTCATCGGCAACCATTTCGAGCACTGGAACGGCGGCATCTACATGGACGCCGTGGAGCAGGCGCTGAAGCACATCGCCGCCGAGAAGGAGAAGGGCGAGGACGTACGCCTCGTCTCCTTCCGGCAGTTCGTCGACTGGATGGACGTGCAGAAGCCCGAGGTGCTGGAGAAGCTGCGGGGTCTGGATGTCGGGCAGGCACCTGTCGGGGGCTGGGCCTCGTACACGAAGGACACGAAGGACACGAAGGAGACCTCTGTGAACGCCGCCTGATATGCGGGTTTCCGCCCGCAAGGGGGGTGCGCAAGATCCCCAGAACGGGCATGCGAAACTTTTCACATGAGTGCCGCCAGCAGCGCCCCCCAGCGCCCGAACCGCACCACGCGCACCCGCCGTCGGGCCCTTCTCCTCACCGGAGTCGCCGCGGTCGCCGCGCTGACCCTCACCGCGTGCAGTTCCGGCGGAGTGTCGGGCGGGGGCGGCGACACCAACTTCATCACCGGCAACAACGGCGTCGACACCGTCGCCGAGGGCAAGCGGACCGCGGCGCCCGAGCTGTCCGGCGAGACCATCGACGGGAAGCAGCTGTCCACCGCCGACTACAAGGGCAAGGTCCTCGTCGTCAATGTGTGGGGCTCCTGGTGCTCGCCCTGCCGGGCCGAGGCGAAGAACCTCCAGAGCGTCTACGAGAAGGTCAAGGGCCAGGGCGTCGAGTTCGTCGGCCTCAACACGCGGGACGCCAGCACCACCCTCGCGAGGTCCTTCGAGAAGGAGTTCGGGATCACCTACCCGAGCATCTACGACCCGACGGGCAAGCAGATGCTCCGGTTCAAGAAGGGCACCCTCAACCCGCAGCTGATCCCTTCCACGCTCGTCATCGACCGCGACGGCAAGCTCGCCGCCCGCGCGCTCCAGGCGCTCAGCGAGGACACGCTGCTCGGCATGATCAAGCCCGTCCTCGCGGAGAAGTGACGTGAGCGCGGCCGTCACCGGAGTGACCACGCTCGCCGCCGGGGTGGGGCAGAACGACACCGTGATGAGCGGCGCCCTGCTGCTCGCCCTGCCGATCGCCCTGCTCGGCGGACTCGTCTCCTTCTTCTCCCCCTGCGTCCTGCCGCTGGTGCCCGGCTATCTGTCGTACGTCACCGGCGTCAGCGGCACCGATCTCGCCGAGGCCCGGCGGGGCCGGATGGCCGCCGGTGCGTCCCTGTTCGTCCTCGGCTTCACCGTCGTCTTCGTCTCCGGCGGGGCGCTGTTCGGCTACTTCGGACAGACCCTCCAGGAGGAGCGGGACGTCCTGTCCAAGGTGCTCGGCGTCCTCATGATCCTCATGGGCGTCTTCTTCATGGGGATGATGCCCTGGCTCACCCAGCGCGAGTTCCGCTTCCATACCCGGCCCGCCACCGGGCTGGCCGGCGCCCCGCTGCTCGGCGCCCTGTTCGGCATCGGCTGGACGCCCTGCATCGGACCCACGCTGTCCTCGGTGCAGACGCTCGCCATGCAGGACGGCAGCGCCCTGCGCGGCGCGATACTGACCGTCGCCTACTGCCTCGGCCTCGGTGTCCCCTTCGTGCTCGCTGCCGTAGCCTTCCGCAAGGCGCTCGGCGCCTTCGCCTGGGTCAAGCGGCACTACGTCTGGGTGATGCGCATCGGCGGCACCATGATGATCCTGACCGGTGTCCTGCTGCTGACCGGCGCCTGGGACAGCATCGTGCAGGAGATGCAGGCCTGGTCCAACGGCTTCACTGTGGGGATCTGATCGATGAGCAAGACGACAACCGACCCGACCCCGCCCGCCGGCGACGAGGACCTCGGCGCCGCCGGCTCCCAGCTGTCCACCGCGCCCGAGGACACCCTGAACGTGCCCTCCCTGGGCGTGATCGGCTGGGCCCGCTGGTTCTGGCGGCAGCTCACCTCGATGCGGGTCGCGCTGCTGCTGCTCCTGCTGCTGTCGCTCGGCGCGATCCCCGGCTCGCTGATCCCGCAGTCCGGGACCGACGAGACGAAGGTGGCCCAGTTCCGCAAGGACAACCCCACCCTCGGGGACGTCTACGACAAGCTCGGCCTCTTCCACGTCTACAGCTCGGTGTGGTTCTCCGCGATCTACATCCTGCTGTTCGTCTCCCTGATCGGCTGCATCATCCCGCGCACCTGGCAGTTCGTCGGCCAGCTGCGCGGCCGTCCGCCGGGCGCCCCGAAGCGCCTGAACCGGCTGCCCGCGTACACCACCTGGCGCACCGAGGCCGAGCCCGAGCAGGTCCGCGAGGCCGCCCTGGCCCTCCTCAAGAAGCGCCGCTTCCGCGCCCACCTCGCCGATGACGCCGTCGCCGCCGAGAAGGGCTATCTGCGCGAGGTCGGCAACCTCGCCTTCCACATCGCCCTCATCGTGATGCTGATCGCCTTCGCCTGGGGTCAGCTGTTCAAGATGGAGGGCAACAAGCTGATCGTCGAGGGCGGCGGGTTCTCCAACACCCTCACCCAGTACGACGACTTCAAGTCCGGCAGCCTCTTCAACCAGGACGACCTGGACCCGTTCAGCTTCCACCTGAACGACTTCCAGGGCACCTACGAGAAGTCCGGCCCCAACCGCGGCACCGCGCGCACCTTCCAGGCCGACATCTCCTACAGCGTGGGCGCGTACGGCAAGGCCAGGAAGACGATCGTCAAGGTCAACGAGCCGCTGGAGATCGGCGACTCGAAGGTCTATCTGACCGCCCACGGCTACGCGCCCGTCATCACGGTCCGCGACGGCAAGGGCGATGTCGTCTACCACGACGCCGTGCCACTGCTGCCGCTGGACAGCAACATCACCTCCTCCGGTGTCGTCAAGGTCATGGACGGCTACCGCGATGCCAAGGGCGAGCGGCAGCAGCTGGGCTTCGAGGCCTTCTTCCTGCCGACGTACACCCCGGGCAACGAGGTGTCCTCCACCTTCCCCGCACTGGGCAACCCGGTACTGAACCTGGCCGGCTACTACGGTGACCTGGGCGTCGACGCCGGTGTTCCGCAGAGCGTGTACCAGCTCGACAAGTCGCATCTGAAGGCGTTCAAGGACGGCAAGGGCCAGCAGCGGGAGAACCTGCGGCCCGGCGAGACCATGAAGCTCCCGAACGGCGCCGGCTCGATCACCTACGAGTCCACCGAGGAGTGGGCCAACTTCCAGGTGACCCGCCAGCCCGGCAGCGGCTGGGCGCTGGCCGGTGCCGTCGCCGCGATCTTCGGGCTCGCCGGCTCCCTGTTCATCCAGCGCCGCCGGGTGTGGGTGCGGGCGGTCCGGGGCGACGACGGCGTCACGGTCGTCGAGATGGCCGGGCTCGGCCGCAGCGAGTCCGCGAAGGTGCCCGAGGAGCTCGGGACGCTCGCCGACCTCCTCTACGACCAGGCTCCCGGGGCACCTGACCCGGACGAAGACTCCACCGCAACCTCCAACCCCCAAGTCGTACCTGCCGAAAGGCCCGGGAAGTGACTCTCGCCGCCGCGACGGATCTGGCCGCCGCCACCAACGAACATCTCGCGAACCTCAGCAACACGCTGATCTACTCCGCGATGGCCGTCTACACGCTGGCCTTCTTCGCGTACATCACCGAATGGATCTTCGGCAGCCGCAGCAAGATCGGCCGCACGGCCGCCGCGCTGACAGCCGGGTCGGCGGAGCGGAAGGCGCCCGCGGTCACGGTGAAGAAGGGCGGCTCCACCGCCGTACTGGAACGGCCGCAGGTCGTCGTACGGGCTGCCGCCGGGCAGCGCGACGTGCCGGACGGGCCCGGGGCGCACGGCGGGGACGAGCAGGGTGACCTCTACGGCCGTATCGCCGTGTCCCTCACGGTGCTCGCCTTCCTCATCGAACTCGCCGGGGTCATCGCCCGCGCGGCCTCGGTGGAGCGGGCGCCCTGGGGCAACATGTACGAGTTCAACATCACCTTCTCCACGGTGGCCGTCGGCGTGTACCTCTCGCTGCTGGCGCTGAAGAAGAACGTGCGCTGGATGGGCCTGTTCCTCATCACCTCGGTCCTCCTCGATCTCGGTATCGCCGTCACCGTCCTGTACACCGCCAGCGACCAACTGGTTCCCGCCCTGCACTCGTACTGGCTGTACATCCACGTCTCCACGGCGATCCTGTGCGGCGCGGTCTTCTACGTGGGCGCGGTCAGCACGATCCTGTACCTGTTCAAGGACTCCTACGAGAGCAAGCTCGCGGGCGGCGGCAAGCCGGGCAAGTTCGCCACGTCCTTCCTGGAACGCCTGCCGGCCTCCTCCTCCCTCGACAAGTTCTCCTACCGCGTCAACGCGGCGGTCTTCCCGCTGTGGACCTTCACGATCATCGCCGGCGCGATCTGGGCGGGCGACGCGTGGGGCCGCTACTGGGGCTGGGACCCCAAGGAGACCTGGGCCTTCATCACCTGGGTCGCCTACGCCTGCTACCTGCACGCCCGCGCCACGGCCGGCTGGAAGGGCCGCAAGGCCGCCTACCTGGCCCTCCTCGCCTTCGGCTGCTGGCTGTTCAACTACTACGGAGTCAACATCTTCGTCTCCGGCAAGCACTCGTACGCGGGCGTCTAGATCCCGTACGCGGACGCGTGGCGGACGGCGTGCAGATCGCCGCGTCACGCGTCACGCTGGTGGCATGAGTGGATCCGTCGAACAAGGCGCCGGCCAGACGCACGGGAACACGCGCATACTCCACTTCCTGGTGCGGCTGCCCCGGCCCATGGAGCAGGTCTGGACGGCGGTGGCGACGCGGGAGGGGCTCGGCGGCTGGTTCACCGATGCCGAGGTCCTCGAACCGCGGCTCGGCGGCGCCGTCAGCCTCGGGGAGCTGGGGGACGGGCAGATCACCGCGTGGGACGTGGACCGGGTCGCCGAGTACACGGTGGCGGGCGGGCGGCTTCGGTTCCTTCTGGAGCGGGACGGGGATGACGGCAGTGCGCTGCGGTTCACCCATGAGTTCCAGGGGGAGGGCGTGACCGAGCCGCTCTGGCGGGCGCGCTTCGAGCGGCTCGTCCACGTCCTCAGGTGACGGTGATCGAGTCCAGCTGGCCGCGCAGGTACACATGCGAGTCGACCGGCTCGTACGCCACCCGTCCGATCGGCGCCGGGACGGATTCCACCCGTGTCCCCGGCGTGCACTCGCCGAAGTAGACGAGGGACATCAGCTCCTCGGCGGGGGCGTCAGCGGGCGGCGGGAGGACGCGGTGGCGGCCGGAGCGCCAGCGGTCTCCCGTCCAACGCGCCATCAGGTCACCGATGTTGATGGTGAAGGCGGCCGGATCGAAGGGCGCGTCCTCCCAGCCGCCCGCGTCCGTCCACACCTGCAACCCGCCCTTCCCCGCCTGCCGGTCGAGGATCGTCACCGTGCCGAAGTCGGTGTGCGGGCCGATGCGGAACTGGCCGGGTTCCGGCTCGCCGACGACCTCGGTGCCCGGGTACCAGTTGATGTTGAAGCCGTAGGTCGGATGGTCCATGTGGCGGGAGAAGAAGTCGGGTTCAAAGCCGAGCGCCTCGCCCAGGAGGGACAGGAGTTCCTTCTCCAGGTCGGCCATCTTCTCCAGGTACTCCTCCACCAGCGCCCGCAGCTCCGGGACTTCGCCGGGCCAGACGTTCGGCGCGTACCACTCCGCGTTGACGACCGGGTCGTCGAACGGCTCGTGGGTCGCGAAGGACAGCGACTCCTTCAGGTCGGGCGGAGTCTGCGTGCCCTCCGAGTAGCCGTTCGCCTCCGCGCCCGGGCCGAGCCAGCCCCGCCCGCCGACCTTCACGGCGTAGGGCTGCTTGACGTCGGCGGGGAGCCGGAAGAACGCGCGGGCGGCCTCGCGGATGGCCGCGCGCAGGGCCGGGTCCACACCATGGCCGGTGACCAGCAGGAAGCCGGCGGTCTGGAGGGCCTCGTCGACGGTCCGGGCGATGGCGGCCCGGGCCTCGGGGTCGCCGTGCGTCCAGGGCTTCAGGTCGATCGTCGGGATACGGGGCTCACTCACCGATGTCCTCATTCCACAGAGCCGGGTTCTTGTCGATGAAGTCGCGCATCATCGACACGCATGCGGGGTCGTCCAGGAGCACGATCTCCACGCCGTGCTCCGCCAGCCAGTCGTGCCCGCCGTGGAAGGTGGCCGCCTCGCCGACCACCACCCGCGAGATACCGAACTGGCGGACAAGGCCGGAGCAGTACCAGCAGGGAGAGAGGGTCGTGACCATCGTCGTGCCCCGGTAGGAGCGCTGTCTGCCCGCCGCGCGGAACGCCGCCGTCTCCGCGTGCGTCGACGGGTCGTCGTCCTGGACGCGCCGGTTGTGGCCGCGGCCGAGGAGCGTGCCGTCGGCGCCGTAGAGCGCGGCACCGATCGGGATGCCGCCCTCGGCGAGCCCGGCGCGGGCCTCGGCGACGGCGGTCGCCAGCCAGGTATGTGCCTGAACCTGATCCATACGTCCACTCTGCGGTGACCGAAACACGAGGGCAACGTGCGGAAAGTACTCTCCGGGCAGCCCGCGGCCGGACGAACTGTCGGGCGGCCCACAGCCGGACAACTGTCGGGAGGCGCGCATGCCCGCACTCACCCTCCGCGAGATCCTGGCCCTCGACCCCGTCCGCGCCACCGAGCCCGAGCTGCTCGCGGGCGCCGAGGGCCTGGACCGGCCCGTGCGCTGGGTGCATTCGAGTGAGGTGTACGAGGGCGCCAACTTCCTCGACGGCGGCGAACTGCTGCTCACCAACGGGTTCGGGCTCACGGACGCCGAGGAGGAGGTGCGCCGCCGGTATGTGCGGGAGCTGGCCGCCCGGGGCGCCGCCGGGCTCGCGGTGGAGGTCGGGCGGTCGCTGCCCGCCATGCCCGCCGAGGTGACCGACGAGGCCCGCCGCCTCGGCCTGCCGCTGCTGGCGCTGCGCCGGGTCGTGCCCTTCGTACGGATCACGGAGGCCGCCAACCGGGCGATCGTGGCGCGGGGGCTGTCGGGGCGTGGTGTCGTACGGCCCTGGGGTGACGACCACACGGCGGCCCTGCTCGCCGATCTCGCCGACCGGGCGGCGCTGAACCAGCCCGAGGTGGAGGCGCGGGCGGCCCTCGCCGGGTTCCATCCGGGGCCGGGAGTGCGGCTGCTCGGGGTGTCCGTGCACGGGGCACGGGAGACGGGGGCGGTCGACCGGGCGGTGCGGGTGCTGGGCGGGGCGAGCGGGCTGCGGGCCGCGTTCCCGGGGGACGTCCTGGCGTTGCTGGCGCTGCCCGCGACCCCCCGCGGCGGTGACCCGGTGCGGGCGGTGCAGGACGCCTTCCGTGCCACCGCCACGCCCGGTCTGACCGTGGCGGTCGGGCACGCCGTCGCCGCGGAGAGCGGCTGGCTGCGCTGGAGCGACACGCTGCGTGCGGCCCGTACGACCCTGGAACTGGCGTTGACCGTGCCCGCCGCCGAACCCGCCGCTCCCGACGGCCCGTTGGTGACCTCCTCGCGGGCCCTCGCCCTGGAACGGGAGCTGACCCGGGGCGGTGTGGACGCCAACCGTGAGCGCCTCGCCGGCCTCGTCCAGCACGCGCTGGGACCGCTGTTGGAGTGGGAGGCGGCCCATCCGAGCGACCTGGTACGGACGTTGGAGATCCATCTGCGCAACGGCTGCTCGCCGACCCGTACGGCGGCCCTGCTCCACATCGGCCGCCAGTCCCTCTACCAACGGCTGGAGCGGATCGAGTCGTTGCTGGGCCTGGAGATCGGTGACCCGGATCTGCTGGGGGAGTTGCTGGCGGCGGCCTGTGCGCACCGGGTGGTGCGGGGCAAGGG
This sequence comes from Streptomyces sp. NPDC051913, assembly GCF_044593635.1. Lineage (NCBI taxonomy): Bacteria > Bacillati > Actinomycetota > Actinomycetes > Kitasatosporales > Streptomycetaceae > Streptomyces > Streptomyces sp. NPDC051913. The sequence goes on along the minus strand of NZ_JBIUCI010000001.1, from coordinate 1,109,742 downwards.
AGACGAGGCGCGGGGCGGGCTGCGGACGGTGGCCTGAGGCCGGCCGGACCGTTTCACGTGGCGCAGGACACGTTCATGACAGGATTGCATTGGGGAAAGGTCAGGGAAGTCATAGGGCGCCCACGACTGCCGTGAAGGGATGACCCGTGACGTCCACTGCGCCTCCCCCCATACCCCGGGCCGCAGGATCGTTTCCGCTCATCGGCCACGCGCTGAAGATGCGCGACAACCTCGGCTTCATCGACTCGCTGCGCGAGACACGGGAACCCCTCGTCGAGATCGTCCTCCAGCCAGGGACGCGCACCATCGTCGTCCAGGACCCGGCCCTGATCCACCAGATGCTCAAGGCGCTGGGCCCCAGCCTCGACAAGGGCCGGCTCTACGACAAGCTCGGCCAGCTGCTCGGCGACAGCGTCGTCACCGCCACCGGCCGCAACCACGTACGCAAACGCCGTCAGCTCCAACCGGCCTTCGCCCACACCGAGATCAGCCGGTACGTCGATCTCATGCGCGCCGAGGTGACGGCCACCGTCGCCGCCTGGGAACGCGGGCGGCCCCTCGACGTGCGCGAGGCGATGGTCGGGCTCAGCCTCGACATGCTGGCCAAGACGGTGTTCGCCGGCAGCCTCGACGAGGCCGTCTTCCAGCGGCTGCGCGGCAACCTGTCGGTGGTGATGAACGGCGTCGGCGTGCGCATGATGCTGCCCGACTGGGCCGAGCGGCTGCCGCTGCCCTTCAACCGCCGCTTCGACCGGGCCCGCGCCGGAGTGCGCGCCACCATCAACACCGCCGTCGACGAACTACAGGCCTCCGGGCACGACACCGGGGACATGCTCTCCATGCTGCTGCGCGCCGTCGACGAGGAGACCGGCCGGCCGCTGACCGGGCACCAGATCAGCTCCGAGATCTTCACTCTGGCCGTCGCGGGCACCGAGACCACCGCGTCGGTGCTGTCCTGGACGCTGTACGAACTCACCCGCAACCCCGGCGTCGAGGCCCGGGCCCTGGCCGAACTGGACGAGGTCCTCGGCGAACGGCCGGTCACCTTCGACGACGTGATGCGGCTGCCGTACCTGAACCGGGTGATCACCGAGACCCTGCGGCTGCACCACCCCGGCTGGCTGGTCACCCGGCGCACCATCGAGGAGACCCGGCTCGGCGCGTGGACGCTGCCCGCGGGCACCGAACTGGCCTACTGCCAGCACGCCCTGCACCGCGACCCCGCGCGCTTCTCCGACCCGCTCACCTTCCACCCGGACCGCTGGCTCGACGGCGCGCAGACGCTGCCGCCGGGCGCGTTCCTGCCCTTCGGGGACGGCAAGCACAAGTGCATGGGGGACCGGCTGGCCCTCACCGAGATGGTCGTGGCGCTCGCCACGATGCTGCGCTCCGTGCGGCTGGAACTCGCCGAGGGCCAGGTCGTCCGCCAGGTCGCCCGGCTCACCGTACGACCGCGCGCCCTGCGGATGACCGTCAGCCCGCGGGACCGCTCCCGGGCCGGGGTGGGTCTGTAGCGCGGGTCTGTTCCTCGGACGCCGGAAGGCCGGCCCCGCGTCCCGGGGCCGGCCTTCCTTGTGCTCGCTGCGTACGACCTTGTCGCGTACGGCCGTCAGTCCGTGCCGGACTCCATCGCCGCGCGGTCCAGCAGGGCCTCGTCCTCGGAGACCTCGCCGCGGGAGGCGATCGCCTCGGCGCCGCCCTCGGGCAGCTCCGGCATGGTGCCGATGAGGCCCGTCGCGGCGGCCTGGGAGGCGCCGATGGTGGGGCTGCCGGTGCCGATCAGGCCGAGGCCGACGTACTGCTCCAGCTTGGCGCGGGAGTCGGCGATGTCGAGGTTGCGCATGGTCAGCTGGCCGATGCGGTCCACAGGGCCGAAGGCCGAGTCCTCGGTGCGCTCCATGGAGAGCTTGTCCGGGTGGTACGAGAACGCCGGGCCGGTCGTGTCGAGGATCGAGTAGTCCTCGCCGCGCCGCAGCCGCAGGGTGACCTCGCCGGTGATCGCCGCGCCGACCCAGCGCTGGAGCGACTCACGGATCATCAGCGCCTGCGGGTCCAGCCAGCGGCCCTCGTACATCAGCCGGCCGAGGCGGCGGCCCTCGATGTGGTACTGGGCGAGGGTGTCCTCGTTGTGGACGGCGTTGACGAGACGCTCGTACGCGGCGTGCAGCAGGGCCATGCCCGGCGCCTCGTAGATACCGCGGCTCTTGGCCTCGATGATCCGGTTCTCGATCTGGTCGGACATGCCCAGGCCGTGGCGGCCGCCGATGGCGTTGGCCTCCATGACGAGGTCGACCGCCGTGGCGAACTCCTTGCCGTTGATCGTGACCGGGCGGCCCTGCTCGAAGCCGATCGTCACGTCCTCGGTGGGGATCTCGACCGACGGGTCCCAGAACCTGACGCCCATGATCGGGTCGACGGTCTCCAGGCCGGTGTTCAGGTGCTCCAGGGTCTTCGCCTCGTGCGTGGCGCCCCAGATGTTGGCGTCGGTGGAGTACGCCTTCTCCGTCGAGTCCCGGTAGGGCAGGCCGTGGGCGACCAGCCACTCCGACATCTCCTTGCGGCCGCCGAGCTCCGTGACGAAGTCCGCGTCCAGCCAGGGCTTGTAAATCCGGAGGTGCGGGTTGGCGAGGAGGCCGTAGCGGTAGAACCGCTCGATGTCGTTGCCCTTGAAGGTCGAGCCGTCGCCCCAGATCTGGACGTCGTCCTCCAGCATCGCCCGCACCAGCAGCGTGCCGGTGACGGCACGGCCCAGCGGCGTGGTGTTGAAGTACGCGCGCCCGCCGGAGCGGATGTGGAACGCGCCGCAGGTCAGCGCGGCCAGGCCCTCCTCGACCAGCGCCGCGCGGCAGTCGACCAGGCGCGCGACCTCGGCGCCGTACGCCTTGGCGCGGCCGGGCACCGAGGCGATGTCGGGCTCGTCGTACTGACCGATGTCGGCGGTGTAGGTGCAGGGGACGCTGCCCTTGTCGCGCATCCACGCGACCGCGACGGAGGTGTCGAGGCCGCCCGAGAAGGCGATGCCGACGCGCTCGCCGACGGGGAGGGAGGTGAGGACCTTGGACATAGGAAGATTATGCATCGGAATGCATGGTCATGCAAACCCCGTGCTGGAGTGGTCCCCGTCACGTCCCCGGCGCGTCCCCATGACGTCCCCATCGCGTCCCCATCCCGTTCCGTCACTCTCCCGCGACCGACCTCCAGATACGTTCCGGCAAGATCCGCGTCGCCTCGTCCAGGTCCACGTCGTCGACCCCCGACAGCCAGCGCCTCGCCACCCCGATCACCGGGCCGAGCACCAGTGACTCGATCAGCCCGAGCGGCAGCGGGGCCAGCTCCCCCGACGCCACCCGCGGCTCGATCCACAGCGCGAACGGCGAGAGGCGCGCCTCCTGGGCGTCGCGCAGCTCCTTGCCGTGCGCCATGCCGCGCCGGTCGGCGAGCGGGGAGTGCAGCAGCAGGGCCGCGTCGTGGTGCTCCCGGACGAACTCCAGATACGTCCGCACGATCGCCCGGATGCCCGAGCGGGCGGTACGGGTCTGCTGCAAGGCCGTCGCCAGCTCGCCCAGCAGCCGGCCCAGCCAGCGGTGCATCAACGCGTCCGTCAGTCCGTTGATGCTGCCGAAGTGGTGGTAGAGGCTGCCGAGGCTGACGCCACTGGCCTTGGTGATCGCGGTGACGGTCAGACCCTGCTCGCCCGACTCCGCGTACACCCGCAGAGCGGCGTCGAGGAGCTGCTCGACCGTGGCCTCGCCGCGTTGTTGCTTGGGGCTCATCGCGGCCAGGGTAGAACACGTGCTTTCTGAAGTGAATTTCTAGAAAAGATCTCCAATTCGGCTGCTCGGTGCTCCACACTCGTCCCTGTGTCGCAACAGGAGACCTCCATTTCGCTGACGCCGCAGCAGGCCGCTGTCGGCGCCGTCGTCACCGTGCAGCTGCCGACGGGCGCGGTCCGCGTCCGGGTGCCTCCCGCCCGGGACGGCGATCTCGTACGGCTGTGGGTCGGGCAGCAGGAGGTGCTGCTGCGCGTCCGGGTCACCGCGGGCGCGTCGGGCGGCACCGGCGCGGCGAAGTGGGTGGGGGTCCTCGCGGTCGCGGCCCTGGTGGTGTTCGTGGCGGTCGTCGCCAACGGGGGAGACGACGACAGCACGGACGACGCCTCGCCGTACAGCTCCTACAGCGGGTACAGCTCGCCGTCGTACTCGTACTCGGGGACGTACGAGCCGTACACGGACGACCCGTACTCCGAGGACCCGTACACGTCGGCCGACCCCTACACGGACGACCCGTACGCGGAGGAGACCGAGGCCCCCGACCCCTACACCTCCGGTACCTGCCTCAACGGAACCCTCCCCGACTCCACCACCGCGCAGGAGGTCGACGACGTCGAGGAGGTCGACTGCTCGGCGTCGGACGCGCACTACAAGGTGATCCAGACGATCCCCTTCAGCTCCGACATGAGCCAGTGCAACGCCAACCCGCGTACGGAGTACGCCTTCTCGTACCGCTACACGATGAACGGGACGGCCATCAACGAGTACGTCTACTGCCTCGTCGGCCTGGGGGCATACGCCCGGTGAGCGACGAGGAGACCTCACCCTCGGCGAGGCTCGACCACGTCAACGAGGGCAGCAACTTCACCAAGAAGAACGTCGACACCGTCTACTCCACCGGCAACACCTGCGACACGGTGGCGTACTGGTCGGCCACCCGCAGCAGCAGCTTTCCCGTGCTCGTCCGTGCCCCCATCAGGCGGTGCGCCTCCGCGGCCTCCTCCAGGGCGAACTCGGCGGTGACCGGCAGGGTCACGGTCCCGTCGGCGACCTTCGCGAACGCCCGCTCGGTCAGGTCCCGCAGCTCGGCCGGGGCCGTCCGCGCCAGGGTGAGGATGGAGAAGCCGCCGACCGTGACGCCGTACGGATACAGCTCCGGCTGGCCCACGCTCCACGCCTCCGCCCCGCTCGCGTTGCCGAAGGAGACCAGGCGGCCGAAGACCGCGAGGGAGGCGAGGCCGGCGCGCAGGGTGTCGCCGCCGACCGGGTCGAGGACGAGGTCGACCCCGCGTCCGCCCGTCGCCGCCCGCACCGGCGCCTCGAAGTCACCGACGAAGACCTCGTCGTACCCGTACTCGCGCGCGTACGCCGCCTTCGCGGCGCTGGACACCACGCCGTACACCGTGCCGCCGGCCGCCTTGGCCAGCTGTCCGACGACCGTGCCGATGCCGCCCGCCGCGCCCTGCACCAGCACGGTCTCGCCGGGCTGGAGCCGGCCCACGGAGTGGACCAGGGCGTACGCCGTCGGCAGCACCGTCGGCAAGGTCGCGGCCGTGCGCAGGTCGACGCCGGAGGGGATGGGGAAGACGGTCGCCGTGTCCGCCACGGCCACGTCGGCGTAGGCACCGCCCTCGGTCAGCGCGGTGACCTCCTGGCCGACGGTCAGGCCGGTCACCCCCTCGCCCAGCGCCCGGACCCGGCCGGAGACCTCCAGGCCGGGCACGAACGGCAGCCGCGGCACCCGGTAGCCCGAGTCGCGTGCCTTGAGGTCGGCGAAGTTGATCCCGGCGTACGCCACGTCGACGCTGACCTGCCCCGGGCCCGGCTCGGGGACCTCCGCCTCGACGGCCTTGAGGACCTCGGGACCGCCGTACTCCTGGAACTCGATCGCGCGCATGCCGCACACCCCGTTCTGGACCGCTCAGACTGTTCAATGAGAAGCGAACACTCATGACTGTATGGTTTTCATCGAACACTCCGCAAGCGGGTTGAGAGGACACCATGGCGAGTCATCGTGCCGCCCCCGAGCACACCCACCCCGACGACGTCCCCGTCCTCACCGCGCTCGCCGCCCTCGCCGACCCCGTACGGGTCCAGTTGGTAAGGGAGTTGGCCGCCTCCACCGACTGGTCGCGCAGCTGCGGCACCTTCGACGTGCCCGTCGGCAAGGCGGCCAAGAGCCATCACTTCGCGGTCCTGCGCGCCGCCGGGCTCGTCGAGCAGCGCGACGAGGGGCCCAAGCGGGTCAACCGGCTGCGGCGGGAGGAGTTCGACGCCCGCTTCCCGGGACTGCTGGAGCTGGTCCTCAGGGGCGACTGAACCGGCTCGCCCCCTCCGGCGTCACAGTCGTATGGGGAACCGCAGCTGGATCGTGGCGGCCGTGGCCACCGCCGGTGTGGTGGTGGGTGCGGCCCTGTACATCGACGAGTTGGAGACCGGGCACACGTACATCGATGTCGAGGCGACCGTCTCGCCCTCGCCGCCCGCCGAGGACTGGTGCGTCGGCACCCTGCCGAGCCCCGAGGACGGCGACGCCCCCGAGGACACCCCGCTCTACCGGACCCTCGACCGCATCGACAAGCTGGCCGCGGGCGAGTACGCCGACGTCTACACCGGCATGGGCGTCGACGAGGACGCCCACGCGGCCGACGTCTGGCGCATCCCCGGCCACGACTTCGACACGGCCGCCTGCGACGCCGCCGAGAAGGGCGTGAAACTGCGGCTGCACCCCGCCGACGTCGATCGCAGGACCCTCGACGCCCTCGCCGAGCGCATCAGCGAGGACATGACCCGCTGGGACGGCACCTTCCAGCTGCGAGAAGTCGGCGTCGACGAGCGGGGGTTCGTGCATGTGGGCGTGGACGACCCCGGGACGGCCGCACCCCTCATCGAGAAGGCGTTCGGCGCCCGGTACATCAAGGTGGAGTACGTCGACCAGGCCTACGCTGCCGAGGGCTGAGCCGGCCCGGCGGCCTTCCGCAGGACGGCGTACAGCCCCGCGCTCACCGCGAAGCCGACCAGGCAGGTGATGTCCCCGAAGGACGGCCACCGCTCCGGCACCCATCCGATGTACTTCTCCTGGTTGGAGAAGAGCGGCACCGACACCGCGATGCCGGTCAACAGGGCGGCCACACCGGGCCAGTTGGAGAACCCCCGGTCGCCCAGCCGCCCCGCCAGTTCCGTCACCGGCGTCCGCGCCCGCAGCCACCGCTCCACCAGCACCACGCCCAGCCACGGTCCCACCCAGTACGCGATGACCAGCAGGAACGCCTCGTAGGCGTGCCCGGCGTCCGCAAGTGACGCCCACGCCGCCCCCGTACCGGCGAGCCCGCACAGCACGACGATCACGCTCCGCCCGAGCCAGGCGGGCAGCCTCAGTCCGAGCGACGTGACCGACATGGCCGAGGAGTACACGTTGAGCGCGTTCGCCGACACCGCGCCCAGGATGATCGCCAGCAGCACCAAGTCGCTGAGCCAGCCCGGCAGATGGCCCGTGAAGGCGGCCGTCGGGGTCGCGTTCTCCGGGGCCACGATCGTCGCCGAGGCCGCGCCGATGACCGACACCACCGCGATGGACACGAACAGGCCCACCGCCGGATACACGACCGTCCGCAGCCGGCTCGCCGTACGCGGGAGATAGCGCGAGTAGTCCGAGGCACCCGGGTTCCAGCCCGCCGTGTACCCCCAGGCCGTGCTGAACGCCAGCAGGAAGCCGCCGATGCCGCCGCCCGCGCCGGATCCCAGGTCACCGGCCTCCTTGAAGGTCCACACCCCGGCCAGCAGGAAGATCACCGCCAGCGCCGGGAACGCGTACTTCTCGAAGGCGTGGACGAAGTTGTGGCCGATGAAGCCGATCACGATCTCGGCCGCGACCACGATCAACAGAGCGGGGAGAGGCCGCAGGCCCGTCAGGGTGTTGAGGGCGAAAGCCGCGCTCACACTGTTCACCGCGAACCAACCCACGCCCGCCACCAGGGCGTTGACCCCGGAGGGGAGCAGGTTCCCGCGGTACCCGAAGGCGAACCGGCCGATCGCCATCTGCGGGACGCCGAAGCGCGGCCCGTCCAGCGACAGCACGCCGTGCGTCACCGCACCCAGGCCCGTCCCCAGCAGCAGCGCCGCCGTCGCCTCCCAGAAGCTCAGCCCGAAGAACAGCACCGAGATCACGCCGATGTACACCGTCGCGAACTCGATGTTCGGGGACGCCCACGTCCACAGCAGTTGGAGCGGGCTACCGTGGCGCTCGGCGTCGGGGATCGGCTCCGAGCCAGCCGTCTCGACGGCGATGACCTTGTCGCCGTACGCGGGGGCGGCCGTGCCGGCCGTGGTGGCAGTCGTCATGCGAGGTAAGTGTCCGGCCCCGGCGGTCCGCCCGGCAGGGGCGCGATGTCCGCATCGGAAGCCTCACCGGCGTACAACCTGCACGCATCGGCGCTGCCGATGGGGCCATCGGCAGGACGCCCCACTGGCGCGTGGACCAGCACGGACGCCCGCTCCTACGGTCAGGGACATGACTTCCGACCGCAAGGGCATCGCCCAGCTCACGACCGCCATGATCCTCTCCGGCACCCTCGGCGTCTTCGTCGTCGAGTCCGGCGCCTCCCCCTTCGACGTCGTCTTCTTCCGAGTCGTCTTCGGCGCCCTGGCGCTGGGCGGCTACGTGCTGGCCCGCGGCTGGCTCCGCGACCACGGCTTCACCCCGCGCACCCTCGGACTCGCCGTCCTGGGCGGTGTGTTCATCGTCTTCAACTGGGTGTTCCTCTTCGAGTCGTACGAGAACACCTCGATCTCCGTCGCCACGGTCGTCTACCACACCCAGCCGTTCTACGTCGTGCTGCTGGGCGCCCTCCTCTTCCGGGAGCGGCTCACCGCCGCGAAGGCGGGCTGGATCGGCCTGGCCTTCGCGGGACTGATCCTGGTCTCCGGGGTCACGCCGGGGGACTTCACCGGCGGCGGGTCCTATCTGCTCGGCGTCGGACAGGCGTTGCTCGCCGCGCTTCTCTACGGTCTGTCCACCTTGGTCACCAAGCGCATCACCGGCGTCCGCCCGCACCTCATCGCACTCGTCCAAGTCCTCGTCGGCATCCCGCTGTTGCTCCCCTTCGCCGACTTCGGCGCGATGAGCGGCGCGAGCGCGGGCGACTGGGGCTGGCTGGCCGGGCTCGGGTTCATCCACACCGGCCTGATGTACGTCCTGATGTACGCCGCCTACGCCCAGCTGCCGCTCTCCAAGATCGCCGTCCTGGCCTTCGTCTACCCGGCCGTCGCGATGGGCATGGACTGGGCGGTGTACGGCCACCACATCGGCCTCGTCCAGGCACTGGGCGTCCCGCTGATCGTGCTGGCGAGCCTCAAGGTCACCCTTGCTCGGACACCAGCTTCCGCGCCTGCTCCAGAAACAGCCGGGCATGCGCCGGCAGCCGCTTCCCGGACCGCCACGCGAGCTGCGTCCGGAGCGTGAACGGCGGCTCCCAGCCCAGTCGTACGAGAGAGCCCTCCGCGAGTTCGGCGGCGACCGTGATCTCCGGCAGCAGCGCGATGCCGAGACCGGCCGCCGTCGCCCGTTTGGTGGCCTCGATCGTGCCGAACTCCATGAAGTCGGCGGGGCCGCCCAGGGAGGTGAGCTCCCGCTCGAACAAGTCCCGGTAGGCGCAGCCCGGTTCGGTCGCGAGGAGGGACTGGTGCGAGAGGTCGGCGGTCGTCAACCGCCGCCCGTTGAGCGCGTGTTCCGGCGACGCCACCAGCGCCAGCGGCTCCACCGCCAGCACCTCGCTCTCCAGGCCCGGGTGCGAGGTCTGTGCCTCCATCAGGAAGCCCACGTCGTACGTGCCCTGCCGCAGCGCCTGCCGGGTCTCGTCCCCGAGGGTCGTGCGCAGCGACAGCCGTACCTTCGGATAGCGGTGGTGGAAGAACTCCAGGAGCGGGGGCAGCCGGTAGGAGGTCAGCGACTCCATGGTGCCGACGGCGAGCGTGCCCGAGGGCTCCTCGGTCCCGGTGACGGCCGCCCGCGCCTCCTCGTTCAGCTCGATGATCCGGCGGGCGTACGGCAGCAGCCGCTCCCCGGCCTCCGTGAGCCGGATCCGGCTCCCGAGCCGGTCGAAGAGCTGGGCGCCGAGCGAGTCCTCCAGGGCCCGGATCTGGCTGGTGACACTGGACTGGGCATAGCTCAGCTCGGCGGCGGCCCGGGTGAAGCTGAGCACGGTCGCGACCTTCTCGAAGGTGACCAGCAGCCGCAGCTCCATCAGGCGTCCTTGGGGTCCTCGCCCTGTTCCTTCTTGCGGAGCTCTTCCTCGCGGCGACGGAGGTCCGCCTCCCAGTCCTTCAGGAGGGTCTCGTCCTTCTTGTTGTCTTCCGCCAGGGACTTGAGGAACTCCGGATTGTCGTCCGGGGCGACGAACCGTCCACCGCCCATCGGAGCGCCGCCCGCCGTGGCGGGCCCGCGCTGCTTGCCGGCCACCAGCCAGGCGACCGGGCCGACGAGGACCTCGCCGAAGAGCAGCACGATGATCACCCAGACCACCTTCGGCAGCCCCTTGACCTGCTCCTCGGGGGTGTTCAGGCAGTCGATGAAGGCGTAGATCCACAGCGCCAGGACCAGCAGGAAGGGCAGATACCTGAGCATGAGTGGTGCGTTCCCCCAGGAGACGGTGGCAGGGCGTGGGACGGCCCCGGTGACGGGGTCAGGGTAGCCGGTACCGGATACTGGAACGCATGGCTTACGACGATCTTCGCTCGCTGCTCAGGGCCCTGGAACGCGAGGGCGACCTCAAGCGCGTCAAGGCCGAGGTCGACCCGTATCTGGAGGTCGGGGAGATCGTCGACCGGGTCAACAAGGCAGGCGGCCCCGCGCTTCTCTTCGAGAACGTGAAGGGCTCCTCGATGCCCCTCGCGATGAACGTCTTCGGGACCGACCGGCGGCTGCTGAAGTCGCTGGGGCTGAAGTCGTACGAGGACATCTCCGACAAGATCGGCGGGCTGCTGCGGCCCGAGCTGCCGCACGGCTTCGTGGGCGTGCGGGAGGCCTTCGGCAAGCTCGGCGCGATGACGCACGTACCGCCGAAGAAGGTGAAGTCGGGGGACGCGCCCGTGCAGGAGGTCGTCCTCACCGGCGACGACGTCGACCTCGACCGGCTCCCGGCGCTGTTCACCTGGCCGCAGGACGGCGGCTCCTTCTTCAACCTGGGCCTGACCCACACCAAGGACCCCGAGAGCGGCATCCGCAACCTCGGTCTGTACCGCCTCCAGCGCCACGACAAGCGCACGATCGGTATGCACTGGCAGATCCACAAGGACAGCCGGAACCACTACCAGGTGGCGGCGCGGCGCGGTGAGCGCCTGCCGGTCGCGATCGCCTTCGGCTGCCCGCCGGCCGTGACGTACGCGTCGACGGCCCCGCTGCCCGGTGACATCGACGAGTACCTGTTCGCCGGGTTCATCGCCGGGAAGCGGATCGAGATGGTCGACTGCAAGACGGTGCCGCTCCAGGTGCCGGCGCAGGCCGAGGTCGTCATCGAGGGCTGGCTGGAGCCGGGCGAGATGCTGCCGGAAGGGCCCTTCGGCGACCACACGGGCTTCTACACCCCGCAGGAGCCCTTCCCCGCGCTGAAGATCGACTGCGTGACGATGCGGAAGCGGCCGCTGCTTCAGTCGATCGTCGTAGGCCGCCCCCCGACGGAGGACGGACCCCTGGGCCGGGCGACCGAACGCTTCTTCCTCCCCCTGCTGAAGATCATCGTGCCGGACATCGTGGACTACCACCTGCCCGAAGCGGGCGGCTTCCACAACTGCGCGATCATCTCGATCGACAAGAAATACCCCAAGCACGCCCAAAAGGTGATGCACGCTGTGTGGGGCGCCCACATGATGTCCCTGACGAAGCTGATCGTGGTCGTCGACTCGGACTGCGACGTCCACGACCTCCACGAGGTGGCGTGGCGGGCCCTGGGCAACACGGACTACGCGCGCGACCTGTCGGTCGTCGAAGGACCGGTCGATCATCTCGACCACGCCTCCTACCAGCAGTTCTGGGGTGGCAAGGCGGGAATCGACGCGACGCGGAAGTGGCCCGAGGAGGGCTACACACGCGACGGCGGCTGGCCCGACATGGTGGTGTCGGACCCGGAGACTGCGGCGAAGGTGGACCGCCGGTGGAAGGAATACGGACTGTGAGTTCAGCGTCTGCCGCGATCCCCCAACCGGGACGCACCAAGGCATTCCTCCGCCTGGTCATGATCGAGCACTCGGTGTTCGCGCTGCCCTTCGCGTACATCGCGGCGCTCACCGCGATGTTCGAGTGGGACAAGAACATCCACTGGGGCCGGCTGCTGCTGGTGACGATCTGCATGGTCGGTCTGCGCACCTTCGCCATGGCGGTCAACCGGATCATCGACCGCGAGATCGACGCCCGGAATCCGCGGACCGCCCACCGCGAGCTGGTGACCGGCGCGATGTCGGTCAGGCACGCGTGGACGGGCGCGCTGGTCGCGGTGGTGGTCTTCCTGGGCTCGGCGGCCCTGCTCAACCCGCTGTGCCTGGCCCTCGCCCCGGTCGCCGTCATCCCGATGGTCGTCTACCCCTACGGCAAACGCTTCACGAACTACCCCCAGGCCATCCTCGGCCTCGCCCAGGCGATGGGCCCGGTCGGCGGCTGGCTCGCCATCACCGGCGAGTGGTCCTGGGACGCGGTCATCCTCGGCCTCGCCGTCGGCATCTGGATCGGCGGCTTCGACCTGATCTACGCCTGCCAGGACGTCGAGACCGACCGCGAGATCGGCGTCCTGTCGGTCCCGGCCCGCTTCGGCATCCCGGCGGCGATCTGGGGAGCCCGGGTCTGCCATGCCCTGACCATGGCCCTGCTCATCTGGTACGCCGTCGCCACCGACGCGGGCGGGTTCTTCTGGGTCGGTCTGATGATCGTCGCGGCGGCCTTCGTCTACGAGCACAACATCGTCCGCCCACATGACCTGACCCGCCTGAACAGGGCGTTCTTCAGCGTCAACGGCTTCATCGGGATCGCCCTGTTCGTGTGCGCGCTGCTGGATCTCCTGGTCAGGGGCCTGACCGTCTGAGGTTCCGCTCCACCGGTAGGCTCGGGAGGGTGAACGCAGGAGAAACGCAGCGCGTGCCTTGGATCGTGGGGGTGTCCGGAGCTTCCGGGACGCCGTACGCGGCTGCGGTACTGCGGGCGCTGCTGGAGGCGGGGGAGGACGTCGACCTGGTCGTCAGCAGGGCCTCGCGGCTGACGCTGCTCGACGAGACCCAGATCGCCTTCCGGGACGCGCACTGGCAGGACGACCTGCGGGAATGGCTGGCCAGGGGGGCCGACGGGAAGCCGGGGAGCTTCGACGTCGACATCGCCCGCGTGCGGTACTGGAACGCCGGTGACCTGGCGGCCGGGCCGTCCTCGGGGTCGTATCCCAGCAAGGGCATGCTGATCGTGCCGGCCTCCACCGCCTGCGTCGCGGGCGTCGCCCTCGGGCTCTCCAAGGACCTGCTCCAGCGCGCCGCGAGCGTGACCCTCAAGGAGCGCCGCACGCTCGTCGTCGCCGTACGGGAGACCCCCTTGAACGGCCAGACGCTGCGGCACCTGGTCGCTCTCGACGACCAGGGCGCGACCGTCGTACCGGCGTCGCCCGCCTTCTACGCCGGGGCCACCCACATCCAGGACCTCGTCGACTTCGTCGCCGGACGGGTCCTCGACGCGGCCGGGGTCGAGCACCGGCTGTACCGGCGGTGGAAGGGCGAACTCGGCGGCGGGTCCGGAACCCGCACGACGTAGGCGCCATCTGAGCAAGTCGCAGTACCTCTCATCACTTCGGGAACCTTCGGGATCCTCTTCAGTGGAAGGCTTCGATCGCATGGACGCGGTGGACAGGCAGCTCATCCAGGCCCTGAGGGAGAACGGCCGGGCCTCCTACGCGGAGCTGGGCCGCCTCGTCGGTCTGTCGGGACCCAGCGTCACCGACCGCATCAACCGTCTTGAGGCGGCCGGTGTCATCACCGGTTACCGCGCCACCGTCGACGCCGCCTCGCTCGGTCTCGGTGTCACCGCCCTCATCGGCATCTCCCTGTCCGACGCCGCCGACCACGAGGACGTGGCCCGCCGGATGAAGGACCTGCCGGAGATCGAGGACTGCTGGTTCATCGCGGGCGACGACTCGTTCATGCTCAAGGTGCGGGCGAGCGACGTCGACGGCCTGGAGAAGATCATCCGGAGGCTCAGCGGGACCAAGGGCGTCTCCCGGACCCGTACCACCATCGTGCTCTCCACGAAGTGGGAGAACCGGGTCGGAGAGCTTCCGGAAGAGGCATAGGCGTACGGTTTATCCGCAGTCGGTCTGAGAGAGGTGTACGCATGGACGTCGGGCTCAAGCGCGAGCTGGAGCAGAAGGTCAGGGCCGGTGAGCGGCTGACCCGCGAGGACGGCATCGCGCTGTACGAGTCGGACGACCTGGCCTGGCTCGGCGGTCTCGCGCACGAGGTACGCACGCGCAAGAACGGTGACGTCGTCCACTTCAACGTCAACCGGCACCTCAACATGACCAACGTGTGCACGGCCTCCTGCGCCTACTGCTCCTTCCAGCGCAAGCCGGGGGAGAAGGACGCGTACACGATGCGCATCGAGGAGGCGGTGAAGCTCGCCAAGGCGATGGAGGGCGAGAACCTCACCGAGCTGCACATCGTCAACGGACTGCACCCGAACCTGCCGTGGCGGTACTACCCGCGCTCGCTGCGCGAGCTGAAGGCCGCGCTGCCGGACGTGTCCCTGAAGGCGTTCACGGCGACCGAGATCCACCACTTCGAGACGATCAGCGGGCTGAGCGCGAGCGAGATCCTGGATGAACTGATCGACGCCGGGTTGGAGTCCCTGACCGGTGGTGGCGCGGAGATCTTCGACTGGGAGGTCCGGCAGCACATCGTGGACCACAGGACCCACTGGGAGGACTGGTCCCGCATCCACCGGCTGGCGCACGAGAAGGGTCTGAAGACCCCGGCCACCATGCTCTACGGCCACATCGAGGAGCACCGCCACCGTGTCGACCACGTGCTGCGGCTGCGTGAGCTCCAGGACGAGACCGGCGGCTTCCAGGTCTTCATCCCGCTGCGCTACCAGCACGACTTCGTCGACATGAAGGACGGGAAGGTACGCAACCGGCTCCAGGCCCGTACCCAGATGGCCACCGGCGCGGAGGCGCTGAAGACCTTCGCGGTGTCGCGGCTGCTCTTCGACAACGTTCCGCACGTCAAGGTCTTCTGGGTCATGCACGGCGTCCAGACCGCGCAGCTGGCGCTGCTGCACGGTGCGGATGACATGGACGGGTCGGTCGTCGAGTACAAGATCACCCACGACGCGGACAACTTCGGTACGCCGAACAAGCTGACGCGGGACGATCTGCTGGACCTGATCCGGGACGCGGGGTTCCGGCCGGTGGAGCGGAACACCCGGTACGAGGTGATTCGGGAGTACGAGGGGCCTGACGCGGGGCGTCGGGAGTCGCCGCAGCCGATGAGGGTTTGAGTTCGTCGTTCCGGGTCACGCAGGTGCACCCCCTGCAAGATCGGGGAGTGGGCGTGCTTCACTGGAAGGCGCCCTTTGGGAACTTTCAGGGGAACTTTCAGCCGGAACGGAAGAGTGGATTGAGATGCTCCGCTACACACTGATGCGCCTCGGGATCTTCGTGGGCTGCCTCGTGGTCGTCTGGGGCCTCGTCTACTCCGGCGTCGCCCCGCGCGGCCTCGGCGACTCCAACGGCATGTGGGTCGTCCTCCTCTCCCTGGTGATCTCGGCCCCGATCAGCTTCGTCGTCCTGCGCAAGGAGCGCGACCGCGCCTCCGTCCAGGTCGCCGAGCGCGTGGACCGTATGAAGTCCAACCTGGAGGCCAACCGCAACCAGGAGGACGGCGCGGACGACGCGGCGCGGGCGCAGGGTGACCAGGCGCCGCAGGCTTCCTGAGGTCTGTTCTGCGAGAAGCGCCCGTAGGCTTGCCCCATGGGTGCCGTGAAGAGCAAGCGGATGCCGCGGGCGGTGCGGGAGCAGCAGATGCTGGACGCCGCTGTGCGGACCTTCGGGCAGCGTGGGTACATGGCCGCGTCGATGGACGAGATCGCCGAACTGGCGGGTGTGTCCAAGCCGTTGGTCTACCTGTATCTGAACTCGAAGGAAGACCTCTTCACCGCCTGTATCCGCCGCGAGGCCGCCGCGCTCACCGCGGCCGTCAGGGTCGGCGTCCGTACCGACCTGCCGGCCGACCGTCAGCTCTGGGACGGGCTGCTGGCGTTCTTCACCCACACCGGGGGCAACCCCGACGGCTGGTCGGTGCTGCATCTGCAGGCCCGGATCCACGGTGAGGCGTTCGCCGCGGAGGTCACGGCGATGCGGGAGGAGATCGTCGCGTTCGTGACGCAGCTGATCGTCGTCGCGGCGCGGGAGGCCCACCGCGACCCCGATCTGCCCGAGCGGGAGGTCGCCGGGCTCGCCGAGGCGCTGGTGGGGGCCGCCGAGTCCCTCGCCGCGTGGGCCAACGCCACGCCGGGCGTCACGGCGAGGCAGGCGGCGGCGACGCTGATGAACTTCGCGTGGGCCGGGCTGGGGGAACTCATGGAGGGGCGGCCGTGGGCTCCGCCGGCCGCATGACACCTGTCATGCGGTAAGGCGGACACGGGACACTGGGGGAACGTCATTCTCCGGCCGTACCTTCGTCCCCATGACGAAGAGCAACGGGGAACAGCGGCCGCGGAAGACCGACATCAAGGTGAGCCTCATCGGCGGTCACCGCCTCGACGGCGCCACCCTCCACGAGCGCACCCTCATCGGCGGCGCCGACATCGACCTCACGGACGTGGACATCCCGGACGGCGCCGAACTGCGCATCACCAAGCTGAGCCTGATCGGGGGCGTGAGCCTCAGGGTGCGGCCGGATGTGCGGGTCGAGGTGCACGGCGTCCGGCTGGGCGGGGTGCGGGACGACGGTCCCGCCGCGCCCGGCGGGCCGACCGTCCGCATCGACGCCTGGGGGCTCATCGGCGGGGTCAACGTGCGTCGCTGACCCGGCCGTTCACCACACCGGTGACGTGCAGACGGTCCCCGCCGCGCAGTTCGAAGCGGTCACTCTCCGCCCCGTACGTCACCGTCCCCGGCAGCAGCACCGGCGCCCTGAACTCCGCCCGCACCTCACCCACCTGCGGGCTGCCGTGCGCGGCGAGGCAGCGGGCGACCGTCCACATGCCGTGGGCGATGGCGCGCGGGAAGCCGAAGAGGCGGGCGGTGAGCGGGCTCAGGTGGATGGGGTTGCGGTCGCCGGACGCGGCGGCGTACCGGCGGCCGATGTCACCGGCCAGCCGCCACTCGGCGAGCGGGGGGAGGGGCGTCCGGGCGACGCGCTCGGCCGCCGACTCGGGCGCTGCCGTGGTGCGGTGCCGTGCCAGGTAGGTGCTGTTCGACTCCCATACGACGTCCGGGCCGACCCGCACCTCGGTGACGACCGTCGCCTCCGTGCCCCGCCGGTGCGGGGCCAACCCGGCGACGTACACCGTGAGTTCGTACGCCCCGGTCGCGGGCAGCGGCCGGTGCCGGGTGATCCCGATCGACGTGTGGACCAGGCCGAGGAGCGGCAGCGGGAAGTCCCGGGCGCTCATCAGCCGCATCGCCAGCGGGAAGCCGAGCACATGCGGATACGTGACCGGCAGCGCGTCGTCGCCCGTGGCGAACCCGCACACCCTCTCGTACGCCGCCAGCCGTGCCAGGTCGACGCGGAGGGCGGGCAGGACCAGGCGGGTGCGGGGGAAGTCGGCGTCCGCGCGGGGGCGTTTGACGGGGGACAGCAGCGCGCCCCGGGCGAGCAGCGGTGCGAGCGCGGGGGAGCGGCGCAGGGTGACGACCGTCATCACGCCCCCAGCAGGCTCTGGCCGCAGACCCGTACGACCTGCCCGTTGACCGCGCCCGACGCCGGGTGCGCGAGCCAGGCCGTCGTCTCGGCGACGTCGATCGGAAGGCCGCCCTGGGCGAGGGAGTTCATCCGGCGTCCCGCCTCACGGATGAAGAGGGGCACCGCGGCCGTCATCTTCGTCTCGATGAACCCGGGGGCCACGGCGTTGACCGTCACCCCGTGCTCGGCGAGGGCGCGCGGCGCGAGGGAGTGCACCAGACCGACCACACCCGCCTTGCTGGCACCGTAGTTGGTCTGCCCGGCGTTGCCCGCGAGCCCCGCGATGGAGGCGGTGGCGATGATCCGGCCGTTCTCGTTGATCGCCTTGGCGGCGAACAGCGCGTCCGTGGTGCGCAGCACGCTCGCCAGGTTCACATCCAGCACCGAACTCCAGCGGTCGGCGGGCATGTTGACCAGACGCCGGTCACGGGTGATCCCGGCGTTGTGCACCAACACGTCGATGCCGTCGGCAAGTTCCGCGGCGATCCGCTCGCCCGCGTCCGCTGCGGTGATGTCGAGCGCGAGGGCGCTGCCACCGAGCCGACGCGCGAGCTCCCGCGCCTCCGCCTCGGCCTGCGGTACGTCCAGTACGACGACATGGGCCCCGTCCCTGGCCAGCGTCTCGGCGACGGCCGCGCCGATCCCGCGCGCGGCGCCGGTGACGAGGGCGGTGCGACCGGCGAGGGGCCGCTCCCCGTCGATGTCGGTGGGGCCGGACCCCTCCGTCACCTCGATCACCTGCCCGCTCACATAGGCCGACTTGGGCGAGAGCAGGAAACGCAGGGTGGACTCGGCGGCGGCCCGGTCGGTGAGCCGTACGAGATTCACGGTCCTGCCCCGGCCGATCTCCTTGCCGAGCGAGCGCGTGAAGCCCTCCAGGGCCTGCTGGGCCGCCGCCTGGTGATGGTCTGCGGCGTCGAGGGGCGCGCCGAGGACGACGATCCGCCCGCTCGCGGCGACGGACCGGACGACGGGGTGCAGGGCCGCGTGGACGCCGGCGAGGCCCTCGACGTCCCGTACGCCGGTGGCGTCGAGGACGACGGCGGAGGGGTGCCCCACCGCTGTGGGCGCCGGCTTGCCCGCGGTGAGGTGGAGGACCTCGCCTTGGAGGGAGGCCCGCTCCGGTGACCAGCGGATGAGCTCCGCCGGCTGCGGCAGGCCCAGTCGGCGGGTCAGGAAACGGCCGGGCGCGGTGCCGGTGAAGCGCAGATAGCGGTCGGCCATGGCCGTCTCCCCACTCGGTGCTCTCTTGCTGACTCTGGAGTAAGGTTACCGTAGGTAAGTCTGTGTCACACACGTCCATGTCACGCATGAGGAGCAGGTCGAGATGAGCCTTCTTCGGGCCCCGGCGGCGCGCCGGGTCGCGATCGTCGGCGGCACCCGCGTCCCCTTCGCCCGCTCCGACGGCCCCTACGCCACCGCCTCCAACCAGGAGATGCTGACGGCGGTGGTGGACGGCCTCGTGACCCGCTTCGGCCTCGGACAGCCGGGCGCGGTCGGCGAGTTCGTCGCCGGTGCGGTCCTCAAGCACGCGCGCGACTTCAACCTGGCCCGCGAGACGGTCCTCAGCTCGAAACTGGCGCCGACGACCCCGGCGTACGACATCCAGCAGGCCTGCGGCACCGGGCTCCAGGCCGTCATCGCCGCCGCCAACAAGATCGCCCTCGGCCAGACCGAGTCCGCGATCGCGGGCGGCGCGGACACCACGAGCGACGCGCCCCTCGGCGTCAACGACGACCTGCGGCGCATCCTGCTGGCGGCCCGCAGGGCGAAGTCCCTCGGGGGGCGCCTCAAGGCGCTCGCCCGCGTCCGCCCCGGCCACCTCGTCCCCGACATCCCGCGCAACGCCGAGCCCCGCACCGGTCTGTCGATGGGCGAGCACGCGGCGCTCACCGCACACGCCTGGGGTGTCTCGCGCGAGGCGCAGGACGAGCTGGCGGCGACGAGTCACCAGCGGCTGGCGGCGGCCTACGAACGCGACTTCTTCCAGGACCTGGTGGTGCCGTTCCGCGGCCTGGACCGGGACCAGAACCTGCGCCCGGGATCGACGGTGGAGAAACTGGCCACACTGAAACCGGTGTTCGGGACCGATGGCCCCAACCCGACCATGACTGCGGGCAATTCGACGCCGCTCACCGACGGCGCGGCGGTCGTCCTTCTCGCCTCGGAGGAGTGGGCGGCGGAGCGCGGTCTGGAACCGCTGGCGTATCTGACGGCGTACGAGACGGCGGCCGTGGACTTCGTCGCCGGAGACCCCGGCGAGGAGGGGCTGCTGATGGCCCCGGCGCGGGCCGTGCCGCGCATGCTGGAACGGGCCGGGCTCGGGATGGACGACTTCGACCTCGTCGAGGTGCACGAGGCGTTCGCGTCGCAGGTGCTGGCGACGCTGGCGGCCTGGGAGAAGGCGGGGCTGGCGCCGGTGGACCGGGCCCGCCTGAACGTGGCCGGTTCGTCCCTCGCCACCGGGCATCCCTTCGCCGCGACCGGCGCCCGGATCGTGGCGACGCTGGCCAAGCTGCTGGCGGAGCGCGGCGGTTCGGGGCGCGGGCTGATCTCGGTGTGCGCGGCGGGCGGGCAGGGGGTGACGGCGGTGCTGGAGCGGACGTGATCCGACCGGGTCCGGTCATTGGTTCACACATAGCTGACAAAGGCTCACTTTGCGCCAGATGTTGCACAGACCCGGCCCGAGAGGCTCCCCGAACCCTCACAAGCTCGCCACCTGCGCCTCCTAGGATCGCCGGGTCCCCCATGACCCCTAACCGCCGGTAACCCCACAAGTCGCACTCGCCGGTGAACGTCCAGGTACGCCCGGTGCGTACCTACGCAGCAGAGCGGTATCCAGCTGCGCGCCCCAGGAGCTGCCCATGTCGTCGTCCCTGCCCTATGCCGCTGCCACCGACTACGACGGCGCGCCCGTGCTCGTGGCACCGGAGATACGCCGGCTGGACGGCGAGGTCCGGGAGGTCGCGGTCCCGCCGGTCGTACCGTCGGTGACGCACGGCTCCCTGGCCGACCTGCCGTTCGAGAACGCGGAGGCGGCGCCCGAGGACCGGGTACTCAGCCGCCGTACGGCGGACGGGGGTTGGTCCGATGTGACGGCGGCCGACTTCGCGGCACAGGTGCTGGCGCTGGCGAAGGGCCTGATATCGGAGGGGCTCGTCCCCGGCGACCGGATCGCCGTCATGGCCCGGACCGTCTACGAGTGGACCCTCCTCGACTTCGCCGCCTGGGCGGCCGGCCTGGTCACGGTCCCCATCTACCCCACGTCCTCCGTCTTCCAGACCCGCTGGATCCTCCAGGACTCGGGTGCGGTGGCGCTGGTGACGGAGACCGTCTCCCAAGCCTCCGCTCTCGGACCGGAGTTGAACCGTCTGCCCGACCTGCGCCACCTGTGGGTCATGGAGAAGGGCCACGTCGACCGTCTGGCGGAGCTCGGCACGCATGTCCCCGACGCCGAAGTCGACGTGCGCCGGGGCATGCTGGTGCCCGACACCCTCGCCACCGTCATCTACACCTCCGGCACCACCGGCCGGCCCAAGGGCTGCGCGATCTCGCACGGCAACTTCCTCGCCGAGGTCGACAACGCGATCGAGATCCTCCACCCCGTCTTCAGATCCCGCTCGGACGAGGAGCTGGCGACGCTCCTCTTCCTCCCCATGTCCCATGTGTTCGGCCGCATGGTGGCCGTGGCGTGCGTCCGCGCCCGGGTCCGCCTGGGCCACGCGCCGAGCCTGAAGTCGGACGACCTGCTCGGCGACCTGGCGAGCTTCCGCCCCACCTTCCTCCTCGTCATCCCCTACATGCTGGAGAAGGTCTTCAACAACGCCCGCGCCAAGGCCGAGACCGGCGGCCGGGTCTCCGCCTTCGACCGCGCGGCGAACGTGGCGATCCGCTACGGCGAGGCGCTGGAGGCGAAGGCGGCGGGCACCGGCGGAGGCCCGAGTACGGCGTTGAAGGCCGCCCGCACCTTCTACGACCCCCTGGTCTACCGCCGCATCCGCAACGCCATGGGCGGCCGGGTCCGCCACATCATCTCCGGCGGCTCACCGCTCGGCCGCAACATCGCCGCGTTCTTCGCCGGGGCGGGCATGGAGATCTACGAAGGCTACGGCCTGACGGAGTCGACGGGCGCGGCGACGGTGACGCCGCCCCTGAAGTCCCGCCTCGGCACGGTGGGTTGGCCCCTTCCCGGCATGAAGGTCCGCATAGCGGCGGACGGCGAGATCCTCCTGTCGGGCGGCCCGGTGTTCCGCGGCTACTGGGACCCGAACGCGGGCGGCGTCACCCCGGCCTCGACGGACGGCTGGTTCGCGACGGGCGACATCGGCAGCCTGGACGACGAGGGCTATCTGACGATCACCGGCAGAAAGAAGGAGCTCCTGATCACGGCGGGCGGCAAGACGGTCGCACCCGCCCCGCTGGAGAACTGGCTGCGCCAGCACCCCCTGATCTCCCAGTGCATGGTGGTGGGCGACCGCCGCCCTTATGTCGCCGCGCTGATCACCCTCGACATGGAGGGCATCACCCACTGGCGCCAGATGAACGGCAAACACCCGGTGCCCGCCGAACTCCTGGCCGGAGACGCCGAGTTGCATGCCATCATGCAGCGCGCGATCGACGAGGCGAACAAACTCGTCTCCCGCCCCGAGTCCATCCGCCGCTTCGAGGTCCTGCCACGCGACTTCACGGAGGCGGAGGGGCATCTGACTCCGTCGATGAAGCTGCGCAGGGAGACGGTGATGAAGGAGTTCGCGCGGGAGATCGAGGGGTTGTACGAGCGCTGAGGGCCAGGGGGGTCACTCGTGGACGGCGATGAAGGCGGCCCACGTCGAAGGTGCCAGCGTGAGGTGAGGGCCCTCGGGCGTCTTGGAGTCGCGGAGGTGGACGACATCCGTGCCGTAGGCGACTTCCAGGCACTCGCCGCCCTCGCCGCCGCTGTAGCTGGACTTGAACCAGGTGAGCTGCTCGTTGTTCATAGCTCCTCCAGCTTCTGCTCGATCAACTTCCGGGACTCCGCAGGGGAGAGTGCCATTGCCCGCATGATCCCATAGCGGTCTACGATCCTGCGGACTTCTTCCGGGTCGGTGATCAGTCGTGGGTACCCCTGGACCTCCGTGTAGGCCACCTGCCCATGGCCCTTGGGCGTCAGTAGGTTGAACGCGCCGTCCATGTTGGGGTGTTCCTCTACTTGGTTCGGCATCACCTGGATCTCCAGGTTCTGCATCTGCCCCACGCCCAGCAGGCGGCGAAGCTGATCCGCCTGTACGCGCCGTCCACCGATCGGCCGGTCCAGCACGATCTCTTCGAGCACGTAACTCACGATCGGCGCGGGTCGACGCTCGAAGACCTGCTGCCGTGAGAGCCGGTCCGCAACACGCCGCTCGATCGTCTCCTCGTCCAGGAACGGCCGTCGCTTCGTGAACACCGCGCGTGCGTAGGCGTCGGTCTGCAGCAGGCCGGGCACGCCCTGGTTGGCATAGAAATGCAGCTCAACCGCCTCCGCCTCCAACCCCGCATAATCCCGATACCACTCCGGATGCCGGGTCCGAACCTTCGTCAGCGCCGCCTCGACCTCCGGGACGACCTCCCTGAACAGGCCCCCGGCATCGAGCAGTTCCTCCGCCTTGAGCAGCACCTCGGGCCGGACCCTGCGCACGCCCCGCTCCATCGCGGAGATGGCGTCAGGGCCGTACCCGGCCAGTTCCCCGAACTCGGTCTGCGTCAGACCTTTCCGTTCGCGCAGAAACTTGAGCATCTTGCCGAGCGCGACGAACAACCCCGTCACCCCCTCGGCCTCCGCAGGCGTCTCCGCCCTCTGCTCGCTCACCCACCTCACTCCTCCCACCCGACACCCGTACGCCGAACGCACCGCACCCGTACAACTACCGAGAGTCGCCGAGTCGCACCTGGTCAGCGTAAAGACAACCCACCACGCTCAGTCACGTGAACGCCGAAATCTCCACCCGACTCAGCGCCACCCCGCGCGGTGCCCGTCTCGCCCGACGCCTCACCGCCCAGCAACTCCACGACTGGGGCCACCCCTACGACAGCGAGGTCAACCACACCGCCCAACAGGTCGTCGCCGAACTCGCCGCCAACGCCGTCACCCACGGCAGAGTCCCCGGCCGTGACTTCGAACTGCGGCTGAGACTCACCGTCGAGGACACGGTCCGTATCGAGGTGAGCGACGCCCGCGCCGACCGCCGACTCCGGTATGTCACCGACCCGGATTCCACCCACGGCCGTGGTCTCGTCCTCGTATCGCTGCTCGCTCGGACCTGGGGCGTCACCGAGCGGACCGTCGGGAAGACCGTGTGGGCCGAAATCCCCCTCAAGGAACCGGACTCACCGATCGCCACTCCCGCCACAACCATCAGCCCTCGCCGTGAGTCTCCCTGCCACCAGACTTAGATCCACGCAGGAGACGCATGTTCACGCGCACCCCCCTCCGCCCCGCGCTCGCCACGGCCACGGTCGTGTCCCTGGCGGCCGGCGGACTGCTCACCCTCTCCGTGAGCGCCGCGAGCGCGGCCCCGGCGAAGTACGCCGACGACTTCAACGGCGACGGCTACCGCGACTACGCCTCGGCGAGCCTCGGCGGCGAGTTCACTGTCACGTACGGGACGGCCACCGGTCCCGGCACGGTCAGCAAGACGTTCACGCAGGCCACCGCGGGGGTCCCGGGGACGGCCGGGGACGCGGGCGGTTACGGCGACTCGTTCGGCGACGACCTGGCCGCCGCCGACTTCAACCGTGACGGATACGCCGATCTGGCCGTCGCCGACTCCTCGGAGAAGGTCGGCTCCAAGGTCGGCGCGGGCGCGGTCACCATTCTGTGGGGCGCGAAGTCCGGCCTCTCCGGCACCGGCGCCGTCCGCCTCAAGGTCACCGCCCACGCCGACTACGGCTTCGGCGACCAGGTGGAGACCGGGGACTTCAACGGTGACGGCAAGGCGGACCTGGCGGTGACCAACGGGGTCGACGCCGTCTACGTCTACCGCGGCGGGTTCTCCAAGTCCGGCACCACGGGCTCGGTCACCAAGCACGTCTCCGCCGACCTGCTCGAACCCACGGGTCTCGTCGCCGGAAAGGTCACCAAGGACAAGGCCACGGATCTCTTCGTCCTCGGCCAGGGGTACCACGACGACAAGATGACCCAGGACGTCTGGTTCCTGCGCGGCGGCTCCACCGTCAAGTCGGTCAAGCGGACGGTCGTCAACAGCTCGAAGCCCGACTACAGCCCGACCGGTGTCGTCGCCGACTTCGACAAGGACGGCTACGGCGACCTCGCGGTCAGCGACACCCGGTACAACAACTCCGCCGGGTCGGTCGTCGTCTGGCGCGGCGGGAGTACGGCCCCGACGACGAAGTACCGCCTCTCGCAGTCGACCGCGGGAGTGGCGACCGCCGCGACCAAGGGCGACGCTTTCGGCGGCACCCTGTCCGCGGGTGACACCAACGGCGACGGCTACCCGGACCTGGCCGTCGGCGTCTGGCAGGAGACCGTCAGTTCCCAGTCCGACGCGGGCGGCGTCCACGTCCTGCGCGGCGGCACCTCCGGTGTCACCGGCAAGAACTCGCAGTGGTTCACCCGGGCCACCGCCGGGGTCCCCGGCTCCCCGAGCGAGTTCGGTTCCTTCGGCCAACTCGTCCGGCTGCGCGACATCGACCGCGACGGCGACAAGGACCTGCTGGTGTCCAGCGACTACTACGACGGCGGCGTGCTGCTTCCCGGGACGGGCTCCGGCATCACCGGGTCGGGCGCGAAGGAGGTGCCGGTGGTGGCGTCCTTCCAGCAGTAGCGCGACACGGCCTAACGCCCCGGTGTTCGCCGGAACCTCTCCACGGTGTCGGCGAACGCCCGCGCCGGCGGACTGAGCGCATCCCATCGACGTACCGCCCAGCCCACCGGCAACGGCCGCAGCTCCGGCACCGGGATCAGGCGAAGATCGTTCCCCGTCGCCGCCGGCCCGGACAGCTCCGGCACCACCGCCCGGCCCACCCCCAACTCGGCCAGCAGCAACGCCGTGTCCCAGTCGGCCACGTTCGTGTCGTAGCCGAATCTGACGCCCAACTCCGCGCAGGCCGCCTCCAGATGGGCCGCCGACGCCGAGTTGGGCGGCAGTCCGATCAGTCGTACGTCCGCCAACTCGCCCGCGTCCAGCCGTTCCCGCCCGGCCAGCGGATCGTCCGCCCGCACCGCGAGCACCCACGGCAGCTCCGCCACCGCCCGCTGCTCGATGCCCCGCACCGGCGGCCCGAGCGTGATCCACGCCAGATCCAGCGAGCCGTCGGCGAGCGCGTCGAAGCTGCCGCGCCCCGAACTGACCGTCCGGAACTCCAGGTTGACACGCGGATGGCGGCGCCGGAACTCCACGACCGCGTCCCCCATGAAATGCCGTACGGTCGTGGCCCCGGTCGCCACCCGCACGAACCCGCTCGCCCCGTCGACCAGATCCCTCAACTGCCGTACGGCCAGGTCCAGTCCGGCTATGCCCTCGGCCGCGGCAGACTCCAGCAACCGCCCCGCCTGCGTCGGTACGACACCCCGCGGCTGCCGCTCGACCAGCGCGACCCCCGTCTCCTTCTCCAGCCGCTTCACATGCTGGCTCACCGCGGACTGCGTGCACCCGAGCTCCCGCGCCACCGCGCTCAGACTCCCGGCCCGGCACACCGCCACGAACACCCGCAGGTCATCAAGGGTCATGACCTCCAAGCTAACACTTGGGTCCAGCCATAAATCCCAAGGATTGACTGAGCCCGGCGCGCGTACGACGATCACTTCAGGGCCCCACGGGCGGCAACCCGCTCCACCCCGGGACGGAGCGGGTGCCGACCCACCCATCCGAAGGGATCCCTCATGGCGTACGACCCGTTCGCCCAAGGCGAGGCGCTGCTGCGTGAGTTGGGGGCCCAGCACACCCCGCACCCCGGCGGCACCCTCCTCACCCACCTCCACCGCGTGTGCGCCCGCCTCGACGCCTGGAACGCCCGCCCCGCCCTGCAACTCGCCGGCCTCTGTCACGCCTGCTACGGGACCGACGGCTTCCCGCAACCCCTGCTCGCCCTCGACCGCCGCGCCGAACTCGCCGCGGCCATCGGTGAGGAGGCCGAGGCGATCGTCCACCTCTACGCGAGCTGCGACCGCGAGGCGACCTACCCGGCGCTCGCCGCCCCCGGCGGTGTGTTCCACGACCGTTTCACCGGCGGCACCCGCACGCCCGGCCCGTCCGCCCGCCGGGACTTCGCCGAGCTCACCGCCGCCAACGAACTCGACATCGCGGCCGAGGACCCCGCCTTCCGCGACCGCCACGGCCCCGCCCTCCTCACGCTCCTCACCCGCTTCCGCCCGCTGCTGAGCGAACCCGCTCGACAGGACTGCGTATCGGTCCTGGTGTCGTCAACTCAGCCGCACAGTCCTTGACTTCACATGGTCACCGCGCGACATTCCCCTTTCTGACACACCCTCAGAATGTGGGAGCGGCCCCATGAACCCGACCCGAAGACAAGTCATCGGCACCTCGGTGGCCGCCGGACTCGCTGCCGCCGCCACCGGTGTCCCACAGTCCGCCCACGCCGCCGACCTCCCCCTCCTCGGCACCTACGACGTCGTCGTCATCGGCTCCGGCGCGGCCGGGATGACCGCCGCGCTCACTGCCGCCAAGCAGGGGCTCAGCGTCGTCGTGCTCGAAAAGGCGCCGACCTTCGGTGGCTCCGCCGCACGCTCCGGTGCCGGGATCTGGATTCCCAACAACCCGGTGATCCTCGCGGCCGGTGTCCCGGACACGCCCGCGAAGGCCGCCGCCTATCTCGCCGCCGTCGTCGGGGCCGACGTCCCCGCCGCCCGGCAGCAGGCGTTCCTCGCGCACGGCCCCGCCATGATCTCCTTCGTCATGGCCAACAGCCCGCTGCGCTTCCGCTGGATGGAGGGGTACAGCGACTACTACCCCGAACTGCCGGGCGGCCTCCCGGGCGGGCGCTCCATCGAGCCCGACTACCTCGACGGCAACGTCCTCGGCGCAGAACTCGCCCGTCTGAACCCGTCGTACATGGAAGTCCCGGACGGAATGGTGGTGTTCTCCGCCGACTACAAGTGGCTGACCCTGGCGGCCGTGAGCGCCAAGGGGCTCGCCGTGGCCACCGAGTGTCTCGCGCGGGGGACCAAGGCCCTCACGCTCGGGCAGAAGCCGCTCACCATGGGGCAGTCGCTCGCCGGCGGGCTCAGGAAGGGGCTGCTGGACGCGGGCGTCCCGGTCAGGCTCAACACCCCCCTCACCGACCTGCTCGTCGAGAGCGGGGCGGTGACCGGGGCCGTCACCCCCGCCGGCCTCTACCGCGCCCGGCGCGCCGTCGTCGTGGGCTCCGGCGGCTTCGAGCACAACCTCGCCATGCGCACGCAGTACCAGCGCCAGCCCATCGGCACGGACTGGACCGTCGGCGCGAAGGAGAACACCGGCGACGGCATCCGTGCCGGACAGCGGGCCGGCGGCGCCCTGGCCCTCATGGACGACGCCTGGTGGGGACCCGCGATCCCGCTCCCCGGCCAGCCCTACTTCTGCCTCGCCGAACGCACCCTGCCGGGCGGCCTCATGGTCAACGCGGCGGGCGCACGGTTCGTGAACGAGGCGGCCCCCTACAGCGACGTCGTCCACATCATGTACGACCGCAACCCCACCGACCCCGACATCCCGGCCTGGCTGATCGTCGACCAGAACTACCGCAACCGGTACCTGTTCAAGGACGTCAGCCCCACCCTCGCCTTCCCCGACGACTGGTACAGCTCGGGGGCGGCCCGCAAGGCCTGGACCGTCGACGCCCTCGCCACCGCCATAGGCGTGGCACCCGCGGCCCTGCGCACGACGGTCTCCCGCTTCAACTCCCTCGCACTGCAGGGCAAGGACACCGATCAGCACCGCGGCGACAGTGCCTACGACCACTACTACACGGACCCCTCCGTCCTCCCCAACTCCTGCCTCGCGCCCCTGTGGCTGCCCCCGTACTACGCCTTCCGTATCGTCCCCGGCGACCTCGGCACCAAGGGCGGCCTCGTCACCGACGCCCGCGCCCGCGTCCTGCGCGACGACGGCACGGTCGTCCCCGGCCTCTACGCCGCGGGCAACGCCAGCGCCGCCGTCATGGGGCACAGCTACGCGGGCGCGGGCTCGACCATCGGACCGGCGATGACGTTCGGCTACATCGCGGCCAAGGACATCGCGGGCACGCTCTAGGGCCTGTCCGGCGGCACGCGGGCGATCAGGAACGCCTGCGGGGTCAACTCCGCCGCCTGGGCTGCCCGCACGGTCTGCGACACGAGTTCGAACCCGGCGGCCTCCAGCAGGCCGCCGACGAACTCCGGCCGGCGCCGCTGGAAGTCGAGGATCACGTCGTGCCCGAAGGGCTTGTCGTGACGCTTCGGCTCGTCGCCGACCTGGAAGCCGATGAGCAGATGGCCGCCCGGGGCCAGTACGCGCCGGAACTCGCGGAAGAGAGAGGGAAGTTCATCCACAGGGGTGTGGATGGAGGAGTACCAGGAGAGCACCCCCGCGAGCGCTCCGTCCGCCACGTCCAGCTCCAGCATGGACCCTTGCACGAAGAGCAGATCCGGATTCTCCCGCCGCGCGATCTCAAGCATCGACGACGAGAGGTCGAGCCCGAACACGTCAAGCCCCAGCTCGGCGAGAAGCCCGGTCACCCGCCCCGGCCCACAGCCGAGATCGGCCACCGCACCGCCGCGTCCCACGAGTTCGGCGAACACGCCGATCATGGCCCGCTCCAGCGGCATCTCCGTCAACGCGTCACGGAACTGCTTGTCGTAGTCCTCGGCAATTGCGTCGTAGAACACTCGGGTACTGGTCAGGAAATCACGGGCCTGCACATCGGAGTCGGTCATGGCGCGCGACCCTACAACCCGCCACTGACACTCCCCTCTCCCCCTGAGCCCTACGCCACCCCCACCGCCCGCAGCACCGCCGCCGTCCCGGCCGCCCCCAGCACCACGACCACGAACGGCGCCTTGCGCCAGGCCAGCACACCCGCCACCAGCACACCCGCCGGCCGCGCCCACCCGGCGAACCCACCACCCTCGGTCAGCGCCCCGGTCGCGAGCAGCGCGGTCAGCAGGACGACCGCACCCGCCGACAGCAACTCCTGGACCCGGGCCGGCAGTTCGACCCGCCCGTGCAGCGCGGGCCCCACCAGCCGGAAGGCGTACGTCCCCACCGCCAGCGCCAGGATCATGGCGACGGTCGCACTCATGCCGTACGCCCCTTCCCGAAGGCCAGGAGGCCGGCCAGCGCCAGCAGCACGGGCACGCCCGCCGGGGCGACCGGGGTGAGGGCGAGCGCCAGGCAGGCGCCGAGGGCCGCTGATCGTCGTACGGCCGAATCCGTCCGCAGGGCCGGGAGGACCAGCGCCACCAGGACCGCCGGGAAGGCCGCGTCCAGGCCGTAGCGGGCCGTGTCGCCGATCGCGTCGCCGGCGAGGGCGCCGATCAGGACGCCGGTGTTCCATACGGCGAACAGGCCGAGCCCGGAGACCCAGAACGCCGTACGGCGTCGTACCGGATCGGACTGCGCGAGGGCGAAGGCCACCGTCTCGTCGGTGACTAGGTGCGCCCCGAGGAGGCGTGCCAGCCGGCCCTGGCCCAGCGTCTCCGCGACCGCGAGGCTGTAGGCCGCCGTGCGGGTGTTGAGGAGCAGGCCGGTGGCCGCGGCGGCGAGCGGGCCGCCGCCCGCCAGCAGGACGCCGACCGCGCTGAACTGGGCGGAGCCCGCGTAGACGACCAGGGACATCACGACGGGGACCCAGACCGGCAGGCCGCCGGCGACCGCGATCGCGCCGAAGGAGACGCCGACGACACCGCTGGCCAGCCAGACGAGGGAGGCGTCCCGGACCAGGTCGCGTGGAGGTGTTCGCTCTGCCGTACGCATGTTCTCTACAATGAACAGGAAGAGTGTCGTTCGTCAAGGCGAACGGTCGTACCGATGGAGCGAACGAACATGCCCGACAGTCGTCTTCCGCTGGAGTGGATCGCCGCCTCGCTGCGCCGCGAGCGCACCCGTACGGGGTTGTCGCTCTCGGAGCTCGCCAAGCGCGCCGGGATCGCGAAGTCCACGCTGTCCCAGCTGGAGGCGGGCGGCGGGAATCCGAGCGTGGAGACGCTGTGGGCGCTGGCGGTGGCGCTGGGGGTGCCGTTCAGCGCGCTGGTGGAGCCGCCTGCGCCGTCCGTGCAGGTGATCAGGGCGGGGCAGGGTCCCGCG
Source organism: Streptomyces sp. NPDC051913 (assembly GCF_044593635.1). Classification (NCBI taxonomy): domain Bacteria; kingdom Bacillati; phylum Actinomycetota; class Actinomycetes; order Kitasatosporales; family Streptomycetaceae; genus Streptomyces; species Streptomyces sp. NPDC051913. The sequence continues at coordinate 1,078,787 of NZ_JBIUCI010000001.1, read as the reverse complement.
GTGGCGTCCGAGCAGGCCGACTATGTCGGCAGGCTGCTGTCGTCCAGCCCGCCCGGGGCGCGGCGGGACATCTACCACATCAGTGCGGAACCGGGCGCGGCCCGAGCGTCGGAACCGCATATTCCAGGCACGTACGAGCATCTGGTCGTGAGCACGGGGAAGGTCAGGGCGGGCCCGGCGGGCGAGGAGGTCGAGCTGGCGCCGGGGGACTACATGGCGTACCGCGGGGATGTGCCGCATTCGTACGAGGCGCTCGCCGCCGGGACGACGTTCGTGCTGGTCATGCAGCACATGTAGACATGTGCGAACAAAGGCAGGAGCCCCGTCGCCTTGCGGCGCGGGGCTCCTTGGGTACTGCTCTCAGGTCCGGATCAGAGACTCAGGAGTCTCAGACGGGGGTGACGTTCTCCGCCTGCGGGCCCTTCGGGCCCTGGGTCACGTCGAAGGAGACCTGCTGGTTCTCCTCCAGCGAACGGAAGCCGTTCGCGTTGATGGCGGAGTAGTGGACGAAGACGTCCGGGCCGCCACCCTCCTGGGCGATGAAGCCAAAGCCCTTTTCGGCGTTGAACCACTTCACGGTTCCGGTAGCCATAAGCCCTCCTTGGGCCCAAAGGGTTGCCCTGCTCCAGAACCTGCGATTGTGAAAACAGTGCTGCACAACTGCATACGTCTGAAAACGACTAGAGCCCGCGGTCACATGCTCCGCAGGCTCTGTACTGCAAGGGAAACCAAACTGCAACTTGCGGCGAGCCTAGCATGTGGGCAGCCGAAAGCAATAGAGGCCAAGATCACGTCACCCGAATGTTTGATCTCGCTCGTGTCGGGTTGACGGCGGGGGTGGTAATCGTACGTCAGCCCCCAGGGTCTAGCCTCACGATGTGGACAATTACCGCACCCGGCCGCGCGTCGGCCACATCCAGTTCCTGAACTGCCTGCCCCTGTACTGGGGGCTCGCGAGAACGGGCACGCTCCTCGACTTCGAGCTCACGAAGGACACCCCGGAAAAGCTCAGCGAGCAGCTCGTGCGGGGTGATCTCGACATCGGCCCCATCACCCTCGTCGAGTTCCTGCGCAACGCCGACGACCTCGTCGCCTTCCCCGACATCGCGGTCGGCTGCGACGGCCCGGTGATGTCCTGCGTGATCGTCTCGCAGGTCCCGCTGGACGAGCTGGACGGCGCCCGGGTGGCGCTCGGCTCGACCTCTCGTACGTCTGTTCGGCTCGCGCAGCTTCTGCTGTCCGAGCGGTACGGCGTCCAGCCCGACTACTACACGTGCCCGCCCGACCTCAGCCTGATGATGCAGGAGGCGGAGGCGGCGGTGCTCATCGGGGACGCGGCGCTGCGGGCCAATCTGCTCGACGGGCCGAAGTACGGCCTGGAGGTCCACGACCTCGGCGCGCTGTGGAAGGAGTGGACCGGCCTGCCGTTCGTCTTCGCCGTCTGGGCGGCCCGCCGGGACTACCTGGAGCGGGAACCGGTGATCACCCGCCGGGTCCACGAGGCCTTCCTCGCCTCCCGCAACCTCTCCCTCGACGAGGTCGGCAAGGTCGCCGAGCAGGCCGCCCGCTGGGAGTCCTTCGACGAGCGGGTCCTGGAGCAGTACTTCACCACCCTCGACTTCCGGTTCGGTGGCCCGCAGCTGGAGGCGGTCGCGGAGTTCGCCCGCCGCGTCGGGCCGACGACGGGATTCCCGGCGGACGTGAAGGTGGAACTGCTTCAGCCGTAATCTGCATCTGAGTCCTACGGGGCTCGGCCGAGTCGGGCGGAGTCTCGACGGCCTCATGGGGGAGGGTGGGCGTCATGCAGCCACTCGGAGTCGACGAGCCGACCAGCGTCGGGCCCTACCGGCTGCTCGGCCGGCTGGGCTCCGGCGGCATGGGCCGGGTCTATCTGGGACGCAACACCGGCGGCCGTACGGTCGCCGTCAAGATCGTGCACCCGCACTTCGCGCTCGACGAGGAGTTCCGCGCCCGCTTCCGGCGCGAGGTCGAGGCGGCGCGGCGGGTGGGCGGTGCCTGGACGGCCCCCGTACTGGACGCCGACCCGGACGCGGCCGTGCCGTGGGTGGCCACGGCCTACGCGGCGGGTCCGTCCCTGACGGTGGCGGTGGCCGACGACGGTCCGCTGCCCGCGCCCTCGGTACGGGCGCTGGGGGCGGGGCTCGCGGAGGCGCTGGCGGCCGTGCACGAACTGGGCCTCGTCCATCGGGACGTGAAGCCGTCCAACGTGCTGCTGACCCTGGACGGGCCGCTTCTCATCGACTTCGGCATCGCACGCGCCACGGACGGCACCGCGTCCCTGACGTCGACCGGCGTCTCCATCGGCTCGCCCGGATACATGTCCCCCGAGCAGATCCTGGGCAAGGGCGTCTCGGGAGCGGCGGACGTCTTCTCGCTGGGCGCGGTGCTGGCGTACGCGGCGAACGGGGAGTCGCCGTTCCCGGGTGACTCGTCGGCCGCGCTCCTTTACAAGGTCGTCCACGAGGAGCCCGAACTGGGGCTGTTGAGCGGTGACGTGCGGGAGCTCGTCGCCGAGTGCCTGGCCAAGGAGCCGGGGGCCCGGCCGAGCCCGGCGGACGTGGCCCGACGGCTCGCTCCGGAGGGGGCGGCGCGGCTGGTGGCGGGTGGGTGGCTGCCGGGGGCGTTGGTGGAGCGGGTGAGCCGGAGCGCGGTGCAGTTGCTGAACCTGGAGGTGGGTGAGGGGAGTTCGGGGGCGGCTTCGGGGGGCGTGGGCTCGGGGGTTGCGGCTTCGGGGGTGGTGGGGTTCAGCGGTTCGGCGGTGGGGGCGCCTGCGGTGCTGCCGACCGTGGGCGAGTTCGGGCCGCCGCCGGTGATGCCGGTGGTGGGGCCTGACGGACCGGTGACGCCGCCGAGGCCGGTGGTGGGGCCTGACGTACCGGTGGCGCTCGGTGGTGTACCGGTGGTGCCCGGTGGTGTATCGGTAGTGGCCGGCGGCGTACCGGTGGTGCCCGAGCCGCGGGACGCGGTGCCGGAGGTGTCCGACGCGCTCCGCGCATCCGAGGCACCCTATGCCTCTGACTCTGACGCGCCCGGCAAGCTCTCCGTCTCCGTGGCGGCGACGTCCGTGCCGGGGCCGGGCGGGCGCGGGCGGCGGCTCAGCTGCACGGTGGCGCTGGCGGTCGCCGGGGCGCTGGCGGCGGTCACGGTCGGGTCGGTGTTCCTGTTCGACCTGTTGCCCAAGGACGACAAGGACACCAGCGCCGGCAGCTCCGACGCGTATTCGCCGCAGCAGACGGCGAGTTCGGTGCCGAGCGAGAGCAGCGGCGCTGAGGCCACGGCCCCCGGGGGCGTCCCCGACCGCTACCTCGGCACCTGGGAGGGCCAGGGCACCGGCTCCGGCATCCCGATGGGCACCTTCCGGCTGACGGTCAAAGACGTGGCCGTGGGCGAGCAGTTGGGCAAGCTCCGGCAGACCGACATCCTCGGCGGCGTCTGCAACGACGTACTGACCCTGAAGCAGGTCACCAGGACGGAGCTGATCGCGACGTCCGTCGGCGCGAAGTCCAACCACGAGGGCTGCAACCCGGCCGCCCACACCGTCCGGTTGGTCCCGGTCGGCGACGATCTGAAGTACGTCTCGGAGAGCGAGGCGGAGGGGAACCCCGAGGCCAGGATGTCGAAGGTCGAGTAGGAGGAGAAGGCGGGGCCGCTCCACTCGCCCCGCCCTGGGCCTACCCGGGGACCACCACCGTGCGCAGCTCACCGTCGCCGAGGTGGAGCATGCCCTTGCCCGGGGTGATCTGGCCGCCGACCAGGCCGCGGTTGAGGCGGACGCCTATGAGGTCGCCGGAGGAGGTCTCCTGCGGGGAGAGAAGGATGCCGCGGCGGGCCTTCTTGGCGTCGACCTGCCAGCCGGAGAAGCCGGAGCAGACGTCCTCCTCGTCACCGGCGATGACCATGGCGAGGCCGCGCTCCGCGCCGCGCGAGACGAGCTTCTTGAACTGGCTCGCGGCGTCGCAGTCCTCAAGGATCTCGCCGTCGTCGACGAGGACGACGACCGGTTCCTCCGGGCTCGCCTCGTCCATCAGCTCCTCGAACTCGTCCTCGTCGATGTCGTCACCGGTGAAGACCTTCAACACGCCTTCCGTTCCGTCGAGTTGACGAAGCGGGGACTGGCGGGGGGCGGCGATCACCAGTCGTACGCCCTGCGTCAGGTACGACTGCGCGAAGTTCATCAGGACCGTCGAGCGGCCGGACTTGGCCGGGCCCGCGACCACGAACGTCGGCACGCCCTGCGCCAGGTCCGGGCCGAAGCCGACGATCTCGTCGCCGCCGATGCCGACCAGACCCCACAGCTTGGCGCGGGACGCGTCCGGGTCGCGCATCTCCCAGGCCTCGGGGAAGGAGACCCGGCTCGGCAGGCTGTCGACGCGGAAGGGGCGGTGGGTGCGGGGAACGGCGGCGTCGCGCGCGGCGGCCGCCTCACCGATGGCCGCCAGCGCGGCGGCCTGGCCCTGACCCGTGGTGTCCTCGGAGAGCAGCGCGAACTGGGTCTCCGTACCGAACTCGTTGCGGTAGCCGCGACCCGGCGGGATCTCCTCCGGCACCTTGCGGGCCGGGATGCCGAGCGCCGAGAAGTCGCTGCGGTCGGCGAGCCGCAGACCGTACTTGTCCTCGGTCAGGGTCGCGATCCGGCCCACCAGCAGGGTGCGGTCACCGGTGAGGACCAGGTGGATGCCGACGGAGGCACCCTCGCGCATCATCGTCTGCAACTCGTCGGTCAGCGAGCCGTGGTCGACCTCGCCGAGCGTGGGCACCCAGCCCTCCCAGCGGTCCAGGAGCACCACGATGTGCGCCAGCCGCTCCTCCTCGGCGACCGACGCCCGCTGCTCGCCGATGTCCGCGAACCCCTTGTCGGCGAGGAGGTTCTGGCGCCGGTCCATCTCGCCCTTGAGGCGGTTGACGAGCCGTACGACCCGCTCGGTCTGGTTGCGGCCGACGACCGCACCCACATGCGGCAGCCGGGTCAGCGCGTTGAGCGCGCCGTTGCCGCAGTCGATGCCGTACATGTGCACGTCCGCCACGGAGTGCGTGCGCGCGAGGGAGCCCGCGAGCGTCCGCAGCACCTGCGAACGACCGCTGCGCGGCGCACCGCCGATCATCAGATGCCCGAAGGAGGCGAAGTCGACGGAGACGGGGCGGCGCGCCTGGAGGGCGGGCAGGTCCTCGACACCGTACGGCGCGGGCGCCAGCTTGCCGGGGCCGCCGGTGAACGCGGGCACCTGGATGTCGTCCAGCAGCAGCGTCTCGTCGAGCGCCGGCAGCCAGGGGCTGTGCTGCGGGGGGATGCCGAGTGAGCGGTTGGCGTCCCGGATCGTGTCGACGAGGACCTTGAGGTCGGTGATCTCCTCGTCCTCACGGGACTCGGCCTTCGGCTTGACGAGCGCGGCCCGCCCGAGGTCCTCCCAGGACAGCGGCCCCACCCACGGCATCAGCACCGCGGGATCGGCGGCACCCGGCCGCCGGCCACCCACGCGCCCCGACTGGAACGGAACCAACGAGGCGTGCCCGAGCCGGACATACGCCCGACCCGGTGTGCTCTTGCTGATGTGCCCGGCCTCGGGGGAGTCGATGACGTCGGACGACTCACCGCCGTCGGTCACGCGCAGCGCGATACGGAGGTTGGTGTTGGCGCGGATCTCGGGGGAGACGACACCGGAGGGCCGCTGGGTGGCGAGAAGGAGGTGAATACCGAGGGAACGCCCTCGCTGGGCGATGTTGACGAGACCCGTGACGAAGTCCGGCAGGTCACGCACCATCGACGCGAACTCGTCGATGACGATGAGGAGTCGGGGCACGGGCGCGTGGGAGGGATCGCGCCGGACCAGATCCTGATAGTCCTCGATGTCCTTGGCGTCGGCCTTGGCGAGGATGTGCTCGCGCCGATGCAGCTCGGCACCGAGTGACTCCAGCGCCCGCTCCACCAGATGGGCGTCGAGGTCCGTCACCATGCCGACGGTGTGCGGCAGATGGACACAGTCCTTGAACGCCGCGCCGCCCTTGTAGTCGACGAGCACGAACGTCATGTTCTCGGGCGTGTTGGCGACGGCGAGCGCGGCCACGATCGTCTGCAACAGCTCGGACTTACCGGAACCGGTGGTACCGGCGATAAGACCGTGCGGCCCGTCCTTGCGGATGTCGATGCCGAAGGGCCCGTCGTACGACTCACCGATCACGGCCATCGTCGACTGCCCGCCCATCCGCCAACGGGCCACGATGGCATCGCTGGTGGGCGGTTCGAGCTGAAGCACGTCGAGCAGCCGGGAGGCGGAGGGCAGCGCCGAGTCCTCGGTCTCCCCGCTGATGTCCCGCAGCGGCGAGAGGGCGCGGGCGAGCCGCAGACACCAGGCCGCCGAGACGAAGTCGGGCCGTACGTCCTTGATCCGCTCGGCGCCCGCCTCCTCGACCCGCAGCCGCAGTTTCTCGGCGGCAGCGTCCTGGTGGGGGTCCTCGGCGGTCTGATGCCAGGCATGGAAGGAGGGGAAGCCACCGCCGGCGACCTGCTGCTGAGCCTGCGCCTGCTGGAGGTAGTCGTACTCCTGGGCGGGCGGCTCGGCGACGACGTACGCCTGGCACTCACCCGGCAGGAACCGCTCCTCGGCGTCGAGGCAGAGGGCGTAGAGCGAGACGGCGGGCCCTTCACGCAGGATTCTGACGACACCCGGGAGGGAGCGAAGCCGCCGGGACCCGTCCCATACGACGACGATGTCGGGGTCGCTGAACGAGCTCCCCTGCCCCTTGTTCTGCTCGGCGGCCTTCTTGCGGGCGTCGAGGATCTGGGTCAGCTCACCGATGCGGGCGCCGACGGTCTCGGCGTCGGTGCCGATGAGCACGTTGACGTCCTGACCGGAGCCGGGCTTGGCGTGCGGCAGCCAGCGGGTCCAGTCCCAGCTGTCCTGGGCGCTGTTCTCGCTCAGGACGTAGAACTGCACGTCCATCGGGCTGTGCAGCGCGGCGGTCTGCGCGACGGCCCAACGCCCCATGGAACGGGCGGAGTCACCGGGCCCGGCCATGCCGATGACGCCGAGGGAGCGGAGCGAGAGGGCGACAGGGGCGTCCTCGATCTTCCAGGTCACCTGCCGCTTGTGGTCGAGCTGTTCGGGATCGTCGAGGACGACTTCCGAGTCCATCTGCCCGGTACCGAAACGGATGAGCAGGTGATCACGATCGCTGCGCCGCCGCTCCCAGAGACGGGTCCGGGGCCCGGTGCCGAGGGAGAGGACGGTGGCAGGGTCGGGAATGGCGTGCCGCCGGTCGGTGCGCTCGGCGACCAGCGCGTCCTGAGCGTCCTTCTCGACTTTCTCCTTCTGCTCCTCGTACTCCTTGACCTGCTTGGCGTGGGACTTGCGGCCGTGCTTCTTGTCGTTGAAGTAGTTGGCGAAGAGGAGGAGGGGGCTCAGGGCCGCCATGATCAGGTAGTACCAGCGCTGGAAGATCAGCACGGAGACGATGGCACCGACGAGTGGCGTGAGCGCCATCAGCCAGGGCAGCGGGCGGGCCTCGTACTCGCGGGGCGGGGACGGCAGCCGGAACTTGGTCTGCCGGTCCGGGGGACGCAGCCGCGGGGGCCGGTTGTAGTCGAGGCCGACGCCGTCGTCGGACCACTTGAGGGCGGCGTTGGGCGGCGAGTAACGGGCCAGCTCCAGCAGGGTGTTGCCGACGGCGATCTGCCCGCCGAGCGGCCAGTCGCTCTTGTCCTCCTCCACGGGGGCGCCGTCGAGGGTGACGGGTGCGGGGTCGTCGTCGCTCTCGGCCTTGGTGTGGACGGTGACCTGGCAGGTGCCGTCGGTGGCGACCGACAAGGTGAGGGCACGGGCGTCGAGTTCGGGGTCGTCGACACGGATGTACGAGGCCGGACCGCTGCCGATGTCGTACCGCCCGACGCCGAGCCGGTGCACGAAGCCGGCGACGGGGCCGCCGACGACGCGGAGTTCGACGAGGCCGGTGGGCTCGCCGGGCAGACACCCGGCGGGGTCCTGGAGGGAGACGACCGCGCCGTCGCGCAGCGGGGAGTTGACGACGGTGGCGGAGGGATCGACGCCGTACCCGTCGACGTAGACAAGGGGGGCGTTGTTGGCGGGGACCTGGTGCTGTTGGAGTCCGAGCGGGATGACCTGAGCGCCTCCGTGGGCTCCGACCTGCTTGGCGAGCTCCTCCGCGATGTCCCCGACGGAGGACTCGGGATCGGCATCGAGCACGACATCGGCGGTGCCACCACCGAACGGGTCGACGACGGTCAGAGTCAGGCGCACGCTATGTCCTCCCCACGGCCACTGTGGCCCCCCTGGCTGCTTCTGCAACGCAGGCCACGGCAGGAATCGACGATATCGGGTGGGTGTGACAACTGGGGAGCGGGGCGGCGAGGGTGGGGCGCGATGAGGCGTACTGCTTCCCGATGGCAACGGCGCGTGCACGAGTTCACGACGTCTTGTTCACAACCGGGGATGTGACACCTCAGGTCCCACCCGTAAGCTGCTGCACCAAGAGCGGACGATCACACCGGCCGCCCCGGTCACCCCGGGCGGCCCGGATGCCGATCGCTCTGCAAACAGGGAGCCACGGGGGTTGGCCCTGCGGCGTTTTGATAGGGAGCGGCCACATGGCCAAGGACCTTGATGTCACTTATCAGGACATGCGGGATGCTGCGAAGCATGTCGTGAAGGAGAAGGAAAAGCTCCAGGAGAAGCTGGACGGGCTGAAGAAGTACATCAACAACCTCGTCCAGTCCGGCTACGTGACGAAGAGCTCGTCCAAGGCCTTCGACGAGAACTTCGACGAGTTCGTCCGCGGCACCAAGGACACGCTGGACGGTCTGGACGGCATGGGGGACTACCTCACGACCGCGGCGGACAAGTTCGAGCAGATCGACGAGGAGCTGGCTAAGTCGGCTCGTAAGTGACGTCCGTTTTTTGACGGGTGTCGCTGTTCCCGGTGCGGTGGGGTGGTGGCGCGTGCTTGGTGCACGCCACCCTGCCGCACCGGCTGCTTCTGCGCCCTCACCGCGACCTGCACGCCGGACGTCGCGCTCAAGAGCGGTGAAGTGAATTCGGCGGCGTCCTACACAGCGGAACGGCGGCTGTCACGGACTCCAGTGGTGCGCCCAGGTGCGCGTGCCCTATACCGCGGCCAACGGTGACTCGAATGTCCTGAGCTGCGCAATCTGGCGCAGGATCTCGCGATGCTGCTCGCGCCGCTCCACCGCTGTCGTGCTCAGCATCAGGACTGCCATGCGCTTGCAGTCCGGGTGCGGGAGGCATTCGTAAATCTGCAGCAGGGACTCGGCAGCCGGCGCGCGCACCGTCTCGCCCATCGCCACGGGGCCGCTGGGCAGGCCCAGATCCTCGACGTGGGCGTGCTCGTCTGCCGTGGCTGCTGCCCGTGCGACGCTCACAGGTCGCGGAGCCCAGGCGATGTCTCGCCAGGAAACGGTGAACAGGGAGTGGAGAGTCCCGCCGCCTCCCTAGACATCGTCGGGGTGAAATCACAATGAGCAGTGGACCGTTCCCACCTCGCGCAGCGCGCGTAGGAGTTGATGGCCTCACAAGCGATCCGCCTCAGCGGAAGCGGGTGAGGCGAGGAGGACGTCGACGAGAGGGATTGCCGCACGACCCGCGCTCGGTGTCTTCGGCCGTCGCGCCCCAGTCGGCAACGGACCGCAGGCCTCCGTCCGAGCCTGTCTGTTGGTCGAGGAAGCGGAAGCGGCGCGGGGTCGCACCGTCTGGGGCGGATGCGGCAATCGCGCCGACGAAACAACGCCCAATAGAAGCTGTAGATCAGGAACGGCACGATTGTGTACCCGGGTGACAGGAACGCCACGAGGGTCGCCAACAGCGTCTCCCACAAAGCAATCCAGCCGAGTAGAGCGAGTATGTTGACAGCCAGTTGCTTGGACCAGGCGCGCTGGGTCGGCGGGTGCTCCCAAGCAACGGAATGATCTGGTGGGTTCATGTGGGCTCGTCCAGAAGAGGCTGTTCCAGTCCTGGAGCCGCTGTCACTTCTTGCCCCCAGAATTGCCGTTTCTGGCTTTCGTCAAGGATTTCTTGAAAAGGTTCATGAAATGCGCGAGTTCGCCACCGTCTACAGCGAACTGCTCAGCCATGTATCGTGCCTCTTCCTATTCAACCTGTGATGCCGTAGAGGCGCTGAGACTTCTGGAGAGCCACGTACTCCGCGGGCCGCGATACTTCTTATTGGGCTCTCTGCGGTTGACGGCCTGGATTTCCAGGCCAATCACGGCTTGTTCGTCGCCGAAGGCGCCGTCGGGCGAGATCGCCTCAATGGGCAGTCCCGGGAAGCCGGAGCGTCCGCGCGAAGTCGTCCAGGGCCTCCATAGCGGCCGCGATCAATTCCGGATCGTCGTGGTGGCCGCGGAGCAAGACGTCGGGGAAGCCGGGCGGGGTGTGCCAGTGGTACGTCACCGAGGTCATCATGATGGCGCTGTCCGCAGGATAGGAGCGGGTGACCCGGACCCCGTTCGCGCCCAGGTGCGGGGAAGCGAACGGCACGCTGCCGGTTCGCTGCTGCCACTCGGGGATCTCCGGGTGGGGCACCGTGAGCTCGGTGAGCCCCTCGCAAGAAGCCGCGTCACGGGCCTCGCAGTGGAGGCGGGTGGCGTGCATCACCAGCGGCATGTAGGTCAGTGGAACGGGGTGGTACACGAACGCCTGGTCTGCCTGGAGCTTGTCCCGGAGCGTGACGATCGTCTGCTCGTAGAAACTCTTGTGGAAACGCCGCAGTTTGCGGGTGAGTTCGATGTCGTGGACGGCGGCCAGACCGGTCAGGTGCAGGTCCAGCCACTCCTTGAAGGTCTTCTTGTCGATCTGCAGGTGGAGGTAGCCCCAGAGGTCTGGGTTGGCATCCGTGTCGATGTGGAGCGGGGCGCCGAGGTCGGCGCTCCACAGGGTGCCTTCGGGCATGGGTGATCTCTTTCTTCGGGGGCACGGCGGTAGGGAGCCTTCAGGCGTAGCTCCAGCGGAAGGTGCCCATCACGGCATCGAACAACTCCACGAGGGTGTCGTAGAAGGCGGGATCCGAGCCAGGTGCGATCAGGGCGCTGAAGGAGAAGGCGAGATACTGGTCGGGGACGCTGTCCGGGACAGGAACGAAGTACTCGACACGGCGGTGAGCTACGTCGACGCCCTGCGTCGGGTCGGCCGGTACTTCTCGCTCCGAGCGCAGGGCCGCGGTGTCGTCCAGTTCCCTCGTCTGGGCACCGGGGATCTCAGAGGCGAGCGCGGCCAGGACCGCTTCCGGGCCGCTGTCGGGCCTGACTCGGGGGATCTCGATCGGCTCCGAGGCCACGAACGAAACGGGCAGCACGATGCCGTGAAGGCGTTCGGTGGGAAGATAGAGGGTCATACCCCCCTTGGCGCTGGCCCGGCGGACGACCTTCTTCATCTCCTGAGTGAGACTCAACCGGGCCTTCGGAATGTCGTCCTTGGGAAAGCCGGCGGGCAATTGCGCGACGGCCTTCCGGACGATGCGGTCGACCGCCTCCTTGGTGCCCGCTCGTAGCGGAATCACATCCCAGCCCGGCGGCGGTACCAGGTTGAAACCGTTCGGGGCCCGGTGGTGCTCAACGGTGGTCATCGCGCCCCCGGGTCAGTTCCACGGCGTAGGCGGCGCCAACGAAGAGCGCCCAAGCCGGAGCGGCGATCATGCCCGGCCAGAAGCCGAAGAAGAGCGAGGGCAAGAAGAAGCCACCGCCCATGGCGAGGTCCCGGGTGAGATAGGGCGGACGGTCTGCGTACCGGGGGTACTTCACGAACACCCAGACGTAGTGCAGGAGGCAACCGACGATCCCGGCCTCATAGACGTAGAGCACGTCATTCCTCAGGGACTTTGGCACCAGGATCATGATTCCCAAGACCGGCAGGAACAGCGGCATCCCGATGATCAGTGTCAGCCGGAGTCGCCGGTTGGGTCCGGTGCCGAGCCCGGTACGGGCCGCTTCGGCCTCGGCAATGCGATGCGCCGAGTTCAGGTCCATGGTCACTCCTCACCAGTGGGTATCGGGGGCAGGCTTCAGGGTGTTGTCCTTCCAATCCGAGTACGCCGCGTTGTACGGCTTCTCGCCGGTACCGAAGTTCTCGTGGGTCCAGCTTGTCAGGTCACTCTTTCCGAGCGTCTTGTCCATGACGTCCATCCCCATGCCGGTCCAGGCGATGCCGAGGCCAGCCTGATACGACTTGTACGCCTTGTCCGCAGCAGCACCCGCGGCTGCCGGGAAAGTGGCCTTGTTCGCCTGCAACATCTTCGCCACGCCGGCCATCTCCTTGTCGCCGAGGTGAACCAGCGTCGACAACGGGCTGACCCTCAGCGGTCCCTTGGCCACCAGGCCGACATTCTGAGAGATGGACTTGCGCATCGCGTTGCGAGCCGCCCCGAGGGCCTGTCGCCCCGCCCCCTGCGGCAACTTGGTCATCAGTCGCCCTGTGTCGTCCAGGATGCCCTTGACGCCGCTGAGCCCCCGGCTCAGCCCGGCGGTCCGGGCGGCCTGGGCGGCGCCAGCAGTGGCCTTGGCGCCACTGGCGAGCTTCGCGGCAGCTCCGAGGCCACCCACGACGAGCAGTCCACCCACGACGTCGAAGATGACATCCGTCCAGGTGGCGTCGCCGGATGCCACCAAGAGGAGTCTGAGCCCGATGGTGAGCAGTGCGATGCCAAGGACGAGCATGTTCAAGCCGGGAATGGCAAGCGCCAGGAAGCCTGCCACGGTCGCGACCCAGCCGAGAACGTCCATGAAAGCCTTGATCGCGTCCGCATGATCATGGACCCAACCCTTGACGTTGTCCCACCATGAGTCCTCGATGATGTCTTCGATCTCTGCCCGGATCTTGCCCTCATGGTGTTCGGCGCGGCCGTCGCGATCATCGGTGATCGTGTTCAGCTGATTCCGGTACGTCACATATGGATCGTGGTCGGTCCCGCTGACGGATGGCTTGGGAGTGTTCTTGTCGCCGGACTCGGACTCCTTGGCCTCCTTGGCCTTTTCAGCCTCGAGTTCGTCCTGTTTTTCTTTGGCTCGGCGCAGGACCTTGTCGGCCTCGGTCTGAAAGTCCTCCAACTCGTTGGACCACGTGGTGAGATGGGTGTGGACGCGTTCGTAACGACTGGCCACCTCCCGCATGTGCTTCTCCAGCGTGGAGGACTGCTCACGAAGGCTCTTGGCGTACTTGCCCTTGAGCTTTTCCTCGTTGCTGATCGTCTGGAGGTTCTTGGCCTGGTCTCTCAGCTTCTCTGCGACCGACACCATGTGGGTGACCTCGGCGCGGATCTCCTCGGGGTCTCCGGGCACCGGGTCGGAGTCGCGGAGTGGCTGCCAGTCCAGCGGGCGGCGCTTGGATGTCGGTGTCACTTCGTCTGCTTCTTCTTGTCGCGATTCGCCAACTGGTTGTCGAGATCCTCGAATGCCTTTTTGGTGCCGGCTACCATTTGACCGACAGTGTCGAGGTTATCGATGAGTTTCGCGCGATAGTCGTCCCAGTTGTCGACGAAGTCATCCATGACGTCGGCGATTTTTCCGGATCCCCAGTGGTTGTGCATGTCGTCGCGCCGATTTTCGATGTCCTCGAATGTCTTCTTCAACTGGCCGAGTTTCTTCTCGGACTCAGCGAGAAAGTCGTAGTCGACCTTAAGGTCTGAGTCGGACACTCAGTACCCTCCCCCTGCTTGTATCGATTTCCCTGATCAATGGTTGACGGCCTGGATTTCCTGGACGGTGATGTCCTGGGTCGCTCCGAAGGTGCCGTCGGGCAGGTTGTCGCCCGTGCCGCCGGTTCCGGTCCAGGAGATCTGCCAGGTGATGGTCGCGCGGAGTTTGTACGTTCCGTTGCCCGACGAGCGCAGGTACTTGAGGCCGCAGGGCGGGGTCTCGTCCGACTTGCCCTTCGCGTACGGTTCCCCGATCGAGCCGTCGGCGTTGAACGTGCACACGCCCGAGGCCGGGTAGGTCTGGGCGTCGTCCGTACCTGGTTCCAGCTTCAGGGACACCGGCTTGGCAGTGGTCGTCGCCTGGATGTTGAAGCCGGGGACGTTGACGGCCGCCGTCGCCTGGACCTCGTCGAACACGGCCTTGTCGAGCCAGGCCCAGGTCGGGAGGTTCACCTTGGTCGTGGCCGCGGGGGCGAGGGTGACCTTCGTGTCCGGCAGCGTCATGTGCTGGTAAGCCAAGGCTGCGAGGATCTCCGGCTTGATCGCCTCCTCGTACTGGGGCGGTGGGGTGTCGCCGTTCTCGACCCAGAAGGGGATCTCGTTGCAGGAGCCGCGCTTGAGGACGTCGGGCTCGTTGGGGTTCTCCACCCCGGCCCAGAACATGCCGTCGCCGTCCTTGTCGACGTTGTAGTCCTTGTAGCCGGGGTGGTCCGTCCAGCCGTACTCGTCCTCGTAGTGCTGCTCAAGCTGACCGATCGCCGAGCCCGCGGTGCCGCCCATGCCGGGGGTGTTCTTGGCGGTCTCGATCTCCTCGGACATCTTCTTCTTGAAGTCCTTGGCACCGAGGTAGGGGGCGTACCAGCAGGGCGGGGGCGTCCAGTTGACGTCGGAGGACGTCACGTTGCCGGTGCTGCCGTCTTTGGTGACTGAGCCGGAGTACTGGATCTTGGCGGCGGCGTAGATGCCGGTCGAGTCTCCGCCGCCGGACTCCTCGGTGCTGGCGCCCTCGTCCTTGCCTGCCGGTCCTGCCGCGTAGGCCGGTTCCGCGAGGGCGAGGACGCTGAGAGCCAGAGTCAGGACTCCAGCGCCGATCAGCGCGCGTCGAGATCCGGTCACTGGCACTTCGCCGCCTTGGTCTGGACGTACACCTTGGACGCCTGCCACAGGCCCTCAGCAGTGGGGAACTTCGTCATGATGATCTTGAAGTAGTCGAAGTCCTTGATGCTGGGTTCGGTCTTCAGGACCTTCCCCGTCTTGATTTCCTTGCCGTAGAACTTGGTTGAGTCCACGCAGAACGCCACCTCCACGGAGCTCCCACTGGAGGCGGACCGGGTGGTGGCCTCGTAGTGGCGTTCCGTGCCGGTCGCCGTCCAGCCGCCCTTGATCCAGGCGTTGATCTGCACCTCGCCGTAGTGGAGGCCGTCGCCGGTGGCGTACGTGGTCAGGGCCGCGTCCTTGGTCGTTTGCTTGTCGATGCCCCGATAGATGGCGCGGAGGAAGTTCGCGGCGTCGTCCATCGCCGCCGCCTCGTTCTTGTCCTTCGGCTTGTCCCAGTCGAAGACCATGGTCAGGTCCTTGGGCAGCGATACGTCCACGCCATCCGGCTTGTCCCCCGCCGGCGCCCCGGAGGCCGACGCCGACGCGCTCGGCGTCGCCGACCCCTGGTCGGCGCCTGCGATCTTGTCGTTGCCCTTCGAGCCGTCGTCTTCGCCGCCGCAGGCGGTAAGGAGCAGGGCCGCCGACGCGACCAGCGCGGCGGCAACGGGCAAAGTGCGGCGCTTCACAGTGAACTCCCCGTGAGAAATAAGTTCAGTCAAGAGGTCTGACGGTATCGGTGAGGTTCCCGTTTTCGCCACAGCGAACTTCCCTGTGAACGGGGGCAATTCAGGCCGTATGGGGCGCTTGCGGGTGTGAGCTGTGTCCTGATCGTGCCCGAACAGGTGATGGCTTCCGGAGGCGGGTCCGCGAGGGCGCTTTGCCCGTCGTTGGCACTTCTCTTGTCTCGTCCTTAATCGAGCTCACTAGGTTCTTCGTTGGCATGTGCACGGACGGACGGGGTGGGGGCGGACTGTCATGTCGGACGACGGCCTCGGGCGATGAGTGACATCGATGAGTGACATCAAGGCGGACACCAAGCGGATCAAGGAGTGCTCTCGCGCGCTCCAGCGGATCTACGAGACCTTCACCAACCGTGCGAACCCCGCCGAGGAGTACACGAGCGCCGAACTCGGCACCCAGCTGGTCGCCGATGCCTTCCAGGACTTCGCAGACAACTGGAAGATCCACCGCAAGGATCTCGCCGAGCAGATCAGAACGCTCGGCACCATCACCTGGGACGCCGCGAAGAGCTACGACGCGATCGACTCGGAGCTGGCCGCGGCCCTGCGTCGGCAGGACGCAAAGGCGGGGAAGTGAGGCGTCCCCCTGTTCACGAGTGGTCGGTGCTGGGTGAGGACGGCGACCCGGTTCCCGGCGACCCGGACGCCATCGCGCTGCTCGGTCAGTCGCTGCGTGACGTCGCCGACGACATCCGGCGCGAGTCCGGTGACGTGGAGGCGCTCTCCGCCGTCGAGTCGTGGCAGTCCAAGGCGGCGGACACCTTTCGCGATACGGCGAAGGACACGCTGGAGCCGCTGAAGAAGGCGTACCACCGGTACGACAAGGCCGCCCAGGCCATGGGTACGCGGGTCCAGGACGACAGCACCGCCGACTGGGCCTCCGCCCTGGAACACGCCCAGCACCTGGCTGACAAGGCGCTGCGTGACGGCCGTAGCGCCCATGACGACCATGAGTCGGCCGAGGCGGCCATCGACAAGCTGCCGGACGACACCCCTGACGACGACCCCGAACTCGTCCGGCTGAAGAAGCGGCGGGACCTGGCCGCCGGCGACCTCACAGCTGCGAAGACCGCGCTCCAGCACGCGAAGGAAGTACGGGACACCGCCGCGAGCCAGGCCGCCGGTATTGTCCGGCGCGCCATCACCCACGACGGGATGCACGACTCCGGGTGGGACAAGGCCGGTGATCTGCTCGGTGACGTGGGGGACGCGCTGGAGGACGTGGGCGAGGTCGTCGTGTCGGATCTCGCGTCCATCGGCAATGCCATGGTGGACGACATCGGCTCCACGATGACCGTGCTCGGCGGTCTCGGGATCGCCGCCCTCGGTGCCGGCGAGGAAGTCGGCGGCGGGCTGCTGGACGCCACGGGGGTCGGGGCGGTCCTCGGCATTCCCATCAACGTCGCCGCCGCCGCGCAGATAGGTGTGGGGCTGTCCATGGCGGGAGCCGGGATGGCGAACATCATGCAGGACGCGGCCGGGCCCGACCGGGTGGACATGACGTCCGACGGCAACGGTGGGGGAGGCGGTGACTGGGACGCGTCGACGGAGGGCGTCCATACGAAGCCGTCGGGGGAGCCCGATCCGGCCGGTCGGCCACGAGGGAATCCGGAATCGCTCAGCAGGAACGACGACGCGGAGACGGTACGGGCCAAGGGCCGCGAGGTGCATTCCGCGGATACCCTGGCAAAACAGGGATACGACGTGGAACAGACGCCGGGTACGATCAACGGGAAGAATCCTGATTTCCGTATCGAGGGCCAGGTATTCGACAACTACGCCCCGACCGCCAAGAATCCCCGTTCCATCTGGTCGGCTGTCCAGAAGAAGGTGGACGCGGGTCAGACCGACCGGGTCGTCCTCAATCTGGGAGACAGCGATGCCGACCTCGGAGCATTGCGGTCGCAGTTCCAGGACTGGCCCATGGACGGTCTGAAAGAGGTCATGGTCATCGACCGCGCCGGCAACGTAGTTCACCTCTATCCGTAGGACCAGGGATCAGCATGGCAATCTCTTACGACCTCGAGTACGCGGCGGAGTCATCAGCGGCCGACGTCGCGGCACGACTGGCCGAGATCGGTAGGGGCCTCGGCGTATTCGATGCCACGGTCACTCCCGAACTGCTGACGGATCCCGGCATGAACACCCGGCACGGCACCTGGATCCGGGTGACCCAGGAGCGACCGCCACAGCCCTGGCACCCCGTTGTCGCCGATCTGCATTTCACGCCGACGGTCTCCACCACGTTCCGCATGGCCAAGGACGCCGAGGTGAGCGCCCAGCAGGACGACATGCTTCGTCTGGTGCTCGCATTGCTGGAGCAGGTCGACGGGGACGCCGTACTCCACTACCAGTACGAGTCGATCTGGCTGTTGAGGAAGAACGGTGAGCTGAGTCTGAGCGAGGACGACGACCTCTGGCGACCCCACCGGATCCCCTTCGTGACCCAGTCCTACAAGCGCGTGACCCATCGCTTCGAGGACTGAGACCGGTTCACCGCACGCGGGGGCGGCCCGCACGGACCGCCCCCGTCATCCCGCAGCCTTCAGCCTCAGGCTTCACGCTGCCGTGTCAGTTCCCCCGGCACCTGCTGACGTCGATCCGCACGATCTGCGGGTCATGGTCGCTCGCCTGGTCCGCGAACTCCGCGTTGAGGTGGACCACGTCGTAGTCGAAGTGGGTCACCGCGGGGGTCGTCAGGGTGTGGTCCAGGGTCTGGGAGTTGCCGTCGTAGACGTAGGTGTAGCGCTCTGACGGCGGGAGGGTCGTGATCAGGGGGGTGAGGACGTTGCCGGATGTGAGGGTCTTGACCGTGTCCGAGAACTCGTAGTCGTTCAGGTCGCCCAGAACGACCGCCTTGGCGTCCTTGTCGGCCGCGAGGAGGGACTTGACGAAGGTGTTCACCTCGGCGGCCTGGGCCGCGCGCTGGGTCTCCGAGCTGCGGGTGGGCTGCTGGTAGCGGCCGTGGAGGGGCTGGTCGCCGCCCTTCGAGGTGAAGTGGTTGGCGATGACGATCACCGACTCGCCGTGGAATCTGAACTCGCCCACCAAGGGCTTACGGCTGCTGTCCCACGCCTCGCTGGTGGGGTTGATGCGGCCGGGGGAGTACGTGAGCTGCGCGCCCTTCCTCGTCTTCACCACGCTCGTCGCCGTCGTCGCGTCGCCGCCCGCGCGGTCCACGAAGTCGACGCGCTTGGGGTTGAAGAGGAACACCTGACGGATGTTGCCGCCGGGCTCGCCGCCGTCCGTGTTGTTCTCCGGGGTGATGTAGCGCCAGGAGTAGCGGGGGCCGCCCGCCGCGTGGATAGCGGCGGTGAACTTCCCAAGGGTCTCCTCCGACGTCAACGTGCCGTCGTTCGTCGCGCCGTTGTCGTCCTGGATCTCCTCCAGGGCCACGATGTCGGGGGAGTTGAGGTTCGTCGCCACGCCCTGCGCCAGGCGGTCGAACTTCTCCTGGGCGTCCAGCGCGTCCAGGTTCTCCACGTTGTACGTGGCCACCGCCAGCTCGTTGCCCTTCTGGCGGCGGGTCACCTCCTGCTTCAGGCCCTTGTCGGCAAACGTGCCGAGCTGCGTGGCCTGGAGGATGTAGCCGCCGTACGTGGAGTAGTCGAGCGGGCCCGTCGTCGTCCCGGACAGTTCGTCGCCGACATTGGCGGTCGGGCCCGTGGTGTCCAGCGATGCCACCTTCACCCGGCCCGTGTTGGGCTCGGCGTAGGAGGAGTACAGCGTGCCGCCGCGCTTCGTCGGGTGCTCGTCCGGCTTCACCGTCACCCAGAACTCGTCGTAGGCGTCCGTCGCGCCGACCACGCGGGCGTCGCCGAACGCCGTCCGCATGCCCTCCAGGGACTCGTAGAAGTCCAGGGCGTACGTGGTGGGTTCGAGGGGGAGCGACTCGATGCTGCCACCCGCCGCGTCCGGCGTGTACGCGTCCGGGACCGTCGTCGCGTCCAGTGTCGCGGCCTCGGAAAGCGCGTTGCCCGACGACAGGACCGTCACCGTCGGGCCTGTGATCTCCGTGACCGACTGGCTGGTGCTGCTCGGGTGGTACTCACTGACCTTGCCCGTGACCAGGACCGAGTCGCCGACCGCCACCGTGGGCGTGGCCGAACCCGTGTAGACGAAGACGCCCTCACTGGTACGGGCGTCGGTGTCCGCCTCCGGGTCCTGGATCCAGTAACCCTTCGAGCCCGACGTACGAACACCGGTGACGATGCCGGGGACGCGCGTGACCGCCTTGTTCGCGTACGGGGAGAGGCGGGTGGTGCCCTGGATGTCGTGGACGCGGACGGTGCCCGGGTCCGTCGTACCGCCCCCGCCGCCCCCGCCACCGTCTCCGCCGCCCGAATCAGGCGTCTGGCCCGCCGAGTTGACCGGCGTCGGCGTCCCCGCCGTGAGGTCGGCCGCGTTGTCGTCCGTGTCGGCCAGGGACTCGGCACGGGCCACCGACGCGGTGTTGGAGGCACCTGTCGCGGGGCCGCTGCCCTCGCGGACGACCGCGGTGCCGTAGCCGACGATGTCGAGCACCCGGCTGTCGGCCGTGCAGTCCGCCGCTGTCTTGCAGGTGAGCGCGGTGGTGCCGGAGACGAGGGCGATGGTGCCGGTCGTGGCGCTCATCGCGATCGAGCCGGAGGCGTCCGGGGTGGGGAGGGCCGTGGTGCCTCCGGTGCCGGTGCCCTCGCCGATCAGGTAGTGGTTGCCTGCGGCGAGTGAGCCGCTGAGGGACGTCACCTGCCAGAGGGAGCCGGCCGAGGCCGAACCCGGGAGGTACTGGACGCTGTATCCGGACAGGTCGAAGACCTCGGAGCCCGCGTTGGCCAGCTCGACGAAGTCCCGGGTCAGGGTCGCGCCCGAGTTGCCTCCGCCGCCGTACACCTCGGAGATGACCGCGGTGGCCGAGGGCACCGCCGCGGCGGTCCAGGCGGGGAGGGCGGTCAGGGCCATTGCGCCCACCGCGCCCACGGATATGAGGGGGTAGGCGGCAGCACGCCGGGGACGCGGGCTCTTCCCTTTGCTGCGGGTTCTTCCATCGGGGCTGGACACGCTGGCGGTCTCCTCGGATCGGGCGGCGGGGCGGCACTTGAAGCGGGGCGGGGTGTGGGGGACCCGTGTGGAGTCGGCTCAAGTTACGCGCGTAGAAAGGAGGGTGCCAAGAGGGGCTACGTTAAATTCGGGGAAACGGATTGGTGGCCGGCCTCAACGGAATTGCGGCCCGCCTCGCGTTCCTACCGTACGTTCGTCGCCTCCCGCACCTTCCGGCCAAGCTTCGTGAAGCCCTCGGGGACGGCGGAGAGCAACTCGTCCTCGTAGTACGGCAGTCCGTTGGGCGGCAGCTTCAGCAGGCGGGCCGGGATCTTGTGCGGGTCGTCGAGGCAGACCGGGCACAGCGGGAGCATCCGCCTGCGGGTCTCCACGCTGGACGTCCGGACGTGGCGTCGGGTCCTCGCCGGGCCGTGCAGGGGGTTCACTCCGCAGCACAGGGTGCTGTCGTCGCCGGAGAGGGCGGCGCGGGTGGCACGGGCCAGGACGATGACCGCGGTGAGGGTGGCGGGGGCGAGCTCGTCCAGAGTCTCGCCGTCCGTCGCCAGGAGCATCGTCGCGTCGTAGCGGTTCCGGGCGCGGGTGTCGGCCGTCTCGCCGGTGCCGAACTCGCGGGCCAGGGCCTGGAGTTCGATGCGTGCCGTGTCGTGCAGATACGGCTTCGTCGGCATCGCCGGTGATGCGGTGGGCAGGGCCGAGGTCGGCAACGGTTCCGGGTTGCGGCGCAGGAGTGACTTGCGGACGATGCCCAGCGCCGCCGCCACCAGTGCGAGCGCGGCGCCGGCAGCCAGGGCGCCGACGAACAGGCCCGGCCAGAAGTCGCCGTAGAAGAGGGGGTTGAGCTCGTCCTCGGTGATCGGGTCCGTGAGGGGGTACGGGTCGCCGGGCGTCGTCGGCTCGTCCGTGCGCTCGGTCTTGTCGAGGGCGGTCATGACGGTGGTGAGGCGTTCGGCGAGGAGGTGGTCGTCGGCCGTGTCCGACTTCTCGTCGCCGTACGTGACGGACTCGGGGAGGTCGTAGAGAGGGCCGTAGGAGTCGAGCCCCAGGCCGTAGTTGAAGACGTTGATGTAGCCGTCCAGGGGGTCGGCCACGATGTACACGCCGTCCTTGCCGAGCTTGTCGTGGACGGCGTACGCGAAGTACTCCTCGTCGCTCCCGGACTCGTCCTCGTACAACTGCGGGACCAGGGCCATGAAGACCGGGCCACCACCCGTCGAGGCGCTGAACTCGACGATGCGGGAGCGGAGTTGGGTCAGCTGCGTGCGGTCGAGGGCTCGCGGGCTCTCCGCGTCCTGGTAGATCGGGTCCCGGGCCAGGCCCTCGACGACCCGGTCGATACGGGCGTTCAGGTCGATCGCGCGGGGGCGGGGGGACGCGCTGGAGGTCGTCTGGTCGAAGACGTGCGGGGCGGTGGAGGCGATGGCGACGGCGGTGGCCGCGGCGGCCAGGGGGAGGAGCAGGCGGGTAGGGCGGCGCGGGGTCGATGGACGCTTGGTGAGGGACACCGGGGCTGCGCCTGGCCGACGACGCCACCAGCGTCGTACGTACGGAATCAGGAGCAGCATCGCCAGCGGTACGCCCGTGATCGCCATGCCGGTGAGGAACGACTGGTCGTCGCGGTCACTCGGGCCGATGTACAGGTCGGCGGGTTCGCCGTCGGCGTCGTACTTGTCACGGGCCGCCTCGGCGCGTGCGGCCGCCTTGTCGTCGTCCTCGGTGACGGCCTCGACGAAGCGCTCGAAGCTGCGCAGCGGGCCCGCGTCGTAGGGGAGTTCGTAGGTGGCGGTGGTGACCGCGTCGTCGGCGGGGGCGCTGACGCCGTAGGCCGTGGCGTTGGTGACCGACGAGTCGTCGATCAGGACGTAGAGCCCCTTCTTGCCGAGGCGGTCGTGCACGGCGCCGAGCAGGGCCTCGCCGTCGGTGGCCTCCAGGGGGAGGACGAGGACGTAGGTGGGGACGCCGGTGCGCTGCGCGACCTTGGCGAATGACGGGGTCGTGGACTTCGGGATCTCACGGGGGAGTTGGTCGGTGACGTAGACGGGACTGGTGCGGAGTTGCTCCGCGAGGTAGGCGGCCTGGGTGTCGGCGGAGGAACCGGCGGCCTCTGCCGTCGGGGTGACGGTTGCGAAGAGCGCCACCAGCAAGGCGAGGACCCCGAGCAGTCTCGCCCTGGTGGATCGGACCGTCCCCTTCGTCGCCGCCCGCATCGCCGAACTCCCCCGATCCCCACCTGATTTCACGCGGCACTCTACTGGGATGGTTCGCTACTGCGAAACCTTCGGTGTTGGTCGCCCTAACCCAGCTTCTTGTTCTGGGCTTTGACGAGGTCCGTGGGGATGTCGGCCTCGCTGGAGCGGCCGTTGAGGAAGCCGTAGGTGTTGATCGAGAAGTAGTTGACGATCGTGTCACCGAAGCGGAAGGTCTGGGTGCGCATCGTCTGGGTGCCCTTGTACGGGACCACCGAGGCGGTGGCGATCGACTCGTCCGCGCCCGTGCCCGTGGGAGCCGTCTCCTTCTTCACCGAGGAGTAGGAGGTGGAGGCCTTGTCGGACTTCGCGGTGTAGCCCCCCGTGCAGGCGGATGCCGCCTCGGCGAGACCCTTCATCGCCGCCTCGGCCCTGCCCGGCGCGTAGGTGGCGAGGGTGATGTAGTTGTAGGTGCTGGTCCCCTTGTCGGCCACCCGGACCAAGGACGCCTCCGGGTCGCCGAGGGGCAGGTAGTTGGTCGCGTACGCCATCGGGGCGCAGGCCGCCTTGTCGACCCGCAGCTGGTCCTGGGTCGTGGCCATGGCGTCGCCCGCTTCGGGTTCCCGGACGTTGTAGTCGCCGGCCTCCGCCTTGGTGACGAGCAGCTTGGCCAGCTCCTTCGCCGGGTCCACGGACGGCTTCGCCGGCGAGGCCGACGCCGTGGCCTTCGCCCTGTCGGTCGTCTTCGCGTCCGAAGCTCCGTCCCCGTCCCCACCGCCGCACGCCGACAGCGTGGCCAGGGTCAGCACGGAGAGGAGGGGGAGGGCGAGTGTGGATCGCTTCATGTGGGGGGTTCCCTTGAGGTTGTTCTCTGTGGTCATGGGGCGTACGTGCCGTGCAGCAACTTCTGCAGCTGCGGCGACAGTTCGGGCACCTGCGCCCCCGCCGCCTGCGCCGCCGCGATCGCCCTGACGTACTCGGTCGCCTCCGCCCGCAGCCGTGCCTTCTCGCCGCCCTGGTTGCGGCCGGCGAGCCACACGATGATCGCGAGCGGGATCAGGGCGAGGGCCCCGTACCCGATCGGCTCGGTCTCCGACCAGGCCCACCCCGCGCCGACGGCGCCCGCGATGATCAGCAGGCAGCCCGCCTCGTCGTGCCAGCCACCGGTGTCGGCGATGCGCTCGTACTCGGCGACGGCCGGGGGCTTTGGAGGGACGGGGACGGGTGCGTATGCGGTGGGCGTGGGGGTGGGTGCGGGTGCCGCGGGCGTGTCCACGTTCGGGTACGACGGGATCGGCGTCGCCCCCTTCCGCTTCCCCGGCCCGTTCGCGCTCGCGTCGTAGTCCGGCCGCCCCTCCAGCCACGGCGGCACATGCGCCAGCGGCAGTCCGTGGGCCATGGCCACGCCCAGCAGCTCGCGGTATCCGGCCAGCGCCGGGTGCGTCAGCTCACGCTTCCACCCCTTGCGGACCTGGACGTACATGGCGATGGCCACGATGAGGACCGGGCCGGCCGCCAGTGCCGTCCGCCGGTCGAGCGACGGCACCTGCAGGGCCACCACGCCCCAGACCACGGCCGCCGCCATCAACAGGCCGCTCAGATAGGCCAGCGGACGGTGCAGGGCCTTGTGCGCCACATCCCGGCGTTCCGCCAGCAACCCCGAGACCGCCGCGTCATTCGTGTAGTCGACCCCGTTGCGGGCGCCGATCGCCCGGGCCGCCGCCAGGACCCGCGGGTCGGACGCCAGCGCCGCCCCGCCGATCGGAAGAAGCCCCGCTTCTCCGTCTGTCATTGACTCAACGCCCCCGTATCCGTGAAACCGAGCAAAGATCATGGCACGGCACCCTCGGGCCTTCGTGAGCGAATCGTGCAGGCCTCATGGCTGGGTCGTGACGAAGGTCGCGTTACGGGACGGACGGGCTACGCGTCCTGGGTTCGCTCCCGCACAGACGACAGCCCTCTTCCGGGTCCCGCAGAACTGGGCAACACGCGCCCGAAGTTGCAGATGGATAACGGGGAGCGGGGTGAGGTGCATGACCTCGAACGCGCCTTGAGGGGCTTATGTGCGGCTGATACGGTGCCATGGCTTGACACTCACCTCAGCGATGGCTATTCGCACAAGTCGGGTAGACCCGGGTGAAGTGTCCTAATTTCCATCTCATTTGGCAGACTCTTTCTTGGGTGTACGGGGAGCGGTTGCGTGAAGATCCAAGAGCGTACGGGGGCGGGTCAGGGTCGTTCCGCCGCTCCGGCTCAGCCGTCGGTCGGTGACCGGCTTCCCACGCCGCCTCGCGAGCGCAAACCGGCGTTGGCCGCGTTGGCGGTGCTGCTGATTCTGGTGGGGGCGCTCGGCGCGACCATGCTGGTGCTTCAGGCCGGGGACCGGGTCGAGGTCGTGAAGGTCACCAAGGAGATCCCCGTGGGCGGGAAGGTCACCGACAGTGACGTGACGTCCGTGATGGTCGCCGAGGACTCCGACATCAACTACGTCAAGTGGGCGCAGCTGAGCACCCTGAAGACGCTGAAGGCCGTCACGACCATTCCCACGGGCACCGTCGTCATGGGCCAGATGTTCGGCGACGAGGCGGGCGCCTCCGACGGCAAGACCCTCGTGGGCCTCTCCCTCAAGGCCGGTCAGTTCCCGGCCGGCATCAAGGTGGGCGACACCGTCGCCGCCTACCGTGTCACCGACGGAGGCTCCAGCAGCAACAGCTCCGCCTCCACGTCCGGCAACAGCAACTCCGTGCTCACGGACAAGGCGACGGTGACCAGCGTGCCGAGCGCCGACAGCGACGACATCGTGGGCAGCGCCAACTCGGCCTACACCCTCGCCGTCGACTCCGACGTCGCCCCCGCGCTGGCCCAGGCCGCCGCCAACAGCCAAGTGGTCCTCGTCCTCGTCCCCAGCAGCAACAGCAGCAACTAGAAGGCGGCCCCACCCATGGCGCTCATCGCTCTCGCCGCCGACAAGGGTTCCCCCGGCGTCACCACCGCGGCCGTCGCCCTCGCGGCGGTCTGGCCGCGGCGTGTGCTGCTCGCCGAGACCGACCCGGCGGGCGGCGACCTCGTGTACCGCAGTGCCGCCGCGCACGGAGGCCCGCTCAACCCGAACACCGGCATGCTCTCCATCGCCGCCACGGCACGACGAGGTCTGGTTCCCGACCAACTCTGGGATCATGTCCAGCCGTTGAGCGGCGGGCTCGAAGTCCTCGTCGGTCTCGGCAACGCCGAGCAGGCCGCCGGTCTCGCCGGTCTCTGGCCCACCCTCGGCCACTCCTTCGCCTCCCTCGCCGAGTCCCCGCACGCCGCCGCCGACGTCATCGCCGACTGCGGCCGCATCGCCGGCGACACTCCCGCCGTGGACCTCTTCCCGCACGCCGCCCTCGTCCTGCTCATCTCCCGTACCGAGCCGGAGGCCATCGCGCGGGTCCGTGACCGTGCCGCCGCCCTCGGCAACAAGCTGCACGGCGGTCAGCGCGGCGTCGCGGCCATGGGCAACCCGATGATCGGCGTCGTCCTCATCGCGGACACCAACAACGCGGCGAAGCTCGCGGGCCAGGTCAACGACATGCTCGTGCACGCCCAGACCGGCGCCCGAGTCGTCGGCACCATCGCCGACGACCCCGCCGGCGCCGACCAGTTGGCCGGCCGCAAGCGCGGGCGCCTCGACAAGTCGCTGCTCATCCGCTCCGCCCGCAAGGTCACCGCGGACCTCTACCAGCAGTACGGCGCCGCCTGGACCGTACCCACCCAGGCCCAGCACGGTCAGCCGCTCGGCCAGATGAACGGCCATGCGGAGGCCGGGCGATGACCGCTGTCGACCATCAACTGGTCAAGCGGTTCCGGCAGGACGCCGGTGACCGGATCGCCGAGCAGCGGCGTCAGGACCAGGTCGCCGGTGTCACGCCGATGTCGAGCGAGGACGAGCGGCACTACGCGCGCGCGGTCATAGCCCAGATCCTGGAGGACCACGCCCGGACGGAGATCAACGCCGGGCGCACTCCGCTGGACGCGGAGACCGAGGAGCAGTACGCCGCCGCCGTGCACGCCGCGCTCTTCGGCGTCGGACGGCTGCAACCGCTCCTCGACAACCCGGACGTCGAGAACATCGACATCAACGGGTACGACCAGGTCTTCGTCGGCTATTCCGACGGCCGTGAGGTCACCGGCGACCCCGTCGCCGAGTCCGACGAGGAGCTCATCGAGCTCATCCAGGTGCTCGGCGCCTACTCGGGTCTGTCGTCCCGCCCCTTCGACTCCGCCAACCCCCAGCTCGACCTGCGCCTGCCGGACGGTTCGCGTCTGTCGGCGGTCATGGACGTCACCCGGCGCCCGGCGCTCTCCATCCGTCGCGCCCGCATGGGCAAGGTCTTCATCTCCGACCTCGTCGGGAACGGGACCCTCAGCCCCGAGGTCGCGCACTTCCTCGCCTGCGCCGTACGCGCCCGCAAGAACATCATGATCGCGGGCGCCACGAACGCCGGTAAGACGACCCTGCTGAGGGCCCTCGCGAACGAAATCCCGCCGCACGAGCGACTGATCACCGTGGAGCGGGCGCTGGAACTCGGCCTCGACACCTTCGCCGATCTCCACCCCAACGTCGTCGCCTTCGAGGAACGGCTGCCCAACTCCGAGGGCCAGGGCATGATTTCCATGGCCGAGCTCGTCCGCCGTTCCCTCCGTATGAACCCCTCCCGCGTCATCGTCGGTGAGGTGCTCGGCGACGAGATCGTGACCATGCTCAACGCGATGTCGCAGGGCAACGACGGCTCGCTGTCCACGATCCACGCCAACAGCTCGCACGAGGTCTTCAACCGTATTTCCACGTACGCGCTCCAGGCCTCCGAGCGACTGCCCATCGAGGCCAGCCAGATGCTCATCGCGGGCGCGGTGAACTTCGTCGTCTTCATCCAGCGGCGCAACAACTACCAGACGGGCGGCCGCCTCCAGCGCATGGTCACCTCGGTCCGCGAGGTCAACGGCGTCGACGGCCGGGTGCTCTCCAGCGAGGTGTTCGCCGAGGCGCACGACGGCCGGATCGTGCCGCACGCGCCGATCGCCTGCGTCGAGGAACTGATCGCACAGGGCTACCGGCCCACCGGAACGTGGGGGTGACGCACATGTCTCAACAGCTTGCTGCTCTGGACTCGCTCGGCTCCATGGGCGGGCTCTTCTCCACCACCGTCCTCTACTCACTCGGCTGCGGTGTCGCCGTCGGCGGCGGACTCGCGCTGCTCGTCGCCGCCGTACGCGGACTGCCCGCGAAGCCCGACCACGAGAAGCAGAAGGCCGCCGAGCGGGCCAGTGAGCTGATCCGGTTCGCGGGGCAGCGCGGGTCGCTCGCCGCGATCGTCGGCCTGGTTGTCCTTCTCCTCACCCGCTGGGCCGTCGCCGGTATCGCGGCCGGTGTCCTCGTCTTCTTCTGGGACCGCCTGTTCGGCGGCGCCAGCGAGGAACGCGCCGCGATGAAGCGCGTCGAGGCACTGGCCTCCTGGACGGAGTCCCTGCGCGACACCATCGCCGGCGCGGTCGGCCTGGAGCAGGCCATCCCGGCGTCCGCGCGCGCCTCAGCCCCCGTGCTGCGTCCCCACCTGGACGCCCTGGTGGACCGCCTCCGCGCCCGCACCCCGCTGCCCGACGCGCTCCAGCATCTCGCCGACGAGATCGACGACGCGTCCGCCGACATCATCGTCGCGGCACTCATCCTCAACGCCCGCCTGCGCGGGCCCGGTCTGCGGCAGGTCCTCGGCGCGCTCGCCAAGTCGGCGCGCGAAGAGGTCGACATGCGTCAGCGCGTGATGGCGCAACGAGCCTCCACCCGCCGCTCGGTACAGATCGTCGTCGCGGTGTCGGTCGCCTTCGTCCTCGGACTGTCCGTGTTCAACCGCGAGTTCGTGGAGCCGTACGGCACCGCCGTCGGCCAGATGGTCCTCGCGATCGTCTGCGGTCTCTTCGCGCTCGGCTTCTGGTGGCTGCGCAAGCTGTCCACCATCGAGACGCCCGAACGCTTCCTCGTCAAGGACGACTCGGCCGTCCAGTTCGTCCGTCCCCGCACGCCGTCCCAGCCGGTCCAGCAGGAAGAGGGGGTGCGCCGATGAGCGACATCACCATGCCGGTCATCGTCGGTGCCGTTATCGGCCTCGGCCTCTACGCCCTCGTCCGCGCCCTCATGCCGACCAAGCGCAGCGCGGTCTCGCAGGTCGCGCGGATCGACGCGATGCGGGCGCGGGGCACGGCGTACGAGTCCCCCCGGACCGCCGTCGACAAGGGCCGCCTCGGGTCACTCCGCGCTGATGTCGGCCGCCGCGTCGCCGACTTCTACCTGCAGCAGGGCTGGGAGCAGCGCTCGCTGCGCGCCGACCTCGCTGTGCTGGACCGCAGCTGGGAGAAGTTCCTGGCAACGAAGGCATTGCTCGGGGTGGCCGGTCTGTTCTTCGGCCCGTTCCTGTTCGCGATCGTGTGGACGCTGGCCCTTGCCGACAGCCCCATCATCCCGGTCTGGCTCGCGCTGCTCTGCGGGGCCTTGTTCTTCTTCCTCCCCGACCTGGAGGTACGGCGAGACGCCGCCGACAAGCGTCGCGACCTGCGGCGCGTGATCGGGGCGTACCTGGACCTGGTGTCCATGAGCCTCGCCGGTGGCCGTGGTCTGCCGGAGGCGCTCATGGCAGCGGCCGATGTGTCGGACGGCTGGGCCAACCAGCGCATCCACAACGCCCTTGCGGACGCCCGTATCACGGGTATCAGCCAATGGCAGGCGCTGGGCCAGCTCGGTGAGGAGCTGGGTGTGGAGGAACTGAAGGATCTCTCGGCCTCCCTGGCCCTGGTGGCGGACGACGGCGCGAAGGTCCGGGAGTCCCTCGCTTCCCGGGCCGAGACGATGCGGCACCGCGAGATGGCCGAGATCGAGGGCAGCGCGGGCGAGAAGTCGCAGTCGATGCTCGTGGCCCAGCTGCTGCTGTGCGCCGGCTTCCTGGTGTTCCTGATCTATCCGGCGGCGATGAGGGTGTTCCAGGTCTGATGCCCTCTAACTCTCTTGAAAGGACAATGACCATGAACCAGCGGAACTTCAACACCGGCATCCCGGCGGTGGACTTCCTCGTCACCTTCCTCCAGGGCCGGGTGCAGCGCGCTCGTTCCGGCGAGCTCGACCGTGGTGCCTCCGCCGTCGAGTGGGTCATCATCTCCGCGGTCGTCGTGGCGATCGTCGGCGTGGTTGCCGCGATCATCAATGCCGCGCTGGAGAAGGGCGCCACGAAGGTCGGGACCTGCATCGACGGCGCCAAGGCCTCGGGCACCTGCTGACCGCAGACGTACGGCGAACGGGAAACGGGGACTGGGTGCGGCAGCGTATGCGGACATGGGCACGCCGCCGGTGGGGGGCCGTCAAGGACGAGACCTCCGCTCGCGGTGACTCCGGCATGACCGCGATCGAGTTCGTGCTGCTCACCCCCGTCCTGTTCTTCATGATCTTCGCGACGGTGCAGTTCGCGCTGTACTTCTTCGCCGACCACGTGGCCCAGGCCGCTGCCCAGGCCGGTGCCCGCAAGGCCCGCGCCACGGCGCATGACGAGCCGGGCGCCTGGCGGGTCAAGGCACGGGACGTGGTGGACGACTACATCAGCCAGCTCGGCCCGAGCCTGGTGCTGTCACCGAACGTGGAGACGGTCCAGCCGGAGCAGAACACCGTGGGTGTGGAGATCACGGCACGGGTTCCGTCGGTGTTCCCCGGACTTGATCTGAGGGTGCATGCGCAGTCGGTCGGACCGGTGGAGCGGTTCGTGAGGGAGAACGAGAACTAGAGATGCGTGTCTCTCCCACGGCCTTCGGGGACTTCAAGCGTCGCCTGGCCGACGACGACCGGGGCCTGTCCGCCATCGAGGTGGTGATCCTCGCCCCGGTGATGATTCTCTTCATCCTCGTCCTGGTGGCCTTCGGGCAGATGGTCGAGGGCCGCGGTGCCATCGACGGCGCCGCGCGGGATGCCGCCCGCTCGGGCTCGCTCCAGTGGGATGTCGGCATAGCCATGGCGGAGGCGCGGAAGGCCGCCGAGGCCGACCTCACCGACGTCTGTGTCGGCCCCGTGACGGTGACCAAGACCAGTGCGGGATTCGCGAACGCCGACCTGTTCACCGTCGAGGTCAGCTGCGAGGTGAAGGGCTTGGCCATGCTCGGGCTGGACATCAAGACCACGATGTCGGGATCCTTCACGGCCCCGCTCGACCCGTTCAAGAGAAAGGCGGGATGAGGAAGTTGAGACTCCCCGCTGCTTTCCGCGGTTGGCTGGACTCCCGCCGCGCCCACCTCGACGACCGAGGCTCCGGCGCCGGTGCGGTCATCATCTTCGCGCTCGTCTTCATCTCTCTGTCGGCCTTCGTGATCGACGGCGGCCTGTCGATCTCCAAGCGGGAGCGCGCGGCGGACATAGCGGAACAGGCCGCCCGCTACGCCGCCCAGGACATCGACCTCGACTCCCTGTACGAGAACGAGAACGGTGCCGCCCCCATCAACTTCGGCAACTGCGACGCACGCGTGAAGGCCTTCGCGCGCGAGATGGACATGTCCGGTGCGGACATCGCCGCGACGCACTGCGTGGCGGCGGACGCTCAACAGGTCGAGGTCGAAGTGCAGTTGACGTACTCGCCGGTCTTCACCGGAATGTTCTACGGCGGTGACGTCGTCGTCCATGGCCAGGCGGTCGCGGAGAACCAGGTCGGCTGAGACCGCCCGACGCGGTCACTCCGGCTTCCACTGCGTGGCCGTCACCACGTAGGTCCGCAGATCGTCGTTCGCGGTGTCCTTGTTGACCTTGGTGATCCACAGATGGGTCACGGCCCCCTCGTCGGACAGGATGCAGAGACCGGTGCCGGCCTTGAGGACCGAGTCGTCCCGGATCCTGCTCAGCGGGACGGGGTTGGGGAGAGTGCCCGCGGTGGCGGCGTCGCGGCAGGCACTGGGGGTGGGGTGCTCCTCGTCGGTGGTGCCGAAGGAGCCGCCGTCGTCGGCCAGCCGGATGCCGTTGAACCGGATCGGGTCCGGGCAGTCGGTGTACGTGAGATAGCCCCCGGACGAGGGCACGTACGTCCCGTTGATCTTCAGCTCAAGGCTGTTGATGTCGAGCGAGGTGACGTCGGACGGATTGCACAGGGTGCCGGAGCCGACGTCCTTGGCGTTCGCGATGTACTTGGGGGCCTGTAGCACCAGCGCCTTGTCCCGCTCGCTGATCTGCCAGCCGGCCTCGGACCTGGTTTTGTCGGCGCCCGCCGAGGAACCCGCGGTCGGCTCGCTGGAAGTCGGCCCTCCGGTCACCTTGACGTCGGTGTCGCCAGTGGCGGTCTTCTTGGTCCCGTCGTCGCCCATGAGCTGGTACGCGGCGAACGAGCCTCCGCCGACCGCCAGTACACCGACCACAGCGACGGCGGCGAGCAGGGGCTTACGACGACGCTCGACGGGTGTCGACGCCGGTGCAGGGTGTGGGGGCCGGGCGGGTGCGGTCGGGGCGGCAGCCATGTACGCCTGGGCCGGCGAGTGCGCGGGCCGCGTGGGCGCGGCGGCGGCGAAGGCGGCCTGGGGAGCGAGGCCGGGCTGGGTGGGCACGGAAGGCGTGGCTTGTGGCGGGGCGGAATAGATCCGCAGGGTCTGCTCCTGCTGGGCGATCTGCTGCGTCACGGCGGCAGGCAGCCACCACCCCTCGTGCCGTACCAACCCGCCGGTGCCCGCGAGGTTGTTGCACGCCTCGATGAGCTGCGCGGGAGTCGGCCGGGCGGCGGGGTCCTTGGCCAGGCAGGCGGCGATGATGCCGCGCAGTTCGTCGGGACAACCGGCCAGGTCGGGCTCGTTGGACACGATGCGGAACAGCAGCGCCTGCGAGGAGCCCTCGCCGAACGGGTGGCGTCCGGTCGCCGCGAAGTAGGTGACCAGGCCGAGTGCGAAGAGGTCGAGGGCCGGGGTGACGTCGCTGCCCATCGCTTGCTCGGGCGCCATGTACGCGGGCGTGCCCAGCCGTACGTCTTTAGCCGTCAGGGTAGTTGTGTCGGCGGCCCGGGCGATCCCGAAGTCGATGACGCGCGGACCGTCGGAGGCGAGGAGGACGTTGGAAGGCTTCAGGTCGCGGTGGATCACACCTGCCGCGTGGACGGTCTGGAGAGCCTCGGCGATACCGGCCGTCAGCTGTAGCACGGTGCGGACCGGCAGTACACCGTGCTGGTACACGGCAGAGGCGAGGGAGGGGCCGGGCACATAACTCACGGCGAGCCACGGTTCCGGCCCGTCCGTGAAGCTGTCGAGGACGGGCGCGGTGTACGGCCCCTGCACCCGCCGTGCCGCCGCGACTTCCTGCGTGAACCGCTTCCGGAACTCCGGGTCCTGCGCGTACTCCCGCCTGACCACCTTCAACGCCACCGGCTGTCCGCCCCGCGTGTGCGACAGGTAGACCATGCCCATACCGCCCTCACCCAGCCGGGCACGCAGCCGGTAACCGGCTATCTCCCGGGCGTCTTCGGGCGACAGCGCTTCCATGGGGCGTCCTTCCGAGTGGGGAGAGGGAGGCAGGGGTGCCATGCGGGTTGCCTTGCCTCGGCCATGGTACGGAAGGGGGTTGTGGGGCTGGTGGGCTGCTGCGGGGTGGCGGGGCCGTTGTCCTCGGGGGAAGGAGAGGCGGGGGCGTCGGAGGTGTTCTGATGGGCTTTTGGCGCCGGGGGCACTCAGTCCTGGGCGGGTGAGGAAGAGCCTTCTGGGCCAGGGCAGTTGTCTCCGGGAGCGGTCGGATCAGGGGCGGGGTCTGCCGTGGCCGGGGGTTCGGTGGGCTCGGGAGTCGTCGTGGTGGGCGGCGGGGTGGCCGGTGTCGGGATGGACGCCGGGGGGTCCGCCGGGGCCGGGTTCTCAACAGGCGCGGGATCTGCGGGAGTCGGGGACTCGGGCGCGGGGTCCGGGTTGGGCTGCGGGTCCGTTGCGGGTGTGGGGTCCGGTACGGGGTCGGGCGCAGGCGTGGGGTCCGGCGCAGGTGCGCCCGGCGCTGCGGTGGGCGGGGTGTCCTCGGTGGTGGGCGGTGCCGGGTCCTCGGGTGTGTTCTGGACGGGAGGCGGCGCGGGCGCTTCCGGAGTGTCCTCGGTCGGCGACGCGGGCTCCTGCGGGGCGGGGTCGGCCGCGGGCGGGGCGGAGTTGTCCGCTGGTTCGCTCGGAGCCCGCGTGGACTCGTCGTCGCCGCCCTGCGGTCGCGTCACGACCGACGAGCCGCCGCCACGCTGAGCACTGGCCGCCTGCACAGTCGTACTACCGCCTCCACCACCCCCACTCACCGGTGGCCCGGCCACCGGAGCCTCGGCGACCGGCCCCTCCACCACCGGCACCTGCCCCGCCGGTGCCTCCGCGACAGGCGTGCGCTCGGCCGGAGTCGGAGCGGAGTAGCCGGGTCCAAGGGCGAGGATGACGACCACAGCGCCCGCCACCACCGCACCGGCGGCCAGCGCGGCCTTGGAGCCACCGGCGGTGGCGTGCTGCCGTACACCCTCCAGCACGCCCCCCTTCGCCCCGACGGACCCCGCGGCGGTCGCACCGGCGAGCAGGTACTTCCCCGCACCCCCCGCCACGAAGACCAGCAACGCGGGCCCGACGAGCGCCGGCAACCGGTCGTTGGCGCTCATGAGCGCGGCCAGGCGGGCCCGGCAGTCGGCGCAGGCGTCCACGTGCCCGAGCAGCCGCTCGGACTGCCGTTCCGTGGCGGCGCCGCGCACATAGGCCGGCATACGCGCCCAGTGCACCTGGCAGGCGGGATCGTCCGGCGCCCCGGTCTGGACGCGCAGGAACGCCTGCCGCATGCCCTCCCGGGCCCGGTGGAGCAGTACGGCCGTCGCCCCTTCCTCCGTGCCCACCTGCGGCCCGATCGCCGCCAGTGGCTGCCCTTCCGCCTCCGCGAGCCACAGCGCCTTGACCCACCGCTCGGGCAACTGCCCCAGCACCCGCACCAGGAGGTCGACGGAGGACACCTGCTCGGCCGGATCGCCACCACCCGGCGCCTGCGTCGCCGTTCCCTGCGCGGGGACGACACGTTCGTCGCTGTGCGGGTCGCGCGGCGTCTCCCGCACGGCGGTTCCGGCGGCGGCGCTGGCGAGATGCCGCACGGTCGTCATCAGATACGCGGGCACGTTGTCGATCTCGTGCCCCTCGGCCAGCCGCCGCCACACCCTGAAGTGGGCCTCGGCGACGAGGTCTTCGGCGGTCCAGGAGTTCCGGGTGAGGGAGCGGGCGTACGCGACGAGGCGCGGTTGCTGCTCCTCGTATATCCGGGCATACGTCTGGGCGGAGGAAAGCGCGGAAGCAGTGGAACCGTCGGACATGGCGGAACGCTCCAGGGCCTGCGGGGGAGGGGCAGGGAAGGGTTTGTCAGCGTAGATGACAAAACTTTCAATCAAAGTTTCAAGCGTCACCGAAAGTGGCGCACGTCACAGGAGTTGGCCGTCGGAGTCGCGTAATGAAAGCGCCCCGCACCCGCTCGTACACCTGCGTCGGCCCCGACGGGCCGTCGCCCCAGCCCCACACGAGACGCCCTGCAACGCTTCGGAGACCGCCCATGTCCATCACCCTGGAACAGCCCACCGGTGCCAGCCTGCTCACCCCCGACGACGAGGAGCTGGCGGTGACGGTGACCCTGCGCTACACCTCGCGGGACCCGCTGGCCGTCCACTTCGTCTTCCCGGCGTGGATCTCGCTGGACGGCGAGGAACTGACCTGGACGTTCGCCCGCGCGCTCCTGGAGGAGGGCATGGGCACCCCGGCGGGCGTGGGAAACGTACACGTGCGCCCGTACGGACCGGCCTGCACGGCGGTGGAGTTCCGCGCGCCGGAGGGCGTCGCGGTCGTCCTCTTCGACACGACGACGCTGCACCGCTTTCTGCGGCGCTCGTACACGATCACGGAGCCTGGCGGCGAGCCCGTGGGGCCGGAGCTGGAACAGGGACTGGCCTCCCTGCTGGGCGGCGTATGAGCCCGACGGGGGCCCCGGCGGCCTGGCCCGCTACCCCTTCTTCGGTCGCTTGTCCTCGGTCTTCATCTTGTCGTTGACCTGCTTGGCCAACTCGTCGTCGAGCTTCTTGAACTCGCGGACGACGGCGTCCGACATCTTCGACAGCGCGTCGAGCTGCTGCGTGATGTCCTCGCGGCCGTCCTCCCAGTTGGACTCGAAGTCGTCGAGGGCGTCATTGACGCTGCCGTCGCCGATGTCGTCCTTGTACTGCTCGAAGAGCTTCTTGGTGTGGTTGAGGCGGGTCTTGATCGACCGCAGCCGGCGCCCGTAGTCCTCCAGCTCCGTCAGCGGGAGCGAGAGGTCACTCTTGCCGTTCTGTCCCATGTCCCCGTCCCCCGGTCGCGGTGCCGATCTCGTACTCTGACGTGCACGGTACAACGCAACGGTTGCAGCGAGCGATCGAGCAAACGGAGAAGTACGAACCACGGGGAAGGTCCGACGTCATGGCCCGCTACATGGAGGCGCTCACGGTCGAGCGCGGGGGTTTCCAGATCAAGGTCCCCGAGTCGTGGTGGGAGTTCGACGTGCGCCCCGAATCCCGGGACGACTCGATCCGCCGCATGGTGAACGACCGGATCGCCCAGCGCCCGGAACTGGCGCAGTACAAGGACGTCTACAACGACTTCCTCCGCAAGGCCGCGGCCGACGCCTGGAAGTCGGGTGCCCTGTACTGCGGCTGCATGGCGGAGAACTTCGGCGGCGACACCCCGATCACGGGCTCGGTGACGGTCTCGATGGTCGGCGGCCGCAACGAACGCGGCGAGCCCCTGTCCAACGACCCCTCCGTCATCGCGAGCCAACTCGCCGTCAAGGAAGCCAGGAACGAGGGCGACTCCTGGCGCAAGGTCACGACGGTGGACATCCCCGGCGTCGGCCCGGCGGCCCGCACCTACGGCATCGAGGACATCGTCGTACCCGGCGACGCCCTCAACCGCACGATCCGCGCGGTCCTCATGCAGACGTACATCCCCGTCCCCGGCCAGGAGGGCAAGGTCGCCCTGGTCGGCGGCAGCAGCCAGGTCCTGGACCTCGCGGACTCCTTCTTCGACATCTTCGACGCGATCACGTCGACGTTCCGGTTCACCGGCTGAGGGTGGCGGGGGTCTCGGAGCGCGGGCTGGCGTACGACGTCTTCGGGCCGCTGTGGGCGGTGCTGGACTTGGGGGCGGTGGCGCGGGCGGAGCCGCTCACCACCTTCGTGGCGACGCACCGGGCCGAACTGGACGACCTGCTCGAAGCGGTACGGGAGATCGGCGACCTCTCACCCGAGGCGATGCGGCTCTTCGAACGCCAGGGCGGCTGGGCCGACGGGGCGGGCGAGGTGACGGCCGAGTCCCTGATGCTGCACTCGGGCTGCATCGAGGAGTATCCACCGGATGTGGCCGTCCCCTTGGTGCTGCGGCGGATGCTCGGTATGGGCGCCGATCTGCAACTGACGCGGCTCATGGACGGGTTGGTGGGCGCAGCCATGGTGCGGGGGCCGGGGGTGGAGAGGGGCGCGCCTCTTGTCGTAGCGGCTGTACGGAGTGCGGGCGCGCTGCTGGATCCGCACAGGGCGTGTTCCGTGTCGGACGTCTTCCGGATGTGGCGGGTGGCGTTCCTGCCGGAGGTACTGCGCCCGGATGCACCGACGCCGGAGGCGGTGAGGGCGGGCGTGCGGGCGTACGCCCATGCGTTGGAGGAGGTGCTGCTCGATGGATCTGGATGAACTGCGTACGTGGTACGACCGCCTGCGCGCGGAGCTGGACGAGCGGCGGTTCGAGGTGATCCGGGAGGGACCGATCGCGGGCCGCCCCGAACAGAGTGCCTGTCTCAGCCTGGACGGCCCGGACCGCATGGGTGCGTTGATCGTCCGGGACACCGGAGAAGAGCGTTCGGCATGACACGCGACTGGAACTGGGAGACCGGCGAAGGCCTGCTCGGCATCAACGACCCCGCCGAGGTCGACGCCGCGCTCGACCGCAACGACGACCATCTGGGCGCCGCCGTGATCGGCCTCGCTCTCAACTGCCCGCCGGAAGTCGTGTCCC
Source organism: Streptomyces sp. NPDC051913 (assembly GCF_044593635.1). Classification (NCBI taxonomy): domain Bacteria; kingdom Bacillati; phylum Actinomycetota; class Actinomycetes; order Kitasatosporales; family Streptomycetaceae; genus Streptomyces; species Streptomyces sp. NPDC051913. Next base: position 1,041,004 of record NZ_JBIUCI010000001.1, on the reverse strand, counting down.
CGCGGATCATCCGCGCCCTGGAGCTGCTGCCGCCCGGCCGGGGTCGTGACTTCCCCTTCACCGCGACCGCCCACCTGGCACGCCTCGACGGCCGCCTGACTCCGGAGCTGTACGAGGCTCTGCGCGCGGAGGGCCTCGGGGGCGCCGCCGACCACGCCATCGACGACACGCTGACGTTCGTACCGTTCCGGGACCTCCCGCCTTGGCTGAAGCGGCGGTGGGTGCATGTGACGGTCAGGGAGAGGCTGCTGCGGTGGCTGCGGCCGTTGGAGGCGGTCGGTGAAGCGTGGCGGGCCAGGCGCGAACGCCGTCGGACCTGATGACATGCTGTTTGTCGCGTCGAACGACCGTTCCCTGTAAGTTCGCGGGTGCACATAGCTGTTGAGAGTGATGCGCGCGTGACGGGGGTTGCGGTATGGCGGGGCATCGGCCCACGGACTGGCATGTCCTGGATCTGGAGAAGGATCCGACGCCGGGTGATCCGGACCGGGTCAAGCTGCTGGCCAAGACACTGCACGACTTCGCCGACGACGTCTCGGATGCCTTGCGTCTGGTGAACGGCATGGCGGGTGAGGACACGCTTCTGGAGTGGGCGGGTAAGTCGGCGGAGGTCTTCAAGGACGAGTTCGGGGATGTCCCGAAGAATCTCAAGAAGCTGAAGAAGTCCTACGAGTTGTGCGGGGACGCGCTGACCGACTTCTGGCCGAAGCTGGAGCGCGCGCAGGCGTTGGCCGACCGGGCGCTGGCCAAGGGCCGTGAGGCCCAGAGCGACCTCTCCTCCGCCAACTCCCGTCTGACGTCGGCTGATTCGTGGGTGACGCGGGCGAACAAGGAAGCCGACAAGTACAAGGACGACCCCACCGGCAGCAAGTCGGGCGGTGACAAGCCGGACGAGGGCAAGGTCCGTGCCGCCACCCGGGACGCCCAGCACGCCAAGTCGGCCCGGACCAGCGCCCAGTCGGACGTCGACAGCGCCCAGGATGCGCTCGCCGCGGCAAAGAAGATGGCCGCCGACGCCCGCAAGATGCGCGAGGAGGCCGCGCACACCGCGAAGACGAAGATCGACGAGGCCTCCGATGCCGGTATTCAGAACCGGTCGTGGTGGGAGGAGGTCGGCGACTGGTTCACGGACAACTGGGACAACATCGTCGCCGTCTGCAAGGTCGTCGTAGCGGTGGTCGGTGTGATCGCGATGATCATCGGCGGGCCGATCCTGGGTGCGATCGTCCTCATTGCCGCGCTCGTCGTCCTCGCCGACACCCTCTACAAATATTCAAAGGGCCAGGCCTCCCTGTGGGATGTGGGCCTGGCCGCGCTCGACTGCATACCCGGCATGAAGGGCCTCACCACCCTCGGTGGTCTCGCCAAAGGCATGAAAGCCTTCGGCAAGTTGGGGCTCAAGGGCATGGCTCAGGGCGTCAAGGGGCTGGGAAAGAGCGCCAAGACCGCTGTGGCCGACGGCGCGAGGGGCGCGTACAACCGGCTCAAGAGCAAGATCACCGGCTGCGGCGACCCCGTCGACGTGGCGACCGGTGAGGTGTTCCTCTCGGAGACCGACGTCTCCCTCCCCGGCACCCTGCCCCTGGAGTTCACCCGGCGGGTGACGTCGGGCTACCGCTGCGGCTGGTGGTTCGGCCCCGCATGGGCCTCCACGCTCGATCAGCGTCTGGAGATCGGCGACGAGGAGACCGTCTTCGTCACGGAAGACGGAATGCTGCTCGTCTACCGGAACGCGGACGCGACGACGGCCCCATGGCTGCCCGTGAGCGGCCCGCGTATGCCGCTCGTCCGCCTGGACGACGGCACATACCGGCTGGAAGACCCGCTCACCCGCACGTCCCGTCACTTCCGCGCGCACGCCTCCGACGGCACAGCCGCCATCGCGGACGTCACCGACCGCAACGGCAACAGCATCACCTTCGAGTACGACGAGTCGGGCATCCCGCTGGCCATCCGGCACTCCGGCGGCTACGTCCTCACCATCGCCACGGAGGACGGACTCGTCACCGGGCTGAAACTGGCGGGCGCCGCGGACGACGGCTCCGACGTCACGATCAGGCGCTACGGCTACACCGACGGCAACCTCACCGAGGTCGTCAACTCCTCCGACCAGGCGCTGAAGTTCACGTACGACGAGCGACTGCGCCTCACCTCGTGGACGGATCGCAACGGGGTCCGCTACGCGTACACCTACGACGACCAGAACCGTTGCGTCTCCCAGACCGGTGAACACGGCTACCTCGGCGGCACCTTCACCTACGACGGAGCCGACCCCGCCCGGTCCGAGTCCCGCATCACCACTTACACCGCCGCCGACGGCGCGGTCACCCGATTCGCCGTCAACGACCACAGCCAGGTCGTCGCCACGATCGACCCTCTCGGCAACATCACCCGCAGCGCGTACGACGAACACCACCACCTTCTCTCGCGAACCGATCCGCTCGGCAACACCACCAGCTATGAGAACGACGACCTCGGCCGGCCGGTCCGCGTCTCGCTGCCCGACGGCGGTGCCGCCACGGCGGAGTACAACGCGCTCCGGCTGCCGACCCGCGTCGTCCAGCCGGACGGCGCGGTCTGGGAACACCGCTACGACGAGCGCGGCAACCGAGTCTCGACCACCGCTCCGGACGGCGCCCGCACGCGGTTCGCCTACGACGAGCGCGGCGCCCTCGTCGCCGTCACCGACCCCCTCGATGCCACCACACGCGTCGAGTGCAACCCCGCGGGCCTGCGGACCAGGACGGTCAGCGCCCTGGGTGACCAGGCGACCCGCGGCTACGACCCGTTCGGCAGGCTCAGCAGCGTCACCGACGCGCTCGGCAACACCACCAGCCTGCTGTGGACTGTCGAAGGCCGGGTGTCCCGCATCGTCGCGCCCGACGGCTCGGAGGAGACCTGGACCTACGACGGTGAGGGCAACTGCACGTCCCACAGCGCCTCGGGCGGCGCGCGGACGACCTTCGAGTACGGGCCCTTCGACCTGCTGACGGCACAGACAGGCTCCGACGGCGCCCGGTACGAGTTCGCCTACGACACCTCACTGCGCCTGACCCGGGTGACCAACCCGCTCGGGTTGAACTGGCGGTACGCCTACGACTCCGCCGGGCGCCTCGTCGCCGAGACGGACTTCGATGAGCGGCGCACGGTGTACGAACGCGACCGCGTCGGCCGACTCGAGCGGAAGGTCAACCAGGCAGGGCAGAGCGTCGGTTACGCGTACGACAGCATGGGACGGCTCCTCGCCAGGACGACCGGCGACGAGACCACCAGGTACGCGTACGACGCCATGGGCCGGCTGGTCCATGCCGAAAGCCCCGACTGCGACCTCCGTCTGGAGCGGGACAGCCTCGGCCGGACCGTCGGTGAGCACGTCAACGGGCGCCGACTGGCGTCGGCGTACGACGCGGCGGGCCGCCGGGTGGAGCGGGTCACCCCGACCGGGGTGCGGGGGACGTACGACCGTGACGCCCTCGGACGTACCAGTCGCCTGACCAGTTCCGGCCACACCATCGACTTCACCCACGACCCGTCCGGGCAGGAGACGGCGCGTCTGATCGACGACGTCCTGCGCTTCGACCAGGTCTGGGACTCGACAGGGCGGTCCGTGGGCCAGCACTGGACGGCGGCGGGCCGGCCGGTGCAGAGCCGCACCTACGAGTATGGTCCGCATCGCCATCTCGTCCGGCTCCAGGACGCCATCGACGGTCCGGTCGACCTGGACGTCGACGCGATGGGACGCATCCGCGGAGTCGAAGCCGAGGACCGCTCGGAGAGTTACACCTATGACTCGGCCGGGCAGATCTCGTCGGCGTCCTGGTCGGGCTACCGGGGTGTGGAAGAGGCCGCGGGGGAACGCTCGTACTCCGGCATGCGGTTGGATCACGCGGGTGCCGTGCGCTACACGTACGACCCGGCCGGGCGCGTGGTCGAGCGGCGCAGGACGAGGCTGTCCCGCAAGCCCGACGTATGGCGGTACTCCTGGGACGCCGAGGACCGGCTGACGTCAGTGGTCACGCCGGACGGCACGGTGTGGCGCTACGCCTACGACCCCCTCGGTCGTCGTATCGCGAAGGAACGCCTCGCCGACGACGGTCGCACCGTCGTGGAGCGGACCGACTTCACCTGGGACGGCCCGACCCTCACCGAGCAGACCACCGTCGGCCCCGAACTGCCGCATCCGGTCACCCTCACCTGGGAGTACGACGGACTGCGGCCGATCACCCAGACCGAGCGGCTGACCGACTCCGCGATGCAGGAGGAGATCGACTCCCGGTTCTTCGCGGTCGTCACCGACCTGATCGGAACGCCCACCGAACTGGTGGATCCGCACGGCGAGGTGGCCTGGCGGGCCCGGCGGACGGTATGGGGGGCCACGGCCTGGCCCAAGCAGAGCCGTGCGTACACGCCCCTGAGGTTCCCTGGCCAGTACCACGACCTGGAATCGGCTCTCCACTACAACTACCACCGGCACTACGACCCCGAGACCGCCCGCTACACCACGCTCGACCCGCTCGGTCTGAGCCCTGCTCCGAACCCGTACGGGTACGTGACCAACCCGTGGCGGCAGATCGACCCCTTCGGTCTCATGTCCTGCGACGAGGACATGGTGACTCTCTATCACGGGTCGCGCAATTGGAGCGGAGACCAATTCTCACTGGGGCGCTCGAACGACCTCCAGCGTGAATACACTCCGGACGCCGGGGTCTACTTGACGGACGATTTCAACCGGGCTGCCACTCAGTACGCCGGACCCGAGGGTGTGGTGGTGCGAACGGAAGTACCGAGGTCTTTCGCGGACTCCGTACTGCGGGAACACAGCGGTCCGGCCGGACGGCAGCCAGAGTATTTCGTGGACACCGAAGAAGGCGTCGACATCCTGAATGCCGGATCACCTCGTGCCCTGCCGCAGCGAGATGCGATCATCCAGCACATGATGGGTCAGTTCTAGGTCGAAGTTGTTCGACAATATTTTGAAGTTGTGAGGCGGATCGATATGTCCGAGCAGGTTGCCCCCATCCCGGAAGACAGGCTCGCGCGAGCGGTGTTCGGGCCGCTGGGAGGCGTGGTGGAGGTCGGCGCGGTCAACGCCACCGGTGCCTGGGAACTCGCCGAGGTCTCGGTGGGCGACTTCCTGACGCGTCGGCAACCTGAGGTGGAGCGACTGCTCGACGGCATCCGATCGGTCTGCCGGTTCAGCGACGCGGCCATGGCGATCGTCGACGAGCTGGGCCGACTCCGTGATCACGAGGTGCATGCGGCGTTCCTGCTGCTGTGGTCCGCGGGCGTCACGGGAGTTCCACAGCCCCTTGAACGCCTCGAAGAGCCCGCTGTGGTGCGGCGAATGTGCCGCATGGCGGCGGACCTGCAACTGACGTACTTCTTGCAGGCTCTGATCACAGCCGCCGTCGCGGCCGGAACGGAGGCCCGACAGGGGGCGGCCCGGACTGCTGAAATCCTCGGAATTGCTTCCGAATTGGCTGACTCGACGGGCAGAAGCGCACCGGCGGACATTTTCAGAATGTGGCGGGTCTCCCACCTGCCGGACATTCTCCGCCCGGAGTCGGATGCGCCGGAATACGGCAAAGAGGGTTTCCGGGCTTACGATCAGCGGCTGGAGGAGCTGCTGGCAGCTGATGGAGATGCGAATCGTCCGGCGTGATTCACGCTGCGGATCGGGGCCTGGGACGCGGATCCGGAACTGCCAGAGCCGCCGGGGGAGTTGGCTGGCCGGGGGCGAGAGGGTCAGCGGGAGTCGACGTGCTGGAAGTCGACGACCGTGATCCGGGCGGCCTTCGGCGTCCGTTCGGCCACGCCCTGGCCCTGGAACTCATCGGTGATGATGGCGCCCCGGATGGCGCCGAGGGCGGCCTGCTCATCGTTCGGCACCAGTGAGGCGTTGGAGCGGTACGCGGGCTCGGTGGCGGCGCCGTCGGCCCTGTCGGGGTCGTTCGCGGTGATCGCCGCGTATCCGGCCCGGACCTCCTCCTTGGCGTCGTCGAGCACCGCCTGCTCGACGGGGTCGCCGCTCGACCCCGTGTCCGCCCCCTTGATGTCGTCCGACGACTGGTGGTCAGAGCGCGGCGGGCCACCGAAGTTCCCCCTGATGTCGACTTTGTGTGCGGCAGTTAACGAAGCTATCAGGGGTGAGTCACGCCTCTTTGAGAGGCCATGGCGGATTGTGTGGGGACCGTGAGGGTGTGGCGTGGCAGTTGCGAACAGGGCGTCTGGTCCGTGGTCGAAAGTGGGGTAACTCCGGCCTGTCCGGCAGGTCGTGAGGAAGTGAGCGGGAGAGCGGTCGGGAGGTTATCCACAGGGGCTGCCTGGTCTTCGACGGCGTACATAAGATCTCTGTACGCTCAGTGCACTCTCGTACTCCCTCCAATCCACCCTCTCCTCACACGACCCAGGACACCCGCCATGCCGCGACGCCGCAGTTCAAGCTCGTCAAGCTCGACGGGAAGCGCCACGCCTGCGAGTACGCCCCGCAACCGCACCCCGCAGCCCGTGCGGATCCGGCGGCGCACGTTCGGGGACTTCGTCAAGGCGTTCTTCGCGTTCGTCGCGCTCGCCGTGCTGGTGGTCGGGGTGCCCGGGGCGCTCGCCGTGGCGGTCGGGTGGCCGTTGCCGAGCGGGATGCCGAAGGTGGAGTGGCTTCAACAGCCAATCACCACCGGCACCTTCCTCCACATTCTCACCGTCATCGTGTGGCTTGCCTGGGCGCAGTTCACCGCCTGTGTGCTGGTGGAGATAAAGGCCGCGGTCTCGGGAATCGGCGTGCCCGGGCGCGTGCCCGGCGCCGGGCCCAGTCAGATCCTCGCCCGGCAGCTCGTCGCCGCGCTGCTGCTGGTCGGCGCCACGGCGGCCAGCCTCACGCCGGGGCTCTCGCAGATCGGACAGCACAGCCTCGACGGCAACCAGCGCGGTACCGTCGCCGCCGCCCAGCAGACCCCCGGACTCTTCGCCCAGCAGCAGGAGCAGGCGGCCAGCACCGCCGCAGCCCTCGCCGAGCAGGCCTCCCAGGCCGCCTCCCACGCGGACGCGCAAGGCGGCAGCACCGCCAAGTCCGACGACACGAAGTACTACCGGATCCAGCCGCCCGAGGGCCGGCACCACGACTCCCTCTGGGAGATCGCCGAGCGCCACCTCGGCGACGGCCGCCGGTACAAGGAGATCTTCGAGCTCAACAAGGACCGCGTGCAGCCCGACGGCTCCAAGCTGTCCGAGGCCAGCCTCATCCGCCCCGGCTGGATCATGGAGATGCCGGGCGACGCGCGGGGCGGCGACCTCGTCGAGATGCCCGAGGCGCCCGCCTCTCCAGGCCAGCAGCAGGTCCACGACTACGGCCGGACCGGCGACCACGCTCAAGGCGGCGACCACGCTCAAGGCGGAGGCCAACAGGGCGGCGCCTCCCAGGTCTCCCTCCCCGAACAGCGCCCCGCCCCCGACCAGCAGCCCAGCCACCAGCAGCCCAGCCATCAGCAGCAGGCCACGGCCGCTTCCCAGGAAACGTCCTTCGGCCTCCCCACGGCCCTCATCGGCGCCCCCCTCCTCGCCGCCGGCCTCCTCGGCGCCCTCGGCCGGCGTCGCCGTCAGGCCCTGTGGCAGTCGGCGTTCGGTGCCGTCGGCGGCCGGCGCGGCATGGAGCCGCCCACGCCGACCGGCGACGCCGCCGACGCGCAGGACGCGCTCCTCGTGGGCGCCGACCCCGAAGGCGTACGACTGCTCGACCGCTCCCTGCGCGGCCTCGCCGCGTCCCTCGGTGCCGAGTCCCGCCCGCTGCCCACCGCGTACGCGGCCTGGCTCGGCGGCAACGGTGACCTTCATCTCCAGCTCGCTCAGCCCTCCGGCAACCCGCCCGCGCCCTGGCAGCTCGGGCAGGACCAGACGTTCTGGATGCTCGCGCGCAGCGACGCCGAGGGGTACGAGGACACCGACGCCGCCGCCCCGTACCCGGGCCTGGTCAGCCTCGGCACCATGGACGACTCCCGGCTGCTGCTGAACCTGGAGTCCGTGCCCGGCATCGTGTCCCTCTCCGGCAGCGAGGCCGACCGCGCCGCCGTGTTCGCCTCCGTCGCCGCCGAACTCGCCACCAACGGCTGGTCGGACCGGATGACCATCACCCTCGTCGGCTTCGGCGAGGACCTCACGCCGCTCGCCCCCAACCGGCTGCGGCACATCGACGGCATCGACGACCTCGTCGAGACCATGGAGGCCGAGACGCGGCAGCGGCGGGGGGCGCTCGGCGCCGCCGGTCACGACTCCGTGCTCACCGGACGTACCGGGCCCGCCCAGCACACCCGTTGGGCCCCGCACCTCGTCCTCCTCGCCGCCGAGCCCTCCGCCGAGGACGCGATGAAGCTCGCCGAACTCGCCGCCGACGCCAGCCGCCTCGGCATCGGCTACCTCGTCGGTACCGACAGCGGCGATCTGCCCGGCGCCGCCTGGGAGATGGAGGTCACCGGCGAGGGCAAGCTGCTCGCCCCGCTGCTCGGCCTCGAACTCGACGCCCAGTTGCTGCCCGTGCCGTTGCAGCGGGCGGTCGTCGAGCTGTTCGTCGAGTCCGACCCGGAGCGCGAACCGCAGGGACCGGCCACCGCGCCGCCGTTCCTCGTCGACATCAGCGAGCAGGGCCGGCCCGCCGTCTACGCGCGGCTCGTCGGGCCGTACGAGATCATCGGCCTCGACACCCCCGACGGCGACCGGAGCGCCCTCCTGCACGAGGCGCTCGCCCTGCTGCTCCTGCACCGCGAGGGCGTCCATCCGCGCGTGCTGTCCTCGGCGCTGTGGCCGCGCGGCGTCACGGACGACGTCCGCGAGGCCCTGCTGGAGCGGCTGCGCGCCTGGCTCGGCACCGACCCCGACGGGGCGCCCCGCCTGAAGACCGACTCCACCGGGCGGCTCACCCTCGCCAAGTCCGTCGTCTCCGACCTCGACGTGCTGCGCTCGCTCTACCACGAGGCCACGCAGGGCCGTGGCGTCGACAGCCGTGCGGTGCGCGGCCGGCTGCTCACCGACGCGCTCGTGCTGGTGCGCGGGCCGCTCCTCGCCGACCGGCCCGAGGGCCGCTACCGCTGGCTCACCCACGAGATCATCGACGCCCAACTCCCGCTGCTCGTCGCCGACATCGGCCTCGCGCTCTCCGAGTTCCACCTGGTGAAGGACCGCGCGGAGAAGGCCATCGAGGCCCTGAACGCGGCCCTCAACTCCGCCCCCGGCGACGAGCGCCTCTGGCACGAACTGCTCCGCGCCACCCACGCCACCGGCGACACCGCCCGCCTCCAGGCCCTCGCCGCCGACCTCATCTCCCGCAGCGGCGCCCGCGGCCTGCCGCCGCGCACGGAGGCGCTGCTCGACGAGCTCCTGCCGACGTGGCGCGACGGCGTCGCGGCCGTGGGATGAGCACCTGGCTCCTCGTGGCGGCCGCCGCGCTGTGGGGCGCGGCGGCGGGCGCGCTGCTGCCGCGAGCCGCCTACCGGTTCTCGGCCCCCGCGGGGGAGCCGTGGCGGCAGACCTGCCCCGATGGCGGGCATCCGGTGCGGGGGTGGCTCGGCCGCGGCCGATGCGCCCTCTGCCCGCAGTCCTACGGTCCCCCCGCCGCCCTTCTCTCCCTTGTCACCGCCCTGGTCTGCGCCGCCCTCGCCGCCGCCACCGGCACCCGCCCCGAGATCGGCGTCTGGCTGCTGCTCGCACCGGTCGGCGTGCTGCTGGCGGTCGTGGACCTGAAGGTGCAGCGCCTCCCCGACCCGCTCACCCTCCCCTTCGCTGCCGCCGCACTCGTTCTGCTCGGCGCGATGTCCTTCGTCCCCGAGCACACCGGCGACTGGCCGCACGCCGCCCTCGGCGCCCTCGCCCTCGGCGGCGGCTACTTCGTCCTCTTCCTCATCAACCCGGCCGGCATGGGCTTCGGAGACGTGAAGCTGGCGCTCGGCGTGGGCGCGGTGCTGGGCTGGTACGGCTGGCCGACGGTCATGCTCGGCACCTTCGCCGGCTTCCTGCTGGGGGCGCTGTACGGCGGTGCGCTGATCGTCGTACACAAGGCGGGCCGGAAGACGGCGATCGCGTTCGGCCCGTTCCTGATCATGGGGGCCTTCCTGGGCGTACTGATCGGGGCGTACGCGGCCTGACGTCGGCGGTGTCGGTGCCCTGGCGTAGGCTGGCCGAGTCCGCGCACATGGATGCTTCCGTCCACAACCCTTGACGAAAGGGACGCTCCGGTGACCGAGAAGGCCGACCTTCAGTCCGTCCTCGACCGCGCCGCCGCCGGTGGGCGGATCACCCCTGAAGAGGCGCTCGACCTCTACCGCGATGCCCCGCTGCACGCGCTGGGCTCCGCCGCCGACGCGGTCCGGCGCCGTCGGTACGCGGGTACGGAGCACATCGCGACGTACATCATCGAGCGGAACATCAACTACACGAACGTGTGCGTCACGGCGTGCAAGTTCTGCGCCTTCTACGCGCCGCCGAAGGACACGAAGAACGGCTGGACGCGCGACCTGGACGACATCCTGCGGCGCTGTGCCGAGACCGTCGAGCTCGGTGGCACGCAGATCATGTTCCAGGGCGGGCACCACCCGGACTACGGCGTGGAGTACTACGAGAAGCACTTCGCCGCCATCAAGGAGGCGTACCCGCAGCTCGTCATCCACAGCCTGGGGGCGAGCGAGGTCGAGCACATGGCCCGCATCTCCAAGGTGAGTGTGGAGGAGGCGATCCAGCGGATCCACGCCGCGGGCCTCGACTCCTTCGCGGGCGCCGGTGCGGAGCTGCTCCCCGAGCGTCCGCGCAAGGCCATCGCGCCGCTGAAGGAGAGCGGTGAGCGCTGGCTGGAGATCATGGAGACGGCTCACCGGCTGGGCGTCGAATCCACCTCCACCATGCTGATGGGCACGGGCGAGACGAACGCCGAGCGCATCGAGCACCTGCGGATGATCCGTGACGTACAGGACCGGACCGGGGGCTTCCGGGCCTTCATCCCGTACCTCTACCAGCCGATGAACAACCACCTCAAGGGCCGCACCCAGGCCACGATCTTCGAGTACCTGCGGATGATCGCGATCTCCCGGCTCTTCATGGACAACATCGCCCACATCCAGGGCTCCTGGCTGACCACCGGACAGGACGCGGGCCAGCTGACGCTGCACTACGGCGCGGACGACCTGGGCTCGGTGATGCTGGAGGAGAACGTCGTCTCGGCGGCCGGTGCCAAGCACCGCTCCAACCTCCAGGAAATGATCGACATGATCCGCACGGCGGGCCGGACCCCGGCCCAGCGCGCCACGACGTACGAACACCTCGTCGTCCACGACGACCCGGCGAACGACCCGGTCGACGTGCGCGTCCAGTCCCACATCTCGTCCACGGCGATCGAGGGCGGCACGGCACATCCCGAGCTGAAGATCCTCGCCTCCAACTGACCTGCGGATGGAGACGATTCACGCCGCCGACGAGGTCCGGTACACCTGGGAGTCGGAGCCAATCAAGGGCGGTGCCGTCCTGGTGGGGCGGGACCGTGTCGGCGCCGTGGGCACGCTGGAGGAGCTGCGCGAGCGTTTCCCGGACGCTCGTGTACGTACCTGGCCAGGCGTTCTGGGGCCCGCTCGCATTCACGAGGGCCCCCTACCGGACGCGCCGAGCCCGCGTGAACGCATCCACGCGGTACTGAAGCTGGGCGCGGTGGCGGTCCTGGAGGAGCACGCCGATACGCCCGAACTCCGGGCGGCGGCCGAGCGCAACGACGTGGTCGTCCTCCCGCGCACACAGTCGACGGCGATCAGACGGACCGGCCGAGCCGACCTAGCCGTATTCGCAGAGACCGGCGAGTGCATCGCAACGGTTTGCGCCGGGCGCCTGGTTCACAGACGACGCTGACAACGCCGCCAAGGGGCGCGGGGAACTGCGCGACAAGCCCCCACCCGCCCGCACCCGAACTACGACGAAAACGCCTCCCCGAACGCCCCCGAACTCTGCGACACCCCACTGCAGTTGGTCAGGGCATCCTCATCACCGGTGCACTCCTGATCCCGGAACGTCGACCACATAGACACCCACCCCACCCCCTTCTCCTCCGCGAACTCCCGCACCTGAGCGGCATCCGACAGCGTGAACGTCTCCCCGTCCACATCATTCGTGCCGATCATCGACGTGAGCGCCATCCCACCCCACGCCGTCGCGGCCGACGTACCGAAGACGTCCCGCAACTGCGTGTGCGCCGCCTTCGCCGCGGTGATCGCGTAGTCGCCCATGTCCCCGTCGTAGGACTCCGCGTAGTTCATGGTCATGAGATTGACCGAAGCGACCTGCACCGCACTGTTGTTGGCCGACTCCAGCAACGCGAGGGAGTCGTCGTCCAGCCCCGACGGCATCACGGGAAGCGTGAAGACGACGCTCACGTCACTCCGCTCCTCCTGGAGCAGCGCTATCGCCTCCGACCGCAGCTCCACCGAGTCGGAGTCGGTCAGCGCGTCACCCTCGATGTCGAAGTCGGCCTGGGTGGAGCCGGCCGCGTCGAGCGCCTCGCCGTACGCCTCCGCCAGCTCCTCCGCACTGTCGCACGTCTCCGCCAGCTCCTCCCCGGACGCCCCGCCGAAGGAGACCCGGACGCTCGCCCCGTCGTCCTTGAGCGCCGAGATCCGGGAGGCCACGGCCGAGTTGTCGATGGCCGTCGTGCCGTTCCACTTCGGGGTGCAGCTGCTTCCGTCCGAGATCACGAACGCGAGGTTGTACGTCGTCGGCGACCCGGCGGAGTCGAGGTCGGAGGCCTCCGTCGCGCTGACGTAGGGGGCGTAGGAGGTGCTGGACGACGGCTTCGAGGAGGTGGCCGACGGAGCCGCGGACGTCTTGCCCGGCGCCGCGTCGGTGTCGGCCGAGCACCCCGTCGTGGCCAGGGCAAACAGGCAACCGAGCCCCGCCACCGGCCTCAGGAAACGCCGCATCGCGCATGCACCCGCTCTCGTGATTTCTGTCTCAGGATGGAAACAAACTGTGTTTCTGAAGTGGAAATGTCTCACACGCGGCTGGGCTTCATGAGGACAGTATTCGCATAGCGGATCCATGGGCTGGGGCGAACAAAACGGGCCAACCGGCCACTGAAACGGCACATTCAACTCTATTCACCCCGGCCGGGGTTGCGCAGGCGTTCCAGCGAACTCTCAGAGAAGGGACAGGTTAAGGCGTTTCTCATACGTGTCTCACAAGGGAACCCGAGTTTCTGACACATAAAGCCTCCCTAATATCCGGGGAATGCATTCCGAGCCTGCCATCGAAAACCGCGCCCCGCGTGGTCGCCGCCGCAAACGCGGCAACGGGTCCGACGACGAGGGACCCGTGTTCGTTGACAACTCCGGACGCCGCTCGAAGCTGCTGCGCCGGATCGGTGTCCTCGTCGGCGTCCTGTGTCTCGGGTACGCCGTCGTCCTGGGCCTGGCCTTCATGGGAATCGGCACGTCGAGCCCGTCCTCGCTGCTGCCCTTCGGCGGCGGCCAGGGCGGACCGGCCGGCCAGAGCGGCACCGGTCCGGGCGTCCGCCAACAGGGCGGCGTCGGCAACGTCGTACGGCCCAGCGGCAGCCCACCCGCGCTGCCCTCGGGCGTCCCCACGCCGTCCGCGTCCGTGAACGCGTCCGCGAACGCCAACTGACCGGAGCGCAGGGACCGTTATGACCACGACCACGACATCCCGCCGGGGCCGGCGCCGCGCCCCCTCCCGTATCGGGCGCGCGGCGGGCAAGGCGGCGGCGCTGCAGAAGCCGCGCGTCCTGCTCGCCCTGCTGCTTCTGCTGGCGCTCACCAGCGTGATGCTCCTCGACGGCTATCTGCGCGCCGAGGTCGGCGGCGACCAGCGCGTCCGCGACGGGGCCAGCTCCAGCAAGGTCCCGGACAAGATCCTGGACGGCGGGCCGATCCTCAGCTTCCGCGGCGGACAGGCCACGACGGTCTCCGTGCCGGACAAGACCATCGCCCTGACCTTCGACGACGGCCCCAACCCCACCTACACCCCGCAGGTGCTGGAGATCCTGGAGAAGTACGACGTCCCCGCCACGTTCTTCGTGGTCGGCTCGATGGTGTCGCGCTACCCCGGCATCGTGAAGGACATGGTCGAGCAGGGCAACGAGGTGGGCATCCACACCTTCACCCACGTCGACCTCTCCTACCAGAGCGACGCCCGCGTCAACCGCGAGATGCAGCAGACCCAGCTCGCGCTGGCGGGCGCGGCCGGCATCACCACCACGCTGTTCCGGGCGCCGTACTCCTCGGAGACGGACGCCATCGACAACTACAGCTGGCCCGTCTACCAGAAGCTCGGCGAGGACGGTTACACCAGCGTCTTCGTCGACACCGACAGCGACGACTGGAAGAAGCCGGGCGTCTCGAAGATCGTGAAGTGGGCGACGCCGTCCAAGAGCGACGGGGCGTCGGTGCTGTTCCACGACGCGGGTGGCGAGCGCTCGCAGACCATCAAGGCGCTGCCGACGTACATCGAGAAGATGAAGGCGAAGGGCTACACCTTCACCACCATCAGCGGGGTGCTGGAGAAGGAGCAGCAGCAGCCTGCCGGGCAAGGGGCCGTGGGGGTCGGCACCGGCACCGGCGTGAACACCCTCCAGGCCGCCCACCGCGAGGCCACCGGCGCCACCCTCTACGAGGGCAAGGCCCTCATCGGAGCCGTCGCCGTCGCGGAGTGGGCCGTGCCCGCGCTCTCGGTCGGGCTGATGGTCGTCGGTGTCGCCGTCATGGGCCGGTTCGGGATGATGCTGATCCTCGCCCGCCGCCACTACAGACAGCGCAACAAACGCCGGTTCAGCTGGGGCCCGACCGTCACCGGCCCGGTGAGCGTGATCGTCCCGGCGTACAACGAGAAGGAGTGCATCGCCAACACCCTCGAGTCGCTGGCGCGGAGCACCCATCCGATCGAGATCATCGTCGTCGACGACGGGTCCACGGACGGTACCTCCGAGATCGCCCGCGACGCGGCGTACGGACTCGGCATGACGAACGTCCGGGTCATCCGGCAGGAGAACGCGGGCAAGCCCGCCGCCCTCAACAACGGTGTCCGCAACGCCAGTTACGACATCGTCATCATGATGGACGGCGACACCGTCTTCGAACCGGACGCCGTGCACCAGTTGGTGCAGCCCTTCGCCGACCCGGAGGTGGGCGCGGTCGCGGGCAACGCCAAGGTCGGCAACCGGGACACGGTCATCGGCGCCTGGCAGCACATCGAGTACGTGATGGGCTTCAACCTCGACCGCCGCATGTACGACCTGCTGCGCTGCATGCCCACCATCCCGGGCGCGATCGGCGCGTTCCGCCGTGACGCGGTGCTCCAGGTCGGCGGCATGAGCGAGGACACCCTCGCCGAGGACACCGACATCACCATCGCCATGCACCGCGCGGGCT
This sequence comes from Streptomyces sp. NPDC051913, assembly GCF_044593635.1. Classification (NCBI taxonomy): domain Bacteria; kingdom Bacillati; phylum Actinomycetota; class Actinomycetes; order Kitasatosporales; family Streptomycetaceae; genus Streptomyces; species Streptomyces sp. NPDC051913. The sequence continues at coordinate 1,025,606 of NZ_JBIUCI010000001.1, read as the reverse complement.
GGCGGGTCGTCTACCAGGAGCACGCCAAGGCGTGGACGGAGGCGCCCGGTTCGCTCAAGCAGCTGTGGTCGCAGCGCTACCGGTGGTCGTACGGCACCATGCAGGCGCTGTGGAAGCACCGCAAGTCCCTGACGGACAAGGGACCTTCGGGCCGCTTCGGCCGGGTCGGCATGCCGTTGGTGGTGATCTTCCAGATCGTCACGCCGGTCTTCGCGCCGCTCATCGACGTCTTCACCGCGTACTCGATGATCTTCATCGACTTTCAGGCCGCCCTGCTGGCCTGGCTCGCGGTGCTGGGCATCCAACTGGTCTGCGCGGCCTACGCGTTCCGCCTGGACAAGGAGAAGTACCGGTACCTGCTGATGATGCCGCTCCAGCAGCTGGCCTACCGCCAGATGATGTACCTCGTCCTCATCCACTCCTGCATCACCGCGCTGACCGGCGGCCGGCTCAGGTGGCAGAAGCTCAAGCGGACCGGCGAGGTCGGGACCCCGGCGGGGGTGAGCTGAGATGGGTTCGCACCGCAGAGGTGGACCCGCGGCCGTGCTGACCACCGAGCGGCCGACGGTCACCGACACCCGGCCCCAACGCCCCCTGCGCGACCGCTACTTCGACACCCTGCGGGCCGTCGCCCTGATCCGCGTCGTCACCTATCACACCTTCGGGTGGGCCTGGTGCGGCATGGTCTTCCCCTCCATGGGGATCATGTTCGGACTCGCCGGCACGCTGATGGCGAAGTCCCTGGAGCGCCCCGCCCTCAAGGTGGTGAAGAGCCGGCTGCGGCGGCTGCTGCCCCCGTTCTGGTTCTGGGGCGTCTTCGTGGTGCTGGCGATGCTCGTCCACGGCTGGATGCCGAGGCACTACAACATCGTCTTCTGGATCGTGCCGTTCGGTGACCCACCGGGCAACAAGTGGGGCGTCCAGGCCTGGGAGATCCTCTGGTACCTGCGCACCTACCTGTGGTTCGTGCTGCTGTCCCCGCTGCTGCTGAAGGTGTTCCGGCTGGCGCGCGTACCGGTGCTGCTGCTCTCGCTCGTCCCGATCCTGGTCCTCAACTTCGTGTGGTCCGGTCCCGAGGGGCGGCTCGGCAACGAGCTCTGGGACTTCTCGACGTACCTCTTCTGCTGGATCCTCGGCTTCGCCCACCGCGACGGGGTGCTGGAGCGGATGAGGCCCGCGGTGGTCGTGGTCCTGTCGCTGGCCGCCGTCGGGTACGGCGGCTGGTACGCCTTCACCCACCAGGGCGAGGTCGGGACGTACGACCTCGACGAGATCCCGCTCGCGCAGGCCTTCTGGTCGGCCGGGTACGTGATGCTGCTGATGTGGGCGAAGGCGTACTTCCGGATCGACTTCGCCCGGCTGACCCGGTACCGGCGGCTGGACCGGGTCGTCACCGTCTTCAACGCGCGGGCGGTGACGATCTACCTCTGGCACGAGATCGCGCTGATCCTCGCCGTACCGCTGATCGACCAGTTCTGGAACGTACCCGCGTTCGAGAAGTACCTGCCGCTGGAGAGCCAGTGGTTCATGTTCGGGATCGGCTGGGTGCTCATCGCGGTGTTCGTGCTGGCGTGCGGATGGGTGGAGGACGTGGCGGCGAAGAAGAAGCCGCGGCTTCTGCCGTAGGGACGTACTGCAACAATGGGCCCGTGACCCGCGCTTCCCTGAACAAGCAGCCGCACGAAGTCGCCTCGATGTTCGACGACGTGGCGGAACGGTACGACCTGACGAACGACGTGCTGTCGCTCGGCCAGGACCGGGTGTGGCGCAAGGAGGTCGCGAAGGCGGTCGACGCCCGGCCCGCGCAGAAGATCCTGGATCTGGCGGCCGGTACGGCCACCTCGTCGCTCCCGTTCGCGCGGACCGGCGCGTACGTCGTCCCGTGCGACTTCTCGCTGGGCATGCTCAAGGTCGGCAAGCGGAACCACCCGTGGCTTCCGCTGACGGCGGGTGACGCGACGCGGCTGCCCTTCAAGGACGACACCTTCGACGCCGTCACCATCTCCTTCGGGCTGCGCAACGTGCAGGACTTCGACGCCGGGCTGCGCGAGATGTACCGGGTGACCAAGCCCGGCGGCCGGGTCGTGATCTGCGAGTTCTCCCACCCGACCTGGGCGCCCTTCCGCACGGTCTACACCGAGTACCTGATGCGCGCCCTGCCGCCGGTCGCCCGCGCGGTCTCCTCCAACCCCGAGGCGTACGTCTATCTCGCCGAGTCGATCCGCGCCTGGCCGGACCAGCCCGCGCTGGCCGGGCATCTGCAGAAGGCCGGCTGGTCGAAGGTGGCGTGGCGGAACCTGACGGGCGGGGTCGTGGCCCTGCACCGGGGGTTCAAGCAGAGCTGACGGCCACATAGGGGTCGCCGGGCTCGTCCAGCTCGCGCTGGAGGCCGCCCGTGGGGGGCCTCGGGAGGCGCGGCTCGCGCACTCCGCCGCCGCCTTCTCCCTCGCCGAAGTCGAACCACACGTAGATCACGGAGTCCCGGGGCACCTCGGCGTTGGGCTGCGGGTACTGCCGTACGACGTACTCGACCACGGTCTGGTGGAAATCGGCCCGGTCCGGAGTGTTCAGGAAGAGGCCGGTCGCCTCTGCCGTCCGGCGCGCGTCCATGGCCATCAGGCCGACCAGCCGCGGTACGCGCACTTCGGGTGTTTTTTGCGGTGTTATACGCACAGATGTCACCCCCAGCGGTACCTGAAGGGTAACCGCCCAGGGGTGCCGTCCGGAAGCGTCAGGTCGCGTTCTGTAGCAGATGGTTACTCTGCGTCACTATTGTGCAGGTCGAGCCGGAAGCAGAGCGCGTCCTCCGAGAACCGCGGGTGCGGGAAGGTCTCCGCGAGGTCCATGCCGAGGCGGCGGGCGACCGCGACGGACCGCTCGTTGCCCGGTCTGACCATCGCCACCACGTCCGCCACGCCCGCCGCCCGCAGCCGCGCCAGCGTCTCCTGCGCGGCTGCCCAGGCGTACCCCTTGCCCCAGTACGCGCGCCCGAGCCGCCAGCCGATCTCGATCTCGCCCTTCGGCCCCCACTCGTGCGGCCACGGCTGGCCGCCCGTGAAACCGATGGCCCGCCCTTCCTCGTCGAGCATGGTCCACAGACAGAAGCCCAGCTCGGCGTCGTGCCGACGCTGGCGGGCCGTGAGCTCCTCATAGACGTACAGCTCCGCGGACCGGCCGCCGTGGAACTCCATGACGTCCGGGTCGTCGAAGAGCCGGTGCCAGGCGACGGCGTCCTCGTCGGTGGGGACACGCAGCCTTACTACGGGGAGAGCTCGGTTCACGGGGCAGCCCTTCAGCCGGGTGATCAATCGTGCTGAATAGACTGCCCATGTCCAGTGCTAGTCGGCACGCAGATTTCGAACTTGGGGAGATCCCGCCGTGACCGCCGTGACCGAGCCCCACTCCGAGCCCTTGTCCGAAAACACCGCTGACGTCATCGTCGTCGGCGCGGGGCCGGCCGGCTCCACGACCGCGTACTACCTCGCCAAGGCCGGTCTCGACGTCCTCCTGCTGGAGAAGACAGCGTTCCCGCGCGAGAAGGTCTGCGGCGACGGACTCACCCCGCGCGCCACCAAGCAGCTCGTCGCCATGGGCATCGACATCTCCGAGGAAGCCGGCTGGCTGCGCAACAAGGGCCTGCGCATCATCGGCGGCGGCGTCCGGCTCCAGCTGGACTGGCCGGATCTCGCCTCCTTCCCGGACTACGGCCTCGTCCGCAAGCGCGACGACTTCGACGAGCAGCTCGCCCGGCAGGCCCAGAAGGCGGGCGCACGGCTGTACGAGCGCTGCAACGTCGGCGCCCCGATCGTCGACGACCGCACCGGCCACATCACCGGCGTGCACGCCAAGCTCGGCGAGGACAAGCGCGAGGTCACCTTCCACGCGCCGGTCGTCGTCGCCGCCGACGGCAACTCCACCCGGCTGTCCCTGGCGATGGGCCTGCACCGCCGTGAGGACCGCCCGATGGGTGTCGCCGTACGGACGTACTTCGAGTCGCCCCGCCACGAGGACGACTACCTGGAGTCCTGGCTGGAGCTGTGGGACCGCCGCGGGCCGGGCCCGGACCGTCTCCTGCCCGGCTACGGCTGGATCTTCGGCATGGGTGACGGCACGTCCAACGTGGGCCTCGGTGTGCTCAACACCTCCGACTCCTTCAAGGAGCTCGACTGGCGCGAGGTGCTGAAGGCCTGGTGCGCCTCGATGCCGGAGGAGTGGGGCTACACGCCGGAGAACATGACCGGCCCGATCCGCGGCGCCGCCCTGCCGATGGCCTTCAACCGCAAACCCCACTACACCAAGGGCCTGTTGCTGGTCGGCGACGCCGGCGGCCTGGTGAACCCCTTCAACGGCGAGGGCATCGCCTACGCCATGGAGTCCGGCCAGATCGCCGCCGACGTCATCGTCCAGGCCCACGCCCGCCCGACGCCCGCGAGCCGCGAACTGGCCCTCCAGCGCTACCCGCAGGTGTTGAAGGACACCTACGGCGGCTACTACAACCTGGGCCGCGCCTTCGTGAAGCTCATCGGCAACCCGAAGGTCATGAAGATCGCGACCCAGCGGGGTCTCACCCACCCCGTGCTCATGAAGTTCACCCTGAAGATGCTCGCCAACCTCACCGACCCGACGGGCGGCGACGCGATGGACCGCATCATCAACGGCCTGAGCAAGGTGGCCCCGAAGGCGTAACTACCCGCCCAGGGCCTGGATGTTGGCGCCCGGCGAGCGAAGCCCCTTCCCGCCGGGCCGCCACCTGCCGCAGTGCGTCCCCTCGACGGCGAGCGGCGCCCCGCCCTTGTCGCACCCCCCGCACGACGGCCCGGTCCGGGCGCGGTACGTCCATGACGGCTCCCGGACCGACAGTCACCTTTCGCCGTCGTCGAGGAGCCTCCGATCAGCGGGGTCGAGTAGGGCGAGCACCGGATTCACGAGGTGCCCGACATGTCGGCCCCCGTCGTCGTCCGGGCAGTCGTACACGAACACCCGCAGCCCCAAGCGAAAACCCCGTCAGGGAAAGGCGGAAGGGCCGCTGCCCCCGAGCGGCTGCGGCCCTTCCGACGTTCTGTGCGTCGATGCGCGTTTTGTCAGAGTACGCGTACGGCGCCCGTCGCCGGGTAACCCGAGAGGTCCTGGATGACGACGCCCTTGGAGGGGTTGGCCGCGTCCAGGTACTGGCCGTCGCCGATGTAGACGCCCACGTGGTACGCGGAGCCCTTGGCACCCCAGTAGAGGATGTCGCCGACCTGGAGGTTGGACAGGGAGACGTCGGTGCCGGACATCGACTGGTCCTGGGAGACGCGCGGCAGGTCGACGCCGACCTGCTTGAACGCGGCCTGGACCAGACCCGAGCAGTCCCACGCGTTGGGGCCGGTGCCGCCCATGACGTAGGCGTCGCCCACCTGGGCCTTGAGGAAGGAGATGACGGTCGCGACGGAGCCGCTGGCGGGCGCCGAGACGGTCGTGGACGCGGAGAGGGTGCTCCGGGTCGAGGAACGCGAGACGGCGGCCTCCGCGGCGGCCTTGCGGGCCTCCTCGGCCTTCTTCTTGGCCTCCGCCTTCTTCTTCGCGTCAGCGAGGTCCTTCTTGGCCTCCTTCGCGGCCGCGGCGGCGGCCGCGTCACGCTCGGCCTCCAGCTCGTAGTTCGCGGCGGCCTGCTGCGTGGCGTCCGCGGACTGGGCGACCTGGGCGGCCAGGTCGGCCGTGAGCGTGGGCAGTTCGAGCGTCTGCGTGGTCTCGGCGGCGCTCGCCGAGGCCGACGCGCCCGCCGCTGCCATGCTGAGGACGCCACCGGCAACTCCGGCGCGCACGGCGATCGATGTCGTCGCGCTGCGGCGGGGCTTCCGGTGGCTGCGTATGTGAGCGGTGTGGGACATGAGAACAACCGGTATCAGGGGCTCCTCCATACCTTCAAGAAACGTGTGCTGCGCCACAGTTGTTCAATCAGCCCCTCGAATTCAGGGCGTGGCGCCCTTTATTGACGCCGTAACGGACATTGCGGGCACGACCCATCATGGCCGTGATCACGGTCTTTCATCGTTACGCCCGAATTGCCCCGCGCCTACCATCGGTTGGGACCGGTGGCCAAGCCCGCTTCTCAGAGGTCTCTCATCGATGTGGCGGAGGTCACGCAACGGTTACAGCGGCGCCCGCGTCACGCGCGCGCCCCTCGCCGTCACTCGCTCGTGAATGTGTGCACGCGTCCACATCGCGCCCCGGACCCCCCTCTCGGGTGTGAACGCCGCTCACTACCAAGCGGCCGCGTCCAGCGCCAATTTGCATGCACGGGAAGACTCTTGATATTGAGACGCTCTCCCCGCACCCCCTCTCAACTGCGCCGACGAGCCAAAATGTCACCTCTGGTGATCGCTCGGACGCTTCACGTACGAAGATCACCGCTCATCCGACTTCATGATCCTTCGTCAGGTGGTGGAGATCACAAAGCTTGTGCAATACCCCGTGTCGCAGATCACAGACCGGCGGGCATAAGATGCGGGTCAGTTGGGCTTGTGACCTGCTTCACATGTTCGCGATCTTCGTCGGGACGAACGGGGTTCGTGAGGCACGTGAGACGGAAGTGAACCCAACGCCATCGCCAGCAGTCAGTGCCGACTGAGAGGAGCGAGGAGCGGTGAACGCGTATGCGCCCATCCTCGTACTGGGAGCCCTCGGGGCAGGCTTTGCGATCTTCTCCGTGGTCATGGCCACGCTGATCGGTCCGAAGCGGTACAACCGGGCCAAGCTCGAGGCCTACGAGTGCGGGATCGAGCCGACCCCCACGCCGGCCGGCGGCGGGCGCTTCCCCATCAAGTACTACCTGACGGCGATGCTCTTCATCGTCTTCGACATCGAGATCGTCTTCCTCTACCCCTGGGCCGTCACCTTCGACGCCCTGGGTGTTTTCGGGCTCGTGGAGATGCTGCTCTTCGTGCTCACCGTCTTCGTCGCGTACGCGTACGTATGGCGGCGCGGCGGCCTGGAATGGGACTGAGGGGCCTTTAACTCATGGGACTCGAAGAAAAGCTGCCGAGCGGCTTCCTGCTGACCACCGTCGAGCAGGCCGCGGGCTGGGTGCGCAAGGCGTCCGTCTTCCCGGCCACCTTCGGGCTGGCCTGCTGCGCCATCGAGATGATGACGACCGGCGCCGGACGCTACGACCTGGCCCGCTTCGGCATGGAGGTCTTCCGCGGCTCACCCCGCCAGGCCGACCTCATGATCGTCGCCGGCCGGGTCAGCCAGAAGATGGCGCCGGTGCTCCGGCAGGTCTACGACCAGATGCCGAACCCCAAGTGGGTCATCTCCATGGGGGTCTGCGCCTCCTCGGGCGGCATGTTCAACAACTACGCGATCGTGCAGGGCGTCGACCACATCGTCCCGGTCGACATCTATCTCCCCGGCTGCCCGCCGCGGCCGGAGATGCTCATGGACGCCATCCTCAAGCTCCACCAGAAGATCCAGGGCGGAAAGCTCGGCGTGAACGCCGAGGAAGCGGCCCGGGAGGCGGAGGAAGCGGCGCTCAAGGCCCTGCCCACGATCGAGATGAAGGGGCTGCTGCGGTGAGCGACGCGAACGGTGTGAATGGGGCGTCGAACGGGGTGAACCCCGAGAAGGACCTCGGCGCCTCCAACCTCCCCGGACAGCGGGGCGACGGCGGCGAGGAGATCCGCGTCCAGCGCGGCATGTTCGGCGCCGACAACGGCGGCGACACCTCCGGGTACGGCGGCCTGGTCCGCTCCATCCGGCTCCCGGGGGCGGCGAGCCGCCCGTACGGCGGCTGGTTCGACGAGGTCGCCGACGAGCTGGAGGGCGCCCTGGAGGAGCAGGGACTGCTGCCCGACAACGCCATCGAGAAGACGGTCGTCGACCGCGGCGAACTCACCTTCCACATCGAGCGCGAGCACCTGCCGCGCGTGGCCCGCACCCTGCGCGACGACCCGGCCCTGCGCTTCGAGCTCTGCACCGGGGTGAGCGGGGTCCACTACCCGCACGACAAGGGCCGTGAGCTGCACGCCGTCTACCACCTGCGCTCGATCACCCACAACCGGCTGATCCGCCTGGAGGTCAGCGCCCCGGACGCCGACCCGAAGATCCCGTCACTGGTCCCGGTGTACCCGACCAACGACTGGCACGAGCGCGAGACCTACGACTTCTTCGGGATCGTCTTCGACGGTCACCCGGCCCTGACGCGGATCATGATGCCGGACGACTGGCAGGGCCATCCGCAGCGCAAGGACTACCCCCTCGGCGGCATCCCCGTCGAGTACAAGGGCGCCCAGATCCCGGCTCCGGACCAGCGGAGGTCGTACTCGTGAGCACTTCGCACGCAACCCCTCGCGAGACCACCGAGGGCACCGTCTACACGGTCACCGGTGGCGACTGGGACGAGGTCGTCCAGTCCGCGGCCCGCGCCGACGACGAGCGCATCGTCGTCAACATGGGCCCCCAGCATCCGTCCACCCATGGTGTGCTCCGCCTGATCCTGGAGATCGAGGGCGAGACGGTCACCGAGGCCCGCTGCGGCATCGGCTACCTCCACACCGGCATCGAGAAGAACCTCGAGTACCGCACGTGGACGCAGGGCACCACGTTCGTGACGCGCATGGACTACCTGACGTCCTTCTTCAACGAGACGGCCTACTGTCTCGCCGTCGAGAAGCTCCTCGGCATCGAGGATCAGATCACCGAGCGCGCCAAGATCATCCGGGTGCTCCTGATGGAGCTGAACCGGTTGTCCTCGCACCTGGTGTGCATCGCCACCGGCGGCATGGAACTCGGCGCCACCACGATCATGATCTACGGATTCCGTGATCGTGAAATGATTCTCGACATCTACGAGCTCATCACGGGGCTCAGGATGAACCACGCGTACATCCGCCCCGGCGGACTCGCGCAGGACCTGCCGCCCGGCGCGGTGGACCACATCCGCGAGTTCGTGAAGAAGATGAAGAAGAACCTCCCGGAGTACGACAAGCTCGCCACCGGGAACCCCATCTTCAAGGCCCGTATGCAGGACGTCGGTTACCTCGACCTGGCCGGCTGCATGGCCCTCGGCGCCACCGGCCCGATCCTGCGCTCCACCGGCCTGCCGCACGACCTGCGCAAGTCGCAGCCCTACTGCGACTACGAGACCTACGACTTCGAGGTCCCGACCGCCGACACCTGCGACTCCTACGGGCGGTTCCTGATCCGCCTGGAGGAGATGCGCCAGTCGCTGCACATCGTCGAGCAGTGCCTGGACCGGCTCCAGCCCGGCCCGGTCATGGTCGCCGACAAGAAGATCGCCTGGCCCGCCCAGCTCGCGCTCGGCCCGGACGGTCTCGGCAACTCCCTCGACCACATCAAGAAGATCATGGGCACCTCCATGGAGGCCCTGATCCACCACTTCAAGCTGGTCACCGAGGGCTTCCGCGTACCGCCGGGACAGGCGTACGCGGCCGTCGAGTCGCCCAAGGGCGAGCTCGGGGTGCACGCGGTGTCCGACGGCGGCACCCGCCCCTTCCGGGTCCACTTCCGGGACCCGTCCTTCACCAACCTTCAGGCCATGGCGGCGATGTGCGAGGGCGGCCAGGTCGCCGACGTCATCGTCGCCGTCGCGTCCATCGACCCCGTGATGGGAGGCGTCGACCGGTGACCACCTCTTCTTCGGAGCGGGGCGTCAGCCTGGGCATGCCCGAACTGCCCGCGCCCGCCTACCCGGACGACGTCCGAGCCCGCCTTGAGACGGACGCGCGCGAGGTCATCGCCCGCTACCCCGACTCCCGGTCCGCGCTCCTTCCGCTGCTGCACCTCGTGCAGGCGGAGGAGGGCCATGTCACGCGCACCGGGATGCAGTTCTGCGCGGACGTCCTCGGCCTGACCACGGCCGAGGTCACCGCCGTCGCCACCTTCTACACCATGTACCGGCGCCGCCCGAGCGGTGACTACCAGGTCGGCGTCTGCACCAACACGCTGTGCGCGGTGATGGGCGGCGACGCGATCTTCGAGTCCCTCCAGGAGCACCTGGGCGTCGGCAACGGCGGGACCACGGAGGACGGCAAGGTCACGCTGGAGCACATCGAGTGCAACGCGGCCTGCGACTTCGCGCCGGTCGTGATGGTCAACTGGGAGTTCTTCGACAACCAGACCCCGGCCAGCGCCAAGCGCCTCGTCGACGACCTGGTCGCGGGCCGCCCGGTGCAGCCCACGCGCGGGGCGCCGCTGTGCACCTTCAAGGAGACCGCGCGGATCCTCGCCGGCTTCCCCGACGAGCGGCCGGGAGCCGTCGAGGCGACCGGCGGAGCGGGACCCGCCTCGCTGGTGGGCCTCCGCCTGGCCAGGGGAGAGGCCGCACCCGCGCGCGTGGTCCATCCGCGCGACGGCGGTCCGCACGACACCGGCACGCAGGACGCCGGTCCGCACGACGAACCGCAGGACAGGGCCGTGCACGAGCCGTCGCCCACCGAGCACCTCAGCTCGCACGACGCGCCGCAGGACACATCGGCCTCCGACCCGGCCCACCCGGCAGGGCCCGCCGCCGAGGAGGGGGAGTGATGACCTTGGCACCCGAGCTGAAAGACACCAGCCCCGAGAAGCTGCTCGCACCCGTGCTGTCGGCCTTCTGGGACGAGGACAGGTCCTGGACGCTGGACGTCTACAAGAGGCACGAAGGATACGAGGGCCTGCGCAAGGCGCTCGCGATGTCGCCGGACGACCTGATCGCGTACGTCAAGGACTCCGGTCTGCGCGGCCGCGGCGGCGCGGGATTCCCCACCGGAATGAAATGGCAGTTCATTCCCCAGGGAGATGGAAAGCCGCACTATCTGGTTGTCAACGCCGACGAATCGGAGCCCGGAACCTGCAAGGACATTCCGCTCCTCTTCGCGAACCCGCACAGCCTCGTCGAGGGCATGATCATCGCGTGTTATGCCATCAGGTCGTCGCACGCCTTCATCTATCTGCGCGGTGAAGTGGTGCCAGTCCTGCGGCGGTTGCACGCGGCCGTGAGCGAGGCTTACGCGGCCGGCTACCTCGGGAAGGACATCCTGGGCAGCGGGCTCGATCTCGACATCACCGTGCACGCCGGCGCTGGGGCGTACATCTGCGGTGAGGAGACCGCACTCCTCGACTCGCTCGAAGGCCGCCGTGGTCAACCGCGGCTCCGTCCCCCCTTTCCTGCGGTCGCAGGCCTCTATGCCTGCCCGACTGTGGTGAACAACGTCGAATCGATCGCGTCGGTTCCCGCGATTCTGAACCGGGGCAAAGACTGGTTCCGCTCGATGGGAAGCGAGAAGTCACCCGGCTTCACGCTCTATTCGCTCAGCGGCCATGTCGCCAGCCCCGGCCAGTACGAGGCCCCGCTCGGCATCACACTCCGCCAGCTCCTGGAGATGAGCGGCGGCATGCGACCCGGGCACCGGCTCAAGTTCTGGACGCCGGGCGGCTCCTCGACCCCGATGTTCACCGACGAGCACCTCGACGTCCCTCTTGACTACGAAGGAGTGGGTGCCGCGGGTTCCATGCTCGGCACCAAAGCACTCCAGTGCTTCGACGAGACGACCTGCGTCGTCCGCGCCGTCACCCGCTGGACCGAGTTCTACGCCCACGAGTCCTGTGGCAAGTGCACACCCTGCCGTGAAGGCACGTACTGGCTCGTGCAGTTGCTGCGCGACATCGAGGCCGGCAAGGGCGTCATGTCCGACCTCGACAAGCTGAACGACATCGCCGACAACATCAACGGCAAGTCGTTCTGCGCCCTCGGCGACGGCGCCGCCTCGCCGATCTTCTCCTCGCTGAAGTACTTCCGCGAGGAGTACGAGCAGCACATCACGGGCCGTGGCTGCCCCTTCGACCCGGCCAAGTCGACGGCCTGGGCCGACTCCCGCACGGAGGTGAACGCATGACGGTGACCACCAACGCTCCCTCGGGAGGGGGCGAGGCGGCGGTCCCGCCGGAAGATCTCGTCTCGCTGACCATCGACGGCGCCGAGATCAGCGTGCCCAAGGGCACCCTGGTCATCCGGGCCGCCGAGCAGCTCGGCATCGAGATCCCGCGCTTCTGCGACCACCCCCTGCTCGACCCGGCCGGCGCCTGCCGGCAGTGCATCGTCGAGGTCGAGGGCCAGCGCAAGCCGATGGCGTCCTGCACGATCACGTGCACGGACGGCATGGTGGTGAAGACCCACCTCACCTCCCCGGCCGCCGAGAAGGCCCAGCACGGTGTGATGGAGCTCCTCCTCATCAACCACCCGCTGGACTGCCCGGTCTGCGACAAGGGCGGCGAGTGCCCGCTGCAGAACCAGGCGATGTCCCACGGGCAGTCCGAGTCCCGATTCGAGGGCAAGAAGCGGACCTACGAGAAGCCCGTCCCGATCTCCACCCAGGTGCTGCTCGACCGGGAACGGTGCGTGTTGTGCGCCCGCTGCACCCGGTTCTCCAACCAGGTCGCGGGCGACCCGATGATCGAGCTGGTCGAGCGTGGCGCGCTCCAGCAGGTCGGCACCGGTGAGGGCGACCCCTTCGAGTCGTACTTCTCCGGCAACACCATCCAGATCTGCCCGGTCGGCGCGCTCACCTCGGCGGCGTACCGCTTCCGCTCCCGCCCCTTCGACCTGGTCTCCTCGCCGTCGGTGTGCGAGCACTGCTCCGGCGGCTGCGCCACCCGCACCGACCACCGGCGCGGCAAGGTCATGCGCAAGCTCGCGGCCAACGACCCCGAGGTCAACGAGGAGTGGATCTGCGACAAGGGGCGGTTCGCCTTCCGGTACGCGCAGCAGCGTGACCGGCTGGAGACGCCCCTGGTGCGCAACCCCGAGGGCGAGCTCGTCCCGGCCTCCTGGCCCGAGGCGCTGGAGATCGCCGCGCAGGGGCTGCTCGCCTCGCGCGGCCGGACCGGCGTGCTGACCGGCGGCCGGCTCACCATCGAGGACGCCTACGCGTACAGCAAGTTCGCGCGCGTGGCGCTCGACACCAACGACATCGACTTCCGCGCGCGCGTGCACAGCGGCGAGGAGGCCGACTTCCTGGCCGCCCGGATCGCCGGACACGGCCGCGACCTCGACGGTACGGGCGTCACGTACACCGCGCTGGAGAAGGCGCCCGCCGTCCTGCTGGTCGGGTTCGAGGCCGAGGAGGAGGCGCCCGGCGTCTTCCTGAGGCTGCGCAAGGCCTGGCGCAAGCACGGACAGAAGGTCTTCTCGCTCGCCACGCACGCCACGCGCGGCCTGACGAAGGCCGGCGGCACGCTGTTGCCGGCCGCTCCCGGCACCGAGACCGAGTGGCTGGACGCGCTCGCGAGCGGCGTCGGCCTAGAAGAGGGCGGTGCGCAGGCCGCCGAGGCGCTGCGCGGCGAGGGCGCGGTCATCGTCGTCGGTGAGCGGCTGGCCGCCGTGGCGGGCGGGCTGACCGCCGCCGTACGGGCCGCGTCCGCGATCGGCGCCCAGCTGGTGTGGATCCCGCGCAGGGCGGGGGAGCGTGGCGCCGTCGAGGCGGGCGCGCTGCCGTCGCTGCTGCCGGGCGGCCGTCCGGCCACCGACCCGCGCGCGCGTGAGCAGGTCGCCGCCGCCTGGGGCGTCGCCGACCTCCCGCACCGCTACGGCCGGGACACCACGCAGATCGTGGAGGCCGCCACCACCGGGGAGCTTCAGGCGCTGGTCGTCGCGGGCGTGGAGGTCGCCGACCTGCCCGACCCGCCGCGCGCGCGTGAGGCGCTCGGCGAGGTCGGCTTCCTGGTGTCGCTGGAGCTGCGGCCCAGCGAGGTCACCGAGCTCGCGGACGTCGTCCTGCCGGTCGCCGCGGTCGCCGAGAAGGCCGGCACCTTCCTCAACTGGGAAGGCCGGGTGCGTTTCTTCGAGGCCGCGCTCAAGCCCGACCAGATGACCCGCCGCCTCGCCCCCGCCGACGCGCGCGTGCTCCAGATGCTGGCCGACGCCATGGACGTACACCTGGGTCTGCCGGATCTGCGCACCGTACGCGGCGAGATCGACCGGCTCGGCGCCTGGGACGGACCGCGCGCCACCGACCCGCTGGAAACCGGCGCCCAGCTGCCGAGGCCCGCCGCCGGAGAGGCCGTGCTGGCCGGACACCGGCTGCTGCTCGACCAGGGGCGCCTCCAGGAGGGCGACGAAGCGCTCGCGGGGACGCGACACGCCGCCCACGCGCGCGTGTCGGCCGCCACCGCGGCCGAGGCCGGCGTCAAGGACGGCGACGTCCTCGCCGTGACCGGTTCCACCGGGGTCGTCGAACTCCCGCTCCAGGTCACGGAGATGCCCGACCGCGTGGTCTGGCTGCCGCTGAACTCCGTGGGCGGGGGCGTCGCCTCCGACGCCGGTGTGCTGCCCGGATCTCTCGTCCGCATCGGCCCGGCGACGCCCGCGGCCGTTGCCCCCAAGGAGGTGGAGGCATGAGCCCGTACCTCGCGGCGGAAGACCTCTCGATGTTCGGCACCGACCCCTGGTGGCTGGTGGTCGTCAAGGCCGTCTTCTGCTTCGCGTTCCTGATGGTGACCGTGCTGTTCTCCATCGTCTGGGAGCGCAAGGTCGTCGCCTGGATGCAGCTGCGCATCGGCCCCAACCGGCACGGCCCCTGGGGCATGCTCCAGTCGCTCGCCGACGGCGTGAAGCTGATGCTGAAGGAAGACGTCATCGTCAAGCGCGCGGACAAGGTCGTCTACGTCCTCGCGCCGATCGTCGCGGCCATCCCGGCCTTCATGGCGATCGCGGTGATCCCCTTCGGCCCGGCCGGCAACGAGATCTCGATCTTCGGCCAGCGCACCACGATGCAGCTCACCGACCTGCCGATCGCGATGCTCTACATCCTCGCGGTCGCCTCGGTCGGCATCTACGGCATCGTGCTCGCGGGCTGGAGCTCCGGATCGACCTACCCGCTCCTCGGCGGCCTGCGCTCCTGCGCGCAGATGATCTCGTACGAGATCGCCATGGGCGCCGCGTTCGCCTCCGTGTTCCTCTACTCGGGCTCGATGTCGACGTCGGCGATCGTCGAGGCGCAGCAGGACCGCTGGTACGTCATCCTGCTGCCGGTCTCCTTCATCATCTACATCATCACGATGGTCGGCGAGACCAACCGTGCCCCCTTCGACATGCCGGAGTCCGAGGGCGACCTCGTCGGCGGCTTCAACACCGAGTACTCGTCGATCAAGTTCGCGCTGTTCATGCTCGCCGAGTACGTGAACATGGTGACGGTCTCGGCGGTGTCGGTGACCCTCTTCCTCGGCGGCTGGCGGGCCCCCTGGCCGGTCAGCACCTTCTGGGAGGGCGCCAACCACGGCTGGTGGCCGCTGCTCTGGTTCGTCATCAAGGTCCAGCTGCTGCTGTTCTTCTTCATCTGGCTGCGCGGCACGCTCCCACGCGTCCGCTACGACCAGCTGATGAAGCTCGGCTGGAAGGTCCTCATCCCGGTCTCCGTCGTCTGGCTGATGCTCGTCGCGACCGTACGGACCCTGCGCAACGAGAACTACGACTTCGCCGACATCGCCCTCTACATCGGAGGCGGTGTCCTGGTCCTGCTGCTGCTCTCCTTCGTCGCGGACATGTTCCGCGGCAAGCCCGAGGACGCGGAGGAGCCCGCGGCGGCCGTCGGATTCGATCCGATGGCCGGGGGATTCCCCGTACCGCCGCTGCCCGGACAGGAGTTGCCGTCCGTGCCGAGGCGCCGCTCGCGTCAGGAGCGGGAGCTGATTGTCAGTGGTGGAGTGAATACTCAGAGTGACGAAGGATCCGGATCTCTGGATGGAAAGGAGGCGTCCGATGGCTGAGGAGCCCAAGGAGACCAAGCCCGGTTTCATGAACCCCGTCGCCGGATTCGGCGTGACCTTCAAGGCCATGTTCAAGAAGCGGCTGACCGAGCAGTACCCGGAGCAGGAGAAGACCACCGCTCCCCGCTTCCACGGACGGCACCAGCTCAACCGCCATCCGGACGGCCTGGAGAAGTGCGTCGGCTGCGAGCTGTGCGCCTGGGCCTGCCCCGCCGACGCCATCTATGTGGAGGGCGCCGACAACACGGACGAGGAGCGCTACTCGCCGGGCGAGCGGTACGGCCGCGTCTACCAGATCAACTACGCCCGCTGCATCCTGTGCGGCCTGTGCATCGAGGCGTGCCCCACGCGCGCGCTGACGATGACGAACGAGTTCGAGCTCGCCGACTCCAGCCGCGCGAACCTGATCTACACCAAGGAGCAGCTGCTCGCCGGTCTGGAAGACGGCATGGTCGACTCGCCCCACGCGATCTACCCGGGGACCGACGAGCAGGACTACTACCGGGGCCTGGTGACCGAGGCCGCGCCCGGCACGGTCCAGCAAGTAGCCGTCTCCAAGGGCGAGAAGCCTGAAGAAGAGGAGGTGGAGGCATGAGCCCGCAGCTCGCCGCCTACTCCACCTCCACCGGCGAGGCCTTCCAGTTCTGGGTGCTCGGCACCGTCGCCGTGATCGGCGCCCTGTGCACCGTCTTCATGAAGAAGGCCGTGCACAGCGCGCTCTGTCTCGCCGGCACCATGATCATCCTGGCGGTCTTCTACCTCGCCAACGGCGCCTACTTCCTGGGCATCGTGCAGATCGTCGTCTACACCGGCGCGATCATGATGCTGTTCCTGTTCGTCGTGATGCTCGTCGGCGTCACGGCCGCGGACTCCCTGAAGGAGACCATCAAGGGCCAGCGCTGGCTGGCCCTTCTCAGTGGCCTCGGCTTCGGCATCCTGCTGTTCGCGGGCATCGGGAACGCCTCCCTGAAGGAGTTCAACGGGCTCACGCAGGCGAACGCGAACGGCAACGTGGAGGGCCTCGCGACCCTCATCTTCACCAAGTACGTCTTCGCCTTCGAGATCACCGGCGCCCTGCTGATCACGGCCGCCGTCGGCGCCATGGTGCTCACCCACCGCGAGCGCACTGAACGCGCCCTGACCCAGCGTGAGATGGCCGAACAGCGCGTCCGCGAGGGCAAGCACCTGCCGCCGCTGCCGGCACCCGGTGTCTACGCCCGGCACAACGCCGTGGACATCGCGGGCCTGCTGCCCGACGGCACCCCCTCCGAGCTCACGGTCAGCAAGACCCTGCGCGAGCGCGGCCAGATCCGGGACGTGTCCACCGAGGCCCTCAATGACCTCAAGGCGCTGGAGCAGCGCGCCGAGGAGCGCCTGGAGCGCACCGCGGTCGAGCCGGCCAACCTCAAGCGGGCCGAGGAGGCGTCGAAGTGAACCCCGTCAACTACCTCTACCTCGCGGCCCTGTTGTTCACGATCGGCGCCACCGGCGTTCTGATCAGGCGCAACGCGATCGTCGTGTTCATGTGCATCGAGCTCATGCTCAACGCCTGCAACCTCGCGTTCGTCGCCTTCTCCCGGATGCACGGCAACCTCGACGGCCAGATCATCGCGTTCTTCACGATGGTCGTCGCCGCCGCGGAGGTCGTGGTCGGGCTCGCGATCATCGTGTCCCTGTTCCGTTCCCGCCACTCGGCCTCGGTCGACGACGCCAGCCTGATGAAGCTCTGAGGGGTCGCTGAATCGTGGAGAACCTGATTGCGCTGCTGGTGGCGGCGCCACTGCTCGGAGCGGCCGTACTGCTGTGCGGTGGCCGGCGTCTGGACGCCGTCGGCCACTGGATCGGCACGGCCCTGGCGGCCGTCTCCTTCGCCCTCGGCGTCGTCCTCTTCGCCGACCTGCTCGGCAAGAACGCCGAGCACCGGACCCTGACGAGCCACCTGTTCAGCTGGGTCCCGGTCGAGGGCTTCCAGGCGGACGTCGCCTTCCGCCTCGACCAGCTGTCGATGACGTTCGTACTGCTGATCACCGGCGTCGGCTCGCTGATCCACCTGTACTCCGTCGGGTACATGGAGCACGACGAGCGGCGCCGCCGCTTCTTCGGCTATCTGAACCTGTTCCTCGCGGCGATGCTGATCCTCGTCCTCGCCGACAACTACCTCCTGCTGTACGTCGGCTGGGAGGGCGTGGGTCTCGCGTCCTACCTGCTCATCGGCTTCTGGCAGCACAAGCCCAGCGCCGCCACCGCCGCGAAGAAGGCCTTCCTGGTCAACCGCGTCGGCGACATGGGCCTGTCGATCGCCATCATGCTGATGTTCACGACGTTCGGGACGTTCGCCTTCGGCCCGGTCCTCGGCAGCCACGAGGAGCCCGGCCTTGTCACCGGCGCCTCCGAGGCCACGCTCACCGGCATCGCCCTGATGCTGCTGCTCGCGGCCTGCGGCAAGTCGGCCCAGGTGCCGCTCCAGTCCTGGCTCGGGGACGCGATGGAGGGCCCGACCCCGGTCTCGGCCCTCATCCACGCCGCGACCATGGTGACCGCGGGCGTCTACCTGATCGTCCGCTCCGCCAACATCTTCAACCTCGCCCCGGACGCCCAGCTCGTCGTCACCATCGTCGGTGCGGTCACGCTCCTGTTCGGTGCGATCGTCGGTTGCGCGAAGGACGACATCAAGAAGGCGCTGGCCGGCTCGACCATGTCGCAGATCGGCTACATGGTCCTCGCCGCGGGCCTCGGCCCCATCGGCTACGTCTTCGCGATCATGCACCTGGTGACGCACGGCTTCTTCAAGGCCGGGCTGTTCCTCGGCGCCGGCTCCGTCATGCACGGCATGAACGACGAGGTCGACATGCGGAAGTACGGCGGCCTGAGGAAGTACATGCCGGTCACCTTCGTGACGTTCGGCCTCGGCTACCTCGCCATCATCGGCTTCCCGGGTCTGTCCGGCTTCTTCTCCAAGGACAAGATCATCGAGGCGGCGTTCGCCAAGGGCGGCACCGAGGGCTGGATCCTCGGCGCCTGCGCCCTGCTGGGCGCGGCCATCACGGCGTACTACATGACGCGCGTGATGCTGATGACGTTCTTCGGTGAGAAGCGCTGGCAGCCCGATGCCGAGGGCCACGAGCCGCACCCGCACGAGTCGCCCAGGTCCATGACGATCCCCATGATCGTGCTGGCCTTCGGCTCGGTCTTCGCGGGCGGCATCTTCAGCATCGGCGACCGCTTCCTGCACTGGCTGGAGCCCATCACCGGGCACGACCACGGAGACGCGCCGATCAGCGCGGGCACGGTCACGGCGGCCACGGTCGCCGTCATGGTCATCGGCGTCACCCTCGCGTACCTGCAGTACGGCCGCCGCCCGGTCCCGGTCGTCGCCCCGCGCGGGTCGCTGCTCACCCGCGCCGCCCGGCGCGACCTGCTCCAGGACGACTTCAACCACGTGGTCCTGGTCCGCGGCGGCGAGCACCTCACGCGCTCCTTGGTCTACGTCGACCACACCCTGGTCGACGGAGTCGTCAACGGCACGGCGGCCTCGGTCGGCGGGCTCTCCGGACGGCTGCGCCGACTGCAGAACGGCTTCGCGCGGTCGTACGCGGTCTCGATGTTCGGCGGTGCGGCAGTGCTGATCGCCGCGACCCTGCTGATGAGGGCGGTCTGATACCGATGTCCTTTCCTCTGCTGACAGCGACGGCGGCGCTCCCCGCGATCGGGGCGGTCGTCACGGCGGCCGTACCGGCCGCGCGGCGCACCGCCGCCAAGTGGCTGGCGCTGCTCTTCTCGCTCGCCACCCTCGCCCTCGCGATCGTCGTCCTGGTCCGCTTCGACCCGGACGGCGACCGCTACCAGCTCACCGAATCCCACTGGTGGATCAAGGACTTCGGGGTCCGCTACGAACTGGGCGTGGACGGCATCGGGGTGGCGCTCCTCGCGCTCACCGCCCTGCTGATCCCGTTCATCATCCTCGCGGGCTGGCACGACGCCGACCCGCTGGAGACCGGCAGCAAGCGGTGGCGGCCCACGCAGGGCTTCTTCGCCCTGATCCTGGCCGTCGAGGCGATGGTGATCATCTCCTTCGAGGCCACCGACGTCTTCGTCTTCTACATCTTCTTCGAAGCCATGCTGATCCCGATGTACTTCCTCATCGGCGGCTTCGGGGACCGGGCCCACGAGCACGGAGAAGAGGCGGCGTCGACGCAACGGTCGTACGCCGCGGTGAAGTTCCTCCTCTACAACCTGGTCGGCGGCCTGATCATGCTGGCCGCGGTGATCGGCCTCTACGTGGTCGCCGGGAACTTCAGCCTCCAGGAGATCGCCGAGGCGCGGGCCAACGGCTCGCTCGACATGGCGACCAACACCGAGCGCTGGCTGTTCCTCGGCTTCTTCTTCGCCTTCGCGGTGAAGGCCCCGCTGTGGCCGCTGCACACCTGGCTGCCGAACGCGATGGGCGAGGCCACGGCCCCGGTCGCCGTACTGATCACGGCAGTCGTCGACAAGGTCGGCACGTTCGCGATGCTCCGCTTCTGCCTCCAGCTCTTCCCGGAGGCGTCGAAGTGGGCGACGCCCGCGATCCTCGTCCTGGCGGTCATCAGCATCGTCTACGGGGCGCTGCTCGCGGTCGGCCAGCGGGACATCAAGCGGCTGGTGGCGTACGCGTCGATCTCGCACTTCGGCTTCATCATCATGGGCATCTTCGCGATGACCAGCCAGGGTCAGTCCGGCGCGACGCTCTACATGGTCAACCACGGTATTTCCACGGCCGCGTTGATGCTGGTCGCGGGCTTCCTGATCTCGCGGCGCGGCTCGCGGCTCATCGCCGACTACGGCGGTGTGCAGAAGGTCGCCCCGGTGCTCGCCGGCACGTTCCTGATCGGTGGCCTCGCGACCCTGTCGCTGCCCGGACTCGCGCCGTTCGTCAGCGAGTTCCTGGTGCTGGTCGGTACGTTCTCGCGCTATCCGGTGGTCGGCATCATCGCCACCTTCGGCATCGTGCTCGCCGCGCTCTACACGCTCGTCCTCTACCAGCGGACGATGACGGGCCCGGTGAAGGCGGAGGTGTCCGCGATGCCGGACCTCAGGGTCCGAGAGCTCGTGGTCGTCGCGCCGCTGATCGTCCTGCTGATCTTCCTCGGTGTCTATCCGAAGCCGGTCACGGACATCGTCAACCCGGCGGTCAAGTCGACCTTGTCCGACGTACAGAAGAAGGACCCCCAGCCCGAGGTGGAGGCGGCCAAGTGAGCGCGACAGTCGTCCACAGCCTGTGGACAACCGCGGCCGATCCGATCTCGAAGATCGAGACGCCGAAGATCGAATACGGACAATTGTCGCCCACGCTGATCGTCGTCGGTGCGGCGATCATCGGGGTGCTCGTCGAGGCGTTCGTGCCGCGAAAGCAGCGGTACTACGCCCAGGTGTTCCTCTCCGCCGTCGCGCTGGCCGCCGCTTTCGCCGCGGTCGTCGCCCTCGCGGCCGACGGATACGCCACCACCAAGGCCGGCATCGTGGCGATGGGCGCCATCGCCGTCGACGGACCGGCGCTCTTCCTCCAGGGCACGATCCTGCTGGCGGGCCTGGTCGGCCTGTTCACCTTCGCCGAACGGCGGCTCGACCCCGAGGCGCACGGCAACCGGGTCGACTCGTTCGCCGCCCAGGCCGCCTCGGTGCCGGGCAGCGACAGCGAGAAGGCGGCCGTGAAGGCCGGGTTCACCACCACCGAGGTGTTCCCGCTGCTGCTCTTCGCCGTCGCCGGCATGCTGATCTTCCCCGCGGCCAACGACCTGCTGACGTTGTTCGTGGCCCTGGAGGTCTTCTCCCTGCCGCTGTACCTGATGTGCGCCCTGGCCCGCCGCAAGCGGCTCATGTCGCAGGAGGCCGCGGTCAAGTACTTCCTGCTCGGCGCGTTCGCCTCCGCGTTCACCCTGTTCGGCATCGCGCTGCTCTACGGGTACGCGGGCTCGGTGTCGTACGCCCGCATCGCGCAGGTCGTCGACGGCACGGTCACCAACGTCGACCCGGCGCTCGCGGACACCATGGGCAACGACGCGCTGCTGCTGGTCGGGGCCGCGATGATCGTGATGGGCCTGCTGTTCAAGGTCGGCGCGGTGCCGTTCCACATGTGGACGCCGGACGTCTACCAGGGCGCACCCACCCCGGTGACCGGCTTCATGGCGGCGGCGACCAAGGTGGCCGCGTTCGGTGCCCTGCTGCGCATCCTGTACGTCGTGCTGCCGGGCCTGCGCTGGGACTGGCGTCCGGTCATGTGGGGCGTCGCCATCGTCACCATGCTGGGCGGCGCGATCGTCGCGATCACGCAGACCGACATCAAGCGGCTGCTGGCGTACTCGTCGATCGCGCACGCGGGCTTCATCCTCGCGGGCGTCATCGCGACCACGCCGGACGGGGTGTCGTCCGTCCTCTTCTACCTGGCCGCCTACTCGTTCGTGACGATCGGCGCGTTCGCCGTGGTCACGCTCGTGCGGGACGCCGGTGGTGAGGCGACGCACCTGTCCAAGTGGGCCGGCCTCGGCCGCCGTTCGCCGCTCGTGGCCGCCGTCTTCGCGGTGTTCCTGCTGGCCTTCGCCGGCATCCCGCTGACCTCCGGGTTCGCCGGGAAGTTCGCCGTGTTCAAGGCGGCGGCGGAGGGCGGCGCGGCACCGCTGGTCGTGGTCGGTGTGATCTCGTCGGCGATCGCGGCGTTCTTCTACATCCGCGTCATCGTGCTGATGTTCTTCAGCGAGCCGCGACCCGAGGGGCCGACGGTCGCCGTGCCGTCGCCGCTGACGATGACGGCGATCGGTGTCGGCGTGGCGGTCACGCTGGTGCTCGGTGTGGCGCCGCAGTACTTCCTGGACCTGGCCAACCAGGCGGGAGTGTTCGTGCGCTGACCCGCGCCGCCTCAGCCGTGTCCGTACGGCGGGCCCCGGTCTCCCCTCGGGGGGCCGGGGCTCTTTCGCGTGCGCTCAGGCCGGGCACGTCACCTTCGGGTTGAGGGCCGTGAAGAGCCCGTCGGGGTTGGTCTTGTAGATCCACGCGTGAAGCGAGTAGACCTTCAGGACCGTGTCGTGGAAGAAGGTCTCGCCGAACAGCGTCGGCGCGGCGGTCACGGCCGTGTCCGGGACGATCCACTCCACCCCGACCAGCTTGCGGGTGCTCGGGTTGGACCCGCCCTCGTACAGCAGGGCCTCGGGCTTGGCGGCGTCGACGGCCGGATCGGCCAGAAGCTGCCCGTTGACGTAGTGGTAGCCCATCCTGGGCACGCACGTGTTGGTGCGCGCGTAGCCGCCCGTGGGGGCGAACGGCTCGTACGCGTACTTGCCGGTCGCCGCGTACGTGGCGGTCAGAGCGGCCCATGGGTCGGCGTCGGCCGCGGGTGCGGCCTGCGCGGGGGCGGCGGTCAGGGAGAAGGCTCCGGCTATCGCCACGGCGACGGCGGCCTTGAGGGGCCGAGAGGACATGCTGGGGCTCCTTGCAGCGGAAGGGACGCGCGCCGGTCGGGCGCGCCGGCCGAGAGGCGGGCCTCCCCTGTCCCGCCTGAGCAGCATGTCCCCGGGGCAGGACGGGCTCCAGGTGACGCACACCATTGGAGTGAACGCGGAGCGTGACGCCGGCGGCCTGTGGATAACTCCGGCGCTGTCGGTGCGGACCCCTATCGTGGAGGCAGTGGTCGAGGGACGACGTACGGGGGACAGGGCTATGGGTGGGATGGGTGGGATCAGCGAGATGCCAGCGGTGACCGAGGTGGCAGGGCAAGCCGGACCGGCCGGGAGCGAGGCGCTGGCCGCGCTGCACCGGGTCTTCGGGTACGACGCCTTCCGCGGCGAGCAGGAAGCCGTCATCGATCATGTGGTCGCGGGCGGTGACGCCGTCGTGCTCATGCCGACCGGCGGCGGAAAGTCCCTGTGCTACCAGATTCCGTCCCTGGTCAGACCCGGTACGGGCATCGTCGTCTCCCCGCTCATCGCGCTGATGCAGGACCAGGTGGACGCGCTGCGGGCACTCGGGGTGCGCGCCGGGTTCATGAACTCCACGCAGGACTTCGACGAGCGGCGGGTGGTGGAGGCCGAGTTCCTCGCGGGCGAGCTGGACCTGCTCTATCTGGCGCCCGAGCGGCTGCGCCTCGACTCCACCCTCGACCTCCTCTCCCGCGGCAAGATCGCCGTCTTCGCGATCGACGAGGCGCACTGCGTGTCCCAGTGGGGCCACGACTTCCGCCCCGACTACCTCGCCCTGTCCCTGCTCGGCGAGCGCTGGCCCGACGTCCCGCGCATCGCGCTCACGGCCACGGCCACGCACGCGACGCACCAGGAGATCACCCAGCGGCTGAACATGCCGACGGCCCGGCACTTCGTGGCGAGCTTCGACCGGCCCAACATCCAGTACCGGATCGTGCCCAAGGCCGACCCCAAGAAGCAGCTGCTGAGCTTCCTGCGCCAGGAGCACGAGGGCGACGCGGGCATCGTCTACTGCCTGTCGCGCAAGTCGGTGGAGTCCACCGCCGAGTTCCTCTCCAAGAACGGCATCGAGGCGGTCCCGTACCACGCCGGTCTCGACGCGGGCACGCGCGCGGCGCACCAGTCCCGGTTCCTGCGGGAGGAGGGCCTGGTCGTCGTCGCGACCATCGCCTTCGGCATGGGCATCGACAAGCCGGACGTCCGCTTCGTCGCCCACCTCGACCTGCCGAAGTCGGTCGAGGGTTACTACCAGGAGACCGGTCGGGCGGGACGCGACGGCATGCCGTCGACGGCCTGGATGGCCTACGGCCTCAACGACGTCATACAGCAGCGCAAGCTGATCCAGTCGGGCGAGGGCGACGAGGCGTTCCGCCGCCGGGCCGCCGCCCATCTGGACTCGATGCTGGCGCTGTGCGAGACCGCCCAGTGCCGGCGCGGGCAACTGCTGAACTACTTCGGCCAGGAACCGGACCTGGCGGGCTGCGGCAACTGCGACACCTGCCTCACCCCGCCCGAGACCTGGGACGGCACCATCGCCGCCCAGAAGGTCCTGTCGACCATCGTGCGGCTCCAGCGCGAGCGGGGGCAGAAGTTCGGCGCGGTGCAGATCGTCGACATCCTGCTGGGCCGGCGCACGGGCAAGGTCATCCAGTTCGACCACGACCAGCTGTCCGTCTTCGGCATCGGCGAGGACCTGACCGAGGGCGAATGGCGCGGTGTCGTACGGCAGTTGCTGGCGCAGGGCCTGCTCGCGGTCGAGGGGGAGTACGGCACGCTGGTGCTGACCGAGGCCAGCGGGGCGGTGCTGCGGCGCGAGCGCGAGGTGCCGCTGCGCAAGGAGCCGAAGAAGCCGACGGTCGCCAAGGCCTCGGGCTCCTCGTCCTCCTCCGGCAGAGGAAAGTCCAAGGCCGCCGCGGTCGAACTGCCGGAGGCACTGCAACCCGCCTTCGAGGCGCTGCGGGCCTGGCGCGCCGAACAGGCCAAGGAGCAGGGCGTCCCGGCGTATGTGATCTTCCACGACGCGACGCTCCGGGAGATCGTGACGGCGTGGCCGGCATCGGTGGCACAGCTCGGTGAGATCGGCGGAGTCGGCGAGAAGAAGCTGGCGACGTACGGGGAGGGCGTGCTGGCGGTGCTGGAGGGACTGGGGGAGCCGACGACGGAGGCTGCGAAGGCCGACGGCGAGGCGGCGCCGCAGGCGGACGACTGGCCCGAGATGGAGGAGCCGGAGCCCGACTGGACGTAGGCGTGGGCCCCGGGACCTGTCGTCCCGGGGCGAGGCCGTCACAGCGCGCGTGCCGCGTATGCCCTGACGTCGGCGTCCGGGTCGGTCGTCGCCGTGGCCAGGGCCGCGCGGGCGGCCTCGGTGGGGGCATGCCGGGTCAGGGCCAGGACCGCCGACTTGCGTACGTCGGCGTTCGGGTCGGCGAGCGCCTTGGCCAGGGCGGGGACGGCGGTGTCGGCGTCCGCTCCGGAGAGGGCGGTCGCCGCTCCGGACCGCACCTGCCAGGTGGCGTCGGCCAAGGCGGCCACCGCGCGCTCGGCCAGCGGTCCGGGGCAGCCGGTGGTGCCCAGGGCGGCGTAGGCGGCGCCGCGCACCAGGGCGTCGGCGTCCGCCGTGAGGGCGGACAGGGCGGGCAGGACGGCATCGGGGCGTCCCGTGGACACCGTCGCCAGGGCCTTGGCGAAGGTGACGCGGACCTCGCGGGACGGGTCGGACGTCGCCGCGTGGGCCAGCTCCTCGGCGGCGTCGACCGAGACGAGGGCGCGCACGGCCTCGATGCGGACGGCGATGTCGTCGTCCGTCAGAGCGCCCGTGAACAGCGCGGCGTCGCCCAGCCGCAGGGCACGCAGCACGTCGAGGGCGGCGGCCCGCACGACCGGGTCGGGTTCCCGGAGCGCGACGGCGAGGCCCTCCCGTAGGGCGGGTTCGGGCGGGAGCGTCTCGACCAGCTCGCGCAGTGAGGCCGCGGCGGCGGCACGCACCTCGGCGGCGGGGTCGCGGAGTGCGCCGGCCAGGGCGGGGCCGGTGCCCGGGGGCAGGGTCTCGGTGAGGACGGCGACGGCCTCCCGCCGGACCGTGGCCGCCGGATCGGCCAGATAGGGCCGCAGGGCGTCGAGTTCCGGTTCCTCCTCGGCGAGGGCCACCAGCTCCAGGAGCCGGGTGGCCGACTCCTCTGCGGGACGGGCGACGAGCCCGGGGTGGCTGTCAAAAGCACTGTCGGGACGGCCCGGCCCGCCGCCCTCGGCTCCCGTCGCCACCGGCGCGCGGTCGCGGGAGCCGGCCGTCGCCACCTCCTCCGGGTGGACCTCACCGAGGTGCCGGGAGGGACCGCCGGTCGGGGTGAACTCCTCGATCGGGACCAGATAGGGAGCCACGGGACGGGCCGTGAACTCCATCGCACCAGAGGGGGACTTGTGCAGATCGAGGTGGTGGAACCAGGAGGCGTCGTCACGCTGGGGGTGGTCGAGACGCTCGTGGTAGAGGCCCCAGCGGGACTCCGTGCGGGCCAGCGAGGCGCGCGCGGCCATCTCCGCGCAGTCGCGGATGAAGGAGACCTCGGCGCAGCGCATCAGCTCGTGCGCGGTGCGGGCGCCCATCGCGGCGATGTCGTCCCGCATCCGCTCGAAGGACTCCAGGGCGAGCGACAACCGCGCCCCCGACTTCGGCGGGGCCACGTAGTCGTTCACGAAGCGGCGCAACTTGTACTCGACCTGGGGCTGCGGCGGGCCGTCCGGGTTGCGCAGCGGACGGTAGATGAGTTCGTGCGCCTCGCGGAGCTGGTCGGCGGGCAACTCCCCTTCGTACGACGCGTACTGGGCCGCGTCCGCGCCCGCGAGGTCGCCGAAGACGAAGGCGCCGATCATGTAGTTGTGCGGGACACAGGCCAGGTCGCCGGCGGCGTAGAGGCGCGGGACGGTGGTCCGGGCGTGGTCGTCGACCCGTACACCGGAGGCCGAGTGGCCGCCGCACAGGCCGATCTCGGAGATGTGCATCTCGATGTCGTGGGTGCGGTAGTCATGGCCCCGGCCCGCGTGGAAGGTCCCTCGGGTGGGGCGTTCCGTGGAGTGCAGGATCGACTCCAGGGCCGAGACCGACTCCTCGGGGAGGTGACTGAGCTTCAGGTAGACCGGCCCCCGGTCGGACGCCACCTCCGCCGCGAACTCGGCCATCATCTGGCCGGACCAGTAGTCGGAGTCGACGAAGCGCTCGCCGTGCCGGTTGACCTGGTAGCCGCCGAAGGGGTTGGCGACGTAGGCGCAGGCGGGGCCGTTGTAGTCCTTGATCAGCGGGTTGATCTGGAAGCACTCGATGCCGGTGAGCTCGGCGCCCGCGTGGTACGCCATCGCGTACCCGTCACCGGCGTTGGTCGGGTTCTCGTACGTGCCGTACAGGTATCCGGACGCCGGCAGCCCCAGTCGGCCGCACGCGCCCGTCGCGAGGATCACCGCACCCGCGCGGACCGTCACGAAGGCGCCCGTACGGGTGTTGAAGCCGACCGCCCCCACGGCCCGCCCTTCAGCCGTCAGCACCCGCACCGGCATCACCCGGTTCTCGATGCGGATCCGCTCTCGCATCTCGCGCCGCCGCAACTGCCGGTAGAGCACCTTCTTGACGTCCTTGCCCTCCGGCATCGGCAGCACATAGGAGCCGGAGCGGTGGACCTGGCGGACCGCGTAGTCGCCGTGCTCGTCCTTCTCGAACTTCACGCCGTACGACTCCAGGCGCTGCACCATGCCGAAGCCGCGGGTGGCCGTCTGGCGGACGGTGGACTGGTCGACGATGCCGTCGTTGGCGCGGGTGATCTCGGCGACGTAGTCGTCGGGCTCGGCGCGGCCCGGGATGACCGCGTTGTTGACGCCGTCCATGCCCATGGCGAGGGCACCGGAGTGCCGGACGTGGGCCTTCTCCAGCAGGATCACGTCGGCGCCGTGCTCGGCGGCGGTGAGCGCGGCCATGGTGCCGGCGGTGCCGCCGCCGATGACGAGGACGTCGCAGGAGAGCTCTTCGGCGTCGGTGAGGGCGGGGATCGCCAGGGGGGTGTTCGCGGGGCTGGTCACCGAGGGGCCTTTCAGGAGCCGAGGGAGGACAGGACGTCGCGCCGCAGCGCGAGCCGTGCCGGATCGTCGCGCGCGGTGCGGTCGCGGGGGCGCGGCACCTCGCGTACGGCGGAGAGGCGCCCGTTGCCGAGGAGGGCGACGCGGTCGCCGAGGAAGAGGGCCTCGTCGACGTCATGGGTGACGAAGACGACGGTCGCGCCCGTGCCGTGCAGCACCTCCACGAGCAGGTCCTGCATGCCGGCGCGGGTCTGGGCGTCGAGGGCGCCGAACGGTTCGTCCATCAGCACCGCGCGCGGCCGGCCGGCCAGCGCCCGGGCCAGCTGGGCGCGTTGGCGCTGGCCGCCGGAGACGCGGTGCGGCAGTTGCCGGGACCGGTCGCCGACCCCGACGCGGTCGAGCCAGTCCTCGGCCTGCTGTTTACGCTCCGCGCGCGCCAAGCCCTTGATGGCGAGGGGGAGTTCGACGTTCGCGCGCAGGGTGCGCCACGGCAGCAGGGCGTCCTCCTGGAAGACCAGGGCGCGGTCGGCGGAGGGTCCCGTCAGCGGCCTTCCGTCCTGGCCGGCCTCGCCGTCGAGCGGGGTCAGCAGGCCGGCCAGGGTGCGCAGCAGCGTCGACTTGCCGCAGCCGGACGGGCCGACGACGGTGAGGATCTCACCGGGGGCGACGTCGAGATCGACGCCGGTGACGGCGGGAGCGCCGGGCCGGCCGAGGGTGGCGGCGCGGAGGGTGAGCCGGGTGCCGCGGGCGGGTGCGGTAGCGGTGACCTGGGGTGCCCCGGCAGCGGCTTCGGTGAGGTCAGACGAAGTGCTCATCGCGTGCCTCCTGGGTCTTCGGAGCGGGTGCGGCGGACTTGGGCTCCCGCGCGAAGGGCACCGCGCGGACATTCTTCGCCCGGCTCCCGGCGTCGTACGACGTCCGTGGCAGCCAGCGCGTCAGACGGCGGCCGAGCAGCTCGACGGCCGTGGAGGTGAGCCAGCCGAGGACGCCGATGGTGACCATGCCGACGAAGACGCCGGGGTAGTCGACGACGGTGTAGTCCTGCCAGGTGCGGTACCCGACGCCGTACTGGCCGGAGATCATCTCGGCGGAGATCACACAGATCCACGAGACACCGATGCCGACCGACAGACCGCCGAAGATGCCGGGCAGCGCACCCGGCAGGACGACCGAGCCGAGGATCCGCCATCGGCCGCCGCCCATCGTCAGCACGGCCTCCTCCCACACGGGCGTCAGCGCGCGGACCGCGTGCCGGGTGGAGACCAGGACGGGGAAGTAGGCGGCGGTGAAGGTGATGAAGACGATGCCCTGTTCGTTGGAGGGGAAGAGGAGGATCGCGACGGGGACGAGGGCGATGGCCGGGATCGGCCGGACGACCTCCAGCACCGGTCCGAGCAGGTCCTCGGCGAGGCGGGAGCGCGCCACGAGCACGCCCGTCGCCACACCGAGCACCGCCGCGAGCAGGAAGCCGCTGAGGATGCGGGTCAGGCTGTCGGTGAGGTCGGTCCAGTAGTCGGGCCCGGACAGCCGCTCGGCGAAGGCGTGGGCCACGTCGGTGACGGTGGGGAACTGCGAGAAGCGCAGCCACAGGTCGATGTCGAGGCTGGTCAGCGCCTGCCACACCCCGAGGGCGACCACCAGCGAGGTCACCCGCAGGGCGTACCGGCCGGCGAGGGGCAGAGGCCGGCTCACGACGCCCGCTCCAGCGCGTCGGCGTACGTCACCACGCGGGCGCCGCCGTGCTCGGCGACGTACGCCCGCGCGGTCGCCGGTGCGACGAAGGGCAGCAGTTCGTCGCCGTCGGCGACCCAGACCGCCTTGTCGGCGAACCAGAGGGTGCCGGTGGTGGCGTCGGGGACGTAGGCCGCGCGGATGCCGTCCTGGTGGGCCGAGACGTACGCCAGGAGTTCGGTGGGCGTCTTGAAGGCGCGGGTCGCGGAGGCGCCCTCGGGCCAGACCTCGCTCGCGGCGGCGGGCGGGGTGGCGGTGAGCTGCTTGGCGTACGACGTGCCGAGGGCCTTCTTGACGTACTGGTCGTCGACGAAGGCGTCCACGTCGATGTCGCCGGTCAGCTTGGCCGACTTCAGGATCGAGACGTCGTCCTTGAGCGCGGAGACCAGCTGGGGCTTGATCGCGGGGTCGAAGGTGGAGATGCCGTGGGCGCCGTTGTAGAGGTAGACGACCTCGGCGGGCAGCCGGGTGGCCTTCGCGACCTTCTCGGCGGCGGCGACGGGGTGCTCGTTCAGGTAGTCCGTGGCCTCGGCCTGGGCCTTGAGGAAGGCCTCCAGGACGGTCGGGCGGTGCTGTGCGAAGTCCTCGCGGGCGGTGACGCCGTGGAAGGTGGGGAGGTTCAGCTCGGCGCCGTCGTAGAGGGCCTTGGCCTTGCCCTGGTAGGTGAGCAGGCCGGGCCAGGCGACGAACTGGGAGAGCGCGTCCGTGCTGCCCGCCGACAGGGCCGAAGCACCCACCGCGGGCTGCTGGTTGAGCTTCTCGATGTCCTGGTCCGGGTCGAGGCCGGCGCGCTGGAGGGCCCGTACGAGGGTGCCGTCGGCGGCGGAGCCGACGCTGGTGGAGACCTTCTTGCCGCGCAGGTCCGTCAGCGTGGACAGCTTCGAGTCGGGCGCGGTGACGATCGTGTTGAGGCCGCCGCGGAGGTTGTAGCCGGTGACGGAGACCAGGTGGGTCGGCTTGCCGAGCTGCTTGCCGCGGGCCGCGTTGATGAGGAGCGGGAAGTCGCCCATCGAACCGATGTCGATCTTCCCGGCGGTCATCTGGGCGGTGATGGGGGCGCCGGTCGCGTAGTCCTGCCAGTCGACCTTGTAGGTGGTGCCGTCGCCGAGGGCGTTGAGCTCCTTCTCGAAGTAGCCGAGCGAGCGGAGCAGGGTGCCGGCGGTGACGGTGTTGATGGTCCTGGACTGGTAGCCGACGGTCACGGTGACCGTGGACCCGTCGCCCGCCTCGGCGCTGCCACCGCAGGCCGTCAGGGGCGCCAGCAGCAGGAGGGCGGCTGCGGCGACTGCGTTGTTCTTCATGGGAGTCGGGACCTCTCAGCGGAGCAGATAGGGCATGTTGACCGTGACGGCTCCGGTGGGACAGCGGGCCGCGCACGGGCCGCAGTACCAGCACTCGTCGACGTGCATGTAGGCCTTGCCGCTGCTCTCGTCGATGGCGAGGGAGTCCAGCGGGCACATGTCGACGCAGAGCGTGCAGCCGTCGATGCACTTCGACTCGTCGATGGTCACGGGCACGTCGGCCCGCTGGGGCGCCAAGGGCATGGCTGTCTCCAGGAAGGTCCAGCTCGGAAGGGAGGGGGTGGGTCAGAGCGACCGGTGCAGCAGGCCGCTCATGGTGATGCGGTCGCCGCGGAAGCGGATGAACTCCAGGTCGACGGGGCGGCCGTCGGCGAGGTGGGTGAGGCGTTCCAGCATGAGGACGGCGGCTCCGCGCGGGGCTTCGAGTACGGCGGCGGAGTGGGCGTCCGCGTTGACCGCCTCCAGGGTGATCTCGGCGTGGCCGAGACCCTGGCCGGTGATCGACTCCAGGAGCCGGAAGACGTCGGTGTTCTCCAGGTCGGCGCCGAGCAGGGCGGTGCCGATGTCGAGCGGGATGTAGGTGAGATCGAGGGAGAGGGGGAGGCCGTTGAGCCGGCGGAGGCGTTCGATGTAGAGGACGTCGGTGCCGGGCGGGACATGGAGGCGCTCGGCAACCGGGTGCGGTGCCGGGGCGGGGCCCATCGTGCGGACCTCGTTGGTGACGGTGCCGTGTTCGCGCAGGGTTTCGGCGAGGCCCATCAGACGGTCGAGGCCGTGCGGGTACTTCCGGGCGACGACCACGGTGCCGACACCGGGGAGGCGGTCGACGAGACCTTCGGCGCGGAGCAGGTCCAGGGCTTGGCGGACCGTGTTGCGGGAGGCGCCGTAGTCGGTGGCGAGGGTCGTCTCGTGGGGGAGGGCGCCGTCCTCGAAGCCACCGGAGAGGACCTGGTGGCGCAGGAGGTCGGCGAGCTGCCGTGCCTGGTCCGCGCGCAGCCGACGCCGCGCGCGGTGGGCGGCGACGGTGGTCGCGCCCTGGCCGGCGTGGTCACGGATGCGGTCGGAAGGGGGCATGGCGGGAACCATACCGACGGGGTAGGGAATGAGGTGTTGCAGGAGTGTTGCGCCACTCCGGACGCCGCTGGGTCAGCCTTTGACCTGCTGTTTCAGGGGTGCGAGGGAGAGATCTGCCACCTCGCCTAGGCCAGCGCGCTCAGCCCGGGTCCGAAAACGATCAGCAACGGAAGCAGCGGCACCAGCCCCGCCACCATGGCCGTCACCGCGCGGTGTCTGCGTCCCAGCCGGGGCCGCGGCTCCAGCAGGCGGTCCACCCGCTCGCCCAGCAGCCGGTGGCTGGACGCGCAGGACAGGACGCCTCGGTGCTGGTTCAGCTCGATCAGGGCCAGGGCGGTGGTCAGATGGCCGCAGCGCCGGGACGCGGTGTCGTCGGCGGCGAGCTCCACCAGGCGGTGGGTCTGCTCGCAGAAGTGGGCGAACAGCGGGACCCGGGAGAAGCCGGTCGCCAGGGCCGTCGACAGATGCAGCAGCCAGTCGTGGTGGGCGCGGGCGTGGTCGCGCTCATGGGTGAGGACGGCGTCCAGCTGTACGTCGGTGAGGCGGTGCAGCGCTCCGGTCGTCACCACCAGCTGCGGCGGGCTGCCCGGCATCCACCAGGCGTCGGGGTACTCGTCCTCCAGCACCAGGAGCGGGCCGCGCGCGGCCTCCTCCAGCCCGCCGGGCAGTTCCGGCGCGCGCTCGCGCAGGTGCGCCCTCGTCCGGCCGCGCCGCCGGCGGGCCTCGACCAGCTCGCGGGCCAGCATCGCCGTCGTCCAGGCGGCGCCGCAGGCCAGCAGCAGGGTGAGGACGGTGGCCCAGGCCGGGGCGGCGGAGAGGTCGTACGCCGCCGTCACGGCCGGGGGCGCGGGCGCGAAGACATGGTCGCGGACGGTGTGGAAGACGGCCGCCGCGCCCAGGACCAGGGCGGTGAGATTGCACATCAGCACGGTGGCGACCAGGCACTGCCACACCCACAGCGCGACCACGGGTTCCCGCTCGGGCCAGTCGGCCCGGGTCAGCGCACGCGGCGCCGGCACGGCGGCCGTCAGGGCGACGGCGCTCAGCAGGAGCAGGCAGACAGTCATGCCACGGGCTCCGGATCCTGGTCGACGGAAGGGGCGAGGAAGGGCTGCGCGGCGGGGGTGCGGGGCCGTGCGCACACCATCCGCCGCCGTCAGTATGACGGCGCCGGGCGGCACATGGCAGACCTCGACGGCACCGCCGCCCGCCACCTCAACTCATCCTCGACTCCGCCAGTTCCCGAGCGGCAGGTCAGAGACCCGCGGACGGCCCGTCCGGACCCGCGTTCGGCCCCGCGACCCGCCCCACGACCTCGCCGAGGCCGACCCGTACCCCGTCCGGTCCAGGGGCCCACGCCGACAGGGTCACCACGTCGCCGTCCTCCAGGAACGTCCGCTTGCCGCCCGGGAGTTCGAGGGTGTCCCGGCCGTTCCAGGTGAGCTCCAGCAGGGAGCCGCGTTCCTGTTCGGTGGGGCCGCTCACCGTGCCGGAGCCGTACAGGTCGCCGGTGCGCAGCGAGGCGCCGTTGACCGTCATGTGGGCCAGTTGCTGGGCGGCGGTCCAGTACATGGAGGAGAAGGGCGGCTCGGAGACGATGTGGCCGTTGACGGCGACGGAGATACGGAGGTCGTAGCCGGCGGGCTCCGCGTCGGGGACGGTGTCGTCGAGGTACGGCAGCAGTTCGTGCGTCCGCCGCGGCGGGGCCACCCGGGCCTCCTCCAGTGCGTCCAGCGGGGTGATCCACGCCGACACGGACGTGGCGAAGGACTTGCCGAGGAACGGGCCGAGGGGGACGTACTCCCAGGCCTGGATGTCCCGGGCCGACCAGTCGTTGAGCAGGCAGAGGCCGAAGACATGGTCCCGGAAGTCGGCCAGGGCCACGGAGGAGCCCATCGGTGACGGGGCTCCGACCACGAAGCCGACCTCCGCCTCGATGTCCAGGCGGACGGAGGGGCCGAAGACCGGGGCCGGGTCGGTGGGGGCCTTGCGCTGGCCGCAGGGGCGTACGACCTCGGTGCCCGAGACCACGACCGTGCCCGAGCGGCCGTGGTAACCGATGGGCAGGTGCTTCCAGTTGGGGGTGAGGGAGTCCGCGGCGTCGGGGCGGAAGATCCGGCCGACGTTCCGGGCGTGGTTCTCGGAGGCGTAGAAGTCGACGTAGTCGGCGACCTCGAAGGGGAGGTGCAGGGTCACGGACGACAGGGGGTGGAGGAACTCCGCGACGGTGGCCTGGTGGGCCGGCACCGTCACCCAGGCCGTCAGCGCGCGCCGGACGTCCGACCAGGTGGTGCGGCCTGCGGCGAGCAGCGGGTTCAGCGAGGGCCGGGCGAGCAGGGGGGCGTAGGGGGAGCCGAGGGCCAGGGCCGCCGCGCCGGCGTCGAGGACGTGGTCGCCGAGGCGGACGCCGACGGTCCGGTCGTCGGCACCGGACAGGGAGAAGACGCCGTAGGGGAGGTTGTGCGGGCCGAAGGGGTCGCCCTCGGGTAGATCGAAGGGGGGCATGGGGTGCTGCCTCACTCTCCAACGCTGGGTAGGTGATGTCACCGCGTACGCATGTGGTCGCGCCACACGTTACGGCCGAGTTGCCTGTCTCGGCAGTGCCTAAAGAGTTAGCAATGTCCTGATAAGCATCGGTCGGAGGCGGCAATTCCGGCTTAGCTTCCTTTGGGGACAACGGGCGGGGTGGGGCCGTTCCGTAGACGGGACACGTGGGGGGACCCGTGGCCAGGAGTGCTGACGTTCGTGTGCCGTTCGAGCCCGACCGAGAGGTACCGGGTTTGATCGTGAAGTTCGGTGACTATCCGCTGCACCACGGCGGGGTCGGCGCGATCCGCAGTCTGGGCCGTCTCGGTGTCCCGATGTATGCGATCACGGAGGACCGTTACACGCCCGCCGCGGCTTCCCGCTATCTCAGGAAGGCGTTCGTCTGGCCGACGACCGGGACCGAGGAGCCGGGCCGGCTCGTCGAGGGACTGCTCAGGATCGGCCGCAGGATCGGCCGCCCCACCGTGCTGGTGCCGACCGACGAGGAGGCCGCGGTGCTGATCGCCGAGCACCGGCTCGAACTCGGCGCCCGTTTCCTCGTCCCGCCCGTCGAGCGCGGCCTGCCCCGCCGCCTGGCCAGCAAGCAGGGGCTGCACGAACTCTGCGTGGAACACGGCATACCCAGCCCCACGGCCGCCTTCCCGCGGTCGTACGACGACATCGTCGCGTTCGCCGACAAGGCCCGCTTCCCGGTGGTGGCGAAGAACCGCGAGGCGTTCGTGCGCCGCACCCGGCCGGCCGTGAACGGCACGACCCGGATCGCCACCCGGGACAGGCTGCTCGCCCTCGCCCGTGACTGGGGCGAGCAGCCCGCGGTGATCCTCCAGGAGTACCTGCCCCGGGAGGACGCCGAGGACTGGATCGTGCACGCCTACTTCGACGCGGACTCCACCCCGCTCGCGATGTTCACCGGCGTGAAGGTCCGCTCCTGGCCGCCGCACGCCGGAATGACGGCGAACGCGTATGTCGTCGACAATCCGGAACTCGCCGACCTGGCCGCGCGTTTCATCAAACAGATCGGCTTCACCGGAATCATCGACCTCGACCTGCGCTTCGACCGGCGCGACGGGCTGTACAAGCTCCTCGACTTCAATCCCCGCATGGGCGCCCAGTTCCGGCTCTTCGAGAACGAGTCGGGGGTGGACGTCGTCCGCGCCATGCATCTGGATCTGACCGGCCGCTCCGTTCCGGAGGGGGAACAGCGCGCCGGGCACCGGTACATCGTGGAGAACATCGACCTGCCCGCCCTCCTCGCCTACCGCCGCAGCGGCTATACGACGCCGCACGCGCCCGGGCGGGCGAGCGGGACCGAGCTGGCCTGGCTCGCGGGTGACGACCCGCTGCCGTTCCTCACGATGCTCGCGCGCTTCGTACGGCCGGGCGCGAAACACCTGTACCAACTGTGGCGGACCAACCACCGTGGCACCGCCACCCCTTGACGTGCCGGGGAAGGGCGCGACAACAGCACACGCACCACCACGAAGTGACGAAGTGACGTCCTGGGGAGGGACTTCGTGATCCGACCAGTCGCAGTCATCGGCGCCGGGCCTTTCGGGCTGTCGACCGCCGCACATCTCAGGGCCCGCGGCATCCCCGTCCGCGTCTTCGGCGAACCCATGGTGAGCTGGCGCGACCACATGCCCGCGGGCATGCTCCTCAAGTCCACCCCGGTGGCCTCCAACCTGGACGCCCCTCAGCCGGGCCACACCCTGGCCGACTACTGCGACGCGGCGGGCATACCGCGGCTGGTGACCGACGAGGACATCATCCCCGTCGAGACCTTCATCGCGTACGGCGAGTGGTTCCAGCAGAAGCTGGTGCCCGAGCTGGAGCGGGTGCGGGTCGTGTCCGTCGACCGGGACAAGAACCACGGCTTCGAACTGAAGCTGGACTCGGGTGAATTGTTCGGCGCCCGCGCGGTCGTCGTGGCCACGGGGCTCTCGGGCCTCGCGCACCTGCCCCCCGAGCTCACGCTCGCCGACGGCCCCAGCCCGACGGGCCCCGTCTCCCACAGCTCCCAGCACCATGACCTCAGCCGCTTCTCGGGCCGGGACCTGATCGTCGTCGGGGCGGGTCAGTCCGCGCTGGAGACGGCCGCCCTCGCGGCAGAGGCCGGCGCCCAGGTCCGGGTCGTGGCGCGCGGCCGGGGCAGCGTCGCCTTCGGCGCACCGCCCTGGCAGCAGCCCCGGCTGCGCCCGGAGTCGCCGTTCGGCCGCGCCTGGTCCCTGTGGGCGCTCAGCTACTACCCGCACCCCTACCGCCATCTCCCGGCCCAGGCCCGCCACTACCTGGTCCGCCGGGTCCTCGGCCCGCTCGGCGCCTGGTGGCTGCGCGACCGCTTCGAGGGCAAGGTGCGGGTCAGTGAGGTCCGCCGCGTCCTCAAGGCCGACACCGCGGACGGCCACCCGTCCCTGTCCGTCCTCACCCCGACCGGCCACACCGAGCGCCTCGTCGCCGACCACGTCATCGCCGCGACCGGTTACCGCGTCGACCTCGCCGCGATGGACTTCCTCGGCCATGAACTCCGCACCCGGCTCGCGGTGAGCCGGGGCGCACCCCGGCTC
This sequence comes from Streptomyces sp. NPDC051913, assembly GCF_044593635.1. Lineage (NCBI taxonomy): Bacteria > Bacillati > Actinomycetota > Actinomycetes > Kitasatosporales > Streptomycetaceae > Streptomyces > Streptomyces sp. NPDC051913. Next base: position 988,142 of record NZ_JBIUCI010000001.1, on the reverse strand, counting down.
GGCGCCGGGTATGTCTCCTCGGTGCCGGGCCTGTACTTCACGGGGCTCCCGTCGGCGTCGTCCTACGGGCCGGTGATGCGCTTCGTGTGCGGCACGGAGTTCGCCTCCCCGAGGCTGGCGAGGCACCTGGCGACGGCCCACGGCTAGGGCCTGTCCGGCGCTGGGGCAGCGGCGGTCCGGCCCGCGGGCAGGGTCGGCCGGGCCGAGGATCAGATCTCCCCGGCCGCCCGCTGCCACGCCATGAACTCCTCGACCAGCTCAGGCGGATTGGCGTACTCCGTCGCGTGCACCTCCCAGCCGGGGCAGTCCATGTCGAAGACGACGACAGGCAGCGGACGCCCGAAGGTCTTCTCGATCACGCCGTCGGCGTGGAGGTGGCGGGCGAGGTCGATGACGGCGTCGTAGAAGTGCAGGCGGAGGAGGTCGGTCCGGGCACGGAGGTCGTCGTCGTCCAGCACCCGGCCGAGGTCGAACTCACCGTCGTACCAGACACCGAGCCGCCTGACCTCCTCCACGTACACCCGGCTGCCCACCGGGTCCTCGGGGATGTTGCCGAGCATCTCGAAGCCGTCGAGGAGCCAGTAGGCGTAATTCCAGCGGACCTCGCCCTCGTCACCCGGGTATTTCTCCCGCTCGTACTGGCTCTCGGTGTTGTAGCCGATGGCCACGTACGGGTGGCGGTCGTCGGCGTCGACGCGCCAGATGCGGAAGGAGAGGGCGTACATCTCGGGCTTGAGCCGCTCGGGGAAGCGTTCGAGGACACCGACCGCCGCCACCCGCAGATGCTCCAGGAAGGTCCCTGGCTGATCCGTTCGATCCGTCACCCCGCGAGGATCTCACCCCCACCGAACGGAGCCCACCGCGGACAGCCCTGTCAGTGCCCTGTCCGTGCTCTGACGGCGACTACGACCGGTATCGGCCCAGTGTCCGCAGCCCCGGCAGTGCCCGGTCCTCGAAGTCGAACAGGGCAAGGTTCTCCCACGCGTTGCCGGACGTCGGGTCCTCCGGGTTCCAGCCGCTGCCCGAGCGGTAGGTCCAGGCGCCTTCCCAGTAGCAGTGGCCGAGCCCCTGCCCGCCGGGGACCGCGGCCATGAGGTCGGCCACCGCGCGCAGCCACGCGGCCTGGCCCTCGGGGGTGGCGGGGAAGCCCGGGGTGAGCTGGGAGGGGCTGTTGAGGATGTCGTTGACGTCGTCCTCGCTGCTCAGCGTGAACGGGTACGCGGTCTCGGCGATGACGACGGGCTTGCCGTAACGGGCGGTGATGTCCGCGAAGTTGGCGGCGGCCGCGTCAAGGCCGCCGTGCCAGAAGGGGTAATACGACTGGGCGATGATGTCGAAGTCGAGGCCCTGGGCGACCGCGTTGTCGAACCACCAGCGGGACGTGCCGTTGTCACCGCCCGCGGCGAGGTGCAGCATCGTGCGGATACGGGGCTGGGTGTCCCGCGCGGCGCTCAGCCCGGCCTTCAGAAGCAGGGCGAGATTGCCCCAACCCCCGCCGTCACTGCCCCAGTTCTTGCCCTCGGGCCACAGCACGCCGCCGTTGATCTCATTGCCGACCTGGACGAACGCGGCCGGCGTGCCCTGGCGCCGCAGCGCGCCCAGTACCTCGGCCGTGTGGTCGTACACCGCACGGGACAGGCCCGTCACGTCCAGGTCCGCCCACGCGGCCGGCTTTGTCTGGTGCCCCGGGTCGGCCCATGTGTCCGAGTAGTGGAAGTCGACCCAGATGCCGATGCCGGCCCGGCGCAGCCGGCGGGCGAGGGGAAGGATGTGCGCCTTGTTGTTGTAGCCGTCGACCGGGTCGACCCACACCTTCAGCCGGGCATGGCTGATCCCCGCGCGGGCGAGCAGCCGGACCGGGTCCTCGCGGTGCCCGTCGGCGGTGCGGTACACGGCGCCGTGGTCCTCGTTCTTGGGCAGCGAGGAGAGGTCGACGGCTCGTATCTCCAGGCGGCGCCCGCCCGTTGAGGCCGCGGCGGGCACCGCTCCCAGCACGGGGACGGCCAGCGCGGCGGCTCCCGCAGCGGTGAGCACACTGCGTCTACGCATGTCAGGGTCCTTTCACAGAGCATGAGAAAACGCCCAGCGTCTGTGAGCGTGCACAGACTTCAAAGAGGGCGACACCCGCGAGCAACAGTAGGTAACCCGACAGACTCTTCAATGACAAGAGGGTGAAATGCTTCATTCTCTGTGCACGCTCACAGACACTCACGAATCCGTGATCACGTCCCACGGCCTCGACGGGACGCGGGCCGGCTCTTCGAGGACGCCAACTCCCCTGTCGTGGTGCGGGATTCCACTGGGGCGCCAACCGGAGCCGACGTCAACGGATGTGAAAGGTGCGGCCGTCCGGTTCGCGTCGAGTCGGCGGGGGATTCCATCCGTATTCTCTGATCATGGCCGCACCCACCGCATATTCACTCGTCGCCACTGACCTGGACGGAACCCTCCTCCGGGGCGACGACACGCTCTCCGACCGCTCGCTCGCCGCGCTCGCGCGGGTGGCGGCGGCCGGGGCCCGGCATCTGGTGGTGACCGGCCGACCGGCCCCCAGAGTGCGGCCGCTCCTCGACGACCTCGGCAGCACCGGGCTCGCGGTGTGCGGGCAGGGCGCGCAGGTGTACGACGCCGGCGCGGACCGTCTGCTGTGGTCGGTCACCTTGGACCGGGAGCTGGCCGAGACCGCGCTCGGCAAGATCGAGGCGGAGGTGGGGCAGGTGTACGCCGCCGTCGACCAGGACGGGGTCGACGGGCTCACGCTCATCGAGCCGGGCTATCTGATGCCGCACCCGACCCTGCCCGCCGTGCGGGTGGGCCGCCGTGACGACCTGTGGTGCGAGCCGATCAGCAAGGTGCTGCTGCGCCATCCCACCCTGTCGGACGACGAGTTGGCGGCGACCGCGCGCGGAGTCGTCGGTTCCCTCGCGACGGTGACGATGTCCGGCCCCGGCACCGTCGAACTCCAGCCATGCGGCATCACGAAGGCGACGGGCCTCGCGCTGGCCGCCGAGTACCTCGGCCTCGGCCCGCGGGACACCGTCGCCTTCGGTGACATGCCCAACGACATCCCCATGTTCGACTGGGCGGCCCATGGTGTCGCGATGGCCAACGCCCACCCCGAACTCAAGGCGGTCGCGGACGAGATCACCCTTTCGAACGAGGACGACGGCGTCGCCGTCGTCCTCGATCGGCTGTATCGCTAGATCTCTAGTAGGCGCCGTACACGTTGTCGATCGAGCCGTACACCGCGGCCGCGTAGTTGCAGGCCGCGGTGATGTTCGCGACCGGGTCGTAGGAGTTCCACGAGGTGCCGGCCACGTGGTACGCGTTGAAGGTCGGGTCGATCACCTGGAGCAGGCCCTTGGAGGGCGTGCCCGCGATCGCGTTGGAGTCCCAGTTGTTGATGGCGTACGGGTTGCCCGAGGACTCACGGATGACGTTGCGGTAGATGCCGTCGTAGGTGCCGGGGATCCCGTTCTGGGCCATGACCTGGAGCGAGGCGCGGATCCAGCCGTCGAGGGTGTCGGAGTAGCCGAGCGAGGTGGCGGTGACCGTGGTCGTGGTGGCCGCGGACGCGGTGGTCGCGCCGACGACGGGGAAGGCGAGTGCGGCGACGGCGGCACCGGTGACAGCGAGCTTGCGGGACAGACGCATGACGAAGTTCCTCTCCGGCGCCTGCGAGGTGAGCTGTCGGGTTCGGGCGGGAGCTGCCCGGTCATGCCGAGAAGGCATTACTTCACCCCAAGCCGTACCGGAATGTCCGAAGACGTCCGGTACGGCGACTTACCTGGTTCCCCCGCTCCTGCCGTGAAGTTCTCTGTGTGAGCGGTCTACGGGCGGCGGCAGGATTCGGCGTCCACCCGGGCCGGGAACGTATGCGACTGCACATGTCCGAAACAAGTACCGGATTCACAGATCGCACCTGTTGACCTTGGTGCGTGGATTGTGAGGCCCGGAATCACGGGGATTAGGGGCGTGGGAGCGTGAGGCAAGTCACCGTCGAGCGCGAGAACGGCAAATCGGGCAATCATCCCCAACTGGCGTTTAACCGGCGGTCCGTGGAATCCGCTTCTCCCAGGTCCGATGGAAGACCACCTCGCCGCCCTCGGTGCAGATCACCTCGTCGGAGGTCAGGAACACAGCCGCCTCACAGATGATCTCCGAGCGGGTCCGGACGGTCGTGTCCCAGCCCAGCTCCGGCCGGTGCAGCCGGATCGACCACTCCGAGCGGGCGCGGGCCGACAGGGGGTCCGTCTCGTCGATCGTGTACGTCTCCAGTGCGTCCTCGGTGAACTCCAGGCCGTCGGGATAGACCCGGGTGCCGCCGTACCGCGGATCGACCTCAAGGCGCCACTCGCCCTTGGCGACATCCCGGACGACCAGCCGCTCGGGGCGGGGTTCGTCGAGGGTGGCCGGGAAGTTGACCCCGAGGGGCGCGGACTGTTCGGGCTCTGCGAAGCCGATGTCGGCAGCCAAGTCACGGGTCCTGACCGGCAGTTCGAGGAAGCTGCCCGCCGGGTCCAGCGTGAGGCCGGCCTCTGACTCGGGTTGCGGCCAGATCCACGGCCAGTACGCGGAGGAGACCGCGAGCCGGATGCGATGACCCGGCGGGAAGACATGCCCGATGCCGTTCAGCTCGAAGGCGACCTCCCCGGTCGCCCCCGGCTCCCACGGCACCGCCCGGTCCCGCCCGTGCCGCGCCGACAGATTCAGCACGCCCCGGGTGGCCAGCGTCGACGCACCGTCCGGCGCCACATCGCACAGCCGTGCGATCACCTGTCCGCGCGGCACCTCGCACGTCACCCGCAACCGCACCCGGGGCCGCCCCAGCACCCAGGTCTCCTCGCCCACCGCGAACTCGAAACAGGCCGAACGGGCGTCCTCCTCCCGCTGGTCCGGCGGCAGGTCGGCGTCGTTCCCGAACGGGAAGAAGCGCCCGGCGTCCACGCCCGTGTGCTGCGGGGAGCGGACGAGGACGGGGGCGCCCTGGAGGCCGTACGAGATGGTCGTGACGTGCGGGGAGGGCCAGGCCGGCTCGCCGACCCAGCGGCCCGGGAGGGCGTCGTAGGCCGTGGCGGGGCGATGGGAGTCGCTGACGTAGGCCCGCAGCAGGGGCTCGCGCATGACGCCGGTGTCGACGCCCTTCAGGTGCTGGTCCCACCAGCGCAGGGTCTCCTGGAGGAAGCCGATCGCCGGACCCGGCGGCAGCCCGCGGTCCGGGTACTGGTGGGGCCAGGGGCCGACGATCCCTCGTACCCGGTCCGGAGGCAGATGCTCGACCAGCCTCAGCACCGTGTCGCGGTACGGGTCGTGCCAGCCGCCCACCGCCAGGACCGCCGCGTCGATCGCGCCGTAGTCCTCGCAGACGCTGCCGTGGCGCCAGTAGTCGTCGCGGGTCTGGTGGTCCAGCCAGGTGTGGATGAACGGGTCGACGTGCTCCAGGCGTTCGAGCCACAGGTCCCGCCAGCCCGGGCCCGCGTACCGCGGGTCGGGGGGCCGGGAGACGAAGGCCAGCATGGTGGCGGCCCAGGCGTGCATGTCGACGGCGAGGACGGAACCTCCCCTGTAGTGCACGTCGTTGTCATAGCGGTCGTCCGTGGAGCAGACCGTGACGACCGCCTTGAGCGGCTCGGGCGCGAGGGCCGCGATCTGGAGGGAGTTGAAGCCGCCCCAGGAGATGCCGAACATGCCCACCCGGCCGTCGCACCAGGGCTGCGTCGCCAGCCAGTTGACCACCTCGACCCCGTCGGCCAGCTCGGTCGCCGAGTACTCGTCCGTCGGCAGCCCTTCGCTGTTGCCGTGCCCGCGGACGTCGACGCGCACGGAGGCGTACCCGTGGCCCGCGTACCAGGGGTGCCGCTGGAAGTCGCGGGGCGCGGTCCAGTCGGTGAGCCGGTACGGCAGGTATTCGAGCAGAGCGGGTACCGGTTCTTCGGTGAGCGGTCGCCACACGCGCGCGTACAGCCGCGTCCCGTCCGGGAGCGGGATGCGGAGGTCCTCGTGGGCCGTCTCGTAGGGGAAGGACGTACGGATGTGCAGGCTCATCGCTGTGACCTCAGTGGACGGGGTGCATGGTGCGGCGCAGCCACGGGGCGGCGGCCATCACCGCGAGGGCGAGGGCGAGGGAGAGGAAACGATCAGCCGCACCGCCCGCCTCATCGCGCCCCGCGCGAGCGCGAACCCGGCGGCGTGTCTGCGCCCGGCCAGGTGACGGCGCCCGGCGACGTACTGGACGAGCCCGAAGGTCATGCCGATCGCGGCGGCCGAGAAACCCCAGTGCCAGCCCTTGTGGTCGCCCAGCCGGCCGGTGATCAGGGGGCCGGCGAAGGCGCCGATGTTGATCGCCATGTAGGAGAGCGCGAACCCGGCGTCCCGCCGCTCGTCGTCGGTCCGGTAGAGCTTGCCGACCATGGTGGCCACGTTGGGCTTGAGCAGCCCGGTGCCGGCGCTGATCAGCCCGAGGCCCACCCAGGTCATGGTCGCGGCCGACATGCCCATGCCCTCGTTCGCCACCGAGTCGGCGAAGTACAGGACGAGGATGGCCTGCATGCCCAGGAACGAGAAGCGCTCCCGGACCTCCGGACCGGAGAGGGTGAGCAGGCCTTTCGGCTGGCCGAAGAAGGCGGTGTCGTCCTCCGGGGGGTGGCTGACTTCCGGGCGCTACGTCGACACTGGTTCCAGACACACTCCACTACTTCCGCTTAAGTCGATAGATATCCGTTCTTTTCAGGTGATCAGAAACATACCGGCCGTGATCCGATACCGCCCGCGCTGCACGGGTGGGGGGCGACGGTGATCGAAAGGTGACCGGATACGCTGACTTGAGTGAAGGCAGCGACCTATCGACAAACCGCGTAAGCGCCAGTAGACACCAGCAGACAGGAGACCCCTCGTGACCGTCGTCGGGCCGTTCGGGCTGAGCGTGCGGGACCAGGCTCTCGAAGCCGATGTCCAGGCCGGATTGGCTGCTGTCGAGGAGGGTTTGCTCGAAGCCACCAAGAGCGAGGTCCCCTTCATCACGGAGGCCGCACAGCATCTCGTCCGCGCGGGCGGCAAGCGCTTCCGGCCGTTGCTCGTGATGCTCACCGCCCAGTTCGGCGACCCCTACGCACCCGGTGTGGTGCCGTCGGCGGTGGTCGTCGAGCTGACCCACCTGGCGACGCTGTACCACGACGACGTGATGGACGAGGCGACGGTGCGGCGCGGCGTCGACGCCGCGAACACCCGCTGGGGCAACTCCGTCGCCGTCCTCACGGGTGACTTCCTGTTCGCCCGCGCCTCACAGATCCTCGCCGACCTCGGCCCCGAGGCGGTCCGTATCCAGGCCGAGGCGTTCGAGCGGCTGGTGACCGGACAGATCCTGGAGACCGCCGGGCCGGTGGACGGCCGGGACCCGGTCGAGCACTACCTGGACGTGCTGGGTGGCAAGACGGGATCGCTGATCGCGGTGGCGTGCCGGTTCGGCTCGATGATGTCGGGTGCCGACGAGACGGTGGTCGACGTGCTGACGCAGTACGGGGAGCGGCTCGGCGTCGCCTTCCAGCTCGCGGACGACGTGCTGGACATCGCCTCCGACTCCCACGAGTCGGGGAAGACGCCGGGCACGGATCTCCGCGAGGGCATTCCCACGCTGCCGGTGCTGCGCCTGCGGGAGCGGGCGGCGCGGTTGGGGCTGGCGGAGGACGTGGCTCTGTGCGAGCTGCTGGACTCCGACCTGAGCGATGACGCGCGGCTGGCGGAGGCGTTGGAGGCGTTGCGGACGCATCCCGCGCTGGAGCAGGCTCGGCGGGACACGGTTCGCTATGCGGAGGAGGCGCGGGCTGCGCTTGCTCCGTTGCCGGAGTGTGACGCCAAGGCCGCGCTGACCGAGCTGTGTGACGCCGTGGTGCATCGGGCGGGGTAAGTCTCGGGGCCTGCTGTTTCGGTGCCGGGCGCGGGTTCGTTGTGGCTGGTCGCGCAGTTCCCCGCGCCCCTGAGCGGCATCAATGTGATGCCGCTCACATATTTTGGGCTGAGTCCGGGCTGGGATCTGTCCCGTATGTCTCCACGGAAGTCGGCGCAGGGGGTGCCGGCTCCGGGAAACGGGGAGACACGTTCATGCGTAAGAGGCTGATCGTCAGCGCTGTCGCCGTCGCCGCCGTGGCTGTCCCCACGTCGGCCTCGGCCGTCGGGAACACCGCCGAGACCCCGACCGTCCTCGCCGCCAGTCTGCGGGGGGCCAATGAGGTCGGCGTGGGGGACTCGGACGGGGCCGCGTTGGAGTTCGTCAAGGTGGACGGGGACCGGGTCTCCGTCGCCGTGAAGTGGCGGGGGCTCGACCGGCCCACCGCCCTGCATCTCCACCAGGGTGCCAAGGGGGCCGACGGCGACGTAAAGGTCGACTTCGGCAAGGTCCTCGGGAAGGGCAGGGGGCACAGCGCCACCGGCACGGTGACGGTGAAGGACGCGGCGCTGCTCGACGCGCTGAAGTCCGATCCCGGGTCGTTCTACGCCAACCTGCACACCAAGCAGTTCCCCGGGGGAGCCGTGCGGGGACAGCTGCACCGCGTCACCGTCGCCGGGTTCGACTTCCGTGACGCGCTGAAGAACGTCCAGGCGTCCGTGGTGAAGGGCGAGCAGATCTACGAGTGCAAGGCGGCCACGGGCGGCGGGTACGCCTTCGCCCAGCGGGACGTCAGCGCCGTCCTCGGCGGCCGGATCGCACACTCGTTCGTGGCCCCCAACTCCGGTACCCCGCAGTGGGTCGCGCCCGACGGCAGCGCGGTCACCGGCGCCGTCCTGTCCCGGACCCCGAACGGCGACGGCAACATCCCGGAGCTGGACCTGAAGGCCACTCAGTCCGGCAAGCGGCACGGCCTGCTGGCCCGTACGACCGAGATCCTGCGGCTCAACACCGTCGGCGGAGCAGCCCCGTCCGGCTCCTGCGCGCCGGGGGAGATCGTCGCGGTGCCGTACCACGCGGACTACGTGTTCCTGCGCGGCTGACCAGCACGTCCGGAGCGGCGTCTTCCGTGCGACCCCTACGGGTCGGGGGAGGCGCCGCCTCCGTGTGTCATACCCCAGGTGTACGTGGAGTTGAGCCCGCGGGCTGACGCCCCGCCGCCGCCGATTTGGTCAGATGGGAACCACGGGAAAACACCAATCCTCACCGATTCGGGTGAGAATGGCGGCTACGGGTTGGACGTGGGGGGCACCTCTCCAGGCAGGGGAAGCGCTTCAGAGGACGCCGCCGCCGACGACGGAGGTAGGGCACACATGGCACCGTACGAATCCGACGACATCACGCTCGCGGACGAGGCCGAGGACCTGCGCGCAGGGCGTCGCAAGGCCGCGCGGTACGTCGTCCCGGTCGCGGTCGTGGGGGTGGCCGCGGCGACCATCGGGCTCGTCCCCGCGCTCGCCGACTCCGGCGACCCGGACCTGCCGAAGATCAGCGCACAGCAACTCATCGAGAAGATCGCCGCGTCGGACGTCCAGCAGCTGTCCGGCACGGTGAAGATCAGCACGGATCTGGGGCTGCCCGACTTCGGCGGGCTCGGCGACGCCTTCACGGGCGGCGGCGCGAGCTCCGGCGGGGACGGGTCGTCCGCCGACCCCTCCACCAAGCTGACCGAACTCGCGACCGGCACGCACACCCTGCGCGTCGCCTCCGACGGCCCGGACAAGCAGAAGGTCTCGGTCCTGGAGGACGCCGCCGAGTACAGCCTCATCCACAACGGCAAGAACGTCTGGGGCTACGACAGCAAGTCCAACGAGGTCTTCCACGCCACCACCGACGAGAGCGCCCAGCACGAGGAGGAAGCCCCGGCCACGCCCAAGGACTTCGCCGACGAGGCCCTCAAGGCGGTCGACGACACCACGTCCGTGACGGTCGACGGCACGGCGCAGGTGGCCGGCCGGGACGCGTACCGGCTCGTCATCAAGCCCAAGGACGACGGGTCGACGATCGGCCAGATCACCGTCGCCGTGGACGCGAGGACCGGGCTGCCGCTGAAGTTCACGCTGACCCCGTCGAGCGGCGGCGCGGCCGTCGTCGACGCCGGCTTCACCCAGGTCAGCTTCGCCGAGCCGGCCGCGTCCACCTTCGACTTCACCCCGCCCAAGGGCGCGAAGGTCACGGAGGAGGACAGCACGGCCGCCCCGCGGGAGCACTCGAAGCCGTCCGGCGCCGAGGGCTTCGGCGCCGGCCTCGACGGGCTGAACGTGATCGGGGACGGCTGGGACTCCATCGCCGCCTTCGACACCGGCGGCCAGGGCGTCCCGTCCGGCTCCGAGGCCGGCGGCGCGTTCGGTGGCTTCCTCGACTCGCTCGGCGACAAGGTGAGCGGCACGTTCGGCGAGGGCACGGTCTTCAAGACGCGGCTGATCAACGCCCTGGTCACGGACGACGGCAAGGTCTACGTCGGCGCTGTGACCAAGGACGCGCTGGTGAAGGCGGCGGACGCGGCGAAGTAAGTGCCCTAAGGGCTGGGCTGGATGAATCGAGGGAGCCGATGGGGCCAGTGCCCGCCACGGAATCGCATCCGGAGGGCGCGGGGGACGTGGATGACGACAGCGTCATTCACACCCGCGCGCTCACCAAGCGCTACCGCGGCGGGCAGCTCGCCGTCGACGGTCTCGACCTGACCGTCCCGGCGGGCAGCGTCTTCGGTTTCCTCGGCCCCAACGGCTCCGGCAAGACCACCACCATCCGCATGCTGATGGGCCTGATCGAGCCCACGTCGGGCACGGCCCGCGTCCTGGGCCGCCCCATGCCGCGCGCCACCCGCGCGGTACTCCCGCACGTGGGCGCCCTCATCGAGGGCCCGGCGCTCTACGGATTCCTCTCCGGCCGCGACAACCTCGTCCGCTACGACGCCGCCGACCCGACCGCCGACCCCCGCACCCGGCGCACCCGTGTCGCGACGGCCCTGGACCGGGTCGGCCTCGCGGCGGCGGCCGGCAAGAAGGCGAAGGCGTACTCGCTGGGCATGAAGCAGCGACTGGGTCTCGCGGCAGCCCTCCTCCAGCCCCGCAAGCTGCTGGTACTGGACGAGCCGACCAACGGCCTCGACCCCCAGGGCATGCGCGAGATCCGTTCCCTGGTCCGCGAGTTGGCCTCCGACGGCACCACGGTCTTCCTCTCCTCCCACCTCCTCGACGAGATCGAACAGGTCTGCACGCATGCGGCGGTCATGGCCCAGGGCAGATTGATCACCCAGGGCCCGGTGACGGACCTGGCGGCGAGAGGCCGCTTGGTCGTGACGACTCCGGACACGGGGGAGGCGGCGAGGGTCCTGAAGGAACAGGGGGTCAGTGACGTCGTGGTGACGGAGGACCGGGTGACGGCGGATCCACCGGAGGGAGAATGGGCGGATCTGAACGCGGCGTTGGTGACGGCGGGTGTCAGGGTCCGAGGCTTCACGATCGAACGGGCGTCACTGGAAGAGGCTTTCGTGGCCCTGACCGGGGAGGGCTTCGATGTCGCAGGCTGAGTTGACCCACCAGGGGCGCGGGGAACTGCGCGACCAGCCACAACGCACCGCAAGTCGCCGAACAACCCCACGCGGCACCCTCTTCGGCAATGAACTCCGCACCACCTTCCGCCGCTGGCGCACCCTCGCCCTGCTCACCGTCCTCGCCGCCGTCCCCCTCCTCGTAGGCATCGCCATCAAGATCGAGACCAGCGACGGCGGCGGCGTGGGCCAGGGCCGCGGCGGCGGAGGAGAGGGCCCCGCCTTCATCTCCCAGGTCACCAACAACGGCCTCTTCCTGGTGTTCACGGCGTTGGCGGCGACCCTCCCCTTCTTCCTCCCCATGGCCATCGGCGTGATCGCGGGCGACGCGATCGCAGGCGAGTCCAACGCCGGCACCCTGCGCTACCTCCTCGTCGCCCCGGCCGGCCGCACCCGCCTGCTGCTCACCAAGTTCGCGACGGTGATGACGTTCTGCGTGGTGGCGACCCTCGTCGTGGCGATCTCCGCGCTGGCCGTGGGCGCTCTCCTCTTCCCCCTCGGCGATCTGACGACCATCTCCGGAACGCGGATCACCTTCACCGAGGGACTGGGCCGGGCCTTCCTCATCGCCCTGGTCGTCGCCGCGTCACTGACCGGCGTGGCGGCCCTCGGCCTCTTCGTCTCGACCCTCACCGGCAGCGGCATCGCGGCGATGGCGACGACCGTCGGCCTGCTCATCACGGTCCAGATCCTCGACCAGATCCCCCAACTGCACGCGCTTCAGCCGTACTTCTTCTCGCACTACTGGCTGTCCTTCGCCGACCTCATGCGCGAGCCCGTCTACTGGGACGACCTCCAGAAGAACCTGGGCCTCCAGGCCCTGTACGCGGCGGTGTTCGGCTCGGCGGCGTGGGCGAGATTCACGACGAAGGACATCACCGCGTAGCTCAGACCTCTTCGTACGGGAAGCGGGCGAGCGGCGCCTCCTGCGCGAAGAACGTCTTCGCGCGCGCCAGCGCCTGCGTGTCGCCCAGTACGTCACCCGGCTTGCTGCCGTTGCCGAGCAGCACCCCGCCGAACCGCATCCTCAGGTACGCCGCCGAGTGGTGGAGCGTGCCGATCAGCGGGTCGGCGACCTCGAACTCCTCATGGGCGAGCGCGGTGACGCCCCACAGGGTGCGGCCCGCCATCGTGGCCTTGAAGTCGATGCCGGGGGTGCGCAGCCAGCCCGACCAGTAGTCGAGGTACCGCTTGGCGTGGCCGGAGACCGAGTACCAGTAGAGCGGCGACGCGATCACGATGTCCGTCGCGGCGATCGTGGCGTCGAAGAGCAGCCCCGTGGTCCCGTCCGTCGGGCGCACATGGTCGCTGTCGTGCCGCAGGTCCTCGAAGTCGGGCAGCGGATGCGCCGCGAGGTCGATCCACCGCTGCTCGACGTCCGCGGGCAGCTGCTCGGCGGCCCGGCGGGCCAGCAGCTCGGTGTTGCCGTCGCTGCGGCTGCTGGCCAGGAGGAACAGGAAGCGGCGGGTCATGGGGACTCCAGGCGTCGTTGGTGACGTACGACAAGTACAAGCGCCTGCATTATATGCACGCGCAAGCAATCAGGGAAAGGCCCACGGGAGCCCCCTCAGTGCGGCCGCCCCGCCGCTCCCGTGAGCCGGGCCAGGGATGCCGTCTCGCGCGGCGGGTGCCCCGAGAGATCGCCGAGGCGCCAGTCCGGGACCCACGGCACCCGGTACACGTCGATCACCGACTCGATGACCTTGACGTGCTGCGCGAGCGGTTTCGGCAGCCGCCCCGGCGCGTCCGCGACCAGGACCACCGCGTCGAGGTCCAGCCCCGGCGGAGCCTCGCCGCGCCGGAAGAGCTCCAGCGCGCGCAGCACCGCCGCCAGCCCGGCCGCATGGGTACGGGCCACGAGCAGCACCGACGGGGGATCGGCGGGGCCGGGCCAGTCACGGCCGCAGTCATGGCCGCCGTAGACGAATGAGAGAGTGGAGGTGCCGGCGCCGCCGTGGGTGCCGACCCAGGAGAAGCGCCGTGCCGTGGCGGTGGCGTGAACGGGCTCCGGGGGCGGGCCCTGCGGTACGGCCACCGGCCCGCGGATCCAGATCTCCGGCCCCTGCTGCACCTGCGGTCTCCTTCCCGAGACGTCTCCCGTCTCGCCTGGGACGAGTCTGTGACGCCACGGTGACGTGAGAACCGGGAGCGAGCGGAGAGACTACTCAACAGTACGGGTACGACCGGCTCTTGATGCCGGGGGAGCGGAAGGCCGACGGCCAGAGGGAGCACCATGGGACTCGAACACGCCGTCCGCCCACTCCCCGACGCACCGAGTGAGGGAACGATGTCGCGACTTGGCCGTGAGAAGCGGGAACAGCAGGGTGCCGTGCTCGCGGCGGCACCGCTCGATGTGCTGGTCGGGCCGGGCGGTGCCACCGTCGGTGGCGTGCCGGTCGGCGCGATGCCCGGCGAGGAGATCCAGCAGACGGTCCTGAACCACCTCCACCGCATCGCCCTCGCCACCGGACACCCCGTGCACGTCACGGTCCGCGACGAGCGCATCGGCTATGTCGTCGCCCTGCTGATCGAGAGGGACGGTTCCAGCCGGTTCACGGCGGAGCCCCGCCGCACGGCTCCGGCGACCGGCGTGGGGGAGACGGCCTGGCCGACCGCGGCGGGCCAGGAGGACCTGTCCCCGGCAGGGCCCGCCCCCGTTCCCCTCCCCGCGACCGCCGACGCCCAGCCCCCGCGCGACAAGCCGACCCACATCCTCCGCGCTCCCTCCGAGACCGAGACCGAGGGCGACACCGGGACCGAGGCCGGGCCGCAGGAACAGCGGGATCAGCGGGAACCGCGCGACGCCATGCCGACGTTCCGGCTGCGGGCCGTACCGGAGTGGGTGGAGAACGCGGCGCCCGGCACGGTCGCGCCCCCGACGGGACAGTTCGGCCCCCCGCCGGTGATGGACGCACCCACGACGGACGCCGAGCCGGCTTCCCGGCCCACCCCGGCTCCCGCGCCCAAGCCCGTCCTCGACCTCGCCGCCTCCACCCCCCTCGACGACCCCGACCCCAAGCCCACCCCGCCGCGCGGCTTCGACGCCGTGGCCGAGGCGGTGCTCGGGGACGATCCCGCGACCGCGTACGACGGGGGCGGCACCGCGATGCTCGCCGAGCCGATGGCCCGGATCAACGACGCGGTCAAGGAAGGGCGGGTGGAGGAGGCGGCCCGGCTGTCCGAGCACACCGTGGCGCAGGCCTCGGCGGCGCTCGGCGCGGAGCACCCGGAAGTGCTGCGGCTGCTCGAACTCACCGCGTACATCGCCTACTTGGCCGGTGACCCGGCGCGCGCCTTCGGGCTCTCGCTGGACCTGGCGAGGACCCGCAGCCGCGCCCGGGACGCGGAGGCCGCGTACGGCAACGTCCAGAGCGCGGCGACCGCCTGGCGTGCCGTACGCGACCCGGAGCTGGGGCTGCGCATGGGCGTGGACCTGATCGGACTGTGGACCGAGCTGACACACGAGGACGGTCCGGCGGCCGAGGACATCGAGCAGCTGGAGTCCGCCCACGCCCGGATGAACCGGCTCGCCGAACGCGCCCGCAAGCTCAGCCGTTAGGGCCTGTCCGGCGGATCATGCCGCAGACGCGGGGTCTGGTGCGTCGGCCTGCGGCGTTGTCGTCGGTTGCCGACGCTCCGCGTCGCCGCCCTCCTCCGCCTTGCAGTCCAACGCACCAGACCCCGCTCACCGGCGTCGATGAGGCGCCGCGGCTTTCCTGCGACTTGATCCGCCGGACAGGCCCTGGGCCCGGGGACTACGACGACAGCGCCCAGACGGCGTACGCGATCGCGTCGCTGTTCCGGTTCAGCGCGGTGTCGTTGATGTTGGACGTGGTGTCGCAGGACGAGTGGTAGCAGCGGTCGAAGGCCTGTCCCGACGTACCGCCCCACTTGGCCGCCTGTGCCGCCGTCTTGATGTAGTCGGCGCCGCTGAACAGGCCGCCGACGGGGACGCCGGCGTTCTTGAACGGCGCGTGGTCGGAACGGCCGTCGCCCTCGGTCTCGATCTCCGTGGCGACGCCGAGACCGGCGTAGTAGTCCTTGAAGGTCTTCTCGATCGCGGGATCGTCGTCGTAGACGAAGTAGCCGGGGTTGGGGGAGCCGATCATGTCGAAGTTCAGATAGCCGCTGATCTTCGCTCTGTTCGTCGAGGACAGGTTGTTGACGTAGTAGCGGGAGCCGACCAGGCCCAGTTCCTCCGCGCCCCACCAGGCGAATCTCAGATGCTTGGCGGGCTGGTAGCCGGCCCGGGAGACGGCCAGCGCGGTCTCCAGGACGGCCGCCGAGCCGGAGCCGTTGTCGTTGATGCCGGGTCCGGCGGTGACGCTGTCGAGGTGCGAGCCGGACATGACGACCCGGTTGGTGTCGCCGCCCGGCCAGTCCGCGATCAGGTTGTAGCCGGTGCGGCCCGAGGAGGTGAACTGCTGGATGGTGGTGGTGAATCCGGCGGCGTCGAGCTTGGCCTTCACATAGTCGAGGGAGGCCTTGTAGCCGGCGCGGCCGTGCGCGCGGTTGCCGCCGTTGGCGGTGGCGATGGACTGGAGCTGGGTCAGATGCGCCTTGACGTTGGCGAGGGGGATGTCCGGGGCGGCGGCCACCGCGGGGTGCGGGGCGGGGGCCGCCCCGGCTATGGATCCGCCGATCAGGAGTGTCGCGGCCGCGGTGACGGCGGTGGCCGTCGCGCGTCCGGGAACCGAGAGCTTCATGTGGGGGGCTCCGAATTCCTCGGGAATCACAGGGATTCCACAGCGAATGGGGTGCCTGGATGGTGAAGCTGTGACTAACTCTCCGTCAAGAGCGGTATCAGGACAGCGGTGTTCGTATACCGGTCGGCGGTGTCCACGCGGTCGGCCTCGTCATTGCACGCAGAACTCGTTCCCCTCCGGGTCGGCCATCACCACCCACGCGCCCGAGGGTTCCCGCACCTCCCGCAGCACGCGCGCGCCGAGCCCGGTCAGCCGCTCGACCTCGGCCGCCCGCAGTCCGTCCCCGGGGTGCAGATCGAGATGGAGCCGGTTCTTCCCGGTCTTCTCCTCCGGCACCCGCTGGAACAGCACCCGCCGCCCGAGCCCGGTGCCGCTGTCCTTGTCGTACGGGTCCTCGGGATGCCGTACGGCGACCAGGTCGCGGAAGGCGAGACGGGCGTGGAACTCCACGGTGGCCTCGCGCGGCAGCGCGCCGAGTTCCAGGAGCCGCTGGATGAGGGCGTCGTTGTCCTCAACCTCGTAGTGCAGCGCGGCGGCCCAGAAGTCGGCCTGGGACTGCGGGTTCGCGCAGTCGATCACGAGCTTCCAGTGCACGGGGGCTGGGGTGGTGTGCGTCATGCGGTCACTTATAGCGGCGCACTGGGTCGGAGGCTGTCCTAAACGCGGTCCGTGCCGCGGACGAGTTCTACGGCCGCGTCCACCGGGTCCGCCCCGGCGGCGACGGTGTCCGTGTCCCGTACGGGGACTGGGGCGCCGGCCGCCACCGTGGCGGCGGACCTGGCCGGCCGCGTCCGCGCCCTGCGGGCCGACCGCAGCGCGTCCCAGGTCAGCAGCGACAGGGCCAGCCAGACCAGGGCGAAGCCCGCCCAGCGCTCGGGCGGCATGGCCTCGCCGAAGTAGAGGACACCGAGGAGGAACTGGAAGACCGGCGCCAGGTACTGCAACAGGCCCAGGGTGGACAGCGGCACGCGGATCGCGGCGGCGCCGAAGCAGATGAGGGGGAGCGCGGTGACCAGGCCGGTCCCGGCGAGCATCGCGGCGTGCCCGGGGCCCTCGGTGAGGATGGTGGCGTCACCCTGGGAGGCCAGCCACAGCAGGTACCCGGTCGCGGGCAGGAACTGCAGCGCGGTCTCGGCGGCCAGCGACTCCAGGCCGCCGAGGTTGACCTTCTTCTTCACCAGGCCGTAGGTGGCGAAGGAGAAGGCGAGGATCAGCGAGATCCACGGCGGACGCCCGTACCCGATGGTGAGGACGACGACCGCGGCGGCGCCGACCCCGACCGCCGTCCACTGCACGGGCCGCAGCCGCTCCTTGAGCAGCAGCACGCCCATCGCGATGGTGACCAGCGGGTTGATGAAGTAACCGAGCGAGGCCTCCACGACCCGGTCGTTGTTCACGGCCCAGATGTAGACGCCCCAGTTCACGGCGATGACGGCCGCCGCGACCGCGATCAGCGCGAGGCGGCGCGGCTGGCGCAGCAGCTCCCCGGCCCACCTCCAGCGGCGCAGGACGAGCAGGGCCAGGGCGACGACGAGCAGGGACCACACCATCCGGTGGGCCAGCACCTCGAAGGGGCCGGCCGGCTTCAGCAGCGGGAAGTACAGGGGGAACAGCCCCCACATCCCGTATGCGGCGAAGCCGTTCAGCAGTCCTATGCGTTGCTCACCGCTCGGCTTCCCGGTCACGGGGCCTCCCTCTCGAATGCGTCGCCCGGATGAAGGTAACGCCGAGCGCCCCCGCCTGTCATGTCCGTATCGCTATACGGTCATGACAGGCGGGGTGGGAGGCGGCGCGGGTGCCGTCAGCCCTTGAGGGCGATGGCGATCGCGTCGGCCAGCGGGGTGGTCGGCCGACCGGCGAGGCGGGACAGGTCGCCGGAGTCGACGACCAGCTCACCCTTGGCTATGGAGGCGTCCACGCCCGCGAGGATCACGGCGAACTGCTCGGGCAGTCCGGCGCCGGTCAGGATGCCGACCAGGGCCTCACCGGGCACGTCGTTGTAGGCGATCTCCTTGCCGGTCTGCCGACTGAGCTCGGCCGCGTACTCGGCGAAGCTCCACGCGGTGTCGCCGCCGAGCTCGTACGTCTGGTTCTCGTGCCCCTCGCCGGTGAGGACGGCCGCCGCGGCGGCGGCGTAGTCGGCGCGCGAGGCGGAGGAGACCCGGCCCTCGCCGGCGGCGGCGACGACGGCGTTGTGCTCCAGGGTGGGGCCGAGGTTCTCGGTGTAGTTCTCGTGGTACCAGCCGTTGCGCAGCAGCGTGTAGGGCAGGCCGGAGGCGAGGAGCACCTTCTCGGTGGCGCGGTGGTCGTCGGCGAGCGCGGCGCCGAGGCTGCCCGGGGCGCTGGTGTAGGCGAGCAGGGCGACGCCGGCGGCCTTGGCCGCGTTGATGACGACCGTGTGCTGGCCCGGGCGGTCGTTGCCGACCTCGCTGCCGGAGATGAGGAGCACCTTGTCGCCCTCGGCGAAGACGCTGTCGAACGTCTCGGGGGTGTTGTAGTCGGCCACGGCGATCTGCACGCCCTTCGCCGCGAGCTCGGCACCCTTTTCCGCGCTGCGCACGACCGCGGTGACCTGGTCGGCCGGGACCTTCTCCAGCAGCTGCTCGATGACGTGGCGGCCCAGGTGACCGTTGGCTCCGGTGACGACGATGCTCATGATGTGCGATCTCCTTGTGGGGTGCGGATGCACTAACCGTAGGAGATGCGCTAACTGATGGAAAGTACCCACTTTGAAGTAAGGTACTGGCATGGCAGTAAGTAACCTCTCTCCGTCCGGGCAGGCCGTGGAGGCGATGTGCCCCCACCGCCTCGTCCTGGAGCACGTCACCAGCCGCTGGGGCGTCCTGGTCCTGATCGAGCTGCTGAACCGCCCCTACCGCTTCAGCGAACTCCGCCGCGCGATCAACGTCCTCGGCGGCCGGGGCGTCAGCGAGAAGATGCTCACCCAGACTCTCCAGACCCTCGAACGCGACGGCCTCGTCCACCGCGACGCACGGCCCGTGATCCCCCCGAGGGTGGACTACTCCCTCACCGACCTGGGCCGGGAGGCGGCGGAACAGGTACGGGGTCTGGCGCTGTGGACGGAACGGCGGATGGGCGAGGTGGAGAAGGCGCGGCAGGCGTACGACGAGACGAAGAACCGCGGGCAGGCGTAGGGCGAGGCGAAGAACCGCGGGCAGGCGTAGGGCGAGGCGAAGAACCGCGCCTGAGCTCTGAGCGGGCGTCCTTCCGTGCGCCCCCTTTCCGCCCCGAGCGCGGACCCGGGCCGCCGGGCACCATGAGGGTCCGCGACCAGGGGGGACTCGTTGCCATGGCCACACCGTTACGCGCGCTCTTCGGCCGGGGTGCCCGCCGCCGGCGCCAGGAGGAACTGCTGACGGCGCTCCTGGGGCAGCTGACCCTCATGACCGAGGAGATCCGCCGCGCCAACCTCATCCAGCACCACCGCCTGATCGCCGAACAGCAGGGCCGGGCCATGGACGACCCGTCGCTCGCCGACGCCGCCAGCTCGCTGACCGGCGTGTCCGAGGAGCGGCGCCGCCAGATCCTGTTCGTGAACCGCTGGTACGCGGCCATGCTGCTCTCGTACCGGGTCGGCTCGGTCGACTGGGAGGAACTCCGGGGCCATCTGCGGGTGTTGTGCCGCGGCGGAGTCTTCGCGGAGTACTGGGAACGCACGGCCGAACACCGCAGCGAACTCCCCGAGGACTCCCTGGAGGCCAGAGTCGGGCGGACCGTCGACGCGATCCTGGAGGAGCGGGCGGACGACCCGGACGAGTGGTGGGTGGTGGGGTCGCCGCGGATCTGATCACGCGAACGAGTGGGTATGCGGAGTCGTTTGAGCGGTCATAGATCAAGAGTCGCGTCAAGCAGGTCCGCTCACGTCGTGGTCGTGTCGCGCGGCAAACCCCCCGAAGGAGTACACCGTGAAGTTGGACGAACCCCCAGTCCGCCTCATCAGTCGAAGACTGGGCGACACTCCGCGCCAACGAGGCAGCCATTCCAGCGAGACCTGCCCCGACCTCTTCGAACTCTCCGACGGCAACTTCGCCGTCATCGGCACCGAAGCCACCGACGAACTCGAGCCCCATCTCCCCGCCGACGCAGGCCGCGCCGACTACGAACGCATCGTCGTCGTCAGCCGCGAGACGCTGATCAGGGCCAAGCGGGACATCCCCGACGCCTGACAGCCGTGAGGCCTGGATGCCGTACGACATCCAGGCCCCCGGGACGCGTCAGCCCACGACTCAGCCCACGACCGTCCAGGTGTCGCCGCCCGCGAGCAGCGCCGCCAGATCACCCTTGCCGTTCTGCTCGATCGCCGTGTCGAGCTGGTCGGCCATCTGCGTGTCGTACACCGGCCGGTCCACGGACCGCAGGACGCCGATGGGCGTGTGGTGCAGGGTGTCCGGGTCGGCGAGGCGGGAGAGGGCGAAGGCGGTGGTCGGGGACGCCGCGTGGGCGTCGTGGACCAGGATCTCGGCCTCGTTGTCCGCGGTCACCGTCACCACCTTCAGATCACCGGTCAGCCGGTCCCGTACGACCCCCTTGGAACCGTCCGTGCCGAAGCGGATCGGCTGCCCGTGTTCGAGGCGGATCACCGCCTCCTCCGCCTGCTGGCGGTCCTTGAGCACCTCGAAGGCGCCGTCGTTGAAGATGTTGCAGTTCTGGTAGATCTCGATCAGCGCCGTACCCGGATGGGCCGCGGCCTGGCGCAGGACCTCCGTGAGGTGCTTGCGGTCGGAGTCCACCGTCCGCGCCACGAACGACGCCTCCGCGCCGATCGCCAGCGACACCGGGTTGAAGGGCGCGTCCAGCGACCCCATCGGCGTCGACTTGGTGATCTTCCCGACCTCGGAGGTGGGGGAGTACTGGCCCTTGGTCAGCCCGTAGATCCGGTTGTTGAACAGCAGGATCTTGAGGTTGACGTTTCTGCGCAGCGCGTGGATCAGGTGGTTGCCGCCGATCGACAGCGCGTCACCGTCACCGGTGACCACCCATACGCTCAAGTCCCGCCGCGAGGTGGCCAGTCCGGTCGCGATGGCGGGGGCGCGGCCGTGGATGGAGTGCATGCCGTACGTGTTCATGTAGTACGGGAAGCGGGACGAGCAGCCGATGCCCGAGACGAAGACGATGTTCTCCTTGGCCAGGCCGAGTTCGGGCATGAAGCCCTGCACGGCGGCGAGGATCGCGTAGTCACCGCAGCCGGGGCACCAGCGCACCTCCTGGTCGGACTTGAAGTCCTTCATCGCCTGGCGTCCCTCGGCCTTCGGGACGAGGGAAAGCGCCTCGATCGTGCCCGTGCCTTCCGTGGACGTCTCAGCCATCGATGGCCTCCTTGAGAGCCGTGGCGAGCTGTTCGGCCTTGAACGGCATGCCGTTGACCTGGTTGTAGGAGTGGGCGTCCACCAGGTACTTCGCCCGGATCAGCGTGGCCAGCTGCCCCAGGTTCATCTCCGGGATCACGACCTTGTCGTACCGCCGCAGCACGGTGCCGAGATTCCGGGGGAACGGGTTGAGATGGCGCAGATGGGCCTGCGCGATGGACTCGCCGGCCGCCCGCAGCCGGCGCACGGCCGCGGTGATCGGGCCGTACGTCGAGCCCCAGCCCAGCACCAGGGTGCGCGCCTCGTGCGGGTCGTCGACCTCGACGTCCGGTACGTCGATGCCGTCGATCTTGGCCTGCCGGGTGCGGACCATGAAGTCGTGGTTGGCGGGGTCGTAGGAGATGTTGCCCGTGCCGTCCTGCTTCTCGATGCCGCCGATGCGGTGTTCGAGACCGGGCGTGCCGGGGACGGCCCAGGGGCGGGCCAGGGTCTGCGGGTCGCGCTTGTACGGCCAGAAGACCTCGGTGCCGTCCTCCAGGGTGTGGTTCGGACCCTGCGCGAACTGCACGGTCAGGTCCGGGAGTTCGTCCTGCTCCGGGATGCGCCAGGGCTCGCTGCCATTGGCGAGGTAGCCGTCGGAGAGCAGCATCACCGGGGTGCGGTAGGTGAGCGCGATACGTGTCGCCTCCAGCGCCGCGGCGAAGCAGTCGGCCGGGGTGCACGGGGCGACGATCGGGACCGGCGCCTCGCCGTTGCGGCCGAACATCGCCTGGAGCAGGTCCGCCTGCTCGGTCTTGGTCGGCAGACCCGTGGACGGGCCGCCGCGCTGGATGTCGATGACGAGCAGGGGCAGTTCCAGGGAGACCGCGAGCCCGATCGTCTCGGACTTCAGCGCCACACCGGGACCACTGGTGGTCGTCACCGCCAGCGAACCGCCGAAGGCCGCGCCGAGTGCCGCGCCGATGCCGGCGATCTCGTCCTCCGCCTGGAAGGTGCGGACACCGAAGTTCTTGTGCTTGCTCAGCTCGTGCAGGATGTCGGAGGCCGGAGTGATCGGGTACGAGCCCAGATACAGCGGTAGGTCCGCCTGCCGGGACGCGGCGACCAGTCCGTAGGACAGGGCCAGGTTCCCGGAGATATTGCGGTAGGTGCCGGTCGGGAAGGCGGTGGCGGCCGGGGCGACCTCGTAGGAGACCGCGAAGTCCTCGGTCGTCTCACCGAAGTTCCAGCCCGCGCGGAAGGCCGCGATATTGGCCGCCGCGATGTCCGGCTTCTTGGCGAACTTCGAGGTCAGGAACTTCTCCGTGCCCTCGGTCGGCCGGTGGTACATCCACGACAAGAGGCCGAGCGCGAACATGTTCTTGCTGCGCTCGGCCTCTTTGCGGGACAGGTCGAAGTCCTTCAGTGCCTCCACCGTGAGGGTCGTCAGGGGTACAGGGTGGAGGCTGTACCCGTCGAGCGACCCGTCTTCCAAGGGGCTCTCGGAGTATCCGACTTTCTGCATCGCCCGTTTGGTGAACTCATCCGTGTTGACGATGATCTCCGCGCCGCGTGGCAGATCGGCGATATTGGCCCGCAGGGCCGCCGGATTCATCGCGACGAGGACGTTGGGAGCGTCACCCGGGGTCAGGATGTCGTGATCGGCGAAGTGGAGCTGGAAGCTGGAGACACCCGGCAGGGTTCCGGCAGGGGCCCGGATCTCGGCGGGGAAGTTGGGGAGAGTGGACAGATCGTTGCCGAAGGTGGCCGTCTCGGAGGTGAAGCGGTCGCCGGTGAGCTGCATACCGTCACCCGAGTCCCCCGCGAAGCGGATGATCACCCGGTCGAGGCGGCGGACGTCCTTGGTCCCTGCCACTTTGCGCTGCTCTCCCACGACGGCTTCGTCGGCCTGCTCCGCTGGGCTACTGACCTGGCTGGTCACTGAACTGGACCTCCTTCGAGGCGGCTGTCCGGGACAGGCCTTCCCGCAGGCCTTCCCTGGATCAACCCTACGTCCGTAAGGGTCGCCTTCCTGTGGCCAATCGCATGATGGACACGATTTTGAGACGCCCTGCCGCCCTGACTTGTCATGATTTCTCGCCCCCCGGCGCTTCCCTACAAGACGCCCAGTACTCCCGTTCGGTTCTCGGACTCGGTGACCGTTGCACCCATACGGCTGACACGGTGTCAGGTCATCAGGAGTTCAGATAGGTGAGGACCGCGAGAACCCGACGGTGATCCCCGTCACTGGGGGACAGCCCCAGCTTCAGGAAGATATTGCTGACGTGCTTCTCCACCGCTCCGTCGCTCACCACCAACTGCCGGGCGATCGCCGAGTTCGTCCGTCCCTCGGCCATCAGCCCCAGCACCTCACGCTCCCGGGGGGTGAGGCCCGCGAGCACGTCCTGCTTGCGGCTGCGCCCCAGCAACTGCGCCACGACCTCCGGGTCCAGGGCCGTACCCCCCTGGGCGACCCGCACCACCGCGTCCACGAACTCACGCACCTCGGCTACCCGGTCCTTGAGCAGATAGCCGACGCCGCGACTGGACCCGGCGAGAAGTTCGGTCGCGTACCGCTCCTCCACGTACTGCGACAGCACCAGCACCCCGAGCCCCGGATGGGCCTTGCGCAGCTGTACGGCGGCCCGCACCCCTTCGTCGGTGTGCGTGGGCGGCATCCGCACATCGGCCACCACCACGTCCGGCAGCTCCCCCTGCCCGTCGAGCTCCGTGATGGTCTTGACCAGCGCCTCCCCGTCGCCCACCCCGGCGACGACGTCATGCCCGCGGTCGGTCAGCAGCCGGGTCAGCCCCTCCCTGAGCAGCACTGAATCCTCGGCGATGACCACCCGCACCCTGTCCTCCACGATCCTCGGCCCCCCACACCCCGACTCCGCGCCCGTCTCCCCGACGAGCAAAGTCCAGCATTCCAGCATTCCCACCGGCTCGTGCCGGAGCAACGGGATTCGGGGCCGATGAACTGCGACAACCTGCGAAGAACTGCGAAGAACCGCGGCGAACCGCGAAGAACGCCGATGAACAGCGTGTGAAACGAGCCGACGCGGCGCGTTCGGCAGGAATACGGGGGTCGCCACGAGGAGTTCCGGCCTCCATCGCGGCTGAGCGATCGACGAGCGAGGGAGGCCCTGTGCGGGCGATGGCGTTCAGCAGGACCGGCGGACCGGAGGTACTCCACCTCATCGACCTGCCCACCCCCACCCCGGGCCCCGGCGAGATCCTCCTCCGCGTCGCGTACGCGGGCGTCAACTACGGAGAGATCCAGCACCGCCTCGGAGACTTCGGCGAGCCGGACGGGGAGACGGTGACGGGGCTGGAGGCGGCGGGAGTGGTGGCCGCGGTGGGGGAGGGGGTGGCGGGGGATCCGTCGGTGGGGGACCGGGTTGCCGCGTATCTGCCCGACGGTGGCGGCTACGCCGAGTACGCCGTCGTCCCGGCCGCGTTCGCCTTCCCGCTCCCCGACGCCCTCGACCTGCGCACCGGCGGCGGCGCCGCCCTCGTCCTGACCACGGCGTACGGCGTCCTGGCCGGGGCGGCCCGCCTCGCGCCCGGCGACACGGTCCTGATCCACGCCGCCGCGGGCGGCGTCGGAGGCGTGGCCGCACAGCTGGCCCGGACGCTGGGGGCGCGGGCGGTGTACGGCACGGTGAGCACACCGGAGAAGGCCGAGTACGCCCGCGCCGCCTTCGGCTACGACGAGGTCTTCGTGCGGGACGCCTTCCCGCAGGCGGTGCGGGCGGCGACCGCCGGCCGTGGTGTCGACGTGGTCCTGGACCCGGTGGGCGGCCCGACCCGGCAGGCGAGCCTCGACGCCCTGGCCCCCTTCGGCCGGGTCGCGGTCTACGGCGAGGCGGCCCGCCACCCCGACCTGCACCTGCCGGTCCTCCCGCTCTGGAAGAACAACCGCACCCTGACCGGCTACAACATCGGCGACCTGGCCCGCCGCGCCCCCGAAACCCTGCGCGCCCACGCCCTGAACGCACTGCGCCTGGCAGCAGAGGGAGCGGTACGCCTGGACATCACGGAGGAGTACGACCTGCCCGACGCGGCAGCGGCCCACCACCTGCTGGGGGAGGGGCGCAACAAGGGCAAGACGGTGCTGAGGGTGGGAGGGGCGTGACCGTCGCCCGGTGGTGAGGGCGGGCGGGTGACTTCGCCTGGTCCCGCCCGCCCTCCGGACGACCGTCTCCTCAGACCCGCTCACCCCGCCACGGCAGCTCCGCCGTGACCCGAGTAGGTCCGCCCACCGGCGAGTCCACCACCAGAATCCCGTCCACCGCGTCGAGCCGCTCGGCCAACCCGGCCAACCCCGACCCGCCGGAGGCACTCGCACCGCCCACTCCGTTGTCCACCACCTGCAACATCAGCCGGTTCTCCACCCGCCACACGTCCACCCCCGCCCACGTGGCCCGCGAGTGCTTGCTGATGTTCTGGAGCAGCTCCGACACCGTGAAGTACGCGATCCCCTCGATCGCCGGCGCCGGCCGCTCCACCAGGTCCACCTCCACCTGCACCGGCACCGTGCACCGCGAGGCGACCGACGACAGCGCCGCGTCCAGCCCCCGGTCCGTCAGCACCGCCGGATGGATCCCGCGCGCCAGGTCCCGCAGTTCCTGAAGCGCCGTCTTCACCTCACCGTGCGCCTCGTCCACCATCCGCGCCGCCGCCTGCGGATCCTCCGCCAGCTTCTCCTTCGCCAGCCCCAGATCCATCGCCAACGCCACCAGCCGCGCCTGCGCCCCGTCGTGCAGATCCCGCTCGATGCGCCGCAGATCCGCCGCCGCGGTGTCCACCACGACCCCCCGGTCGGATTCCAGCTCCACCACCCGCGTCGCCAGCCGCGACGGGCCGAGCAGCCCGTGCACCAGCAGCCGGTCCACCTGCGTCAGGGCCCGCACGATCCACGGTGTGGCCAGCGTGAACAACAGCCCCACCGACGCCGTCACGCCGATCTCGAAGGGGTTGTCGAGATAGATGTGATGCGTCTCGTCGCCGTACAACTGAAGACCGTCCTGCCCGCCGTACGCCGGGAACAGCCAGAACCACAGCGGATACGTCAGCAGCGCCCACCCGTACGCCCAGAAGTTCAGGGCGACCACGAAGGAGAACACCGACCACGGCAACTGGATCACCGAGTAGAGCAGAGCCCGCCACGAGGCACCGCTCTTCAGTACGGCCCCGATCCAGGCCAGGAAGCCGTGCCCCCGCATCCTCAGCGGCTCCGGATCGGCGACCTCGAGACCCAGCAGCCCGCGCGCCCGCGCCCGCTCCATCGCCCCGAAGCCCCGACACCCGGCCAGCCCCGCCGCGAGCACCGGGACCCCCAGGAACGTCACCAACAGCCCTGCACCGATCGCGACCATCGTGACGCCGTACGTGAACAACACGATGCTGATCGGGAGGCTGAGCAGCACATATCCGAACTCACGCCAGGTGCGTCCCTCGAACGGTGCCCGCAGCCCGGTGGGCAGCCGATGCCGCCGCGGCTCGTCGAGGAACCCGTAGCTCTGTCCGTAGTCCGTGGCCATCGGCGTCGTCCTTCTTCTCGTCCCGCGCCTGGGTGTCGTACCGGTGTCTGCCGTATCTCCACCCTGGTCGACCGCAGGTCAGCGGACCATGGAGTCCGTCGGCGTCTTGGAAGGGGGGTTTTCCCTACCCCCGCCGAGCAGCCGTCCCCGCCGCGCGCCCTACCCCCGCCGCGCGTCCTGCGTCCGGTCCCGCCACGGCAGCTCCGCCGTGACCGTCGTGGGCCCGCCCACCGGCGAGTCGATGACGAACAACCCGTCGACCGCGCCGAGCCGCTCCGCGAGCCCCTGCATCCCGCTGCCCGCGTCGAGGCGCGCGCCGCCCCGGCCGTCGTCCCACACCTGGATGAGCAGCCGGTCGTCCGACCGCCACACCTCCACCGACGCCGACCTCGCCCCGCTGTGCTTGCTGATGTTCTGCAGCAGCTCGGAGACGGTGAAGTAGGCGATGCCCTCGATCGCCGCGGCCGGCCGGGCGTCCAGGTCGGCGGTCACCTTCACCGGCACCGTGCACCGCGAGGCCACCGACGACAGCGCCGCGTCCAGCCCCCGGTCCGTCAGCACCGCCGGATGGATCCCGCGCGCCAGATCCCGCAGTTCCTGAAGCGCCAGCTTCACCTCGCCGTGCGCCTCCTCGACCATCGCCTGCGCGTACTCCGGGTCCTCCAGCAGCTTCTCCTTCGCCAGCCCCAGACCCATGGCGAGGTTGACCAGCCGGGCCTGCGCCCCGTCGTGCAGATCGCGCTCGATGCGGCGTAGATCGGCCGCGGCCGTGTCGACCACGACCCCCCGGTCCGACTCGAGTTCCGCGATACGACGTTCCAGCTCGTCCGACGGCGACAGCAGCCCCCGCACCATCGCCCGGTCCGCGTTGGCGAGCCCCCGCGCGATGAACGGCAGCACCGGCCACAGCAGAAACAGCGAGGTCAGCGTGAGCGTGAAGGTGAGGATGCCCCAGGGCAGCCGGATGAAGTCGTACAGCACCGTCCGCCAGCCCACCGGGTCCTTCAGCATCATCCACAGCTGCTGGAAGAAGCCCGAGTTCTTGGTCTTCAGCGGCAGCGGACTCGGCTCGTCGATCCGCACCCCGAGCAGCTTCCGGGCCCGCCGCCGCTCCAGCGCGCCCAGCTTCCGCGCCCCCATCAGCCCGGCCGCCAGCAACGGGAACCCGATCACCGTCACCGTCAGCCAGAAGCCGGTGAACAGCACCGTCGTGACATACACGAACCCGAGCAACGCCACCGGGAGATTCAGCAGCAGATGCGAGATCTCCTTCCAGGTGTGCGCGTCGTAGGCGAAGCGGACGGGTGGAAGCGGCGACACGTTCTCGGCCCGCGCATGCTCGGCCTGTCGGGAATCTCTGGGGCGTTCGGTCATATGGGCTAGCGTGCCGCGCGGCGCGCCGCGACGCCATGAGGCGGACCGCCGCGCCACCCGGGGGAAAACCCCACCCTGCCCCCCTTCGTCACTTCTTTGTCTCCCATCCGGGCATCTCAAGCTGTGACGGGCTGCTTACGCTCTCTTTAGCAGGCCCTAGACTCCCGTGCGTACAGATCGTCGAACGACGTTGTTCACAGGGAGCGAGGGGCGGACGTGCGGGAACCGACCACTGTCGCCGCGTCGGACTACTCGGACTACTTCCAGTCGTACTCGGTCGTCGGACTGCTCGCCGTCGTCGGCGTGCTGTTCGTCGCGGTCGCCTTCGGCGCCGGACGACTGCTGCGCCCCGTGGTCCCCACCCCCGAGAAACTCCTGACCTACGAGTGCGGCGTCGACCCCGTCGGCGAGGGCTGGGCCCACACCCAGGTCCGCTACTACGTCTACGCCTTCCTCTACGTCATCTTCGCCGTCGACTCGATCTTCCTGTTCCCCTGGGCCACGATCTTCGCCGCCCCCGGCTACGGCGCCACCACCCTCGTCGAGATGTTCATCTTCCTCGGCTTCCTGGCCGTCGGCCTGCTCTACGCATACAAGAAGGGCGTCCTGACATGGGCGTGACGCCGGAAGGAACCTCGGAAGGAACCTCGGGAGTGACCTCGCCGGAGCCCGTGATGCTGCCCGAGCCGAAGCGCCTGGGCGCCCTCGCGCGGCTGGCCCCCGAGCCGATGAAGGTGGTCCTCAACTGGGGCCGCCGCTACTCGCTCTGGGTCTTCAACTTCGGCCTCGCCTGCTGCGCGATCGAGTTCATCGCCGCGTCGATGGCCCGCCACGACTTCATCCGCCTCGGCGTGATCCCCTTCGCGCCGGGTCCGAGGCAGGCCGACCTGATGGTGGTCTCGGGCACGGTCACGGACAAGATGGCCCCGGCGGTGAAGCGCCTGTACGAACAGATGCCGGAACCCAAGTACGTCATCTCCTTCGGCGCCTGCTCCAACTGCGGCGGCCCGTACTGGGACTCCTACTCCGTCACCAAGGGCGTCGACCAGATCATCCCCGTCGACGTCTACGTCCCCGGCTGCCCGCCCCGCCCCGAGGCGCTGCTCCAGGGCATCCTCAAACTCCAGGAGAAGATCGCCCGCGAGTCGCTGGGCGAGCGGTACGGCACGAACGCCCCCACCACCCGCCCCTCCCCGACCGCATTGCAGAGCGACCTGCTGAAGGCACCCTCTCCCACCTCTCCCGTCCCGGGGGAGGAACGATGACCACGACCGGCTGGCTGCCCACCCCCACCGAGGAACTGTTCGGCCCCGACGCCACGGCCGAGGAGTCCTACGACGTCCTCACGGTCGACGTCCCCCCGGCCTCCTGGATCACCTCCCTGCGGACGGCCCGCGACGAACTGGGCTGCACGTACTTCGACTGGCTCAGCGCGGTCGACGAACCCGGCACGGGTTTCCGCGTCGCCGCCCACCTCGCAGCCCTCTCCCCGGTCCGCCGCCTCCTCCTCCGTACGACGGTCCCGCACGAGTCCCCGACCCTGCCCACCGCCGTCGACGTCTTCGCCGGCGCGGCCTGGCACGAACGCGAGACGCACGAAATGTTCGGCGTCGTCTTCGAGGGCCACCCGGCCCTGGACCACCTCCTCCTTCCGGAAACCTTCGAAGGCCACCCCCTCCGCAAGGACTTCGTCCTCGCCGCCCGAGTCGCCAAGGCCTGGCCCGGCGCGAAGGAACCGGGTGAGTCCGAACACGGCGGCCCCAAGCGCCGCCAGATGCTCCCCCCAGGCGTCCCCGACCCCAACGAGTGGGGCCCCCTCAAGGGCCAACTCCCCCCAGCCCCCACTCGCCCCACCCGCACAGCGGGCCCCCGCACCACAGGCGCCGCCCCTGGCGAACGCCCCACCCGCCGCACCCGCACCACGACAGAGGGCTCAGCCACCCAACCGCAGCCCCCGACCCCTCCGGCTACAGGGCCTCGCCGTTCGCGTTCGGCGGCAGAGGGTTCGGCGAGCCAGGCGGAGGTTCAGGGGGCGGCGGGGTCTGCGTTGGCTGAGGGGACACCTGGGGCTTCGGAGACCGCCCCGACTGAGCAGGCACCAGGGGCTTCGACACCTCCGGCCGCGGGTTCGCGCCGTTCGCGTTCGGCGGCGGAGGGTTCGGCGAGCCAGGCGGAGGTTCCGGGGGCGGCGGGAGCTGCGCCGACTGCTGAGGCACCGGCCGCGGGTCAGCGTCGTTCGCGTTCGGCGGCGGAGGGTTCCGCCAGCCAAGCCGACGCACCAGCGACATCCGCGCCCCGGGCAACCGGCCCCCGGCGCTCCCGCACCGCGGCTCAGGGCTCGGCGAGCCAGACGGCAGCCGGCGGCGATGCCGTCGCCGACGCCCAGAGCGAGAGCTCGGCCTCCCAGCGTCCGGCTACCGGCACGGCCCCCGCGGGGCCGCGCCGCTCCCGCAGCGTCTCGGACGGCTCCGCCAGCCAGCGCCCCGCACCTGACGCCACCGACTCCGGCACCACGTCGGCCGACGATGCGCCCGCACCCTCCGCGCCCACGCGCCCCGCCTCAACGGCTCCCCGCAGCGCCGACGCCCCATGGCACCACGCCCGCCCAGCCTTCGACGCACCCGAACCCGGACCCGAACCTGAACGGGAACCCGAACCCCAACGCGAGCCTGACTCCGAACGCGGTCCCGAAGCCGAACCCGACGCGGAGCGATCCCCGGGCTCCACGGCCGAACCGCCACCCGACGCCGAGCCGCGCCCGAAGACCGAGCAGGACCCTCAGGCCCAGGTTCAGGACCAGGCCCCAGTTCAGGACCCGGGCCAGGAACATGTCCCTGCCCAGGAGGAGAAGGCCCCCGCCCCGGACGAGGCACCCGAAGCCCCCGAGCCGCCCGACGCCCTCGGCACGCCGGAACCCCCCGACGCTCCCGACGCCCCCAAGACTCCCAACACCTCGAACACCTCGAGCAGTCCGAGCAGTCCGAGCAAGCCACGCACTCCCCGCACCCCCGAAGACCCCGCAGGAGGCCCGCAGTGAACGACGCTCTCGACGTCGCCCTGCGACTCCTGATCGTCTTCGTCGTCTTCCTCACCTTCCCCCTGATCGTCGGCCAGACCGAGCACAAGGTGATGGCCCATATGCAGGGCCGGCTCGGCCCCATGTACGCCGGCGGCTTCCACGGCTGGGCCCAACTCGTCGCGGACGGCGTGAAGTTCGCGCAGAAGGAAGACGTCGTACCGGCGGGCGCCGACCGCCGCATCTTCCAACTCGCCCCCGCCGTGGCCCTCCTGCCCTACCTCCTGGTCCTGCTCGCCATCCCCATCGGCCCCGGCGAGGGCGCCGTCGGCGAGGTCGTCGACGCCGGCATCTTCTTCGTCCTGGCCGTCATGGGCGTAGGTGTCCTCGGCTCTCTCATGGCCGGCTGGGCCTCCGCCAACAAGTTCTCCCTCCTCGGCGGCCTCCGCACGGCCGCTCAGCTCCTCGCCTACGAACTCCCGATGCTGCTGACCGCCGCCTCCGTCGCGATGGCGGCCGGTACGGTCTCCCTCCCCGGCATCGTCGACGCGTTCGAGTGGTGGTGGCTGCCCTGGCAGATCGTCGGCGCGATCGTCTTCTTCGTCGCCGGCCTCGCCGAACTCCAGCGTCCGCCCTTCGACATGCCCGTCGCCGACTCGGAGATCATCTTCGGCGCCTACACGGAGTACACGGGCCTCCGCTTCGCCCTGTTCCTGCTCGCCGAGTACGCCGGGATCATCGTCCTGTGCGGGCTGACCACCGTCCTCTTCCTGGGCGGCTGGCACGGCCCCTGGGGCGCCGACGGCCTCGGCTGGGTGTGGACCCTCCTGAAGACGGCCGTCCTCGCCTTCATCGTGATCTGGCTCCGCGTGACCTACCCCCGGCTCCGCGAGGACCAGCTGCAGAAGCTGTCCTGGACCCTTCTCGTCCCCCTCTCTCTCGCCCAGATCGCCCTCACCGGCATCGTCAAGGTGGTGATCTCCTAGTGGCCGAGCCCCTTCCGCCCACCCGGCCCCGCTTTCCCGGCTCCGGCCTCGCCAAGGGTCTGGCCGTCACCCTGCGCACGATGACGAAGAAGACCGTCACCGAGCAGTACCCCGACGTCCAGCCCGACCTCCCGCCCCGCACCCGCGGTGTCATCGGCCTGTTCGAGGAGAACTGCACGGTCTGCATGCTCTGCGCCCGGGAGTGCCCGGACTGGTGCATCTACATCGACTCCCACAAGGAGACGGTCCCGCCCGCCGCTCCCGGTGGCCGCGAGCGCAGCCGCAACGTCCTCGACCGCTTCGCCATCGACTTCTCCCTGTGCATGTACTGCGGTATCTGCATCGAGGTCTGTCCTTTCGACGCCCTGTTCTGGTCCCCGGAGTTCGAGTACGCCGAGACCGACATCCACGAGCTCACCCACGAACGGGACAAGCTCCGCGAGTGGATGTGGACCGTCCCGGCCCCGCCCGCCCTCGACCCCGCCGCCGAGGAGCCGAAGGAGATCGCCGCCGCCCGCAAGACCGCCGAGAAGCTGGCGGCGCAGGCGGCACCGCAGGAGGGAGAGTCGTGAGCCTTGCCGCCGGAACCCACGGCTTCCTCTCCCCGACCGGTGTCGAGGTCGCCTTCCTGCTCGTCGGGCTGGTCACCTTCGGCGCCGCCCTCGTCACCGTGACCACCCGGCAGCTGGTGCACGCCGCCCTGTGGCTGGTGGTGACCCTCGGCGGTCTCGCCGTCGAATACCTCCTCCTCACCGCCGAGTTCATCGCCTGGGTGCAGGTCCTCATCTACGTCGGCTCCGTCGTCGTGCTCCTCCTCTTCGGTCTGATGCTCACCAAGGCCCCCATCGGCCGCTCCCCGGACGCCGACTCCGGCAACCGCTGGGCCGCCCTCACGGTCGCCGTCGCCTCGGCAGGTGCCCTGATCTGGGTCGTCGTCGACGCCTTCCGTACGACCTGGATCAATCTGGACGGCCCCGCCGCCGGCTCGACGGAGGCCACCGGAGCGAGCCTCTTCCAGAACTGGGTCCTGCCCTTCGAGGCTCTCTCCGTCCTGCTCCTCGCGGCGCTCGTCGGCGCGATCGTCCTGTCCCGCAAGACGAAGGCGGAGTCGAGCCCGCCCCCTGTGAACTCCCGGGCGTTGTCCGGTGGTTCCCCGTTCGTACCGGATTCCCGTAATCACCCGATCGGGCGAAAAGCACCGACTTCGGGAACCGAGTCGGCCGAGCAGGAAGGCGCCCGCTGATGCACCTCGCCTATCCCGCCGTACTCGCCGCCCTGCTCTTCTGCACCGGCCTCTACGGCGTCCTGGCCCGCCGCAACGCGATCCTGGTCCTGATGTCGGTCGAGCTGATGCTCAACGCCGTCAACCTCAACCTGGTCGCCTTCGACGTGTGGCTCAGCAGGACAGCGGCGGAGACGCTGCACTCCGGCCAGGCCCTGACCCTGTTCACCATCGCCATCGCCGCCGCGGAGATCGGCATCGGCCTGGCCATCGTCCTCGCCGTCTACCGCAACCGCGGCACCTCGGACATCGACAAGCTCCGCGACACCGCCGAGGGACACGGACCCGACGGACCCGAGGGGGCCCGCGGTCCCGACTCCGACGTCTCCGACGACTCCGATGGCGACGCCCCCGCGGCCGAGAAGGCAGAGGCCACCGCGTGACCACCACCACCCTCGCCGTCCTCGTCCCCGTCCTTCCTTTCCTGGGCGCCGTCGTCGGCCTGCTCCTGGGCCGCACGGCCCCCGGCTTCGTCCGCCCGCTCGCCGTGCTGCCGACGCTCGGCTCCCTCGTGCTGGCCGCACTGGTCGCGGTACGCCAGGGCGGGGACGAGGCGGTGAACGCCGCCACCGAGCTCACGCCCACCGGCTCGATCCCGATCGAACTCGCCCTGCACATCGACGGCTTCGCCGCCCTCGTCGCCGTGCTGGTCGGTCTCGTCGCGAGCTGCGTGCAGATCTACTCGACCGGCTATCTGCGCGACGACCCGCGCTACCCCTCCTACGCGGCGCTCGTCTCCCTCTTCACCTCCGCGATGCTCCTCGTCGTCTACTCGGGCGACCTGATGGTGCTGCTGGTCGGCTGGGAAGTCATGGGCATCTGCTCGTACTTCCTCGTCGGCCACTACTGGGAGACCCCGGAGGCCCGCGCCGCCTCCATCAAGGCGTTCCTCGTCACCAAGCTCGGCGACGTCCCCTTCCTCATCGGCCTGTTCGCGCTCGCCACCGACGCCGGGTCCTTCCGCATCACGAAGGTCCTCGGCACCGTCGCGAGCGGGGGCCTGGACCACCCGACCCTGATCGCCCTGCTGCTCCTGGCGGGCGTGGCCGGCAAGTCGGCGCAGTTCCCGCTGCACACCTGGCTCCCGGACGCGATGGCGGGCCCCACACCCGTCTCCGCGCTCATCCACGCGGCGACGATGGTCGCCGCCGGCGTCTATTTCGTCGCGCGACTCCTCCCCGTCTTCGAGGCCTCGCGGGCCGCGATGGTCGTCCTCGCCGTCATGGCCGCCGTCACCATGGCCGGCTCGGCACTGGCCGCCCTCGCCCAGGACGACATCAAACGCGTCCTCGCCTACTCGACGATCGGCCAGCTCGGCTACATGACCGGCGCCCTCGCCGTCGGCGACCGCGGTGCCGCCGTCTTCCACCTCCTGTCGCACGGCGCCTTCAAGGCACTGCTGTTCCTGGCGGCCGGCGTGATCATCCACGCCGCCGGCACCAACTCGCTGGCCGCCATGTCCCGCATGGGCCGGCTGCGCGACCGCGTGCCCGACGCCTACTGGACGATGACCGTGGCGCTCCTAGCGCTCGCCGCGATCCCGCCGTTCAGCGGGTTCTTCTCCAAGGAGTCCGTCCTCGGCGCCGCCGAGCACGTCGCCACCGGCCACACCGAGCACGCTCCCGGCGCGGCGGGCTGGCTCGTCCTGGTCGCCGGCCTGCTCACCGCCCTGCTCACCGCGGCGTACGCGACGCGCCTGTGGCTGCTGGCCTTCCGCGGCCAGGGCGCCGAAGCGCCCGACCACGGCCGTCAGCCCCTCACCATGACCGTCGTGCTGTGGGTCCTCGCGGTCCCGTCCCTAGCCGTCGGCGGGCTCGCCTACCGGGTGCTCCCCGACTGGTTCGACGGCCGCGACCTCACCCCGACCCTCACCACGTCCGTCCTCGGCACCGGCGTGGCCCTGGTCGGCGGCATCGTCACGTACGCGGCCTGGCGGCACACCACCGCCCTCGCGGCCCGCGTCCCGCTGGGCGCGGTCGCCGCCCACCCGGAGGGCGACGCGGCCCGTGTCGAGGCCGAGGCCATCGCCAGCCACGAGCCCGCGTACGGGGACATCGCCTACGCGCCCGACCCCGCGGACCCCGGCCGACTCCTGCTCGGCCCGCTCCACCGGCACGCGGCCGTCGGCTTCCACCTCGACGCCGTCTACTCGGCCCTCTTCGTCCGCCCGGTCCAGGCCGCCGCCACCCTCGTACGGTTCCTCGACCGCGAGGTCGTCGAGACCTACGTACGTGGCGCGGGCGCCCTGCCCCGCCTCCTTGGCGCGGCCGTGCGGCGGGCCCAGACCGGCAATGTGCAGACCTATGTGAGCGCGCTGCTCGCCGGCACCGTCGTCCTGGTGGTCGCCGCCGTCCTCGTCGCCACCGGAGCGTGAGCAGGCGTGATCGATATCAACGAGTCCGTGATGCAGTTCCTTCTGGCGTTCGTCGTCGTCGGCCCGCTCCTCGGTGCCGTCGCCGCCCTCCTGCCGGCCCCGCCCGGGCTGAAGGGGAAGTCGCCCGAGCAGGCCGTACTCCGGCACGGCGTGACCGTCACCGGCGTGATCCTCGTGGCCGCGATCGTCCTCGCGCTCGGCTTCGACCACGACCATCCGTCGAAGATGCAGGCCACGACCGACATCAGCTGGATCCCCGCACTCGACGTGCGCATCCACCTCGGCATCGACGGCATCTCCCTCCCCCTTCTGGTCCTGACCGCGCTGCTGACCTTCCTCTGCGCGCTCTACTCGTACTTCAAGATGCCCTCGGGCCCGACCCCGAAGGCCTTCGTCGCCCTGCTGCTCGTCCTCGAGTCCGGCACCCTCGCGACCTTCGCCGTCCTCGATCTGCTGCTGTTCTTCCTGGCCTTCGAGACGGTGCTCATCCCGATGTACTTCCTCATCGCCCGCTGGGGCGGTCAGGACCGCACCCGGGCAGCCTGGCGATTCATCCTGTACACGCTGCTCGGTTCGGTCGTCATGCTGCTGGGCCTGCTCCTGATCGGAATCAAGGCGGGCACGTTCGACATGGTGGCACTCGCCACTGACAACGGCCGGTCGCTGACCACATCCGTGCAGGTCATCGCCGTACTGGCGATCGGGATCGGGCTCGCGGTCAAGACCCCGATGTGGCCGCTGCACAGCTGGCTGCCCGACGCCCACACCGCCGCGCCGACCGTCGGCTCGGTCCTGCTGGCCGGCGTCCTGCTGAAGATGGGCACGTACGGGTTCGTACGGATCCTGCTGCCGATCGCGCCCGACGGTTTCGCCGACTTCGCGCCCTACCTCGCCGCCTTCGCCGTCGTCGGGATCATCTACGGATCCCTGGCCTGCCTGGCGCTCGCCAAGCAGGGCGCGAAAGGCGACCTCAAGCGCCTCATCGCCTACTCGTCCGTCGGCCACATGGGCTTCGTCCTCCTCGGCATCGCCACGATGACCCCGACCGGCGTCAACGGCGCCCTGTTCGCCAACATCGCCCACGGCCTCATCACCGGCCTGCTCTTCTTCCTGGTCGGCGCGCTCAAGGACCGCACGGGCACCACCGACCTCGACGCCCTCGCCGAACAGACCGGCGCCGCGCTCTACGGCAAGGCACCGCGCCTCGGCGGCCTGCTCGCGTTCGCCGCGGTCGCCTCCCTCGGCCTCCCCGGACTCGCCGGGTTCTGGGGCGAGATGCTGGCCCTGTTCGGCGCGTTCGACCCCGCCGACGACCTCAGCCGCCCCGCGTTCCTGACCTTCATGGCGATCGCGGCCTTCGGCACCCTCCTCACGGCCGCGTACCTCCTCGCCGTGGTCCGCCGCGTCTGCATGGGCCCCGTACCCCAGGACGCGCCGGAACTCGCCGACGTCCACACGTACGAGTTCGCGGCCTGGACACCGCTCGTCGCCCTCACCGTCGTAGCCGGCCTGTGGCCCAAGGCCCTCCTGGGCCTGACCGACCCGGCCGTGCAGCAGCTCCTCGCAGGAGGCACCCGATGAGCTCCCTGGCCGCCGCGGCCCAGCCGTTGGCCGCGAACCTCGTCCAGTCCGTCGACTGGCTCGCCATCGCACCGCCGACCATCGCGGCGGTCGTCGGCCTCGTGGTCCTCGTCGCGGACCTGTTCGTCGGCGACGCGAGGAAGGCGCTGCTCGGCTGGCTGTCCATCGCGGGCCTGGCCGCCTCCACGGCGATGCTCCTGCCCCTCCTGGACGGCGACCGCGCGACCTTCTGCCTGACCGGCGCCACCGACGTGTGCAGCTACACCGCGGACCGCTTCACCCTCGTGCTCCAACTCCTGGTGCTCGGCGGCGCCCTGCTGGCCGCCCTCCTGTCGGTCACCACCCTGAAGGACGCCGACAAGGGACTCCCCGAAGGGGAGTACTGGTTCCTGCTGCTCTCCTCTGCCGCCGGCGCCGCCCTGCTTCCCGCCTCCCGCGACCTCGCCACCCTGATCGTCGCCCTGGAGGTCGCCTCCCTGCCGGCCTTCGCCCTCGTGGGCCTGCGCCAAGGCGACCGAAAGTCCTCCGAAGCGGCCCTGAAGTTCTTCCTCTCCTCGGTCACCGCGACCGCGGTCAGCCTCATGGGCATCAGCTTCGTGTACGCCTCCACAGGCACCCTCTACCTCACCCAGATCGCCGACCGCATTCAGCACGTCGACGGCCAGCTCCACACCCTCACCCAGACCGGCGTGGTCCTCACCCTCATCGGCTTCGCCTTCAAGACGGCCGCCGTGCCCTTCCACTTCTGGGTCCCGGACACCTACGTAGGAGCCCCGCTGCCCATCGCCGCCTACTTGTCGGTCGTCGGCAAGGCGGTCGGCTTCTCCGGCCTGATCCTCCTCACCGTCGTGGCCCTCCCGTCGTACGCCGACGTCTGGGGCCCGGCACTGGCCGCACTGGCCGCCCTCACGATGACCGTCGGCAACGTCGGCGCCCTGCGACAGCAGGCCACGCGCGCGTACAGCGCCGTACGCCTCCTCGCCTGGTCCTCCGTCGGCCAGGCCGGCTACCTCCTGGTGCCGATCGCCGCCGCTGCCTACTCCGACGACGCCGAGCACTCCATCGGCTCCACCGTCGCCTACGCCCTCATGTACGCCGCCGTGAACCTCGGCGCCTTCGCCGTGGCCGCGGTCGTGGGCCGTACGAAGTCCCGCAACCGCATCAGCGACTACCGGGGCCTGTACGCCTCCAACCCCCTCGCCGCGCTCCTCCTGGCGTTCTTCCTGCTCTGTCTCGCAGGACTCCCGCCGGGCATCATCGGTCTCTTCGCCAAGGTCACCGTCTTCTCCGCCGCCGTCGACGCCGGACTCGGCTGGCTCGCGGTGGTCATGGCCGTCAACGTCGTGATCGCGCTGTTCTACTACCTCCAGTGGACGGCCCTGCTGTTCCGCGCACCCGAGGGTGAAGCCGTACGCCACAGGGTCCCCGCGCCCCTCACCGCCGCACTCGCCCTCACCGGCGTCCTCGGCATCGCCCTCTCGGGCGCGCCCCAACTGGTCCTGCGCTTCGCCGACACCGGACTCTTCTGAGGGCACGCACCACCGCACGACCAGGCCGCTTCCGGGCCCTCACCCGGACGGCTCACGCCCCGCCCCGCACGCACAAGGGAACTAGCGGCTCTCGCCTGGCGTTGACCAGAACGGGAGGGTCCACTGGACATACACCAGAAGGACCGCAGATCAGCAAGCAAAGGGTTCCCCTGCTGCACGACTTGGAGGGCGTACCGTGCACCGCCGGCACAACGGGCTCAGGACCGCAGTACTCCTCGGGGGACTGTCCGCACTCATCATCGTCATCGGCAGTTTCTTCGGCCGCATGGGGCTCGTCGTCGCGGTCCTGGTCGCTCTGGGGACGAACGCGTACGCGTACTGGAACAGCGACAAACTCGCGCTACGCGCGATGCGCGCCCGTCCGGTCAGCGAGTTCGAGGCCCCGGCGCTGTACCGCATGGTCCGAGAACTCTCCACCCAGGCCCGCCAGCCCATGCCGCGCCTGTACATCTCCCCGACGGAGGCACCGAACGCGTTCGCGACGGGCCGCAACCCGCGCAACGCCGCGGTGTGCTGCACCGAAGGCATCCTGCGCCTCCTCGACGAGCGGGAACTGCGTGGCGTCATCGGCCACGAGCTCAGTCATGTCTACAACCGCGACATCCTGATCTCGTCGGTCGCCGGCGCCCTCGCCTCCGTGATCATGTTCCTCGTCAACTTCGCCTGGCTGATCCCGGTCGGCCGCTCCAACGACGACGACGGCCCCGGCATCCTGGGCATGCTGCTCATCATGATTCTCGGCCCGCTCGCTGCTTCCGTCATCCAGCTGGCCATCAGCCGCTCGCGTGAATACGAGGCGGACGCGTCCGGCGCCCAGCTCACCGGCGACCCGCTGGCCCTGGCCAGCGCCCTGCGCAAGCTCGAGACCGGCACCAAGCAGCTCCCGCTGCCCCCGGAGCCCCGCATCGAGACCGCGAGCCACATGATGATCGCCAACCCCTTCCGCCCGGGCCAGGGGCTCTCCAAGATGTTCTCCACGCACCCGCCCATGGCGGACCGCATCGCCCGTCTCGAGAAGATGGCAGGACGCCACCAGTGAAGACAATCCTGAACGTCATATGGCTCGTCCTGAGCGGCTTCTGGCTGTTCCTCGGCTACTTGGCCGCCGGCGTGCTGCTGTGCATCACGATCATCGGCATCCCGTTCGGCATCGCAGCGTTCCGTATCGGCGTGTACGCCCTGTGGCCCTTCGGGTACACGACGGTCGAACGCCGCGACGCCGGTGCCCCGTCCTGCGTGGGCAACGTCCTGTGGCTGATCCTCGCCGGCTGGTGGCTGGCCCTCGCCCACATCGTCACCGGCGTGCTGCTGTGCATCACGATCATCGGCATCCCGTTCGGCATCGCCAACTTCAAGCTGATCCCGGTGTCGCTGCTCCCGCTGGGCCGCGAAATCGTGTCCACCGACAGGCCGTTCGCGTCCTCGGGCTGGTAGAGCCGCGGTTCTCCACAGCCCGGCGGCTATCAACAGCGCGGAGTTGTCCACAGCCCGGCGGTTGTCCACAGGGCTGCCCCGCCTGTCGGTGCCGGGCCGCATCATGAACGCATGACCGCACACGAGCAGCTGCGGGCACAGAGGGCAGCCGGCACGAGCAACGCCCGCCCATGGGCCCGCACTTCACCAGAGTCCCAGAGCCAGGCCCGAGGCCACACCGGCCCGGTACGACCCCGCCCGGCGAACATATCCACCGTCCCGCGCATCACCACGGCCTGAGGCACATCGCGACGCCGCCTACCGCGACGTGCCCCCGCACCCGCACCCGCACTCGCACTCGCACCCGCACTCGCACCCGCGCCTACCGCGACGCGCCCTCACCCGTTCGCTCACCGCGACGCGCCCTCAGCCGTTCGCTCACCGCGACGCAGCCCCCACCCGCCGCCGTACGCCGTACGCGACCACCCCCACGACCAGCACACCCGCGCCCACGACCACCGAGACCCCCGGCAGCGCGAACGCCAGCACCACGCACCCGAGCAGCCCGACCGCCGGCACCACCCGCGCCGCCGGGGCCGAACCGAGCGTCCACGCGGAGGCGTTGGCCACCGCGTAGTACGCCAGCACACCGAAGGAGGAGAACCCGATCGCGCCCCGCACGTCCACCGTGGCGGCCAGGACCGCGACCACCGCGCCCACGGCCAGCTCCGCCCGGTGCGGCACCTGGAAACGCGGGTGCACGGCCGCCAGCGCGCCGGGCAGATGCCGGTCACGAGCCATGGCCAGTGTCGTCCGCGAGACGCCCAGGATCAGGGCGAGCAGCGAGCCCAGCGCGGCCACGGCGGCGCCGACCCGCACCACCGGCACCCACCCGGACACACCGGCCGCCCGCACCGCGTCGGTCAGCGGTGCGTCCGCCTGCCCGAGCCCCTCAGCCCCCAGTACGGAGAGGACAGCCACCGCCACGCACGCGTAGACGGCCAGCGCGATACCCAGGGCCAGCGGGATCGCGCGGGGGATGGTGCGCGCGGGATCCCGCACCTCCTCGCCGAGAGTCGCGATCCGCGCGTATCCCGCGAACGCGAAGAACAGCAGACCTGCGGCCTCCAGAACGCCGCCCACACCGCCCGAGGCACCGCTGCCCAGTCGCCCGGCATCGGCGGCCGCCGACCCCAGACACACCACCACGACGGAAGCGAGGACAGCGAGCACGACCGCCACGATCACCCGCGTGAGCAGCGCGGACTTCTGAACACCGCCGTAGTTCACCGCGGTCAGCGCCACGACCGCCGCGACGGCCACGGCGTGTGCCTGCCCCGGCCAGACGTACGTGCCCACCGTCAACGCCATCGCCGCACACGAGGCCGTCTTCCCGACCACGAACGACCAGCCCGCGAGATAACCCCAGAAAGGACCGAGCCGCTCCCGCCCGTACACGTACGTGCCGCCGGAAGCCGGATACAGCGCGGCCAGCCGCGCCGAGGAGGTGGCGTTGCAGTAGGCGACCACCGCGGCGACCGCCAGCCCGACCAGCACCCCGGAACCCGCCGCGCGCGCCGCGGGCCCCAGGGCGGCGAAGATGCCGGCCCCGACCATCGAACCCAGCCCGATGACCACGGCGTCGCCCACGCCCAGGGTGCGCCGCAGCTCGGAGCCGGGACCTGGACCTGCGTCGGAAGGTGACATGAGCCGCACCCTACTGAGCAGTGCAACCGACCGGTGGACGCGTGACGTCCTCCTCATCAACACGGCACGAACTCACGCTGCCACCACGGCGGCGACGCGGAACGCACGCGCGCACCCGTCCTGGCGCACAGTCGGCCCGGACGAAGATCACAGGGCCGGAACAGTGCGGGCACAGCACGGAAGGGCAGGTTCAGGGCATGAGCATCATCGGTTGGATCATCCTGGGGCTTCTGGCCGGAGCCATCGCCAAGTTCCTGCTGCCGGGCCGCGACCCGGGCGGCTTCGTCGGTACGACCCTCATCGGCATCGCGGGCGCGTTCATCGGCGGCTGGATCTCGGCGCGCTGGCTGGACCACCCCGTCACCAAGGACTTCTACGACGGCACCACATGGGCCGCGGCGATCGGAGGCTCACTGGTCCTCCTGATCGGTTACCGCATCCTGTTCGGCAACTCGCGCGACTGATCGACCCCCGAACCGCAGCCAGCAGGCGAGAAGGGTGGGCACCGGCCAGGTGCCCACCCTTCCTCGTACGGCACGCCACCGGCCGTGAACCGGTCCGGGCACACGCCGTGAACCAGCCGTGGACTACCGGTAGTTCACGAACTGCAGGGCGAAGTCGAAGTCCTTGCCCTTGAGCAGGGCGATGATGGTCTGAAGGTCGTCGCGGCTCTTGGAGCTGACGCGCAGTTCCTCACCCTGGACCTGGGCCTTCACGCCCTTCGGGCCCTCGTCGCGGATGATCTTCGCCACCTTCTTCGCGTTCTCCTGGGAGATGCCCTCCTCGATCGACGCGAAGATCTTGTACTCCTTGCCGGACAGCTGAGGCTCGCCGGCGTCCAGGGCCTTCAGCGAGATACCGCGCTTGATCAGCTTGGACTGGAAGACGTCGAGAACGGCATTCACCCGGTCCTCGGAGTTCGCCTCCATCAGGATCTTCTCGCCGGACCACGAGATGGAGGCTCCGACGCCCTTGAAGTCGTAGCGCTGGGAGATCTCCTTGGCGGTCTGATTGAGGGCGTTGTCGACCTCCTGCCGCTCGACCTTCGAGACGATGTCGAAACTGGAGTCGGCCATGTCCTGTGGCTCCTTGTATCGGGGTGCGTATCGGGGTGCGTACCGGGTGCGGTTCGGCGGGCGTGGGGCTGCCCTGGGGCTGCCGCCGAGCCGGGCACAGTTCCCGGTCCGCATCCGGACAAGCCTAGCCACCTCGCGTCCCCCGAGCGCTGATCAATCGAGTGGCGAAGCACCCCGCTCCATCGGGTATTGTTTACGTCGTTGCCACGGAGCACCGCCGAAAAGCGGTTCGAAGGGCAGCGAAACCCGGCGGTGTGCCCGAGCGGCCAAAGGGAGCAGACTGTAAATCTGCCGGCTTCGCCTTCCCAGGTTCGAATCCTGGCGCCGCCACATGAAGGCAGACCCCCTCCCCGCTGCGGAAACGCAGCGAGGAGGGGGTCTCTTCGTATGGCCGGGTGCTGTGTCGAAGACGGGTGGTGATGTGCCTCACGATGTGGGGTGACAGCGCCCCCGGGGCACACTGACCCCATGTCCAGCCGTCGCAGAAGCTGCCCCGAATGTCAGCGTGAGATCGCCGTGGTCGCCGGGCGCTTCGCGCGGCACGATCCGCCCGGGGCCCGGGAGAACGGCGAGCTCACCTCCTGCGTGGGCTCGCGTCGGCAGGCCCAACTGGGGGCCGCGCAACCCGCGTTGGACGGCTACGCCGTTCCCGAGTTCCCCGGCCAGATGCCGCTGTTCTGAGCCCGCCCCGCGAGCCCGCCCCGCCGGCCCGCCCC
Source organism: Streptomyces sp. NPDC051913 (assembly GCF_044593635.1). NCBI lineage: Bacteria > Bacillati > Actinomycetota > Actinomycetes > Kitasatosporales > Streptomycetaceae > Streptomyces > Streptomyces sp. NPDC051913. The sequence continues at coordinate 944,014 of NZ_JBIUCI010000001.1, read as the reverse complement.
GCGCAAGGTGAGCCCGCCCCGCGCGAGGTGAGCCCACCGGCGCGCTCTCAGTTCCCGGCCACCGACTTCACCGCCACCGAAACCGGTGTCGACCCGCCGACCAGTTCCAGGGTCAGGCCGGCCGTCGCCGGTGTCTCCAGCAACTCCGCGAGCACGGCGGCCACGTCGTCCCGCGGGATCGGCCCGCGGCCCGTGTGGGCCTCCAGGCGGACGAGCCCGGTACCGGCGTCGTTCGTCAGCTGGCCCGGGCGCAGGATCGTCCAGTCCAGGGCGTCGAGGCCGCGGACGTACGCGTCGGCCTCACCCTTGGCGCGCAGGTAGACGTCGAAGATGTCGTCGCCCTGATGCGCGGGGTCGGCGCCCATCGACGACACGACCACATGGCGTCGTACCCGAGCCCGGACCGCCGCGTCCGCGAACAGCACCGCGGCGCCCTTGTCCACCGTGTCCTTGCGGGTCGCCCCACTGCCCGGCCCTGCACCCGCCGCGAAGACCGCCGCGTCCGCGCCCTGCAGGTGGGCCGCGACCTCCTCGACGGACGCCGACTCCAGGTCGAGCAGCACCGGTTCGGCTCCGGCCTCCCGCAGGGCGTCACCCTGTTCCGCCTTGCGGATGATGCCCGCGACCTCGTTCCCACGCACGGCGAGCAGCCGCTCCAGCCGCAACGCGATCTGTCCATGACCACCAGCGATGACAATGCGCATGTCTTCGACCGTACGCCCGTACGACGTCATCCGCCGTACGGACCGCACCCGCCGCACCGGCCACGCGGACCTCACGGAACGACGCGGCACGCAGAGCCCCTTCCGTGCCCTCCCGCCGTACGACGTGCCCTCCCGCCGTACGACTAGAGCCCCGCCCCGGCGAGTTGAGCCCGCCTACGACACGTCCCCCCGCCCCTGCCGAGGCAACCCCAGCTCCACAGCCGCCGCCGAGTCGCAGAACTCCCGTACCGCGCTGGTCCGCGCCACCACACGCCCCCGGTGCACGACGATGCGGCTGTACGCGAGCGACAGAGCCCCCGCCAGCCGTTCCCCGCGCACCGCGAGCAGTTCGGCCGGGAAACCCGCCTCCACGCGCACCTCGGGCAGCCCCAGGACGGCCCGCGCGGACGTGCTGACGGCGTCGTACGCGTCCTCCGGTCGCAGGCCGTACCGGGAGGCCAGGAGGTAGGCGGCCTCCAGCGGGTCACCACGCCCCACCGGGTTGGACACGTCCCGCAGCGCGCCGCTGCCGGCGGCCACCCGCACGCCGGCGGCGCGCAGCAGCCGTACGGGAACCGTGCCGCGCCGCTCCACGCCCCCGCAGCCGCCCTGCGGCAGGCATACGACCGTCAGGCCGGCCGCGGCGATCTGGTCGGCGGTGCGGGAGGCGACGTCGGAGGGCAGCCGGCCGAGGCTGCCGCAGGGGCTGAGGGTGACACCGGGGCGCAGCCCGCCGGCCATGGCGGCGAGGCGGGACAGGCGGGCGGGATCGGAGGCGTCGGTGTGGAGGTCGACGGGGCAGCCGTGTTCGGAGGCCACGTCGAGGACCGCCTGGACATAGCCGGTCGGATCCGGGTCGAGGTCGGGGCAGCCGCCGACCACCGAGGCGCCCATCTTCACCGCGTCCCGCAGTATCGCGAGCCCCTCGGCCCCGGCCGCACCGGTCAGCAGCCGTGGCATCGCCACCGTGGTCAGCTCGGTGAGCCCGCGCAGCGAGCGCCGGGCCTGGAGTACGGCGGCCAGGGCGCCCAGCCCCTGTACGTCGCCCACGCGCACGTGGGCGCGCAACGCGGTGGCCCCGTGCCCGAGTTGCAGCAGCGCGGCCTCGGTCGCCCGGCGCTGGACGTCCTGGGGGTCGTACGAGACCGGTCCGTCGGTGTCGTCGGAGAGCGCGGTGTCGCCGTGGGCGTGCGGCTCGACCGGGGCCGGGAGGAGCAGATAGCCGCCGAGGTCCACGCGCGCCCCGCACGCGCGTGTGCCGTCCGCCGCCAGGCTGCCCGCCGTGCCGACCGCCTCGATGCGCCCGCCGCCGAGCCGTACGTCCACGGTCCGGCCGTCGGTCAGCCGGGCCCCGCACAACAGCAGTGAGGTCGGGTCGGAGGCGCCGGACGAGGACGACGAGGGGGGCGGCTGCGGCTGGCTGTCGGGCATCGCGCTCCAGGGGCTCACGGGGCTGCGTACAGCGGGGACGCAAGATCACGCAGAGTGAGTCGAGCCTAGGGCGGTGATCCGCTCACGGCGCGGAGGAGCGCAATAGTCGTACCGGTGTGGTCCGCCGTACGGGAGGGGTCTCGGAGGCTGGTGGGGACGGCGTCGGAGCGGTCTCGGACGGGGCCTCGAAACGGATTTGGGTGAACGGCTGCGGACCGTGTAATGTCTTCATCGCTCGCCCCAATAGCTCAGTCGGTAGAGCGTCTCCATGGTAAGGAGAAGGTCTACGGTTCGATTCCGTATTGGGGCTCTGGTGGGTGAGGTTCCCGTCGCGAGACGGGACCTGATCCCATCAAAGCGGTGTAGCTCAGTCGGTAGAGCAAGCGGCTCATAATCGCTGTGTCACCGGTTCAAGTCCGGTCACCGCTACTGACAGTAGCCGATTGTGGGGTCGGTCCTTCGATCGGCTACTCTTCTTTGCGTTAAATCAGTCCTATCCGTTCGTCAAGGAGCACTCCTGTGGCTGCCACCGACGTCCGCCCGAAGATCACGCTGGCCTGCGTGGAGTGCAAGGAGCGGAACTACATCACCAAGAAGAACCGGCGTAACAACCCGGATCGCATGGAGATGAAGAAGCACTGCCCGCGTTGCAACGCGCACACCGCGCACCGCGAGACGCGATAAATCAGGCTCGTACGCGAGGCCGCCCCCAGTAGTCAGGGGGGCGGCCTCGCGTCGTTCTCAGGCCACTACCGGCCAGTACCAGCCAAGTACCGGCGATCAGCAGGAGGTGCCGAGCCCATGGCGCTCGACCAGTCCTTCGTGGGGCGGACCTACCCGCCCACCGAGCCCTATGAGGTGGGCCGGGAGAAGATCCGTGAGTTCGCGGAGGCCGTGGGGGACAGCAACCCGGCGTACACCGACCCGGACGCGGCCAAGGCGCTCGGGCACCCTGACGTGATCGCGCCGCCGACCTTCGTCTTCGCGATCACCTTCAAGGCCGCGGGCCAGGTCGTCGCCGACCCGCAACTGGGCCTGGACTACAGCCGTGTCGTGCACGGCGACCAGAAGTTCGCCTACAGCCGCCCCGTCCGCGCCGGTGACCGCCTCACGGTCACCTCGACCATCGAGGCGATCAAGTCCCTCGCGGGCAACGACATCGTGGACATCCGCGGCGAGGTCCATGACGAGGCCGGCGAGCACGTCGTGACCGCCCTGACCAAGCTGGTCGCCCGCGCGGCAGAGGAGGCGTGAGGAAGAACATGACGGCGAAGATCGCATACGACGACGTCGAGGTCGGCACCGAACTGCCGGCCCGGACCTTCCCCGTGACCCGGGCCACGCTCGTCCAGTACGCGGGCGCGTCGGGGGACTTCAACCCGATCCACTGGAACGAGAGGTTCGCCAAGGAGGTCGGGCTGCCGGACGTCATCGCGCACGGCATGTTCACCATGGCCGAGGCGATCCGCGTGGTGACGGACTGGGTCGGCGACCCGGGTGCCGTCGCCGAGTACGGCGTCCGCTTCACCAAGCCCGTCGTCGTCCCCAACGACGACCAGGGCGCCGTCATCGAGGTCAGCGGCAAGGTCGCGGCCAAGCTCGACGACAACACGGTCCGCGTGGACCTGACCGCGACCAGCGCCGGGCAGAAGGTGCTGGGGATGTCGCGAGCGGTCGTACGGCTGGCCTGAAGCGCAGGTGAAGTAAGGGGCGCCCGCCCTTGCGGGGCGCCCCTTACTCGTTGTCCGCGCGGGTGGGGCGCGGGGCCTCTTGACTTAGTTAGTGATTGAGTACTAACTTACTGGCATGGCCAGGATGAGCGCAGAGGAGAGGCGCGAGAGCGTGATCCGCGCGGCGACGATCGAATTCGCCCGCGGCGGTTACCACGGCACCTCGACCGAGGCGATCGCCAAGCGGGTCGGGGTCTCGCAGCCGTATCTCTTCCGGCTCTTCCCGGGCAAGAAGGCGATCTTTCTGGCGGTCTCGGAGCGGTGTGTGGAGGACACGATCCGCACCTTCGAGGAGGCTGCCGAAGGCCTGCACGGCGAAGAGGCCCTGCATGCCATGGCGAACGCGTACACCAGGGTCATCGCGGAGCATCCGGAGCGGCTGCGGATGCAGATGCAGATGTACCTCGCCGTGGGCGCGGCCGAGGAGGAGGGCGACCACGAGTTCGGGGCGGCGGTGCGTGAGGGCTGGATGCGGCTGTGGGACACGGTCCATCTGCCCCTGGGAGCCGACGTCGGCGAGACGACGGTCTTCCTGGCGTACGGGATGCTCATCAACTGCCTGGTCGCGATGGGGTTTCCGCCCGAACACCGGGTGTGGGAGGGCATGTATCCGTCGGCGCGGCTGAAGGGCCGGCTGGAGAAGTGAAGCGGGTCGAGACGGGCGTCTCCGGCGTCTTTTTGTGAGCGCAAAAGTTAGTGATCAATAACTATCTACCAAGCTCTGGGGGAGCGATGTCACAGCAAGCCGTACCGAACGCGCCACGCGGGGGAGCCGTCTGGGCCCTCGTCATCACCAGCGTCGCCGGATTCATGGCGGCCCTCGACAACCTCGTCGTCACCACCGCCCTGCCGTCCATCCGCGAGGATCTCGGTGGCGGGCTGCACGACCTGGAATGGACGGTGAGCGCCTACACCCTCACCTTCGCCGTCCTCCTCATGTTCGGCGCGGCCCTCGGTGACCGCTTCGGCCGTCGCCGGCTCTTCCTCGCGGGCCTGACGGTTTTCACGGGGGCGTCCGCCGCGGCGGCCCTGGCCCCCGGCATCGACAGTCTGATCGCGGCCCGTGCGGTCCAGGGCGTCGGCGCGGCGATCATGATGCCGCTGACGCTCACGCTCCTCACGGCGGCCGTTCCCGCGGCCAAGCGCGGGATGGCGTACGGCATCTGGGGTGCCGTCAACGGGCTGGCGGTGGCTTCCGGGCCGCTGATCGGCGGCAGCCTGACCGAGCACATCTCCTGGCAGTGGATCTTCTGGCTGAACGTCCCGCTCGGCGTCGCGCTGCTGCCGCTCGCCCGTCTGCGCCTCGCCGAGTCCTACGGCACCGGCGCCCCGCTCGACATCCCCGGCACGCTCCTCGCCAGCGGCGGGCTCTTCGGGATCGTTTACGGCCTGGTCCGCGGCCCCGCGGACGGCTGGACGGACGGCGTGGTCCTCATCGCCCTCTTCGCCGGAGCCGCCCTCCTCGCCGGGTTCGTGCTGTACGGCACCCGCGCCAAGAACCCCATGCTTCCGATGCGGCTGTTCCGCTCCCGGGCCTTCGCCGGCATCAACGCGGCCAGCCTGCTGATGTTCCTCGGCATGTTCGGTTCGATCTTCCTGCTCAGCCAGTACATGCAGGGGGTGCTCGGGTACTCGCCGACCGAGGCGGGGCTGCGGATGCTGCCGTGGACGGGGATGCCGATGCTGGTCGCGCCGATCGCGGGCATCCTCTCCGACCGGATCGGCGGACGCCCGGTAGTGGCGACCGGCCTCTTCTTCCAGGCAGCGGGTCTCGGCTACCTCGCCTCGGTCATCACCGTCGACGCGTCCTACGCCGTCCAGCTGCCCGGTCTGATCATGAGCGGTATCGGCATGGCACTGTTCTTCGCTCCTGCCTCCAACCTGGTCATGTCGAGTGTGCGGCGTTCGGAGCAGGGGATCGCTTCCGGGGCGAACAACGCGCTGCGTGAGGTGGGGGGTGCGCTCGGCATCGCGATCATGGGGTCGATCTTCTCGGCGCAGGGGGGATACGAGACCGGACAGACGTTCGTCGACGGGTTGCGGCCGGCGCTGGTCACGGGGGCTGCGGTGGTCGCTCTCGCCGGGGTTGCGGCGCTGGTGATTCCGCGGGGGCGTGTTGTCGAGGAGGATTCGGCGACGGCCGGGGCGGCACCGGTGCGGGAGACGATCGCGGCCTGAAACCTCTGTGAACGGCCCTGCCCCTTGGGGTGGGGCCGTTTCTGCTGGGACGATTTCTCGCCCCCGCCGCCCCTACCCGTCCCATCCCCAGGGGCTGCCGCCCCTTCGACCCCGCGTGCGCCCATGAGACTGCCGCAGCGGCAAGTCGGGCGCCTGCGGCAGCGTCGTGGCTGGTCGCGCAGTTCCCCGCGCCCCTTAACGGCACGACCCTGACGCGCCCGCGGTGCGCAACGGCGGCAAGGGGTCGTGTCGGGGGGTGTCCGCCCGCGGCGGTTGGCGCGTCAACACGGGCGCCCCTTTATAGATGACCGATTCCGCGCCGTTCCGAGGACGGACACCCCCCGGCGCGGCCCCGACCCCCACCGCACCCGCCCGCCCCGCACCCCCCGGGCGGCCCCGACCCGCAATGCACCCGCCCGCCACCGGCTCCCTGGCGCGGCCCGGACCCGCACCGCACCCGCCCGCCCCGCGCCCCCGGGGCGGCCCCGACCCGCAAATGCACCCGCCCGCCACCGGCTCCCTGGCGCGGCCCGGACCCGCACCGCACCCGCCCGCCCCGCACCCCCGAGGCGGCCCGGACCCTCACCGCACCCGCCCGCCCCGCACCCCCGGGGCGGCCCCGGCCCGCCACCGGCCGTGCGTCCCGGACCGCCACGTACCCTTGACGCGTGCAGGAACGACATGACGCCCCCCTCGCCCCGCTCACCACCTTCCGTCTTGGCGGTCCGGCCAGTCGGCTGGTCGTCGCGAGTACCGACGCCGAGGTGGTCGAAGCCGTTCGTGAGGCCGATGACACGGGCACGCCCCTCCTGCTCATCGGTGGCGGATCGAACCTCGTGATCGGTGACAAGGGGTTCGACGGGACCGCCCTGCTCATCGCCACCAAGGGCGTCGAACTCGACGGCACCCATCTGGAGCTCGCCGCCGGTGAAGTGTGGACCGACGCCGTCGCCCGCACCGTGGAGGCCGGGCTCGCCGGGGTCGAGTGCCTCGCCGGCATCCCCGGCTCCGCAGGCGCCACCCCCATCCAGAACGTCGGCGCCTACGGCCAGGAAGTCTCCGCCACGATCACCCACGTGATCGCCTACGACCGCGTCGCCCGCGACACCGTCACCCTCACCAACGCGGAGTGCGCCTTCTCGTACCGCCACAGCCGCTTCAAGGCCGACCCCGACCGGTACGTCGTCCTCCGCGTCCGCTTCGAGCTCGAGGACGCCGGCGGCCTCTCCGCACCGCTCAAGTACGCCGAGACCGCCCGCGCCCTCGGCGTAGCACCCGGCGACCGGGTGCCGCTCGCCGACGCCCGCGCGACCGTACTGAAGCTGCGCTCCGGCAAGGGCATGGTCCTCGACCCCGACGACCACGACACCTGGTCGGCCGGCTCCTTCTTCACCAACCCGATCCTCACGGACGCCGACTTCAGCGCCTTCCACGCGCGCGTGAAGCAGCACCTCGGCCCCGACGCCGAACCCCCCGCCTACCCCGCCGGCGCGGGCCACACCAAGACCTCCGCCGCGTGGCTCATCGACAAGGCCGGCTTCACCAAGGGCTACGGCACCGGCCCCGCCCGCATCTCCACGAAGCACACCCTCGCCCTCACCAACCGCGGCGAGGCGACCACGGAGGATCTCCTGGCCCTCGCCCGAGAGGTCGTCGCAGGCGTCCACCGCACCTTCGGCGTCACCCTCGTCAACGAACCGGTGACCGTCGGCGTGACCCTGTAGGCACGCGGAATCTCGGTTGCCGGGCCCAGGACCCGCCCGGAACGCTTGAGCGATGCGCCTGAGACTCACCGAGTACACGCCCCGCATCGGCCCGCACCAGCGCCGCGTCGTCCGCCCCCGCACAGCCCTGCGCCACACCTCACTGAGCGCCCCCGACCCGATCGGCCTGCTCCTCGGTGATCACGACGGGCTGAACCGGCTCGCCGGCCTGTTCTCCTTCGCCGCCTACTCGCGCCACACGATCGTCCACGTCCCGCTCCGCGACGGGGTCCCACCCGACGAGGGGTGGGGAGAGCGGGTCGACCTCGTCCTGGCCCACCACGGCGTGGGCCTGCGCGCGAGCCAGTGGCCCGACCTGCGCCGCAGACTCACCCACGGCACCCCGCTGACCGTACGCACCGACGAGGCCCGTACCGCGCGGGACACGGAGTCCTGGCGCGCTCGCCGCTCACACACGAACGCCCCGGACGACTTCCGGCACGCCACCCACGCGCGGACGTTCTTCCTGTTCGGCACCAGGGACCTCTTCGCCGAGATGGCCACCGAGTTCGCCTACGCGGCCGGCTGGGGTCCGCACGAGAAGCACGCCGCCAGGGGGAGCATGGCGTTCATGACGGCCTTCACGCTCGCCGAACCGCCCGGCACCGGCGGGCACCCCCTGGAGATAGACATCTGCTTCAAGCCGTATCCGCCCTACGCCCACTTCAAGCGGCCGGGCGAACGAGCCACTCGTCGATCCCGGCCAGCAGCCGCGCCTTGACGTCCTCCGGCGCCGCCGAAGCCCGCACGGACTGCCGGGCGAGTTCCGCCAACTCCGCGTCCGTGAACCCGTGATGCCGGCGCGCGATCTCGTACTGCGCCGCCAGCCGTGAGCCGAACAGCAGCGGGTCGTCGGCGCCGAGCGCCATCGGCACGCCCGCCTCGAACAACGTCCGCAGCGGCACGTCCTCCGGCTTCTCGTACACCCCGAGCGCCACGTTCGAGGCCGGACAGACCTCGCAGGTCACGCCCCGGTCGGCCAGCCGCTTCAGCAGCCGGGGGTCCTCCGCGGCCCGCACCCCGTGCCCGATCCGGTGCGCGTCCAGGTCGTCCAGACAGTCCCGCACCGACGACGGCCCGGTCAGCTCCCCACCGTGCGGCGCCGACAGCAGCCCGCCGTCGCGGGCGATGGCGAAGGCGCGGTCGAAGTCCCGCGCCATGCCCCGCCGTTCGTCGTTGGAGAGTCCGAAGCCGACGACGCCCCGGTCCGCGTACCGCACCGCGAGGCGGGCCAGCGTCCGCGCGTCCAGCGGGTGCTTCATCCGGTTCGCGGCCACCAGCACCCGCATCCCGAGACCGGTCTCCCGCGAGGTGGTCTCCACCGCGTCGAGGATGATCTCCAGCGCCGGGATCAGCCCGCCCAGACGCGGGGCGTACGACGTCGGGTCGACCTGGATCTCCAGCCACCCCGAGCCGTCCCGGACGTCCTCCTCCGCCGCCTCCCGCACCAGCCGCTGGATGTCCTCGGGGCGCCTCAGGCACGAACGCGCCGCGTCGTAGAGCCGCTGGAACCGGAACCAGCCCCGCTCGTCCGTGGCCCGCAGCCGTGGCGGCTCCCCGCTGGTCAGCGCCTCCGTCAGCGCGTCGGGCAGCCGTACGCCGTACTTGTCGGCCAGTTCCAGAACCGTCCCGGGCCGCATGGACCCGGTGAAGTGCAGGTGCAGATGGGCTTTCGGCAGCTCAGAGACATCACGTACACGCTCCATTCGCTGATCCTGCCGTACGCCCCCGCCGTCCCGGTAGCGCTTTCCCCGAACGTGGTCTTGCTCGCACAAAGGAAGGGGCCCGCCTCGGGAAAGGCGAGCCCCTCTGCGCGGACCGGAACGTCAGTCCCTGGCCTCCGCCAGCAGCTTCTGGATCCGCGAGACACCCTCGACCAGGTCCTCGTCGCCCAGCGCGTACGACAGGCGCAGATAGCCCGGCGTACCGAAGGCCTCACCCGGGACGACCGCGACCTCGGCCTCCTCCAGGATCAGCGCGGCCAGCTCGACCGAGTTCTGCGGGCGCTTGCCGCGGATCTCCTTGCCGATCAGGGCCTTCACCGACGGGTAGGCGTAGAAGGCGCCCTCGGGCTCGGGGCAGAGCACACCGTCGATCTCGTTGAGCATGCGCACGATCGTCTTGCGGCGACGGTCGAACGCCTCCTTCATCTCGTCGACGGCCGACAGGTCGCCGGAGACGGCGGCGAGGGCGGCCACCTGGGCCACGTTGGAGACGTTGGACGTGGCGTGCGACTGGAGGTTCGTCGCGGCCTTGACCACGTCCTTCGGGCCGATGACCCAGCCCACGCGCCAGCCGGTCATGGCGTACGTCTTCGCCACACCGTTGACCACGATGGTCTTGTCGGCGAGCTCGGGCACGACCACCGGGAGGGAGTGGAACTCGGCGTCGCCGTAGACCAGGTGCTCGTAGATCTCGTCGGTCAGGACCCACAGGCCCTTCTCGGCGGCCCAGCGGCCGATCTCCTCGATCTGCGCGCGGGTGTAGACGGCGCCGGTCGGGTTGGACGGGGAGACGAAGAGGAGGACCTTCGTGTTCTCCGTGCGCGCCGCTTCCAGCTGCTCCACGGAGACGCGGTAACCGGTCGTCTCGTCCGCGACGACGTCGACCGGGACACCGCCGGCGAGGCGGATCGACTCCGGGTACGTCGTCCAGTACGGGGCCGGGACGATGACCTCGTCGCCCGGGTCGAGGATCGCGGCGAAGGCCTCGTAGATGGCCTGCTTGCCGCCGTTGGTGACGAGGACCTGGCTCGCGTCGACCTCGTAGCCGGAGTCGCGCAGCGTCTTCGCGGCGATCGCGGCCTTCAGCTCGGGCAGACCGCCGGCCGGCGTGTAGCGGTGGTACTTCGGGTTCTTGCACGCCTCGATGGCGGCCTCGACGATGTAGTCCGGGGTCGGGAAGTCGGGCTCACCGGCGCCGAAGCCGATCACCGGGCGCCCGGCGGCCTTCAGGGCCTTGGCCTTGGCATCCACGGCGAGGGTGGCGGACTCGGAGATCGCGCCGACTCGGGCGGAGACCCGGCGCTCGGTGGGAGGGGTTGCAGCGCTCATGGGCCCATCGTTTCAGACCGGAAACGCCCCCGGCACGCGGGTTTCACAGACTGAACAACCGCTGAACAACTGTCCGGATCGGCAGGGCTATTGGCACGGTGGCCTGGGTGATCTTCACCCGCCGTCGGGCGGTCGCCGGGACGATCTTCGGCCAGAGCGGCCCCGGCAGGCCCTTTCTGTTCGACGGAGGGCTCCGGAACACGTACACTCTCACCTCGTTGGCCTCACAGCGGCCGCACTCATCCGGTGCACACCGAGCACTCGGGCGGATGCGGTACGTTTGGGGGGAACCACAAAGGGTCGTAGCTCAATTGGTAGAGCACCGGTCTCCAAAACCGGCGGTTGGGGGTTCAAGTCCCTCCGGCCCTGCTACACACTCCTTCGCCAGGATGTGTGCGCATGTACGTACAGCAATGCACCGCCGTGCGGCTCAGACCGGGCGCGGCACGGCCACGACCCGGGAACAGGTGAGGACGAATGGCGGACGCCGTGGGCTCCATCGATACGCCTGATGCCCAGGACGAGGCGCCAGAGTCGAAGAAGAAGGCCCGCAAGGGTGGCAAGCGCGCCAAGAAGGGCCCGCTGAAGCGCCTCGGTATCTTCTACCGACAGATCGTCGCAGAACTTCGCAAGGTCGTCTGGCCTACGCGCAGTCAGCTGACGACGTACACGACCGTGGTGATCGTCTTCGTGATCGTCATGATCGGCCTGGTCACCGTGATTGACTATGGACTCAACCACGCCGCCGAGTACGTCTTCGGCTGATCAAAGAGCGATAGGGCGCCGTGGTTACCGGCGCCCCTTTCGCATGTTCCACCCCTATGTATCCAGGAAGAAGCAGCCACCGTGTCTGACCAGAACCTGAACGACGCCATCGAGCCGGACGAGTCCGTGGAAGACGAGCTCGACATCGTCGAGGGCGCGGACGAGGACCTGGACGAGGTCGAGGCTGCCGATGAAGAGGCGGGCGACCCCGCCGAGGAAGCCGCCCTCCACGTCGAGGACGAATCCGACGAGGACGCCGAGGACGAGTCCGGCGGCGATGTCGAGGACGTCGAGGACGAGGAAGAGGCAGTCGAGGAAGAGCCGGCCGAGCCGGTCGACCCCGTCGTCGCCCTGCGCGAGGAACTGCGCACCCTCCCCGGCGAGTGGTACGTCATCCACACCTACGCCGGTTACGAGAACCGCGTGAAGACCAACCTCGAGCAGCGCGCCGTCTCGCTGAACGTCGAGGACTACATCTTCCAGGCCGAGGTGCCGCAGGAAGAGGTCGTCCAGATCAAGAACGGCGACCGCAAGACGATCCGTCAGAACAAGCTCCCCGGTTACGTCCTGGTGCGCATGGACCTGACGAACGAGTCCTGGGGTGTCGTCCGCAACACGCCCGGCGTCACCGGCTTCGTGGGCAACGCCTACGACCCGTACCCGCTGACCCTGGACGAGATCGTCAAGATGCTCGCTCCGGAGGCCGAGGAGAAGGCAGCCCGCGAGGCCGCCGAGGCCGAGGGCAAGCCCGCTCCGCAGCGCAAGGTCGAGGTCCAGGTCCTGGACTTCGAGGTCGGCGACTCGGTCACCGTCACCGACGGCCCCTTCGCCACGCTTCAGGCCACGATCAACGAGATCAACGCCGACTCGAAGAAGGTCAAGGGCCTCGTCGAGATCTTCGGCCGCGAGACCCCGGTCGAGCTGTCCTTCGACCAGATCCAGAAGAACTGACCCCGGAAGGGCTGACGTTCTTGGCCGACACAGCCAACAGTGAGGGCGCCTCCCCGGTGAACACCGGGCCGGGGCGTCTTCGCCGTTTCCGGGCGCCTTTGCTGCTTCTGCTGTTCGCGGCGCTCTTCGCGATTCCGCCGCTCTATGTGGGCATCACGCAGTGGCAGCGGGTCGCCGAGGTGCAGGACGGTGAGCGCGCGGTCGGCATCTTCCACTCCGACGGTCAGAGCAACTGCTGGGCCCATCGCTGCTGGGTCGAGTTCGAGGTCGGCGGCAAGCGGGTGGAGGCGGACCTGCCGGCCCTCACCGGAACCCGGGACAACAAGGTCTCGCGGGACGGCGAGCCGATCGTCATCCGGTATCTGGCCTCCGACCCGACCGTGGCGGCGGAGGAGGACGGATTCGGCTACGTCGGTGCCATGACCGCCGGGCTCGGCCTGCCGACCGGCATCCTGCTGATCCTCGGCATCGGCTCCTTGGTCTCCGTACGGAAGGGCCGTCCGCCCTTCGCTCCGTGGTCGTCGCCGTCCCCGGCCTGAGCTGCCGATTTCATGTACTGAGGGCAGAGCGGCTATCGTGGTGCGGTATGCCATCTGCCTGATGATTCATCCGAATGACGCAGGTGGTAACCAACTCTCAGTAAGGACCCGGAGAGAGCATGCCTCCCAAGAAGAAGAAGGTCACGGGGCTTATCAAGCTCCAGATCCAGGCCGGTGCGGCCAACCCGGCTCCGCCGGTCGGCCCCGCGCTGGGTCAGCACGGCGTCAACATCATGGAGTTCTGCAAGGCCTACAACGCCGCGACCGAGTCGCAGCGTGGCTGGGTGATCCCGGTGGAGATCACGGTCTACGAGGACCGTTCCTTCACCTTCATCACCAAGACGCCGCCGGCCGCGAAGATGATCCTGAAGGCCGCGGGCATCGAGAAGGGCTCGGGCGAGCCGCACAAGACCAAGGTCGCCAAGATCACCGAGGCGCAGGTCCGCGAGATCGCCACGACCAAGCTCCCCGACCTCAACGCCAACGACCTGGACGCCGCCGCGAAGATCATCGCCGGTACCGCGCGTTCCATGGGCGTCGTCGTCGAGGGCTGAGCCCCACCCGTAACCAGCAGTAGTGGCAGGGCCTGCTCGGCCCTAACCACGACTCCTAAGAATCTCCAGGAGAAGTAGTGAGCAAGCGCAGCAAGTCTCTCCGCGCTGCGGACGCCAAGGTCGACCGGGAAAAGCTCTACGCCCCGCTCGAGGCCGTCCGTCTCGCCAAGGAGACCTCCACCTCCAAGTTCGACGGCACCGTCGAGGTCGCCTTCCGTCTGGGTGTCGACCCGCGCAAGGCCGACCAGATGGTCCGTGGCACCGTGAACCTTCCGCACGGCACCGGTAAGACCGCCCGGGTCCTGGTCTTCGCGACCGGTGACCGTGCCGAGGCCGCACTCGCCGCGGGCGCCGACATCGTCGGCTCCGACGAGCTCATCGACGAGGTGTCGAAGGGCCGTCTGGACTTCGACGCCGTCGTCGCCACCCCGGACCTCATGGGCAAGGTCGGCCGTCTCGGCCGAGTCCTCGGCCCCCGTGGTCTCATGCCGAACCCCAAGACCGGCACCGTGACCCCGGACGTCGCCAAGGCTGTCAACGACATCAAGGGCGGCAAGATCGAGTTCCGCGTCGACAAGCACTCGAACCTGCACTTCATCATCGGCAAGACGTCGTTCGACGACACCAAGCTGGTGGAGAACTACGGCGCGGCGCTGGAGGAGATCCTCCGTCTGAAGCCGTCCGCCGCCAAGGGTCGCTACATCAAGAAGGCCGCGATCAGCACCACGATCGGCCCCGGCATTCCGCTCGACCCGAACCGCACCCGCAACCTCCTCGTCGAGGAGGACCCGGCCGCGGTCTGAGCCTGAGGCTCACCGAAGTCAGGTCACGGGCCCCGCAACCTTTCGAGGTGCGGGGCCCGTCCCTTTTCCCGGGTACATGTGTCAGTGGCTCGCGCTAACGTGCGGGACAGGAATCACACAGGGGTGGGACGAATGAAGAGCACGACCGTACGCCGGATGGCTCTCGCGATCGCCACGACGACCGCTCTGACGGGCCTGGCGGCCTGTTCGTCGGGGGATTCGGGGGGCTCCGACAAGGACGACCGGACCTCGGGGAGCGGCAAGGGCACGACCAGGGTCAGCCCGATGGCCGCGCTGCGTTCCGCGGAGAAGTCCACCGACGCCGCCGACTCCGCCAGGGTCGAGTCCACGACCGTCATGGGCTCGATGATGTCCATGACCGCCGACGGCGCCCTCGGCTGGGCGGACGGCATCACCGGCACCGTCACCATCGAGTACACCGGCGGCACCCTCGCCGACAGCATGCGCCAGCTGGGCACCACCTCGATGGAGGCCCGGTACCTCCCCGACGCCTACTACGCGAAGATGGGCGAGAAGTTCGCCGCACAGGCCGGCGGCAAGCACTGGATCAGGTACGACTACGACGACCTCGCGGATCTCGCGGGCGGCTCCGGCGCGTACCTCAAGGACCAGATGCAGAACACCACGCCCAACCAGTCGGTGAAGCTCCTGCTGGCCTCCGGGGACGTGAAGAAGGTCGGCGAGGAGAAGGTCCGCGGCGAGAACGCCACGCACTACTCCGGCACCGTCGACGTCGCCGACCTCGCCGGCAAGAACTCCAGCCTCACCGCGAGCCAGCTCGCCGACCTCAAGAAGCAGCTCGAACAGGCCGGGGTGACCACGGAGACCGTCGACATCTGGGTCAACGACCAGGACCTCCTGGTCAAGAAGGTCGAGAAGGGCCGTATGGCCACCGGAGAGCTGACCCAGACCGCCTACTACAGCGACTACGGAGTGAAGGTCTCCGCCGAGGAGCCCCCCGCGAGCGACACCGAGGACTTCAAGAAGCTCCTGGAGAAGCAGGGCGGCACCGTCGCCGGCACCACCTCCTGAGCCACACGGAATTCAGGAGAGCGCTTACACCCCATCGGTTAGGCTCGCCCTCCTGCTGTGAATCGACCATGTGTTCCGTGTGGTCGTGGTCCTTGCGTTCCTTGGGGGGAATCAATGGGTTTTTCCGTACGACGTTCCGCGCGCTGTAGGACGGTCGGCGTCGGGCTGGCCGCCGTGGCCCTCGCCGCCGGCGCGGTGAGCTGCTCCAAGGGGGAGTCCGAGGAGTCGCCGGGGATGACGCCGGCCGCCGCGGTGGCCAAGGCGGCGAAGAACTCGGACGACATCTCCTCCCTGCGGTACCGGATGACAGGTGAGTACCCGGAGCAGGGGCGCATCAAGGCCGAGGCCTCGATGCGGATCAAGCCCAGCATCGCCATGAGCATGAAGATGACGGCGCTGGACCAGGGCAAGGACGGCTCCGCGGAGATCCGGCTCGTCGACAAGGTCATGTACATCGGGGGCAACCCCGAGCTGGCCAAGGAGATGGACGGCAAGACCTGGATGAAGTTCGACATGTCCGCGCTGAGCGACGAGCAGCTCGGCGGGGGAGCCGCGGGCGCCGGACAGGCCGAGCAGAACCCGGCGGCCGAGTCCACCTTCATGACCGGCGCCAAGGACGTGAAGAAGGTCGGCTCCGAGAAGGTCGACGGGGTGGAGACCACCCACTACTCGGGCACCCTGACCCTCGACGCGCTCCGGGACTCCTTCAAGGACGAGGACAAGGCGACCCGCGAGAAGCGCGAGAAGAGCGTCGACCAGTACGAGAAGATGGGCGTCGACAAGCTCACGATGGACATGTGGATCGACGGTGACGACCACACCAAGCAGTTCCGCATGAAGGGCGACGCCGACAAGGGCCCGCTCGACCTGACCATCACCTTCCTCGACATCAACAAGCCGGTGACGGTCTCGGCGCCGCCCGCCAAGGACACCGTCGACCTCGCCGAGATGATGAAGGAAGCCCAGAGCGGCTGAGCACCGTACGACCGGATTTGCCTGACGGCGATCCGGTCACGTACTCTCCTACAGAAGCCAAAGACCGCTGGTCGTTGCCGTGTGCTCGCGAGAGGGCGCGGTGGCCGAAGGATCCGCTGATTACCGCGGACGACCCGCGCAGGTGACTGTGGAAGTCGCTCCCGTATGGATTCGTCCGTGTGGTTGAGCTACGCCCCGTGCGCCTGCGCCGGGGCGTTTCGTTTTTCGCAGCTCCTTCTGAGCGGTCCTCATCACCCGGAAGGAGGCCACGCTTATGGCAAGGCCCGACAAGGCTGCCGCGGTAGCCGAGCTCGCGGACCAGTTCCGCAGCTCGAACGCCGCTGTGCTGACCGAGTACCGGGGTCTCACCGTGGCGCAGCTCAAGACGCTGCGTCGTTCGCTCGGTGAAGACGCCCAGTACGCCGTGGTGAAGAACACGCTGACCAAGATCGCGGCCAACGAGGCCGGGATCGACACGCTTGACGACCTGTTCAACGGTCCGACGGCGGTCGCCTTCATCTCCGGTGACCCGGTGACGTCGGCGAAGGGTCTTCGTGACTTCGCCAAGGACAACCCGAACCTCGTCATCAAGGGCGGTGTCCTTGACGGCAAGGCGCTGTCCGCCGACGAGATCAAGAAGCTTGCGGACCTCGAGTCCCGCGAGGTTCTGCTCGCCAAGCTGGCGGGCGCCATGAAGGGCAAGCAGACGCAGACTGCGCAGCTCTTCCAGGCGCTTCCCTCGAAGCTCGTCCGCACCGTGGACGCGCTCCGTGCCAAGCAGGACGAGCAGGGCGGTGCCGAGTAACTCGGCTCGCATCATGACCGCCGCCTGAGGCTCCCCGCCGCAGGAAGTGGTCGTAGCGGGCCGACCGTACGCCCGCCAGACATGTACATCCGGCACCAGCCGAATTAATTGGAAGGAAGCCATCATGGCTCTCACCCAGGACGAACTGCTCGCCGAGTTTGAGGGCATGACCCTCATCCAGCTCTCCGAGTTCGTGAAGGCGTTCGAGGAGAAGTTCGACGTCACCGCCGCCGCGGCCGTCGCCGTTGCCGCCCCCGCCGGTGGTGCCGGTGGCGCCGCCGAGGCCGTCGAGGAGAAGGACGAGTTCGACGTCGTCCTCACCGGCGCCGGCGAGAAGAAGATCCAGGTCATCAAGGTCGTGCGTGAGCTGACCTCCCTGGGTCTGAAGGAGGCCAAGGACCTCGTGGACGGCGCCCCGAAGCCCGTTCTCGAGAAGGTCGCCAAGGACGCCGCGGAGAAGGCCGCTGAGGCCCTCAAGGGCGCCGGCGCCTCCGTCGAGGTCAAGTAACACCTCTCGGGTCCGTCATGGACTCGTGCGAGCCACAGGCCTCGTAAGAGGGCTGTAACGCTGACGCAGCGAAGAGCGATCATCCATCCGGGTGGTCGCTCTTCGGCGTTTCCGAGGGCCCGGCGGCGGCTGCCTTGCACCCGGGACGGCGGGGAGTATGGTGATCTTCGTCGTGCCTGGAGTCTGCCTGGTGCACGCCTGGAGCACGCCTGGTGGGCAGGCCGCAAGTGACGAGCGCAGCACCCGGTTTGGGCGAGACAGGCCTTGACGAACCGCACGCCGCGCGCAATTCTCAGGACGCGTCGCCAGAACGGTCCGAATCCGAGGCATGGATCGGCGACGAAGAGGGCAGTATCAACGTGCGTTGAGGGCAGGCATGCCGAAGGCGTTGAGGGTGACGAGGGTCAAAGAAAAGCGGGGCTGGACATCAGTGCGCCAAGTGGCTACACTGACCCTTTGCGCTGCCTGTTAGCTGTCCCCTGCCCGTCACCAGGGGTCTGCCCTCGCCTCAGCATCGACGACTAGAGCATCTCCGACCTGGGATCTCTGTGTTTGTGCGCTGGAGAGGGACCGGTACGCGCGTAGTGAGTCCGAGCCCTCGGAAGGACCCCCTCTTGGCCGCCTCGCGCAACGCCTCGACCGCGAATACGAACAACGCCGCCAGCACTGCCCCGCTGCGCATCTCTTTTGCAAAGATCAAGGAGCCTCTCGAGGTTCCGAACCTGCTCGCGCTGCAGACCGAGAGCTTTGACTGGCTGCTCGGGAACACCGCCTGGCAGAGTCGGGTCGAGGAGGCCCTGGAGTCCGGTCAGGACGTCCCCACCAAGTCCGGTCTGGAGGAGATCTTCGAGGAGATCTCTCCGATCGAGGACTTCTCCGGGTCGATGTCGCTGACGTTCCGCGACCACCGTTTCGAGCCGCCGAAGAACAGCATCGACGAGTGCAAGGACCGCGACTTCACGTACGCGGCCCCGCTCTTCGTGACGGCCGAGTTCACCAACAACGAGACCGGCGAGATCAAGTCCCAGACGGTCTTCATGGGCGACTTCCCGCTCATGACCCACAAGGGCACCTTCGTCATCAACGGCACCGAGCGTGTCGTGGTGTCGCAGCTGGTCCGTTCGCCGGGTGTCTACTTCGACTCCTCCATCGACAAGACGTCCGACAAGGACATCTTCTCCGCCAAGATCATCCCGTCCCGGGGTGCCTGGCTGGAGATGGAGATCGACAAGCGCGACATGGTCGGTGTCCGCATCGACCGCAAGCGCAAGCAGTCCGTGACCGTTCTGCTCAAGGCTCTCGGTTGGACGACCGAGCAGATCCTCGAGGAGTTCGGCGAGTACGAGTCCATGCGCGCCACCCTGGAGAAGGACCACACCCAGGGCCAGGACGACGCGCTGCTCGACATCTACCGCAAGCTGCGTCCGGGCGAGCCCCCGACCCGTGAGGCCGCGCAGACGCTGCTCGAGAACCTCTACTTCAACCCGAAGCGCTACGACCTCGCCAAGGTCGGCCGCTACAAGGTCAACAAGAAGCTGGGCGCGGAGGCCCCGCTCGACGCCGGCATCCTGACCGTCGAGGACATCATCTCGACGATCAAGTACCTGGTGAAGCTGCACGCGGGCGAGACCGAGACGGTCGGCGACAGCGGTGTGAACATCGTCGTCGAGACCGACGACATCGACCACTTCGGCAACCGTCGTCTGCGCAGCGTCGGCGAGCTCATCCAGAACCAGGTCCGTACGGGTCTGGCTCGTATGGAGCGCGTCGTGCGTGAGCGCATGACGACCCAGGACGTCGAGGCGATCACGCCGCAGACCCTGATCAACATCCGGCCGGTCGTCGCCTCCATCAAGGAGTTCTTCGGCACCAGCCAGCTGTCGCAGTTCATGGACCAGAACAACCCGCTGTCGGGTCTGACGCACAAGCGTCGTCTCTCGGCGCTGGGCCCTGGTGGTCTGTCCCGTGAGCGGGCCGGCTTCGAGGTCCGTGACGTGCACCCGTCTCACTACGGCCGTATGTGCCCGATCGAGACGCCCGAAGGCCCGAACATCGGTCTGATCGGTTCGCTCGCCTCCTACGGCCGCGTCAACGCGTTCGGTTTCGTGGAGACGCCGTACCGCAAGGTCGTCGACGGTGTCGTCACCGACGACGTCGACTACCTGACGGCCGACGAAGAGGACCGATTCGTCATCGCGCAGGCCAACGCCACGCTCGACGACGACATGCGTTTCACCGAGAACCGCGTCCTGGTCCGCCGTCGTGGCGGCGAGGTCGACTACGTCCCCGGTGACGACGTGGACTACATGGACGTCTCGCCGCGCCAGATGGTGTCGGTCGCGACCGCCATGATCCCGTTCCTGGAGCACGACGACGCCAACCGTGCCCTCATGGGCGCGAACATGATGCGCCAGGCCGTGCCGCTGATCAAGAGCGAGTCCCCGCTCGTCGGCACCGGCATGGAGTACCGCTCCGCCGTCGACGCCGGTGACGTGGTCAAGGCCGAGAAGGCGGGTGTGGTCCAGGAGGTCTCCGCGGACTACATCACCACCGCCAACGACGACGGCACGTACATCACGTACCGCCTGGCCAAGTTCGCCCGCTCCAACCAGGGCACCTCGGTCAACCAGAAGGTCATCGTCAACGAGGGCGACCGGATCATCGAGGGCCAGGTCCTGGCCGACGGTCCGGCCACCGAGAACGGCGAGATGGCCCTGGGCAAGAACCTGCTCGTGGCGTTCATGCCGTGGGAGGGTCACAACTACGAGGACGCGATCATCCTGTCGCAGCGCCTCGTGCAGGACGACGTCCTCTCCTCGATCCACATCGAGGAGCACGAGGTCGACGCCCGTGACACCAAGCTCGGCCCCGAGGAGATCACCCGGGACATCCCGAACGTCTCCGAGGAGGTCCTCGCCGACCTCGACGAGCGCGGCATCATCCGGATCGGTGCCGAGGTCGTCGCCGGTGACATCCTCGTCGGCAAGGTCACGCCCAAGGGTGAGACCGAGCTGACCCCCGAGGAGCGCCTGCTCCGCGCGATCTTCGGTGAGAAGGCGCGCGAGGTCCGTGACACCTCCCTGAAGGTGCCGCACGGCGAGATCGGCAAGGTCATCGGCGTCCGCGTCTTCGACCGTGAGGAGGGCGACGAGCTGCCGCCGGGCGTGAACCAGCTGGTTCGTGTCTACGTGGCGCAGAAGCGCAAGATCACGGACGGTGACAAGCTCGCCGGCCGCCACGGCAACAAGGGTGTTATCTCGAAGATCCTTCCGATCGAGGACATGCCGTTCCTCGAGGACGGAACTCCGGTCGACATCATCCTCAACCCGCTGGGTGTCCCGTCCCGAATGAACCCGGGACAGGTCCTGGAGATCCACCTCGGCTGGCTCGCCAGCCGCGGCTGGGACGTCTCCGGTCTCGGCGAGGACTGGGCGCAGCGCCTGCAGAACATCGGCGCCGACCAGGTCGCCCCCGGCACCAACGTCGCCACCCCGGTGTTCGACGGTGCGCGTGAGGACGAGCTCGCGGGTCTGCTGAACCACACCATCCCGAACCGCGACGGCGAGCGCATGGTGCAGCCGACCGGTAAGGCGAGGCTGTTCGACGGCCGCTCCGGTGAGCCGTTCCCGGACCCGATCTCGATCGGGTACATGTACATCCTCAAGCTCCACCACCTGGTCGACGACAAGCTGCACGCCCGGTCGACCGGTCCGTACTCGATGATCACCCAGCAGCCGCTGGGTGGTAAGGCCCAGTTCGGTGGCCAGCGCTTCGGTGAGATGGAGGTGTGGGCGCTGGAGGCTTACGGCGCCGCGTACGCCCTCCAGGAGCTGCTGACCATCAAGTCCGACGACGTCACCGGCCGCGTGAAGGTCTACGAGGCCATCGTCAAGGGCGAGAACATCCCCGAGCCCGGCATCCCTGAGTCCTTCAAGGTGCTCATCAAGGAGATGCAGTCCCTGTGCCTCAACGTGGAGGTGCTGTCCTCGGACGGCATGTCCATCGAGATGCGCGACACCGACGAGGATGTCTTCCGCGCTGCGGAGGAGCTTGGCATCGACCTGTCCCGGCGCGAGCCGAGCAGCGTCGAAGAGGTCTGACGGGAGTTCGGCGGGCCTTCTGAAGCCTTTGGAAAGGTGAAGGAAGGCCTGCCGGCCCCAGGACCCCCGTATCAGACCCCATGACTTACAACCCTGAGAGGGATTGACGCATAGTGCTCGACGTCAACTTCTTCGACGAGCTCCGGATCGGTCTGGCCACCGCTGACGACATCCGTCAGTGGAGCCACGGCGAGGTCAAGAAGCCCGAGACCATCAACTACCGCACGCTCAAGCCCGAAAAGGACGGACTCTTCTGCGAGAAGATCTTCGGTCCGACCCGGGACTGGGAGTGCTACTGCGGCAAGTACAAGCGCGTCCGCTTCAAGGGCATCATCTGTGAGCGCTGTGGCGTCGAGGTCACTCGCGCCAAGGTGCGCCGTGAGCGGATGGGCCACATCGAGCTGGCCGCTCCCGTCACCCACATCTGGTACTTCAAGGGCGTTCCGTCGCGCCTCGGCTACCTGCTCGACCTCGCCCCGAAGGACCTGGAGAAGGTCATCTACTTCGCGGCGTACATGATCACGTACGTCGACGAGGAGCGCCGCACCCGCGACCTGCCCTCCCTGGAGGCGCACGTCTCCGTGGAGCGTCAGCAGGTCGAGAACCGTCGCGACGCCGACCTCGAGGCCCGCGCCAAGAAGCTGGAAAGCGACCTGGCCGAGCTGGAGGCCGAGGGCGCCAAGGCCGACGTGCGCCGCAAGGTGCGCGAGGGTGCCGAGCGTGAGATGAAGCAGCTGCGCGACCGTGCGCAGCGCGAGATCGACCGTCTCGACGAGGTGTGGACCCGCTTCAAGAACCTCAAGGTCCAGGACCTCGAAGGTGACGAGCTGCTCTACCGCGAGCTGCGGGACCGCTTCGGTACCTACTTCGACGGTTCGATGGGTGCCGCGGCGCTGCAGAAGCGCCTGGAGTCCTTCGACCTCGACGAGGAGGCCGAGAAGCTCCGCGAGATCATCCGTACCGGCAAGGGCCAGAAGAAGACCCGTGCGCTGAAGCGGCTGAAGGTCGTGTCTGCGTTCCTGCAGACCTCCAACAGCCCCAAGGGCATGGTCCTCGACTGCGTCCCGGTCATCCCGCCGGACCTTCGCCCGATGGTGCAGCTGGACGGTGGCCGCTTCGCGACCTCCGACCTGAACGACCTGTACCGCCGTGTGATCAACCGCAACAACCGTCTGAAGCGCCTGCTCGACCTGGGTGCTCCGGAGATCATCGTCAACAACGAGAAGCGCATGCTTCAGGAGGCCGTTGACGCCCTCTTCGACAACGGTCGTCGTGGTCGCCCGGTCACCGGTCCCGGTAACCGCCCGCTGAAGTCCCTCAGCGACATGCTGAAGGGCAAGCAGGGTCGATTCCGTCAGAACCTGCTCGGCAAGCGTGTGGACTACTCCGCGCGTTCCGTGATCGTCGTCGGTCCGCAGCTGAAGCTGCACCAGTGCGGTCTGCCGAAGGCGATGGCGCTGGAGCTCTTCAAGCCGTTCGTGATGAAGCGCCTGGTCGACCTGAACCACGCGCAGAACATCAAGAGCGCCAAGCGCATGGTGGAGCGCGGCCGTACGGTCGTGTACGACGTCCTCGAAGAGGTCATCGCCGAGCACCCGGTTCTGCTGAACCGTGCTCCCACCCTGCACCGCCTCGGCATCCAGGCCTTCGAGCCGCAGCTGGTCGAGGGCAAGGCCATCCAGATCCACCCGCTCGTCTGCACCGCGTTCAACGCGGACTTCGACGGTGACCAGATGGCCGTCCACCTGCCGCTCTCCGCGGAGGCGCAGGCCGAGGCCCGCATCCTGATGCTGTCCTCGAACAACATCCTCAAGCCCGCCGACGGCCGTCCGGTGACGATGCCGACCCAGGACATGGTCCTCGGTCTGTTCTTCCTCACCACCGACGGTGAGCTCCGTGACACCAAGGGCGAGGGCCGTTCGTTCGGCTCCACGGCCGAGGCGATCATGGCGTTCGACGCCGGTGAGCTGGCGCTTCAGTCGCAGGTCGACATCCGCTTCCCGGTGGGCACCATCCCGCCGCGTGGCTGGACGCCGCCGGCCGTCGAGGAGGGCGAGCCGGAGTACCAGTCCGGTGACACCTTCCGGCTGCGCACCACGCTGGGCCGCGCGCTCTTCAACGAGCTGCTGCCCGAGGACTACCCGTTCGTCGACTACTCGGTGGGCAAGAAGCAGCTCTCCGAGATCGTCAACGACCTGGCCGAGCGCTACCCCAAGGTCATCGTGGCGGCGACGCTCGACAACCTGAAGGCGGCCGGCTTCTTCTGGGCGACCCGTTCCGGTGTCACCGTGGCCATCTCCGACGTCGTCGTTCCCGAGGCGAAGAAGGAGATCGTCAAGGGCTACGAGGCGCAGGACGAGAAGGTCCAGAAGCAGTACGAGCGCGGTCTGATCACCAAGGAAGAGCGCACTCAGGAGCTCATCGCGATCTGGACCAAGGCGACCAACGAGGTCGCCGAGGCGATGAACGCGAACTTCCCCAAGACGAACCCCATCTTCATGATGGTTGACTCGGGTGCCCGAGGAAACATGATGCAGATGCGGCAGATCGCCGGTATGCGTGGTCTGGTGTCGAACGCCAAGAACGAGACGATCCCGCGTCCCATCAAGGCGTCCTTCCGTGAGGGCCTGTCCGTGCTGGAGTACTTCATCTCCACGCACGGTGCCCGTAAGGGTCTGGCCGACACCGCCCTGCGTACCGCCGACTCGGGTTACCTGACCCGTCGTCTGGTGGACGTCTCGCAGGACGTCATCATCCGCGAGGAGGACTGCGGCACCGAGCGTGGTCTCAAGCTCGCGATCGCCGAGGTCGGCGCGGACGGCGTGCTGCGCAAGGCCGACAACGTCGAGACCAGCGTGTACGCCCGTGCGCTGGCCGAGGACATCACGGTCGACGGCAAGGTGCTGGCCCCGGCCAACACCGACCTCGGCGACGTCCTCATCGACGAGCTGGTCAAGCACGGTGTCTCCGAGGTCAAGACCCGCTCGGTCCTGACCTGTGAGTCCGCCGTCGGCACCTGCGCGATGTGCTACGGCCGCTCCCTGGCCACCGGCAAGCTGGTCGACATCGGTGAGGCGGTCGGCATCATCGCCGCCCAGTCCATCGGTGAGCCCGGTACCCAGCTGACGATGCGTACCTTCCACACCGGTGGTGTGGCCGGTGACGACATCACCCAGGGTCTGCCGCGTGTCGTCGAGCTCTTCGAGGCCCGTACCCCGAAGGGTGTCGCCCCGATCTCCGAGGCGAGCGGTCGCGTTCGCATCGAAGAGACGGAGAAGACCAAGAAGATCGTCATCACGCCGGACGACGGCAGCGACGAGACGGCGTTCCCGATCTCGAAGCGCGCCCGTCTTCTGGTCAGCGAGGGCGAGCACGTCGAGGTGGGCCAGAAGCTCACCGTGGGTGCCACCAACCCGCACGACGTGCTGCGCATCCTGGGTCAGCGTGCCGTCCAGGTCCACCTGGTCGGCGAGGTCCAGAAGGTGTACAACTCGCAGGGTGTGTCGATCCACGACAAGCACATCGAGATCATCATTCGGCAGATGCTCCGCCGCGTGACGATCATCGAGTCCGGCGACGCCGAGCTGCTGCCCGGCGAGCTGGTCGAGCGCTCGAAGTTCGAGACCGAGAACCGTCGTGTGGTCCAGGAGGGCGGTCACCCGGCCTCCGGTCGTCCGCAGCTGATGGGTATCACCAAGGCCTCGCTGGCGACGGAATCCTGGCTGTCGGCCGCCTCCTTCCAGGAGACGACCCGAGTCCTGACGGACGCGGCGATCAACGCCAAGTCCGACAGCCTCATCGGCCTCAAGGAGAACGTCATCATCGGTAAGCTCATCCCGGCCGGTACGGGTCTGTCCCGCTACCGCAACATCCGGGTGGAGCCGACCGAGGAGGCCAAGGCCGCGATGTACTCGGCCGTCGGCTACGACGACATCGACTACTCGCCGTTCGGCACGGGCTCCGGCCAGGCCGTTCCGCTGGAGGACTACGACTACGGTCCGTACAACCAGTAGTAGTTGGCTCTGAAGTCCTGAAGGGCGGCCATCCCGTTTCGTACGGGGTGGCCGCCCTTCGGCGTTTCCTGGTGGTTCAGAGGCCGGTGCGGAGATACGGCTCCAGGGCGCGGATACGCGTGTGGTGGTCCGGGTGGGTGGAGAGCAGCCGGGCGAAGGTACCGGGCTCCTTGAGACGGTGGCCGGCCGCCACGATCTGTGCCTTCTCCCGGTCCTCCTCCGCCTGGAGCTGGTGCAGCACCTGTGTCATCTGCCCGGCGAAACCGAGGACCGCGGCCTGCTGATCGGCGCGCAGCTCGGCCTTGCGGCCCATGAGGGCGAGCAGATACGGGGCGAGGACCAGGGGGATCGTGAGGTAAGGGACCGCCATGAACCCTCCGACGAGGGCCATGCCGATGATCAGAGCCACCAGGATGTACGCCCGCCAGGACAGCACGCCGGCGATGACGAGGGCGATCCGGGCCACGAACTTCGTGACGGCCCAGGCGATCCGGCCCGGCAGGGAGTACCAGTAGCCGAGCAGGCCCGCCCAGGCGTGGCCGCCGGTGTGATGGCCGAGTTCATGGGCGAGTACGGCGGCCAGGTTGCTGCTGGGGATCTCGTTGAGGGCGTAGGTGGTGACGCTGACGACGTGTCCTGCGACCGCCGAGGCGTTGAGGTCGGGGCTGTTCTCGACCATGAGGTCATAGCTGTGCGCCTCGATGCCGGCGCGGGCCGTGACCTCGCGCCAGATCGGTTCGAGCCGGGCCTGCTCCTCGGCCAGCGGGGCGCGCAGCTTGAGGACGTGGCGGGCGAAGGCCAGCTCGGTGGGGCGGTGGAAGACGAAGCCTCCGGTGGCCAGCCAGGCCAGGACGACGATCCAGCCGCCGGTCTCGCCGAACAGCGCGAACGCGATGGCACCGACCACGGCCGCGCTCACGACGAGGCTCGGCACGTGGACCAGCAGGCTGCCTATCGCGGTGGCGTCGGCCCCGCGCTGATGAGCCGCGACATGGACGCGGGCGCCGAGGTGGCGGTAGTCGAGGTCGTCGGGGGCCGGGGAGGTGGGGGTGGGTTGTGGAGGGATCAGGGGAGCGGGGGCGGTCGGGTATTGGGGTGGGGCGGTGGCCGCGGTGGTCTGGGGGGCCGGTGCGGTGGGGTACGTGGGTGGGGGCGCTGGAACTGCGGTGGGATACGAGGGGGGTGGGACGGCGGAGTACTGAGGCGGTGCCGGCGGCGTGGGGTACTGGGGTGGCGGTGCGGCCGTGGGGTACTGCGGTGGGGGTGGTTCCGTGGGGTGCTGTCGTTCAGGAGTGGCGGGCGGGTCCGGTGGTTGGGTCATGACGGCTCCTTCCGGGTGCGTGAGGCGGGGTACGTGGGTGCGGGAGGCGTCAGCCGGTCAGCAGGCTCGCGGGGAGCAGCAGCGCGCCCGCGCAGAAGGTGATCAGGCCGGCGCGGATCCACTGATGCTTGCGGGCGGCGATGAGGCTGGTCTCGGTGAGGGCTGCCGTGAGGCCGGCGGCCGGATCGCGTTCGGTGTCGGCGAGCGCCTCGCTCAACCGGCCTTCGCGTAGGGCCCGTTGGACGTCACCGAAGTAGCAGAGCGGGCGCCCCGGGGCCCACTCGCCGGTGCCGTATCGGGGCAGTACGGCGAGCAGCAGCGCGAACAGGGAGAGGGCGAACGCGAGGACCCCGGCCCACCACAGGACGGCGCCCGGAACCGAGAGCGACTGAGGGCTCCAGGTTCGCCCCGCCACCAGACCGCTGAACACCCCGGCGGTCATGCCGAGCGCCGCGACCAGCACGGACGCCTTGCTGTCGGCGCGGGCTATCTCGCCGCGCATCTCGGCCAGGAGCCGTTCGGCCACCTGCCGGCCCGGGGGAGCGATGACCGGCGCGGTCATGCGGGCGCCCCGTCGGAGGTGGAGGACTGGGCGGGCGGTGCGGTGGGCGGCTCCGGCTGAGCGGGGGCGGGGGGCTGGGGCGGGAGATACGGGCCCGGCGTGGGGGGCGTGACCGGCACGGGGCCGCCTGCGGCGTACGGCGTTCCTGATGCCGGGGTGGTTCCCGGCACGTACGGCATCCCCGGTGGCGGTGTCCCCGGTGGCGGCCCGTACGCCGATGTCGGTGGTGCCGGTGCGGGGGCTGTCCCCGGTACGTGAGCCGTTGCGGGTGTGGCCGGGGCTCCCGGGTAGGTGGGGCCCGGAGCGGCGGGGAGTTCGCCGGTCGGGGTGGCCGGGGGCTGGGTTCTGCGGTGGAGGAGGTCGTCGACCTCCTGGCGGATCTGCTTCAGGGACTCGGCCTTCTGGTAGTCCTCCAGATCGTCGCCGCCGATCAGCTCCAACTGGGTTTTGATGAAAGTCAGTTGGTCTTGGTGGATGTTGTTGATGACGAGTTGGGTGTCCTCGGGGTGGGCGGCGAGATGGAGGGCCCAGGCGCCCACCCCGCCGTGCTGGAGCCAGTACTGGTAAAAGTGGATCTTCTCGGCCACCAGTTGCTGCTGCTGCCGCTGTTGCAGCGCCTCCAGCTCGTAGCTCTGCTGCGCCACCCGCATCCGGTACGCGTGCTCGGGGTCGAGCATGTCCGTCTCGTAGCGCAGTGCCCGCTGTCTGCGCCGATGGGCGAGCGCCTCTTCGTCGAGGGTGAGGCGGAGCACGCAGGTGACCGCCAGGCCGATGCCGGCCGCGAAGGAGCCGACGGACAGGGCCTGTTGTACCGCCGCTTCCGCCGTAGCGCTGTCCTCGATGGAGAAGCCGCGGCTGACCGGGCGGGCGAACTGCTGGAGTTCCCGGGTGAGCCGGGTCGGGACGTCCCGCTCGCCGCTGCGGACGTAGGCCTCGGGGTCGTGCACCCGCCAGGTCAGGTCGGCCGTCGCGCCGAAGGAGAACGCGTCGTCGTCACTGGGCAGCTGGAGGTCGAGCCGCACCGGGTGGCTGCCCATGTCGACCTCGTAGACCGAGGTGTAGCGGCGGGTCGCCGCGTCCGTGCGGCTGGGGCGGTGCGGTGGGATGTACACGTCGTACGCCCCGCCCGCCGTCGCGAAGACCAGGGCGTGGTCGATCGCGGTGACCTGGCGGCGCGCGGTGTAGTCGAACCGTGAGATGGGCTTCACGGTGAGGACCGGGTCGATCAACGTGCTGTGCCGGTCGGCCTGTTGCTGCCACTCCGGCTGACGGCGGAAGTCCGCCATGGGTCAACTCCTCGGCTGAGCGGGTGTAGAGGGGTGCAGTACGGCGAGCAGGCGGTCCGCCACCGGGGGGCGGGGGCCGCCGTCCTCCGCCCGCATCGTGCGCAGTTCGTGGTCGAGGCGGTCGCGGTCGGCCGCCGTGACGATCAGGGCGGGCAGCAGGAACTCCAGCGCCTGGGCGGCGTCCGGGCGGCGCTGGGCGACCTGCGTCCAGGTACGCAGGGCGTCCAGGGCCTGCCGGGTGTGGGTGCGGTCGCCGAGGGCGGCGCGCCAGAGGGCGGCGAGATCGCGGGCCGAGTCGGTCTCGTACATGCCGGTGTCGGCGTACCAGTCGACGAGCGCGCCCTCGTCGGCGTTGTCGCAGGCCCGTACGAAACCGGCCAGGGCGAGGGCCCGTACCGACGGGGTGTCGTGCTGGAGCAGCCGGACCAGTTCGGAGAGCATCTCGCCGCGGCGAGCGCCCACCGACAGCAGCAGGGCCGTCGACTCGACGAGGTTGTCGCTCTCGGCCGGGGTGCTGTCGTCCACCCGCGCACGGGCGGCGAGCGCGCCCAGCGCCGGGGCGGCCAGGTCGGGGCGGAGCGGGGCGAGCAGGCCCAGGGCGCGGATCGCGGTCCAGCGGCGGGCCCAGTGGCCGTCCGTGCACCACTGGGTCAGCAGCCGCAGCACGACCGGGGCGTTCAGGAGCTGGGCGAGGACCAGAGTGTTCGCCGCCGTCACCCGGGGGCCGAAGGCGCGGGAGACGGCCCAGCCGTCGATCAGTAGGGCCACGGCCGAGGGCAGGTCCGCGCGGGCCAGTACGGCGGCCGCCGCGGCGGTCCGGGTGCGGACCACCGGGCGGCCGTCCCGGGCCAGCTCGCGCAGCCAGGTCACCAGCGCGGGGCGCGCCGACGGATGCCCCGTCCACACCTCCGAGAGCAGCACGTGCGGGGTGTCCTCGCGCGGGAAGTAGGCGGTGAACTGCGGGACCGGACCCCACTCGGTGCTCTCGTCCCGTACCTCGCCCTCGGCCCCGGCGCGTTCGAGCCGTTCCTCGGCGCTCGGGCCGAACACCGGGATCTCCGGCGGCTGCTCCGGTTCCTGGAGCCGCTGGAAGTGCACGAACAGCTTGTCCGCCAGCTCGGCCGCCAGCACATAGGGAGCCTGGTCGAAGACGGCCAACGCGATCAGGAACGCCTTGTCCCGCAGATCGGTGCCGGTGTCGCTCAGCCGGTCCCGGCACTGCTTGACCACCGCGGCCTGGCCGAAGTCCGCGAGCCGTGCCGCCGCCTCGGCGCTCCCGTCGTATCCGGCCAGCACCTCGGCGAACTCGGCGGCCTCGACCGGCCGGTGCGGCCCCCGGGCGAGGAACTCCCGCACCGGGGCGAGGCCGAGCAGCCGGTCCACGTCGTCGCGGCGGCGCAGATGCGCCCGTACGACGTCCTCGGCGTCCGGGGGTTCCCAGGCCAGCGGGGGCACGCCGGGCAGGAACGGCGACCGCTCGACCGTGATCACCAGATAGCCGTCGGTCTGCTTCAGCCGGTCGACGGCGGCGTAGAGGTGGTTCTCCCGCAGGGGGCGGTTACGGGTCAGCGGCAGGTCGCGCAGGACGTGGCCGCCGGGCCGGTCCAGCTGCGCGGTGAGGGTCGAGGGCGTGGTCTCCGAGGAGAGGGCGTGCACGGCCGGTACACCGAGGCGGTGCAGCAGCATCCGCGCGGCCGCGTAGCGGCCACAGGCGTGGGCGCCGGACAGGACCAGGACACGTTCCTCGCGCAGCCGCCGCAGCGCGGTCTCGAAGACGGGGCCGTCGACGAAGACCTCGGCGAGCGCGTCGAGCCGCTCGCGCGGTATCTCCCCGGACGGGGTCCGGTGGGAGGCCGTCGCGTGGCCGTGGTGGTGGATCTCCGTCTTGCCGCCGAGGAACACGTCCCCGGTGACCTGCCCGCCGGACACGCCGTGCTGCGCGCCGCCGACCAGGCTGCCGCCGAAGCCGGTCCCCGGGCCGAGGATGAAACCCGGGGTGTGCGCGAACAGCTCGCGCTGCGCGGCCCGCGCCTCCTGGGTGCGTTCCTCGGGCTCGCCGGGGGTCGGTTCGGCCGCCGTTACCTCCTCGGAGGCGGGCGTCGTCATGCCGCGTCACCGCCGGTCCCGGAGCCGGCTCCGCCCAGATGCACGTTCCCCGTGACCTGCCCGCCGGAGACCCCGTGCTGGTCCCCGGCGACGAGGCTGCCGCCGAAGGAGGGGGCGCCGCCGGTGAAGTGGAACACCGCGGGCGGCGGAGCCTGCCCCGGTGCCGGGCCGTCCCCCGAGGCACCCGGCACCGGGGCTCCCCCGTCCCCCGTTCCACTGTGGTCGCCGGACCGCGCGGGCACCGGCCCGTGCAGCCATGCCTTCAGGGGGCCGTTCTTGCTGTCCACCGTCACGGCGTGGAAGGCGTCCGCCGGGATGCCGGGGTGGTCGTGCCGCACGATCCCCGCATGCACGGCCTCCGAGACGCACAGGGCGAAGTCGTCGCCGCGTTCGCGCAGGGCCGCGCGCAGGAGGGCCGCGTCGAGGAGACGGCAGGCGTGGTTGAGGTCGGAGCCGACCCAGCCGTCGTGGTCGTCGACGGCGACATAGCCCGTGGCGACCACGCCCCGCAGACGGATCTGGGCCGAGCGGGAGGCCATGCGGTTGACCGCGCGCAGCTGTGCGGGGACCTCGGTCAGCAGGGCCCGCAGCAGCGCCGGCACGGAGGCGTTGGCGTCGATCAGCTCCATCACCGAGTCACCCCGGTCGGCGCGCAGCCGCAGCGTCTCGTCGACGCCGGCGCTCTCCAGGGCGCGGTCGGTGATGTCGTAGAGCATCCGCCGCAGGTAGGCCTGCTCGATGTCGTCCCGGTCGCTGTACTTCTCGATGTCGAGCAGGAGAATCGTCCGGCTCACGGGGTCGCTCATGGTCGCCTTTCCGGTGGGGGTCATCGCCTGGCGAGAAGAGTGGCCTCGCGGGCGGCCCCGGCGAGAGGGCGGATGACGCACTGGAACTGTGACCGTGTGCACAGAGGACACGCGGAGGCCCGTACGCCTCAGGACTCCGCGCGAGCGATCCTGCGCAGCACGTCCATCCGCACGATCCGCATCGTGCGTCGCCCGGTCACCACCACGCCCCGGTCCCGCAGGTCCTTCAGCAGCCGCTGCACCATCTCGCGCGAGGCGCCCACCGAACCGGCCAGCTCCTGCTTGCTGAGCGGGACGAGGAGTTCGACGCCGGTCTCGGTGTAGCGGGCGTTGGTGTGGGCCAGTTCGAGCAGGAGGGCGGCCAGCCGCTCGCGTACGTGCATCGAGGCGAACTCGATACGGCGCTGGTCGGCGGCGCGCATCCGGTCGGAGGTGAGGCCGAGCAGGGCGTACGAGACGGCCGGGGAGTCGGCGAGGAAGGCGGTGAACCGTTCGCGTTCCACCGCCACCGCGCGTACCGGTTCCAGCGCGGTGACGGTCGCCGAGCGCGGCCGTCCGGTCAGCGCCGCCGACTCGCCGACGATGTCGCCGGGGCCGCGCAGCGCGAGAAGCGCCTCGTAGCCGTTGACGGCGGCGGCGGTCACCTTGGTCCAGCCGTGGGTGACGAAGAGGACGTACGACGAGGGTTCGTGCTGGTGGAGCAGTACGTCACGGGTGCGGAAGCGGAGTTCGCGGCCGAGCGCGAGGAGCCCCTCGCGGTCCTCTTTCTCCAGCCTGGCCAGGAACGGCACCCGGTCGTCGAGCGCGTTCTCCCCGTTCCCTCCGGGTAAATCGGTCGCCGTCATACAAAGCCCCCCGCTTTCGTCACTCTCCGCAGCAACCGTTCAACGTACTGAACAAGGCAGTGCCCTTGACACCGGTTCAACGACATTCACAGACAGGCAACCGGTGCGGGCGGAAAGAAGATCATCCGGGCGGGGCGCGGAACGGGGACAAGTCCGGCGTGTCGCACCCCGCTCCATTTGTTTTGACCGAAGTCCGTGAGGTAGGTACGCTCAGACCTTGTGCCTGGGGTGTGCCCTGGCTCTCGTGCGTGTCTTCAGCCGCACTCGGGAGCCGTGACACGGCCACCGTGATCTGCGCTCTTCTCGCCTTGCGGCGAGGGTCTACCGGATTCGACACACCCGACCGCGTGGGTCGGCGACGTTCCAGGTTAGCTTCACCATTCGGCACACAGAAACCGGAGAAGTAGTGCCTACGATCCAGCAGCTGGTCCGTAAGGGCCGGCAGGACAAGGTCGAGAAGAACAAGACGCCCGCACTCGAGGGTTCCCCTCAGCGCCGTGGCGTCTGCACGCGTGTGTTCACGACCACCCCGAAGAAGCCGAACTCGGCCCTGCGTAAGGTCGCGCGTGTGCGTCTGACCAGCGGGATCGAGGTCACCGCTTACATTCCGGGTGAGGGACACAACCTGCAGGAGCACTCCATCGTGCTCGTGCGTGGTGGCCGTGTGAAGGACCTGCCTGGTGTTCGCTACAAGATCATCCGCGGCTCGCTTGACACCCAGGGTGTCAAGAACCGCAAGCAGGCCCGCAGCCGCTACGGCGCCAAGAAGGAGAAGTAAGAATGCCTCGTAAGGGCCCCGCCCCGAAGCGCCCGGTCATCATCGACCCGGTCTACGGTTCTCCTCTTGTCACGTCGCTCATCAACAAGGTGCTGCTGAACGGCAAGCGCTCCACCGCCGAGCGCATCGTCTACGGCGCCATGGAGGGCCTTCGCGAGAAGACGGGCAACGACCCGATCATCACGCTGAAGCGCGCTCTGGAGAACATCAAGCCGACCCTCGAGGTCAAGTCCCGCCGTGTCGGTGGCGCGACCTACCAGGTCCCGATCGAGGTCAAGCCGGGCCGTGCGAACACGCTCGCCCTGCGCTGGCTGGTCGGTTACTCCCGCGCCCGTCGCGAGAAGACCATGACCGAGCGTCTGCTCAACGAGCTTCTCGACGCTTCGAACGGCCTCGGTGCGGCCGTCAAGAAGCGCGAGGACACCCACAAGATGGCCGAGTCCAACAAGGCCTTCGCGCACTACCGCTGGTAGTCGCTACCCACGACGAGACCGAGAGAAGACGAAAGCCTTATGGCTACCACTTCACTTGACCTGGCCAAGGTCCGCAACATCGGGATCATGGCCCACATCGACGCGGGCAAGACGACCACCACCGAGCGGATCCTCTTCTACACCGGCGTCAGCTACAAGATCGGTGAGGTCCACGACGGCGCCGCCACCATGGACTGGATGGAGCAGGAGCAGGAGCGTGGCATCACGATCACCTCTGCTGCCACCACCTGTCACTGGCCGCTCGAGGACAACGACTACACGATCAACATCATCGACACCCCGGGTCACGTGGACTTCACGGTCGAGGTGGAGCGTTCGCTCCGCGTCCTCGACGGTGCCGTCACCGTGTTCGACGGTGTCGCGGGTGTGGAGCCGCAGTCCGAGACGGTGTGGCGTCAGGCCGACCGTTACGGCGTGCCGCGCATCTGCTTCGTGAACAAGCTTGACCGTACCGGCGCGGAGTTCCACCGCTGCGTCGACATGATCAAGGACCGTCTCGGTGCGCAGCCGCTCGTCATGCAGCTGCCCATCGGTGCCGAGATGGACTTCAAGGGCGTTGTGGACCTGGTCCGCATGAAGGCGCTCGTGTGGTCCGCCGAGGCCGCCAAGGGCGAGATGTACGACGTCGTCGACATCCCGGCCACGCACACCGAGGCTGCCGAGGAGTACCGCGGCAAGCTCATCGAGGGCGTCGCCGAGAACGACGAAGAGATCATGGAGCTGTACCTGGAGGGCCAGGAGCCCACCGAGGAGCAGCTGTACGCCGCGATCCGTCGTATCACCATCGCGTCCGGCAAGTCCAAGGACGTCACGGTCACCCCGGTGTTCTGTGGCACCGCGTTCAAGAACAAGGGCGTCCAGCCCCTGCTCGACGCGGTCGTGCGCTACCTGCCGACCCCGCTCGACGTCGAGGCCATCGAGGGCCACGACGTCAAGGACCCCGAGGTCGTCGTCAAGCGCAAGCCGTCCGACGAGGAGCCCCTCTCGGCGCTGGCGTTCAAGATCATGAGCGACCCGCACCTCGGCAAGCTCACCTTCGTCCGGATCTACTCCGGTCGCCTGGAGTCCGGCACCGCCGTGCTGAACTCCGTCAAGGGCAAGAAGGAGCGCATCGGCAAGATCTACCGTATGCACGCGAACAAGCGTGAGGAGATCGAGTCGGTGGGCGCCGGTGACATCGTCGCCGTCATGGGCCTGAAGCAGACCACCACCGGTGAGACGCTGTCCGACGACAAGCAGCCGGTGATCCTGGAGTCCATGGACTTCCCGGCGCCGGTCATCCAGGTCGCCATCGAGCCCAAGTCGAAGGGCGACCAGGAGAAGCTGGGCGTCGCGATCCAGCGCCTGGCCGAGGAGGACCCGTCCTTCCAGGTCCACTCGGACGAGGAGACGGGCCAGACCATCATCGGTGGTATGGGCGAGCTGCACCTCGAGGTGCTGGTCGACCGTATGCGCCGTGAGTTCAAGGTCGAGGCCAACGTCGGCAAGCCGCAGGTCGCGTACCGCGAGACGATCCGCAAGGGCGTCGAGCGTCACGACTACACGCACAAGAAGCAGACCGGTGGTACCGGTCAGTTCGCCAAGGTGCAGATCGCGATCGAGCCGATCGAGGGCGGCGACGCCTCGTACGAGTTCGTGAACAAGGTCACCGGTGGCCGTATCCCGAAGGAGTACATCCCTTCGGTCGACGCGGGTGCGCAGGAGGCCATGCAGTTCGGCATCCTGGCCGGCTACGAGATGACCGGCGTCCGCGTCATTCTTCTCGACGGTGGCTACCACGAGGTCGACTCCTCCGAGCTCGCGTTCAAGATCGCCGGTTCGCAGGCCTTCAAGGAGGCCGCGCGCAAGGCGTCCCCCGTGCTCCTCGAGCCGATGATGGCCGTCGA
Source organism: Streptomyces sp. NPDC051913 (assembly GCF_044593635.1). NCBI lineage: Bacteria > Bacillati > Actinomycetota > Actinomycetes > Kitasatosporales > Streptomycetaceae > Streptomyces > Streptomyces sp. NPDC051913. The sequence goes on along the minus strand of NZ_JBIUCI010000001.1, from coordinate 908,005 downwards.
GGTCACCACGCCCGAGGACTACATGGGTGAGGTCATCGGCGACATCAACTCCCGCCGTGGCCAGATCCAGGCCATGGAGGAGCGGGCGGGTGCCCGCGTCGTGAAGGGCCTCGTGCCCCTCTCGGAGATGTTCGGTTACGTCGGCGACCTGCGCAGCAAGACGTCCGGCCGTGCGAGCTACTCCATGCAGTTCGACTCCTACGCCGAGGTTCCGCGGAACGTCGCCGAGGAGATCATCGCGAAGGCCAAGGGCGAGTAACGCACACCGTTCACACGCTTTAGGCTTGACACCGACCGCCGGGGATCGCCCGGCACGGGAGAACCCCGGCGGGCGGCATCCCAGCAAAGATCACCTGGCGCCGATGAGTAAGGCGTACCAGAACCACTCCACAGGAGGACCCAGTGGCGAAGGCGAAGTTCGAGCGGACTAAGCCCCACGTCAACATCGGCACCATCGGTCACATCGACCACGGTAAGACGACCCTCACGGCCGCCATTACCAAGGTGCTGCACGACGCGTACCCGGACCTGAACGAGGCCTCGGCCTTCGACCAGATCGACAAGGCTCCCGAGGAGCGCCAGCGCGGTATCACGATCTCGATCGCGCACGTCGAGTACCAGACGGAGACCCGTCACTACGCCCACGTCGACTGCCCCGGTCACGCGGACTACATCAAGAACATGATCACGGGTGCGGCGCAGATGGACGGCGCCATCCTCGTTGTCGCCGCCACCGACGGCCCGATGCCGCAGACCAAGGAGCACGTGCTCCTGGCCCGCCAGGTCGGCGTTCCGTACATCGTCGTCGCCCTGAACAAGGCCGACATGGTGGACGACGAGGAGATCCTGGAGCTCGTCGAGCTCGAGGTCCGTGAGCTCCTCTCCGAGTACGAGTTCCCGGGCGACGACCTGCCGGTCGTCAAGGTCTCGGCGCTCAAGGCGCTCGAGGGCGACAAGGAGTGGGGCGAGTCCGTCCTCAACCTGATGGCCGCCGTCGACGAGTCGATCCCGACCCCCGAGCGTGACGTCGACAAGCCGTTCCTCATGCCCGTCGAGGACGTCTTCACGATCACCGGTCGCGGTACGGTCGTCACCGGCCGTATCGAGCGTGGTGTCCTGAAGGTCAACGAGACCGTTGACATCATCGGCATCAAGCAGGAGAAGACCACCACCACGGTCACCGGCATCGAGATGTTCCGCAAGCTGCTCGACGAGGGCCAGGCCGGTGAGAACGTCGGTCTGCTCCTCCGTGGCATCAAGCGCGAGGACGTCGAGCGCGGCCAGGTCATCATCAAGCCCGGTTCGGTCACGCCGCACACCGAGTTCGAGGCCCAGGCCTACATCCTGTCCAAGGACGAGGGTGGCCGCCACACGCCGTTCTTCAACAACTACCGTCCGCAGTTCTACTTCCGTACGACGGACGTGACCGGCGTTGTGACCCTCCCCGAGGGCACCGAGATGGTCATGCCGGGTGACAACACCGAGATGAAGGTGGAGCTCATCCAGCCCGTCGCCATGGAAGAGGGCCTGAAGTTCGCCATCCGTGAGGGTGGCCGGACCGTGGGCGCCGGCCAGGTCACCAAGATCAACAAGTAAGTCTTGTTGGCTTGATCGCCTGGTAGCTCATTGAGCTCCTGAAGGGGCCCGTACGACTTCGGTCGTGCGGGCCCCTTCGCGTTGTCATACGTCGGCTTCGGGTGTCGGCTGCGGGCCGACGGCCATGGCGGCGAGAACGGTGAGCCGTACGACGACTCCGCCGAGCAGCGCGGCGAGGAAACCGTCGACGTGGAGGCCGGAGTCCATCTGCCCGCTGATCCAGGAGACGAGCAGCCAGATCAGAGTGTCCTGGACGACCCCGACGCCGCCGAGGATCAGCAGGGCGATCGGGGGAGCGGTGCGGATGCTGCTGGGATAGCTGTAGATCAGCTGGTTCACGATCAGAAAGACCAGGCCGGGCAGGAACGCCGCCCAGGCCACGTTGTCGTCGATCGGCTGTATGCCGGGGAGCAGGACGGCGGCGAGAACCGCGCCGAGGTAGGCGCCGAGGGCGCGTCTTCGTTTGTACATGGGCGTGATCATGGGGGTGCGCCGACGGCCTGGGCAAGACGCGGGTCACTGGATGTCGGGGTCGAGTCGAGCCCTAGTGGGGGTGCGTACCGTGCAAGTCGCCCATGGCTCACTGGACTTCGCCGACGGAGGGACTCGCCCGATGATGCTGACGGTGGACGTGGCGGTTCTGCTGGCCGTCATCCTGGCCCTGCGGTTGCGGCGGACGGTGCATGCGCGGAGTCGTTCCGACCAGAGCGTGACGGTGGGGCTCGCGCTGGTTTTCGGGGTGCTGGTGGCGCCGACGGCGTTCGGGCATGGGGTGCTGGACGTCGTCGGGCAGGTCGTGGGTGGGGTGTCGGGGGTCGGGGGGCCCTGAGGCGGAGGCCGGGTGACCCGTATCGGGTCACTGGATGTTCCGCTGGTGCGGGTGGTCGTACGACGTCGTACAGACGTAGAGCTGGAGAGCGTGGTCGCGGCCGATGTTGAGGTGGGTGGGGCGGGCCGACTCGGTGGCCTCGCCCGGCCACCAGCTTCTGGTGCCGCCGTCGCACTCGTAGCCGTCGATGGTGAGCAGGGGGCGCACGGGCGCGCCGCACTCCGTGCAGGCCATGGGGAACGGGTCGGTGTAGCTCCAGGGGGCGTGGCCGCCGAGCTTGCAGCCGGGGGCGACGGCGAGGTCGTACTGGTAGCCGACGCCGTGGCTCTCGGCCCAGTCCTCGACGCGGTCGGCGAGGGGCTCCGGGAGTTCGTGCGGGGCGGGGTATTCGGTGACGGGTTCCGGGTGGAGGACGCAGGGCTCGGGGAGGTAGCGGTCTTTGCCGATCGCTGAGGGGTGGGGGGCGGGGGCGAGGGGCTCGGAGATGTCGGCGGTGGTGCGCCAGCGGAGTTCGGTGCGGGGTGTGGGACCCGCGCGACCTGCGTGATCGAAGGGGCACCAGAGGAGTTGGAGGAGGTCGGCGCCGGGTGGGGCGGGGAAGGCGACGGCCTCAGGGATGTCGCGGGCGTAGAGCTGGGCGATGGGGAGCAGGGGGATCGGGCCGGGCCGGGGGATGAGCCTGGGTTCCGAGGCGCGGTCTACGGCGGCTCGTTCGTCGGGAGTGAGGAAGTCGGTGCCCTCGGCGCGGGGGCGGCGGTGGGCCGCGGCGAGGATGCGGCGGCGGAGGCGGACTTCGTCCGGTACGAGGACGGGGGGCCGTGGAGTGCTCCGGGCAGGTGGGCCAGGGTTCGTCCGCCGGCCATAGGAGGGGGCCGCCGATCGAGCTGTCCGTTGTGGTGGGGGCGCCGGGGCGGGGGTGGAGGCGGATGGTGGTGCGGGCCAGCGGGGCCAGCTCGGGGAAGTGGGCGGGGATGTCGAGTGGGCGGGGTGGGGTGGTGGGGCGCGGTGGCATGAGGGGAGGCTATGTGGGGAACGGGGCATCGGGCCGGGACAGTTGTGCGGGAGCCACGGGGTGCCGGTCACTACCGCGCCTCGGTGGGCGGGGCGGGCAGGGGCGGAAGTGGCGGGCGTGAGCGCGGAACTGGGGCGGCTGGTCGAACTCGGCGCGCTCACCGGCCCGGCGGTGGCTGCTGTTCTCGGACGCCGCCTCCGTCGAACTCCAGCGCCTCGCCGACCTTTTCGCCGAACTGCTGTTCCAGGTAAGTTCGCGTGTGCATACGGTTGTTGACGATGCGTGCGTGACGGGGGTTGCGGTATGGCGGGGCATCGGCCCACGGACTGGCATGTCCTGGATCTGGAGAAGGATCCGACGCCGGGTGATCCGGACCGGATCAAGCTGCTGGCCAAGACACTTCACGACTTCGCCGACGACGTGTCGGATGCCTTGCGTCTGGTGAACGGCATGGCGGGTGAGGACACGCTTCTGGAGTGGGCGGGTAAGTCGGCGGAGGTCTTCAAGGACGAGTTCGGGGATGTCCCGAAGAATCTGAAGAAGCTGAAGAAGTCCTACGAGTTGTGCGGGGACGCGCTGACCGACTTCTGGCCGAAGCTGGAGCGCGCGCAGGCGTTGGCCGACCGGGCGCTGGCCAAGGGCCGTGAGGCGCAGAGCGATCTGTCCTCCGCCAACTCCCGTCTGACGTCGGCTGATTCGTGGGTGACGCGGGCGAACAAGGAAGCCGACAAGTACAAGGACGACCCCACCGGCAGCAAGTCGGGCGGTGACAAGCCGGACGAGGGCAAGGTCCGTGCCGCCACCCGGGACGCCCAGCACGCCAAGTCGGCCCGGACCAGCGCCCAGTCGGACGTCGACAGCGCGCAGGATGCGCTCGCCGCGGCAAAGAAGATGGCCGCCGACGCCCGCAAGATGCGCGAGGAGGCCGCGCACACCGCGAAGACGAAGATCGACGAGGCCTCCGATGCCGGTATTCAGAACCGGTCGTGGTGGGAGGAGGTCGGCGACTGGTTCACGGACAACTGGGACAACATCGTCGCCGTCTGCAAGGTCGTCGTAGCCGTGGTCGGTGTGATCGCGATGATCATCGGCGGGCCGATCCTGGGTGCGATCGTGCTGATCGCGGCCCTCGTCGTCCTCGCCGACACCCTCTACAAATATTCAAAGGGCCAGGCGTCCCTGTGGGATGTGGGCCTGGCCGCGCTCGACTGCATCCCCGGTATGAAGGGCCTCACCACCCTCGGCGGCCTCGCCAAGGGGCTCAAGGCCTTCGGCAAGACCGGGCTCAAGGGGATGGCTCTCGGTGTGAAGGGCCTCGGCAAGGGCAGCCGTGCCTTCGGTCGGCAGATGAAGAAGCTGCTCAAGCGCGGTGACCCGGTCGACATGGCCACCGGTGAGATGGTCATGTCCGCCACCGATGTCTCGCTGGACGGGATGCTGCCGCTCGTCTTCGAGCGGCACTACCGCACAGGCTCGCAAGGCGGCAGCCTTCTCGGGCGCAGATGGACCTGCACGCTCGACCAGCGGCTCATGCTGGACGCGACCGGCGTGAGGTACATGGTCGAGGACGGGATGATCCTGGTGTACCCGGTGCCGGAACCGGATATGGCGGTGCTTCCGGTGGACGGGCCTCACTGGCCCATGAGCTGGGACGGCACACCAGACGGCGAGGTCACCGTGCACCGGCCCGAGACCGGTGAGGCGTTCTCCTTCCGCCCGGTGGAGGGCCGCACGCCCACCGACCTTCCCCTGGTCTCCGTCAAGGACCGCAACGACAACGCCATCACGGTCTCCTACGCCCCCGACGGCACCCCGGCGCGGATGCTGCACCACGGCGGCTATGACCTCGCCGTGACCTGCGAGAACGGCAGAATCAGCGCGCTGGCCCTGCACAGCGTGCCCGAGCGGCCCGTCCTGGTGCGCTACGGCTACGACACGAGCGGCGAGCTGGACGAGGTCGTCAACTCCTCCGGCCTACCGCTCCGCTACTTCTACGATGATCATCGGCGGATGACCGGCTGGGAGGACCGCAACGGCGTCTGGTACCGGTTCGAGTACGACGAGGCCGGGCGCTGCAAGGCCGGACGCGGCCGCGGCGGGCTCCTGGACTACACCTTCGAGTACGACGACGAGACGCTCCGCACCACCGCCGTCGACTCGCTCGGCAACACCACGGTCTACCAGTTCAACAACGCGTTCCAAGTGATCGCCGAGACCGACCCGCTGGGGCACGTCGTCCGGCAGGAGTGGAACGATCGGGACCAACTCATCTCGCGTGCCGACCCGTTGGGCCGCGTCACCCGCCTGGAGTGGGACCCGGCCGGCAACCTCACCGCCGTACATCTCCCGGACGGGTCCAGGTCGTCGGCGCGCTTCAACGAGCGCAACCTTCCCGTCGAGCTCACGGCCTACGACGGGAAGGTGATCCGGCAGGAGTGGGACGAGCGGGGCAATTGCACGGCCGTCACGACTCCTGACGGCGGCACCGCGCGGTTCACCCGGGACGCGACCGGCGCGCTCACCTCGCTCACCGATCCATTGGGCGCCGTGCAGTACTTCGCCAACAACGCTGCCGGGCAGCCGCTCACCGAGACGGACGCGCTCGGTGCCGTGTGGCATTACACCTATGACGCGTTCGGCCGGCCCGCCACCGTCACCGACCCCATCGGCGCGAAGACGGAGACGACCTGGACCATCGAGGGGCACCAGGCGACCCGGCGCGACCCGGACGGCACCGGTGAGGCGTGGACGTACGACCCGGAGGGCAACTGCGTCTCCCACACCGACGCGCTCGGCGGTATCAGCCGATTCACCTACGGCGGCTTCGATCTGCTCACCTCACGGACGACCCCCGACGGCGTGCGGTACGTCTTCACGCACGACACCGAACTACGCCTCACCCAGGTCACCGACCCGCGCGGCCTGACGTGGGACTACACCTACGACGCGGTGGGTCGTCCGGTGGCGGAGACGGACTTCGAGGGCCGGACCGTGACCTGCACCTACGACGCCGCAGGACAGCTCACCGGCCGTACCAACCCGCTGGGACAGTCCACGGCCTTCCGCTACGACAGCGTCGGCAACCAGGTGGAGAAGACCGTCGACGGCGGTGCCACCACGGTGTTCTCCCATGACGCGGCCGGCCGCCTGCTGACCGCCACCGGCCATGACGCCACCCTCGCCTTCACCTACGACGCGGCGGGCCGTATCACGGGCGAGGCGATCAACGGACGTGTGGTGACGACGGCGTACGACCTGCTCAACCGTCCCACCCGCCGCACGACATCGAGCGGCGTCGTCACGGAGTACGCCTACGACGCAGTAGGTAACCGCACCGCGCTCACCGCCGCCGGACGAACCCTTGCCTCCACCCACGACGCCGTGGGACGGGAGACCGCACGCCGGCTCGGCGCCACCGGGCTCGTCCTCACGCAGAGCTGGGACAGCGAGGACCGGCTCACCGCCCAGGCGCTCTCCGGCCCGCACTCCGCCCGCCCGCTGAAGCGGCAGACGTACTCCTACCGGGCCGACGGCTGTGTGACGGCGCTGGACGACCAGGGCACCGGACGCCGCACCTTCGACGTCGACCCGGCGGGCCGGATCACCGCGGTGCGCGCGGCGGACTGGAGCGAGTCCTACGCGTACGACGAGACCGGCAACCAGACCTGGGCCTCCTGGCCGGAGCGGCACGCTCTTCCGGAGGGGCGTGGAGAGCGGTCGTACGAAGGCAACCGGGTCTCGCGCGCCGGTTCCGTGCACTACGAGTACGACGCCGCCGGGCGGGTGACCGTGCGCCGCAGGACCCGGCTCTCCCGCAAGCCGGACGTCTGGCGCTACACCTGGGACGGCGAGGACCGCCTCACCTCGGTGACCACGCCCGACGGGTCGGCCTGGCGGTACCGCTACGACCCCCTTGGCCGCCGGGTCGCCAAGCAACGGTTGGCGGCGGACGGCAGGACGGTCGTCGAGGAGACTCGATTCAGCTGGGACGGCCCGCACCTCGTCGAGCAGACCACGCGCACGGCCGAAGACCCGCGGGAACGTACCCTCACCTGGGACCGCGAAGGGACGACTCCGGTAGCCCAGACGGAACGCACCACCCTGGCCGACGCGCCCCAGGACGTGGTCGACGAGCGCTTCTACGCCATCGTCACGGATCTGGTCGGCACCCCGACCGAACTCGTCGCCGAGGACGGCTCCCTCGCCTGGCGTGCGGACGCCACGCTCTGGGGCCTGCCCGGACCCGACCCGGACGCAACCGCGCACACCCCGCTCCGCTTTCCCGGCCAGTACCACGACGCGGAGACCGGCCTCCACTACAACTACTTCCGGCACTACGATCCGGTCACCGCGGCCTACCTCAGCCCCGATCCGCTGGGCTTGGACGCGGGCCCCAACCCTCGCCGCTACAGCCTCAACCCGCTTCTGTGGATCGACTACCTGGGCCTTCTCACCTGCCGACAGAACGCACGGCGGCTGAAGCGGAACATGAAGCGTGAGGGGCGGAAGGTGCCACGCGGCCACGCGGCCGCTCATCTCGTCCCGTCCGGCGGGAACATGGGCCACTGGGCCCCCGGAGCCCGCAGTCGTGCTCTCCTGGAGAGGTATGGAGTCGATGTCAACGACGCAGCCAACGGAATCCCGCTGGGCCACCCGAGCCCGCACAACTTCACCCACCGCGAGCCCTTCCTGCGCCGCGTCAACGAACACCTGGAGCAGGTGGTGCGGGACGGCGCCGACCAGGGCATGGGCGCCCGCGCCATCCGCTCCCAGATCCGTCAGGAACTGCGCGGCATCGGCCGCCAGGTCGAGGGTGAGCTCGCCACCGGTCAGCCGGGGCCCGGTGCGTACTGGACGGCGCCATGACGTCTGACGCCGCCCGCGAGCCGCTTGCCGTGTACCGGCTGATGCCGAGCATGAAGGAGTTCCGGACCCTCTCCCTGGAGGAGTACGCCCACCGCAGGCTGATCCGCTGGCTGCGCACCGGAGCCGCCGAGGACCTGCCGGAGTCGCTGCGCGCCGAGTGGGTCGGCAACCCTCGGCTGCGCCTGGCCGAGTTCCCCTGCGGTTATCCGGGGGCGCCGGTGTTCAGCCGCCGGGTCGCCGGTCTGCTGGCGGACGACCTCAAGGCGGCGGGCCGGCAGCTCCCGGTGTTCCACGAGGACACGGACATCGCGGACCCTGACGCCGAGCCCCCCTATCTCCTCCAACTCGCCGAGCAGGTCGTCGACTGCGTCGACACCCGCAGGTCCTCGAAGCCCAAGAAGGGCACGGGCCAGATGAAGATCACCGTCTTTCGCCCCGACGCCCTCCCGGCCCACCTCCCCGCCTTCCGCGTGCCGGAGTTCCCCGGCGGGGTCCACTGGAACGGCTGGGCGGTACGACGGCTCACCGATCTCCTCGGCGACGACCTGGAGGCGCGCCTGATCTGGTCGGAGGACCGGACACGGACGCCGCATCCGGCGCCTTGGGGGTTCTGAGCCCGCTTGACCGAGGTGGACCGGATCGCCGCCTGGGTTTGACCTACGTCACTCCCGGGGTATTGTCTCCGGCTCGATTGGCGGACCCCCCGCCCCATATGGCAGACTGTCGGAGTTGCTCGGTCGAGTGTTGATGCTGCGCGCCTCCCGCCGGGAGGACCGGAAGCGAGTCCCACAGTACTCGTCGCCCTAACTGCCACATGGCAGCGCTGGGGCGGACGTACGGGAATCTTTCGGGAAGCAAGGTACGGCACAGGCCAGGCACCCGGTGATTCTCTTTCTCAGGCAAGGGATGTTCGAACAAGGGACATCTGTGTCAGCGAAAGCGCGACACGCCCGACCGCGTGGGTCGGAGCGAGGGGTCAGGAACACCGGGTTCCAGAGCGTTAAACGAGACAAAGGACTACTGAGTAGCCATGGCGGGACAGAAGATCCGCATCCGGCTCAAGGCCTACGACCACGAGGTCATCGACTCCTCGGCGAAGAAGATCGTCGAGACGGTGACTCGCACTGGTGCGTCGGTCGCGGGCCCGGTGCCGCTGCCCACTGAGAAGAACGTGTACTGCGTCATCAAGTCGCCGCACAAGTACAAGGACTCGCGCGAGCACTTCGAGATGCGCACGCACAAGCGCCTGATCGACATTCTCGACCCGACGCCCAAGACCGTTGACTCTCTGATGCGACTCGACCTTCCGGCCGGTGTCGACATCGAGATCAAGCTCTAGGGATCGGTGATCTGAGAATGGCTAAGCAGATCAAGGGCATCCTGGGCGAGAAGCTCGGCATGACGCAGGTGTGGGACGAGAACAACCGCGTTGTTCCGGTCACCGTCGTCAAGGCCGGCCCCAACGTCGTCACCCAGGTCCGCACGAACGACGTCGACGGCTACGAGTCCGTCCAGATCGCGTTCGGCGAGATCGACCCGCGCAAGGTGAACAAGCCCCTCAAGGGCCACTTCGCCAAGGCCGATGTCACGCCGCGTCGCCACCTCGTCGAGATCCGCACCGCGGACGCCTCCGAGTACACCCTCGGCCAGGAGATCACCGCTGAGGTGTTCGAGGCCGGGATCAAGGTCGACGTGACCGGCAAGAGCAAGGGCAAGGGCTTCGCCGGTGTCATGAAGCGTCACAACTTCAAGGGCCTCGGCGCCGGTCACGGCACCCAGCGCAAGCACCGCTCGCCCGGTTCCATCGGTGGCTGCGCCACCCCGGGCCGCGTGTTCAAGGGCCTCCGCATGGCGGGTCGCATGGGCAACGAGCGGGTCACCACCCAGAACCTGACCGTCCACGCCGTTGACGCGGAGAAGGGTCTGCTGCTCATCAAGGGCGCTGTCCCCGGTCCGAACGGCGGCCTCGTCCTGGTCCGCACCGCGGCCAAGGGGGCCTGAGGTACCGATGAGCACTGTTGACATCCTTTCGCCTGCCGGCGAGAAGACCGGAAGCGTCGAACTCCCCGCGGAGATCTTCGGCGTGGAGAAGGTCAGCATCCCGCTGATCCACCAGGTCGTCGTCGCGCAGAACGCGGCTGCCCGTCAGGGCACGCACAAGACCAAGACCCGTGGCGAAGTCCGTGGTGGTGGCAAGAAGCCGTACCGCCAGAAGGGCACCGGCCGCGCCCGTCAGGGCTCGACCCGCGCGCCGCAGTTCGCCGGTGGTGGCGTCGTGCACGGTCCCGTGCCGCGTGACTACTCGCAGCGGACCCCGAAGAAGATGAAGGCTGCCGCGCTGCGTCACGCCCTCACCGACCGGGCCCGCAACAACCGCATCCACGTCGTCACCGGCGTGATCGAGGGCGAGGCTCCTTCCACGAAGGCCGCCAAGACGCTGTTCGGCAAGATCTCGGAGCGCAAGAACCTGCTCCTGGTCGTCGAGCGCGCCGACGAGGCCGCGTGGCTGTCCGCCCGCAACCTGCCCCAGGTCCACATCCTGGAGCCGGGCCAGCTGAACACGTACGACGTGATCGTCTCGGACGACGTGGTCTTCACCCAGGCCGCTCTCGAGTCCTTCGTCGCCGGCCCGAAGGCCAACGACACCGAAGGGACTGAGGTCTGATGGCCATCCGTCACCCCTCTATCGCCTCCAAGGCGGCCAAGGCCGCCAAGGCCGCGCGCGTCGCCAAGGCGCGTCGTCACGCCGCCGAGGGCAAGAACACCGTCGAGACGCCGCTCAGCAAGTCGTTCACGGACCCCCGTGACGTGCTGCTGAAGCCGGTCGTGTCGGAGAAGAGCTACGCGCTCCTCGACGAGGGCAAGTACACGTTCATCGTCGCCCCCGACGCCAACAAGACCCAGATCAAGCAGGCCGTCCAGGCGGTCTTCTCGGTCAAGGTCACCGGGGTCAACACGCTCAACCGCCAGGGCAAGCGCAAGCGGACCCGCACCGGCTTCGGCCAGCGTGCCGGCTCCAAGCGCGCGATCGTGACCCTTGCTGAGGGCGACCGTATCGACATCTTCGGCGGTCCGACCGCGTAAGCGGGTCGGATCGTCCGATATCGGACGAGGACTGAGAAATGGGAATCCGCAAGTACAAGCCGACTACGCCGGGCCGTCGTGGCTCCAGCGTCGCCGACTTCGTCGAGGTCACGCGGTCCACGCCGGAGAAGTCGCTGGTCCGCCCCCTGCACAGCAAGGGCGGCCGTAACAACGCCGGTCGTGTGACCGTTCGCCACCAGGGTGGCGGACACAAGCGCGCCTACCGCGTGATCGACTTCCGTCGTCACGACAAGGACGGCGTGCCGGCGAAGGTCGCGCACATCGAGTACGACCCCAACCGCACCGCGCGCATCGCGCTGCTGCACTACGCGGACGGCGAGAAGCGCTACATCCTCGCCCCGCGCAACCTGCAGCAGGGTGACCGCGTCGAGAACGGTCCCGGGGCCGACATCAAGCCGGGCAACAACCTGGCGCTCCGCAACATCCCGGTCGGTACCACGATCCACGCGATCGAGCTCCGTCCCGGTGGCGGCGCCAAGTTCGCCCGCTCCGCCGGTGCCTCCGTGCAGCTGCTCGCGAAGGAGGGCACGATGGCCCACCTCCGCATGCCTTCCGGTGAGATCCGCCTGGTCGACCAGCGCTGCCGCGCCACGGTCGGCGAGGTCGGCAACGCCGAGCAGAGCAACATCAACTGGGGCAAGGCCGGCCGTAAGCGCTGGCTGGGCGTTCGCCCGACCGTCCGTGGTGTCGCGATGAACCCGGTCGACCACCCGCACGGTGGTGGTGAGGGCAAGACCTCCGGTGGTCGCCACCCGGTCTCCCCGTGGGGTCAGAAGGAGGGTCGTACTCGTTCGCCGAAGAAGGCTTCGAACAAGTACATCGTCCGCCGCCGCAAGACGAACAAGAAGCGCTAGGAGCGGGTTTAGATGCCGCGCAGTCTCAAGAAGGGGCCCTTCGTCGACGACCACCTGATCAAGAAGGTGGACGCCCAGAACGAAGCCGGCACCAAGAACGTCATCAAGACCTGGTCCCGTCGCTCCATGATCGTGCCGGCCATGCTCGGCCACACGCTCGCGGTGCACAACGGCAAGACCCACATCCCGGTGTTCGTCACCGAGTCGATGGTCGGTCACAAGCTCGGCGAGTTCTCGCCGACTCGTACCTTCCGGGGTCACGTCAAGGACGACCGGAAGTCGAAGCGCCGCTAGTAGCGGATCGCATTCAGACACGTAAGTAACTGAGAGGGACAACCATGGAAGCCAGGGCCCAGGCGCGGTACATCCGCGTTACGCCCATGAAGGCCCGCCGCGTGGTGGACCTTATCCGTGGCATGGATGCCACGGAGGCTCAGGCTGTTCTGCGATTCGCTCCGCAGGCAGCCTCCGTGCCGGTCGGCAAGGTGCTCGACAGCGCCATTGCCAACGCCGCGCACAACTACGACCACACCGACGCCGACAGCCTCTTCATCTCCGAGGCGTACGTCGACGAGGGTCCGACCCTGAAGCGGTTCCGGCCGCGCGCCCAGGGCCGTGCCTACCGGATCCGCAAGCGGACCAGCCACATCACCGTGGTCGTCAGCAGCAAGGAAGGAACCCGGTAATGGGCCAGAAGGTTAACCCGCATGGGTTCCGGCTCGGCATCACCACCGACTTCAAGTCGCGTTGGTACGCCGACAAGCTGTACAAGGACTACGTCAAGGAAGACGTCGCCATCCGTCGGATGATGACGTCCGGCATGGAGCGCGCCGGTATCTCGAAGGTGGAGATCGAGCGCACCCGTGACCGTGTCCGTGTGGACATCCACACCGCGCGTCCGGGCATCGTCATCGGCCGCCGTGGCGCCGAGGCCGACCGCATCCGCGGTGACCTCGAGAAGCTCACGGGCAAGCAGGTCCAGCTGAACATCCTCGAGGTCAAGAACCCCGAGACGGACGCTCAGCTGGTTGCTCAGGCCGTTGCCGAGCAGCTCTCCTCCCGCGTCTCCTTCCGTCGCGCCATGCGTAAGAGCATGCAGTCGGCGATGAAGGCCGGCGCCAAGGGCATCAAAATCCAGTGCGGCGGCCGCCTCGGTGGCGCCGAGATGTCCCGCTCGGAGTTCTACCGCGAGGGCCGCGTGCCCCTGCACACGCTCCGCGCGAACGTGGACTACGGCTTCTTCGAGGCCAAGACGACCTTCGGCCGCATCGGTGTGAAGGTCTGGATCTACAAGGGCGACGTCAAGAACATCGCCGAGGTCCGCGCCGAGAACGCTGCGGCCCGTGCGGGTAACCGCCCGGCCCGTGGTGGCGCCGACCGCCCGGCCCGTGGTGGCCGTGGTGGCGAGCGCGGCGGGCGCGGTCGTAAGCCGCAGCAGGCTGCCGGCGCCGAGGCCCCCAAGGCCGAGGCTCCCGCCGCCGCCGCTCCGGCTGAGAGCACCGGAACGGAGGCCTGACCGACATGCTGATCCCCCGTAGGGTCAAGCACCGCAAGCAGCACCACCCGAAGCGCCGTGGTCAGGCCAAGGGCGGTACGACGGTCGCGTTCGGCGAGTACGGCATTCAGGCCCTCACGCCGGCGTACGTGACCAACCGCCAGATCGAGGCGGCCCGTATCGCGATGACCCGCCACATCAAGCGTGGCGGCAAGGTCTGGATCAACATCTACCCGGACCGCCCGCTCACGAAGAAGCCTGCCGAGACCCGCATGGGTTCCGGTAAGGGTTCGCCGGAGTGGTGGATCGCGAACGTGCACCCGGGCCGGGTCATGTTCGAGCTGTCCTACCCCAACGAGAAGATCGCCCGTGAGGCCCTGACTCGCGCAGCCCACAAGCTGCCGATGAAGTGCCGGATCGTCAAGCGCGAGGCAGGTGAAGCGTGATGTCGGCCGGTACCAAGGCGTCCGAGCTGCGCGAACTGGGTGACGAGGAGCTGCTGAACAAGCTCCGCGAAGCCAAGGAAGAGCTGTTCAACCTCCGCTTCCAGGCGGCGACCGGTCAGCTCGAGAACCACGGTCGGCTCAAGGCCGTCCGTAAGGACATCGCGCGGATCTACACCCTGATGCGTGAGCGCGAGCTGGGCATCGAGACGGTGGAGAGCGCCTGATGAGTGAGAGCAACGTGACTGAGCAGACTGCAGAGGCCCGCGGCTTCCGCAAGACCCGTGAGGGTCTCGTCGTCAGCGACAAGATGGACAAGACCGTCGTCGTCGCTGTCGAGGACCGCGTCAAGCACGCGCTGTACGGCAAGGTCATCCGCCGTACGAACAAGCTCAAGGCGCACGACGAGCAGAACGCTGCCGGCGTCGGCGACCGGGTCCTCCTCGCGGAGACCCGCCCGCTGTCCGCCACCAAGCGCTGGCGCGTCGTCGAGATCCTCGAGAAGGCCAAGTAATTCCTGCGGCCAACCCCGCAGGTCAGTTCCGCCAGGCTCGGCAGGGGCGCTCGTACTGAGGCCCCTGCCGGGAACCGGCAGACAAACAGGAGATAGACGTGATCCAGCAGGAGTCGCGACTGCGTGTCGCCGACAACACTGGTGCGAAGGAGATCCTTTGCATCCGTGTGCTCGGTGGCTCCGGTCGCCGCTACGCGGGCATCGGTGACGTCATCGTCGCCACCGTCAAGGACGCGATCCCCGGCGGCAACGTGAAGAAGGGTGACGTCATCAAGGCGGTCATCGTTCGCACCGTCAAGGAGCGCCGCCGTCCGGACGGCTCGTACATCCGCTTCGACGAGAACGCCGCTGTCATTCTCAAGAACGACGGCGACCCTCGTGGCACCCGTATCTTCGGCCCGGTGGGCCGGGAGCTGCGCGAGAAGAAGTTCATGAAGATCATCTCGCTCGCGCCGGAGGTGCTGTAAGCATGAAGATCAAGAAGGGCGACCTGGTTCAGGTCATCACCGGTAAGGACAAGGGCAAGCAGGGCAAGGTCATCGCGGCCTACCCCCGCGAGGACCGCGTCCTGGTCGAGGGTGTCAACCGGGTCAAGAAGCACACCAAGGCCGGCCCGACCGCCAAGGGTTCGCAGGCCGGCGGCATCGTCACCACCGAGGCGCCCGTCCACGTCTCCAACGTCCAGCTGGTCGTGGAGAAGGACGGCAACAAGGTCGTCACGCGTGTCGGTTACCGCTTCGACGACGAGGGCAACAAGATCCGCGTTGCCAAGCGGACGGGTGAGGACATCTGATGGCTACCACCACCACTCCGCGTCTCAAGACGAAGTACCGCGAGGAGATCGCGGGCAAGCTGCGTGAGGAGTTCTCCTACGAGAACGTCATGCAGATCCCCGGCCTCGTCAAGATCGTGGTCAACATGGGTGTGGGCGACGCCGCCCGCGACTCCAAGCTGATCGAGGGCGCCATCCGCGACCTCTCCACGATCACCGGCCAGAAGCCGCAGGTCACCAAGGCCCGCAAGTCCATCGCGCAGTTCAAGCTGCGTGAGGGTCAGCCGATCGGTGCCCACGTCACGCTCCGTGGCGACCGCATGTGGGAGTTCCTGGACCGCACCCTGTCGCTCGCGCTGCCGCGCATCCGCGACTTCCGTGGTCTGTCCCCCAAGCAGTTCGACGGCCGTGGCAACTACACCTTCGGTCTCACGGAGCAGGTCATGTTCCACGAGATCGACCAGGACAAGATCGACCGTACCCGGGGTATGGACATCACCGTGGTGACCACGGCGACCAACGACGCTGAGGGCCGCGCCCTCCTTCGTCACCTCGGCTTCCCCTTCAAGGAGGCGTGAGCGAGATGGCGAAGAAGGCTCTGATCGCGAAGGCTGCTCGCAAGCCCAAGTTCGGCGTGCGTGGCTACACGCGCTGCCAGCGCTGCGGCCGTCCCCACTCCGTGTACCGCAAGTTCGGCCTGTGCCGCGTGTGCCTTCGTGAGATGGCTCACCGTGGCGAGCTGCCGGGCGTGACCAAGAGCTCCTGGTAGTCCCTGCTTTTCAGGGATTCCAAGGGCTCTCGGTAAGCACTGGGCGTGTCAGGCGCCCTCCTCTCCATGGCTTAGGCTTGGAGGGTTGGGCGCCTGACGTCGCCCGATACGACTTACTACGCCGTAGGTCCACCGCACCGCACCCGCCTCGTCTCGGATCGAGGAGAGGGATGGGCACCTGGAAACCCCGGCGAGAGAGGCCGAAGGCCAATTCATGACCATGACTGATCCGATCGCAGACATGCTTACGCGTCTGCGGAACGCGAACTCGGCGTACCACGACTCCGTGACGATGCCGACGTCCAAGATCAAGTCTCACATCGCGGAGATCCTCCAGCAGGAGGGCTTCATCACGGGCTGGAAGATCGAGGACGCCGAGGTCGGCAAGAACCTCGTCCTCGAGCTGAAGTTCGGCCCGAACCGTGAGCGCTCCATCGCGGGCATCAAGCGGATCTCCAAGCCCGGTCTCCGGGTTTACGCGAAGTCCACCTCCCTGCCCAAGGTGCTGGGCGGCCTCGGCGTGGCGATCATCTCCACGTCGCACGGGCTCCTCACCGACAAGCAGGCCGGCAAGAAGGGCGTAGGCGGAGAAGTTCTCGCCTACGTCTGGTAGCGGAAAGGAATCGGAGGAAAAAGCTATGTCGCGTATTGGCAAGCTCCCCATCACGGTTCCCGCCGGCGTGGACGTCACCATCGACGGCCGTACGGTCTCGGTCAAGGGCCCCAAGGGCACCCTGACCCACACCGTTGCCGCGCCGATCGACATCGCCAAGGGTGAGGACGGCGTTCTCAACGTCACCCGCCCCAACGACGAGCGTCAGAACAAGGCCCTGCACGGCCTGTCCCGCACGCTGGTGGCGAACATGATCACCGGCGTGACCGAGGGTTACGTGAAGAAGCTCGAGATCAGCGGTGTCGGTTACCGCGTGGCGGCCAAGGGATCGAACCTCGAGTTCGCACTCGGCTACAGCCACTCGATCACGGTCGAGGCGCCCGAGGGCATCTCGTTCAAGGTCGAGAACCCGACGCACTTCTCGGTCGAGGGCATCGACAAGCAGAAGGTCGGCGAGGTTGCGGCCAACATCCGCAAGCTGCGCAAGCCCGACCCGTACAAGGCCAAGGGCGTCAAGTACGAAGGCGAAGTCATCCGCCGCAAGGTCGGAAAGGCGGGTAAGTAAGCCATGGCATACGGACAGAAGATCCTCAAGGGCGACGCTTACAAGCGCGCCGCGATCAAGCGCCGTCACATCCGTATCCGTAAGCACATCTCGGGTACGGCTGAGCGTCCGCGTCTCGTCGTGACGCGCTCGAACCGCCACATCGTGGCCCAGGTCATCGACGACATCAAGGGTCACACCCTGGCGTCGGCGTCGACCCTGGACACCACGATCCGCGGCAACGAGGGCGACAAGTCCGCGCAGGCCAAGTCGGTCGGCGCCCTGGTCGCCGAGCGCGCCAAGGCCGCCGGCGTCGAGGCTGTCGTATTCGACCGTGGTGGCAACCAGTACGCCGGGCGCATCGCCGCCCTGGCGGACGCCGCCCGCGAAGCCGGGCTCAAGTTCTGAGCCGCTCGTAGCTAGCGGAAAGAGAGAGGTAATCCAATGGCTGGACCCCAGCGCCGCGGAAGCGGTGCCGGTGGCGGCGAGCGGCGGGACCGTAAGGGTCGTGACGGTGGCGCTGCTGCCGCCGAGAAGACCGCTTACGTTGAGCGTGTCGTCGCGATCAACCGTGTCGCCAAGGTTGTGAAGGGTGGTCGTCGCTTCAGCTTCACCGCGCTCGTCGTGGTGGGCGATGGCGATGGCACCGTCGGTGTCGGTTACGGCAAGGCCAAGGAGGTGCCGGCCGCCATCGCCAAGGGTGTTGAGGAGGCCAAGAAGCACTTCTTCAAGGTCCCCCGTATCCAGGGCACCATCCCGCACCCCATCCAGGGTGAGAAGGCTGCCGGCGTCGTTCTGCTCAAGCCCGCGTCCCCCGGTACCGGCGTTATCGCCGGTGGCCCGGTGCGTGCCGTGCTCGAGTGCGCCGGTATCCACGACGTGCTGTCGAAGTCGCTCGGCTCCGACAACGCCATCAACATCGTGCACGCGACCGTGGAGGCCCTGAAGGGTCTGCAGCGTCCCGAGGAGATCGCGGCCCGCCGTGGTCTGCCCCTCGAGGACGTCGCTCCCGCGGCTCTTCTTCGTGCGCGTGCCGGGGCGGGTGCGTAATCATGGCGCAGCTCAAGATTACGCAGGTCAAGTCCTACATCGGCAGCAAGCAGAACCACCGTGACACCCTGCGTTCCCTTGGTCTCAAGGGCATCAACACGCAGGTCGTCAAGGAGGACCGCCCCGAGTTCCGCGGCATGGTGCACACCGTCCGCCACCTCGTGACGGTTGAGGAGGTCTGATCATGGCGGAGAACAACCCGCTGAAGATCCACAACCTCCGTCCGGCCCCCGGCGCCAAGACCGCCAAGACCCGTGTCGGTCGTGGTGAGGCGTCGAAGGGTAAGACGGCCGGTCGTGGTACCAAGGGTACGAAGGCCCGTTACCAGGTTCCGGAGCGCTTCGAGGGTGGCCAGATGCCCCTCCACATGCGTCTTCCGAAGCTGAAGGGCTTCAAGAACCCCTTCAAGGTCGAGTTCCAGGTCGTGAACCTGGACAAGCTCGCCTCGCTGTACCCCGAGGGTGGCGAAGTCACCGTCGAGGGTCTGGTGGCCAAGGGTGCCGTTCGTAAGAACAGCCTCGTCAAGGTCCTCGGCCAGGGCGAGATCTCCGTGGCGCTGCAGGTGACGGTCGACGCCGTCTCCGGCTCCGCCAAGGAGAAGATCACCGCCGCCGGCGGTACCGTCACCGAGCTCGTCTGAACACCTCAGGCGTCTCGATGACTTGAGCGATCCCGACCGGGGATACCCCACAAAAGGGGTATCCCCGGTTGGTCGTTCCTAGGGTGGCAGTCTCGCCGGTAAGGTGGCCTGCACTGCCAACTTCACAGGGTGCTTCAGCTGGGGCACCCTGAGCGGCAGTTGACCGTTATGCATTCGTCTTCATCCGTCGAACCTCAAGACCGTCACCCTTGACGCAGTAGCGCGGGGGTCGCAGGAGGCACCGTGCTCACCGCGTTCGCCCGGGCGTTCAGGACGCCCGACCTGCGCAAGAAGCTGCTCTTCACGCTCGCCATCATCGTGGTGTACCGGATCGGTACGCATATCCCGATCCCGGGCGTCGACTACAAGTCCGTCCAGCAGTGCGTCGACGAGGCGTCCGCGAACCAGGGCCTCTTCGGTCTGGTCAACATGTTCAGTGGCGGCGCGCTGCTCCAGATCACGATCTTCGCGCTGGGGATCATGCCGTACATCACGGCGAGCATCATCCTGCAGCTGCTGACCGTCGTGATCCCGCGTCTGGAAGCCCTGAAGAAGGAGGGCCAGGCCGGTACGGCGAAGATCACGCAG
This sequence comes from Streptomyces sp. NPDC051913, assembly GCF_044593635.1. Taxonomy (NCBI): domain Bacteria; kingdom Bacillati; phylum Actinomycetota; class Actinomycetes; order Kitasatosporales; family Streptomycetaceae; genus Streptomyces; species Streptomyces sp. NPDC051913. The sequence continues at coordinate 888,315 of NZ_JBIUCI010000001.1, read as the reverse complement.
TACACCCGTTACCTGACCGTGGCGCTCGCCATCCTCCAGGGCACCGGCCTCGTCGCCACCGCCCGCAGCGGCGCCCTCTTCTCGGGCTGCTCGGCCGCGTCGACCATCGTCCCGGACCGCTCGATCTTCACCACGATCGTCATGGTCATCACGATGACCGCCGGTACGGCCGTCGTCATGTGGCTCGGTGAGCTCATCACCGACCGCGGCATCGGCAACGGCATGTCGATCCTGATGTTCATCTCGATCGCCGCCACCTTCCCGTCCGCGCTGTGGGCCATCAAGAAGTCCGGCACCCTGGCCGACGGCTGGATCGAGTTCGGCACCGTCATCCTCGTCGGCCTGGTCATGGTCGGCCTGGTGGTCTTCGTCGAGCAGGCCCAGCGCCGCATCCCGGTGCAGTACGCGAAGCGGATGATCGGTCGCCGCGCCTACGGTGGTACGTCGACGTACATCCCGCTGAAGGTGAACCAGGCGGGTGTGATTCCCGTCATCTTCGCGTCGTCGCTGCTCTACATCCCGGCCCTGATCGCGCAGTTCTCGAACGACCAGTCGGGCTGGAAGACGTGGATCGAGCGGAACCTCACCAAGGGGGACCACCCGATTTACATCACGATGTACTTCTTGCTCATCGTTTTCTTCGCCTTCTTCTACGTGGCTATCTCGTTCAACCCCGAGGAAGTCGCCGACAACATGAAGAAGTATGGTGGCTTCATCCCGGGCATCCGGGCTGGCCGACCGACCGCTGAGTACCTGTCGTACGTGCTCAACCGGATCACCTGGCCGGGTTCGCTGTACTTGGGCCTGATTGCTCTCGTCCCGACGATGGCGTTGGTTGGTTTCGGGGCAAACCAGAACTTCCCCTTCGGCGGTACCAGCATCCTGATCATCGTGGGTGTCGGTCTCGAGACGGTGAAGCAGATCGAGAGCCAGCTCCAGCAGCGCAATTACGAAGGGTTCCTCCGCTGATGCGAATCGTCCTCGTCGGGCCGCCTGGTGCCGGAAAGGGAACGCAGGCCACGCGCCTCGCCGAGAAGCTGCGTGTCCCGCACATCTCCACGGGCGACCTGTTCCGCGCCAACATCAGCCAGCAGACGGAGCTCGGCAAACTCGCGAAGTCCTACATGGACGCCGGCAACCTCGTCCCCGACGAGGTGACCATCGCGATGGCCAAGGACCGTATGGAGCAGGCGGACGCCGTGAACGGCTTCCTCCTGGACGGCTTCCCGCGGAACGTCTCGCAGGCCGAGGCGCTGGACGAGCTGCTGAACACCGAGGGCATCAAGCTGGACGCCGTGCTCGACCTGGAGGCCCCGGAGGAGGAGGTCGTCAAGCGGATCGCCGGCCGGCGCATCTGCCGCAACGACTCCGCCCACGTCTTCCACGTGACGTACAAGAAGCCCGCCAAGGAAGGCGTCTGCGACGTCTGCGGCGGCGAGCTGTACCAGCGTGACGACGACTCCGAGGCCACCGTCCGGACGCGGCTGGAGGTCTACCACACGCAGACCGAGCCGATCATCGACTACTACAAGGCCCAGGGCCTCGTGGTGACGATCGAGGCCATGGGTCCGGTGGACGAGGTCACCACCCGCGCGCTGGCCGCGCTGAAGCGTGAGGGCGACGACCAGTAGTCGTCGCCCTGGTACGGCCGTGAAGTCCTGAGGGACTCCACGGCCGTACTGTTGTTGTGCAGGTAACCCGAACCGGTCGAGTGACGGAGAGCGCAGGACCCCCATGGTGCAGATCAAGAGCCCCGAGCAGATCGCCAAGATGCGAGAGGCGGGGCTGGTCGTCGCCGCGATCCACGCGGCCACGCGTGAGGCCGCGGTCCCCGGCGCCAGCACCAAGGACCTCGACGAGGTCGCGCGCAAGGTGATCGCGGAGCACGGCGCGAAGTCGAACTTCCTCGGGTACGGCGGTTTCCCCGCGACCATCTGCACCTCCGTCAACGAGGTCGTCGTCCACGGCATCCCCTCCGACGAGGTCGTCCTCAAGGACGGCGACATCATCTCCATCGACGCCGGCGCGATCGTCGACGGCTGGCACGGTGACGCGGCCTTCACCGCCTTCGTGGGCTCCGGTCACGCTCCGGAGCTGATCGAGCTCTCCCGGGTGACGGAGGAGTCGATGTGGGCCGGTATCGCGGCCATGAAGCAGGGCAACCGGCTGCTGGACGTCTCCAAGGCCATCGAGACGTACATCCGCCGTCAGCCGAAGCCGGGCGGTGGCAAGTACGGGATCATCGAGGACTACGGCGGCCATGGCATCGGCACCGAGATGCACATGGACCCGCATCTGCTGAACTACGTCGACCGGCGCCGGGGCAAGGGCCCGAAGCTGGTGCCGGGCTTCTGCCTCGCGATCGAGCCGATGGTGTCGCTGGGCACGCCTCGGACCGAGGTGCTGTCGGACGACTGGACGGTCATCACGACGGACGGCACATGGTCCTCGCACTGGGAGCACTCGGTGGCGCTGACCGTGGACGGTCCGCTGGTGCTGACCGCTCCCGACGGGGGCAGGGCGAAGCTCGCGGAGTACGGCGTGGTCGCCGCTCCGGATCCGCTGGCCTAGGTTCACGCTTAATGATCTACGCTGCCGGGCATCCTTCCTCGATTCGTCTTTCCGGGTGCGCTGACGTAGACTGACTCGTCGGCTCTCGTGCACCCGCATGTCCGCATGCACTCGTAAGAGACAAGTGCGGGAGTCGATCAAGGTAGTCGATTCGAAGGGCGAAGCGTGGCCAAGAAGCAAGGTGCCATCGAGATCGAGGGCACTGTCGTCGAGTCTCTTCCGAACGCCATGTTCAAGGTCGAGCTCCAGAACGGCCACCAGGTCCTGGCACACATCAGCGGCAAGATGCGTATGCACTACATCCGCATCCTCCCTGACGACCGGGTCGTGGTGGAGCTGTCTCCGTACGACCTGACGCGTGGCCGGATCGTCTACCGCTACAAGTAGATCCCTCTGACTCGGAGAACCTCAATCCCATGAAGGTCAAGCCGAGCGTCAAGAAGATCTGCGACAAGTGCAGGGTGATCCGCCGTCACGGTCGGGTCATGGTCATCTGCGAGAACCCGCGCCACAAGCAGCGCCAGGGCTGACGCACGATCGACCGAACCCTCTGCATCTGAATCGCAGAGATTCGCGCGACGCGAGCTGAATTTGTTCATACGCAGAACCCAGGACGAGCAATCGTGCCTGACACCCCCGGTTCGGAGGCCGGGGACCCAGTTCGTACCTGGTACGGCGGCTGGGAACCGGTTCTGTGGAAGACCTCCGAAGATCACCAGGAGCCATTGAATGGCACGCGTTTCCGGTGTTGACATCCCGCGCGAAAAGCGCGTGGAGGTCGCCCTGACCTACGTGTTCGGCATCGGCCGGACCCTCTCCCAGCAGACGCTGGCGGAGACCGGTATCGACCCGAACACCCGCGTTCGCGACCTCTCCGAGGAGCAGCTCGTCGCGATTCGTGAGTACGTCGACAGCAACATCAAGACCGAGGGTGACCTCCGTCGCGAGATCCAGGCCGACATCCGCCGCAAGGTCGAGATCGGCTGCTACCAGGGTCTCCGTCACCGTCGTGGTCTGCCCGTCCGCGGTCAGCGTACGAGCACGAACGCCCGCACCCGCAAGGGCCCGCGTCGCGCCATCGCCGGCAAGAAGAAGCCCGGCAAGAAGTAGTCCTCAGCGGACAACGCTTCACCAGCGGTCTTCGCTGTAGGACCGACCACCTCCCCGTAGGAGTAACTAGATGCCCCCCAAGGGTCGTCAGGGCGCTGCCAAGAAGGTGCGCCGCAAGGAAAAGAAGAACGTCGCTCACGGCCACGCGCACATCAAGAGCACGTTCAACAACACGATCGTCTCGATCACGGACCCCTCGGGCAACGTGATCTCCTGGGCCTCCGCCGGCCACGTCGGCTTCAAGGGCTCGCGCAAGTCGACCCCCTTCGCCGCGCAGATGGCCGCCGAGTCGGCCGCCCGTCGCGCGCAGGAGCACGGCATGCGCAAGGTCGACGTCTTCGTCAAGGGCCCGGGTTCCGGTCGCGAGACCGCCATCCGTTCGCTCCAGGCGACGGGCCTCGAGGTCGGCTCCATCCAGGACGTCACCCCGACCCCGCACAACGGCTGCCGTCCGCCGAAGCGTCGTCGCGTCTGACCTCGCTTCTCTGGGCTTCTCGGGCGGTACGGCTCTTCTGAGTCGTATCGCCCGTACCCTTGTTACACATCAGGGCGTCAAATAGCGGGCGCCCCTGACAGAAGGAACGCAACATGCTGATCGCTCAGCGTCCCTCGTTGACCGAAGAGGTCGTTGACGAGTTCCGCTCCCGGTTCGTGATCGAGCCGCTGGAGCCGGGCTTCGGCTACACCCTCGGCAACTCCCTCCGCCGTACCCTCCTGTCGTCGATCCCCGGCGCTGCTGTCACCAGCATCCGCATCGACGGTGTCCTGCACGAGTTCACCACCGTGCCGGGCGTCAAGGAGGACGTGACCGACCTGATCCTCAACATCAAGCAGCTGGTCGTCTCCTCGGAGCACGACGAGCCGGTCGTGATGTACCTGCGCAAGCAGGGCCCGGGTCTGGTCACCGCCGCCGACATCGCGCCCCCGGCCGGTGTCGAGGTGCACAACCCCGACCTCGTCCTCGCCACGCTCAACGGCAAGGGCAAGCTGGAGATGGAGCTCACGGTCGAGCGTGGCCGCGGTTACGTCTCCGCCGTGCAGAACAAGCAGGTGGGCCAGGAGATCGGCCGTATCCCGGTCGACTCCATCTACTCGCCGGTGCTGAAGGTCACGTACAAGGTCGAGGCGACCCGTGTCGAGCAGCGCACCGACTTCGACAAGCTGATCGTCGACGTCGAGACGAAGCAGGCCATGCGTCCCCGTGACGCCATGGCGTCGGCCGGTAAGACCCTGGTGGAGCTCTTCGGTCTCGCCCGCGAGCTGAACATCGACGCCGAGGGCATCGACATGGGCCCGTCCCCCACGGACGCCGCCCTCGCCGCTGATCTGGCGCTGCCGATCGAGGAGCTCGAGCTCACCGTTCGGTCGTACAACTGCCTCAAGCGTGAGGGCATCCACTCCGTGGGTGAGCTCGTCGCCCGCTCCGAGGCCGACCTCCTCGACATCCGCAACTTCGGTGCGAAGTCGATCGACGAGGTCAAGGCGAAGCTGGCCGGCATGGGCCTGGCCCTCAAGGACAGCCCGCCCGGATTCGACCCCACGGCCGCTGCCGACGCCTTCGGCGCCGACGACGACGCGGACGCGGGTTTCGTGGAGACCGAGCAGTACTGAGCGCTCCAGCGCAGTACTGACCGGTCGTTGCCGGTGAGCATCCGCTCATCGGGTTCCTGACCCCGGTACCTGATACGGCCGGGGCAGACACACAGGAGAAAGAAATGCCGAAGCCCACCAAGGGTGCCCGTCTGGGCGGCAGCGCCGCGCACGAGAAGCTCCTCCTCGCGAACCTCGCGAAGCAGCTCTTCGAGCACGGCCGTATCACCACCACCGAGGCGAAGGCCCGCCGTCTGCGGCCGTACGCCGAGCGTCTGGTCACCAAGGCGAAGAAGGGCGACCTTCACAACCGCCGCCAGGTGCTCCAGGTCATCACGGACAAGAGCATCGTGCACACGCTCTTCACCGAGATCGGCCCGCGGTACGAGAACCGTCCGGGTGGCTACACCCGTATCACCAAGATCGGTAACCGCCGTGGCGACAACGCGCCCATGGCTGTCATCGAGCTGGTCGAGGCGCTGACGGTCGCGCAGCAGGCGACGGGTGAGGCCGAGGCCGCCACCAAGCGCGCCGCGAAGGACGCCGAGGCTGCTCCGGCCGCCGAGGAGACCAAGGTCGACGTGACCAAGACCGACGAGGTCGAGGACGCGGCGGCTGAGGAGTCCAAGGACGCGTAAGCGTTCCGCACAGTGGGCCCGTTCCTTTCGAGGAGCGGGCCCACTGTCGTGTTCTTGAGAGGATCTCCGTGTGAGTGAAGAAGCAGCGCCCGGTTCCGTACGTGTCCGTCTCGACCTGTCCTACGACGGGAGCGATTTCCGTGGCTGGGCCAAGCAGGCCGGTGGTCAGCGGACCGTGCAGGGGGAGGTCGAGGACGCTCTGCGGACCGTGACGCGGTCGGGGGAGACGACGTACGAGCTGACCGTGGCCGGGCGGACGGACGCGGGGGTGCATGCCCGGGGGCAGGTGGCTCATGTGGATCTGCCCGAGGACGTGTGGGCGGAGCATCGGGAGAAGCTGCTCAAGCGGCTGGCCGGGCGCCTTCCCAAGGATGTGCGGGTGTGGGCGGTAGGGGAGGCCGCCGAGGGGTTCAACGCCCGGTTCGCCGCGTTGTGGCGGCGGTATGTGTACCGGGTCGGGGACCGGCCCGGGGGTGTGGATCCGCTGCTCCGCAACCATGTGCTGTGGCACGACTGGGAGTTGGACGTCGAGGTGATGGACGCCGCCGCCAAGTCGCTGGTCGGGGAGCATGACTTCGCCGCCTACGCGAAGAAGCGCGAGGGGGCGTCGACGGTTCGGGAGATCTTCGACTTCGGGGTGCGGAGGAACGCGGACGGGGTCGTCGAGATCGAGGTCCGCGCCGACGCGTTCTGCCACAACCAGGTGCGGTCCATGGTGGGGGCGCTGTTGTTCGTGGGGGACGGGCACCGGGGCGTGGAGTGGCCGCGGAAGGTGCTGGACGCGGGGGAGCGGGACAGTGCCGTGCATGTGGTGCGGCCGCATGGGCTGACGCTGGAGGAGGTCGCCTATCCGGCGGACGAGCTGCTGGCGGAGCGGCAGCGGCAGGCTCGGCGGGTGCGGGGGCAGGTGCACTGAAGAGGGGCCCCGGTGTCGGGGCCCCTCTCTTCTGTGTTCTCGGCCGGCTCCGTGTTGTGGGCCGACCCTGTGTCGTGGGTCAGTCGGCCAGGACCTTCTTGAAGGTCGGCTCCAGGAACGACTCCAGGGACTTGGCGTAGCCGCCGGTCATATGGCTGTTGTCCCAATAGACCACGTGTCCGCCGATGACCGCCGGGCAGTAGCCGTCCGCGCAGAACGCGGGGAGCGTGTTGATGACCGTGGCTCCGTGCTCCTCCGCGACCTCGCGCTCCAGCTTCCGGAACTCGGGCAGGTCGACGGCGGTCTCCGCCTTCAGGGTGCATGAGGAGAGGGCGTCGGACTCCTCGGCCAGGCAGTCCGGGACGCTGAAGGTCGGCTTCGGCGTGTCGGTCAGATAGATCAGGTCCGACCCAGTGGCCTCAAGCTTCTTGAACGTGTCCTCGGCGCCCTCGCGCACGGTGTTGAACTGGACCCGGTTGGCCACCGCGATGACGTCCGGCTTGAGCTTCTTGATGTACGCGAGAGCCGACTTCCGCCAGCTCGTGCACTCGGTGTACTCGCGCCCCAGATCCTCACGCGTGATCTGGTAGACCTCGGGCGAGCAGCCGCTCTTGATGACCGTGATGACCTTGACGTGCAGCTTGCGGCCGAGCGCGTCGAAGGCGTTGCCCCACTGGTAGGCGTGCGAGTCGCCGAGCAGCACCAGCGTCCTGTCGGACTCCTTGTCGCCGATGACGCAGTCGTCGTGCAGGGTCCAGCTGCTGACCAGCAGCTGGTCGATGCAGCCGTAGTCCCCCCGGTCCTCGGGGGACTTCAGCAGGATGCTCCGGCTGACCTTGGGGTCGGACCGCTCGCTCACCGCCTTCTCCACGGACTCGGTGCCGTCGAACCCGGTCAGGGCGGCGGCGGTTCCGGCGGTGCCGATGGAGAGGTTGAGCGGCACCTGGAGGGCGACCACCATGGCGACGGCCGCGGTACCCGTCAGGGCGCCGCCGGTGAGTATGCCCAGCCAGGGACGCACGACCAGCTTCACGTTCTCCCTGAACCGCTTCTCGACGATGAAGTGCATGACGATGGCGAGCAGGAAGGAGAGGACCGCCACCCGGAAGCGGTCCGAGTAGCCGAACTCCCAGCCGATGATGTGCGGCCAGAGGATCAGCAGCGGCCAGTGCCACAGGTACCACCCGTAGCTGACCTTGCCGATGAAGTCGAAGACGGGGTTGTCCAGGAGCTTCTCCGCGCCGAAACCGGGGTTGGCGCAGCCGCCGGCGATGATGAGCCACGCGCCGAGCACGGGACCGGCGACGGCGTATCCCGGCAGCGGCGTGTTCTCGGTGATGAGCATCCCGGTGACCAGGATGGTGCCCAGGCCCAGCCAGGAGACGACGGCGGCGAGACCCCGCGGCATACGGGACAGGAACGGCGCCCAGAGCGCGAGCAGGACGCCGAAGGTGAGTTCCCAGATGCGGGTGTGGGTGCCGAAGTAGGCCAGCGGCTGGTTCGGCGTGGTCAGGCTGTAGCCCAGGTAGAAGGAACCGCCCACCGCGCCCATGAGGACCAGTCCCACCAGGACGCGGTTGCGGAAGACGAGCCGGCTGATCCAGGCCACGACGACGAGGACGATCGGGGCGGCGAGGTAGAACTGCTCCTCGATGCCCAGGGACCAGAAGTGCTGGTACGGCGACTGGCTGCCGTCGTTGGCGAAGTAGTCGGTGCCGTTCTCGGCCAGCCGCCAGTTGATGAGGCTCACGGACGCGGCGAGTCCGTCGTCCATGTACTCGCGGAACCTGAAGGGGCTCGCGTAGATCCAGGACAGGACGCCCACGGCCACGATGGTGACGGCGGCGCCCGGCGCCAGACGCCGGAAGCGGCGGGCCCAGAACTTGCTCAGGGAGACCTTGCCGGTCTTGTCGATCTCGGCGAGGAGCTGGCTGCCGATGAGGAAGCCGCTGAGCACGAAGCTGACGTCCACGCCGCCGTGGATGTCGAGGATGCCGCAGTGCATGGCGACGACCATCATGATGGCGACGGCACGCAGGCCCTGAATGTCAGGCCGGTACTTGCGGAGGCGCTCCGCGTTCGCGGCCTTGGAACGATGGCTGGTCACGGTTCTCCAGTAACTGTCCGGTCAGGCCGGCGACTTCAGTGGACTGTCGGGCAGGCGACGGCCGTACCGCTGACCCGCACACCCTGGGCGGGGATGCGGATGCCGCACGACAGCCGCAACTGGGCGGGCAGCTCGTTCTGGGCGCCGACGTGCGAGTGGCAGCCCACGACGACCTCGCGCAGGAGCGACTCCTCGCCGATCGTGGAGTCGTGGTCCACGACGGACTCGTGGACCTGGGCGCCCTCGGAGACCGTGACGTGCGCGCCGATGATCGAGCGGTCGACGACCACGTGCGCGCCGATGACGGCGTGCGCGCCGATCGTCGAACCGCCCGTGACGCGGGCGGTCGGGTCGATGACGGCCGTGGGGTGGATCAGCGCCTCGGACGGGCCGTCCACCAGGGGCGAGGTCGCCTTGCCGCTGACCAGGTCGGCGGAGCCGTGCACGAAGGCCAGCGGGGTGCCGAGGTCGCGCCAGTACTCCTGGGTGGTGTGGCCGAAGACCCGGCCGCCGCCGGCGACCAGCTGCGGGAAGGTCTCCTGCTCGACCGAGACCTCGCGGTCGGCGGGGATGGCGTCCAGGACGGAGCGGCGGAAGACGTAGCAGCCGGCGTTGATCTGGTCGGTGACGATCTCCGCGGCCGTCTTGGGCTTCTCCAGGAAGGAGAGCACCCGCCCGTCCTCGTCGGTGGGGACCAGACCGAAGGCGCGCGGGTCGAGGACCCGGGTGAGGTGCAGGGTCACCTCCGCGTCCTGGGTCTCGTGCCGCTCCAGGAGGGCGCGCAGGTCGACGCCGGACAGGATGTCGCCGTTGAGGATGAGGACCGGGGCGTCCGGGTCGTCGCCGCGCAGCAGACGGCTGGCGTTGCGGATCGCGCCGCCGGTGCCGAGGGGCACCTCCTCGACGGCGTAGGAGATCGCCAGGTCCTGGGAGAAGTCCTTGAACTCCTCCTCGAAGAGGCTGGCGAGGTAGGAGGTGGCGAACACGACGTGCTCGACGCCGGCGTCCATCAGCTTGGCTATCTGGTGCCGGATGAAGGAGGAACCCGCGACGCTGAGCAGCGGCTTGGGGGTGTGGTTGGTGAGCGGGCGCAAGCGCGTTCCCTTGCCGCCCACGAGGATGATGGCTTCCTGCATGATTGCCTCGCTCGGTCAGCTGGTGGAGTCGTCGGTCCCGGGACCTGCGTAGTCAGAGCTGAAGCAGGTCTTGATGGCCTTCTCGGTCAGGGGGCGTCCGGCGAAGTCGAGTCGGGAGGCGGTCTTGTCGTCCGGTGCGGTGTTGGGGTCGTCGTCGAAGTGGATCGACCACCAGTAGACGCCCTGCATCTGCCGCTCCTGGACCACCTGACAGACCGCCGTGTACCAGTTGGCCTGCACCTTCTCGTTGACCGTGCGCCTGGCGTAGAAGTCGCCGGGGGCGTGGTAGGCGCCCTTCATGGCACCGATGCCGGATTCGGCGATGAGGATGTTGGGCAGCGTGCCGGTGGCCTTCCGGTCCAGCCAGTCGTTCCAGCCCTTGACGAGCGTGCCGACGGACGCGGTGTCCGCGACCTTGACCGGGAAGTAGGCATCGACCCCGAGGTGGTTGACCGGCATGCTGATGCGGCCGCGGACGTAGTTGTCCCAGTTGGCGTCGTACGAGACCTCGCCGGAGAAGCTCTTCTCGGCGGAGGACACCAGGGCTCCCCAGCCGACGTCGCCCTCCAGCGAGTTGAGCTCGGTACCGATCACGAACGTGTTCGTCTTCGCCTCGTCGGCGACCTTGAGGTACGGAGTGACGAGCTTCTTGTACGAGGCGAACCAGGCGGAACGGGAGTCGGGCTCGATGTTGCCGCGCCAGCCGTTCGCCTGCTTCAGGCTCCCCTCGTCCATGATCGGGCGGAGGGTGGTGCGGAAACCGGCGTCCTTGAACACCTTCAGCACGCGCTCGACGCGCTCCGGGGACGGTGTCTTGGCACCCTCCGAGAGCACGTTGGACGTGCGGCTCTCGATGTAGAAGGGGAAGGAGACGGACACCGAGTTGGCGCCCAGGCCGATGAGATACCTGGCGTGCTTCTCGGCCTGCTTCTCGATGAACGCGTCGGAGCGCTTGGTCTTCTCCTCTTCCCAGTAGAGCTGTACGCCCCACTGGGGCATGCCCTTCTTCCAGGGCTCGGCGACCTTGAGCGGGTCGGCGGTGGGCGAGGGAGAGGCCTTCACGTCGGTGGTGTCGGCCGGGGTAGTGGATTCCGGGGCGTCGTCCAGGACGAGGGTGGGCAGCTTCGAGCCCGCCTCCCAGCGCACCGGATGGTCGCCGAAGAGGAAGGGGGTGCCCAGCACGACGGTGAGGACGGTCACCGGGAAAATGGCAAGCAGAGGCAGTCGTGAACGCATGTCTGTGGTCTTCCGGGGTCAGGCGGGCTTGGCGATCACGACGAACTTGTTCTCCTCGCGCCGGACGAACTTCAGGAAGCCCTTGAAGCCACCGAGTCCCTCCATGATCGAGAAGACCGGGATGAGAGCGACCACGACGATCGGCTCCCACCACTTGCGTCGACCGCTGACCGAGGCGAGGGCGTTCAGCCGCAGCCCCTCCCAGTAGGTCCAGATCACGTAGGCGAAATTGAGGGCCCAGAGGATCGTGACGGACTGGGTCACCGGCGAGGTGTTCATGTCGTTGAAGAGCCAGCCGATGAGGAGCACGGCACCGATGTGCTGGAGCGGGCCGAGGATCCAGGTGGCCACGCAGATCGAGAGGAACCACCGGTAGCGCAGGGGCACCGCCCGGTTGAAGCAGAGGGCCACCAGACCCCAGGCCCAGCGGTCGCGCTGCTTGACGAAGTCGGCCGCGGTGGCGGGCGAGGCGCCGTAGCAGCGGCCGTTGAACCAGTCGCTCCGGCCCGGGTACTTGCGGCAGAAGGTCAGCGCGAGCCGGGCGTCCTCCACGATCTCCTTGGGGCCGAAGTCCCAGCCGATCTCCGCCTCGATGGACGCGCGTAGCACCAGCAGCTCGCCGTGCACTCCGGCGGCCGGGGTGCCCATGCCGGTCAGCGCCCGGAAGCGGGCGATGTCGTCGGCGGGGCGCACCGCGTCGGCGAGCCAGGTGAACATGTTGACCGCGTTCTCGCGGGGGTACGTGAGGATGCCCTGGGCCATGTGCTTGGCCTCGTCGGGGTGGGCACGTCGCTGCCGGTTGATGAACTGGGCGAGCGAGGAGGCGGTGTCGGGGCCGACACCGGTGTCGTCGTCCATGTGCAGCACCCAGACGTAGTCCAGGGCCTCGCCCTCGGCGATGCGCAGCTCGTGGGCGTAGTGGTTGGCGCGGGCCTTGAAGCGGGTGCCGTTGGCCGGGACGTAGTCCTTGGGGACGGTGATCACCCGGATCAGCGGGTGGGACGCGGCGAGCCGGTCGATGGCCTCCGTGGCCTCGCAGCCCTCCTCGGTGAGGATGTCGACCCGCATGTACGGGAAGTACTCCGGCAGGTGCTCGACGTAGGAGAGGATCGAGCGCTCCAGCGCCGGATAGGTGTCATGCCGCCCGATGGTCGGGCAGAGCGCGATCAGGAAGTCCTGCTCGGCGGGTGCCGGCGGGGTCATCTGGTCGCTCTTGCGGACCCGTCGGCGGATCAGCAGAGCACCTTGGATGCCGACCATCACACCGGCCACCGGCAGTGACCAGACGACGGTCAGGATCCAGCTCATCAGGGACGAACTGGGTCTGTAGCTCCACAGTCCGAAGGCGGTCAGAAGCACGAAGGGCAACAGGAACGGGAGAATGCCCGGCTTCCAGGACGCAGTTCGCTTGGCGAGTTTCTGATTGTGCCGCGAATACTGCGGCACCCCCCCGTCGACCAGTGTCGATGTCATGACGGCTGCGGAACTCCTGTGAGATCGGTGGTGCGTTGAGGCAACGACGGATCTCGGCCACGGCGCGCGTCAGCGCACCACGACGTCCTTGTTGTTCCGGGCCCAATCCCCCTCAACGCCTTCTCTGGCGCCTCGGTCAGCTGCCGCTCAGATGCCCCCCCGGGCGCCCGGACCACCGACCGAATATGCCACCGATACTCGCATACGTGTCCGATACAGGGAACATTTGTGAGGAGGATGTGCTCGAAAGTTAATCAAGTTACGTCTTGTGTGGTGACCTTCACGAGGCGTCACTGGTTGTCACTGGCCGGAAAGTGATCACCGCTGGTGATCGTCCGCGGTGATCCATAGGTGCGTCGCACATCGGCCGCGGTGTTCTTGTGCCGGGGAGCGGAGAGGTTCTCGTAGGACAACGCCTGGCCCCACACCGTCCACAGCACCCACGGGGTCCGGCTCAGGGTCTCCGGCTGGGCCGCGTTGAGCGGTACGTGGAAGGACTCGGCCATGATCCGCGGCCTGCGGTACCGCTCCAGGCCGCGATACCAGACCTCGGTCCAGGCGCCCCCGCCGTAGGGCTCGGCCGGGGTGTCGCTGTAGTCGTCGACGCCCACCACGTCGACGTAGCGACCGCCCGGGTAGTACGCGTGCGGGTCGCGCACGGAGCCGCCGTGCCAGGAGTTCGGCGCCCAGACGAAGAGCAGGTTGTGCAGGCCGCGCCGGTGCACGAGGTGGTCGTACGTCAGCCGCCACAGCCGGTGGAAGGCGGCCGGGTCCTGGCCCGCCCACCAGAATCCGTGGCCAGGGGCCGTGTTCATCTCGTGGTACGGGCGCAGCAGTACCGGCACTCCCCGGTCCGCGAGGTAGCCGAGGTGGTCCGCCAGGAAGTCGAGGTCGTGCAGCAGGGCCCGGTGTTCCGGGCTGTCCGCGGTGACCACCCGGCGGAACCAGCCGGGGTCGTCGGCGCCGGGGGAGTTGCGGAACTTGGTCTGTTCGAAGCCCTTGACGGGGCTGCCGGGGTAGGGCTGGTGGAAGGAGAATCCGACCAGCCCCGCCGGAGCGCCCCCGTTGCGGGGGAGCGAGACCCGGGCGCCCGAGAAGCACTCGGTGTGGGTGCCGGAGGACCGGTAGGAGCCGTCGGCCGCCCGTGGCAGGCCCGCCCACACGCCGACGGCGAGATCCACGGCGTCCTCGACGTACCCCCAGTCTCGGCGGCAGCTCGGCCAGGAGCCGTTGTAGGAGCGGGCCTGGCCCACCGCCCAGCCGGGTTGGCCGTAGCCCGGGCCCAGGTCCAGCTCCAGGAAGCCCGGCAGCCGCCCCGTGATGTCCTGGGCCTTCTTGTAGTAGTAGCCCGGCTGCTTGGTCCCCCGGTAATCGCCGTACTTCGGGTTGTACCGCTCGTTGTGCAGCTCCACGTGCTGGCCGATGAGCGTGCGGGAGGGACGGCCGCGACGGGCGTCGTTCTCCAGGCCGGCCAGGAACGTGTGGACCCGGCGGGCGGCCGGGGTGGCGTCCGGGTCGCGGTCGCGCAGGTCGGTGGGGACGAGCCGGGGACCCTCGTCCTCGTCCTCGTTCTCGTCCCGGACCGACCACAGGGCGAGCGGTCCCAGGACCGCTGCCGCCGCGCCCGCCCCTATCAGCCGTACCCGGCCTCGCATGTGCATGCCGTGGCCCCCTTCCCGGGGGCGTTGGCCGGACGAAGCCAAGAGACCCCCCACGGTCGCGCTGATCAACGGCTGATGATCGACGACTGTGGAGGGTCTCACACGGTTTCAGCGGGTGTCACCCGGCCGCGGCCGCCGACGCCTGGGCCTGACCGCGGCGGCGGATCTGGCGGAAGGCGAACTCGGCCAGGTCGTTGCCGATCGACTCGACCTTGGTGCTCTTCTCCGTGACGTTCTTGCCGTTGAGGAAACCAGCGGTGGTGAAATAGGCGTAGCGGCCGTAGGAATTGGTCGTCGTACGGCACACCGCGGCGTTGCAGAAGGCCTTCACGCCGTCGCCGGACAGCGAGGCGATGACGCTCTTGTTGTCGGCCTCGCCCTTGGCCTTCTTCGCCTGGGCCTCGGTGTCGAAGACGGCCACGCCGACCGTCACCGCGACGCCGTCCTTCATGTACGAGACTCGCATCACGCGGGTGCAGCCGTTGGCGGTGAGGATCTTGCCGAGGGTGCCGTTGGCGTTGGCGGCCGAGGCGCACTTCTTGGTGTCGGCCGTGGCGCCCTTCTTGTAGACCGTCTCGCCCATGGTCAGCTGGGTGCCGGGGAAGAGGATCTCCGCGCTCAGCGGCGCCGTGTCCTTGTTCTTGCTGGAGACGAAGTCCTTCGGGTCCAGCGGCGGCGGGGCGCTGGTCGGCGCGAAGGACGGGTCGGTCGCGGACTGGCTCGGTATGTCGGCCGTCGCGGGCAGCGAGGACGTGGTGGACGCCTCGTCGCCGCCGTCGGCCGAGACCACGGCCATGGCGACGGCGGTGCCTATCGCCGCGGTGGCGAGGGCGCCACCGACGATGAACAGCAGCTTGCGCCGCTTGTTACGGGTCTCCGACGCCTCCGCGAGCGCCGCCCAGTCCGGGGTCCGACCGTCGTCGGCGCCGTTCCACGGCTGCTGGGAATTCGGTTTCCAGGGATCCCACTGGGACTGGGGTCCCCCCTGCTGCCCAAAGCTCATGGGGCGCATCATAGAGGGGGGACGCACGGGGCTGTCGGGCCCGCTCGTTTTGACCCGTCCGGGGTAGCGCTAGTACCCTTGCGGTTTGTTATGCGTATTGGCTTGGTCGTTCTGACGCCAGAAGCCAGTGCGTAGGTTCCCTGGAGCAGTTACCAGTGGGCGGCATACGGGCAGTGTTCCCGGCTTCTGTCGTCCCCAGCTGCACGATCGCTTCAAGGATGCCTTGTGTCAGCACCCATCCCTGAAGAAGAAGGCTGAGAAGTGCGTACGTACAGCCCTAAGCCCGGCGATGTGACTCGCCAGTGGCACGTCATTGACGCTCAGGACGTCGTCCTGGGCCGTCTGGCCACCACCGCCGCGAACCTCCTCCGCGGCAAGCACAAGCCGACCTATGCCCCGCACATGGACATGGGCGACTTCGTCATCATCATCAACGCCGACAAGGTGCACCTGTCCGGCAACAAGCGGACCCAGAAGCTGGCGTACCGCCACTCCGGCTACCCGGGTGGTCTGCGCTCCGTCCGCTACGACGACCTGCTCCGTGACAACCCGGAGAAGGCCGTCGAGAAGGCCATCAAGGGCATGATCCCCAAGAACTCCCTGGGCCGTCAGATGCTCTCGAAGCTGAAGGTCTACTCGGGCGACCAGCACCCGCACGCTGCCCAGCAGCCGGTGCCGTTCGAGATCACCCAGGTCGCGCAGTAGTTCCGGCCACCCCCTAAACAGAAAAGAATCTGAGGAGCATCGTGGCCGAGACCACCGCTGAGCAGCCGGTCGAAGAGACCGAGACCGAGCTCGTCGACATCGACAGCTACACCACCGAGTCCGAGGTCCCCGTCGAGGGTGAGTACACCTCGGAGTCGATGGCGTCCCGCTTCGGCGACCCCCAGCCGGCCGCCGGCCTGGGCCGTCGCAAGAACGCCATCGCCCGCGTCCGGATCGTCCCGGGCACCGGCAAGTGGAAGATCAACGGTCGCACCCTTGAGGACTACTTCCCGAACAAGGTGCACCAGCAGGAAGTCAACGAGCCCTTCAAGGTGCTCGAGCTCGAGGGCCGCTACGACATCATCGCCCGCATCGCGGGTGGCGGTGTCTCCGGTCAGGCCGGTGCGCTCCGTCTCGGTGTCGCCCGTGCGCTGAACGAGGCCGACGTCGACAACAACCGTGGCGCCCTCAAGAAGGCCGGCTTCCTCCGCCGCGACGACCGTGCGGTCGAGCGCAAGAAGGCCGGTCTGAAGAAGGCCCGTAAGGCTCCGCAGTACAGCAAGCGTTAAGCTTCGCTGCCTGCAGCCCGTACTCGCACTTCAGCAGTACGTCTGAACGCCCCGGCGGCACGCCACAGTGCCGCCGGGGCGTTCGTTTATCACAGCCTTGGGCGTATAACGGCACAAGACGCTCAAAGGCTTGTGTGATCGGGTGATCCTGGGTGATCTCCGAAGGTGACCTCGAAAGTGACGCTTCATCAGGAGGACAAGTGGGACGACTCTTCGGCACGGACGGCGTGCGCGGCGTCGCCAACGCGGACCTGACCGCCGAGATGGCGCTCGGTCTGTCCGTCGCGGCGGCCCACGTGCTGGCCGAGGCGGGTACGTTCGAGGGCCACCGGCCGACGGCGGTGGTCGGACGGGACCCGCGTGCGTCCGGGGAGTTCCTGGAGGCCGCCGTGGTGGCGGGCCTGGCGAGCGCCGGCGTCGACGTCCTGAAGGTCGGTGTGCTGCCGACCCCGGCCGTGGCGTACCTCACCGGCGTTCTCGGCGCCGACCTCGGTGTCATGCTCTCCGCCAGCCACAACGCGATGCCCGACAACGGCGTCAAGTTCCTCGCCCGCGGCGGTCACAAGCTCGACGACGAGCTGGAGGACCGGATCGAGTCCGTCTACGAGTCCCACCGGCACGGCGAGCCGTGGGAGCGGCCGACCGGCTCGGGTGTCGGGCGGGTGCGGGAGTACCTGGAGGGCTTCGACCAGTACGTCGCCCATCTGATCGGTGTGCTGCCGAACCGGCTCGACGGGCTGAAGATCGTCCTCGACGAGGCGCACGGCGCTGCCGCGCGGGTGTCGCCGGAGGCGTTCTCCCGGGCCGGCGCCGAGATCATCACGATCGGGGCCGACCCGGACGGGCTCAACATCAACGACGGGTGCGGGTCCACGCACCTGGGGCTGCTGAAGGCCGCGGTCGTGGAGCACGGTGCGGACTTCGGTATCGCGCACGACGGGGACGCGGACCGGTGCCTCGCCGTCGACCACACCGGGGACGAGGTCGACGGCGACCAGATCATGGCCGTGCTGGCGCTGGCCATGCGGGAGCGGTCCGTGCTGCGGGCCGACACCGTTGTCGCGACGGTCATGTCCAACCTGGGGTTCAAGCTGGCGCTTGAGCGGGAGGGGCTGACGCTGGTGCAGACGGCTGTGGGAGACCGGTATGTGCTGGAGTCGATGAAGGAGCACGGGTACGCGCTCGGGGGTGAGCAGTCCGGGCACGTGATCATTCTGGATCACGCCACCACGGGGGACGGGACGCTCACCGGGCTGCTGCTGGCGGCGCGCGTCGCGGAGACCGGGCGGTCGCTCCGGGAACTGGCCGCTGTGATGGAGCGGTTGCCTCAGGTGCTGATCAATGTGCCGGACGTGGATCGGACTCGGGTGGGGAGTTCCGCGGAGCTTGCTGCCGCCGTTTCCGAGGCTGAGCGGGAACTCGGGGAGACCGGGCGGGTGTTGCTGCGGCCTTCCGGGACCGAGCCGTTGGTTCGGGTGATGGTCGAGGCCGCGGATATTGATCAGGCGCGGTCTGTGGCGGGGCGGTTGGCTGATGCCGTTAAGTCGGCGCTGGGTTAGAACGCCGGGTTCGGGGTGGGGGTGCTGTGCTCTGCGGGCTGCGGGTTCGTTGTGGCTTGTCGCGCCCGCGCGGCGGTAGCCGCAAATTCAGCACAGCCCCGCGCCCCTAGGGGCGTCTCCAGAGCCACTTCTGGAGGAGCAGCGTTAGTGTTCCCGCCAGCACGATTCCCAGCAGGTTCAGCAGGAGTTGGTTCGCGGAGCCGATGGTCTGCTCCATGTCGCCGTAGGCCAGAGCCACCGCCGCGTTCGCCGCTGCGGGCACTGTTGTGACCGAGATGGCCACGCCCACCAGCGCGCCCGACTTCGCCGACGTCAGGGACAAGGTGCCCGCGATGCCCGCCAGGACCGCCACCACGAAGGAGAAGGCGTCCGGGGCATAGACGAAGGCCGTGTTGGGGCGGTCGCCCTCCAGGTCGGACCTGTGGAACAGGGTCGCGGCGTCCATGAACCAGGTGAAGCCCACCGTCACCGCCATCGCCACCGCGAAGCCCACCAGCAGGGCGATCAGGGAGCGCAGCGCCAGTCGGGGGTGGCGTTGGACGACGGATGTGCTGAAGGCGGCCAGGGGGCCGAACTCCGGGCCGACGGCCATGGCGCCGACGATGAGGATCGCGTTGTCGAGGACCACACCGCAGGCCGCGATCATGGTGGCCAGGGTGATGAAGGCGACGTAGGTGACGGAGAGCGTCGACTCCTCGTGGGTCGCGTCCGTCAGGTGCTCCCACAGGACCGCGTCGGCGCCCTCGCCCGGTGCTTCGTCCTCGGCCTTGTCCGCCCGCTTGGACAGCGACAGGTCGATGTTCTCGACGGCGATCGAGCCGGTCTTGTCCAGGTTCAACTCGCGCAGGGCCCCGATGAGTTCGTCGCCGGCCTCGCGGGCCACGTCGCACATCACGACATCGCCCACCGGGTTGCGGGCCGCGTTCGGCACGACGACCAGGTGGGTGGTGCCGACGGTCTTCTCGATCAGGCGGACCACGTCGTCCGTCGTGTCGGACGGTGTGATCAGACGCAGATGCAGCATGACGCCTTTTCTAACAGGCCCCGGTCATTTGTTCACAGCTTGCGCAGGCTCAGCCGCCGCACCTTGTGGTCGGGGCCCTTGCGGATGACGAGGGTGGCCCGGCCCCGGGTGGGGGCGATGTTCTCCACGAGGTTCGGCTTGTTGATGGTGCGCCACTGTGTGCGGGCGTAGTCGAGGGCCTCCTCCTCGGACACCTGGGTGTACTTGCGGAAGTACGAGTTGGGGTCCTGGAATGCCGTCTGGCGCAGCTTCTTGAAGCGGTTGAGGTACCAGCGCTCGACGTCGTCGGGGTTGGCGTCGATGTACACGCTGAAGTCGAAGTAGTCGGCGAGGCCGACGCGGGTGCGGCCGTCCTTGCCGGGGAGCGCCGGCTGGAGGACGTTGAGGCCCTCGACGATCAGGATGTCCGGGCGGCGCACCACGAGCTTCTCGTCGGGGACGATGTCGTAGATGAGGTGGGAGTAGACGGGTGCCGTGACCTCGTCCTTGCCCGCCTTGATGTCGGCGACGAACTTGGTCAGGGCCCGGCGGTCGTACGACTCGGGGAAGCCCTTCCTGGACATCAGGCCGCGTGCCTGGAGCTCCCTGGTGGGGAGCAGGAAGCCGTCCGTCGTCACCCGCTCGACGCGGGGGTGCTCGGGCCAGCGGGAGAGCAGGGCCTGGAGGAGCCGGGCGACGGTGGACTTGCCGCCGGCGACCGAGCCCGCGACCCCTATGACGAACGGGGTGCCGGTCTGGGTGCCCGTCTCGCCGAGGAAGGTGTTCAGGGCGCCCCTGAGGCCGTCCGTGGCGCCGACGTAGAGGTTGAGGAGACGGGAGAGCGGGAGGTAGATGTCCCGCACCTCGTCGAGGTCGATGACGTCGCCGAGGCCGCGCAGTCGCTCGACCTCCTCCGCCGTCAGGGGCAGGGGCGTCTTGTGGCGCAGCGCGCTCCACTCGGCACGGGTGAGGTCGACGTAGGGAGTCGCCTCCGGCTTGTTCCGGTGGGCGCTCCGGGGGGTCGAGGAGACCGGAGAGATCACAGTCCATTGTTAACGGAGTTTGAACGAGTTGGCGGGTGGGGTCCGTCACGCCTCCACCGAGGCTCGTACGCCCGGGCCCTTACCACCGCGTTCGTATGGCCGTGGGAATTTCCGATATCGGGCACGCGGAAGGCCTTTTGGTCGGCGGATCGTGCGTAGGCTGCCGCGCATGTGCGGAATCGTGGGATACGTGGGGTCGCAGTCTGCGCTCGAGGTCGTGACGGCCGGACTGAAGCGGCTGGAGTACCGGGGGTACGACTCGGCGGGTGTCGCCGTCCTCGCCGACGGCGGGCTCGCCGCGGCGAAGAAGGCCGGGAAGCTGGTCAACCTGGAGAAGGAACTGGTCGACCGGCCGCTGCCGACCGGGCCGACCGGCATCGGGCACACCCGCTGGGCCACGCACGGCGGGCCCACGGACGCCAACGCGCATCCGCACCTCGACAACGCCGGGCGGGTGGCGGTGGTCCACAACGGGATCATCGAGAACTTCGCCGCGCTCCGGGCCGAACTGGCGGAGCGCGGCCACGATCTGGCGTCCGAGACCGACACCGAGGTCGTCGCGCATCTGCTCGCCGAGGAGTTCTCCTCCTGCGGGGACCTCGCCGAGTCGATGCGGCTGGTGTGCCGGCGTCTGGACGGGGCGTTCACCCTGGTCGCCGTGCACGCGGACGAGCCGGACGTGGTCGTCGGGGCCCGGCGGAACTCGCCGCTCGTGGTGGGTGTGGGGGAGGGGGAGGCGTTCCTCGCGTCCGATGTGGCGGCCTTCATCGCGCACACCCGCTCCGCCATCGAGCTCGGCCAGGACCAGGTCGTCGAGCTGCGCCGCGACGGGGTGACGGTGACCGGCTTCGACGGGCGTCCGGCGGAGGTCAGGTCCTACCACGTGGACTGGGACGCCTCGGCCGCCGAGAAGGGCGGCTACGACTACTTCATGCTCAAGGAGATCGCCGAGCAGCCGAAGGCGGTCGCCGACACGCTCCTCGGGCGCATCGACGCGGCCGGGTCGCTGACCCTGGACGAGGTGCGGATCCCGCCGGGTGTGCTGCGGGAGATCGACAAGGTCGTCGTGGTCGCCTGCGGTACGGCCTTCCACGCGGGGCTGATCGCCAAGTACGCCATCGAGCACTGGACGCGGGTCCCCTGCGAGGTGGAGCTGGCCAGCGAGTTCCGCTACCGCGATCCGATCCTGGACCCGCGGACCCTGGTGATCGCCATCTCCCAGTCCGGCGAGACCATGGACACGCTGATGGCGCTGCGGCACGCGCGCGAGCAGGGCTCCAAGGTGCTGGCCATCTGCAACACCAACGGCTCGACGATCCCGCGCGAGTCGGACGCCGTGCTGTACACGCACGCCGGCCCCGAGGTCGCGGTCGCCTCGACCAAGGCGTTCCTGACCCAGCTGGTCGCGTGTTACCTCGTCGCCCTGTATCTGGGCCAGGTGCGGGGCACCAAATGGGGCGACGAGATCTTCGCCGTCATCCGGGACCTGTCGAAGATCTCCGGCGAGGTGGACCGGGTCCTGGAGACGATGGAGCCGGTACGGGCGCTCGCACGGTCCCTCGCCGACAAGGACACCGTGCTCTTCCTCGGGCGCCACGTCGGCTACCCGGTCGCGCTGGAGGGCGCCCTGAAGCTCAAGGAGCTCGCCTACATGCACGCCGAGGGGTTCGCGGCGGGCGAGCTCAAGCACGGGCCGATCGCGCTGATCGAGGACGATCTGCCGGTGGTGGTGGTCGTGCCGTCGCCGCGCGGGCGGTCGGTGCTGCACGACAAGATCGTGTCCAACATCCAGGAGATCCGCGCGCGCGGGGCCCGGACCATCGTCATCGCGGAGGAGGGGGACGAGGCGGTGGTGCCGTACGCCGACCATCTGATCCGGATCCCGGCGACTCCGACGCTGCTCCAGCCGCTGGTCGCCACGGTCCCGTTGCAGGTGTTCGCGTGCGAGCTGGCGACGGCCCGGGGCAACGAGGTGGACCAGCCGCGGAACCTCGCGAAATCGGTGACGGTGGAGTGAGCGGCTCGCGGTAGGCCCGTCACCGCCAGAACTGGGCCAGCACGCCCTGTCTGAACGGTGCCGGGCTCACCGCCAGGTCCCCCGAGAACGGCCGGTCCAGGGTCAGGCACAGCAGCACGCTCACCCCGATCAGGACCGCGACCGACGTCACGAACATCAGCTGGGCGCGCACGTCCCGGATGCCGTAGAGGAAGGTCAGGGGCAGCATGATGAGCGCGCCGCCGTAGACGAGGACACTGAGCAGGACCGGCAGCTGCTGCTGGGAGTCCGAGAGGCGGGTGCGGCGGGCCGAGGCGAGTGAGCCGAGCGTGGAGACGGCCTCGGAGTAGTACGCCTGCTCGGACTCGGTGCGCGGCTCGTAGTCCTGGAACGCCTTGTACAGGCCCTTGATCTGGGGCTCGGTCAGGCTGGGGTCGGGCCTGCCCTCGCGCATCAGGGGCCACTGCTGCTCGACGACGGAGTGGACGTAGGCGTGCATCGCCGCGGTGATCCGCTCGCGCTCGGCGGCGGGGAAGGCGTCGGCGGTGCGCAGCACCTCGGCGGTCTGGGAGGCCTCGGCGGCGACGTTGGTGGTCGCGTCGTCGAGGCTCTCCCACTCGGCGACGACGACGAAGGCGAGGATGATGCCGTAGATCGCGGCGTACATCCCGAGCACGACGCCGATCATGTCGTTGTGCTCGCCGGTGTCCACCAGGTGCCGGAACCGCCAGCGCATCAGCGCGACACCGCCCACGCCGATGAGCAGGGCGCTGCCCACGAGCAGGGTGGCCAGGGCGGTGGTGCTGAAGTTGTTGAGCAGCCAGACTTCCACAGGTGCCGATCTTCTCTCGATGGGGGGGGGAGACCATCGCAGTCTGTGGTGAGCGTGATCCCAACTCGGCGCGGACACACGGGAATCGGACCTGGTGCATCACTTCGTGTGTAACGCGGCCGGGGTGGTGGGGCCCACCTCGGACGGGGCGTTCCGTAGAGTGCGCGGGTGAGCATCATCGGGGTCGGTATCGACGTGGCGGAGATTGACCGGTTCGCGGTGTCGCTGGAGCGCACGCCCGGGATGGCCCAGCGGCTGTTCCTGGAGAGCGAGTTGTTCCTGCCGAGCGGGGAACGGCGGGGTGTGGCCTCCCTCGCCGCCCGGTTCGCCGCGAAGGAGGCGCTGGCCAAGGCGCTGGGGGCGCCCGCCGGGCTGCTGTGGACCGATGCCGAGGTGTACGTCGAGGACAGTGGGCAGCCCCGGCTGCGCGTCTCCGGGAGTGTCGCCGCCCGGGCCGCCGAACTCGGCGTGCAGTCCTGGCATGTGTCGCTCAGTCACGATGCGGGTGTCGCCTCGGCGGTTGTGGTGGCGGAGGGGTAGCAGCGGGGAGACTCCTCTCCATGCGTACTGCTTACAGCGTGGAGACGGTCAGGGCCGCCGAGCGGGAACTCATGGCACGGCTGCCGGAGGGCACGCTCATGCAGCGGGCCGCCGCCGGGCTGGCCGCCGCCTGCGCCGACCTGCTGGGCCGGGTGTACGGGCGGCGGGTCGTGCTGCTCGTCGGCAGCGGCGACAACGGGGGCGACGCGCTCCACGCCGGCGCCCGGCTCGCCCGCCGGGGGGCCGGGGTCGCCGCCGTGCTGCTCACGCCGGAGCGCGCCCATGCCGCAGGGCTGGCCGCGCTGCGGCGGGCCGGAGGAACGGTCGTCGCAGCAGGGTCCGCCGAAGACGCGCTCCTGCGGGCCGACCTCGTCCTCGACGGCATCGTCGGTATCGGCGGGAAGGGCGGACTGCGGCCCGACGCGGCCGCGCTGACCGCCGTACTGGAGCGGGCCCGGGCCGCCGTGGTGGCCGTGGACCTGCCGAGCGGGGTCGACGCGGACACCGGCGAGGTGCACGGCGGTGCGGTGCGGGCCGACCTCACCGTCACCTTCGGGGCGCACAAGCCGGGGCTGCTGATCGATCCCGCGCGGGAGTACGCCGGGTCGGTACGGCTGGTCGACATCGGGCTTGAGCTGCCGCCCGGCGCCGAGCTGGAGGCCCTGCACCACGCCGACGTCGCGGCGCTGCTGCCCACGCCCACCGGCGAGAGCGACAAGTACCGGCGCGGTGTCGTCGGGATCGCCGCCGGGTCGGCCCGTTACCCCGGGGCGGCGGTGCTGGCCGTCGCCGGGGCGCTGCGCGGCGGTGCCGGAGCCGTGCGGTACGTCGGGCCCGCCGGGGACGCGGTGATCGCCCGCTTCCCCGAGACGCTCGTCTCCGCGGGGGGACCGCGGCGGGCGGGGCGGGTGCAGGCCTGGGTCGTGGGGCCGGGGGCCGGGGACGACGCCTTGGCCGTGGAGGAGGTGCTCTCGGCCGACGTGCCGGTACTGATCGACGCGGACGGACTGCGGCTGGCCGCGCGGGACGCCGTACGTCGGCGGAGCGCGCCCACCCTCATGACGCCGCACGCGGGAGAGGCCGCCGCGCTGCTCGGGGTGGAGCGCGGGCAGGTCGAGGGGGCCCGGCTGGCCTCGGCGCGGGAGCTCGCGGCGCGGTACTCCGCGACCGTGCTGCTCAAGGGGTCGACGACGCTCGTCGCCGATGCCGTCGGCGGTGCCGTGCGCGTGAACCCGACCGGGACGGCCTGGCTGGCCACCGCGGGCAGCGGGGACGTGCTGTCAGGGCTCGCCGGGTCGCTGCTGGCGGCCGGGCTCGGGGCGCTGGACGCCGGGAGCGTGGCGGCGTATCTGCACGGGCTGGCCGGGCGGTACGCGGCGGACGGCGCCCCGGCCGGGGCGCATGACGTGGCCGAGACGATTCCGGAGGCGTGGCGCGATGTCCGCGCCGGGTGACCGTCGACCGGACGGGCCGGGTCGACGGGCGGGACGGCGACCCGGAGCGCGGGCGTACGACGGGGGCGCGCGGCCCTCTGAGAGACTGGGGGCGTCATGAGTGAGACTGTTGCCCGGTCGGGCGTGGCCCTGCGTGCGCGGGCCGAGATTGATCTGGCCGCCCTGCGGGCGAACGTGCGGACCCTGCGCGCCCTCGCGCCCGGCGCGGCCCTGATGGCCGTGGTCAAGTCCGACGCGTACGGCCACGGCGCGGTGCCCTGTGCCCGCGCGGCCGTGGAGGCGGGCGCCGACTGGCTGGGGACGGCCACGCCCGAAGAGGCCCTCGCCCTGCGTGCCGCCGGGATCGACGGGGTGCGGATCATGTGCTGGCTGTGGACCCCGGGCGGGCCCTGGCGGGAAGCCGTCGAGGCCGATCTCGACGTGTCCGTGAGCGGGATGTGGGCACTGCGGGAGGTCGTCGACGCCGCTCGTGCGGCGGGAAGGACCGCGCGCGTGCAGCTCAAGGGCGACACCGGCCTCGGACGCAACGGATGCCAGCCCGGCGCCGACTGGGCCGAGCTGGTGGGCCACGCTGTGCGAGCCGAGGCCGAGGGCGTCGTCCGGATCACCGGGCTCTGGTCCCACTTCGCCTGCGCCGACGAACCCGGGCACCCCTCCATCGCCGCCCAGCTCACCGTGTTCCGCGAGATGCTCGCGTACGCCGAACAGGCCGGCGTGCGCCCCGAGGTCCGGCACATCGCCAACTCGCCCGCCACCCTGACCCTCCCCGAGGCCCACTTCGACCTGGTGCGCACCGGTGTCGCCGTCTACGGCATCTCGCCCAGCCCCGAGCTCGGCAGCTCGGCCGACCTGGGGCTGCGGCCGGTGATGACGCTGAGCGCGGCCGTCGCGCTGGTGAAGCGGGTGCCGGGTGGGCACGGGGTCAGTTACGGGCATCACTACGTCACCCCGGGCGAGACCACCCTCGGACTGATCCCGGTCGGGTACGCGGACGGCGTTCCGCGGCACGCCTCCGGCACCGGGCCCGTGCTGGTCGGCGGCAAGTGGCGGACCGTGGCCGGTCGGGTGGCCATGGACCAGTTCGTCGTCGATCTGGGGGGCGACGAGCCCGCCGTCGGAAGCGAGGCCGTACTCTTCGGGCCCGGCGACCGCGGCGAGCCCACCGCCGAGGACTGGGCGCAGGCGGCGGGGACCATCGCGTACGAGATCGTCACCCGGATCGGAACGCGCGTTCCCCGCGTCTATGTGAATGCGTGAGTTCTTTACGTGAACGAGGGATCAGCTGGGTAACCGGCCCAGCAGCGACCAGCAGTCCAGCAGCCCGGCGAAGAGGAGCGGTACGTGAGCGAGAGCAGTGCGGAGGCCGCCCTTGCCGTCGCCTCCGCCACGGGGGCGGCCGTCGGCAACTGGCGCCGGGCGACCGGGATCGCCGGTGCCGCGATAGGGGTGGTCGCCGCGGGTGCCGCGGCCGGTGTCGCCCTGGAGCGGATGACCGTCGGACGCGGGATGCGCAAGAAGGCGCGGCTCGCACTGGACTCGGCCGGGCCGTACGGCTCGCTGCGCGGAATGCCGGGGAAGGCGTACGCCGACGACGGCACGGAGCTGTACTACGAGGTCGACGAGGTGGAGCCGGAGGGCGGGTCCGCGCCGCGTCGGCGCCGCCTCTTCGGGCGGAAGGCGCCGCTGCCCGTCACCGTCGTCTTCAGCCACGGGTACTGCCTGAGCCAGGACTCCTGGCACTTCCAGCGGGCCGCGCTGCGCGGGGTCGTCCGGACCGTGCACTGGGACCAGCGCAGCCATGGGCGGTCCGGGCGCGGGGTGCGGCAGGTGCAGGACGGCGTGCCGGTCGACATCGACCAGCTCGGGCGTGATCTGAAGGCCGTCGTCGACGCCGCCGCGCCCGAGGGGCCGCTCGTGTTCGTCGGGCACTCGATGGGCGGGATGACGGTCATGGCGCTCGCCGACCAGTATCCGGAGCTCATCCGGGAGCGGGTCGTCGCCGTGGCTCTGGTGGGTACGTCGTCGGGGCGGCTCGGCGAGGTCAACTTCGGGTTGCCCGTCGCGGGTGTGAATGCCGTACGACGCGTGCTGCCGGGGCTGCTGAAGGCGCTGGGGCAGCGGGCCGAGCTGGTGGAGAAGGGGCGGCAGGCCACCGCCGACCTCTTCGCCGGGATCATCAAGCGGTACTCGTTCGCGTCGCGGGACGTCGATCCCGCGGTCGCCCGGTTCGCCGAGCGGATGATCGAGGCGACGCCGATCGACGTGGTCGCGGAGTTCTACCCGGCGTTCACCGACCACGACAAGACCGAGGCGCTCGCCCACTTCAGGGACCTCCCGGTGCTCGTGCTGGCCGGGATCGGGGACCTCGTCACGCCCAGCGAGCACAGTGAGGCCATCGCCGGGCTGCTGCCGGACGCCGAGCTGGTGCTGGTGCCGGACGCGGGGCATCTGGTGATGCTGGAGCACCCGGAAGTGGTCACCGACCGCCTCGCCGACCTCCTCACCCGGGCGGGGGCGGTGCCGGCAGGGGCTACGGTGGGCGGTTATGGAAGCAGTACCGCACAGCCCGGCTGAGACCGGGCTGACCGTCACCTCCCCCGAGCAGATGCGCGAGCTGGGCCTGAAGCTGGCCAAGCTGCTGCGGGCCGGTGACCTCGTGATGCTCAGCGGGGAACTCGGCGCGGGCAAGACCACGCTGACCCGGGGACTGGGAGAGGGGCTGGGCGTGCGGGGTGCCGTCACCTCCCCGACCTTCGTCATCGCCCGCGTCCACCCGTCCCTCGGCGACGGTCCGCCGCTCGTCCATGTCGACGCCTACCGGCTGGGCGGCGGGCTCGACGAGATGGAGGACCTGGACCTCGACGTCTCGCTGTCCGACTCGGTCATCGTGGTCGAGTGGGGCGAGGGCAAGGTCGAGGAGCTGACCGAGGACCGGCTCCAGGTGCAGATCCACCGTGCGGTCGGGGACACCACCGACGAGGTGCGGCACGTGACGCTGACCGGGCTGGGCGAGCGCTGGGCGACGGCCGACCTGAGCGTGCTCACCGCGTGATCCGCCGGGCAGGCCCCGATTTCGGTGAACGTTCCGACAAGACGTCGGCAAGATATTGCTTTCGACGTCTTGCGCGTGGTCACATGGTATCCAGTTCGTGGTTAGGTCTACCTAACCACGTCCGCCCCCGGTGCTCAGGAGGCGACCATGTCGGCCACGGAACGAGACGAGTCGACGCCGCGCGCGGTGTCCGCGGTACCCATGCGCGACCTGCTGGCGGCCTGCGCCGCGGCGCACGCGATCTCGACGCCACCCCGTCTGCCCGACCCCGGGACGATCGAGAGAGCACAGCACCGCGAAGCCGCCTAGGGCCTGTCCGGCGGATCATGCCGCAGACGCGGGGGCTGGCACGCCGGCCTGCGGCGTTGTCGTCGGTTGCCGACGCTCCGCGTCGCCGCCCTCCTCCGCCTTGCACTCCGACGCGCCAGCCCCCGCTCACCAGCGTCGATGAGGCGCTGCTGCTTTCCCGCGACCTGATCCGCCGGACAGGCCCTAGCGGATCACGATGACCTTCTGGCCGATCGTCGCGAAGGTCCACATCGCGGCGCCGTCCTCGCGGGACTCCCGGATGCCGCCCGTCTTCACCGCGGGGTCGGCCGGTGCCGTGGCGGGTGCGACGGCCGCGCTGAAGCCGATCGTCACGTTGCCGGCGGTGGCGAAGCGGACGACGTGCTCGATGGGGGTGCCGTCGGTGCCGGTGACCGAGTTCGAGCGGGACGTGACCCAGTAGGAACCCGGCGCCGGGTCGACCGCGCCGGGGACGACCTCGAAGGTGCGTTCCACCTTGTCGCCCGCGCCGACGAGCCAGACCCGGTCGTCGTCCACCGAGTACACGACCCGTTCACCCTTTCCGGAACCGGTCGGCAGGGCGGCGGGGTGACGGGTGTCGCGGGGCGCCTTCGCGGCGGCGATCCCCGGCGAGCTGTCCGTGTGCGGCTGCCCGAGCGTCGCGGGCACGGTCGCCGAGGCCTGGTAGGCGAGGAAGCCGACGGCGCCGAGGGCCGCCACGGTGAGTCCGGTGACGATTCCGGCGGAGTTGCTTGGCACGGACGTCCACCTCTTTGTCGTACGCAGTGATCCTTCGCGACGTTAGCAGTCACGGGGCGGCTCACCGGGGCGGCGATGTGCGCGGCGCGGGAGCCGTAGGCTGTTTGCGTGCTCTTGCTCGCTCTGGATACCGCCACCCCCGCCGTCACCGTCGCCCTGCACGACGGAACGGACGTCGTCGCCTCGTCGAGCCAGGTGGACGCCCGCCGGCACGGCGAGCTGCTGCTGCCGGCCGTCGACCGCGTGCTCGCCGAGGCCGGCCTCGCACTCGACGCCGTCACCGGCATCGTCGTAGGCATCGGACCCGGCCCCTACACCGGACTGCGTGTCGGGCTGATGACCGCCGACACCTTCGGCCTCGCGCTCGACGTCCCCGTGCACGGCGTGTGCACGCTGGACGGGCTCGCGTACGCCACCGAGGTCGAGGGCCCCTTCGTCGTGGCGACCGACGCCCGGCGCAAGGAGGTCTACTGGGCGCGTTACGACGACCGCCGCACCCGGGTCACCGACCCAGCCGTCGACCGGCCCGCCGACATCGCCGAGCAGGTCGCCGGGGTGCCCGCGGTGGGCGCCGGCGCGTTGCTCTACCCCGACACTTTCCCGGACGCGCGGGCGCCCGAGCATGTGTCGGCCGCCGCCCTGGCCGCGCTGGCCGCCGAGCGGCTCGCCGCGGGCGAGGAGCTGCCGGCGCCCCGGCCGCTGTATCTGCGTCGGCCCGACGCCCAGGTCCCCAAGAACTACAAGGTGGTCACCCCCAAGTGACAGCGGCACTGCGTGAGATGCGCTGGTGGGACATCGATCCCGTGCTGGAGCTTGAGAAGGACCTGTTTCCCGAGGACGCCTGGTCGCGGGGCATGTTCTGGTCCGAACTGGCCCATGCGCGGGGTGCCTCGGCGACCCGGCGGTACCTGGTCGCCGAGGCGGACGGGCGGCTCGTCGGGTACGCCGGGCTCGCCTCCGCCGGGGAGCTGGCCGACGTGCAGACCATCGCCGTCGCCCGCGACCACTGGGGCACCGGTCTCGGCGGTCGGCTGCTGACCGAACTGCTCCAGGCGGCCACCGCGTTCGAGTGCGCCGAAGTGATGCTGGAGTGCCGGGTCGACAACGACCGCGCGCAGAAGCTGTACGAGCGCTACGGCTTCGAACCCATCGGCTTCCGCCGCGGCTACTACCAGCCGGGCAACGTCGACGCCCTCGTGATGCGCCTGATCATCGACCCTGCGAGTGAAGAGAAGAACCATGGCTGACGAACCACTCGTCCTCGGCATCGAGACCTCCTGCGACGAGACCGGCGTCGGCATCGTCCGCGGCACCACGCTGCTCGCCGACGCCATCGCCTCCAGCGTCGACGAGCACGCCCGCTTCGGCGGTGTCGTGCCGGAGGTCGCCTCCCGCGCGCACCTGGAGGCGATGGTGCCGACGATCCAGCGCGCCCTGAAGGACGCGGGCGTCACGGCGAACGACCTCGACGGGATCTCCGTCACCGCCGGCCCGGGTCTCGCCGGCGCGCTCCTGGTCGGCGTGTCGGCGGCGAAGGCCTACGCGTACGCCCTCGGCAAGCCCCTCTACGGCGTCAACCACCTCGCCTCCCACATCTGCGTCGACCAGCTGGAGCACGGCAAGCTGCCCGAACCGACGATGGCGCTGCTCGTCTCCGGCGGGCACTCCTCGCTGCTGCTGTCGACCGACATCACCGCCGACGTACGGCCGCTCGGCGCGACCATCGACGACGCGGCCGGCGAGGCCTTCGACAAGATCGCCCGCGTGCTGAACCTCGGCTTCCCGGGCGGCCCGGTCATCGACCGGTACGCCAAGGAGGGCGACCCGGAGGCGATCGCGTTCCCGCGCGGTCTGACCGGCCCCCGCGACCCGGCGTACGACTTCTCCTTCTCCGGGCTGAAGACGGCCGTGGCCCGCTGGATCGAGGCGAAGCGGGCGGCGGGTGAGGAGGTGCCGGTGCGGGACGTGTCGGCTTCCTTCCAGGAGGCCGTGGTGGATGTACTGACCCGCAAGGCCGTACGGGCCTGCAAGGACGAGGGCGTCGACCACCTCATGATCGGCGGCGGTGTCGCGGCCAACTCGCGGCTGCGGGCGCTGGCCCAGGAGCGCTGCGAGGCGGCCGGTATCCGGCTGCGGGTGCCGCGGCCCAAGCTGTGCACGGACAACGGGGCGATGGTGGCCGCGCTCGGCGCCGAGATGGTCGCCCGCAACCGGCCCGCCTCCGACTGGGACCTGTCGGCCGACTCCTCGCTGCCGGTGACCGACCCGCATGTCCCCGGGCACGACCACGTCCACGAGGTCAGCAAGGAGAACCTGTACTCGTGACGGTCGCCTTGATGTGGGAGGCGCGGGCGGTCGAGGGCCGGGGGGAAGCGCTGCTGGCCTGGGCGCGGGGCCAGGAGCTGGCGGTGACGCCCCTGCGCCGGGAGACGTTCCGGGCGCCGCAGGACCGGGTGCTCGTCATCACGTGGTGGGACGCCGCCTACGACGCCGTACTCCCCGAACTGCCCGAGCCGGACGGGGAGTTGGTGACCCGGGCCGTGCATCGGTGGCGGTTCGAGCCCGTGCCGGGTTAGGGCTGCGGGGCGGACAGGGCCCACGCCGAGGTCGACAGGGCCGCGAAGGCCAGGGTGTGGCCGCCCACGGCGAGCAGGGTGCCGTCGGCCGTCAGGAAGCCCGCGGCGAAGCCGAGGACGGCGCCGAAGGCCGTGGCGGGCCAGGCCTGCCACCACCAGGCGTGAGCGGGCCGTACGAGGGTTCCGGCGGGGACGATGAACGAATCCCGCAGGTCGCCGCGGACGGTCCGGAGGTCGGCGAAGGTCGTGCGGGCCGGTTCCCGGTGGCGTAGGCGGCCGACCGGGACCGGACGGGTGCCGTCCGGCAGGACCGCTGCGGCGGTACGGGTGCCGTGGACCGTCACCGGGAATCGGCCGGGGTGGTCCTCCAGCGCGGGGTGCCACATCACGCGCTGCCAGTGGCGGTCGTCCAGGACGAGCCAGAGCGTGGTCGCGCTGCGCCAGGGGAAGGTCTGGACGCGCTCGCCGAGCCGCACCTCGGCCGTCATGGGGTGGCCCGGGCGGCGGGACGCGAGCCGGAAGGCCAGGCCTCGGCGGACCCAGGCGGCGCAGAAGGCGGCGGCGACGATCCCGGCGGCGACGGCGGAGCCTATGAGGTCGTCCTCGTCCAGGGGGTCGGGCCCGTGCTCGCCCACTTGGTAGGGGTGGGCGCGGGGGTTCTTCCCGGTCGGGTCGTACTCCAGGAAGACGCGCGCGTACTTGGGGTAGGGGTAGGTGTCTTCGTCAGGCACGAAGCTCTGGACGTGCGTGTGGCCCGCGTCGTCCGTCCAGCGGGCACGGACCTTGTCGCCGGGGCTGAGGGCGTCCTCCAGAACGTCGCCGACGGCGAACTCGGTGTGCTCGTTGTAGCGGTCGACGGCCCGGTCGTTGGCGTACGCGTTCCCGGCCAGCCATGCGCCGAGCAGGGCGTACCCCGCGAGCGTGACGGTCAGGCCGAAGAGGGCGACGCGCAGGGCCGGGTGTCTCGGGGCGGTCATACGGCGGCCTCCTGGTGGGCCAGGAGGGCGCGTACGGGGGCGGGGTCGCCGCTGTCCAGCGCGGCGGTGACGGTGTCGCCGACATCGAGGGTGGTGCCGTCGGGCGCGGTGAGCACGCTGGTGCGCCAGCGGCTCGCGCGGGTCCAGCCCGCGGCGCGCAGGGCCTCGGTGACGGGCGGGAGCAGGGCGTCGGCCAGTACGTCCCGGGCGAAGGCGCGGCGCACGGAGGCGGGGACCTGGCGTATGCGGGGTTCGACCCGGCGGGCGAGGCGTGGCCAGCTGCCGTCGGCGACCGCGCTCAGGGCGGCCTCCAGGGCTTCGGGTGACCGCAGCGGCGAGGATCCCGCGTCGTCGAGGAGTTCGTGGAGGCGGTCGTCCGTGAGGGCGAGGAGGCTGAGTGGACGCCGCGGTCGCGCGGCCTTTCCGCGTCTGGGGCGGCGGCGCCCGCGTGCCGTGCGGTGGGCGAGGAGCTGTTCCACGCACCAGCGGTCCAGCGCCTCGGCGGTCCGCAGCGGTATCGGCTCCTCGCCGTACGGCGTGGCGCCGGCCGGGTCCGTGTCCGGCAGTGCCGTCAGCCGGACGGCGGCGGGCGGGTGGTCGGCGGTGGAGTAGGGGTCCACGGCCTCCAGTTCGGCGGCGACACGGGTGGCTCGGCGGGCCACGTGCGGGTCGTCGGCCGCCGTGTCGAGGGCGTCGTAGAAGTCCTGTGGGTAGCTGTCGGCCCGGGCGAGGGCGGACCACCAGCGGCGGCCGAGGCCGCTGTACACCGCGTCGAGCAGGACGGTCCGTTCGAGGGCCGTCGTGGTCGCGCGGGTGCCGATGACGCGGGCGGCGTCGGCGTCCGCGTCCGTCTCCGTCCGCCAGGCCCCGGGCTGGGTGGCTCGCAGGAGCGGGGCGGCCAGTGGGGCAAGGGGGCGCAGGCGGGGCGTGAGCCAGACTCCGAGGAGGTGGCGGGAGCGCAGCAGCCAGGCGGTGCGACGGTGACCCACGTGCTGTTCGTGGGCGAGCTCGTGCGCGACCACGGCCGCCAACTGGTCGGCGGTCAGCGCCCGGAGCAGGGGGAGGCCGAGAACGAGGACGTAGGCGTGGATGCCGGAGACCTTCGCGCGCCGCAGGGAGGCGTGCACATCGGGGACGACCCGGACCAGCAGCGGTTCACGGAAGCCGAGTCGTTCGGCGACGTCCTGCACCAGCGCGGCCAGTTCCGGCTCGTCGGGGGGCCGTACCGCCCGCCCGGGGAGGCGACGCGAGGCGGCCACGGCACCGAAGACGGCGATCAGGAGGAACAGCACCGGCATCATCGCGTCCGAGTGCTCGCCCCAGGCCGAGACCGCGACGAACAACCCCACCAGTGCCGCCGCCGGTGGCAGCACGGCGAGCGTCAGCATGGCCGTGATGAGCCACCACTCCCGGGCGGTCCCGGTTCCCTGCGCGTTCATGGCATCCCCCGTCGCCCACCCTCAGAGGCGTCGGCGGATTCTGGCACAGGGAACCGGTGTTCGGCCCCCTCCGTGATCAGGCCGTTTCCTCCGCTTCCGGCTCGACCTCCGTCTCGCAGCGCAGCCGGCGGTCGGTGCCCACCTCGCGTACCGGCCCGGTGAGCGTCAGCCGGGCCGTGTGGCGGACGTCGGTGCTGGAGGCCGCCAGCCGTAGCTCCAGGGCGCCGGGTTCCACCACCCGGCGGCCGGTGCGGTCGGTGAACGCCGAGTGGTCCGCGTGGAAGCGGAAGGTCACCCGGGACGCCTCTCCCGGCGCCAACTCCAGCCGCTGGTAGCCGATCAGCCGGACGTCCGGACGGGTCACCGTCGCCACCGGGTCGTGCAGGTACAGCTGGACGACCTCGGCGCCGGCGCGGTCACCGGTGTTGCGGACGGCGACGCTCACGTCGTACGAACCGTCGGTCGTGATCTCTGCCCCGACCGCCTCCGACTCCCACGCGAACGTCGTGTACGAGCGGCCGTGCCCGAAGGGGTACAGCGGGGTCGGGTCCAGGTTGCTGACCTCGCCCGCGAGGCCCAGCGGGGGCTGGAGGTAGGTCCAGGGCTGGCCGCCCGGCTCCTGCGGGACGCTCACCGGCAGCCGCCCGGACGGGTTGACGCGGCCCGACAGCACTCCCGCGACCGCCGGGCCGCCCTCCTCCCCCGGGAAGAAGGCCTGCACGGACGCGGCCAGCCGGCCGTGCCAGCGGCCCAGCGCGTACGGCCTTCCGGTCAGCAGAACGAGGACGACGGGCACCCCGGTGGCGACCAGGGCGTCCAGCAACTCGCCCTGTACGCCGGGCAGTCGCAGATCCGTCGCGTCGCAGCCCTCGCCCGAGGTGCCCCGGCCGAACAGGCCCGCCCGGTCGCCGAGGACGGCCACGCAGACGTCCGCCTCGGCGGTCCGGGCCACCGCCTCCTCGAAGCCGCCGGTGTCCGGGGTGTCGACCCCGCAGCCCTCCGCGAACGTCACCTTGGCGTCCGGGAGTTCGCCGCGCAGGGCCTCCAGGACGGTCGGGATCTCGATGCCCATCGGGATGTCGGGGTGGTGGGTGAGGACGTGGGACGGGAAGGAGTAGCAGCCGAGCATCGCGAGCGCGTCGGCCGCCCTCGGGCCCACGACCGCGATCCGGGTGTCGGGGGAGAGGGGCAGGACGCCGTCCGGGTTGTCCAGCAGGACCACCGACCGCTCGGCGAGCCGGCGGGCCAGCGCCCGGTTCGCCGTGGAGTCGAGGTCGATACGGCCGGTGGGCTCCGGGTCCCAGTCCTCGTCCAGCAGGCCCAGTTCGCACTTCTGGAGCAGGACGCGGCGGGCCGCCCGGTCGATCAGCTCCTCGGCGATCTCGCCCGCCCGTACCGCCTCCAGGAGGGGCTTGCCGTAGCACTTCAGGGTGGGCAGCTCGACGTCGAGGCCCGCCGCGAGCGCCGCATGGGCGGCCTCCGCCTCGGTGCCGGCCACCCGGTGCTGGGTCTGAAGAAAGCCGACGCCGAAGTAGTCGGCGACGACCGTGCCGGTGAACCCCCATTGCTCCCGCAGGAGTTCGGTGAGCAGGCCCGGGTCGGCGGAGGCCGGGATGCCGTCCGTGTCGGTGTAAGCGGCCATCACCGAGCGCGCCCCGCCCTCGCGCAGCGCCAGTTCGAACGGCGGCAGCGTCACATCGGCGAACTCGCGCACACCCGCCCGGACCGGCGCCAGATTGCGGGCGCCCGCGGAGGAGGCGTACCCGGCGAAGTGCTTGAGCGTGGCGACCACGCCGGCCGACTCCAGGCCGCGGACATAGGCGGCGCCGACCGTGCCGACCAGGTACGGGTCCTCGCCGATGGTCTCCTCGACCCGTCCCCAGCGCGGGTCGCGGACGACGTCCAGGACGGGGGCGAGGCCCTGGTGGACACCGACCGCGCGCAGGTCGCGGCCGATGTGCCGGCCCATCTCCTCGACGAGCGGCGGATCGAAGGCGGCGCCCCAGGCGAGCGGGACCGGATACGCGGTCGCCTGCCAGGCGGTGAAGCCGGCCAGGCACTCCTCGTGCGCGAGCGCGGGAATGCCGAAGCGGCCGGACGCGGCGATACGGCGCTGGGCGCGGGCGAGTGCCTGCGCGCCCAGCGCCGGGTCCACGGGGGCGGTGCCGAAGGGGCGGGTGAGCTGGCCGAGCCCATGGGTGATGAGCTCGTCCCAGTCGTACTCGGCGGTCATCTCGCGTTGCAGCGGGGCGACGCCGTCCCCGTCGGTGCTGGCCCCCACCCACACGCCGTACAGCTGGGCTGTCTTCTCCTCCAGGGTCATCCGGGAGAGGAGGTCGTCGACGCGGGCGGCGGCGGTCAGGGCGGGGTCACGCCAAGGCGCGGTGGTCATGAAACTCCTGTCGGGTCGAACGACCTCTCACGAAGGGCTCTCACGAACGTCTCTCGCGAATGTTTCGATGTGTAATCCGAATGTTTTGGGAACCTAGGCCGGTGCGAAGGGTTCGTCAAGAGGTCGTGCAGGGATACGATCGCCGCCATGACACCCCCGGAGCCCGGTGAAACCAGGACAGCAGGACGCTCGACGCAGACCGCGACGCTCGCCGAGATCGCGCGTGAGGCCGGAGTCTCGGCGCCGACTGTTTCGAAGGTCCTCAACGGACGGGCCGACGTCGCCCCGGCGACCCGTACCCGAGTGGAAGAGCTGCTGCGCGCCCACGGCTATCGCCGACGACGGGCCGAGGCCAGCCGTTCCCCGCTCATCGACCTGGTCTTCCACGAACTGGAGAGCGCCTGGGCGATGGAGGTCATCCGGGGTGTGGAGAACGTGGCGCGGGACGCCGGGCTGAGCGTGGTGCTCAGCGAGAGCGCCGGCCGGCTCACCCCGGGCCGCACCTGGGCCGACCAGGTCGCCGCCCGCCGCCCGCACGGCGTCATCCTGGTCCTCTCGGGGCTCGACGAGTCCCAGCGCGCCCTGCTGACCAGCCGCTCCATCCCCTTCGTCGTCATGGACCCGGCCGGCGACCCGGGCGCCGACGTGCCGTCCATCGGCGCCACCAACTGGCAGGGCGGCCTCGCCGCCACCCGGCATCTGGTCGAACTCGGCCACACCCGGATCGGCGCCATCAGCGGCCCGTCCCGGATGATGTGCAGCCGCGCCCGTGTCGACGGCTACCGGGCCGCGCTGGAGACCGCCGGGCTGCCCGTGGACCCGGCGCTGATCAAGAACGGCGACTTCCACCACGAGGCCGGCTACCGGCTGGGCCTGGACCTGCTGCGCCGCGAGGACCGGCCCACCGCCGTCTTCGCCGGCAACGACCTCCAGGCGCTCGGGCTCTATGAGGCCGCCCGTGAGCTGGGGCTGCGCATCCCGGAGGACCTGAGCGTCGTCGGCTTCGACGATCTGCCGGTCGCGCCCTGGGTGGGGCCGCCGCTGACGACCGTACGGCAGCCGCTGACCGAGATGGCCGAGGCGGCGGCGAAGCTGGTCCTCGACCTCGCGCGCGAGGAGGGTTCGCCCGCGGCGACGCGGGTGGAGCTGGCGACGAGTCTGGTGGTGCGCAGCAGTACGGGGGCGCCTCCGGCGGTCTAGCGGGCCGCGCGGTTCAGCAGGGAAGAGGCGTTGCTGTATTGACGGGTGTGCCGCGGCACCCCACACTGCCCCGAAGCCAATCGGTTGTTCGACCGAAACTTTCGGAGGCACCCGCAATGAGATCTCTGAGAACCGGCTTATCCCTGGCGTCCCTTCTGGCGACGCTGGGCACCCTCCTGCTGACGGCGCCCGCGGCGCCCGCGGCGCACGCCGCCGACACGCCCCTGCGTGACCTCGGCACCGCCAAGGGCAAGGTCATCGGCACCGCGGTCACCGGGTCCAAGCTCACCGGGACCTACGGCGACATCGCCGGGGCGCAGTTCAGTTCGCTGACCCCCGGCAACGCCATGAAGTGGGGCTCGGTGGAGCCGACCCAGGGCAGTTTCAACTGGGCCGAGGCCGACCAGATCGTGAACTTCGCCGAGGCGCACGGCCAGCAGGTGCGCGGCCACACCCTGGTCTGGCACAGCCAGAACCCGAGCTGGCTGACCAACGGCAGCTGGACCCCGGCCCAGCTCGGCACCCTCCTCGACAACCACATCGCCACCGAGGCCGGCCGCTACAAGGGCCGTATCGCCGCGTGGGACGTGGTCAACGAGCCGTTCAACGAGGACGGCACCTACCGCTCGACCCTCTGGTACAACGGCCTCGGCTCCGGCTACATCGCCCGGGCCCTGACCGCCGCCCGTGCCGCCGACCCGGCCGCCAAGCTCTACATCAACGACTACAACGTCGAGGGCGTCAACGCGAAGAGCACGGCCCTCTACAACCTGGTCAAGTCCCTGAAGGAGCAGGGCGTCCCGATCGACGGCGTCGGTCTCCAGGCCCACCTCATCCTCGGCCAGGTGCCGTCCACGCTCCAGCAGAACATCCAGCGCTTCGCCGACCTCGGCGTGGACGTGGCGATCACCGAGCTGGACATCCGGATGGCGCTGCCGGCGGACAGTACGAAGCTCGCGCAGCAGAAGGCCGACTACAAGGCGGTGACGGCGGCCTGCGTGGCCGTGACCCGCTGCGTCAACCTCACGGTGTGGGGCTTCGCCGACTCCGACTCCTGGGTCGACAGCACCTTCCCGGGCTACGGGGCGGCGACCCCGTACGACGCCAACTACGCGCCCAAACCGGCCTACTACGGCATCGCGGAGGCGCTGGGCGGGACGACGACGCCGCCTCCGACGGGGGCGTGCTCGGCGGCGTACAGCGTGCCGAGTCAGTGGAACACCGGGTTCACCGGGAACGTGACGATCTCCTGCTCGGGTGCCTCGCTGTCGTCCTGGAAGGTGACCTGGACGTACGGCGCCGGGCAGCAGATCACGCAGGCCTGGAACGCGACCTGCACCCAGACCGGCGCGGCGGTCAGCTGCGCCAACGCCTCCTACAACGGGACCGTCCCGGACGGGGGTTCGGTGACCTTCGGGTTCAACGCCAACTGGAGCGGGAGCAACCCCGTACCCACGGTGACGCTGGGCTGAGAAAAGTGAGATTTTCCGAAGAAAGGCGGCCGGGGCAGTGCCCTCGTAATAATTCGGACTTACGTTCCTCTCCGTGAACGGAGACGACGAAGGCAGACCAGTGGGCCGGCGGCGGTCACGCGTGCTGAAAGCCGCCGGCCTCACTCTCGCGGGTGTGCTGGTGGCGGGCGCCGCCGCGGGCGGCTGGGTGTACTGGCATCTGAACAGCAACATCAAGAGCGTCGACATCGACCAGGCGCTCGGTGACGACCGCCCGGCGAAGGCCACCGTGACGCCTGCCCCTTCCGCCTCCGCGTCCGCGAGCCCGCTGCCGACCGAAGCCGTCAACATCCTGGTCCTCGGCTCCGACTCGCGCAGCGGCAAGGAGAACCAGGCCCTCGGCGGCGGCGACAGCTCCGGTGCCCGCTCCGACACGGCGATGGTCGTGCACATCGACGCGGGCCGCACCGAGGCGACGGTCGTCAGCATCCCGCGCGACACCCTCGTCACCCGCCCGTCCTGCCCCCTGGAGGACGGCGGTTCCACGGCGGTGGCGTACAACGCGATGTTCAACAGCGCCTATGCGCTGGGCGGTCCGGTGTGCGCCGTGAAGACCGTCGAGTCGATCACGAACGTCCGCATGGACCACTACATCGAGATCGACTTCTCGGGCTTCGCGAAACTGGTGAACGCGCTGGGCGGGGTCACGGTCACGACGGACGAGAACATCGACGACCCCAGCAGCCACCTGACCCTGAAGGCCGGCACCCACCACCTCGACGGCAAGCAGGCCCTCGCGCTCGCCCGCACCCGGCACGGCATAGGCGACGGCAGCGACCTCGGCCGGATCGGCCTCCAGCAGAAACTGGTGAAGGCCCTGCTGGAGCAGATCTCCTCGACGAACCTGCTCACCTCGCCCACCAGGTTCTACTCCGTCGCCGACGCGATCACCGGCAGCCTCACCACCGACACCGGCCTCGACTCGCTGACCGAGCTGATGAGTCTCGGGCAGAGCCTGAAGGGCCTGTCGGCGGACCAGGTGAGGACGGTCACCATGCCGGTCCTCCCGGCACCCTCGAACCACAACCGGGTGGTGGCGCAGGAGCCGCAGGCGAGCAAACTGTGGAAGTCGCTGAGGTGACCACAACCCCTTGACCCGGCGGCGAGTCAGGTGCGGTGACTGTGTCGCCGTAAGTGAGAGGGTCGCCCATGTTCTCCCTTCGTACACACGGCCGTTGGGCGGTCCCGCTGGCCGCGGGCCTGCTCGCGCTGGGCGCCCTGCCCGCCACCGCCGCCCCGTCCGTCCCGTCCGCCCCGGTCCGCGACGACTTCGACGGCGACGGCTATCAGGACCTCGCGGTCGGCGCCCCGGATGCCACGGTCGGCGGACAGACCGGCGCGGGCTACGTCGTCGTCCTGTACGGCGGCCCGCACGGCCTGACCAAGGACCGGCGGACGGTCATCAGCCGCGCCACCACCGGCATCCCCGGCAGCCCCGCCAAGAACGAGAGGTTCGGCATCCAGCTCTCCAAGGGGGACCTGGACGGCGACGGCCGGGCGGACCTGGTCGTCGGCCATGTCTCCGCGACGCGTTCGGCGGTGGTGGTGTGGGGCGGCCTGTCCGGCGGTACGGCGATCCCCGCGTCGACCACCCAGGCGGGTGACTTCGACGGCGACGGCAAGCTCGACCTGGCCCTCTTCAGGGGCGGCCGGGCCCAGGGCGACGACCCGCTCGGCACGACGGCCACGGTGTGGACGGGACCGCTCACCCGCACCGGCAAGCCGGCGGGTACGCGCGGGCTGGACCGGGAGGGCCTCCAGTACGTCGACGTCCGGGACGGCGCGACGGGCGACGTGAACGCCGACGGCCGCGACGAGCTCGCGCTCCAGGTGTACTGCGGAGACGGCAGTTACTGCACCCGCTTCTACGTCGGCTCGCCCACGGGTCTCGCTCCCGCTCCCGGCGGTACGTTCCCGGGCGGGGGCGGCGGCCTGGCCTTCGGCGACTTCGACGGCGACGGCCACGACGACCTGGCGGTCGGCAACGCGCCGGACTCGTCGGTGACGGTGGCGGCGGGCTCGCCCTCGGGCCTCGCACCGAGCGCGACCTGGCAGCGGTACACCCAGGACACTCCGGGAGTGCCGGGTGCGTACGAGGACGTCGACTTCTTCGGCGCCTCGGTCGCGGCCGGGGACATCAACGGCGACGGCCGCGCCGACCTGGCGGTGGGCGCGCCGGGCGAGGAACTCGGGTACGACGACGGGGCGGGCATCGTCGACGTCCTGTACGGCACGGGTACGGGCCTGACGGGGACCGGCGCTCAGGCGTTCACGCAGAACACGGCCGGGGTGCCGGGGGCGGCGGAACCGGGGGACGGGTTCGGCGGCGCGGTACGGCTCCTGGACATCAACGGGAACGGCTGCGCGGACCTGGCGGCGTCGGCCGCGAGGGAGAACTCCCGTGCGGGGGCGGTGTGGTCACTGCGGGGCCGGCCGACGGGCGTCGTGACGGACGCGGCGTTCGTGGTCGGGGGGAAGTCGGTGGGGGCGCCGTACGCGAAGGCGGCGTTCGGATCCGAGCTGAACTGAAGGCCGGTGAGAGGCGGCTGTAAAAGATCTTCAAGAAAGTTCGGCGTGTGTGTCGATCCCGGTGTCTCCCGATCGACGCATGGTTGAGAGGCCGGAAAGGACCCGGCCCCCGACCCAAGGAGCCACCGATGCCCCGCTTCCTCTCCCTCGTGCAGATCGACGAAGCCAACGCCCCCGCCGAAGGCCCCAGCCCCGAACTGATGGAACGTATGGGCGCGCTGATCGAGGAGATCACCAAGGCCGGGGTCATGCTCGACACCGCCGGTCTGACCCCGTCCTCCCAGGGCACTCGCGTGCACTGGGAGGACGGGAAGATCTCCGTCACCGACGGGCCCTTCACCGAGGCCAAGGAGGTCGTCGGCGGGTACGCGCTCATGCAGTGCAAGGACAAGGCCGAGGCCCTCGAGTGGACCAAGCGGTTCCTCCAGGTCCACGAGGAGTACTGGACCGTCACCTGTGAGGTGCGGGAGATCGTCGAGGGCTGAGTCCGTCCCTGATCCTCCTTGGCGGGCGGCGCCCGCGGGTGTTGCATGGGGGCTGTGAGCCCACAGTCACAGTCCCCCGGCGACACCGATCCGCGTCACGCCATCGAGACCGTCTTCCGTATCGAGTCCCCCCGTGTCGTCGCCGGCGTCACCCGCGTCGTCCGTGACGTCGGCATCGCCGAGGAGCTCGCCCAGGACGCTCTCGTCGCCGCCCTGGAGCAGTGGCCGCGTGACGGTGTCCCCGACAACCCGGGCGCCTGGCTCATGACCGCCGCCCGGCGTCGCGCCGTCGACCTGGTCCGGCGTCGGGAGAACTACGCCCGCAAGCTCCAGGAGATCGGCCGCGAGGTGCCGCAGACGGTCCCGTTCGACGAGCCCGCCGACCCCGACGACATCGACGACGACCTGCTCCGGCTCGTCTTCACCACCTGCCACCCGGTCCTCTCCGCCGAGGCCCGTGTCGCCCTCACCCTTCGTCTCCTCGGCGGGCTGACGACGGCCGAGATCGCCCGCGCCTTCCTCGTCCCGGAGACGACGATCGCCCAGCGGATCGTCCGCGCCAAGCGCACCCTCGCCACCAGGAACGTCGCCTTCGAGGTGCCGTACGGCCCCGAACGCGAGGCCCGGCTCGCCGATGTCCTCGATGTCATCTACCTCGTCTTCAACGAGGGGTACGCGGCCACCGCCGGTGACGACTGGCTGCGGCCGGGGCTGTGCGAGGACGCGCTGCGGCTGGCCCGGGTGCTGGCCGGGCTGATGCCCAAGGAGCCCGAGGTGCACGGTCTCGCGGCGCTCCTGGAGTTCCAGTCGTCCCGTTCCGCCGCCCGTACCGGGCCCGACGGCGAGCCCGTACTCCTCAGGGACCAGAACCGGCGCCGCTGGAACCGCATGCTCATCGCCCGCGGGGTCACGGCCCTGACGCGCGCCGACGCCACCGCGGGCGGCGCGCCCGGCCCGTACGTCCTCCAGGCCACCATCGCCGCCTGCCACGCGCACGCCTACACCTACGAGGAGACCGACTGGGCCACCATCGCCACCCTGTACGGCCTGCTCACCGCCCGCGCCCCGTCCCCGGTCGTGGAACTCAACCGCGCGGTCGCGGTGTCGATGGCGGAGGGGCCGGAAGCGGCCCTGGAGATCGTCGACACCCTGGCCCCGCACCTGCTCGACTACCACCTGCTGCCCAGCGTCCGCGGTGACCTGCTGCACCGCCTCGGGCGTACGACGGAGGCGGCGGCCGAGTTCGAACGTGCCGCCGCCCTCGCCCGCAACGAACGCGAGCGGGAGCTGCTGCTGTCCCGCGCGCGGGAGGCTCAGGCGGGCTGACCGAGCAGCATGGTGGGGGCGCCGGCGACGCGCGTGAGGAAGACGGTCACCGCGGCCTTGCCGTGCGGTTTCGGCAGGGCCTTCTTGCGCAGTTCCTCCGGCTCCACCGCCGACCCCCGCTTCTTCACGGTCAGGATCCCGACCCCCCGCTCCCGCAGCAGCGCCTTCAACTTCTTCACGTTGAAGGGGAGTTGGTCGGTGATCTCGTACGCGGTGGCGTACGGGGTCGCGTGCAGTTCGTCGGCGGTGATGTACGCGATCGTCTCGTCGATCAGCCCGCCGTCCAGGTCCTCGGCCACCTGGGCGACCAGGTGGGCGCGGATGACGGCGCCGTCGGGCTCGTACAGGTAGCGGCCGACGGGGCGGACTTCTGGGTTCGGCAGCAGGGTGGCCGGTGAGGCCCAGAGGCCGGCCTCCGAGGGCAGCAGGACCGCCCGGCGTGCCCCCGGTGTCCGGCCCTGGCCGAACCACAGCACGGCCTCCTTCACGTCCCCGCGGTCCGAGATCCACTCGGCCTCGGCCTCGGCGGGGATCGCCTCGTGCGGGATGCCGGGCGCGATCTTCAGCACGCCGAGCGGTGCCTTGAGCGCGGCGGACACGGCCCAGGACAGGGGCGGGGAGTAGGCCTCGGGATCGAAGATGCGGCCGCGCTTCGACGAGCGCCGCGCCGGGTCCACGAACACCGCGTCGTACGGGGCCGTGTCGATGTCCGTGACGTCCGCCTCGCGCACCTCGATCAGGTCGGCGAGCCCCAGCGCCTCGGCGTTCGCCCGGGCCACGGCGGCGGTGAACGGGTCCCGGTCCACCGCCAGGACCCTGATGCCGGCCCGCGCCAGCGCGATCGCGTCGCCGCCGATGCCGCAGCACAGGTCGGCGACGGACCGTA
Source organism: Streptomyces sp. NPDC051913 (assembly GCF_044593635.1). Taxonomy (NCBI): domain Bacteria; kingdom Bacillati; phylum Actinomycetota; class Actinomycetes; order Kitasatosporales; family Streptomycetaceae; genus Streptomyces; species Streptomyces sp. NPDC051913. Next base: position 843,753 of record NZ_JBIUCI010000001.1, on the reverse strand, counting down.
CGCCCAGCGCCTGGAAGCACTCGGCGCGGTACGTCGCCACACTCGTCCGCGTCGACTGCTCCACGCCGTTCGGGGTGAAGAACATCCGTGCCGCGTCCTCGTCCCCGAACTTCGCCACCGCCCGCTGCCGCAGCCGTGCCTGGCCGAGCGCCGCCGAGACCAGGTCCGCGGGGTGGTCGCGGCGCAGCCGGGTGGCGACGGCGAGTTCGTCCGCGGGGGCGGTGCCGCGCACCTCGTCGAGGAGGGCACGGCCGACGGGGGTGAGGAGGGGGGCGAGGTCGTTCACCGCCTCATTGTGGGCCAGTCGGTGGACCGTACGCCTCCGGCGGCGGTGTCGGCCCGGCATCAGGGCGGTGACCTGCGAGGATCCGGCGCCATGGGATCAGTAGTACAAAATGACAAAAGTCGGACCATGCGGGGTTCGACGGGTCTTCGGGGTGCACTCGCCGTCCTGGCCCTCGCCGCCGTCGCCTCCGGCTGTGGCGCGCAGGGTGAGAGCGCCAAGGTCCGTCCGGCGCCCGGCCAGCAGCCCCTGAAGGCGCCCCCGGCCCGTGCCCTCGACGCGTACGCCGGCAAGTTGCGCGCACAGGCGAGGATCGCGAAGCGCTGGGGACTGGCCCGGGCTCCGCTGACGCCGCCCGCCCCGCCCGCGAAGAAGCCGCACATCACCACCCGCAAGGGCTTCGAGGTCGACGGTCACGAGGAGCGGGGGCTGCCGCCCGTCTTCACCACGATCCCCACCGAAGAGAAGATCGTCTTCCTCACCATCGACGACGGCGCCGAGAAGGACCCGGCGTTCCTGCGGATGACGAGCGAGCTGAAGATCCCGTACACCGCCTTCCTCAGCAACTTCCTGATCAAGGAGGACTACGGGTACTTCAAGCGCATGCAGGACCGGGGCGTCGGTCTCAACAACCACACCCTCCACCACCCCTACCTGCCCGGTCTTTCCTACGGCCGCCAGAAGCGCGAGATCTGCGGCATGCAGGACGTCATCGAGAAGCACTACGGCAAGCGGCCCCAGCTCTTCCGGCCGCCCTTCGGCAACTACAACCAGGACACCCTGGTCGCGGCCAAGTCCTGCGGGGTGAAGTACGCGCCGATCTGGAACGAGGAGGTCTTCGTCGACCACTGGGAGTACCGCGAGTGGGACCGGAGGATCCACCCGGGCGACATCGTGCTGAGTCACTTCCGCGGCCGGGGGGAGTGGAAGGGCACGATGCCGGACATGATCCGACGCTTCCTCGACAAGGTCACGGCCGAGGGGTACGCGGTGGCGCGGCTGGAGGACTACCTGTGAAGGCCTTGACGGCCGCTCTGGCGCTCGCCCTGCTCCTGACCGGCTGCGCCCAGTCCGTCGACCCGATCGAACGGCTCGGCAAGAAGGCCGTGACGTACGGGGCGAAGGGGGTGCGGTCCGGGCCCGCGGCCGTTCCCGTCGTCCGGCGGGTCGCCACCTCCGAGAAGGTCGTCTTCCTGACGTACGACGACGGTGCCGAGCGGGACCCGCGCTTCGTCGAACTGGTCCGTCGACGGCGGCTGCCCGTCAGCATGTTCCTCACCGACAGCGTGGTCGGCCCGGGCTACGGCCACTTCGCGCGCCTCCAGTCGGTGGGCGCGTCGATCCAGAACCACACCCTCGACCACACCGCCCTGCGCGGCCTGCCCTACGCCGGCCAGCGCGCCGAGATCTGCGGCCAGCAGGACAAACTCGGCGCCCGCTTCGGCCTCCGACCCCGTCTCTTCCGCCCGCCCTACGGGACGTACGACAGCACGACCCTGCGCGCGGCCACGGACTGCGGCGTCGGGGCGGTCGTCCTGTGGCGGGCGGCGATGGAGGGGGACCGCCTGACCTACGCGTCCGGCACCCACCGCCTGCTCCCCGGCGACATCGTCTCCCTGCCGTCGACGGAGACGACCGGTCCGACACTGGCCGAGCGGACGACACGGCTGCTGCGGGAGATCGAGGGGGCGGGGTTGAGGGTAGGGCGGCTGGAGGACTACGTCTGAGGGGCGGGGCGGTGGCCCGACAAAGGGACGCGATTAGCAGTCCGCTTGACCGAGTGCTAATCGCGGTCATAGTCTCGGGTCTGGCACTCCCCCCTGGAGAGTGCCAATAGCGACGGGCAGGTCCGGCACCCGCGACGACGGATCGACCTGGTCGCCACCTCAGACAGTTAACCCCGTGAGATCTCCGAAGGGGGAGGTCGGATCGTGACGACCGCCAGCTCCAAGGTTGCCATCAAGCCGCTCGAGGACCGCATTGTGGTCCAGCCGCTCGACGCCGAGCAGACCACGGCCTCTGGCCTGGTCATTCCGGACACCGCGAAGGAGAAGCCCCAGGAGGGCGTCATCCTCGCCGTCGGTCCGGGCCGCTTCGAGAACGGCGAGCGCCTGCCGCTCGACGTGAAGGTCGGCGACATCGTGCTGTACAGCAAGTACGGCGGCACCGAGGTCAAGTACAACGGCGAGGAGTACCTCGTCCTCTCGTCCCGCGACGTCCTCGCGGTCATCGAGAAGTAAGACCTCCAAGCACATTCTGCTTTTGAGCTGCGCCCCGGGCCCCCGCGACCTCATGAATCCGGGCGTCAGGGGCGCAGTTCGCTTTTTCACCCACGTTTTCCGAGAGGGCTGAACCGCTCCCATGGCGAAGATCCTGAAGTTCGACGAGGACGCCCGTCGCGCCCTCGAGCGCGGCGTCAACAAGCTTGCCGACACGGTCAAGGTGACGATCGGCCCCAAGGGCCGCAACGTCGTCATCGACAAGAAGTTCGGCGCCCCCACCATCACCAACGACGGTGTCACGATCGCCCGTGAGGTCGAGATCGACGACCCGTACGAGAACCTCGGCGCGCAGCTGGTGAAGGAGGTGGCGACCAAGACCAACGACATCGCGGGTGACGGTACGACCACCGCCACCGTGCTCGCCCAGGCGCTGGTCCGCGAGGGCCTGAAGAACGTCGCCGCGGGTGCCTCCCCGGCGCTGCTGAAGAAGGGCATCGACGCGGCCGTCGCCGCCGTCTCCGAGGACCTCCTCGCCACCGCCCGTCCGATCGACGACAAGGCGGACATCGCCGCCGTCGCCGCGCTGTCCGCGCAGGACCAGCAGGTCGGCGAGCTCATCGCCGAGGCGATGGACAAGGTCGGCAAGGACGGTGTCATCACCGTCGAGGAGTCCAACACCTTCGGCCTTGAGCTGGACTTCACCGAGGGCATGGCCTTCGACAAGGGCTACCTGTCCCCGTACATGGTGTCCGACCAGGAGCGTATGGAGGCCGTCCTCGACGACCCGTACATCCTGATCAACCAGGGCAAGATCTCCTCCATCCAGGACCTGCTGCCGCTCCTGGAGAAGGTCATCCAGGCCGGCGCCTCCAAGCCGCTCCTGATCATCGCCGAGGACGTCGAGGGCGAGGCCCTGTCGACCCTGGTGGTCAACAAGATCCGCGGCACGTTCAACGCCGTCGCCGTGAAGGCCCCCGGCTTCGGTGACCGCCGCAAGGCGATGCTCCAGGACATGGCGGTCCTCACCGGCGCCACGGTCATCTCCGAGGAGGTCGGCCTCAAGCTCGACCAGGCCGGTCTGGACGTGCTGGGCTCCGCCCGCCGCGTGACCATCACCAAGGACGACACGACGATCGTCGACGGCGCCGGCAACTCCGAGGACGTCGTGGGCCGCGTCGCCCAGATCAAGGCCGAGATCGAGAACACGGACTCCGACTGGGACCGCGAGAAGCTCCAGGAGCGCCTCGCGAAGCTGGCCGGCGGCGTGTGCGTGATCAAGGTCGGCGCCGCCACCGAGGTGGAGCTGAAGGAGAAGAAGCACCGTCTGGAGGACGCCATCTCCGCGACCCGCGCCGCGGTCGAGGAGGGCATCGTCTCCGGTGGTGGCTCCGCGCTCGTCCACGCCGCCAAGGTCCTCGAGGGCGGTCTGGGCAAGACCGGCGACGAGGCCACCGGTGTCGCCGTCGTCCGCAAGGCCGTCGTCGAGCCGCTGCGCTGGATCGCCGAGAACGCCGGCCTTGAGGGCTACGTCATCACCTCCAAGGTCGCCGAGCTCGACAAGGGCCAGGGCTTCAACGCCGCCACCGGCGAGTACGGCGACCTGGTCAAGGCCGGCGTCATCGACCCGGTCAAGGTCACCCGCTCCGCCCTGGAGAACGCCGCCTCCATCGCCTCCCTCCTGCTGACGACCGAGACCCTGGTCGTCGAGAAGAAGGAAGAGGAGGAGCCGGCCGCCGCCGGTCACGGCCACGGCCACTCCCACTAAGGCTCCGCGAGCCTGAGTGAAGCCCCCGGTCCGCTGCGGCGGACCGGGGGCTTCCCCGTGTCCGGACTCACTGCTCCAGGTCGTCCAGTGCCCCCAGCTGCCCCATCAGCCCCATCCGGTCGTACTGCCACCAGCCCTCGGCGATCCTCCCGTCGGGACCGCACCGGTGGATGGTGGTGCCGGTCATGGACACCCGCTTTCCGGTCGCCGGCATCCCCATGAAGTCACCGGTGTGCGTACCGTGCCAGGTCCAGCGGGTGCACACCCGGTCGCCCTGGGCCAGCTGATCGTCGACGGTGAAGTCGAAGTCGAAGCCGGTCTTCCACGCCTCGACCTCTTCGCGCACCGCGTCCAGCCCGATCACGTCCTGATCGTTGGACGGATCATGATCGTGGTAGTCCTCGGCCAACAGCCCCTCCAGCGGCGGCGTCTCCTTCCCGCCCAGCGCCTCGAAGAAGCGGCGTGACGTGGCGGCGTAGAGCTGCTCGTCCCGTACGACGTCGAGATCCGTGAACGTCGGCATCTCGTCGCAGAGAGCGACCATCTCCTGGAAGATCTTGTCCGTCTCGGGCAGGTTCGAGTTCCGCATCGCGTCCTCGTACGACGGGAACTCCACGATCTGAAGGAAGTGCGACGCGTCGGAGCGGTCCTTGCCGACGAGGTCGTGCGTCGCGGTCCGTTTCCCCTTGGTCTGTTCGACCCACCGGTCCATCAGCCGGTTCATCTCGTCGAACCGGCTGGTCTTGCAGTCGATGAGCTGTACGAAGGTCATGGCACGCCTCCGGCCCCCTGGGTCCGGTAGTACGGGACCATTCTCCTCCCATGGGGCCACGATCTGCATATTGGCCCTGTGGCTCCACTCGCGATCAAGCCAGACTCATGACCGATCCAAGGAGGAGGAATCCGTAATGACGAAGCTTGATCGGTCCCGACTCGAGAGCCTGGCCGAGGAATTGATGGAGAAGCAGTTCCAGCGCGTCACCAAGCTGCGCGAACTGCACGCGGGCGAATGGACCGACCGGGACTACTACATTCGTCACATCACCGAGACGGTTCTGCGTATTCGGCTGAACAACGAGGTCGACACCTACGCCCTCTTCAAGGTCGGCTCGAAGGACGACAGCCTCGCCGCCAAGCTCGCCCAGTACCTGGCCGAGGAGTTCGGGCACGAGGGCATGTTCACCCGTGACCTCAACAAGTTCGGCTTCACCAGCGAGCAGCTGGAGGCCACCGACGTCTTCCCGGCGACCAAGCAGCTCATGGGCTATCTGCGCCTGGAGGCCGACAAGCGCGGCCCGGCGCCGACGACGGTCTGGGACTGGTTCGTCGAGTGGTACTCGGACCGCTACAACCAGATCATCACCAACAAGGCGGCCGAGGAGTTCGGCACCGAATTCACCCAGGGCACCCAGACGCACCTGGACTTCGACGAGTCGCACGACCATGACGAGCTGATGTTCCGCACCGTTTCCCAGGCGGTCGAGGGATTCGGCTCCGCGGAGCAGGCGTACACCGATCTCGCCACGTACATCGAGCTGATCGGTGATTACTTCCAGGAGCTCTACGACACCACCGTCGGCGCCCGGGAACTGGCCTCCGCCTGATTCGGCAGAACGTTTGACGGACGGCCCGGTAATTGCAGTTCAGCGATCTCGGAGTAATTCCGGGCCGTCCGTCGGGCAGAGCGGAGAAACAGAATCCCCATGTCTGCAACCAGAATTCTGGTCGTCGAGCCGATGTCCTCGGCGAACGGTCTGATCCTCGCCGCCCACGAACAGGGTTTCGAGGTCGTGGTGGCCTCCCACCACAGCGGTGACCGCACGATCCCGGACACCCTGCTCCAGCACGTCGACGAGCTGCTCGTCGTCGACACCAACGACGAGGCGGCGCTCACCGAGGCGGTGATCGCGGCCCACCGGCGGCGCCCGCTGACCGGCATCCTGCCCGGCTTCGAGTTCTACGTGGACAGCGTCGCCCGCCTCGCGCACCGGCTCGGTCTGCCCGGCCTCCCGGTGGACACGGTCGCGGCGCTGCGCGACAAGTCCGTCATGCGCGCCCGCGCCGAGGCCGCCGGTCTGCGCGTGCCGCGCTACGCGGAGGCGTCCGGCCTCGACGAGCTGCTCGCCGCCGCGGCGCACGTGGGCTTCCCCGCGGTGCTCAAGCCCGCGGCCTCGGCCGGCAGCGTGCACGTCAGCCGGGTCGACGACGAGGACGGGCTGCGCCGTGCCTACGACTGGCTGGTCTCCGACACCCGCACCGATGCGGGCCGCGGTCTGGACGGGCGGGTGCTCCTGGAGGAGTACGTGGCCGGTCCCGAGATCAGCGTGGAGGGGTACGTCACCGACGGCGAGGTCGTCGTCTCCGCCCTCACCACGAAACTGCTCGGCCCCGAGCCGCACTTCGTCGAGATCGGCATGGTCGTCCAGCACGAGACCGACCCGGAGACCCGGGCCAGGATCGAGGCGTACGTCGTCGACCTGTGCCGGGCGCTCAACCTCCCCCTCGGCATCTTCCACTGCGAACTGCGGCTGCCCGAGGGCGACCCGGTGCTGATCGAGATCGGCGCCCGGCTCGCCGGACACCGCATCCCGCACCTGGTGGAGCTGGCCACCGGTACCTCGCTGACCCGGATCATGCTGGCCCACTACACCGGCCAGGACCCCGCCGAGCTGGGCGCCTTCACGGCCCCGCGCGCCAAGACCGCCGCCATCCACTGCTTCACCGCGGAGGGGCTGGAGGTCTTCCACCGCGTCGTCGGCGTCGAGGAGTTGCGGGAGAGCGCCGATGTCCTGGAGGTCTCCGTCTACTACCGCGAGGGCGAGGAGGTCCCGCCCGCCGAGGACTTCCGGGCGCTGCTCGGCCATGTGGTCTTCGCGGCCGAGTCGCACACGGCGGCCCTGGAGCGCATCGCGGCGCTCGGCCGGGAGGTGCGCGTTGAGTAGCAGCCCCGGGGCGGCCGTCCCCACCTACCTGGTGCTCAACCGGTACGACGACGAGTTCGGCGAGTACCACCGCTTCGTCGAGCCGGGCAGTTGCCGACTGGCGTACGTGACCCTGCCGTACGGTCTGCCGGTCCTGGACCGTGACGGCGCCCTGGACCTGGTCGTCGCCGACGATCTGGAGTTCGACACGGTCCTGCCGATCGCCCGGCGCCTGGAGGAGCGGTACGGCGCCTTCGACGGTGTGGTGGGGCTGTCGGAGTACGACGTGCTCACGGCGGCGCGGCTGCGTGTCGAGCTGGGCGCGCCGGGCTGGCGACCCGAGTTCGTGACCGCCTTCCGTGACAAGCCGCGGATGAAGGAGCTGGTCGGCGCCGCCGGGCTGCGGGTGCCGAGGTTCCGCGACCTGGACGCGGCCACCACGGCCGAGGAGATCGCCGGCGAGCTCGGGCTGCCGGTGATCCTCAAGCCGCGCGACGGCTGGTCCTCGCGCGGGGTGGTGCGGGCGGACGACGTGCCGGCGCTGGCGCGTGCGCTGGCCGAGGTCGATCCGGCGGCGTACGAGTGCGAGGAGTACATCGAGGGCCGGGTCCTCCATGTGGACGGCATCCGGCGCGGCGGGAAACCGCACTTCGTCAGCGCCTCCGGTTATCTCAACACCTGCCTGGACTTCCTCGACGGCCTGCCGCTCGGCTCGGTGCTCCTCGACGCCGGGCCTGAGCGTGACCGGGTGACCGGCTTCGCCGACGCCTGCCTGGAGGCGCTGGGCCTGGACGACGGGCCCTTCCATCTGGAGCTGTTCGCCACCGAGCAGGGGGAGTTGGTCTTCCTGGAGGTGGGGCTGCGGCCCGGCGGCGCCGAGGTGGGGTTCGTGCACCGGGACCTGTTCGGCATCGACCTGTTCGGCGAGGCGTTCCGCGCCACGCTCGGGCTGCCGCCGCTGAAGGCCGCCGAGGAGTACGACAACACGCCGGGCGGCGGCTGGGTCAGCGTGCCCGAACCGCGCCCGCTGCCCTGCCGGGTGGTGTCCGTGACACCGCTGCTCGGCGAGGTCCCGGAGGTCTACGCGGAGGTCCTGCCGGACATCGGCACGGTCTTCGACGGCACCGGCGGCTACGACCACATCGGCGGCCGGTTCCGGCTGCGCGGCGCCGATCACGCGACCGTGCGCGAAGCGGCGCTGACGGTCATGCGGACCTACCGGGTCGTCGCCGAACCGGTACCGCAGCAGCAGGAGATATAGGCAGCAGGGGAAACAAGGGGGATACCAGTGCTTGGCACCAGCCGTCGTCCGACGGGGGAAGTCGGGGAGGGGTCGGCGGCGAACCCGCCGGCCGATGTCGCGGAGGACCGGACGGAGAACCCGTCCGAGCAGGCCGCGGCGCAGCTGACGGAGAAGCTGCTGGGGCCGGAGTTCTCCTGTGTGGCCGGCAAGAGCGCGCAGCTGCGCGGCACGCTCGTGCACCGGCACTTCGGCCGGCTCGCCGAGCCCGCCACGACCCGGGAACTGCACGCGGCACTCGCCGACTTCGCAGCGCGGCGCGAGGACATCGACCCGCTGATGGCGACGTTCGCGGCCACCTTCTCGGGACCGGCGGACACGGACGAGAACCAGTTCGAGGAACTGCTGTGGCGTCAGCTCCAGGCCCTGCACGACCTGGACACCGGGCAGTACCCCTGGGACCCGCTGGTCGACCCCGACCCGGCGTCCGAGCGGTTCGGCTTCAGCGTCGGCGGCCACGCCTTCTTCGTGGTGGGCCTGCATCCGGGCGCCTCCCGGATCACCCGCCGGTCCCGCTGCCCACCCTCGTCTTCAACTCCCACCTCCAGTTCGGGCGGTTGAAGGAGAAGGGCATCTACCAGCGCATCCAGGGCCAGGTCAGGGAACGCGAGCTGGAGCTCCAGGGCTCGCTCAACCCCAACCTGTCCGAGTTCGGGGCGGCCTCCGAGGCGGCGCAGTACTCGGGCCGGGCCGTCCCCGAGGACTGGATGTGCCCCTTCCACCCCGCCCCTCAGGAGAGCAGGACCCCATGACCAAGTGGACCGTGATCACCGGCGGTACGGCCGGGATCGGGCGGGCGGTGGCGGAGCGGTTCCTCAAGGAGGGGCTGCCGGTAGCCGTGCTCGCCCGGCGGGTGGAGCGGCTGGACGACCTGGTGGCCGCGTTCGGCCCCGAGCTGATCCGGGTCGAGCGGGCCGACGTACGGGACGGCGACTCGGTCGCCCTGGCCGTCGACGCCCTGCTCGCGGACGGCGGCGACATCGCCGCGCTCGTCAACAACGCCGGGCTCTCGCTCGGCCTCGGCGCCTTGCACGACGGGGCCGTCGAGGACTGGGACACGATGATCGACACCAATGTCTCGGGTGTCCTGCACGGCATCCGCGCCGTGCTGCCGGCGATGCGCCGCACCGGTGCCGGGCACATCATCAACCTCGGCTCGCTGGCCGCGGAGTACCCCTTCTTCGGCGGCAACGTGTACGCGGCCACGAAGGCGTTCGTCCACCATCTGTCGGCCAACCTCCGCGTCGACGTGCAGGGCACCGGCATCCGGGTGACCTGTATCGCCCCCGGCATGGTGCGCAGCGAGTTCGCGCTGGTCCGCTTCAAAGGCGACCAGGACCGCGCCGACGCGCTCTACGACGGCATCCGCCCGCTCGCGCCCGACGACGTCGCCGACACCGTGCTCTGGGCCCATCGGACGCCCGCGCACGTCAACGTCAACTATGTCGAACTCATGTCCATTGACCAGCCGTTCGGTCTCTCGCTGACCCGTCCGGCACCGGCACAGCGAAAGGAAACGCCGTGAGCTCCGTCAGGTCGTTCAACGACTTCGGACAGCTTGAGGAGATCGTGATCGGAAGTGCCGAGCACTTCCACATCCCGGACGCGGACGCCTCGCTGCGCCACTTCTTCGGTCTGCCCGAGGACCACACCGGCGACCAGGTCACCGAGGCCGACCTGGCCCGGATCATCGACGAGACCCAGGAGGACCTCCAGGCGCTCGCCGACACCCTGACCTCCTTCGGTGTCACCGTCCGCCGCCCGGCCCCGGCCGTGCACGGCTCCCCGCTGACCGTCGCCGACTGGACCACCACCGCCAACCACTCGCTGATGCCCCGCGACTGCCTCCTGGTGGTCGGCGAGAACATCATCGAGGCGCCGATGCCGGTCCGCGCCCGCTACACCGAGACCTTCCCGTTCCGCGGACTGCTCTCCGAGTACTTCGCCTCAGGCGCCAACTGGCTCGCCGCCCCGCGCCCCCGCCTCGCCGACGCGACCTACGCCTACGACGGCGACACCCCCGTACTCGCCGAGATCGAGCCGCTGTTCGACGCCGCGAACCTCCTGCGGGCCGGCCGTGACCTGTTCTTCAACGTCAGCAACACCGGCAACCGCACCGGCGCCGCCTGGCTCCGCCGGGTGCTCGGGTCCGAGTTCACCGTCCACGAGATCTCGATCTGCGACGACCACGTGGGCACCACCGTGCACATCCTGCGCCCCGGCGTGCTCCTCGCCAACGCCGGCCGCCTCACCCCGGAGACCATCCCGGCGCCGCTGCGGAACTGGAAGATCATCTGGTTCGACGAGCCCGAGGACGACGGCTACGGCCTCACCTGGCCGCGCGCCTCCACCTGGATCGGCATGAACATCCTCTCCGTCAACGAGGAGACGGTCATCGTCCCGGCCCGCCAGACCGAACTGGCCCGCCAGCTGGAGAAGGAGGGCTTCACCGCCGTACCCGTGCCCTACCGCCACGGGCGCACCTTCGGCGGCGGCTTCCACTGCTGCTCCCTGGACGTACGCCGCCAGGGTTCCCTCGAGTCCTACGTGTAGCGGCCATGCCCATCAACCTGAACACCAGCAAGGTGATCGACGTCGCCCTGAGCCGGGGCGGTGACGAGTTCGTCGACGTCCGGTTCCGCCGGGCCCGCGTCGAGGACGCCGAGGCGATGTACCGGCTGTCGCTGCCCTTCATGGACACCGGGCAGCTCCTCGTCCGTGAACGCGCGCTGTTCGAGACCCTCTCCGAGGACTTCCGGGTCCTGGAGGCCGACGGCGAGGTCGTCGGCTGCGCGGGACTGCGCGGCTTCGACACGCTCGCCGAGATCTACAACGTCGCCGTCGACGAGAACCGGCACGGCCTCGGCCTCGGCCGGCTGCTGCTGGCCAGCATGGTCGGCGCGGCCCACGCAGGGGGCTACGGGCAGGTGCTGGTCTTCTCCAAGACCACCTCCGCGTGGTTCGCCCGCTACGGCTTCCGGCCCGTCGACTCCGCCGGGCTGCCCGCGGCCCGCCTCGCCCTGGTGGACCCCGCCCGTGAGTCCGTCGCCCTGGGCCGCGCCACGGTCGGCGGCTACGACGGGGTGGAGGTCCTCGCGGCGCTGACCGAGCTGCGGATCACCTTCGACCGCAGCTCCGCCGAGTTCGGCTGGGACGGCTCCTACGACTCCCTGCTGCCCTTCGCCGACGACAACGGCGTCGAGACCAAGTCCCTGTGCTGGGCGGGCGTCTGCGGCACCTGTGCCGTACGGCTCAAGCGCGGCACCGTCCGCTACCACGTGCCGCCCCAGGGCGACCCCGACGAGGGAGAGGTGCTGCTGTGCATCTCGCAGCCGGTGACCGACCTGGTGCTGGACCTGTGAGCGCCGCGCTGCCCGTCGTACAGCTGTGGCGCTACCCCGTGAAGTCCATGGGCGGCGAGCGGGCGGACCGGCTGTTCCTCGGGCCCAGCGGGGTGGTCGGTGACCGTGAGTTCGCGGTCGTGGTCGCGGCCACCGGCCGGGTGCTCACCGCCAAGCGGGAGCCGCGGCTGCTGGACGCCACGGCCCGCCGCCACGAGGCCGGGGCCGAGCTGACCCTGCCCGACGGGCGGCGGTTCACCACCGCCGACCCGGACGCGGACGCGATCCTCGGCGACTGGCTCGGCCAGGCCGTGCGGCTGCGCCGCCAGACCGGCCGGGTGCACACGGTCGAGGAGTACCGCGCGGACCCGGCCGAGCCGTCGTCCCTGTCCACCTTCGACCTGCCCGCGGGCAAGTTCGTCGACGAGGCCCCGGTGCATCTGCTGAGCGAGGGCGCCCTGCGCGCGGCCGGCGCCCGTCACCCCGACGGCAGCTGGGACGTGCGCCGCTTCCGGCCCAACGTCCTGCTGGGCACACCGGACCACGGACCGGCCGAGGACGCCTTCCTCGGCACCCGCGCCGCGATCGGCAACGTCGTCCTCGACGTCACCCAGGCCACCCAGCGCTGCGTCATGGTGACCCAGCCGCAGCGGAACCTGCCCAAGGACCGCGAGATCCTGCGCTCCCTCGTGCAGGCCTCGGCCGGCACCTTCGGCGTCTACGCCACGGTCGCCCGCCCCGGCACCGTCCTGCTCGGTGACACCCTCGCAGCGGAGAACATCGGCGCGAGGGAGCTCGTGCCATGACCGACGCGATCACCCGGGCCTACAACGAGTCCGTACGCCCCGACTCCGCGGCGACCCTGCGCAGGGCACCCTCGCTCGCCGACTGGCCCGGTGAGTACCTCTCCCGCCCCCTGTTCGTGGCCAAGGACCAACTGCACGGTTTCGCGGCCGACCTCGACCGCATGCTGGCCCTGCTCACCTCCCTGCCCGAGCGGCTCTACGACGGTGATCTCGACGCCTTCTGCACCGCCCTGGGCCTGGACGAGCGGCGTGGCGCGGTGATGCGCAGGCTCGGTGGCGGCGCCCCGCCGCACGCGGGCCGGGCGGACGTCTATCACGACGGCACGGCGTTCAAGCTCCTGGAGTTCGGCATCGGCAGCGAGGTCGGCGGCTGGGACCGGGCCGGGGAGATCCCCCGGGTCCTGCTGGAACAGGACGACGCCTTCGCGTCCTTCGCCGCCGAACACGGCCTCGGCTACACCCACACCGGTCGTGCCCTCGCCGACGCGCTGCGCAAGGCGGGGGCGGCCGTGGCGTCGGGCGGCGACCCCGTGGTGGCGCTGCTCGAAGGGCCCGGCGGGCTCGACCGGTGGGGCGCGACCTGGCAGCCGCTGCGGGAGCTGATGCGGGGCTTCGGCCTGGACTTCCGGATCGGGGAGATCGGCCGGATCGCCTTCCGCCACGGCAAGCCGTACCTGGACGGCACCCCGGTCGACGTGGTCTACCGCTGCTTCGAGGCGGACCAGGTCTATCTCGACCCCGAGGCGATGGCCCTGGTGGAACCGCTGTGCCGGGCCCACGAGGAGGGCACCGTCGTCCTGTGGACCCCGCTGGAGAGCAACCTCTACTGCGAGAAGGGCTGTCTGGCCCTGCTCTCCGACGCCCGGTACCGGGACCGGTTCAGCGCCGACGAGCAGGCCCTGATCGACCGGGTGCTGCCCTGGACGCGGGTGCTGCACGGCGACGGCTTCCTGGCCGACGCGGAACTCGTCGCGCGCTGCCATGACCGCCGTACCGAACTGATCCTCAAGCCCAACGGGCTCTACGGCGGCAAGGGCGTCGTGGCCGGCTGGGAGACCGACGCGGGGGAGTGGTGGCGGGCGGTCCGCGAGGCCGCCGAGGGCGGCTGTGTGCTCCAGGAACGCGTCACGCCCCGGCCGGAACCGGTCATCGACCCGTCGACCGGCGTCGTGGCGGACTGGCAGGCGGCCTGGGGCTTCTTCTACCTGCCGCAGGGACACGCCGGCGCCTACGCCAGGGTGCTGCCGGCCGGGGACAGCGCCGTCATCGGCATCAGCGCCAACGACAAGACCCGGACGGCCGGCGTCTTCCACCACGCGACGTGAGGATCAGCCTGTCATGAGCGAGTTGTCCGTACCGGACGCGCCCGACGCGGCGGAGGCCGAGGCCGAGGGCAGGAGCGGCGCCCAAGGCAAGGGGATGGGACGGGAGTTCAGGCTCCTGTGGTCGGCCGACCTGATCGCCACCCTCGGCGACGGCGCGCTCGTGGCGGCGATCCCGCTGCTGGCCAAGTCGCTCACCAGCGACCCGAGCCTGGTGGCCGGTGTGGCCACCGCCCGCACCCTGCCCTGGCTGCTGCTGGCCCTGATCGGCGGCGCGCTCGTGGACCGCTTCGACCGGCGCCGGCTGATGGTCGGCGCCCAGGCCGCCCAGGTGGTCCTGGTCGTGGTGGTCGCCGTCATCGCCACCTTCGACCTGGCGCAGATCTGGATGCTCTACGTCCTGGCCTTCGGAGTGGGCTGCGCGGAGATCCTCTTCACCGGCGCCAGCCAGGCCCTGGTGCCCACCCTGGTCAAGTCCGACCACCTGGAAGCAGCCAACGGACGCCTCGTCGCGACCGCATCGGTTTCCCGAGAATTTGCCGGCCCGCCGCTGGGTGCGGCACTGTTCGCGTTCGCTATTCCGCTGCCGTTCTGGCTGAATGCCGTCGCGTTCTTCCTGTCATTGCTGCTGTTGTCTCGAATTCGCGCCACCGGTCGGCCGCCCCGCCCCGAGAAGCCGACCGCGATGCGCACCGAGATCGGCGAAGGGCTGCGCTGGCTGGCCAGGAACCGGCTGCCGCGCACCCTCACCCTCATCGCCGGCTCCGGCAACTTCTGCGAGTCGATGGCCCTCGCCACGCTGGTGCTCTTCTCGCACGACGTCCTCGGCATCGGTGACCGCGGCTACGGTCTGCTGCTCGCCGCGATGGCCATCGGCGGCGTGATCGGCGGGCTCGTCAGCAACCGGGTCGTGGACCGCTTCGGCGCCCGGCAGGTCGCCATCGGCGTGCAGATCGTGTGCCCGCTGGCCTGGCTGGCGATCGGCCTGGTGGGACGCGACCCGGTCACCGTGGTGGCCCTGTTCACCCTCTTCTCGATCGCGCTGTCCATGTGGAACGTCGTGTCCTGGTCGGTACGCCAGCGGCTCATCCCCAACGAGCTGATGGGCCGGGTGAGCGGCGCCGGGCGGATGTTCGCCTTCGGCGCGATGCCGCTGGGCGCGCTGGTCGGCGGATTCGTCGCCGACTGGCTGGGACTCGTCGCTCCGTGGATCATCGGCGGCGCCCTCTCCCTGCTGGTCGCGGTATTTGCACTGCCCGCTCTCCGCAAATGGGACGGTGCGTGACAACGTTGGCCGGAATATTTCCCGATCGTGAAAACTTTCCAAAAGATCTTGTAGTGGCGCTGTTCTCGGCCAAGACTCCCGCTGGCAGGAAAAAGAACCTGACTAGCGGGGGGACCGCAATGAGGGACGACGTTGCCCAAAAGGTGAACGCGGACCAATTGGCAAGACTGCTCGGCGACTGGCGACAGGGCACCGCGTACATGGACCTGGCGCAGGCGCTCAAGGCACTGATCCTGGACGGCCGCCTCTCGGTGGCGGCCAGGATCCCGGCCGAACGCACCCTGGCCGCGTCCTGGGGCATCAGCAGGAACACCGTGGCCTCGGCCTACCAGCGGCTGCGCGAGGAGGGCTATCTCCGCAGCCGGCAGGGCGCGGGAAGCTACGCGGCCCTGCCCGACGGCGCCGAACGGGCGCCGCGCGCCCTGTCCTGGGTGCCGGGTCAGGCCGTCGACACGCACATCGACCTGACCTGCGCGTCGCTGCCGGCACCGGAACCGGCGTTCAGTCTCGCCGTAGCCGAGACCGCGACCCGGATGGCCCGGCACTCCGACGGCCACGGCTACGACCTCGTCGGGCTGCCCGCCCTGCGCCAGGCCATCGCGGACCACTACACGGCCCGCGGCGTGCGCACCAGCGCCGACCAGATCATGGTCACCGTCGGCGCCCACCACGCCTGGGGGCTGCTGCTCCGGCTCCTCGTCCGGCCCCGGGAACCGGTCCTGATCGACAGCCCGACCTACCCCAACGCCCTGGAGGCCATCCGCAGCCACGGCGCCCGGCCGATGCCGGTCGGTCTGGACGACGCCGGCTGGGACGTCGACCTCATCGAGAGCGCCGTGCGCGGCACCCGGCCCGCCGTCGCGTACCTCATGCCCGACTTCCACAACCCCACCGGCCTCGTCATGCCCGACGCGGCCCGGCGCGCCGTCGTCGACGCGGCGCTGCGCAGCGGCACCTACGTGGTGGTGGACGAGACGCTCTCCGAGGTCAACCTCGACGCGGGCCCGCTGCCGCCCCCGATGGCCGCGTACGGCAGGTCGGGCGCCGTCATCAGCATCGGCTCGCTCAGCAAGACCGTCTGGGCCGGGCTGCGGGTGGGCTGGGTCCGGGCCTCCAAGTCGGTCATCTCGCGCCTGGTCGCCGTCCGCGGCCCCAGCGACCCCGGCAACCCGCTGGTGCAGCAGCTCATCGCCTGCCGCCTCTTCGAGACGTACGACGACCTCCTGCGCGCACGCAGCGAGGAACTGGTCGCCCAGCGCACCGCCCTGACCGACGTGCTGCGCGCTCAGCTGCCCCAGTGGCGCTTCACCGTGCCGCGCGGCGGACTGTGCCTGTGGGTGGACCTCGGCGCCCAGCTCAGCACCAAGCTCTCGCTGGCCGCCGGCAGACACGGCGTCCAGGTGCTGCCCGGCCCGCGCTTCGGCGCCGACGGCACCCTGGAGAACCGACTCCGCCTGCCCTTCGCCCTCGACGCGCCCACCCTCGCCGCCGGGGTCGCCCGACTCCGCGAGGCCTTCGACGAGGTCACAGCCGAGCCGCCCACCCCACCCCGCCCCTGGACCCGCACCCGCATCCCCGCGCCGCACCTTCCCGCTACGCGCGTCAACTCCACGGAAAGAATGCCCCGATGACCCGGATCACCGGCGCGTACCTCGATGCCGCGGACGTCGCGGTGGAGCTGTTGAACCAGCCTGCCGTCGCCGAGCGCTGGGAGGAGCCGAGTGCGCTGGCCGAATGGAGCGTCGGCGGGCTCGCCGGGCATCTCGCCTGGCAGGTCTTCTTCATTCCGGCCGTCCTCGACGAACCCGCCCCCACCCAGCAGGTCATCGGGCTCGACGACTACTACGCCCGCGTCCGCTGGATCGACGCCGGTCTGCACGACGAGGCCAACGCCCGGATCCGGCGCGGCGGGGAGGACGCGGGAGCGGAGGGCGTGAGGCCGCTGGCGGACCGGGCTGCCGACACCGTACGAGCCCTGCGCACCCGCCTGCCCGCCGAGCCCGACCGGGCCGTACGGCTGCCGGTGTGGGGCGACTACGCGCTGAGCCTCGACGACTTCCTGACGACCCGTCTGATGGAACTGGTCGTCCATACGGACGACTTGGCGTCCAGCGTCGGCATCCCGACCCCCGAGCTGCCCGGGCCCGCCGTCGAGGCGAGCGTCGGCCTGCTGACCCGGCTGGCCCTGCGCCGGCACGGCCAGTCCGCCGTACTGCGCGCACTGAGCCGTGCGGAACGGGCCCCGTCCAGCGTCGCGGCGTTCTGACGTGGACGACATCCCTGACCTCACCCCCTTCCGCGGCCGTACCGTCGTCGTCAAGCTCGGCGGCAGCGCCATGGCGGACCGGACCCTGCTGCGCACCTTCGCCCACGACGTGGCCCGGCTGCACCGCGCCGGCGTCCGGCTGGTCGTGACGCACGGCGGCGGCCCGCAGATCAACGCGCACCTGGAGAAGCTCGGCCTGCCCGTCACCTTCACGGCCGGCCTGCGGGTCACCACCCCCGAGACCATGGACGTGGTCCGCATGGTCCTCGCAGGCCAGGTGCAGCGCGATCTCGTGGGCCTCCTCAACGAG
The DNA here is from genome assembly GCF_044593635.1 of Streptomyces sp. NPDC051913. Classification (NCBI taxonomy): domain Bacteria; kingdom Bacillati; phylum Actinomycetota; class Actinomycetes; order Kitasatosporales; family Streptomycetaceae; genus Streptomyces; species Streptomyces sp. NPDC051913. The sequence continues at coordinate 825,932 of NZ_JBIUCI010000001.1, read as the reverse complement.
GACGGCCCGCTCGCCGTCGGCATCACCGGCGAGGACGCCCGTCTGCTCACCGCCGCCAAACGCCTCGCCGTCCTGGACGGCGACGAGGTGGACATCGGCCTCGTCGGCGACGTCAGCCACGTCGACACCCGCGTCCTGCGCGCCCTCACCGACAGCGGCCTGGTCCCGCTCGTCACCGGCATCGGCCGCGGCACGGACGGGCAGGTCTACAACATCAACGCCGACAGCGCCGCCGCCGCCCTCGCGGCCGGCCTGCGCGCGGACCACCTGGTGATCCTCACCGACGTACCGGGCCTGTACGCCGACTGGCCACGCCGCGACCGGATCGTCGAACGTCTGACCGTCACCCGGGCGGCGGAACTGCTGCCCACCCTGTCCGGCGGCATGGCCCCGAAACTCGAGAGCTGTCTACGGGCCGCCCGGGCCGGCGTCGGCCGCGCCCAACTCCTCGACGGCAGGGCGCCGCACGCCCTGCTGCACGGCTCCTTCGGCACCGGGCACACCGGGACCTCCGTCGTGCCCGACCCTCCCCACACCCCGCTCAACCACCTGGAAGACGACACATGCGCCTCATCACCTCCCCGTCCGCCCGCCTCCTCGGCCTGCACCACGTCCGGGTCTGGAAGCTGACCTCCGACCAGCCCCTGCTGCGCGCGGACGACGGTCTGAGCGCCGAGGCCGCCACCGGGGCGTGGGAGCGGGACGCCCCGGAACTGCCCGCCGGATACCGCAAGTTGCTCGCCGACCTCGGCTACGAGGGCACGACCCCCGCCGGTGAGCGGCTCCGCGAGGGCGTCCGCACCCGCGGCTGGCGCTCGCACGGCGCGGTGGTCGACGCGGTGAGCGTGGCGACCCTGCGGCACGGCGCGGGCATCGGACTGCACAGCCTCTTCAAGGAGGACGAGGGCAGCGATCTCGTCGTCACCCGGGCGGCCGGCACCGAGCGGATCGTCCCCGCCTTCTCCACCAAGTCCAAGCCCGTCCCGGCCGGTGACCTGCTCTACGGTCTGGCGGACCCCGACGGTGCCGTCGAGGAACCCTTCGCCTGGCTGGGCCGCCGCGACTGCGACGCCGCGAGCCGCCAACTCGCCCCCGACAGCGGGGAAGCGCTCCTCGTCGTGCTCGGCTGCCCGGGCGAGGACGCGGCCCACAGCGAGGCCATCGGCACCACGGTCGCGACCCTCCTCGCCGACCTCCGCCCGGACGTCACCCTGACGCCGGTGGCGTAAGCGGCCCTCACCGGGACCCTTACTGCGGGCCGTACTTGCGCCCCGTCCTGGAGGTGATCCCCCCGAGCAGCCCTCGGGGCACCACCTTCACCACGCCCATCAGCGCCTTGTACCGGGGGTCGGGAATCGACAACGTCTTCCCCCGGGCAAGGTCGCCCAGCGCGGACGCCACCAGCTTGTCCGCGTCCAGCCACATCCACCCCGGGATGTTGTCCGTCCCCATCCCGGCCCGCTCATGGAACTCGGTGCGCACGAACCCGGGCGCGAGCGCCATCAACCGCACCCCGCTGCCCGCCAGATCCTTGGCCGCGCCCTGCGTGAACTGCACGACCCACGCCTTGGAGGCGCCGTACGTCCCGCGCGGCACGAAGGCGGCCACGGAGGCGACGTTGACGACACCGCCCCGCCCGCGCTCCCGCATCGCCTCCGTCGCGGCCGACGTCAGCCGGAGCACCGCCTCGCAGTGCACCTTGAGCATCCTCAGCTCGTCGGCCATGGAGACGTCGAGATAGCGGCCCTTGTTGCCGAAGCCGGCATTGTTGACGAGCAGGTCGACGGGGCTGCGGCGGTCGGCGAGCCGGGCCGCCACCGACTCGATGCCCTCGTCCGTGGCCAGGTCCGCGGTGAGGACCTCCACCTCGACGCCGTGCCGGTCGTGCAGCTCGGTGGCCTGGTCGCGCATCCGCTGGGTGTCGCGGGCCACCAGCACGAGGTTGTGCCCGTCAGCCGCCAGCCGTCGTGCGAACGCGGCACCGATGCCCGCGGTCGATCCCGTAATCAATGCCGTTGTCATGGCGCAAGGTTAGTGACCCGGACCGACAGCGTCCGATTGCCGTCGGACCTAGCATTCCGCGTCCTTCGCCCCGTACTTCTCCACATACTCGCGCGCCGACCGGAGCACCTCCGGATGCAGCGCGTCACCCGCCGCCAACATCCGTGGCAGCAGTGCCCGCTCGGTGGTCGTCGCCCGGAAGGCCAGCGCGACCGTCACGTCGTGGTCGGGCCGGTGCACGATCTCGACCGGATCCCCTGCCCGCACCTCACCCGGCTCGATCACCCGCAGATACGCGCCCGGCGCCCCCTTGCGGGTGAACCGCTTCACCCACCGCTGCTCGTCCATGTGGCCCTGGAAGGTGCCGCACGGAATCCGCGCACTGGTGATCTCCAGCACCACCTCGGGCCCGATCCGCCAGCGCTCGCCGATCAGTGCCCCGGACACGTCCAGACCGAGGGTGGTGAGGTTCTCCCCGAACGCGCCGTCGGCCAGTGTCCGTCCCAGCTCGCGCTCCCAGTCGTCCAGGTCCTCGCGCGCCACGGCGTACACCGCCTGGTCGTCCCCGCCGTGATGCTGCCGCTTGCACACGTCGTCCCCGGCGAGCCCGCTCCCGCCGATCCCCTTCGGCCCGGGCGCCGCCACCCGCACGGGCCCCGCCACCGGCTGCTTGTCGATACCGGTCAGCCCCTCCGGGTTGTCCGTGTACGCCACGGCCTTCGCCCGGCCCAGGTTCACTGACAGAAGCTTCATGCACGGCACGGTAGGCGCCGGCCGTCAAAGCCGCCACGCATTATTCAGCGCCGTGTCAAAGGCTGGCTTATCCTCGAAGAGTGATCGAAGCCCGCCATCTGCGCGTCCTGCGTGCCGTCGCCGCCACCGGCTCCTTCTCGGCCGCCGGCCGGGAACTGGGCTGCACCCAGCCCGCGGTCAGCCAGCAGATGAGGGCCCTGGAGTCGTCCGTCGGCACCCCGCTGCTCATCCGCAGCGGCCGCGAGATGCGCCTGACCCAGGCGGGCGAGGCGCTCGTCCGGCACGCCGCCGGGATCCTCTCCGGACTCACCGCCGCCGAGGAGGAGGTCGCCGCCATCGCCGGCCTGCGCGCCGGGCGCGTGCGGCTGGTCTCCTTCCCCAGCGGCAGCTCCACCCTCGTCCCCACCGCCCTCGCCGCCCTGCGCGCCGCGCACCCCGGCACCCGCGTCTCCCTGGAGGAGGCCGAACCGCCGCAGTCCGTCGAGATGTTGAGGGAAGGTGACTGCGACGTCGCCCTCGCCTTCCGGTACGAAGGCGCCACGCGCGGCGGCGACGAGTGGGAGGACCTCGTCGTACGGCCCCTGTTGCGGGACCGGCTCGTCGCCCTCGTACCCGAACGGCACCGGCTCGCGCGGGCCGGGTCCGTCGCCATCGGGGACCTCGCGCGCGAACCCTGGATCGCCGGATGCCCGCGCTGCCGCGGCCAGTTGGTGGAGGTGTGCGAGGGCGCCGGGTTCACCCCCCGGATCGACTTCGCCACCGACGACTATCCGGCGGTGGTCGGGCTGGTGGGCGCGGGCCTGGGCGTCGCCGTGCTGCCGCAGCTCGCCATCGAGTCCGTACGGCCCCGGGGCGCGCGCACGGTCACCCTGGAACCGGCCGTGCGGCGGGAGATCGTCGCGCTGACCCTGCCCGACCTGGCCCAGGTGCCTGCCGTGGCGGCGACCCTGGACCGGCTGGAGCGAGCGGCGGGGCGCAAGCAGCCGTAGCCGTGGCCGCAGAAGCGAAGAGGCACGCGTACGCGTGCCTCTTCCGAAGAAACGTTCCTTCAGTTGTTCGAAGCGGCGTGTCCGCCGCTCGACGACGATGCCGTCACCAGGCGGTTGCGCGCCCGGCCCATGAGCTCTTCGCGCTCGTCCTCGGTCAGCCCGCCCCACACGCCGTACGGCTCTCTCACCGCCAGCGCGTGCGCCGCGCACTGCGCGCGCACCGGGCACCTCATGCAGACCTCCTTGGCCGAGTTCTCACGAGCACTCCGCGCCGCACCGCGCTCACCCTCCGGATGGAAGAAGAGCGAACTGTCGACCCCGCGGCAGGCAGCCAGGAGCTGCCAGTCCCACAGGTCCGCGTTCGGTCCGGGAAGGCGGGAGAAATCTGCCATTGCGTGACCCCTTGTAGCCGTTCTGCGGCGGATACGGTGTCCACGACCGTACATCTACGATCTAAGGAGATGAAAATATGACTCATTGCGAATCTAGCCTCAGACACCAGCAAAAGGGAAGAAATAGGGCTAAATGGGGCACCGGTTGTGATGAAACGTTGTGGGTCCGCCGCGCATGTCTGCACCGTGTCCGCACCCTCACGTAGAGTCCCGAAGACGGCGCACGGCCCCGTAACTCTTTCGAGTGACCGTCGTTGAGAGTGCGGAGGCGGTTGAAGCAACAAGTGCTCGGGCAGGCGTCCGGGACGGTCGACCGCACAGGTGACATTTCGTACCAGCCTGGAGGCTCAAGGTGACGTGCATCAGCTGCGGAGGGCGGCCATGACATCCGTCCTCGTCTGCGACGACTCCCCGCTTGCCCGAGAGGCGCTCCGCCGCGCGGTCGCGACCGTGCCCGGCGTCGAGCGCGTGACGACCGCGGCCAACGGCGAGGAAGTCCTCCGCCGCTGGGGTGCGGACCGCTCGGACCTGATCCTGATGGACGTACGCATGCCCGGACTGGGCGGCGTCGAGACCGTGCGGCGGCTGCTGTCCGCGGACCCCGGTGCGCGGATCATCATGCTCACGGTGGCCGAGGATCTGGACGGGGTCGCGCTGGCCGTCGCCGCCGGCGCCCGCGGGTATCTGCACAAGGACGCCTCGCGCGCGGAGCTGCGGGCGACGGTGACACAGGCCCTCGCCGACCCGACCTGGCGACTCGCTCCCCGACGACTGCGGTCCGCCGAGATGGGCGCCGCGCCCACGCTCACCGCGCGTGAGATCCAGGTGCTCGAAGGGATGAGCCACGGGCGGTCCAACGCGGAGATCGGGCGGGAGCTGTTCCTGTCGGAGGACACCGTGAAGACGCACGCTCGGCGACTGTTCAAGAAGCTGGGTGCCTCCGACCGGGCGCATGCCGTGGCGCTCGGGTTCCGCTGGGGCCTGGTTCGCTAGGAGCCCGGCTGCGGGTCGTTCTTGGCTGGTCGCGCAGTTCCCCGCGCCCCTCTGGGGCGCGGGTATTCGTGCCCGGTGCTTGTTTCGTGGCGGATGCCGCATCCTTGAGGTGTGGAGTCTCTCGGGGACGAGTCGGTCGAGCGGAAGGGGAGGGCGCAGGAGATGAGTTCCGGCGCACCTGCTCATAACGCTTCGGTGCACAACATCGGGCGTGGTGCCGCGGATGAATCGGCCGCAAGGCACCATGGACCGATGCGCGAGGACGAGACGACGGTGATCGGTGGGCTTGTCCATCGCGCCGTCGACGGGGATGAGCAGGCGACACACGACCTGCTCGCCCACGTCCACCCGCTGGCGCTGCGCTACTGCCGTACGCGGCTGTCGCGGCTGCCCGGCGATGCCCGTCACTTCGTGGAGGACCTGGCCCAGGAGGTCTGCGTCGCGGTGCTGCTCGCGCTGCCTCGCTACCGGGACACCGGTCGGCCCTTCGAGGCCTTCGTCTTCGCCATCGCCGCTCACAAGGTCGCCGACCTTCAGCGCGCGGCGATGCGGGGCCCCGGCTCCACGGCGGTGCCGTCGGACGAGATGCCGGAGCGGCCGGACGACTCGCTCGGCCCGGAGGAGCGGGCGCTGCTCAGCAGCGACGCCGAATGGGCCAAGAAGCTGCTGGCCAACCTCCCCGAGAACCAGCGGGAGCTGTTGTTGCTGCGGATCGCGGTGGGGCTGACGGCCGAGGAGACGGGCCAGATGTTGGGAATGTCACCCGGCGCGGTGCGAGTGGCCCAGCACCGTGCGCTGAGCAGGCTGCGGGCGCTGGCCGAGCAGTAGGCGCCGCTGTTTGTGGCTTCGGTGAACAGCTCCTTGCCCGGTTCCGTACGAAGATACGAAGCCGGTAGCAGGACGGAACCGTGGAATTCGGGACCCTTCCTTCCCGTTAGCATGGACATCCGCACCGATCAAGGCCATTGGGGAAGGTGTCATGACTGCAAACGTCGACGGAGTGCCCGCCAAATTCGCGACGCTCGGGCTGACCTACGACGACGTGCTGCTGCTGCCGGGCGCGTCGGACATGGCTCCCGACGAGATCGACACCGCCTCGTACGTCTCCAAGAACGTGCGGGTGAACATCCCGCTGCTGTCCGCCGCCATGGACAAGGTCACCGAGTCGCGCATGGCGATCGCGATGGCCCGCCAGGGCGGCGTCGGCGTACTGCACCGCAACCTCTCCATCGAGGACCAGGCCAACCAGGTCGACCTCGTCAAGCGGTCCGAGTCCGGCATGGTGGCCGACCCGATCACGGTCCACCCGGACGCCACGCTCGCCGAGGCCGACGCGCTGTGCGCCAAGTTCCGCATCAGCGGCGTCCCGGTCACCGACCCGGGCAAGAAGCTGCTCGGCATCGTCACCAACCGCGACATGGCCTTCGAGAGCGACCGCACCCGCCGGGTCCGCGAGGTCATGACGCCGATGCCGCTGGTCACCGGCAAGGTCGGCATCTCCGGTGTCGAGGCCATGGAGCTGCTGCGCAAGCACAAGATCGAGAAGCTTCCGCTGGTCGACGACGAGGGTGTCCTCAAGGGCCTCATCACCGTCAAGGACTTCGTCAAGGCCGAGAAGTACCCGAGCGCCGCCAAGGACGCCGAGGGCCGCCTGCTCGTCGGTGCCGCGGTCGGTGTCGCCGGTGACGCCTTCGAGCGTGCCCAGGCCCTGATCGAGGCGGGCGTGGACTTCATCGTCGTCGACACCGCGCACGGCCACTCCCGGCTGGTCGGCGACATGGTCGCCAAGATCAAGTCCAACCACACGCGCGTGGACGTCATCGGCGGCAACATCGCCACCCGTGACGGCGCCCAGGCGCTCATCGACTCCGGTGTGGACGGCATCAAGGTCGGCGTCGGCCCCGGTTCCATCTGTACGACCCGCGTCGTCGCCGGCATCGGCGTCCCGCAGGTCACCGCGATCTACGAGGCCGCGCTGGCCGCCAAGGAGGCCGGGGTCCCGGTCATCGGCGACGGTGGCCTCCAGTACTCCGGCGACATCGCGAAGGCGCTTGTGGCGGGCGCCGACACCGTGATGCTGGGCTCGCTGCTGGCGGGCTGCGAGGAGTCCCCGGGCGAGCTGCTGTTCATCAACGGCAAGCAGTTCAAGTCGTACCGCGGCATGGGCTCGCTCGGCGCGATGCAGTCCCGCGGCGACCGCAAGTCCTTCTCCAAGGACCGCTACTTCCAGGAGGGCGTCGCCTCCGACGAGCAGCTGGTCCCCGAGGGGATCGAGGGCCAGGTGCCCTACCGCGGCCCGCTCTCCTCGGTCGTCCACCAGCTGGTCGGCGGTCTGCGCCAGTCGATGTTCTACGTCGGCGGCCGCACCGTGCCGGAGCTCCAGGACAACGGCCGGTTCGTCCGGATCACCTCGGCGGGCCTCAAGGAGTCGCACCCGCACGACATCCAGATGACGGTCGAGGCGCCGAACTACAGCCGCAACAAGTAGTCACCGGCTTTCCGAGGGCGGTCCCGGAGCATCCGGGGCCGCCCTTGTCGTACCCGTCGGGGATACTGGAAGGCGCTGCAACGCATCAGGGAAAGGCCACACACGTGACTGAGATCGAGATCGGGCGCGGCAAGCGCGGCCGCCGGGCGTACGCCTTCGACGACATCGCCGTCGTCCCGAGCCGTCGTACGCGCGACCCGAAGGAGGTCTCGATCGCCTGGCAGATCGACGCCTACCGCTTCGACCTGCCGTTCCTGGCCGCCCCCATGGACTCGGTCGTCTCCCCGGACACCGCGATCCGCATCGGCGAGCTGGGCGGCCTCGGTGTGCTCAACCTCGAAGGCCTGTGGACGCGGTACGAGGACCCGCAGCCGCTTCTCGACGAGATCGCCGGGCTGGACGCGGAGACGGCCACCCGCCGCCTCCAGGAGATCTACTCCGCCCCCATCAAGGAGGAGCTGATCGGCGCGCGCATCAAGGAGGTGCGCGACTCCGGCGTGGTCACGGCCGCCGCGCTCTCCCCGCAGCGCACGGCGCAGTTCTCCAAGGCCGTGGTCGACGCGGGCGTGGACATCTTCGTCATCCGCGGTACGACGGTCTCCGCGGAGCATGTCTCCGGTTCGCACGAGCCGCTGAACCTGAAGCAGTTCATCTACGAGCTCGACGTCCCGGTGATCGTCGGCGGCTGTGCCACGTACACCGCGGCCCTGCACCTCATGCGGACCGGTGCCGCGGGTGTCCTGGTCGGCTTCGGCGGCGGCGCGGCGCACACCACGCGCAACGTGCTCGGCATCCAGGTCCCGATGGCGACCGCGGTGGCGGACGTGGCGGCGGCCCGCCGCGACTACATGGACGAGTCCGGCGGCCGGTACGTGCACGTGATCGCCGATGGTGGCGTGGGCTGGTCGGGCGACCTCCCCAAGGCCATCGCCTGCGGCGCGGACGCCGTGATGATGGGCTCTCCGCTCGCCCGCGCCACGGACGCGCCGGGTCGCGGCCACCACTGGGGCATGGAGGCGGTCAACGAGGAGCTGCCGCGCGGCAAGAAGGTCGACCTCGGCACCGTCGGCACCATCGAGGAGGTCCTGACCGGCCCCTCGCACATCCCGGACGGCTCCATGAACTTCTTCGGCGCGCTGAAGCGGGCCATGGCCACGACCGGCTACAGCGAGCTCAAGGAGTTCCAGCGCGTCGAGGTGACGGTCGCCGACTCACAGCACAAGCGGTAGGTCGTACGGCGGTCCGTACGACACAAGGGCCCGTCCACCGGGGAGGTGGGCGGGCCCTTCGCCCTGCGTGACGCGTGCTTACGCGACGGCCTTCTTCGCGCCGGAGAACGCGGCGGCTGCGCCGATGGCCAGGAAGGCGAAGGTCAGGATGTCGGCGTCCTCGCTCCAGACGTCCGTGACCAGGCTGAAGTGGTCGGTGAGGATGGTGCCGATGTTCATGCCGGACTCGTCGGCGCCGATCATGGCGATGCCGAGGATCTGGCCGGCGTAGACCGCGCCCAGGGACAGGACGGCGCTCACGATCGGGAGGACGGGGTTCGCGCCGCCGATCTTGCCGGCGACGTAGCCGACCGCGAAGCCGACGCCGACCGCGACGTAGCCGATCTCGTGCTCGGTCGACTTCAGGATGGCGCCGTAGACGAGCGCGGTGACCAGGGCCACGACGACACCGGCGAGGATGCCGAGGGCGACGTTGCCCTGGGCCGGGGCGGCGGGCGGTACCGGGGCGGGCGCCTGGGCGAACGGGTTGCCGTCGGTGGGCTGCTGTGGCGGAGTTGGCTGGGTCATGACAGAGATCCCCCCATGGGACAGGCTGAGCGAGCGGTGTGGGGTGTGCGCACGACTGTGCGACGAGGCCCGCCGGGAGGCGAGTCGCCGAAGAGTAGCAGGCACACCGACCGCCTCCACCAGCCGTTTTTGCCGCCCGTTCTCGTCCCGGGGGCGGCCACTTTTGCCGCGTGACCGGGCGGCTTCCGCTCAGAGGCGGTGCGCGGCCCCGGTCGGGGTGGCGCCCCGGGTGTCCAGCAGGAGCTGGGCCTTCACCGACAGGCCCTGGAGGTCGTACGTGCGGTGCTGCTGGAGCAGGATCGTCAGGTCCGCGTCGGCGGCGGCCTCGTAGAGCGAGTCCGCGCGGGGGACCGGGCGGTCCAGGACGTTCCAGGAGGGGACGTGCGGGTCGTGGTAGCTGACCGAGGCGCCGAGCTCCATCAGCCGGACCGCGATCTCACGGGCGGGGGTGGCCTGTTGGTCGGCGAGGTCGGGCTTGTACGTCACGCCGAGCAGGAGCACGCGCGCACCCCGCGCCGACTTGCCGTGCTCGTTGAGGAGAGTGGCGGCGCGCTGGACGACGTAACGCGGCATCTGGCTGTTGACCTGCTGGGCGAGTTCCACCATGCGCAGGCCACGGCCGGCGGGCGCGCCGGTCAGGTCCTGCGGGACCGCGTGGCCGCCGACGCCGGGGCCGGGGCGGAAGGCGTGGAAGCCGAAGGGCTTGGTCTCCGCGCAGCGCACCACGTCCCACAGGTCGACGCCGAGGTCGTGGCAGACGACGGCCATCTCGTTGACGAGGGCGATGTTGACGTGCCGGAAGTTGGTCTCCAGGAGCTGGACCGTCTCCGCCTCGCGCAGTCCACGCGCGCGTACCACCTTGTCGGTGAGGCGCGAGTAGAACGCGGCCGCGGACTCGGTGCAGGCCGGGGTCAGTCCGCCGATCACCTTGGGGGTGTTGGCGGGGGTGAAGTCACGGTTGCCCGGGTCGACCCGGCTGGGCGAGTAGGCGAGGTGGAAGTCGCGGCCCGCGCGGAGCCGGGAGCCCTCTTCGAGGAGGGGGCGGAGAAGGTTCTCGGTGGTGCCCGGGGGGACGGGCGACTCCAGGATGACGGTGGTGTGCGGGCGCAGCTGCGCCGCGAGGGTGCGGGCCGCGGCCTCCACCTGGCTGAGGTCGAGGCCGCCGTCCGCGCCGCGCGGGGTGGGCGCGCAGATGACCGCCGTACGCACCCGGCCGAGCTCGGCGGGTGAGGTGGCCGGCCGGAAGCCCCCCGAGAGCATCCGGCGCAGTTCGGCGGGGCTGAGCGAGCCGGTCTCGGGGCCGGTGCGGTAGCCGAGGGTGGGGATGCCGGCGGCGACGGCCGCCTGGGCCAGGGGCAGTCCGTAAGGGCCGAGTCCGATGACGGCGAGATCTGCGGGCATGGCGAGGACCGTCCTTCCCAGTAACCGAAGCGGGACAGGTGCGCAAGCCCGGTGGACAGGATGGGCGAGCGCAATGTCAGACTAGGAGGAAATATGACTGATATGCGGCATTGATTCCGTGTGTCTTCCTGTGAGGCCTGGGGTTCGGTCCATGTGTCCTGGAAGTTGTCCACAGGCTGGGGGCGACTGGTGGCTGAAGTCGGGCAAGCCGGTCAGAATTTGGGCATGAGGGATACGGACCGGGCCACTCCTCAAGAGTGACCGGCGTGACCGACAGCGGGAGGCAGCGGTGAGGACAGCGACACTGGGGCCGGCGCAGCGCGCCGAGGCACTCGCATCAATGGCCGAGCGCGAGCTGGACCTACTGGTGGTGGGCGCCGGCGTGGTCGGCGCGGGCACCGCCCTCGACGCGGTGACGCGGGGCCTGTCCGTGGGCCTCGTCGAGGCGCGTGACTGGGCGTCGGGCACGTCGAGCAGGTCGAGCAAGCTCATCCACGGCGGCCTGCGCTATCTGGAGATGCTCGACTTCGCGCTCGTCCGGGAGGCGCTCAAGGAACGCGGGTTGCTGCTGGAGCGGCTCGCCCCGCACCTGGTGAAGCCGGTGCCCTTCCTGTACCCGCTCCAGCACAAGGGCTGGGAGCGGCTGTACGCCGGTTCGGGCGTCGCGCTCTACGACACCATGTCGATGGCGCGCGGGCACGGACGCGGGCTGCCGATGCACCGTCACCTGAGCCGCCGTCACGCCCTGCGCGTCGCGCCCGCGTTGAAGAAGGACGCCCTGGTCGGCGCCTTGCAGTACTACGACGCCCAGATGGACGACGCCCGCTTCGTCGCCACGCTCGTGCGCACGGCGGCGGCGTACGGCGCCACGGTCGCCAACCGCGCGCGCGTGACGGGCTTCCTGCGCGAGGGCGAACGGGTCGTCGGCGCGCGCGTCCAGGACGTCGAGGCGGGCGGGGAGTACGAGATCCGCGCCAAGCAGATCGTCAACGCGACGGGCGTGTGGACCGACGACACCCAGGCCATGGTGGGCGAGCGCGGCCAGTTCCACGTACGCGCCTCCAAGGGCATCCACCTCGTCGTGCCCAAGGACCGGATCCACTCGACGACCGGACTGATCCTGCGGACCGAGAAGTCCGTCCTGTTCGTCATCCCCTGGGGCCGGCACTGGATCATCGGCACCACGGACACCGACTGGGACCTCGACAAGGCGCATCCGGCCGCGTCCAGCGCGGACATCGACTATCTGCTGGAGCACGTGAACTCGGTGCTCGCGGTGCCACTGACGCGCGACGACGTCCAGGGTGTCTACGCGGGCCTGCGACCGTTGCTGGCCGGCGAGTCGGACGCCACGAGCAAGCTGTCCCGCGAGCACACCGTGGCCCACCCGGTGCCGGGGCTCGTGGTGGTGGCGGGCGGCAAGTACACGACGTACCGGGTCATGGCCAAGGACGCGGTGGACGAGGCGGTGCACGGACTGGACCTGCGGGTCGCCGAGTGCGTCACGGAGGACGTGCCGCTGCTGGGCGCCGAGGGATACCGCGCGCTGTGGAACGCGCGAGCCCGGATCGCCGCCCGCACGGGACTGCACGTGGTGCGGGTGGAACACCTGCTGAACCGATTCGGCGCACTGGCCGAGGAGGTCCTGGAGCTCATCGCCGCGGACCCCACGCTGGGCGAGCCCCTGCAGGCGGCCGAGGACTATCTGCGCGCCGAGGTCGTGTACGCCGCCTCGCACGAGGGGGCACGGCATCTGGACGACGTGCTCACCCGGCGGACCCGCATCTCCATCGAGACCTTCGACCGGGGCACCCGCAGCGCACGCGAGGCCGCGGAGCTGATGGCGCCGGTGCTGGGCTGGGACAAGGACCAGATCGAGCGGGAGATCGAGCACTACGAGAAGCGGGTCGAGGCCGAGCGGGAGTCACAGCGCCAGCCGGACGACCTGACGGCGGACGCGGCGCGGCTGGGGGCGCCGGACATCGTGCCGTTGTAATCGGACGTCGTGCCGTTGTGAGAGGCGGCGGGATTCGGTGAAGGTCACTCGAACGAGTGTCGTGAGCCGGGATCTTCGTTCGGAACCCGGGCGTTCTACGAGGTGCGGGGGCAGAACTCGGCGGCGAGCAGGGCCGGTTCGAGGGCGGGGTATGCGATCGCGGTCGTGTTCACACGGAAGGTGAGGACCCGACGTCCGTCGACGGTGGCCGCGGTGCGCACGTAGCTGCCGGTGATACGGCCGTTGTGCCCCCACACCGTCGTGCCGCACGGCAGCTTCACCGGAAACAGCCCCATGCCGTACAGGCCGTGTGCGGCGCGGGTGTCGAGCATCTCGCGCAGCCACCGCGAGGGCAGCAGCCGGCCGCCGAGGAGCGCCGCGTAGAAGCGGTCCAGGTCGGCCAGCGTGGTCACCAGCTCGCCCGCGGCCCCGGCCACCCGCGGGTCGAGCTCGGTGACATCGGTGCCGTCGCTCGCGTGGGCGCGGCCGTGCGGGGAGGGCAGCGAAGTGCGCGAACCAGGGAAGGAGGTGCCGGTCAGGCGCAGGGGAGCGAGGATGCGGCGCTCGGCCTCGAAGGCGTAGGAGTGGCCGGTGACCTGTCTGATCACCATGCCGAGCAGCACGTAGTTGGTGTTGGAGTAGACGTAACGGCCGCGGCCGGTCGGGGGGTGGGTGAGGGCGATGCGCAGGGCCTGACGAGGGGTGAGCGGGACCAGGCCCCGGGTGTCCGCGGTGAAGTCGCTCAGACCGCTGGTGTGGGTGAGCAGCGCGCGCAGCGTCAGGGTGCGGCCGTCGTTGCCCGCGCCGCGCACCACACCCGGCAGATGCCGGTCGACGGTGTCGGACAGGGCCAGCCGGTGTTCCGCGGCCAGTTGGAGGATCACCGTCGCGATGAAGGACTTCGTGATGCTGCCGGCGCGGAAGTGGTCGGCGCGGGCGATACCGGGTCCGGCCTCGGCGTAGCGGGTCCCCGTCTCCTCGCGGGCCAGCAGGGCGGCGGCCGGTGCCTTGCCCGTGGTGAGCAGCAGGGGGAGGACCGCGTCCGTCGGCGGTGCGGCGGGGGCGGAGGAGGCGGCCGGGGCCAGGGCGAGCAGCGCCAGGGACACGGGTACGGCCAGCAGGGTCCGAAACGGCGGCACGGCGGGTCCTCCTGTTCGGCACGGCGGTTCCTCCGGTGGCGCGCCCATCATCCACGGTGGCCGGAACTCGGCGTCGGGTGGTCGCCGAAGTGCGGGTGCGGGGCGGGCGCGGTGTGCCTTTGAGGTGGCTTTGGGCCGCCTTTGCGGCGCGTGGCCGCCACGCGCTGTGAGGGCTCGGTCGCCCTGATGGTCGGCTTGTCGTCAGGGGCACCCTGGGCGTCGGGCACTTGTCGGGTGAGGGACAATGGAGGCTCTGTCAGGGCGGGTTGTATGAGGGGACGCATGTCGGAGGCGGAGCGGGCGGGGGCATCCCGTCAGGACAAGAGCGAACGTCTCCTCGCCGGGCGGTACCGGTTGGGAGCAGTGCTCGGCCGCGGCGGCATGGGCACGGTGTGGCGTGCCGAGGACGAGACCCTGGGCCGGATCGTCGCCGTGAAGGAGCTGCGGTTCCCCTCCAGCATCGACGAGGAGGAGAAGCGCCGGCTGATCACGCGCACGCTGCGGGAGGCCAAGGCCATCGCGCGGATCCGCAACAACAGCGCGGTGACGGTCTTCGACGTGGTCGACGAGGACGACCGGCCGTGGATCGTGATGGAGCTCGTCGAGGGCAAGTCGCTCGCCGAGGTCATCCGTGAGGACGGGCTGCTGGAGCCGAAGCGGGCGGCGGAGGTCGGGCTCGCGGTGCTCGACGTGCTGCGTTCGGCGCATCGCGAGGGCATCCTGCACCGGGACGTGAAGCCGTCCAACGTGCTGATCTCCGAGGACGGCCGGGTCGTGCTCACCGACTTCGGCATCGCCCAGGTCGAGGGCGACCCGTCCATCACCTCGACCGGCATGCTGGTCGGCGCGCCCTCCTACATCTCCCCGGAGCGTGCCCGAGGGCACAAGCCGGGGCCCGCGGCCGACCTCTGGTCGCTGGGCGGGCTGTTGTACGCGTCGGTGGAGGGCGTGCCGCCGTACGACAAGGGGTCCGCGATCGCGACGCTCACCGCGGTGATGACCGAGTCGCTGGAGGAGCCGAAGAACGCGGGGCCGCTGAAGGACGTCATCTACGGGCTGCTCACCAAGGATCCCGACAAGCGGCTCGACGACGCGGGTGCCCGCGTGATGCTCAACGCGGTGATCCACGCACCCGAGCCGAAGCCGGACGACCCGGCGTCGGCGCCGGACGCGACGAAGGTCGTACCGCTGCCTCCGCAGCCCGACCGGGGTGAGGGCGGGGAGCGGCTGCGGGGGGCGCTGCGTTCCGTGCGGAAGGCCGCGGTGGCGGCGGGGGCTGCCGGGACCGCGGCTGCCTCGCGGGCCAAGTCCGGCACGGGGAAGAGCGGTTCGGGGGCCGAACCGGCTTCCGGCACCGCTGGTGCTGGTGGCGCTGCTTCCGGTGCGGGGGCTGGTGCCGCTGTCGGTGGTGGGGTTGCCTCCGGGTCGCGTTCGGTTGGGGTGAGCGGTCCCAGGACCGGCGGCGGGGCCGGGGCGGCGGGTGCGGGGAGCAACGCGGGTCAGGGCGGGCCGAGTTCGGGGTGGCCCGTGATGACGCCGCCGGATCTGCCTCCGCGGCCGGTGCCGAGGGCGCCGATCACCGATGTGGTGCCGCGGCGGACGCTGGTGATCATCGCCGTGGTCGTGGTGCTCGCCGTGGTCGCGGCCGTGCTGGCCCTCACGCTCGGCGGGGACGACGACGCGTCCGCCGACTCCGCGGGCGGCGGCGCCAAGGCCTCGGCCAGTGCGAGCCCGAGTGCGAGTGCCTCCACCAAGGAGGACAAGGGCGGTGGCGCCGCTCAGACGGACGGTCGGGCCAGCGCCTCGGCGGAGACCGGAGCCACGTCCGGGAGCACGCCGAGCAACAGTCCCAGCGCGACCGGCGGTAGCGAGGCGGGCGGTTCGGCCGACGAGGGCAGCACCGCGGTGAAGCAGTACAAGGGCGGCCAGGGGTACTCGATCGGGCTGCCCAAGGGGTGGAAGTTCCAGTCCTCGGGGTCGGCGGGGGATCGTTTCACCGGCCCCGACGGTCAGAAGCTGCTGGTCGCCTGGACGTCCACGCCGAAGGGCGACCCGGTGGCGGACTGGAAGAACCAGGAGCAGTACATGGTGCGCTCGGCGTACCAGCGCGTCCGCATAGCCGAGGTGGATTACCGGGGCTGGCTCGCGGCCGACTGGGAGTTCACCTACACCGAGGGCGGGACCAAGTACCGGACGACAGACCGGGGGTTCGTCGTGAACGACCATCTCGGATATGCGCTGATGTACACGGCGAAAGCCGCCAATTGGGGCACCGAGCTGCGCAAGGACACCTGGCGGACGCTCGCGAAGACGTTCGAACCGAAATCGTGAAGTGACCGTGCGGTGACCGGTCCCGCGTTTCGGACATGAGATCTGGCATCCCCTCTTTGCGGGTTGCCTCCGGCACGTATCGTGAGTGCTTGCGGACCGTACGCATCCAGGTAGGGGTGCGGAACGGCACGTGAGGCGAACGGAATTGACCGACCGGGCTGCCGGGGGAGGCAACGTGGACGACTATGCGGGACGGGTACTCGCCGACCGCTACCGCCTGCCGCTGCCGCCCTCCGATGAGTACGAACTCGCCGAGACCCGGGCCTTCGACACCTACAGTGGGCAGGAAGTCCTGGTCAGGCAGGTGCCGTTGCCCGAGGTCGTCGAGGCGGAGGTGCTCGACGCGGAGGGTCTGCCGGACGGTTTCACGGCAAGGGACCCCCGGAACAGGGGAGTTCGACGCTCCGGCTCAGCGGCTCGGGGCAGTACGCGCCGGCCGACCGATCCCGCCGTGCGGCGCGCGGTGGAGGCCGCTCAGGCCGCTGCCTCGATCCCCGACCATCCGCGGCTCGACCAGGTCTTCGACGTGTTCGCCGAGGGCGGGTCGCTGTGGATAGTGAGCGAGTTGGTGGCCGCGCGGTCGCTGGCCGCGCTGCTCGCGGAGAAGCCGCTGACGCCGTACCGGGCGGCGGAGGTCGCCTCCGACGTCCTCATGGCCCTGCGGGTGCTGCACGCCCACGGCTGGGTGCACCGGAACATCACCGCCCGCACGGTGCTCGTCTGCGACGACGGCCGCGTGATGCTGACCGGCCTCGCGGTCGGCGCGGCGGAGGAGGCGCTGTGCGGGTACGACCCGGTGCCGGCTCCGGAGAGTGACGGGGGCGCCGGACGCGGGAGCGGGGCGCCGGGTGGGCCGGGTGTGTCAGGCGCGCCCGACGTGCCGGGGACCTTCCGGGGCGCGGCAGCGGTGAGTGGTCCCGCGAGCGCGATGGATCCCGAGGCCGCGCGGCGGGCCGCGATCGAGGCTCGGGAGGCCGGTGGGCTGCCGGGGCTCGGCGGCGACACGACGAACGGCGGGGGTGGGTCGGGCGGTTCGGGCGCGGTGGCGCGCCGGGCCGTGGAGACGACCGGCGGGGATGTCCGGGCGGCGCGGGCAGGGGCGATCGCCGCGTATCGCGCGGGGGCCCGGGCCGCCGCCCGCGTCCAGGAAGCCCAGCAGAACGGCCACGCGGCCCTGCCCGGCGCCCTCCCGGCGCCCGAAGGGGAACCCGCGACCGGCGCAGGTGTCGGCGCCGGTGCCGACGGCGGGCCGACGCCGCCGTACGGCGCGACTGGCGGCGCCCGGATCGTGCCGGGCACCCCGCGCCCCGGTGAGACGGGGTGGGCGGTGCCCGGCCCCGGGCCCCTGGGTGGGGCCGTCACGCCCGGCCGGGAGGAGCCCCGGCGGCCCGGGGCCACGCCTCCCGGGCAGATAGCCGACCCCTACGGGGTGCGGGCCGACTCCTGGCCGGGGGCGGGTCCCCGTGCCGGTGGCACGGGCGCTCCCGGCGTTGGCGGCGCGGGCGCACCCCGCGCTGGTGGCGTCGCGTTGCCTGGCGGACGGCCCGGCGCTGGTGGTGCCGCATTGCCCGGTGGAGGCCCTGGCGCTGGTGGTGTCGCGTTGCCCGGTGGAGGCCAGGGGCGTACCGCCGCACTGCCCCCCGGGGCCGGGCCCGACTCCTCGCCCGCGCCCGGTCGTTGGGACGAGCTCGCCGCCGCCGTGCCCGCGTCCCGTGGTCCCGCCACCGCGCTGGCCGCCGAGCGGGCGCGGCAGGCGAGGATGGCCGTCGTCGGGCCGGTGACCGAGCGGTGGGCGCCGGAGCAGGCCGGACCCGTCCACGAGAACTGGCAGCTGGCCGCGCCGATCGGGCCCGCGACCGACCTGTGGGCGCTGGGGGCGCTGCTGTTCCGGGCCGTGCAGGGGCATGCGCCGTACCCGGAGGAGTCGACCGCCGAGCTGGTGCAGATGGTGTGCGCCGAGCCGCCGGCCTTCGCCGAGGAGTGCGGGCCGCTCCGTCCGGTCGTGGAGTCGCTGCTGCGCCAGGACCCCACCGAGCGGCTGGACTTCGAGGAACTGCGGGGCTGGCTGCGCTCGCTCGTGCGGTCCGCGCCGGAGCCGGAGGCCGGTGCGTATGTCGTCGCCACGCCGCCCGTGGAGGGCAGCCGGCTGCCCGTCGTACGGCGGCGGGGCGAGCTGGTGCGCAGGCGGCGCGCCGGCCTGCCCGCGACCAGTGCGCACGGCCGCCACAAGCGGGCCAAGGCCGCCCGGCAGGAGGAGGCCTCCCCGCGCAGGCTCGGCCGCACGCTGCTTCTGCTGGTGCTGCTGCTGATGGCCGGGGCGATCGCGTACGCGATGCTGTTCATGCCGAAGTCGGACTCGGCGGACGGCGCCGGCGGGACCGGAGCCGGCGACCGGACCGGTGCCGCCGGTGAGGTCAGCGAGGCGCCGCAGCAGGACGCCAGCAGTGAGCCCCGGCCCGAGCAGACCACCCCGAAGGCCGACGACAGCAGCAGTTCGGCCGAGCCGCAGTCCGGCGACGGCCCCGACGTGGCCGACGGCTTCACCCTGCGCTCCGACGCGGCCGGCTTCCGCGTCGCCGTGGCCGACGGCTGGGACCGTACGCCGAAGAACGGCCGCGGTCAGGTGGTGTACTCGCACGGCGACTTCGACCTGATCCTCGTACCCGGACGGGACAGCGCGGACGAGTACGGCGAGGACCCCATGGCCTACCAGCGGGAGGACGAGCGGGAGCTTCAGCCGTACCGCGACTCCAGCTGGGCCAGCGCCTCCGGGCTGAAGACGATCTCGGTGGGCGGGCGGACCATGGCCGAGGGGCAGTTCACCTGGACCGACAGCGCGGGGCGCGAGCTGTTCGTGCGCAACCTGGCGATCCTCGTCGGCGGGAAGTACCACGTGGTGCAGGTACGGGGACCGGAGGCGGAGCGGGACGAGGTCACGCGGCTGTACGAACAGGCCTCGGCGACCTACGAAGTGACCGGCTGAGCGCGCTCGGTGACGGTTGCGTCCGGCTGGTGAAAGCGACAACTGTCACAGTGCCGTTTCCTTGGCGCCCCCGTGGTTCCCTGCGTACGGACCGGTCCTTACGCTGACCTTGTCAAGACCATTGCGGGGCAACGTGAATCAGATGCAGGGCCTGCTCATCGCGGGCCGCTACCGGCTCGCCGACACCATCGGCAGCGGTGGCATGGGCCGCGTGTGGCGGGCCCACGACGAAGTGCTGCACCGGGCTGTCGCCATCAAAGAGCTGACCGCTGCCCTGTACGTCTCCGAGAGCGACCAGGAGCGGCTGCTCCACCGCACCCGCGCCGAGGCCCGTGCGGCGGCCCGGATCAACCACTCCGCCGTCGTCACCGTCCATGACGTCCTCGATCACGACGCCCGTCCGTGGATCGTGATGGAGCTGGTCGAGGGCCGCTCGCTGGCGGACGCGGTCAAGCAGGACGGCCCCATCGAGCCCGCCGAGGCCGCCCGTATCGGCCTGTGGGTGCTGCGCGCGCTGCGCGCCGCGCACGACGCCGGTGTCCTGCACCGCGACGTGAAACCCGGCAACGTCCTGCTCTCCCACGACCGCCGCGTCCTGCTCACCGACTTCGGCATCGCCCAGATCGAGGGCGACACGACGATCACCCGCACCGGCGAGGTCGTCGGCTCCGTCGACTACCTCGCCCCCGAGCGGGTCCGCGGCCACGACCCGGGCCCGGCCTCCGACCTCTGGGCCCTCGGCGCGACCCTCTACACCGCCGTCGAGGGCCGCTCGCCGTTCCGCCGCACCTCTCCGCTCGGCACCATGCAGGCGGTCGTCGAGGAGGAACCGGCCGTGCCGGCTCACGCCGGTGCGCTGGGTCCTGTCCTCACGGCACTGCTCCGCAAGGATCCGGCCGAGCGGCCGACCGCGGCACAGGCCGAGCAGATGCTCGCGGAGGTGGCCGAGGGGCGGCGGTCCAGCGCGGCGCAGGTGCCGACGCAACACGGGCCGTACGGGACCGGGACCACGCCACAGACGTTCGGCGCGGCGCCGGCCTTCGGCACGAGGTCGCAGGCGGCCGACACGCCGTATCCGTCGGCCACGGCCACGCCGTACCCGCCGGTCACCGTGGGCTCTGCCCCGGCCGCTCCCGCGCCGAGGCGTCGCCGGGGCCTGCGTACGTTCGCCCTCGTCGTCGCCGTCGCGGCGATCGTGGGGGCGGGGGGCGCGGTCGCGTTGCAGCAGTTCGGCACGGACGGTCCCAGCGGCTCCGCCGCCACCTCGCCGGATCCGAGCGCCAGTGGCTCTCCCAGCGGGGGAGCCGACCAGGGGACGGTTCCCGCCGGTTGGGAGAAGCGCGAGGATCCCGCGGGCTTCACCGTCTACCTGCCGAAGGGCTGGTCACGGACCGTCTCCATCAACCAGGACGGCCTCCAGCAGATCGACTACTCGCCCGACAACGGCAAGCACCTCGTACGGGTCGCCGTCGACACCGCGCCGGACTTCGACACCTCGTACCGGCACATGAGTGACCTGGAGGTCAAGGTCTCGGGGTTGCGGCACTACCAGCGGCTGACCCTCAAGGAGGAGCTCTTCCGGGACCGGCCGGGATCCCGCTGGGAGTACACCTGGGACGCGCTGGCCAAGGACCCGCCGCACTACTTCGCGGCGCCGTACCGCGCGATCGACGTGGGCTTCATAGACCGCGACGGCATCGAGTACGCCATCTACGCGTCCGCCCCCTCGGCCGACTGGGCCACCACCAGCAAGCAGTTCGACTTCATCCTGCGCAGCTGGCAGCCGAACCCGGCCTGATCCGCTTGAACTTGGCCGGTCACCGCCCCGGAAGCGGCCCGTCCGGCGCGGCATCATGGGGCTCATGGGGACCCAGGGGGACAACTTCCGTGTCATAGCGGGGCGTTATCGCCTGGAGGTTCGGCTCGGGCGGGGTGGCATGGGTGTGGTGTGGCGGGCCACCGATCTGCTGCTCGGGCGGCGGGTGGCGGTCAAGGAACTGTCCCTGGACGAGACGCTGTCGCAGGCCGAGGCGCGTTGGCAGCGGGAGCGGACGCTGCGGGAGGCGAGTGCTGTCGCGCAGTTGCGGCACCCGCACATCATCGGCCTGCACGATGTCGTCGAGCACGATGAACGGCCCTACCTGGTCATGGAGTTGGTCGACGGAGGCTCCCTCGCCGACCGGATCGCCGGGCACGGCCCGGTCGATGCCGTCGAGGCCGCGCGGATCGGCGCCGATCTGCTGGGCGCGTTGCGCGCGGCGCACGCGGCCGGGGTCCTGCACCGGGACATCAAGCCCGCGAACGTCCTGCTGGAGGCCGGTACGGGGCGCGTCGTGCTCACCGACTTCGGTGTCGCGCGGGTCTCGGGCGCCACGACGCTCACGGAGGCCGGTTCCTTCGTCGGCTCGCCCGAGTACACCGCGCCGGAGCGGATCTCCGGGCTCAGCACCGGCCCCGCGTCCGACCTGTGGTCGGTGGGCGCGCTGCTGTGCGCGGCCGTCAGCGGTGAGTCGCCGTTCCGGCGTGACTCGTTGAGCGGCGTGCTGCACGCCGTCCTCGCCGCCGAGCTACGGCCGCCCGCGCAGGCCGCGCCGATTCTGCCGGTCGTACGAGGGCTGCTGGAGCGCAATCCGGAGCGGCGGCTGGACGCGGAGTCGGCGGAGCGGATGCTGCGGACCTTTCTGGAGACGGGACAGATGCCGGGCGTCGAGCGGCGTTCGCTGCGGGGCGCGCTGACGGCGGTGCTGCGCGCGCGTCGACGGCCATGACAGGGATTGGTCACGGGTCTGTGACCGGCAAGCGTTCTGGCTGGATACCTGAGCGCCTGCCGCGATATGAACGGACCCATGAGCAGCAACGGGGGAGCCCCTCACGGGTCCGACGAGCCCACGAGTTTCGGTCTGCGACCGCCGAACCCGCCCATGGCGGTGCCGCACCCCGACAACCCGTACGCGACCCCCACCCAGGTCGTGCCGCAGCAGACGGCGCCCCTACCCGACCCCGGCACCGGCCGGTTGATCGCCGGACGCTACCGCCTGCTGGCCAAGCTCGGGCACGGCGGCATGGGGACGGTGTGGCGGGCCAAGGACGAGACGGTGGACCGTGAGGTCGCCGTCAAGGAACCCCGCGTACCCGACCACCTTCCCGAGCGGGAACGCGCCAACGCCTTCGAGCGGATGCGGCGCGAGGCGCGGGCGGCGGCCCGTCTCGATCACCCGGCGGTCGTGAACGTCCACGACGTCGCGATCGTCGACGGCCGGCCGTGGATCGTCATGGAGCTGGTGCAGGGACGTTCCTTGGGCGACGCCTTGCAGGAGGGCACCCTCGGGGCGCGCGAGGCGGCGAGAATCGGCCTGGAGGTGCTGGCGGCACTGGAGGCCGCGCACGCGGCGGGCATCCTGCACCGGGACGTGAAGCCCGCCAACGTCCTGCTCGGCACGCACGGCCGGGTCGTCCTCACCGACTTCGGCATCGCCCAGATCGAGGGCGAGACCAATCTGACCGACACCGGCGGCTTCGTCGGCTCGCCGGAGTACATCGCCCCGGAGCGGGTGCTGGGGCAGCGGCCGGGCCCGGCGTCCGACCTGTGGTCCCTGGGCGTCGTGCTGTACGCGGCGACGGAGGGCGTGTCGCCGTTCCGCCGCAGCAACACGCCGGCCACCCTCCAGTCCGTCCTCAACGCCACGCCCGCCGCGCCGGCCGCCGCGTCCGGACCGCTCGCCGAGGTCATCACCGGGCTGCTCCAGAAGGAGCCGGGCCGCCGCCCGAACGCCGCCCAGGTGCGGGCGCTGCTGGAGAAGGCCGCCGCCCCGCCGGCTCCGGCGCCGACGCAGCTCGTGCGGCTGGCCGAGGGTTCCCCGAAGGGCATCCGGCTGGGCCGCAGGACGCTGATCGGGCTCGGCGCGGTGGTCGTCGCCGCGGCGGTGGCGGCGTGTCTGGTGATCGCCGACCCGTTCGCGGGGCCGTTGCCGGACGGCTGGAAGACGGTGCACGAGAAGGACGTTGCCGCGTCGCTGGCGGTGCCCGCGGAGTACCAGCCGGGCTACCCCGACCGGAAGACCGACGAGGCGCACTGGGTCACGTACACCGACTGGAGCGGCAGCATCTGGATCGGCCTGCGACTGGACAAGAAGGCCGAGGACACCAGCGACAGCATCGCGGACTCCGCCGCCGCCGAGATGTACGAGGACAACAAGCAGTTCAAGGACAACGGCGAGTACGAACTCCAGATGCCGGAGAACCCGACGACGAAGACGGACGGCGGGGTCTCGTACCAGGGCAAGCAGGCCGCCCAGAACACGATCCAGTACACGACCGACGACACGCAGAACCCGCGCCCCCGCGAGATGCAGATCTTCTACTACAAGACCTCCAAGGGCGACATGTACAAGCTCACCATCAGTTACCCGCGGAAGGGCGACTTCGCCGCCCGTGGCCAGGAGGTGGCGAAGACCGCCATCGCCAACCTGGACGTCGACGTGCTCTAGCCTCACCGCGGCCGCCCCGCGTCGACAACCCACCGCGCCGCACGGTACTGATGGGGACATGAGCAACGACGGGGGCGGCGCGAGCCCCAAGGGACGACTCATAGGCGGGCGTTACCGGCTCGTCGAGCGCATCGGGTCGGGCGGGATGGGTACCGTCTGGCGGGCGCTCGACGAGCTCGTGGACCGTGAGGTCGCCGTGAAACAGCCGAGGTTGCCCGGCGACCCGGAGGACGAGGCCCATCAGCGGGCCTCGCACCGGCTGTACCGCGAGGCCCGTGCCGCGGCCCGGGTCGACCACCCCGCCGCCGTCTCCATCCATGACGTCGTCGTGGAGGACGGACTGCCCTGGATCGTCATGGAGTTGATCCGGGGCGAGTCCCTGCACGAGGTCCTCCAGCGCGGGCCCGTGACCCCCGCCGAGTCGGCCCGTATCGGCCGCGCCGTCCTCGGCGCCCTGCGCGCCGCGCACTCCGTCGGCATCGTCCACCGCGACGTGAAGCCCGCCAACGTCCTGCTCGGCACGCACGGCCGGGTCGTCCTCACCGACTTCGGCATCGCCCACGTCCAGGGGGAGGAATCCCTCACCGTCAGCGGGGAGTTCGTCGGCTCGCTCGACTTCGTCGCGCCCGAGCGGATGTCCGGCAAGGGCGCGGGCCCGTCGTCCGACCTGTGGTCCCTGGGTGTGTTGCTGTACGCCGCCGTCGAGGGGGAGCCGCCCTTCCGGCGTACGACGGTGGAGTCCACCCTCGCCGCGGTCCTCTCCCACGAGCCGCCCGAGCCGGCACGGGCCGGGTCCCTCGGGCCGCTCATCACCGGGCTGCTGGCGAAGGACCCGGACCGGCGGCCGGACGCGGAGGAGGCCGCCGAGGTGCTGGACGCGGTGGCCGAGGGATGGCCGGTGCCGTCGCTCACGCAGACACCGGTCGTCGCCGTCCAGAATCCCGACCGCATAACCGAGTTGGGCGAGGACTCGGGCACCGTACGCCTCAAGAAGTCCGAGCCGGCCGCACGCCCGGACAGCACCGTCGTACCGGAAGCGCGGCCGGACACCACCGTCGTACCGCTCCCGAGGCCGAAGCCGCGTCTGCTGCGCCGCCCGCTCCCCGCCGCCCTGCTCGGTGCCGCGCTCGCCGGTGGCGTGGGGCTCGGCGCGTCCTATGTCCTGGCCGAACCCGAACCCGCGCCCATCAGCGTCGCCGAGCCCCAGTACGGCTCCGCCCCGGCCGCCGCCGCCACGGACGTCGCCGACGAGTCCTGGAGCCGGACCCGGGAGAAGGACATGGAGGCCGTCCTCTACGTCCCGAGCCGGTACCAGGAGGACCACCGGCAGGGCGACGCCACCGACCAGCCGCGGATGGTGATCTATGAGGGCGGTGAGGTGCAGCTCCGCCTCAGCGAATGGGACGCGGCCCCCGCCACGCCCATGGGCCGGGCGAAGCAGCAGGCCGACGAGTGGGCGAGGATCGGAGCGGCGGACACCCAGTTCACGGAGACCAGCCTTCAGGGCCGGCCCGCCGTGGTCGCCGACACCACCTACGACGCCGAGGAGGGCCGCCCCACCCGGGTCATGCAGCTGGTCGTCACCACCGGCGACGGCCGGATGTACGAGCTCCGCGTCGACATGCCCAAGGGCACTCCGGACGAGAAGGAGGGGACCTCGGTGTTCAAGGCGGCGCGGGACCGGCTCGAAATCGAGAAAGCCGCCTCTTGAGGTGACAACGTCCGTGATCGTCCCCGCACAACGCCCTGATCAGCGCGTTTGCAGCCAGTGATCGCTGGCGCCGTGTGTGCGGTCGGTGAATCCCTGTTACCGCCGGGTACCCAAAGTCCCCGACCCGGCATACCCTGCGCGTCATGACGGACTCGCAGGCCCCGGAACTGACCGGCACCAATCCCCTCGCCCCCGCCCCGGAGGGCGCCCGTACCGCCGCCGACGTGGTCACCCCGGAGCTGGTCGCGCAGCTCACCAAGGGCGTGGTCGGCTCCGGTCGCACCGCCAACCACACGCCGTTCACCGGCGAGAAGCTGGCCGACCTGCCCGAGTCGACGCCCGAGGACGTGGCGAAGGCCTTCGAGGCGGCCCGCGCGGCACAGGCGGTGTGGGCGCAGACTCCCGTACGGCAGCGCGCGGCCGTGCTGCTCCGCTTCCACGACCTGGTGCTCGAACGCCAGGCCGAGGTCCTCGACCTCATCCAGCTGGAGACCGGCAAGGCACGTCTGCACGCCCATGAGGAGGTGCAGGCCATCGCCGTCGCGGCCCGGCACTACGGCCGTAAGGCACCTTCCTATCTGCGGCCGAAGCGGCACGCGGGCGCCATGCCCACGCTCACGCGCGTCACCGAGCTCCGTCATCCGCGTGGTGTGGTCGGCCAGATCGCCCCCTGGAACTATCCGCTGGAACTGTCGGTCGGCGACGCCATCCCCGCGTTCGTCGCGGGCAACGCGGTCGTCATGAAGCCCGACACCGAGACCTGCCTGACCGCCCTGTGGGCGCGCGACCTGCTCATCGAGGCGGGTCTGCCCGCCGACGTCTTCCAGGTCGTCCTCGGCGAGGGCCCCGTCGTCGGCCCCGAGGTCGTGCGGCACGCCGACTACGTCTCCTTCACCGGCTCCACCCGCACCGGCCGCGAGGTCGCCCAGGGCGCGGCCGCCCGCCTCGTCGGGGTCTCCCTCGAACTCGGCGGCAAGAACGCGATGTTGGTGCTCGAGGACGCGGACATCGAGAAGGCCGCGGCCGGCGCCGTCCGCGCCTGCTTCTCCTCCGCCGGCCAACTCTGCATCTCCATCGAGCGGTTGTACGTCCACGAGTCGGTCGCCGACGCCTTCCTGGCGCGCTTCGCCGCCCGCACCAAGGCCATGCGGCTCGGCAAGTCCCTCGCCTACGGCGCCGACATGGGCTCCCTGGTCGGCGAGCGGCAGCTGGAGACCGTCACCCGGCATGTGGAGGAGGCCGTCGCCAAGGGCGCCGAGGTCGTCGCCGGAGGCGTCGCCCGCCCGGACATCGGCCCCTACTTCTTCGAGCCGACCATCCTCGACGGTGTGACCGAGCCGATGGCGATCTGCGCCGAGGAGACCTTCGGCCCGGTGGTGTCGATCTACCGCTTCAAGGACGAGGAGGAGGCCATCACCCAGGCCAACTCCACCTCGTACGGCCTCAACTCCTCGGTCTGGACGAAGGACGGCCGACGCGGTCGTGAGGTCGCCGCCCGGCTGCGCACCGGCACCGTCAACGTCAACGAGGGCTACGCGCCCGCCTACGGCAGCGTCCAGTCCCCGATGGGCGGCATGAAGGACTCCGGCCTCGGCCGCCGCCACGGCTCCGAGGGCATCCTCAAGTACACCGAGGCCCAGACGGTCGCCCAGCAGCGGCTGCTGCCGATGGCTCCGTCGCTGGGGATGGACGACGAGAAGTACGCCCAGTTCATGAGCCGCAGCCTGAGGCTCATGAAGGCGTTCCGGTTCCGGTAGGGAGAGCACACGTGCCACAGGACGACTACGACTACGACGTCATCGTCGTGGGTTCCGGATTCGGCGGTTCGGTCACCGCTCTCCGCCTCACCGAGAAGGGCTATCGCGTGGGCGTCCTGGAGGCGGGCCGCCGGTTCACCCCCGGCACCCTCCCCAGGAACTCCTGGGACATCAAGAACTACCTCTGGGCCCCCAAGCTCGGCATGTACGGCCTCCAGCGCATCCATCTGCTGGGCAACGTCATGGTGCTGGCGGGCGCGGGGGTGGGCGGCGGCTCGCTCAACTACGCCAACACCCTCTACGTACCGCCGAAGCCGTTCTTCGAGGACCCGCAGTGGCGTGACATCACGGACTGGGAGGAGGAGTTGAAGCCGTACTACGACCAGGCGCGGCGCATGCTCGGCGTACGGCTCAACCCGACCACGACCCCCTCCGACGTCCACCTCAAGGCCGCCGCCCAGCGGATGGGCGTCGGTGACACCTTCCACATGGCGCCCGTCGGGGTCTTCTTCGGCGACGGCCAGGACGCCGACGGCTCGGTGCGGGCCAAGGCGGGTGAGCAGGTCGCCGATCCCTACTTCGGTGGCGCGGGACCGGCCCGCAAGGCCTGTACGGAGTGCGGTGAGTGCATGACCGGCTGCCGCCACGGCGCGAAGAACACCCTCAACGAGAACTACCTCCATCTCGCCGAGAAGGCGGGCGCGGTCGTGCACCCCATGACGACGGTCGTCTCGGTCACGGACGACTCGCAGGGCGGCTACGCGATCGCCACCCTCCCGACCGACCGGAGGAGGACGGGGGAGGGGCGGACCTTCAAGGCCCACCGGGTCGTCATCGCCGCCGGCACCTACGGCACCCAGACGCTGCTGCACCGGATGAAGGCGAGCGGCCAACTGCCGTACCTCTCGGCCAAGCTGGGCGAGCTGACCCGCACCAACTCCGAGGCCCTGGTCGGCGCGCAGACCGACAACCGGCGCTATCGCAAGGTGACGGGGGAGAAGCGGGTCGACTTCACCCGGGGCGTCGCCATCACCTCGTCCATCCACCCGGACGAGAACACCCATATCGAGCCCGTCCGCTACGGCCGGGGCTCCAACTCGATGGGCGGTCTGTCCATCCTCCAAGTGCCCTACGCCGAGGGCTCGTCGCGGGTCCTGGGATGGGTGGTGAACGCCGCCCGGCATCCCGTCCTCGTGCTGCGGTCCCTGTCCAACCGGCGGTGGTCGGAGAAGACCATCATCGGGCTGGTGATGCAGTCGCTGGACAACTCCCTGACGACGTACCTGAAACCGGACGGCGTCGGCAAGGGCCTGCTGACCGCCCGGCAGGGCCATGGCGCACCCAACCCCAAACAGATCAGGGCGGCTTCGGAGGCCGCGTCCGCGATCGCGGCGGAGATCAACGGCTTCGCCGGTTCGAACGTCGGCGAACTGATGGGCACCCCGCTCACCGCCCACTTCCTGGGCGGCTGCCCGATCGGCGCGAGCCCGGAGGAAGGGGTCATCGACCCGTACCACCGGCTCTACGGCCACCCCGGCATCTCGGTCGTCGACGGCGCCGCGGTCTCCGCCAACCTCGGCGTGAACCCGTCGCTGACGATCACCGCCCAGGCCGAGCGGGCGATGTCGTACTGGCCCAACAACGGCGAGGCCGACCCGCGTCCGGCCCAGCACGAGGCATACGTCAGGCTCGGCGCCGTCGAGCCCAAGTCACCGGCGGTCCCGGCGGACGCCTTCGGCGCACTGAAGCTGCCGTTCCTCGGAATGCCGACGGTGCCGCCGAAGTCGTAGCCCGCACAGCGGACATGGAGAAGGACCTGCACCCCCCTCCGAGCGCAGGTCCTTCTCTGTTCTTGCAGCCGGCTTGTGTTACGCCTGCGCGCCGGCCTTACGACGACGCACCGCGAAGACGGCACCCGCACCGGCGACGATCGCGACACCGCCGACGAGACCGATGGTCGGCAGCGCGGAGCTGGAGCCGGTCTCGGCGAGGTTGCCGGTCGGCAGTTCGGAGACGTCGCCCTGCGGCTTCTTCACCGAGTCCTTGGAGCCGTTGTCGCTCGGGGTGGCGTCGCCCGGGTTCGGGTTCTCGGAGCCGGCCTTGAGGACCGAGAAGTCGTACTGGGCCCAGCCCTCGGCGATGCAGTCCTGACCGTCGACGTTGTCGAGGTAGGCGCCGGAACCGAAGGAGTAGGCGTCACCGGCCGGGGCCTTGGCGTCGATGCTGACGCGCAGGTTGACCGACTGGCTCTTGCCCGCCTTCAGCTCGTCGACGAAGAAGAAGTAGTCGCCGGCCCACTCGTCGTTGCCGATGCGGTCCCAGGAACCCGTCTCGGGGTTCTTGAACTCCAGGTCGACGTACGGGCTCAGGAACTTCGCCTCGTCGAGCTCGTAGTTCTCGATCTCGGCGTAGAAGGCCACGCCGTCGACCGTCGTGCCGGACTCGTTGGTGACGACCAGCTTGAAGCTGTGGAAGCCGTCACCGGCGACGATCTTGCCCGGCAGGCCCTTGATGTCCGCGGACACCTTGGCGTCCGTGAAGTCCTCGTCGAGGTCCTCGCAGTACGGGACGTCCGGGTCGGTCGGCTCCTCGCTCGGCTCGGCCGAGTCGGTGGGCTCGGGCTCGCCCGTGTCGGTCGCCGTGGCGGTGGGTGAGGTGGTGTCCGTGGCCGTCGCGGTGGGCGAGGCGGTGTCCGTCGGCGAGGCGGTGTTGCTGGGCTCCTCGGTCGCCGTCGGGGAAACGGTGTCGCTGGGGAGCTCGGTCGGCGTCTCCGTCACCGTCTCGGTGGGGGTGGGCGTCGACGTCTCGTCCGCGAACGCGGCAGGCGCGGACAGCAGCGCGAGCGGTCCTATGACAGCCGTCGCAGCCGCTGCGGCCATGGCACGGCGAAGCTTCATGAATGACCTCAAGAAGTCCGGTGTGCTGCGCGTCGCAGCACGCGAGTGGGGCGGTGGGACCCCGCGTGTGGGGCGCGGCTGTGGCCCTTGGTACGCATGGTTTGATCCACGAGGGGTGTGAACGGTTGCACTCGCATTCACAGAATTTTTATGTGTCCTGAGTCACATTCGGATCCCGCCTGATTGTCCTTGTGAAGGCGCTTTCCGAACCCCTAGAACTGAGGCTCGTGTCTGACAAGCCTGCCGAGGACTCCTCCTCGACCCCCGAAGTCCCCGACGAGGTCTGGGAACAGTTCGTTCGCGCCAATGAACAGGCCGCTCCCAAGGAGCCCTCGGCCCGCGCCCGCATGGTGACGGACCGGCTCCGGCAGCAGGAGGCGCGGGGTGAGCTGCCCGAGGGGTGGCGTACCGGCCCCGCCCGGCAGGAGAAGAAACGCGGTCGCGCGGTGTGGAAGGCCCTCGGCGTGCTGCTCGCCGTGGCCGTGGCCGTCGTGGCGATCAAGCCGTCGCTGCTGCCCGGCGACCCCTTCGGCTCCGGCGCCGCGGACGAGGCCACCGAGACCCTGCCCGCGGAGACGGCGGCGCCGACCGGTCCGCCGCAGTCCGCGGCTGCCGGCACTCCGACCCTGGACGATCCGTTCGCCGGTTCCCCGGCCAAGCGCTGGGCCGACGGCGAGGCCGGCATCGTCGTACCGAAGGCGAAGGCGGTCGGCGCGCAGTCCGCGGCGAAGGTCGAGCAGACGCTGGAACTGACCCGCGAGCTCCTGATCGAGTCCAACCTCGACAAGGCCACCCTCCGGGGCGGGACACCCACGGCGGCCCTGAACCTCCTCGACCCCGAGCAGGGCGTCAGGAGCGAGCTGAAGGAGGCCCTGAGCCGGCCGAGCAAGGACAACGACCCGCTGACGATGTTCAGCCGCTTCGACCCCGACGAGATCCGGCTGGTCGGCGACGTGGTCAAGGTCC
Source organism: Streptomyces sp. NPDC051913 (assembly GCF_044593635.1). Classification (NCBI taxonomy): domain Bacteria; kingdom Bacillati; phylum Actinomycetota; class Actinomycetes; order Kitasatosporales; family Streptomycetaceae; genus Streptomyces; species Streptomyces sp. NPDC051913. The sequence continues at coordinate 794,852 of NZ_JBIUCI010000001.1, read as the reverse complement.
GGGGCCGGATGACCTTCAAGCAGGGCGAGCACGCCTCCGTCGCCGTGCACGCCGACTACACCTTCGTCTACCCGGTGGTCCGCACCGACGGCACCACCGAGGTGACCCGCACCATCGTCCGCCGGGTCCTCGACGTCGAGATACCCGACCCGGCGAAGTACCGGGCCACGGCCGGCAAGCTCACCGTCCTGCGCCGCGACGAGAGCGCGGGCAACTCCTCCTGCGACGTGGACGACGGCTTCCTGCACCCGGAGTTCCCCTCGTCCCAGCCCACCGGCACGCCTCCGTCGGGGCCGACGACGGACCCGTACGACCGCAGCAAGGACATCGGTGACGAGAAGGACTGCGGCACGGTGTCCCGCACCTGACACGGCTGACCGGCATGCGAAGGGCCCCGCGGGACGGAACCGCGGGGCCCTTCTTTCGTCAGCACCGGCGTCAGGGCAGCGCCGGTGCCTGGGGAGCGGCGCCGGGGGGTTGCGCCGCTGGTCCTGAGGGACTGCGCGCCTGGCTTGTGCCCGGGGTCGGCGCCCCGGCGTGACCGGGACGTGCGGATGGTCTGGACCTCTGGCAGTGCCGAAACGCACAGACAATGTGGGTGTGTACAGGGGGACTTGGGCTTTGTAGGCATCGTGCTGGATGGATCCGGCCTCCGCAACCGTTTGACCCAGCCTTCTGTCCCGTCGGTCGGCCCCGGGCGTCCCCGGAGCCGACCGTTCTCTTGGGTGACCGGGCTGCTGTCCCCTGCCGTCCGGTCACTTACCTGGAGCGAGGTCCCACGACGTACGGCAAGATCCGAACGTCTCATCGCCCCAGCGAGCCACGCGTGGTTCTTTCGGGCCCGCCCCTGGCTGACGCGGACACCACCACCAACGAAGCGGTTCGCGACGCGGTCACGCGCCGTACGGGTGAGACGGGGTCCGAACTCAGATGCGACCCCTGCACAGTTCGAGCAGCGTCATCGCGAGGGACGTGCCCGGCTTGCCGAGCGCCTCGCTGAAGTGGTGGAGGACCTCCATCTCGCGCGCGAGGTGCACACGCCGCCCGCCGGAGGCGATACGGGTCTGCTGTACGACGGCGGAGACGGCCGCGCGTTCCTGGATGAGGCCGATGATCCGGTCGTCGATGGCGTCGATGCGCTCGCGGGCGTCGGCGATGACCGCTTCGGGCGTGGTGGTGGTCACGGGGGGCTCCTCGTGGTGTCTGTGGTGTCTTTTCGAGGGCTGCCCCGGAGCGGCAAGATCCGGAAGGAAACGACAGGCGCCCCGGACCTTGTCGGCCCGGGGCGCCTGGGAAGTCGCTTGTCAGTAGCTCAAGCAGCACGACCATGGCAGCCGGCGGGCCGGTTGCCATAGGTAAAGAGGAAGGTCGGGTGCGTGAGCATGGCAGCAGTATGCACGCGCGCCGGATCCTGTCCAACCGGGGTCCATCCACCGGACGGGAGGGGGCGGGCTCACCGCTCGGGACGGGGCGCGGCCGCACCCCGTTAGAATCGGTCCCACAGCCCTCGCCCAAACCGCCGGAAGGCACCCCGTGTCATCAGCGACCCCCGCCGCCGCCCCCGACACCGTCCTGGTCGTCGACTTCGGCGCGCAGTACGCCCAGCTCATCGCCCGTCGCGTCCGCGAGGCGCGGGTCTACAGCGAGATCGTGCCGAGCACCATGCCGGTCGAGGAGATGCTCGCCAAGAACCCGGCGGCGATCATTCTCTCCGGCGGCCCCTCGTCCGTGTACGAGGAGGGCGCCCCGAGCCTCGACCGCGCCATCTTCGAGGCCGGCGTCCCCGTCTTCGGCATGTGCTACGGCTTCCAGCTGATGGCGCGCTCCCTCGGCGGCACCGTCGACAACACCGGCGCCCGTGAGTACGGCCGCACCGATCTGCACGTCTCGAAGTCGTCCTCCACCCTCTTCGAGGGCACCCCGGACGAGCAGCACGTGTGGATGTCGCACGGCGACGCCTGCTCCGCCGCCCCCGAGGGCTTCTCCGTCACGGCCTCCACGGACGTCGTCCCGGTCGCCGCCTTCGAGAACGACGAGAAGAAGCTCTACGGCGTCCAGTACCACCCCGAGGTCATGCACTCCACGCACGGCCAGCAGGTCCTGGAGCACTTCCTCTACCGGGGCGCGGGCCTCAAGCCCGACTGGACCACCGGCAATGTGATCGAGGAGCAGGTCGCCCTCATCCGCGAGCAGGTCGGCGACAAGCGCGCCATCTGCGGGCTGTCCGGCGGCGTCGACTCCGCGGTGGCCGCGGCCCTCGTCGCCCGTGCCATCGGCGACCAGCTGACCTGCGTCTATGTCGACCACGGTCTGATGCGCAAGGGCGAGACCGAGCAGGTCGAGAAGGACTTCGTGGCCGCGACCGGCGTGAAGCTGGTCGTCGTCGACGCGGAGGAGCGCTTCCTCACCGCGCTCAAGGGGGTCTCGGACCCCGAGGAGAAGCGGAAGATCATCGGCCGTGAGTTCATCCGGGTCTTCGAGCAGGCCCAGGTGGAGATCATCGCGGACGCGGGTCCGGCGGTGGAGTTCCTCGTCCAGGGCACGCTCTACCCGGACGTGGTCGAGTCCGGTGGCGGTACCGGCACGGCCAACATCAAGTCCCACCACAACGTCGGCGGCCTCCCCGAGGACCTCGAGTTCCAGCTCATCGAGCCGCTGCGCAAGCTGTTCAAGGACGAGGTCCGGATGGTCGGCCAGGAACTGGGCCTGCCGGACGAGATCGTCCAGCGCCAGCCGTTCCCGGGCCCGGGTCTCGGTATCCGCATCGTCGGCGAGGTGACGAAGGAGCGGCTCGACCTGCTCCGTGACGCCGACGCCATCGCCCGCGAGGAGCTGACGCTGGCCGGCCTCGACCGGGACATCTGGCAGTGCCCGGTGGTCCTGCTCGCGGACGTCCGCTCGGTCGGCGTCCAGGGCGACGGCCGCACCTACGGCCACCCGATCGTCCTGCGCCCGGTGTCGTCCGAGGACGCGATGACGGCCGACTGGTCGCGCCTGCCGTACGAGGTGCTGGCGAAGATCTCCACGCGGATCACCAACGAGGTGGCGGACGTCAACCGAGTCGTCCTCGACGTGACCTCGAAGCCGCCGGGCACGATCGAGTGGGAGTAGGTCTTCCTAGGTCCGTTTGAGAGTCCGCACCGGCTCTCCGGGCTTCCAGACCTGGACGACGAGGTACGTGTCGTCCTCGACGTAGGTCCTGACGACCTCCGTCAGCTCGGTGCGGAAGAGGTGGAACGGCTCCGGCGGTTCCACCTCTTCGCCGTACGCGGCCTTGGTCGCTGCGTCCACGACCTCGATCGCCCGCCCGCTGATCCGCACATCACCGCCGCCCAGACTCTGCCCCTCCCCGGGATTCGCCTGGAGCGCGAAGCGCGGGTCGCGCAGCAGATCGAGCGCCTTGAGCGACTTCGGCATCATGCCGAGCCACAGCTCACCGTTCAGGAACCGCACCTCCAGGCCGCTGGTGCGGGGTGAGCCGTCCTTGCGGAGGGTCGCGAGGGTGTGGTGCGTGAAGGCGCCGAAGCGTTCTTCGACGACCTTGGCGAGATCGGGTTCGGCAGCGGTGAAGACGGACCAGTTCGCAGTCATACGACGAGTGTGGCGCCGATACCCGACATGTGCTGTCCGGTATTACGCGGCCTGCGTGCCCTGCGCGGCGTACGGCAGCGGGCGCACGTACCGCTCCCGTCCCGCGTCGTCCCGTACCCGCGCGCAGCCGCCCGCCGTGAGCTGCGCGGCCAGCTTGGCGCGGCGGACGGTGTTGATGCGGAGCGCGCCGTACATGAACGCCGGCATCAGCACGGCGAGCGGCAGGAGGACGGCGTACTTGCCGGTCAGCGGGGCCATCAGCAGAAACAGGGCGGCGGCGCCCCAGCCGATGGTCCTGAGCTGGCGGGGGTTGCCCGCCTCGACCAGGGCGTCGTACTTGATGAGCGCGATGATCAGGTCGATGTCGGCCTGGGCCTCGGGGACCGGCGTGAGCGAGTTCAGGTACATACCGGGAACCGTGCCACCCACGCCGACCTGCGGGAACGCGGCGAGGTTCGCGGCGGCGCGCTGCTGGGCCGCGGGGTGGGTGTCGCGGACCAGATGGACGTGGAGGATCTTGTGGCGGCCGACGAGGCGGACACCGGCGTAGCGGAAACCGAAGCACTCGGCGACGTAGACCAGCGCCCCGAACAACTTGTGCTCGGCGAAGGGGTGGACCAGCTCGACGTGGTCCTGCGTGGCGAGCTGCCGCATGAGGGAGCTGAGGTGACGTTCGACGAGGCTCAAGGAGGGCTCCGGGTGACTGAAAACAGGTGCTGAAGTGTCGGGAACTTGAGGTTCCGCACAGCAGACAGCCGAACCCCCGGAACGGTTGCACACGGCATCGTTACCTCAGACTCCTGTTCTCCTGCGCTGACCGACGGTAACTTCCGCCCCGTGAAGCCACCCCAGTGCTGGAGGACCGATGCACGGGACGTATGAACCGGGACCGACCCCGCCCGCCCCCCTGCCCACCGACAGCCTCCGGTTCGCGATGCCGCCGATGCACGACTCGGTGGAGGACGAGCGCCGGCACCGCAAGGAGAGGCTGGCGGGCGCGCTGCGGATCTTCGGGCGGCAGGGCTTCGAGGACGGGGTCTCCGGTCACATCACCGCGCGCGACCCGGAGTTCACGGACTGCTTCTGGGTCAACCCGTTCGGCATGCCCTTCCGGCACGTCACCGTCAGCGACCTGGTCCTCGCCAACACCGAGGGGCAGGTGATCGAGGGCCGCTACCACGTCAACCAGGCCGCCTTCACCGTGCACGCCCAGGTCCACGCCGCCCGCCCCGACGTCGTCGCGGTCGCCCACTGCCACTCCGTGCACGGCCGCGCCCTCTCCGCCCTCGGTGACCTCCTGGACCCGATCACCCAGGAGAGCTGCGCCTTCTACGAGGACCACGCGGTGTACGACGCCTACTCGGGCGTCGCCGTCGACACCGCCGAGGGCCGCAGGATCGCCGCCGCCCTGGGCTCCGGGAAGGGCCTGGTCCTGCGCAACCACGGACTGCTGACCGTCGGCGACTCGGTGGACGCGGCGGCCTGGTGGTTCCTGTCCATGGAACGCTCCAGCCAGGTCCAGCTCATGGCCAAGGCGGCCGGCCGCCCGATCCTCATCGACCACAAGGCGGCGGTCGCGACCAGGGAGCAGTTGGGCGGCGACCTGGTGGCGTGGATCAACTACCAGCCGCTGTGGCAGGACATCAGCCGCAGCGAGCCGGATCTGCTGAGCCAGCGGGCCGCTGCGCGGGGCTAGAAGCCCCGCAGCACCACGGCCTTGGTCATCGCGAACTCCTCGTCCGTCAGGACGCCTTCGCGATGCAGCTCGCCCAGCTCCCGCAGTCTGCGCAGGAGTACGTCGTGATGGTCGGCCTGGGGTGGGATCGCGGACGGCAGCCGGTGCGGTCGGTCCGGGTCGTCGGTCGCCGAGCGGGTGGAGGGGTGCGGGAGACGGGCGGTGACCGCGGTGGCGACCAGGGCCGTGAGCAGGTCGCGGCGGGCGCTGCCCCACAGGTCGAGGGCGTACGGGTCCTTCTCCGGCGGGAGTTTGGAGAACGCCGTCTCGCGGGTCACGAAGCGCAGGAAGCCGTCCTCGTAACCGGAGTTGGGCAACCACTCCACGCCCGCCAGGTCGGTGAGCGCGATGATCCGCGGGCCGGTCGCCCGTTTCACCCGGTCCGAGGTGTCGGTCCAGTCGATACGGACCTGGAGGCCGTCGAAGGAGACCGTGCCGTCGGAGGAGCGGACGGAGACCGGGACCGGCGGCCCGGACAGCAGATACGTCTTCGTCGGCTCCTTCGGGATCTGGTCCAGCAGCAGCGCCCGACGGATCTCCTCCGCCACGTACTCGGCGACCCCGGCCCGGTCGACGTCCACCGCCAGCCGGTACGGGTCCGCCGCGTCCGGCAGCCGTCCCCCGGTCGCCTGCAACAGCGGATCCGCCCCCTCCCGCAGCCGCATCCGCAGCCGCCCCCGCTTGCGTTCGGGCTCGAAGACGACGCCGGAGACGGCCTCCAGGGGCACGGCGATCTCCCCGTACGTCTGCCGGAACAGCGGCACCGAGCGATGAAGTCCCGGTGTGATCCTGACCGTCGTGCCGTCGAAGGCCCAGGTCCCGTCGCGCTGGATGATCTCGGCCATAGAGAAATTCTCGCAGCCAGGTCAACACGGCGGCCCCGGCTTCACCCGCCCTGACCAGACCTGCCGGACGAGCCCCCCGTGGCGTAGGGCACAATTCGCTGTCATCGCACGGGAGTTGCAGAGCGGCGGCCGAGACCTCGGCAGAGGCCGCGCGTCGTGGAGATCGCGGGGAAGGCGGGCGTCGGGCGTGGCGGTGCAGGAGGCGAGACAGAGCGGGGAAGCGGGCGCGCACGGAGGCGGCTGCACCTGCGGCGACTGTCCCCACGGAGCGCGGGAGGGCCATCGGCGGGCGGTCGCCGAATTCCTCCTGCGACGGGACGAGTTCGCCGCCGGTCAGGGCCTGCCGGCCGCCGTGGCCCACTCGGCCTCGGCCTCCCGCCAGTGGGTGTCGGAGGAGCTGACCCAGTCCGCGGAGCTGGTCGCCGAACGCGGCCGCGCCGAGGGCGAGGCCTGGCTGGCCCGCCTGTGGAGCCGTACCGCCTGCACGGTGTGGGCCGGCGTGGTCGTCCTCCTGCTCGTCCAGGCACTGACCGCCATCGGTGCGGGCTGGACTTCCGCCCGCACCGCCGGGCTGCTGGCCGCCCTGCTGACGGCCGGTGCCCTGACCGCGGCCTCCTGGTTCCACCGCGCCCGGGGCGGCGCGCTGGCCCCGGTCATCGGCGAGGACAACCGTCTCTCCACCTCCCGCGCGATCGCCGTGGCCTGGGTGCTGTTCGTCGCGTACGCGGTGCTCGTCCTCGTCGGCCGGCTCGCCGCCGCGTCCGACCCGGCCGAGCGCGACGCGCTCATCTCCGGCCTCGAACTCGCCCGCGGCGCCGGTGTGGTGACCGTCCTCGCCGTGGTCTGCGGGATCGCTGTACTGGTACGGCGCGTGGTCGGGCTGCGGGTGCTCGGGCAGCGATTGCAGAAGGTGCGCGCCGACCGCCCCAGGGCCGCCGACCTGCTCGCCGACGACGCCGGGCGCGGCACCTTCGCCGACATCCAGTACGTCGTGATCGGCGCGGTGGCGCTGCTGTTCGCCGCGGTACGGCTGGCCCGCCGCCCCGACCAGCTGCCCGACCTGCCCTGGGGGCTGGCGGTCGTGGTCCTGATCTCGGCGGCGACCTATGTGGCCGGCAAGTACGCCGAGGGCGGTCGCCCCGTCATCCTCTCCGTCGTACGCGCCCGCGAGGCCGGTGACCTCGACGCCCCGATCCGCACCGGCGACGACATCGAGATCCGCGGCGCCGGCTTCGTCCCGCCGGGAGCCCAGGACGCGGAGCGGCTGTCCCGTATGACGGTCCGGGTGGGCACGGTCCATGTCCACGTCCCCCTCGTCCCCGTCATCGGCGGCTTCAGCAACCCCACGGACGCCGTCCTGACCGTCCCCGTCCCGGCGGACGTGGAACCGGGCCGGGTGGAGGTGCAGGTCATCACCGCGGCGGGTGTCGAGACCAACCGCTACGCGATCGACGTGACGGACTGAGCGATGGACGATCACCGGCGACACCTCTCCCTTCACTGACAACGCCAAGGTCCGAACCATGAGCGACGACGTCCTCTCCGTCGTCCCGACCGACCCGTACTGGCAGCCCGAACCCTCGGCCGCCGACCGGGCCGGCACCCTGGTGACTGCCCTGACCGGAGGCCAGGCCGCCCCGGAGACGGACGGGCTCGGCGACGAGGAACTGGCCGCTGTTGGCGAGGTTCTGGGCCACCCCGTGCGCCGGATCCGGGCGCACATCTGAGTTGTTGAAACTTGTCGCTCCGGCATTGAGCGGCTTCTCCCTTTCGTGCGTATCGTCTTTTGAGGGGTCACGGCACGCTGGGTGAGAGGCGGCTAGGAGCGATGACTCACGGTTTTCGTACGGACACGCACACCCCCTACTTCGACGGCGGCGGCGGTGGCCGGAGCTGGCGCGACACCGCCACCCACTACGCCCTGCTCCCGCTCCGCGTCTTCCTGGGCGTCACCTTCATCTACGCCGGCCTGGACAAGATCACCGACAGCGCCTTCATGAAGGACTCGGGCGCCGGCTCGATCGGTGACCAGATGCGCAACGTCAAGCAGTCCTCGGCGATCCCCGCCATGGTCGACATGGCCCTGAACAACCCCGTGGGCTTCGGCTACGCCATCGCCTTTGGTGAACTGGCCGTCGGTCTCGGCACCCTCCTCGGCCTCCTGGCCCGCCTCGCCGCCCTCGGCGGTGCCCTGATCTCCCTCAGCCTGTGGCTGACGATGAGCTGGGCCGCCGAGCCGTACTACTACGGCAACGACCTCGCCTACCTCATGGCCTGGCTGCCGCTGGTCCTGGCCGGGGCGCCGTATCTGTCACTGGACGCGATGATCAGGGGCCGACGCCGACAACCCGCGGGAGCGTACTGACGCCGCGTCCAGTCGTCGGTGCCTATCGAGGTATCTCCGTGGGAGGGGCGTCCTGTGTTCCCCGGGTGCTGCCCGCCGTTCCGCGGCGGCGGCGTATCGAGTGGCTCAGGAACCCCACCGCGCCCGCCAGGCAGAGGCCGGCCGTCACCACGGGGATGATCGCGAACCACGGTGTCTCCCAGGCGCCGCCCGCGTCACCTGCGTAGATGACGCCAGCGAGGGCCAGGAAGAACCCGGCGATCAGCTTTCCGGGCCGGAACTCATGACGCAGCACGGCTCACCTCCGCCTGTCCGACACCGACCTGGAGATCGATGTCGAGGGTGCCGGAGGCCTTGACGCCCTTGGCCGGTGCCAAGGTCACCTCCTTGTACTTGCCCGGTTCCACGTCCACGTCCTCCTTGTCGTCACCGGGCAGCTGGATGTCGCCCACGCCCACGTCGATATGGACCTTCACCGTCGCGTTCTTCGGCACGATCACCTTCACCTTGCCCACGCCCACCTCGACCTCGGTCTCCAGGGCCTGCCCCTTGGCGAGGTCCAGGCCGCTCAGATCGAGCGTGCCGACGCCGGTGCCCAGGTCGTACTTCCGCTCGACGTCCGCCACCGCGGTCGGCCGCCAGTTCTCACGGACCCAGTCCGTGCCGATGTTCTTCGGCACGGCCGTCGCCCCGGCGAGCAGTCCCGCCGTGAGCACCGCCAGGAAGATCGAGCCCGCCCCCGTGCGCCCGAGGAACGAGCTGACCATGATGCCGAGGCCGAGAACGATGAGCGCGCAGGCCAGACCGGTCTGAAGGCTGGTGCCTAGCGGGTGCTCCTCCCAGGTCAGACCCGTACCGAGACCGCCCGCGAGGAGGGCGAGCAGGAAGAGCCAGCCGCCGATCCAGCGCGGGCCGCGCTGCCGGGGCGGCTGCGGGCGCGCGGCCCGTATGTCCGCGCCGGCATGGCCGTAGCCGGGGGCCAGGCTGAAGTCGATGGCGTCCGCGATGTCCCGGGTGCGGGCATCGCCCGGGCCCCAGAGATAGCCCGTGCCGCCCTCGTGGGTGCCGTCCTTGACGATGGGGTCGCGCCACCACGAGGGATACGTGGCGCTGACCGGCGGGGCCTGGGCCTCCGGCGGGGCGTCGGCGGCGGCCTGGGCGGCCAGCGGGTCGGTGTCGGGGGTGCCGCGCTGCCGCGCCCAGTACCCGGAGCCCGCGAGGAGCAGGGAGACGATGACGGCGAAGGTCAGCACCGTCCCGTTGTTCAACATCGTCAGGAACACGCCGCAGCCGACCAGCGCGAACAGCACGGCCGTCAGGGCCTGGCCGTCGACACGGCCGGTCAGCAGCTTGCGGACCTCGTTCTCCTCGTCGTCCTCGTACGGCACGAAGAGCCAGGCGAAGCCGTAGAAGATGAGGCCGATGCCGCCGGTCGCGGAGAGCACCGCGAGCGTGATCCGGAAGATCACCGGGTCCATGTCGCACTGTCGCCCGAGTCCGGCGCACACCCCGGCGAGCACCTTGTGCCGCCGGTCGCGGCGGAACCGGGCGGGCGGCGCGGACGCCTCGGCGTCGGTCTCGGTCTTCGTCCCGCCGCCGGGAACCCGGGAGCTCTCACGGGCGTTGCCCGGTCGTCCGGCCGCGCCCGGATCCCGCTGTTCTTTCCGCGCGTCCGCCTGCTCGTGCGCGTCCGCCTGCTCGTGTGCGCCCACCCGCTCGTGTGCGCGCGGTTCCTCACCGGCGGCGGTCGCGGAGGGCGCGGCGGACGAGGGGCCCTCGTCGGGCACCCGGTCCGCGGCGTGCTGGTGATCTGTCATGTGTCCATGGTGACGGGCGAGCTGCCGCGACGGGAGTCGGAACGACCCTGGCCGGACCCTGATATCGCCCCTGACCCGAGGCCGGGGAGACGTTCGAGGGCCTCGCCGCTCCGGCCCGTTTCGAAGATCAGGGGAGTCTAGGGGGCCGACCCTGATGCCCGGGCCGTCGCGCCGTGTGAACATCGATGGCATGCCGGATGCAGCCGCAGCAGCGCCACTCGTCGAACCGCGGCCGCCGCGCAAGCTCTACCGCAGCAGTGACGGACGCTGGCTCGGGGGGGTGGCGCGGGGGCTCGCCGGGCATCTCGGGCTGCCCGTGATCTGGGTGCGGCTCGTCTTCGCCGGTCTGTTCATGGCGGACGGCCTGGGCGCCCTGTTGTACGCCGCGTTCTGGTTCTTCGTGCCGCTAGGCGTCGGTGGCGTGAGCGGGCAGAAACCCCCGTCCTTCGTCACCACCGAGACCTCGCCGGACGGCCGCCGCCGCCTCGTCGCCCGCAGACCCGACAAGGGCCAGATCGTCGCCCTGCTCCTCATGGTCGTGGTGGCCATGGTCTTCGTCGGCAATGTCAACGTGGGCACCGGCGCCAAGGCCTATCTCTGGCCCGCCGTCCTCGTCGGCGCCGGAGTGGCCCTGGTCTGGCGGCAGGCGGACAACGCCCGCAGGGCCCGCTGGGCCGAGGTGGGCCGCCGCAGGCGGACCCTCAGCCTGCTGCGCGCCGCCGGCGGTGTCCTGCTCGTCACGGCAGGCGTGTCCGGCATCTTCGTGATGCAGGGCTCGGCCGCGCACCTCGGCTCGGTCCTCCAGGCAGCCCTCGCTGTCCTGGTCGGCATCACGCTCCTCGCCGGCCCCTATCTCGTGCGCATGACCCAGGACCTCTCCGAGGAGCGCCTGATGCGCATCCGCGCCCAGGAGCGCGCCGAGGTCGCCGCCCACGTCCACGACTCCGTGCTGCACACCCTGACCCTGATCCAGCGCAACGCGGAGAACGCGAACGAGGTGCGCCGCCTCGCCCGAGCCCAGGAGCGCGACCTGCGCACCTGGCTGTACAAACCCGAGGGCACCGGCAAGGACGAGGCCGACGAACCCGACACCCTCGCCGAGGCGGTACGGCGCAACGCGGCCGAGGTCGAGGACAAGCACGGCGTCCCCCTGGAGGTCGTCATCGTCGGCGACTGCCCGCTCGACGAGCGCATCGGGGCACAGATGCAGGCCGCGCGCGAGGCGATGGTGAACGCCGCCAAGTACGGTGGCGAGGGCGGCGCGGTGCAGGTCTACGCCGAGGTCGAGGGAAAGACGGTCTTCGTGTCGGTCCGGGACCGCGGTCCCGGCTTCGACCCGGAATCGATACCCGCCGACCGCATGGGTGTCAGAGAATCGATCATCGGCCGCATGGAGCGTCATGGCGGCACGGCCCGCCTGCGCGCGGTGCCGGGCGGCGGCACGGAGGTCGAACTGGAGATGGAGAGGGCGGAGAACACGTGATGAGCGACCCGACCGAGGCGAACGACACTGTGACGGGCGAGCGCCGGGTGCGAGTGGTGCTCGTCGACGACCACCGTATGTTCCGTACGGGAGTTCAGGCCGAGATCGGCCAGACCGAGCAGACCGGCGTGGAGGTCGTGGGCGAGGCCGCCGACGTCGACCAGGCGGTCACGGTCATCACCGCGACCCGCCCCGAGGTGGTCCTCCTCGACGTCCACCTCCCGGGCGGCGGCGGCGTCGAGGTCCTGCGCCGCTGCGCCCCGTTGATGGCGGACGCGGAGCAGCCCGTCCGCTTCCTGGCGCTGTCGGTCTCGGACGCGGCGGAGGACGTCATCGGCGTGATCCGAGGCGGAGCGAGGGGTTACGTCACCAAAACCATCACCGGCACGGACCTGGTCGACTCCATCTTCCGCGTCCAGGACGGCGACGCGGTGTTCTCCCCGAGGCTGGCCGGCTTCGTCCTGGACGCCTTCGCCTCGACTGACGCGCCCCCGGTGGACGAGGACCTCGACCGCCTCACCCAGCGTGAGCGCGAGGTGCTGCGACTGATCGCCCGCGGCTACGCCTACAAGGAGATCGCCAAGCAGCTGTTCATCTCCGTGAAGACGGTGGAGTCCCATGTGTCGGCGGTACTGCGGAAGTTGCAGTTGTCGAACAGGCATGAGCTGACGCGGTGGGCGACGGCGAGGCGGCTGGTGTAGTCGCGTCGAGGTCCAGGTCGAGCGTGAACCAGATGGTCTTGCCGAGACCGTTCGGGCGAGGCTCCGTGCCCCATTCGTCGGCGAGCAGGGTGACCAGGATCAGGCCGCGCCCCGACTCGTCCTCCGGGGACGGGTTCCGGAACGTCGGCATCGTGTCACTCGCGTCCGTCACCGAGACACGAAGCCGGCGACCGTCGTCCTCCAGCGTGCAGCGCGTACGGATCTCGCGTCCGGGGGAGACGCGGGCGTGCCGATAGGCGTTGGTCATCAGCTCGCTGAGCAGCAGCACGGCCGTGTCGGTGACGTCGTCCGGGAGTTTCCAGTCGGCGGCCTGCTCACGAAGCCGTGCGCGGGACCGGCCCACGCTGCGGGGGTGGCGGGGCAGTTGCCACTCGACTGCTTCCTCGGGCATGCGCGCGTCTCTTTCGTGCGGGTGCTTCTCCGTCGTTTGCCGTGATCAGGCTGGTGGTTGACGCGTAACCTCGGGGAGTGGCGGAGTGTGTACAGAGGGTGCGTGTACACGGGGTGTCGGCGGGAGACGGGTGGGCGCGAACGATGACTCAGCCGAACTGGCGGTACTGCGGCGGGCAGGTCAAGCTCTGGCGCGAGGAGGCGGGCGTCGGTCGACAGGCGCTCGCCGAAGAGGCCGGGTACGACTACGAGTACGTCAAGTCGATGGAGTGCGGGCGCCGACGTCCCACCCTGCGGTTGTTGCAGGTCGCGGACCAGATGTGCGGGGCGCGGGGGAAGTTGCTCGCGGGGCATGAGTTTCTGAAGCCGGAGCCGTTTCCTGCGCGGTCGCAGGAGTACATGGAGTTGGAGGCCGAGGCGATCGCCGTGCACGACTATTCGCTGGGGCTGGTTCCGGGTTTGTTGCAGACGCGGGAGTACGCGGCGGCGTTGATCGGCGAGAGCTGTCCGCCACTGGACGACGAGACGGTGGGGGAGCGGGTTCGGGGGCGGTTGGCGAGACAGGAGGCGTTGAGGCGGCGGGCGGGCACGGTGTACGGCTTCGTCATCTATGAGGCCGCGTTGCGCACTGGGGTCGGCGGGCCGGAGGTCATGCGAGAGCAGCTGCTCCATCTGCCCGAGGTGGGTGCGCGGCGCAACGTGTCCATCCAGGTGTTGCCGTTCGGTAAGTGCGGGGGTCTCGCGCTCAACGGGTCGTTCATTCTGCTGGAGACGGCTGATCACGAGCACTTCGCCTACGTCGAGAGTCCGGAGACCAGCGCACTTCATGCTGATGCGCACAAGGTCAGTGACCTCGCACAGGCACATGGCATGATCCGCATGCAGGCTCTCGGAGTTGAGGAGTCGGCTGCGTTCATCAGGAAGGTGGCACAGGAGCTATGAAGACTGAGCTGACGTGGGTCAAGTCCAGCTACAGCGACTCCCAGGGCGGCGCCTGCCTCGAAGTCGCCCTCCACCCCCACGCCACCCGCGTCCGGGACTCGAAGCTCGGCCCCCAAGGCCCTTGCTTCGACGTGCCTGCCGACGCCTGGGCTGCCTTCATCGCCCACGCCTCCCGCGAGGCCTGAGCTCCGGGCTTCGGACGTCGAGACCCGAGCTCCTCTTTCAAGGAATGGGCGGAAAGAATCCACCCACCCTCCCACCCCTCATGTGCGCCAACTTCCGCACATGGCAGCGGAGATGACTTTTCGTGATCAGGTTGCGACGCACAGTCGCGAACCTCTAGCGTTCGCGACAACAAACAACCCCGGTCGGGTGTTAGCAGCACCCGCCGGGGTCTCGCCCTCAAGATCAGGACCGATCTCGTGGCTTACGAAAACTCTAACGCTGCCCTGCCCGCCCCCGCAGCCCATCCCATGGCCAAGCCCGGCTACGGCAAGCGCTCCGCCCCGGACCAACAACGGCGGAAACCCGCCGACTTCCAGCACCTCTCACCCCGCGAGGCCTATCTCGCGAGCCTCATCGACCAGCTCCCCGAGAACGCGGCGATGGACGCCAAGACCCTCGCCAAGGCGCAACCCCTCTACGGCCAGCAGGCCGTGCGCTCGGCGCTCAACGAGCTCGGGCGCGCGGGGCATCTGCGGCGCGTACGGCGTCGTATCCCTCCCGCCCAGGGCGAGACCGGCACGCGGTGGGTGTTCCACACGTTCTGGTCACGTACCGCACGTGACGACGAATGGTGGGCCGGGACGCTCGAAGGTGACGTGACGCCGCCCGAGGCCGGGACAAAGGCAGTCGTGGCCGACGTACCGCCACCGTCCGAGGCCTACGACACCCTCGCCCGCCTCGGTCTCCGCGACCCGCGCCTCGCCCTGTCCGCCGCCGACTGCACCGCGCTCGAAGAGCTGGCCGGTGAATGGCTGGCCCGGGGCACGTCGCCGGACCAGTTGTCTCAGGTGCTGGTCGCCGGGCTCCCGGACCAGGTGCACTCGCCACGCGCCTTCGTGCGGCGTCGGCTGGTCGACCGGATGCCGCCGGAGCGTCCTGCCGCTCCGGCTGTGCGAGTAGCCCGGCTCCTGGTGGAGTGCATCGACTGTGGGGTGCCGGGGCGGGCCGAGGCGTTGCCGGGGGGTCTCTGCCGGGCCTGTGCAGGGCGGGACGGGGGCGCGGAACCGGTTCCGACGGGAAGACAAGTCCGGGATGCCCAGGCATGGGTCGAGGAAATTCGGGCCGGTCTGATCAGAGCGTGAGGGAGCGGCGTTCGCGTCTGGACAATCGCGTCGTCCAGGCCCAACCCAAAGCCGCCGCGGCTACCGTGTCCACGGCCAGTAGCAAGGTCGTCAGAGTGTCCATGGGCATGTAGTAGCCGAGAGCAGCGACTGCGAGCCCGACAGCGAACAAAGCGATGGCGGTCAGCGTGGCTGCCAGGCGCCTCCTCCTGGCATCAGCCCGTGAAGCCGCCAAGAAGTCCTTCTCCAGTTCCCCGAGCATCAGTCTGCCTGTGATGGAGTCCTCAACGGCTGCCTGACTCCGCTCGCTGAGAAGTCCTTCGGGTGTTTGCCCGGACGCCAGCCAGTCCGCGGCGGCCTCGGACAGCATCTGGCGTAGCCGGAGTGCTGAACCCGCCTCCAGCATCCATGCGTGGAATCTCGGCCAGCTGTCGACGAGAGCCTGGTGGGCGAGCTGTACCTGAGGTTGACCAGTCCTGGTGGGGTACCCGGTGACCAACAACCGCCGTTGCAGCAGTTGTTCGCACAGATCGGTGGCTCCCGTCGCTGCGATGGTCTCGGTGGGCACCGCTCGCCGCAGCGGCTCGCCGTCGGATCCGATGGTGACCAGGTGCAAGAGGAGTTCGCGGGCCCTGTGCGCGTCGTCGTCCGACAGCGAGTAGAACCATCCTTCCGCGGCAATGGCCAGACTTCCCTGTACGCCGCCCATGTCCAGGTATCCGTCATGGGTGAGGTAGCCCTCGCTCCGGCGCGTCCACATGTTGTGGAGAGCGGACTGCAGGAGTGGCAGGGCCCCGGGTTCGCCGCCCACGTCGGCGAGCAGGCGGTCGCTGAGGCCCGGTTCCAGCTGAAGCCCCACGTATCGCGCCGGCATCTCCACGGCCTGCCGGAGTTCCTCGGGGCTCATGGGGGTGACGTGCACCCGGTGCTTTATGAAGGAGACCGCGTGATCCTGAGCCTGGGTCAGGAAGTCGGCGCGCAGGACGGTCAGCGGGAGGAACGCCGAATCCGGCGCGCGCATGAGCGTCCGCAACAAGTCGAGGGGGTGACTGCGGCCGACTGGCTCACGAGTGAGGAGTTCTTCGAACTGGTCCAGAACGACGACCACCTTGCGGGAGTTCTCGGGCAGGTCGGCCAGCGAACGCAGCACTGCCTCCAACTCCGTCGCACGGCCGTCCCCGTGGACCCGGACGATCGGCCAGAGTTCGCTGCCCGGCAGCGCTCCCGCGCGAAGAGCCGGGAGCACACCGGCGTTCACGAGGCTCGTCTTGCCGCTTCCCGACCCACCGATGACCGCGCACGTCCCGTGGCGCGCCAAGGTGTTCAGGACCTCGGCCGCCAGTTCGTCACGCCCGAAGAACACCGGCGCGTCGGACTCCGAGAAGGGCATGAGCCCGGGATACGGCGCCGGATCGGCATTCTCCGTGAAGGTGTTCCTCGTCTTCGACTGTCTGAGGCCCGCCTGCACGGTCTCCAGCAGCCGGTCCGCGTCCAGCCCGTCGCTGAAGTCGAGGCATGTGTAGTCCCGCAGTTCCTGCGGCATCCGGATGATGCCCGGCAGCAGGACGGGCAGCACACGTGCCTCAACGGCGGCCAGGGCATCCAGTTCGGCCAGCTGCCCAAGACTCAGTTTCCCCGGCGGGCTGACCAGGACCAGATTGACCTTGGCCGGTCGGATGCCCATGTGCCACCGCTGGCCGGCCACGGGTTCGGCGACCCTGAGGTTTCCTCGCAGGGTGAGCAGCTCCCGGATCTGATCTGCTGCCCCTCGGCCCGTGCGGCTGTGCGACACCGAGACATCCGGCGTCGCGAATCGCGTCGTAGGGTCATATCGGGTCTCGACCGGCTCTCTGCCGACAGCGCCCGGCGTCGGCCGCAACGCCGCGATCGGGTTCCGGTCAGGGGCCAGCAGAGCGATCGCGTTGCGCAGGTTGTCGTACGCCCGTACCAGCGCTCTGCGGTCATCCGTCCGCCCCGGATCCGTGATGACCTGCTCGTCGAAAGCGTAGGCGGGCACATACGGCACCTGGAGTTCCCAGAAGGTGAGGCCCGCCTCGTCCAGCGCAGAGGGAGTGAATCGGCCGAACGTCCGTGCGAAACGCTCGGTGAAGTCCGCCAGGAGGCCAGGGTCCTGTTGGTCCACCCGGGACGGGACCACCAGAACCTCCAGTGGACGGTCGCCGCGCACTGCCTTCACCTGCGGGGACAGGAAGTGCCGGACCATCCATGCCGTGCCCTCCATGTTCTGGAGGTTGGGTGCGCACAGGGCGACGACGGCATCGGCCAGTTGGTAGGCACAGACCCCGCCGAGCTCCGTCACTCCTGTTCGGCTGTCGACCAGGACGACGTCGTATTGATCGGCACACGTCCTGCGGAACCACTCGAAGAACAGCTCGCCCGACCAGACGTAGTAAAAGTCCTGCCAGTCGAAGCGACGCAGTTCGCTGCCGTAGCGTGTGATCTGCTCGTCGGTCTGGCGCAGGCCCGCCGCGAGCAGGTCGAGACGGCCGCCGTCCGAGCGGCGGGGGTAGACGCTGCAGATGTAGCGGTCCAGGTCGCGGTAGGCGTCCTCCTCGCCCTCCTCGGCGGACGAAGCGGCCACGGACATCGCGTACTTGAACGCCAGGAGCA
Organism: Streptomyces sp. NPDC051913; assembly: GCF_044593635.1. Lineage (NCBI taxonomy): Bacteria > Bacillati > Actinomycetota > Actinomycetes > Kitasatosporales > Streptomycetaceae > Streptomyces > Streptomyces sp. NPDC051913. The sequence continues at coordinate 777,066 of NZ_JBIUCI010000001.1, read as the reverse complement.
GGTCCAGTAGGCCTTCCCGGCCGCGTACCCGCTCGTGTTCGATCGGGAAGAAGTGTTCCAGGCCCGGTGCCTCCAGGTCGAAGTCGACCATCAGGACGCGCATCCCGCTTCTAGCCAACTGGTCGGCGATGTTGGCCAGGGCCATGGAGCGGCCGACGCCCCCCTTGTAGGAGTAGAACGTGACGATCACGTCGCTCAGCCTTCCGTGACGAGCCGGGCCATGGCGCCGGTGGGGCGGGTGCCGAGTTCCGCTTCCAGGAGCCGGGCCTTGTCGGCGCTCGGCCGGGCGTTGCGGTAGGCGTCCAGGGTCTGGGGGAGGCTGGCGCGGAGCCAGCGGTCGAGGTGGCGTCTGCTGGCCACGTTCATCTCGCAGAGGGGGTCGAGCGCGTCGTCGAAGCGGTAGTGGGGGTGGTGGAGGCGTTCGGCCAGAACCTGTCGGATCAGCTCGTGCGGAGTGCCCGTGGCCGGGTCACCGGGGGAGAGGGTGATCAACGAGATCTGGGGGCCTTCGTAGAGCGGGGAAGCCCGGAACGCGTCGTGCAAGTCCGGTTGGAGCAAGGAGAGTTCGTCGGCCACCACCAGGCAGCCATTGCGGGAGACGTCCTGGAAGACGAGGGAGTGGGCGAGGTCGTAGGAGAGCAAGTCGTCGAAGAGATACGGCTGGAGTCGGATCTGCCGGCCGCGCAATCGCAGATCGGGGTCGCTGAGGCCGGACACCGCGCTCTCCAGGACCTGGGCGATGAGCAGGCCCTCGGCGCCGAACGGTTTCCAGTTCGTTCGTGTCGTGCCGTACCGGGAGCGGATCGACTCCGGGGGCAGACCGAATCCTTCGATGATCTCCCGCACCTGCCCGGACGCCGTACCGAGCAGGCCGTCCGCTTCTGTGTCGGTCATGGCCACCACCACGACCGGCAGGCCTATCTCGTGGTCGGGGCGCTGGAGTCCGACGGTTTGCAGGAGCGCCGCGTGCAGGCGGTTCGGCAGCGTCAGGGTCGCGGACTCGGCGAGTGTCTCGGTGATGCCCCACTGGAGGGCTTCGGCGGCAAGCGCGTCGGGGTCCGAGCCCGGTGCGACGATGCCGAGCAGGGGATGTCCGGTGCGGGCGCGGGCCAGGTTCAGGACGCGATGGGTGCGGTCGGGGTTCTCGGCGAGCACGGTCATCAGCGGCGGGGACAGCAGGAGGCCGACCGTGCGGGCCGCGGTCACGGCACGGTCCAGGGTGAGCATCTCCTGGGGGGTGGTGGTGAGGAGGTCCGTGGAGGACGTGGTGACGTTCCACATCGCCCCCACCGCCGTGGCCAACTGGTCCGCCGCCTCACGGTCCTTGAGCGCGTGCAGCAGATGGACGTCGTGGACCAGCTTCCGGGGATGCGGTGGCTCCGCCACGGGTCTGGGCGGGGCGAGGGCGCCCGGCGGCAGTTGGAGGTCGGCCGCCACCGCCGACACCACGTCCGCGGCGAGGTCGCCGGGGTTGGTGAACCAGCCGACGCCGTGGACCTTCTTCAGCTCGTCACGCAGGCGTTTGATGCCGGTGGCCGACGACGTGCCGGGGGCGGTCAGCGCGTCGACGTGCCCCATGGGCCACGAGGCGTCGTCGTCGACCAGGAAGATCAGCCGCTTGCGGCCCGACTCGCCGGCCTTGCGGTACTCCAGCTCGGTGATCGACTGCCCGTCCGGGTTCTGCGGACCGACCTCGGGGACGTACCCGTAGCGAAAGGCGAAGAGGCCGACGTAGACATCGCAACTCGCCACGTCGGCAAGACACTTCTCCAACGGCCGTTCGTCGAAGGCCGCGTAGTCCTCCATGGCGACGACGTCCAGTGGCAGCTTGCGCAGCCTGGCCAGTACCGCTGCACGGTACTTCTCCAGGTCGGACACTGTGGACGACAGATAGACCTTCACCCTGCGTACCTCGCTCCTCACGCGGTGAGGACAAGGTACAGGCGGCGAAGCCGGAGGGAGGTCCGCTTGGTCACACCACCCGCGTCGCCCCCGCGAACGGCATCTCGTCAATGGGCGCGATCCGTACCGGCGCCGTCGGGTTCGGTGCGTGGATCATCTGGCCGTTGCCGATGTAGATGCCGACGTGGGAGATGGCGGAGTAGAAGAAGACGAGGTCGCCCGGCTGGAGTTCGGAGCGGGAGACGCGGCGGCCGGCGTCGATCTGGGCGTAGGTGGTGCGGGGGAGGGAGATGCCGGCGGAGCGGTATGCCGCCTGGGTGAGGCCGGAGCAGTCGAAGGCGTCGGGGCCGGTGGCGCCCCAGACGTAGGGGCTGCCGAGCTTGGTGTAGGCGTAGGAAACGGCTGCGGCCGCGCGGGAGTTGGGGGCCTGGGCGGTGGAGCCCGTGGTGGGGGTGAGGGTGTCCCGGGCGCCGCCCGTGCTTGAGCCCCGCGACGTGTGCTGGGTGTCGGTCGCGCGTTCCTCCGCCGGGAGCTGGGCCAGCAGGCGCCGCGCCGCGTCCAGCTTTCCCGTGATGGTCTTCTTGTGCCGCTTCAGCTCCGCCTGGCGGGACTTGAGGGAGGTCAGTTCGACGTGGGCGGCGCCTCGGAGTTGTTCGATCTCGCGTAGTTGCCTGCGCACGCTCGCCACCGACGCCGCCTGCCGTGTGCCCGCGCGGTCCACGAACTCCGCGCTGTCCAGGTAGTGGTCGGGGTCGGAGGACAGGGCCAGTTGGAGGGACGGGTCAAGCCCGCCCTCCCGGTACTGTGCCGCCGCCATCGAACCCAGCGCGTCCCGGGCCGAGTTGAGCTTGTCCGTCTTGCGGGCCGCCTCGTCGCGCAGCGTCTTCAGGCGCTCCTCGGCCGCGTCCGCCTTCTCCTTCGCGCCGTTGTACTTCTCGGTGGCGACCTCCGCCTCCTGGTACAACTTGTCCACCTTCGCCTTGACCTGAGCTGGCGTCAGGTTCGGGTCGGCGTGCCCGATCCCGTCGAAACCCGTCGCGGTCGCCGCGCCCGCGAGGGCGATCGTCGCCGCCGTACGGGCCGTGTTGCCGCCGACCGAGCGCTGTCTGGGCTTGCGGTGCGCTGCCACGTGGACTTGCACGTCCTTTCGTACGACCGCCTCGACCGGAGGAGCCGGTGGTGGCCGCCCCGGGCCGTCACCGGCCGCGCCGACGCCAGGGGGAGCGTCGTACGGCCGCCCGGGGCGGTTTACGCGTCCGGCGGCGGCCCGCACAGGGGGAGCGGGCCGCCGCCGGACCTTCTCGGCGGTGGTGATCGACTGCCGCCCCTGGCCCGGGCGGCGGTGGGGAGCCGGTCACCTGGTGGAGGACGCTAAACCTGTGTGTGTCGTGGGGGTAACGGGTTGCGCGGAACTGCTCCCAGGCGGCCGCCGGTTGACCGGATACGACCATGAGCCCGTTGCCTCGCCGCCGACTTCGCGCGGGGTGATGACCGAAGTGCGGATTTCCCGATATGGGTGGGTCGCCGAGTGCTATGGCGCATATATGCAAGTCCGCCAGAGGTGGGTGACGGGGCGGTCCAGGGTTACTCAAGGGGGCCTGAAATAGGCTCCGGGCCCATGGACGTACTCATCTCTGTCTTCCTCGTTCTGCACTTCGTCGGCATAGTCGTGCTGCTCGGCGGCTACCTCACCCAGGTGAAGGCGATGAACCAGGGGACCGCCCGATTCAACCCGCTGATGCTCCGTGGCGCGCTGGCCATGCTGGGGACCGGCGTGCTCCTGGTCGCCCTCAACAAGGCGGACGACCAGTCCCTCAACAGCGTCAAGCTCGCCGTGAAACTGGCCGTGCTCGTCGTGATCCTCGGCCTCGTCTATGTGAAGCGGGACGAGGAGCGGGTGGACAAGGCGCTGTTCAGCGCGGTTCCCGCACTCGTCGTGGTGAACATCCTCATCGCCACGCTGTGGAGCTGAGGGCGCCAGGGGCTCAGGGGGTCCGCAGAGCGCCGACGCCGGCGCGAGCCGCCACCACGGCCCCCGCCGCGACCGCCAGCCACACCGCCACGGCGATCCACAGCAGCACCTCGCCGGGCGTCCTCAGCCAGGACACCTCCAGGGCGGCGGCGACGGACAGCGTCGCCACCGCCGTCATCCCCATCGGGAACACGGTCGCCCAGCGGCGCGCGTCGTAGTGCGGGCGCCGCCACCCGATCTCGGCGAGCAGCAGAACGACGTACCAGGACAGGTCGAGGACGAGCAGAGCGAGGGTCACGGCACGCAGGACGCCACGGTCGTCGTCGTTCCACAGATACAGGCGCGCGCTGTCGGCCGCGATCAGCTTCGAGCCCGCCAGCGCCGAGATGGCCATCGCCCCGCCGGCCACCCAGTGGTCCCCGGCGCCCTGCGTGACCTGGCGCAGATCGAAGTGGGCCAGGGCCAGCCCGTAGGCCACCAGACCCAGCCAGAACATCACCAGCGCCGCCCGCGCGAGCCAGGACGTCGGCAGCGCCCCGGCCAGCGTCGCGCCCAGTACGGCCAGCCCCTGCGTGGCGACACAGGCCAGGAACACCGCCCCGGGCATCCGCCGCTTCCAGTGCCCGACCACCAGCACGATCAGTACCGGCCACAGCAGCGTCGACAGCGCCAGCAGCGCCTCGGCGAGGGTCTGCCAGCCGAGCGCGGAGAAGCGGGTGCCGAGCACGGTGGTCGCCGCGACGGCCGTGAGCGCGCCCGGCGTCTCCGCCTCCGTCACCCACCGCGACCGCTGCCACAGCAGTCGTACGACGAAGTCGGCGGCCAGCGCCACCCAGGCCACGCTCGCCAGCGCCAGCGCGACGCGGGACACCCCCTCGTACCCCGTCAGATGGAGACCGATCGACAGGATTCCGGTCGCCATCACCGCGGAGCCCGCGGCGGGCGGCCGCTGCGCCCACCAGGTACGGAGGGGGGAGGTACGGGGTGTATCGGGCATGGGGTGATGCTATGGAGCGGGGTGGGGGTTGAGAGCGGGGCACGCGCGCGTGGGGGAGAAAAACGCGCGGGGTGAGGGCAACTGAGTAGTTGCGCTCATGACAGGGGGAGAGGGGGGTGGGGAGACTGCGGCACATGTCCTACCGACGATCAGTCGCCCTGGCCGCCCTCGCTGTGCTCGCCCTTGCCGCCTGCGGAAGCGAACGAGCCGGGGAGCAGTCCGCGGGCGCGCCGACGCCCACGCCCTCCTACCCGCCCCCGCCCACATGCGCCCAGGCCGCCGAGACGCCCCCGCCCGCGCCCTCCTCGCCCGTGCCGAGCGCGACCACCTCGCGGGGCGAGGGAGCCGGAGACCAGCCCCCCAACTACGCCGACAACCACGCGTACCGCATGCAGGCGTCCCTCAGTGCCGAACGCGAGGCCAGTGGACTGGCCTCGGCCGGGCTCATCCGCAAGGAACTGGAGAAGGTGCGGGCGGCAGGCGGGGCGGGGGCCTACGGGGTCTACGGGGACGAGCGGGTCGAGGCGGCGCTCCAGCGCCTCGGCTGCGGACCGGAACACGGGGTCTTCGTCGGGAACGGGTTCTACGCCGTCTACACCGGCCTCGCGTGCGTGTCCGGGCGGGTGACCGCGGACGAGCTGACCACCGAGGTGCACGGTGTCTACGCCGAGCCCCAGCCCGGGGCGGGGCCCTGCGTAGAGAACCGCGGAGGTCACTGACCTGCGTCAGGCCGGGCGGACCACACTGTGGATCGCCGACTCGCCGTCGTAGTAGATCGACTCCTCGCGGACGTACGCCCCGGGCTTCGGCGCGTGGATCATCATGCCGTTGCCGATGTAGATGCCGACGTGGCTGACATCGTCGTAGAAGAAGACGAGATCGCCGGGCCGGGCGTTGGCGAGGGAGACCGTGGTGCCGAAGTTCACCTGGTCGTAGGTGGTGCGGGGGAGGGAGATGCCGGCGGCGTTCCAGGCGGCCTGGGTGAGGCCGGAGCAGTCGTAGGAGTCGGGGCCGGTGGCGCCCCAGACGTACGGCTTGCCGATCTGGGAGCGGGCGAAGGCGAGCGCCTTGTCGGCCTTGGTGGCGTACGAGGAGTCCGTGGAGGTCTCCGAGGACGAGCCGCTCCCCGTCTCCTCGGCCGCCGCTGCTTCCTGCGCCGCCTTCTGCTCGGCGGCCTTCTGCTGCTCGGCCAGCTCCGCGGCCTTTCGGGCGGCCTCCTCCTGCTTCTTCTTCTCGATCGCCGCGAGCCGCGCCTTCTCCTCGGCGGTCAGCTGCGACAGCAGCTCGCGCGCGTCGGAGAGCTTGCGCTGGACGGTCGCCTTGGCGGTCTTCAGGTCGCTCTGCGACTCGGTGAGCGTCTCCAGGCTCTTGGTGGCCTCCTGGCGCTTCTTCATCGTCGCCGACTGCGCGCTGACGTAGTCGTCGACCGCGCCCTTCTGACGGTCCGTCATGCGACCCATCAGCTGCGTCTGGTCGAAGTAGTCCTGCGGGGTGTCCGCGAGCAGGAAGGTCGCGGTGTCGGGCGCGGAGGCGCCGGTGCGGTACTGGGCCGCGGCGAAGGAGCCGAGCTCCTCGCGAGCCTCGTTGAGCTTCTGGGTGCGCTTGGCGACGTCGTCGAGGAGGGTGTCGACCTGCTCGCGCTGCTGTGCGGTCTTCTCCTTCGCCGAGTTGTACTTCTCGGTCGCCGACTCCGCCTGCCGGTAGAGGTCGTCGACCTTCTTCTCGACTTCCTCCAGGCTCGGCTTGTCATCGGTCGAGGGTGCGGCGGTGGCCGTCTGGGAGAGCAGGGCCACGGAGGTGAGGGCGGCCGTTGCGAGCGCGGGGGTGCGTATGCCTGCTACGCGCGTTCCCGCAGGACGCGGCTTTGCGTGCGACGCCAAGGGAGGCGACTCCTTCCACGTTCCGCCTACCGAGTTAGCTGTCGGGTTCGGGCGGGTGGTTCGGAAGGTGTGCCCTACGGCCGCTCCCGGGAGGGAGTCGGGCCGATTCACCCCAAGGTCGGTGTGGGTCCCCGGCTCCGGCTGCCATGGCGGCGCACCGGACTCGGCGGAGGCCGCGCGGCCCGGCGACGTTCGCCGGTGGGGGTCGTACGGCCTGTCCGGCACGGTAGCCAACTGGTGTGGCCCCTGTGAAGGTTGATGTCCGATAGGCCCGATACATTTTCGTGACCTTGGGTGGCCAGAGGAGGCGATCACTCGATTTCTCACGGAACGTGACGAGGTGGTCCTGGAGGGTGAGAGGGTCCGACTTCTCGGGGCGGCGGCGGGCTGTCAGTGGGGAGCCCTAGACTCGGAGGGCGATGACAGGCCTCTTTGACGACAGCTTCCTGGCGAACCTCCAGGCCCCCCAGGGGCACGAGGAGGAACCCCCGCCGCCGCCCGAGGACGAGCAGGATCACGGGCCGGGATCCGAACCCGTTCCGGACGATCTGTTCGGCGGGAAGTTCGACGTGCCCCCGGACCGGGACGCCTACTACCGCGACGGCGCCCCGCGCCCCGCCCTGGACGCGGCGGCGCTGATCGAGGGGCTCAACGAGAACCAGCGAGCGGCCGTCGTCCACTCCGACACCCCGCTGCTCATCGTGGCCGGCGCCGGCTCCGGCAAGACGCGCGTGCTCACGCACCGCATCGCCTACCTGCTGGCCGAGCGCAGCGTGCACCCGGGCCAGATCCTCGCGATCACCTTCACCAACAAGGCCGCGGGTGAGATGAAGGAGCGCGTCGAGCAGCTCGTCGGCCCGCGCGCCAACGCGATGTGGGTGATGACCTTCCACAGCGCGTGCGTGCGGATCCTGCGGAGGGAGTCGAAGAAGCTCGGCTTCACGTCCTCCTTCTCGATCTACGACGCCGCCGACTCCAAGCGCCTGATGGCCCTCGTCTGCCGTGACCTGGACCTCGACCCCAAGCGCTTCCCGCCCAAGTCCTTCAGCGCCAAGATCAGCAACCTCAAGAACGAGCTGATCGACGAGGAGGACTTCGCAGCCCAGGCCACCGACGGCTTCGAGAAGACCCTCGCCCAGGCCTACGCCATGTACCAGTCGCGGCTGCGCGAGGCCAACGCCCTCGACTTCGACGACCTGATCATGACGACGGTCAACCTGCTGCGCGCCTTCCCGGACGTCGCCGAGCACTACCGCCGCCGTTTCCGGCATGTGCTCGTGGACGAGTATCAGGACACCAACCACGCGCAGTACGCGCTGGTCAGGGAGCTGGTGGGTACTTCCGAGCACCCGGTCGACGTACCCCCCAACGAGTTCGACGTCCCGCCCGCCGAACTCTGCGTCGTCGGTGACGCCGACCAGTCGATCTACGCCTTCCGGGGCGCGACGATCCGCAACATCCTCCAGTTCGAGGAGGACTACCCGAACGCGACGACGATCCTGCTGGAGCAGAACTATCGCTCCACGCAGACCATTTTGAGTGCGGCGAACGCGGTCATCGAGCGCAACGAGTCCCGCCGCCCCAAGAACCTGTGGACCAACGCGGGCGCCGGCGCGCGCATCACCGGCTACGTCGCGGACACCGAGCACGACGAGGCCCAGTTCGTCGCCGAGGAGATAGACCGACTGACGGACGCGGGCGACGCGAAGGCGGGCGATGTCGCGGTCTTCTACCGCACCAACGCCCAGTCCCGAGTCTTCGAGGAGATCTTCATCCGCGTCGGCCTGCCCTACAAGGTCGTCGGCGGTGTCCGCTTCTACGAGCGCAAGGAGGTCCGGGACGTCCTGGCCTACCTCCGGGTCCTCGCCAACCCCGAGGACTCGGTGCCGCTGCGCCGGATCCTCAACGTCCCCAAGCGCGGTATCGGCGAGCGCGCCGAGGCGATGATCGACGCCCTCTCGCAGCGGGAGAAGATCAGCTTCCCGCAGGCCCTCAAGCGCGTCGACGAGGCGTACGGCATGGCCGCGCGGTCGACCAACGCCGTGAAGCGGTTCAACGTGCTGATGGAGGAGCTCCGTACGATCGTCGACTCCGGCGCGGGACCGGCGACGGTCCTGGAGGCGGTGCTCGAACGCACCGGCTATCTCGCCGAGTTGCAGGCCTCCACCGACCCGCAGGACGAGACCCGGATCGAGAACCTTCAGGAACTCGCCGCCGTGGCACTGGAGTTCGAGCAGGAGACGGAGGAGGGTGAGGAGTCCCCCGGGCTCGCCGCCTTCCTGGAGCGCGTCGCGCTCGTCGCCGACTCCGACCAGATCCCCGACGAGGACGAGGACGGCTCGGGCGTCATCACCCTGATGACTCTCCACACCGCCAAGGGACTCGAGTTCCCGGTCGTCTTCCTCACCGGCATGGAGGACGGCGTCTTCCCGCACATGCGCTCCCTCGGCCAGACCAAGGAACTGGAGGAGGAGCGGCGCCTGGCGTACGTCGGGATCACGCGCGCGCGGGAACGGCTCTATCTGACCCGCTCCTCACTGCGCAGCGCATGGGGTCAGCCGTCGTACAACCCGCCCTCACGCTTCCTGTCGGAGATCCCGGAGCAGCACGTGGAGTGGAAGCGCACGGGCGCGACCGCCGCTCCCGCGGGCCCCGTCTCGGGTGTCGCGTCCTCGCTGTCGTCCTCCCGCTCCTCGGCGCGCGGTGCGTCCGGCTTCGCCACGAGTCGTGCGTCTGACAAGCCGGTTGTGTCGCTGGCCGTTGGTGACCGGGTTACGCATGACCAGTTCGGGCTGGGCACGGTCATGGCGGTGAAGGGCACGGGTGCGAACGCGGAGGCGACGGTCGACTTCGGCGAGGCCAAGCCGAAGCGGTTGCTGTTGCGGTATGCGCCGGTGGAGAAGCTGTAGTAGTCCGCTGCGGGGCGGTGGGGGCTGGTCGCGCCCCGCGGCGGAGCCGCTGATCGACACAGCCCCGCGCCCCTGAAAGCCAAAAGCGGGCGTTGCGCCTACGTGGGATCCAGGCCGTGGCTCCTCAGCCACGGCAGCGGGTCGATCGCCGAGCCGCCCGCCGGGCGCACCTCGAAGTGCAGGTGCGGGCCGGTCGAGTTGCCGCTGTTGCCGCTGTACGCGATCGGGTCGCCGGCCTTGACCGTCGTACCGGAGGCGACGCGGTAGCTGGAGAGGTGGCAGTACCACGTCTCCGTGCCGTCCTTCGCGGTCACGATCATCATGTTGCCGTAGGCGCTGTTCCACTGCGTCCGTACGGTGCCGTCGGTCGCGGCCATCACTGTCGTGCCGTACGAGACGGGGAAGTCGATGCCGGTGTGCACGGACATCCAGTTGACGCCGGCCTGACCGTAGTAGGCACTGAGGCCGTGCTGGGCGACCGGGAGGGCGAACTTGGGGCGCAGCCGCTCCTTGCGGGCCGCCTCCTCCGCCGCCTTCTTCTTCTCGGCCACCTGCTGGGCCTTGAGGTCGATGCGTTCCTGCGTCCGGCTGGCCCGATCGGCGAAGTCGTCGGCGCCCGCGGAGAGTGACTCCAGCTGGGTGTCCAGCTTGTTGTTCGCGGCGGACGGCTTGACGGACTTGGTCGTGGCGTCGGACGCGCTCGCCGAGGTGTTCTTGTCGTCGCTCAGGCCGCCCACGGAGGCGGCGGCGATCCCGGTGACCCCCATGACGCACGCGGAGGGCACGGCGATCTTCATCAGCGCGGAGCGCTTGGCGGGCGGGCGGCGGCGGGAACGGCCCGCGTTGCGGGCGGCCATGCGAGAACCCGGGGCGGGGGCGAAGTCTTCCTGGTCGTCGAGGAGCGGGGCGGCCCCGCCATCGGCGTCGGAGAGGGCGGGCAGCTCGCCGGTGGCGCTCAACTCGGCGTCGTGCTCGGCCGGTTCCTCGTACGGGACCTGCTCGAACATCGCCGTCGACCCGTGGTCCACCGGCTCCTCGTGGAGCTGAGCGGCGTCACCGCTGTCGGAGTTCCACTGGGTGGCGTCGTACGCGCCGGTGTCGAAGGCCTGCGTGCCCCATTCCCAGTGCTGGGTCTGGTCGGCCGGGCCTGCCGACTGGTCGGGCTGGACCCAGGCGTTGGCGTCCCACTGACCGCTCGCGTCCACCGCGCCGACCTGCGGCGGGATCGCGGAGAGCTGGTGATGCTCGCCGGTCCAGGCCGTCGTGTCGTACGCGCCCGTGTCGTAGGCGGCGTGGTGCTGGGCCGCGTACTGGTCGTAGTTCAGGGTCTGCTGACTGCCCGTGACCCACTGATGGGCGTCGTACGACCCGGTGTTGTCACCGGGGAGACTGCCGAACAGGGGGTCGGTGTCGAAGTGGGCGGTGGTGGCGTGCGCGCCCGTGTCGTAGTGATGGCTCGCGAGGTCGCCGTACTGGGCCTCCTGCGTGCCGTACGACGCGTAGTGCGCCGACGAGGCATCAGAAGCCGGAGCCGGGGTGGTCATGGTCCCCGACGTGTACGGGTCGTTCACCAACTTCTCTTTCGCCTCGACAACAGGGGCTGCCAGAGCAGTGCGGCGACTGTACCCGGCGGTATGCGGGCACGACAATCTTCCGTAGGTTTCGTGCCCGAAGGAAACGGGCATTCGGCCGTGTTTCGGGGGACTGCGGGCGCGACTTTGGCTTTGTGTTCGAAGGTTGTTCGATGTCGGACGACTGTCCCGGGGCTGTCACGCCACTGTGAGACCCCCGGTGGCGGCATCGGCCGTGGCACCCGGCCTCGTCGTGTCGAGCGCCTGCCGTATCCCCGTCGCGACGGCCGGGTGCACGGGCAGGGCGAGATGCCCGATCCCGCTCACCTGGACGTTCTGCGCCAGCAGATCGGGATGGTCGATACAGGCGGTCTCCAACGGGTCCATCAGATGGTCGAGGTCGCTCCAGAAACTCACGAACTGCGTACGGCAGCCCGGCGCGGGCCGGCTCAGCTCCTCCAGGACCGCCGAGCCGGGGCGCATCTGCCGCACGATCGGATGGGCGTCGGCCAGCGGGACCACCCTGGTCCCGGAGTGCGGGGTGCCGAGCGTGACCAGGGTGCGGACCCGGAGGTCACCGCCGAGGCGCTGCACGTAGTAGCGGGCGATCAGGCCGCCCAGGCTGTGTCCGACGACGTCGACCTGACTGCTGCCGGTGCGCTCGCAGATCTCCTCGATGTGCCGGCCGAGCAGCTCGGCCGCGACACGGATGTCGCAGGTCAGCGGGGAGTAGTTGAGTGACTCGATGGGTCGGTGCCCGTGCTGGGCGAGGCTGCGGCGCAGCAGGACGAAGACCGAGCGGTTGTCGATGAAACCGTGCAACAGGACGACCGGCGGCCTGGCCTCGGTCGGCAGCTGCGCGGTGCCGTCACCGGGCGCGGGGAGCGGCGGGGCCGGTGACCGGCGCTCCTGGGCGATGCCGGAGGGGTAGAGGAGGAGGTGTCCCGCGAGGATCGCCAGCTCCAGGGCGGTGGCCTTCAGCAGCGCCACGGACAGGCCGGCCAGTCTGCCCGGGAGCAGGCGCTGACAGAGCGGAACGAGGGGCTGCACTGCCCGGGTGACCTTCATGGCCGACCTCCTGTCGGCACGCTGGAGGACGCCTCTGTCCCCCGTGTGCCCTCGTGGGATGCCGGGCTCGCGGTGGGCGGCGGGGCCTGCGGACGCCTTGTCGGCCCTGCCTGCCCTTCCTCCCGCCGTCGGCACACCGCACCGCCACGGCGCGCGGCCCGCGGCGCGGTGGTACGGAGACCTCGTTGCGGCTCCCGTTGCGCTTGCTCCCGCTGCGGTACGGGGGCCGCAGGGTGCTGCGGTCCAGGTGCCGCAAAGACTCGGAACGGTGCGCGGCTGACGTGTCCCACCGTGTGATTTCCCCCTCGGTCAGCACCGCGAAACTGCCGGTTGCGGGATGCTGGAGATAACGTTCGTTCACTTCCTCGCACACTGTGGTGTGAGGAAGCCGAAGGCGCTTCATGGAGGCAGTGATGGGTGTGGCAGCCGGTCCGATCCGCGTGGTGGTGGCGAAGCCGGGGCTCGACGGCCACGATCGCGGGGCGAAGGTGATCGCGCGGGCGCTGCGCGACGCCGGTATGGAGGTCATCTACACCGGCCTCCATCAGACGCCGGAGCAGATCGTCGACACCGCGATCCAGGAGGACGCCGACGCGATCGGCCTGTCCATCCTCTCGGGCGCCCACAACACCCTCTTCGCCGCGGTGATCGAGCTGCTCAAGGAGCGCGAGGCCGAGGACATCCTCGTCTTCGGCGGCGGCATCATCCCCGAGGCGGACATCGCACCGCTGAAGGAGAAGGGCGTGGCGGAGATCTTCACGCCCGGCGCGACCACCCAGTCGATCGTGGAGTGGGTCAGGGAGAACGTGCGGGAGTCGGCGGGGGCGTAGGCCGCCGCCGGCGACGACCGGCACGGGGCCGCGGGGGCGCGGCATTGCGGCTGGGAGGCGTCGGCTGGGCAATTCGGCTGAGGCGCGCCGCGGCATGCCGGTTGAGGCGCGTCGGCGGGGTATTTCGGCTGAGGCGCGTCGGCGCGGCATGTCAGTTGGGGCGTGTCGGCTGGGCAATTCGGCTGAGGCGCGCCGCGGCATGCCAGCTGAGCCGCTCCGCGGCATGCCGGTTGAGGCGCGTCGGCGGGGTATTTCGGCTGAGGCGTGTGGGCGCGGCATGTCAGCTGAGGCGCGTCGGCGCGGCCGAACGGCTACGCCGGTCCCAGTTCGTCCAGCATCGCCGCCCGCAACCGCAGCGTCGTGCCCAGCCGCTGGAACGCCTCCGCCCAGTAACCCCCGGCCCCCGGCGACGCGTCCTCCGTCTCGTCCGGCACCGCGAGCAGCCCGTCCAGGCGGCTCGCCTCCGCCGGATCGAGGCATCGCTCGGCCAGCCCCATCACCCCACTGAAGCTCCATGGATAACTCCCCGCGTCCCGAGCGATGTTGAGCGCGTCCACCACAGCCCGCCCCAGTGGCCCGGCCCACGGCACGGCACACCCTCCGAGCAGCTGAAACGCCTCCGACAGACCGTGCGCCGCGATGAAACCGGCCACCCACTCGGCCCGTTCGCCCGGATCCAGCGTCCCGAGCAGCTTGGCGCGCTCGGCCAGCGACACCGCCCCGGGACCACCGGCCTCGGGCGCGGCGGGAGCCCCGAGCAGGGCCCGCGCCCAGCCTGCGTCCCGCTGCCGGACCGCCGCCCGGCACCACGCCGCGTGCAGCTCGGACCGCCAGTCGTCCGTCACCGGCAGCGCCACGATCTCCACGGGTGTCCGCCCGCCGAGCCGCGCCGACCACGTCCCCAACGGGGTCGCCTCCACCAACTGGCCCAACCACCACGACCGTTCACCCCGTCCCGCCGGAGCCTTGAGTACGACACCGTCCCGCTCCATGCTCGAATCGCACTCGTGGGGCGCCTCAACGACGATCCACGGCGCCTCGCGCGTACGGTCCACCGCCACACACGCCGCCGCCCGCACCGCCATCCGCGCGGCGAGCGCCGACCCCGGCAGCGCCGAGAGCAGCTCGGCGGCCGTCGCCCGGACATTACGACTGCGGTCCGACAGCGCCTGCTCCAGGAACGGCTCGTCGTCCGCGCCCAGCCCCGTCCGCAGCGAGTCGAGGAACATCAGCCGGTCCTCCGCTCGTTCCGTCGCCCAGGTCGCCGACAGCAACTCCCGTGCGACGGCGGGCTCGCGGGCCCGTATCGACGCGAGCAGGGCGACCCGCTCGGCGAACAGGCCCTCCTGCCACAGCTGCCGGACCCGCTCCCCGTCCCGCGGATGCGGCAGCGCCGCGTCGCCGCCCGGTGCCGCGCGCAGGGCGAACCGCCAGTCCGGGCTCAGTCGCGCCAGCCACACCGCGCGCGGCCCGGCGAACGCCAGCGCCGACGGCCGCAGGTCCGTACGCCCCCGCGCCGCGTCCAGCAGCGCCGGCAGCATCTCGGGGGGCGCCGCGAACCCCCGGGCGTTGGCCGCCGCGAGCCACTGCGGCAGCAGCTCCATGAGGTCCGGCGCGCTGCCCCTGCGGCCACCGCCGCCGGTGCCGGGACGGTCGGCCAGCAGCAGCGCGAGCCTGCGGGCCGCGGCGGCGGGCAACGCGGGGCGCGGGTCCGCGGGCGCCGGTTCGGGACGCGCCGCCGCCCGCGCGGGCCGCAGCCCGGCACGCCGTCGTACGGTCTCCACCGCCGCCGCGTCCAGCAGTGCGACCGGCGCCTCCCGCCCCGCCGCCCCGACCGCCGACGAGCGCCGGTCGGTCCCCAGGAGCGCCGCGGTGACGAGCTCTTCCCAGACGATGACGGGGGCGGCCGGCGGCCGGGTGGGCGTGGGGGTGGGTGAATTCACCGGCGTGGGCGTCCTGTTCATGCGAGTGCCTTCCGTCGGCGGGCGCGTGCGGTGGCGTGGGCGTTGCCGCCCGTGTACGTGATGTGGACGTTGTCGTCGTCCTCGTGGGCCTGGCTGCCGGCGTAGGTGGCGTGGACGTTGTCGTCGTCGTGCGTGGAACGGACGGTGAACGTGGCGCGGCCGGTGGTGTACGTGTGCGCTCCCAGGTCGGTCGGGTACGGCGATGAGGTCACGGTCGGGTAGGTCGGCGAGGTCACGTCGGTCGGATATGTCGATGAGGGCGCGTCGGTCGGATGCGCCGGTGAGGGCGCGTCGGTCGGAGCCGGCGGTGTCAGCACAGTCGGACCGGTTCGCCCGGGCCCTGCGGCCAGGCCGTCAGCGGGGTGAAGCCGCGGTGGCCGCACTCGCCGAAGACCTTGACCGGGGCGCCGCCGGACAGGGCGACCAGGCGCCACAGGCCGGGGCGGGAGCGGGCGGTGGCGGTGAGCGGCAGGGCGGCCTCGCCGTCGGCGTCCGCGAGCTGCCAGCTGTCACCGTCCGGCGTCGGGACGACCTGGTCCAGGGTCACCGGGACCGACTCCAGCCACGGGTCGTCGCGGAGCGCCTCGCCGTAGCGGGCGGCGGCCCGGGTCGTCGTCATCCCCGGCGGACGTATGGAGGAGGGAGCAGGTGGCGCGAACTGTTCGGTCAGGGCCGCGCGTTGTCGCCCGGCGCCCGGGTACGCGGAGATCTCCGCGTCCAGGGCCAGGCCCACCGGCAGGGCGAGTTCGGGGGCGCGGCCCGCGGCGCCGTAAGAGAGGAGCAGGGCGCTGCGGCCGGAGTCGGCGCCGTGCAACCAGATGCGGCGGGTCGTCAGACGGGTGTCCGCCGTGTCGTACTGGGCGAGCACCAGCCAGTGGTCCCGTACCGCAGGGCCGTCCGGGGAGGCGGGCAGGCCGATACGGGAACGGACTGTCGCCGCCAGGCCGTCCGGCAGTCGGTCGCGATGCAGCCAGCCCTGGTCCAGGAGATGGAGGAGAGCGCACTCCTCCAGCAACCGCACCGGCCAGCCGGGTCCCGAGGACGGGATCGCCCCCAACTCCCGCACTCGCGCCGCGAGTCCCGACGCCTGGGCGTCGACCATGCGGGCCGCCGTCTCCTCCCACAGCCCGTACCCCGTCTGCTCCGCACCGGCCAGCCCCCCACGCAGCAGATCCATGAGCCGCTGCTCCAGCTCCGTCGCCCCCGCGGTGATCCGCTCGGCCCGGCGCTCCGCCCGGCGCCGCGCCGCCTCCGGATCACCCGAGCCGGACGGCGACGCCCCCGCGTCCTTCTTCTCCTCCGCCCTCTTCCTTCTCCCCTCCATCCACTGCTCCGCCCAGTCCGGCGCCGACCCCCGCGGCACCGCACCGTCCTCGCCCGCCCAGAGCAGCAGCAGCCCGAGCGCGTGCTTGCACGGGAACTTCCGGCTCGGGCAACTGCACTTGTACGCGGGCCCGGACACGTCCGCGATGTCCACGACCGTCTGATACGGCTTGCTGCCACTGCCCTTGCACAGCCCCCACACCGTCCCCTCGTCGGAACTCCCCGCCTCGGACCACGGCCCCGCCGCCCCGAGTTTGCTTCCCGCTTTGCGTGACGATGCGTCAGGCGCCAGTGCCAGCACCTGGTCCGCCGTCCAGCGCACCCCCTGCTGAGTCATGTCTTCGACGGTAGATCCCACCACTGACAATCGGTCCGCCGAGCGCTACTGCGAGTGCGTTTTCGCAGGTCAGAGCGATTGTCAGTGGTGTGGTGCAAGGTGGGTGCCAGATCCGAGAACGGCAGAACCGGCCGAGCTGGAGGGGGACTTCGTCATGTCTGTGTCCGTTGAGCCCATGCCCGTGGAAACAGGGGAGACGACGCCTGCCCAGGCGTTGCGACCGCACGCCGAGGACGCCTTCGCCGCAGAACTCCTCGCACTGGCCGCCCAGGACGACCGCCCCCGCCCGGCCCGCTGGAAACTGTCGCCGTGGGCGGTGGCGACGTACCTGCTCGGTGGCACCCTGCCCGACGGCACCGTGATCACCCCGAAGTACGTGGGCCCGCGCCGCATCGTCGAGGTCGCCGTGACCACCCTCGCCACCGACCGCGCCCTGCTCCTGCTCGGCGTGCCCGGTACGGCGAAGACCTGGGTCTCCGAGCACCTGGCCGCGGCGGTCAGCGGCGACTCGACCCTCCTGGTGCAGGGCACGGCCGGCACACCGGAGGAGGCGATCCGGTACGGCTGGAACTACGCGCAGCTGCTGGCGAACGGCCCGAGCCGCGACGCGCTGGTGCCCAGCCCGGTGATGCGGGCCATGGCCGAGGGAATGACGGCACGGGTCGAGGAGCTGACCCGCATCCCCGCCGACGTCCAGGACACGCTCATCACCATCCTGTCCGAAAAGACGCTGCCGATACCGGAGTTGGGGCAGGAGGTGCAGGCCGTCCGTGGCTTCAACCTCATCGCCACGGCCAACGACCGCGACCGCGGGGTCAACGACCTGTCCAGCGCCCTGCGCCGCCGCTTCAACACGGTCGTGCTGCCACTGCCGGAGAGCGTCGAGGCCGAGGTCGACATCGTCTCGCGGCGCGTCGACCAGATCGGCCGCTCCCTCGACCTGCCGGCCGTGCCCGAGGGGATCGACGAGATCCGTCGTGTGGTGACCGTCTTCCGCGAACTGCGCGACGGGGTCACGGCCGACGGCCGGACGAAGGTCAAGTCGCCCAGCGGCACGCTGTCCACGGCGGAGGCCATCTCCGTCGTCACCAACGGCCTCGCGCTGGCCGCCCACTTCGGGGACGGCGTGCTGCGCGCCGGGGACGTGGCCGCGGGCATCCTCGGCGCCGTCGTCCGTGACCCGGCGGCCGACCGGGTCGTCTGGCAGGAGTACCTGGAAGCGGTGGTCCGTGAGCGCGACGGCTGGACGGACTTCTACCGCGCCTGCCGCGAGGTGAGCGGATGAGCGGCGAGGACCTGGGATGGGGGAAGCCCGGCGGGGGCGAGGGAGGCGGCGGCTCGGGGGGCACGGGCACAGGTGGCACGGGTGGGGGACAGGGGTCGGCGTTTCCTGAGGGGAGGGGATGGTGTGACCGGGATTGACGGGAGTGAGGGTGAGGTCCGGGTGACTGGTGGGGCGCCGTTGCTGCTCGGCGTACGGCACCACGGGCCCGGGTCGGCACGGGCGGTGCGGGCGGCGCTGGACGCGGCCCGGCCGCGGGTCGTGCTCATCGAGGGACCGCCTGAGGCGGACGCCCTGATCCCGCTGGCCGCCGACGCGGACATGCGACCACCGGTAGCCCTCCTGGCACACGCCGTGGACGAGCCCGGCCGGTCCGCGTTCTGGCCGCTGGCCGAGTTCTCGCCGGAGTGGGTGGCGATCCGGTGGGCCCTGGAGCGTGGGATCCCGGCCCGGTTCATCGACTTGCCGGCGACGCACTCGCTGGCGTGGGGAAGCGACGAGGCGGCTCACGGGACGGACGGCACGGGTGGGGCGGACGGGACGGGCGGATCGGAGACTGCCGAGTCGGTCGACGTCCGGGTCGACCCCCTCGCCGTGCTCGCCGAGACGGCCGGCTACGGCGACCCCGAGCGCTGGTGGGAGGACGTCGTCGAGCACCGGAGCGGCGGCCAGGGCGATGTGTTCGGCCCGTTCCTCGCGCTGGAGGAGGCCATGGGGGCGCTGCGCGAGACGTACGGGCACGGGGGTCATGACAAGGACCTCGTGCGGGAGGCGTACATGCGGCTCCAAGTACGGGCGGCACAACGCGAGTTCGAGGGCGACGTGGCCGTCGTGTGCGGGGCGTGGCATGTGCCCGCGCTACGGCAGAAGGCGTCCGTCGCCGCCGACCGGGCGCTGCTGAAGGGGCTGCCGAAGGTCAAGGCGGACATGACGTGGGTGCCGTGGACGCACCGCAGGCTCTCCCGGGTCAGCGGTTACGGGGCGGGCATCGACTCGCCAGGGTGGTACGGGCATCTGTTCACCGCGCCGGACCGGCCGATCGAGCGGTGGATGACCAAGGTGGCGGGGCTGCTGCGGGCGGAGGACCGGCTCGTCTCCTCGGCGCATGTCATCGAGGCGGTGCGGCTGGCGGAGACGCTCGCGGCCATGCGCGGGCGCCCGCTGGCCGGGCTGAGCGAGACCACCGACGCTGTGCGGGCGGTGATGTGCGAGGGCTCGGACGTACCGCTGGCGCTGGTCCACGACCGGCTCGTGGTCGGGGACGTGCTCGGCGAGGTGCCGCAGGGGGCGCCCGCGGTGCCGTTGCAGCGGGACCTGGAGCGGGCGCAGCGCCGACTGCGGCTCAAACCGGAGGCGCTGGAGCGGGAGTTGGAGCTCGATCTGCGCAAGGAGACCGACGCCGGACGCAGCAGGCTGCTGCACCGGCTGCGGCTGCTGGGCGTGGCATGGGGTGAGCCCGTGGCGTCGCGGGGGAGCACGGGCACGTTCCGGGAGACGTGGCGGCTGCGCTGGGAACCGGAGCTGTCGGTGCGGGTCGCGGAGGCCGGGGTGTGGGGCACGACCGTGCCGGCCGCGGCGACGGCCAAGGCGGAGGCGGATGCCGTCGGGGCGCCGAGCCTCGCCGACGTCACCGCCCTCGCGGAGCGCTGTCTGCTCGCCGAACTCCCGGACGCGCTCCCGGTGGTGATGCAGGTCCTCGCCGACCGCGCGGCACTCGACGCGGACGTCGGCCATCTGGCCCAGGCTCTGCCGGCCCTGGTCCGCTCCCTGCGCTACGGCGACGTCAGAGGCACCGACACCCACGCCCTCACAGAGGTCGCCGAGGGCCTCGCCGAACGGATATTCGTCGGCCTCCCCCCGGCCTGCGCCGCCCTGGACGCGGATGCCGCCGAAGAGATGCGACGCCATGTGGACGCGGTGCATGGGGCGGTGGGCTTGTTGGGGGAGACGGGCGCGGTGGAGACCGCGGCCGATCGCGGAGACGTGGCCGTGGAGGGAGCGGGGGGCGAACCGGGGGGCGCGGTTGCGGCGCGAGGGGTGGTTGCGGCGCGGGGGGTTGTTTCGGCTTGTGGGCCCGGTGGGCTGCGTGGCCGTTGGCACTCCGTGCTGAGGGTGCTGAGCGAGCGGGACAGCGTGCCCGGGGTCGTCCGGGGGCGGGCCGTGCGGTTGTTGCTCGACGACGGGGAGTTGGGGCAGGACGAGGCGGCGCGGCTCATGGGGCTCGTGCTGTCGCCGGGGACGCCACCGGCGGACGCGGCGGCCTGGATCGAGGGATTCGTCGGAGGGGGCGCCGGGGGCGGGATGCTGCTCGTGCACGACGAGCGGCTGCTCGGCCTGGTCGACGCCTGGCTGACCGGGGTTCCGGCGGACGCCTTCACGGATGTGCTGCCGCTGCTGCGGAGGACCTTCTCGGCCTACGAGACGGGGGTGCGGCGGACGCTCGGCGAACTGGTCCGGCGGGGACCGGGCGAGCGACGCGGCGGAGTGCCGGGCGGCGGTGCCGGCGTCCCCGGTTTCGCCGCCGAGCTCGATGCCGCGCGGGCGGACGCGGTACTGCCGGTGGTGCGGCTGTTGCTGGGGCTGGACGGCGTTCCTGTTCAGCGGGGCGCCGACGACAACGACCTTGCGGGGGTGGCGGGATGACGACCGAGTGGATGAGCGGACCGGGGGAGAACGCCGAGGGGGCGGACGCGGTCGCGGACGGGCAGGGGGTGGAGCCGGCGGCGACGGGCGTGCGGGTTGTGCCGCTCTGGGCGCGGCCTCTGGGGGAGCCGGAGGAGCCGGGGTGGTCCATGGCGGGGCGAGCGGGGGTGGGTTGGAGCGCCACGAGCGGCACGAGTGCCACGCTGCGTGGTCCGGCCACGGAGCGACCGGCGACGGGCCGACTGACGACCGGCCGACCGGTGACGGTAGGGGCGGCGACGGGACGGGCGGCGACCGGCGGGGTAGCGACGGTGCCGGCGGCGAGTGGTCCGCCGCCGACGGTGCGGGCCGCGGGCGGTCAGCCGCGGTCCGGGCAGTCGGCATCCGGGCCGTCAGCATCCGGGCAGTCGGCATCGAGGCAGTCGGCGTCGGAGCGGCCGGCGTCGGGACGGCCGGGGCACGGGGCGGCAGCCCGGCAGGCTTCGACGGGTCGGTTGCGCAAGGGGGCCGGCGTATGACGGACGCGGTGACGGACCTGGCGCAGGAGCGCCTGCGGCGGTGGCGGCTGGTGCTCGGTGGGGACGCGGCGGACGGGACCGGGTGCACGCTCTCCGGGCAGGACGCCGCCATGGACGGGGCGCTCGCCGCGCTGTACGGGAAGGGGGACCGGCAGGGGCAGTCGGGGCGGGACCGTTCGGCGGGTCTGGGGGCCTCGGCGCCGTCCGTGGCGCGCTGGCTCGGCGACATCCGGACGTACTTCCCGTCCTCGGTCGTCCAGGTGATGCAGCGCGACGCCATCGACCGGCTCGGCCTTGCCGCGCTGCTGCTGGAGCCGGAGATGCTGGAGGCGGTGGAGGCCGACGTGCATCTCGTCGGCACGCTGCTCTCGCTCAACAAGGCGATGCCGGAGACGACGAAGGAGACGGCTCGGGCCGTCGTCCGCAAGGTCGTCGAGGATCTCGAGAATCGGCTCGCCACCCGGACCCGGGCCACCCTCACCGGCGCCCTCGACCGCAGCGCCCGGGTCAACCGGCCCCGCCACCACGACATCGACTGGAACCGCACGATCGCGGCCAACCTCAAGCACTACCTGCCGGAGTACCGGACGATCGTGCCCGAGCGGCTCATCGGTTACGGGCGGGCCTCGCAGTCGGTGAAGAAGGAGGTCGTCCTCTGCATCGACCAGTCGGGGTCGATGGCGGCGTCGGTCGTGTACGCGTCCGTGTTCGGGGCGGTGCTCGCCTCCATGCGGTCCATCGACACGAGACTCGTCGTCTTCGACACCGCGGTCGTCGACCTCACCGACCAACTGGACGACCCCGTCGACGTCCTCTTCGGCACCCAGCTCGGCGGCGGCACGGACATCAACCGGGCGCTCGCGTACTGCCAGTCGCAGATCACCCGGCCCGCGGAGACGGTCGTCGTGCTGATCAGCGACCTGTACGAGGGCGGCATACGCGACGAGATGCTCAAGCGGGTCGCGGCGATGAAGGCGTCGGGCGTGCAGTTCGTGGCGCTGCTCGCGCTGTCCGACGAGGGGGCGCCGGCCTACGACAGGGAGCACGCCGCCGCGCTCGCCGCGCTGGGGGCGCCGGCCTTCGCCTGTACGCCGGACCTGTTCCCGGAGGTCATGGCCGCGGCGATCGAGAAGCGGCCGATTCCGGTGCCGGAAGGGTGATTTGTCGATCCATTGACCACTGACACGGACCAGCAAAACGGACATGAGTACCCATCGGTAACAGGGGGCTTGCGCAACCTCCGCACTCCCGTGCGAGTATCGACGCCTCTTCTAGCTCGCTACGCGTGATGTGTTCCGCCGTACGGGGAGGACCCGCCCGTCTTGACCTGGTCAGCCGCACTGCCCGGTGCCGCCCTGCGCGTGTTGCGCACGGCGGTGGGGCGGCGTGCGCTGCAAGTGGTCGTGCTGGTGGGCGGGTTGTTCGCGCTCGGGTTCCTCTGCGGGGAGCGGGCGAGCGCGGCGGAGGGGCTGCCCACGGCGACGTCCGTGGTGACGTCCGTGACCTCGGCGACCGGCACGGGCGGTACGTCCGAGGACAAGGTCCTTCGCCCGGTGACCGAACAGGTCGTCGGAGCCGTGGACAGCAAGGTCGTACAGCCGGTCGGTGACCTGGTCGAGACGGTCACCGATGGGCTGGCCGAGGTGCCGGAGCAGGTGCCGCCGCTGTCGACGTTGCCGAGCCTGCCGTCTTTCCCGTCGGCGCCCGAGCTGCCGGTGGTGCCGGTGTCGCCGGTGCAGACCCTGCCGGTGCCGGTCGCGCAGACGCCCCGGCCGGACGGGCCGGAGCGGGGTTCGACCGACGGACATGGCTCGATCGCTGGGCACGACTCCGGCAAGGCGGCCAAGGCCGCGACCGCAGCCACGCGTACGGCCGTCGGCGACTACGGCCCGCCGTCCGTCGCCGGTTCCCCCGTGACGGGTACGCCGTCCCGGGCGCACGGGCATCGTGCCGCCGCGTCGGCCGGGTACCTCCCCGTGCAGCAGGCGCCCGTGGGTGACCAGGGCTGGGCGCTGGGCCATCGGCCCGGTGTGGACAACGGCTCGTCGCGGCACGGCGACGCCCAGGCCGTGTCCCTGAGCGACCGGGCACCGCTGCGGCTCGCGCCGGGCGGCATCGTGCGGGCCGACGCGGACGGCACGCGGGACAGGCACCGGGACATTCCGGTTTCCCCGGCCTAGGCAGGCGCTTCCCCCGCCGCCGACCTGCCGCGCGGGGGCGGACCAGGTCTGCCCGCCGGTCCGGACCGCTTCTCTGCGAAGCGCCGCCGGACATGTCCCCAGCCATCCGAAGCCGGCCCGCACCCCCAGGGCCTTCGGACCTCCAGTTCCCGAGGATCTGACGTACTCATGAACAAGAACATCCGCCGCTCCATCGTCATAGCCGCCGGCGTCACCGGCGCGTGGGCGCTCGGCTCCAGCGTCGCGAGCGCCGACGAGCTGCCGGCCTCCTCCCTCTCCGTCTCGGACACGACGACGGACCTGACGAACGGCGTCACCGACACGGTCGCGGACACGCTGACCGGCGTGACCGACACGGTCGACGGCGTCGTCTCCGGCGTGACCTCCACGGTTGAGGACCCGCCCGCGGACACCACGACAGAGGCCACCACCGCCCGCCGGACGAAGCCGACCACCGCCGCCGCGACCGTTCCGACCTCCAAGGCGTCGAAGATCAAGGGCGCCGCGGCGATCCAGGGCGCGAAGGCCGCCCGAGCCGCGCAGGCCCAGGCCAAGACGACGGCCACCGAGACGGTCAGCACCACTCGGACGGCCACTCGGACGACCGCCCAGCCGACCGCGCAGTCCGCCGCCCGAACCTCCCTCTCCGACGCCGGCGCCCCGCAGGACGAGGTCGACTACCTCTTCGGCCCCCTCATCGCGTTCGCCCCGGAGCTGGAGCGAGCCCTCGCCGGTGCGCAGACCAGGCTCCAGGGCGCCCAGTCGGCGGCGCGCACCCAGGCGCAGGGCGTCGACGGCGTCGTACGGACGAAGGCGCAGCAGGTCGTGGCGGGTGCGGGCCGCACCACGTCGGCCACGAGCGCCACCGCGCACACGACACTCACCGGCGCCGAGGGCCGAGTGGCCGACGCACAGCAGCATGCCCTCGGCGCCGCCACCGCCCTCCCCGCCACCCTCGCCCCCATCGCCGACGAGACCGCGGCCGCAGCCGTCCCGCCCCTGGCGACCACGGCGGTGAACGGCGTCCGTCCGGTCGCCGCCGCCGCGGTCGCCGGTGTCCGCCAGGTGGCGGCAGGTGTCGTTGCCGACATGCCTCCGTACGCCACCGGTCTCGTGGGGGAGGCCGCCGGGGATGCCACCGGGGCCGTGCTCCCGCCGGTGGTGAACAGCGCCGTGCGTGGGGTGGTGCCCGTCGTGGGGCAGGCCGTGGTCGACGCGGGGGCGCTGGCGTACGGCGTCACGGGGGACGTGCGGGAGACCGTCGGCGGGGTGGCTCCGCTCGTCAACGGGGTGGCCGGGCAGGCCACCGCTCTGGCGTACGGCGTCACCGGCGCCGTCCAGCCGGTCGTCGAAATCGTGCAGCCGGTCGTGCGGGGAGTCGGCGGCAGCGCCGAGACCTTCGCGTACGGCGTGACGGGCGACGCGTGGCAGACCCTCGACGCCGTCGCGCCCGTCGTCGAACACACGGTCGACGGTGTGGCTCCCGTCGCCGCGAACGCCGTCACCGGTGTCCAGGGCGTCGCCGAGTCGGCCACCCCGGGATACGCCCAGCACGCCCAGCAGCTGTACGGGGCGCCGTACGGCGTCTGACCCCCGACTCCGCGAGGGCGCACGCTCGGACGGCCGAAAGCCATCGGTTTGTCCGGCGTGGCCCCTCGCGGTCGGAGCCGGGCGGTCCCCATTGGGGTGGGGATCAGCGGCTCTGTGCCCCTAAGGGGCTGTTCAGGGGCCTCACCGGGTCAACCCCAGCCCGGTGAGGCCCTTTCGCCTGTGTTCCGAAGGCCTCACTTCCGGCACGCCGTGCCAGTGAGGGCGGCATCATGTGACAGGTATCACCGCTCAGGTGTGACCCTCGATTTAGGGGCCCTCCGCAACCAGCGATAACCTGCGAGACGGACATGCCGCGCGCTCGGACACCGTGTGCGCCTCCCTTGTGACACAGACAGTGGTCGGACGTCACGTTGCCCTCGCGGCACGCCCACGCAGACAACGAACCGCGAGATCACTGATAGGGACGGAAGCGCGTGGACCTGTTCGAGTACCAGGCGAGGGACCTCTTCGCCAAGCACGATGTACCGGTGCTGGCCGGTGAAGTCATCGACACGCCTGAGGCGGCCCGCGCAGCCACTGAGCGTCTCGGTGGCAAGTCCGTAGTCAAGGCCCAGGTGAAGGTCGGCGGCCGTGGCAAGGCCGGTGGCGTGAAGCTCGCCGCCACCGCCGACGAGGCGGTCGAGCACGCGACCAACATCCTCGGCATGGACATCAAGGGCCACACGGTCCACAAGGTGATGATCGCCGAGACGGCCCCGGAGATCGTGGAGGAGTACTACGTCTCCTACCTCCTGGACCGTGCCAACCGCACCTTCCTCTCCATCGCGTCCGTCGAGGGCGGCATGGAGATCGAGGAGGTGGCGGAGACCCGCCCCGAGGCCGTCGCCAAGACACCGATCGACGCCAACGTCGGTGTGACCCCCGAGGTCGCCCGCCAGATCGTCGAGGCCGCGAACTTCCCGGCCGAGGTCGCCGACAAGGTCGAGAACGTCCTGGTCACCCTGTGGAAGACCTTCATCGAGGAGGACGCCCTCCTCGTCGAGGTCAACCCGCTGGCCAAGGTCGCCTCCGGTGACGTCATCGCCCTGGACGGCAAGGTCTCCCTCGACGAGAACGCCGAGTTCCGTCAGCCGGAGCACGAGGCCCT
The DNA here is from genome assembly GCF_044593635.1 of Streptomyces sp. NPDC051913. Taxonomy (NCBI): domain Bacteria; kingdom Bacillati; phylum Actinomycetota; class Actinomycetes; order Kitasatosporales; family Streptomycetaceae; genus Streptomyces; species Streptomyces sp. NPDC051913. Next base: position 750,992 of record NZ_JBIUCI010000001.1, on the reverse strand, counting down.
CCAGGACAAGGACGCGGCCAACCCGCTCGAGGCCGCCGCCAAGGAGAAGAACCTCAACTACGTCAAGCTCGACGGCGAGGTCGGCATCATCGGTAACGGTGCCGGTCTGGTCATGTCGACGCTGGACGTCGTCGCGTACGCCGGTGAGAACCACGGTGGCGTGAAGCCGGCCAACTTCCTCGACATCGGCGGTGGCGCCTCCGCCGCCGTCATGGCGAACGGCCTGGAGATCATCCTCGGCGACCCCGACGTCAAGTCGGTCTTCGTCAACGTCTTCGGTGGCATCACCGCCTGTGACGAGGTCGCCAACGGCATCGTCCAGGCGCTTCAGCTGCTCGCCGACAAGGGCGAGGAAGTCACCAAGCCGCTGGTCGTCCGGCTGGACGGCAACAACGCCGAGCTGGGTCGCAAGATCCTCTCCGACGCCAACCACCCGCTGGTCCAGCGCGTGGACACCATGGACGGCGCGGCCGACAAGGCCGCCGAGCTCGCGGCTGCGAAGTAAGGGAAGAGGGACAGAACAGCCATGGCTATCTTCCTGAACAAGGACAGCAAGGTCATCGTCCAGGGCATGACCGGCTCCACGGGCATGAAGCACACCAAGCTCATGCTCGCCGACGGCACGAACATCGTCGGTGGCGTGAACCCGCGCAAGGCGGGCACGACCGTGGACGTCGACGGCACGGAGATCCCGGTCTTCGGCACCGTCGCCGAGGCGATCGAGAAGACGGGCGCGAACGTGTCCGTCCTCTTCGTACCGCCGGCCTTCGCCAAGGCCGCCGTGGTCGAGGCGATCGACGCCGAGATCCCCCTCGCGGTCGTCATCACCGAGGGCATCGCGGTCCACGACTCGGCGGCGTTCTACGCCTACGCCGTGTCGAAGGGCAACAAGACCCGCATCATCGGCCCGAACTGCCCCGGTCTCATCACCCCGGGCCAGTCCAACGCCGGCATCATCCCGGGCGACATCACCAAGCCGGGCCGCATCGGCCTGGTCTCGAAGTCCGGCACGCTGACGTACCAGATGATGTACGAGCTCCGTGACATCGGCTTCTCGTCGGCCGTCGGCATCGGTGGCGACCCGGTCATCGGTACGACGCACATCGACGCGCTCGCCGCGTTCGAGGCCGACCCCGACACCGACCTGATCGTGATGATCGGTGAGATCGGTGGCGACGCCGAGGAGCGCGCGGCCGCGTTCATCGCGGAGAACGTGAAGAAGCCGGTCGTCGGCTACGTCGCGGGCTTCACGGCTCCCGAGGGCAAGACCATGGGCCACGCCGGCGCCATCGTCTCCGGCTCCTCCGGTACGGCCGCCGCGAAGAAGGAGGCCCTTGAGGCCGCGGGCGTCAAGGTCGGCAAGACGCCGACCGAGACGGCGAAGCTGGCGCGCGAGATCCTCGCCGGCTGAGCAGGTACCCGGCTGAACGTTGATGGGCTCGCTCCGGGATCGGGGCGGGCCCATCGGTGCGTTGCGGGGAACTGCGCGATCAGCCCCCACCGGCCCGCGCCTAACGACTCAGCGGTAGCACCCTCTGCGGACCGCTCGTCAGCCCGCCCCGCAGCTTCTCCCGCAACTCCACCTCCGCATCCGACAGCGGCCCCTGCGCGACCCGAGGCGGCACCCCTTGGATCTCCGCCCCCGGCGCGATCGGCGGCTCATAGTGCGTGGGTGCCGTCCGGACCGTCAGTGCCGTCGTGCCGATCAGTGCCACCGTGAACGCGATCGCCGCCCGGGTCCAGAAACGGGCCCGGCGTTCGCTTCCCGTCCGTACCACCGGCGGCCTCGCCGCGCGCAAGCGCTCCGTGGAGGCGAGTCCGGTCAGCCGGCGGTGCAGCTCGGCGGGATCGGAGAGGTCCGGCAGACGCGCGGCGATCGCCTCGCGCGCGTTCATCAGCCGCCCGGCCGCCGCCGGCGTGCTCGCCTCCGTCTCCGCCGCCGTCTCCGGCAGGTCGAGGCCGACACCGTCGTACAGCACGAGCGTGCGCCGCTGGGGTGTCGGCAGACGCAGGAGTACGGCCAGCAGGGCGCGGTCGGAGGCGTCGGCGGGCGGGGCCTCCGGGTGGCGGTAGCGGGGGCGGAAGCGGTGCCAGGGGGAGAGGGCGTACTCGTACGCCGTGGCCCGCACCCAGCCCGCCGGGTCACGGTCGACCGCCACCTCCGGCCAGCGCTGCCAGGCCAGCTGGAACGCCCGCTCGACCGACTCACGGGCCAGCTCGCGCCGCCCGGTGAGCAGATAGGCCTGCCGGACGAGTGCGGGGGCGCAGAACGCGTAGAGCGCGTCGAAGGCCTGAGCGGGGGTCAGGGGAGGTGAGGGTGAGGTCGGTTCGGCGGCTGGTTCCTGAGGCTCCGGTTCCGGTACCTCCGGTGCACTCTCCTGAGATGCCGTCACCTCGGGCTGCCGGGGCTCTTCTTCCTCCACCAAGGTGCTCAACAGTCTCGCGTACACCTCCCGCTTGCGGCCGCGGGGGTTCGTACGGCCGGACTCCCACGCGCGGACCGTCTCCCGGGTGACCCCCACCCGTTCGGCGACCTGAGCCTGCGTCAGGGACCCGGCCTCGCGCAGGCGTCGGCGTTCCTTGGGCGAGGGGAGCGGGGTTGCAGGGCTCTGCGTCACAGGGCGCCCCTTCGTACGAAAAAGTACATAGTCGTATATTGAGCGACACGGCAAGAGTTCGCCTGTTACGACGGGAAAGCGCGTGTCGTTGGGACCATGGCGGTCGTGATCCAGATGACCCTTCGCCGAACGCCCCTGTCGTCCCTGCTCACCCGGTGGCGCGACCGTTCGCCCGGACTGGCCGCGGGCCTGCTCGGCGGGGCGCTCGCGGCGGGGCTCGGACTCGGCTCGCTCGCCGTGCTGGTGATGGTGCTGTGGATCAGCTCGCCGTATCCGGACAGCGGGCCGGGTGGGGCGCTGCATGTCGCGGCGGGACTGTGGCTGCTCGCGCACGGCACGGAACTGGTCCGCACGGACACGCTGTCCGGGGTCCCGGCACCGGTCGGCGTCACTCCGTTGCTGCTGCTCGTCCTGCCGGTGTGGCTGGTGTACCGGGCGGCGCGCGACGCGGTCGCCGACGACGAGGATCTGGCCGCCGTCTCGGGACGGACGGCGTTCACCGGTGTCGTCCTCGGCTATCTGGCCGTCGGCACCGGGGCCGCGCTGTACGCGGCGGGCGGCGAGCTGCGGCCGTCGTGGGCGTGGACCGGGGTGTGCGTGCCGCTCGTGGTGGCGACGGCGGCGGGCGCGGGCGTCTGGACGGCGTACGGCCGCCCGCGCGACCCTGTCGACAGCGCGCTGCTCCTGTTGCCGGCGTCGGTCCGCCGGCTCGTCCTCGGCCCGGACGCCCGGCAGCGGCTCGGGGTGGCGGCGCGGGCGGCCGGGGCCGGGGTCGCCCTGCTCGTCGGCGGCGGTGCGCTGCTGCTGGCGTCGTCGTTGGTGTGGCACGGCGGGGAGGCGCGGGCCTCCTTCCTCCAGTTGACGGAGGGCTGGTCGGGCCGGTTCGCCGTACTGCTGCTGTGTGCGGCGCTCGTGCCGAACGCGGCCGTGTGGGCGGTGTCGTACGCCGTCGGGCCCGGGTTCGCGCTGGGCGCGGGGCATGTTGTCGGCCCGCTCTCCTCCGCACCGGCTCCGCTCCTGCCGCCGTTCCCGCTGCTGGCGGCGGTGCCGGGGACGGGGCCGGGGACGTGGCTCAACTGGGCTGCGGGGGCGGTGCCGTTGGTGGCCGGGGTGACGGTGGGGTGGTTCGTGGCGGGGGCGGCGAGCGGTTTTGTGGTCCCAGGCGGTGTCGACACGCGGCGCGGGGGAGCGGGAACGATGGGCGGCCGTCAGGAGAAGGGGGCGCGTGCGGCGGCCGGTGGAGCACGGGTGGGCCAGGGCGCCGATCCCTGGTCGCGAGGGCGGACGGCCGGCACCGCCGGGCTCGCCGCCGCGCTCTGCGCCGCCTCGGTCGCGGTGCTCGCCGCGCTCGCGGGCGGACCGCTCGGGGTGGCCGCGCTGGCCTGGTTCGGACCGGTCTGGTGGCTGACCGGAACGGCGACGCTGCTGTGGACCGCGACGACGGCGATCCCCACGGCACTGGGACTGCGGGCCTGGCGGTGCCGGGAGCGGCGGGATCGAGGGGCACGCCGGACGCGGGCGGCCAAGGCAACCGCGTCTCAGGGAGAAGTACCGGGGTCGCGGGGACAGGCGTCGGAGTCGCGGGGCCAGGTGTCCGAGGCTGGGGCGCGGGAGCCGATGGGCTTTGCGGGCGCTGGGGGCTCCGCGGGCGCCCCGGGGTCTGCGGGCGCCCCAGGCTCTATGGGCTCTTCGGGGTCTGCGGGCGCCCCGGGGTCCGCGACGGCCCCACGGGCCACCTGGGCCGTAGGGGCTGAGGCGGGGCCGGAGACGACGCCGCCGGCGGCGGCGAGGCGCTGGTTCGGGCGCCGAAAGCGTGCCGGTCGGCCCGCGGCCCCCGGCAGCCATGTCCCCCAGGCGTCTGTCTCACGGGCGCCCACCGCCCAGGCGCCGCTCCAGCAGACGTCCGCCCCCGAGACGTCCGTCGACTTTCCGCCCGCCGACCCCCACCGGCCCGCGTCCCCGGGCGCCCCGGTGGGCCAGAGCGCCTGGCACGACGACGACGCCTCCCGTGAGGCCCGCTGGGCGGCGCTCAGGGAGGCGTCGGACAACGAGTGAGGGTCAGCCGGTGCCCAGGATTCCGCGCAGTTCCTTGGGCAGCAGGTCGCTGCACGAGTCCTTGGCCTGGTTGGTCAGGGCGTCGCTGGTGCAGGTGTAGTAGTCGCTGTAGACGAGCTGGGCCGTGAAGCCGGCGCCGACCAGGACGATCGCCAGGGACGCGGTGACCAGGCCGCTGATCGCCGCCGTGGTCTGGGGGCGGGAGCCCGAGGTGTCCGGCGCGGGGGTGTCGGGATCGGCGGCGCGGGGCTTGTTGCGCAGGGCGCTGACCCCCCAGTACAGGGAGAGCGCGCCGAGCAGCAGGGCCACGTACGGCCAGCTGAACAGGGCGAAGAAGAACGCCCACATACCGCTCAGGAGCGAGTAGCGCGCCCGGCGCTGGGTGGGGTCGGTGGGGTCCCAGCGCATGCCCGTGCCGGGACCGCCTCCCTGGCCGCCCTCGGGGCCGGAGCCGCCGGGGCGGTCGCCGAAGCCGCCGCCGGAGGAGCGGCCGGGCTGGCGGTCGCTCCACTGGCTGCCCCACGGCGAGTCGGAGCCGTCGCCGCCACCGGAGGAGTCGTCGCCCGCCGGGCGGCGCGGCTGCCACGGGCGGTCCGGGGTGCCTTCGGGCGGCGGGGCGAAGGGGTTGTCGTCCTCGGCCGGCTTCTCGGCCGGCTTCTGGTCCGACGGGGCGTCGGGAGGTGACGCGGGGCGCTCCCGCAGCAGCACGCCGCGGCGCTCCCCTCCCTGCACCGACTGCGGGGGGAGCGTGAGGAGTCGCAGGCTGCGGTCCGGCATCAAGTGAGCGTCTTCCCCTAGGTGATACGGCTGATACGGCTGTCTGATGTGAGCCTTCGCTTGGGAAACGCACCGCACGACGACCACGTTCCCGAGTCGGGCCCTCCCAGACGCTACCTTCCGGCCACGCCCCCGTCCCGTGGGGGCCGTCAGGAGTGCCGGTATCGTTGCTGGCGTTCGGCCGCTTCGTAGACTTCCCCGTATCCCGGGGCGCGAAGCATTCGTACGAACGTACAGAGTGAACGTTCCCCGAGAAAGGGCCCCTCGTGGCTAAGCGCCTCGTCGTGCTGGTCTCCGGCTCCGGCACCAACCTCCAGGCGCTCCTCGACGCCGTCGCGGCGAGCGGCACCGAGGCCTATGGCGCCGAGATCGTGGCCGTAGGAGCCGATCGCGAGGGCATCGAGGGGCTCGCCCGGGCCGAGCGGGCCGGCGTCCCCACCTTCGTGTGCAAGGTCAAGGAGTACGGGACCCGCGAGGAGTGGGACGCCGCGCTCGCCGAGGCCGTCGCCGCGTACGAGCCCGACCTGGTGGTCTCCGCGGGGTTCATGAAGATCGTGGGCAAGGAGTTCCTCGCGCGCTTCGGCGGGCGGTTCGTGAACACGCACCCGGCCCTGCTGCCCAGTTTTCCCGGCGCCCACGGCGTCCGTGACGCGCTCGCGTACGGCGCCCGGGTCACCGGCTGCACCGTCCACTTCGTCGACGACGGCGTCGACACCGGCCCGATCATCGCCCAGGGCGTGGTCGAGGTCCGGGACGAGGACTACGAGGACGAAGGTGCCGCTCTGCACGAGCGCATCAAGGAAGTCGAGCGCAAGCTGCTCGTCGAGGTCGTGGGGCGGCTCGCCCGCAACGGCTATCGCATTGAGGGACGAAAGGTAGTTATCCAGTGACCGCCGAGAGCAACGCCAAGCGGGCCATTCGCCGTGCACTTGTCAGCGTCTACGACAAGACCGGTCTCGAGGAGCTCGCCCGTGGGCTGCACGAGGCCGGCGTGGAGCTCGTCTCCACCGGGTCCACCGCCGGACGTATCGCCGCCGCCGGGGTCCCGGTCACCAAGGTCGAAGAGCTGACCGGCTTCCCCGAGTGCCTGGACGGCCGCGTCAAGACGCTGCACCCGCGCGTGCACGCCGGCATCCTCGCCGACCTGCGCCTGGAGGACCACCAGCGGCAGCTGGCCGAGCTGGGCGTCGAGCCGTTCGACCTGGTCGTCGTCAACCTGTACCCGTTCCGTGAGACCGTCGCGTCCGGCGCCTCGCCCGACGAGTGCGTCGAGCAGATCGACATCGGCGGCCCCTCGATGGTCCGCGCGGCGGCGAAGAACCACCCGTCGGTCGCGGTCGTCACCAGCCCCGCGCGGTACGCCGACGTCCTGAGCGCCGTCCAGAACGGTGGGTTCGACCTCGTCACCCGCAAGCGGCTCGCCGCCGAGGCCTTCCAGCACACGGCGTCGTACGACGTGGCCGTCGCCTCCTGGTTCGCGTCCTCCTACGCGCCCGTGGACGAGTCGCGGTTCCCCGACTTCCTGGGCGCCACCTGGGAGCGCGAGAACACCCTCCGCTACGGCGAGAACCCGCACCAGCCGGCCGCCCTGTACGTGGACGCCTCCGGTGCCGGGCTGGCCAAGGCCGAGCAGCTGCACGGCAAGGAGATGTCGTACAACAACTACACGGACACGGACGCCGCCCGCCGTGCCGCGTACGACCACGACGAGCCGGCCGTCGCGATCATCAAGCACGCCAACCCGTGCGGCATCGCGGTCGGCGCGGACGTCGCCGAGGCGCACCGCAAGGCGCACGCGTGCGACCCGCTGTCGGCGTTCGGCGGCGTGATCGCCGTCAACCGTCCGGTCAGCAAGGAGATGGCCGAGCAGGTCGCGGAGATCTTCACCGAGGTCATCGTCGCGCCGGACTACGAGGAGGGGGCCCTGGAGGCCCTCGCCAAGAAGAAGAACATCCGGGTGCTGAAGGCCGAGGGCGCCCCCGCCAACCCGGTCGAGGTCAAGCCGGTCGACGGTGGCGTGCTCCTCCAGGTCACCGACCGCCTCCAGGCGGACGGCGACGACCCGGCCAACTGGACGCTGGCGACGGGCGAGGCGCTGTCCCCGGCCGAGCTCGCCGAGCTGGCCTTCGCCTGGAAGGCCTGCCGCGCGGTCAAGTCCAACGCGATCCTCCTCGCCAAGGACGGCGCCTCGGTCGGCGTCGGCATGGGCCAGGTCAACCGCGTCGACTCCGCGAAGCTGGCCGTCGAGCGGGCGGGCGCCGAGCGCGCGCAGGGGGCGTACGCGGCCTCCGACGCGTTCTTCCCCTTCCCGGACGGCCTGGAGATCCTCGTCGAGGCCGGCGTCAAGGCCGTGGTCCAGCCGGGCGGTTCGGTCCGTGACGAGCTGGTCGTCGAGGCCGCGAAGAAGGCCGGCGTGACGATGTACTTCACGGGCACGCGACACTTCTTCCACTGAGCCGCACGCAAGTGACGAGGGCCCGCCGGTCGTGACCGGCGGGCCCTTCGGCAAGCGGTCGCGGACGCTCGGCGCGGCGCCCGGCGTCAGCGGATCGCCCCGGTCGGCGCGGGGGCGACGCACCAGGGCCGTGTCCCCTCGCACGAGAGGGACACGGCCCTTGGACCGGAGGAGCGTCGGCGGTTCAGTACCGCGGACGCGCGAACCAGGCGGTACCGCTCGGCACCACCGGGGCGGCGGTGATGATGGCGCCGAACACGACCCACAGCAGCGGGAAGATGACCGCGGACGCCATGCCCGAGTCGAGGCCGACGAAGAGGCCGAGCAGACCGACGATCGTGCCGAGCGCGCCGTAGATGACCGTGGTGATACGGACGCCCTGGCCGCCGCGGCCGAACTTGACGGCCAGCGTGATGGAGAGCGCCGCCAGCGCGAGCACGAAGATCGCGATGCCGGCGATGAGGCCGGCCGCGGCGTCACCGATGTCGCTGAGATCGCTGAACGGGTCGTCGGAGGACGAGCTGAGGGAGTCCGCGGAGTCCGAGACGTCGTTCACGAACGCGGCGACGTACAGATAGATCAGGCCGAAGATGATCTGCACCGCGGAGATGATGTAGAGGAAGACGCGGGCCGTCACCAGCAGGCCCGGCATCGACTGCGGGACCATGTTGGCGCCCGGGTAGCCGGGGTACGCCGGTGCCTGCGGATAGGCGCCGTAGGGCTGCTGGGGAGCGCCGTAGGGCTGCTGCGGCGGGATGCCGGGCGGGGCCTGCTGGGGGTAGCCGTAACCGGGAGCGGCCGGCGGCTGCTGGGGCGGGGGCCCGTAGGGGTTGTTCGGATCGCCGAAACTCATGGCGGTGTTCCTCCGTTTGCCGAATGTGCGGGGACGACGAGCGGCACGGTCGGAGGAAGGTTCTACAGATGCGGTTCGTCCCCCCGGTACAGCCCGCGGCACTGTGCCGACAATCGTTCTTCAGTGGCTGGTTCGTTGTCCAGCCGCATTCCATATGTGTTGTGCAAGTGCAACAGAAGCGATCATGGTCGGATACGGCGGACATCCCCCGGGGACCCGGATTGGAACCGGGGCCCGGTCATCCGCGAGGATGGGGGCATGACCGCCCAGATTCTCGATGGCAAGGCCACCGCAGCCGCGATCAAGTCCGATCTGACCGCCCGCGTGGCGGCGCTGAAGGAGAAGGGCGTCACGCCCGGCCTCGGCACGATCCTCGTCGGGACCGACCCCGGCAGCCAGAAGTACGTAGCCGGTAAGCACCGCGACTGCGCCCAGGTCGGTATCGCCTCCATCCAGCGCGAACTGCCGGAGACGGCCACGCAGGAGGAGATCGAGGCGGTGGTGCGCGAGCTGAACGAGGACCCCGCCTGCACGGGATACATCGTCCAACTCCCGCTTCCCAAGGGCATCGACGAGAACCGCATCCTGGAGCTGATGGACCCGGACAAGGACGCCGACGGTCTGCACCCGATGAACCTCGGCCGCCTCGTCCTGGGCGAGCCGGCCCCGCTGCCCTGCACGCCCAACGGCGTCCTCACCCTGCTGCGCCAGTACGGCGTGGAGATCAAGGGCGCCGAGGTCGTGGTCGTCGGCCGCGGTGTCACCATCGGCCGCCCGATGCCGCTGCTGCTCACCCGGCGCAGCGAGAACGCGACCGTCACCCAGTGCCACACCGGCACCCGCGATCTCTCGTCCCACCTCAAGCGCGCGGACATCATCGTCGCCGCCGCAGGCTCGGCCCACCTGATCCGCCCCGAGGACGTGAAGCCGGGCGCCGCCGTCCTCGACGTCGGTGTCTCGCGCAGCGCCGAGGGCAAGATCGTGGGCGACGTCCACCCCGGTGTCGCCGAGGTGGCCGGCTGGATCTCCCCGAACCCCGGTGGTGTCGGCCCGATGACCCGGGCCCAGCTGCTGGTCAACGTGGTCGAGGCGGCGGAGCGCAGTGTCGGCTGACCGCGAGGAGAACGACATCGAGGTCCGGGACCCGATCAGCGCGCCCGACGCCGAGGGCAGGCCGCGGCGCGTCACCCGCCGCTTCCCGCTGTTCACCAGGGACACCGCCCGCCCCGAGGGCGGCGGCCGGGCCGCGCCGCGGGACGCCCCGGCGCCTGCCCGGCAGTGGCCGATCCTCGCCGTGCTGGCCACGGTCGCGGTCGGTCTGCTGGTGATCGCGACCGACCAGTTCCGCGTCGGTTCGCTGCTCATCGGCGCCGGTCTGCTGGCCGGCGGAGCGCTGCGCTGGCTGCTGCCGGACGTCGGCATGCTCGCGGTCCGCTCCCGGTTCACCGACATCGTCACGTACGGCGTGCTGGGCACCGCGATCGCCCTGCTGGCGATGATGGCCCAGCCGAACCCCTGGCTGGTCATCCCGTTCCTGAAGGACGCGCTGCACTTCACGGTCAGCAGCTGACCCGGTGGCCTCATGACGGCGGCCCGTCCTCTCCCCCGAGGAAGGACGGGCCGCCGTCCGCGTCAAGCCTGGTGCACGGCGAACGCCCTGTTCAACGGCTGTCAGCGCGCTGTGCCGCGGAAGTGACCGTTCCGCTACGGTGTCCGGGCCCTGTCACAGCGGCCAGTGCGCGCGGAACCGATCACCGGCCGGGTGTCGTCCGACACCGTGGAGGTGGGTGATGGGCGCCTGGCAGTCGCTGCCGGAGGAGTTGCCGCCGGAGGTGCGGCACCTCGTGGAGCAGCTGCGGAGGCTGAAGGACACGACGGGCCTCAGCCTGGCCGCGCTCGGCGCGCGCACCGCGTACAGCAAGTCCTCCTGGCACCGCTATCTCAACGCCGGCCAGCCGCCGCCCCGGCAGGCGGTGCTGGCGCTGAGCAGGATCGCCGGTGAGGACCCCGCGCGGATCAGCGTCCGCTGGGAACTCGCCATCCAGGCCTGGCCCCGCCCGGCCAACCTGCCCGAACGCCCCGCCGGGGCCGAGGAGTACGAGGACGATCCCACGCTGCCCTGGTGGGAGGAGCCGCCGCCCACGCCGCGCGGTCCGCACCGGATGCTGCTGGCCGCCGTACTCCTGCTGCTCGTGCTGGTCCTCCTCGCGGTCGTCGGCGCCGTGGCGCTTGGGTGAGCCTCGTGCCCGAGGGGCGCGCGTTACGGGCGATGTGCACCCCATGTGTCGATGTATTGACAAGTTCGCGCATGTGCAACGAATCCGTTCGACAAGAGGGCTAGCGTGACCGATCGGGACGGTCCGGGACGTCCTGTCGCTGAAGGACTGGACCGCGACCGGGTGGGCGTGCGACGGTGCATGCCCTCGGCCCCGATGCACCCGTGCGCCCCCACCCCGGGAACTGAGATCCTTGTCCGGCGCATCCCTGTGGGTAGGCCGAACGGGGACTCGGCAGAGGGCAACCACGCACGGGGAAACGCAGCAACAGCCAGCACGACCGGGGGGAAAGAGGGGGGAAGCAATGCCTCGTTGGAGGGCCTTGCCGGATGAACTGGATCCGCAGGTCAGGGAGTTCGCCAGCCAGTTGCGGCGGCTCGTGGACCGCAGTGGACTGAGCATCGCGGCGGTGGCCGACCGCACGGGCTACAGCAAGACGTCCTGGGAGCGTTATCTCAACGGCAGACTGCTCGCGCCCAAGGGCGCGATCGTGGCGCTGGCCGAGGTCACCGGCACCAATCCCATTCACCTGACCACGATGTGGGAACTCGCCGAGCGCGCCTGGAGCCGCTCGGAGATGCGCCACGACATGACCATGGAGGCCATCCGCATCTCCCAGGCGCGCGCCGCGCTCGGGGAGTTCGGAGCGCCGCCGGCCAATGCCAAGGGCGGCAAGACCGCCCGCAAGAGCGGCAGCGCCACGGCGACGCCGGGCGTGGCCGGGCCCGCGGGCGTGGCGCCGACGGTGCCGCCGCAGCCGGCGTCGCCGGATGTGCGGGACGCCCAGGTGTCGCAGGCCGCGCAGTCCGCGCCGGGCGCGCGGGGCGAGTCGGCGCAGGGAAGCCGGGAGAGCGGCGTCAACTCCTGGGGCCTCGCCGGCTACTCCGGGCCTTCGCCGACGGGCGGACGCGCCCCCGACGGACCGGCCTGGTCACCGAACGCGCAGACGCCGTACGGCGACCCCGCGCAGAGCCAGAGCCCGCGCCCGGCCGCCGGGTCCGGCACCGGCGCACCCGGCCCGGCCCGGCCCGGTTCCGGCGCGCCGCGGGGCAAGCGGCGGCTGACGATGTTCCTCGCGGGGGTCGTCGGCGTGCTCGTCGTCATAGCCGCGGCCTACTTCCTCACCGATGGCGGCGGGGACAAGAAGAACGAGGGCGGCAAGGCCTCCCCGAGCCCGACCGCCTCCACTCCGGCGGACCTCCCGGCCGGGGTCAAGTGCAGCGGTGACTCCTGCACGGGCAAGGACGCGGAGAGCATGGGGTGCAGCGGCGACCTGGTGACCACCGCCAAGACCGCCACCGTCGGCACCACCGTCGTGGAGGTCCGCTACAGCAAGACGTGCGGTGCCGCCTGGGGCCGTATCACGCAGGCCGTGCAGGGGGACGCGGTCGCGGTGACCGTCGGCAAGAGCAAGCAGACCGGCTCGATCACCGCGGCCGGGGACACGATCGCGTACACGCCCATGGTGGCGGTGAAGGACGCGGGCGAGGCGAAGGCCTGCGTGACGCTGGCGGCGGGGACGAAGGGGTGCACTCCGTAGCCGCCCGCGGCTGAGAGGAAAGAATTTCGGGGCGGCAGGCATGGCCGGGCGAATCGTGGGCACGCGAACCGTACCCCCACGGGAGTCCGGCCAGGTCGGTACCCCCCATACGGCGGCCGCCTCGTCCCACCTCTCCCGGACGGGCGGCCGTCGCTCTTTGCGCGGGGCGGGTTTCCGGTCGGCTTCGCGGCTTTGTGTGCTGGGCCACAGGGACCCGGCCATCCGAGATCCCGGATGCGCGATAGCCTGACCGGTGGATCTCTTGATGCCAAGAGATCGATCATTTGTACGTCCCGCACCCCGGGGGCAGGGACGCCCCACCGACAGCTGTCATACGGAGAACGCCATGACCCGCACTCCCGTGAACGTCACCGTCACCGGCGCGGCCGGCCAGATCGGTTACGCCCTGCTCTTCCGCATCGCCTCCGGCCAGCTGCTCGGCGCGGACGTGCCGGTCCGCCTGCGCCTGCTGGAGATCACCCCGGCGCTCAAGGCCGCCGAGGGCACCGCGATGGAGCTGGACGACTGCGCGTTCCCGCTTCTGCAGGGCATCGACATCACGGACGACCCGAACGTCGCCTTCGACGGCACCAACGTCGCCCTCCTCGTCGGCGCCCGCCCGCGCACCAAGGGCATGGAGCGCGGTGACCTCCTGGAGGCCAACGGCGGCATCTTCAAGCCGCAGGGCAAGGCCATCAACGACAACGCCGCGGACGACATCAAGGTCCTCGTCGTCGGCAACCCGGCCAACACCAACGCCCTGATCGCCCAGGCCGCCGCCCCGGACGTACCGGCCGAGCGCTTCACCGCGATGACCCGCCTCGACCACAACCGCGCGCTGACCCAGCTCGCGAAGAAGACGGGCACCACGGTCGCCGACATCAAGCGCCTGACCATCTGGGGCAACCACTCGGCCACCCAGTACCCCGACATCTTCCACGCCTCGGTCGCCGGGAAGAACGCCGCCGAGGTCGTCAGCGACGAGAAGTGGCTGGCCGAGGACTTCATCCCGACCGTCGCCAAGCGTGGCGCCGCGATCATCGAGGCGCGCGGTGCCTCGTCGGCGGCCTCCGCCGCGAACGCCGCCATCGACCACGTGTACACGTGGGTCAACGGCACCGCCGAGGGCGACTGGACCTCCATGGGCATCCCGTCGGACGGCTCCTACGGCGTCCCGGAGGGCCTCATCTCCTCCTTCCCGGTCACCACCAAGGACGGCGTCTACGAGATCGTCCAGGGCCTGGACATCAACGAGTTCTCCCGCACCCGCATCGACGCCTCCGTCGCCGAGCTGGCGGAGGAGCGCGAGGCGGTTCGCGCGCTCGGCCTCATCTGAGCCACGCGCTTCGCGTAACAAGCCTGCACGGGCCCTGTTCCGGTTTCTTCCGGGGCGGGGCCCGCGCCCGTTTTCACCGCTACCGTCAAGAACGTTACCCGCCAAGGTGATTCGGGGGGTTCGCGATGAACAGCGGATGGCACGGGAACGGTTACAGCTCGGGTTCCGACGAGCACGAGCCCAGCGAGGACAGCGGCCAGGCGGCCTGGGGAGCACAGGGGCAGGACGGTGGCGGCGCGCTGCCGCCGTGGGCGTCGGCGGAGACGCAGACGTCGTACACCCCGCCGTGGGCCACGCCTCCGCCGCAGCCGCACGGGCCCCCGCCCCAGCCGTACGTCACCCCGCCCCAGCCATATGTCCCGCCGCCGCCTCCGCCGCCTCCCGGCGGCCCGCGCCGTCTGCTGGTGGTCCTCACCGTGATGGCCGTGCTGGGCTCGGGAGCCGGGGCCGGTGTCTGGTTCCTGACCCGCGACGGCTCGGTGGGTGCCGGTGCCACCCCGGAACCGAGCGTGGTCGTCACGACGTCCGCGTCGACGTCGGCGCCGGCGCCGGCGCCTCCGGAGGCCACCCCCTCGGTGACGACGTTCGAGTCGCCTCCGGCGTCACCGAGCCCCGCGGCCGGCTACCGCCTCGCCGAGGACCCGGTCGGCTACACGATCGTCGTCCCCGAGGGCTGGACCCGCAGACAGAAGCAGGGCGAGAAGGCCGCGGTGGTCTTCTACGACGCCCCGGACGACGGCCGTCAGCTGCAGATCTTCCGGCTGGCCGAGGACAGTCCCGCCGAGTCGCTGCGCCAGGCCGAGAACGACCCCGGCTTCGGTTTCGCCCGCCAGCCCGGCTACCAGGCCCTCGAACGGGGCGAGGACACCACCTGGTCCGAGCTCACCTACCGCTACGACGACGAGGACAAGGGCGCCCGCCAGGTGATCGACCACCGTTTCGAGGCGGCCGACGGCACCCTCTACGCGATCCGGGCGAGCGGCCCCGAGGACCTGTCTCCCGCGCAGGTCCGCGAACCGCTCTCCATGGCGCTGAGCTCGTTCTGCCCCACAGGGCAGGAGTGCGCGTAGGCGTACGGGTACGCCGGGATCTCCGTGTGGTCCGTCACGCGTTCTCCAACTCCTGCTGGAGCTTGCCCACGTCCACCGACTCGTCGGCGGAGGGTGTGGCCGTCGGTACCGGCTTGTCGTAGTCCGTGAAGGTCAGGGTCAGGTCGGTGCCGCCGCCGCGCTGGGTGGCCTTCACCAGCCGGTGCGGGGCGTCCGAAGTGACGTACAGGACCGCCTGCTTGCCGTCCTCCACGCCTTTGAGCGGGATCACCTTCGTCCCGTCCACGGTCGTCTCGGTGCCCTTCTTCAGGGTCGACGCCTTGTCGTCGCCCGCGACCTCCTTCTGGAAGGAGGTCAGATCGCAGGTGTCGGCCATGCCCTTGAGCATGGCGTCCTTCGTGGAGCCGTGGATGTAGCGGTTCTTGAACAGCTCGGCCACCGCGTCGCCCTCGCCGCCGGGCACCTGTGCCTTCCAGAAGTCGGCGTCCGGCTTCATCCACACCTCGGCGCCCTGCTTGACGATCTCCACGCTGCCGCCGTGCGAGCCCATCGTCATGGAACCCACGCAGTTGCCGTGCTGGTCGAGGGCGAGGTCCATCGAGGCGGGCCGGGTGGTGCTCGCCCGGGTGTCGGTGCTGCGATCGGTCAGCTTGAGATGGACGGACTTCGTGTCGAGGAGGTGGTCCTTAGCCTGGTCGGCGAGTTGCCGCGCGGTCAGGTCGTCGCCGTCGTCGCCGTCCGCGGCGATCAGGACCGGCGAGAGGAGCAGAACCGCCGCCGCGCATATCAGCGCCTTGCCTGCCATGCGCCACCTCCGTGATCGGCGCCACACTGCGGAGCATCTCTCAGCGTACGATTTGCCCCATTTACCCGCATGTTCAGTGACGCGGGGCACTTTCAGGCACCGATTGCGCATGCAACGCGAGGGCGGGGGCAGGTGCTGACGGTCCCGGTGAGTGACACCTGTGTGACTCAGGGGAACCGAACTGGAACGGAAGGCGACAGCGAGCATGGCAAGGCAGCACGAAGAGCGGACGATCCACGTCGACGGAACATGGCGGGACGCGGTCTCCGGAGCCACCCGCGAGATCCTCGACCCCGCGGACGCCCGGCCCTTCGCCGTCGTCGCCGAGGGAGACGAGAAGGACACCGACCTCGCCGTGGCCGCCGCCCGGCAGGCCTTCGACCACGGTGACTGGCCACGCACCCCGGTCGCCGAACGCGCCGCCCTGCTCTACCGCGTCGCCGACCTCCTCATGCGCGACCGCGAACGGCTCGGCCTGCTGGAGAGCCGCGACGCGGGCAAGACCCTCGAAGAGGGCCGCGTCGACATCGACTGTGTCGCCGACGCCTTCCGCTACTTCGCCGGGCTCGTCGCCGCCGAGGCCTCCGGCCGGGTCGTCGACGCCGGCTCGCCCGACGTCCACAGTGTCGTCGTGCACGAACCGGTGGGGGTCTGCGCCCTCGTCACCCCGTGGAACTACCCGCTCCTCCAGGCCAGTTGGAAGATCGCCCCGGCGCTCGCCGCGGGGAACACCTTCGTCGTCAAGCCCAGCGAGATCACTCCGCTGACGACCGTCGCGCTGATCGAACTGCTCGCGGAGGCCGGTCTCCCGGCCGGGGTCGCCAACATCGTCACCGGGCCCGGCGCCTCGGTCGGCGCCCGGCTCGCCGAGCACCCCGACGTCGACCTCGTCTCCTTCACCGGCGGCCTGGTCAGCGGCACCAAGGTGGCCCAGGCCGCCGCGCCCTCGGTCAAGAAGGTCGCGCTGGAACTCGGCGGCAAGAACCCCAACGTCGTCTTCGCCGACGCCTGCGCCACCGAGGAGGGCTTCGACACCGCCGTCGACCAGGCCCTCAACGCGGCCTTCATCCACAGCGGCCAGGTCTGCTCGGCGGGCGCCCGCCTCATCGTCGAGGAGTCCGTACGCGAACGCTTCGTCGCCGAACTCGCCGACCGGGCGGGCCGGATCAGGCTGGGCCGCGGCACCGACGACGGCGTCGAGTGCGGCCCCCTCGTCTCCGAGCAGCAGCGAGCCAAGGTCGAGGCGTACGTCGCCTCGGCACTCGCGGAGGGCGCGGTGCTGCGCACGGGCGGCAAGCGGCCCGAGAGCCTGGACGCCGGGTATTTCTATGAGCCGACCGTCCTCGACGCCTGCCACCGCGAGATGAGGGTCGTACGCGAGGAGGTCTTCGGCCCGGTCCTCACCGTCGAGACCTTCCGTACGGAGGACGAGGCGGTCTTCCTCGCCAACGACACCGAGTACGGCCTCGCCGGCGGCGTCTGGACCGCCGACGCGGGACGCGCCCGCCGGGTCGCCGGCCGGCTGCGCCACGGCACCGTCTGGATCAACGACTTCCACCCCTATCTCCCGCAGGCGGAGTGGGGCGGCTTCGGCAAGAGCGGCGTCGGCCGTGAGCTGGGCCCCGCCGGGCTGGCCGAGTACCGCGAGACCAAGCACATCTACCAGAACCTCGCGCCCAAGCCCGTCCGCTGGTTCGCCGGCTGAACGGCCCGAGACCGTCGCCTGGTTCGCCGGCTGACCCCCGCCCTCCCCCCCACCTTCCAGGAGCAACCCCCATGCACCACAAACACGAGTACGACTATGTCGTCATAGGCGGCGGCACGGCCGGTTCCGTCATCGCCTCCCGGCTCACCGAGAACCCGGACGTCACCGTCGCCGTCATCGAAGGCGGCCCCAGCGACGTCGACCGCCAGGACGTCCTCACCCTGCGCCGCTGGATGGGCCTCCTCGGCGGCGACCTCGACTACGACTACCCGACGGTCGAGCAGCCACGCGGCAACTCCCACATCCGGCACAGCCGTGCTCGCGTCCTCGGCGGCTGTTCCTCCCACAACACCCTCATCTCCTTCAAGCCGCTCCCGTCCGACTGGGACGAGTGGGAGGCGAACGGCGCCAAGGGGTGGGGCGCGGTGCCGATGGAGGCGTACTACGCGCGGCTCCTCAACAACATCGTCCCGGTCGACGAGAAGGACCGGAACGCCATCGCCCGCGACTTCGTCGACGCCGCGCAGAAGGCGACGGGCGTCCCGCGCGTCGAGGGCTTCAACCGACGGCCCTTCAACGACGGCGTCGGCTTCTTCGACCTCGCCTACCACCCCGAGAACAACAAGCGGTCCTCGGCGTCCGTGGCGTATCTGCACCCGGTGATGGACGAACGCCCCAACCTGACGCTCCTGCTGGAGACCTGGGCCCACCGGCTCGACCTGGACGGCACACGCGCGCGGGGCGTCCACGTCCGCGCCAAGGACGGCGAGGAGTTCGTCGTACGCGCCCGCAACGAGGTGCTGCTGTGCGCGGGCGCCGTCGACTCGCCCCGCCTGCTCCTGCACTCGGGCATCGGTCCCGCGCGCGACCTGGAGGCCCTCGGCATACCCGTCGTGCACGACCTGCCGGGCGTCGGTGAGAACCTGCTCGACCACCCCGAGTCGGTGATCGTCTGGGAGACGAACGGCCCCATCCCGGAGAACTCCGCGATGGACTCCGACGCGGGCCTGTTCGTCCGCCGCGACCCCGAACACGCGGGCCCCGACCTGATGTTCCACTTCTACCAGGTCCCCTTCACCGACAACCCGGAACGGCTGGGCTACGAACGCCCCTCCCACGGCGTCTCGATGACCCCCAACATCCCCAAGCCGAGGAGCCGCGGCCGCCTGTACCTGACCAGCGCGGACCCGTCGGTCAAACCGGCCCTGGACTTCCGCTACTTCACGGACGAGGACGACTACGACGGCCGCACCCTGGTCGACGGCATCCGCATCGCCCGCGAGATAGCGCGCACCGAACCACTGGCGGGCTGGCTCAAGCGCGAGGTCTGCCCCGGCCCGTCCGTCACCAGCGACGACGACCTCAGCGAGTACGCCCGCAAGGTCGCCCACACCGTCTACCACCCGGCCGGCACCTGCCGCATGGGCGCGCTCGACGACGAACTCGCCGTGGTGGACCCAGAGTTGCGCATCCGGGGCCTTGCGGGCATCCGAATCGCCGACGCGTCGGTCTTCCCGACGATGACGGCCGTGAACCCGATGATCGGGGTGCTCATGGTCGGTGAGAAAGCCGTGGACCTGATCGGAGGCGGTGCGTGATGAGCGAAACCCCTGTCTTCTCCGTGAACGGGCTCTGGAAGGTCTTCGGCCCCAAGGCCGACAAGGTCCCCACCGACCCCGAACTCGCCGCCCTCGACCCCGCCGACCTCCGCGCCCGCACCGGCTGCACCGCCGCCGTCCGGGACGTCTCCTTCGACGTGCGCAAGGGCGAGGTCTTCGTGGTGATGGGCCTGTCCGGGTCCGGCAAGTCCACGCTGGTGCGCTGTCTGACCCGGCTCATCGAGCCGACGGCGGGCACCCTCGCCATCGACGGCGAGGACGTCCGCGCCATGGACCGGTCCCGGCTGCGCGAACTGCGCCGCCATCGCGCCGCGATGGTCTTCCAGCACTTCGGTCTCCTGCCGCACCGCACGGTCCTCGACAACGTCGCCTACGGCCTGGAGATCCAGGGCATGGGGAAGGCGGAACGCAGGGCGCGGGCGGCGGAGGTCGTCGCCAAGGTGGGCCTGGAGGGCATGGAGCAGCGCAGGCCGAGCCAGCTGTCCGGCGGCCAGCGCCAACGTGTCGGTCTCGCCCGGGCGCTGGCCGTGGACCCCGAGGTCCTCCTCTTCGACGAGCCCTTCAGCGCGCTCGACCCGCTGATCCGCCGGGACATGCAGGAGGAGGTCGTCCGTCTGCACCGCGAGGAGGGCCGCACGATGGTCTTCATCACGCACGACCTGAGCGAGGCCCTCAAACTCGGCGACCGCATCGCCCTCATGCGCGACGGCAAGGTGGTCCAACTGGGCACCCCGGAGGAGATCGTGGGCTCCCCGGCCGACGACTACGTCCGCGAGTTCGTCCGTGACGTACCGAGGGAGCAGGTCCTGACGGTACGCACGGCGATGCGGGCGGTGTCGGACGGCGACGCGGGCAAGGGCCCCGCCGTCCCGCCGAACGCCACGGTCTCGGAGGCGATCGAGGCGGTGGCCCGGGCGGGCGAGCCGGCTCGGGTGGTGGACCAGGGGCGGTGCGTCGGAATGGTGGACGCGGACGGGCTGCTCGGGGTGGTGGCCGGTACGGCCAAGGAGGCGGTCTGATGGCTGCGATCACCGTCTTCTCCCCGCGTACCGTGCCCGCCGTCCTCAGGCACCGTGCCGTCCACAAACTCGCGCTGCTGGCCCTGGCCGCCGCCGTCCTCGTCCCGCTGGCGACCGCCCGCTGGGCCGGCGGCGCATGGCCGGACGCCCTCACCGTCGACCTCTCCGACCCGCTCACCCGGGTCAGCACCTGGATCGTCGACAACCGCGACACCCACCCCCTGTTCCTCTACTTCTTCGGCCACATCAGCAACGCGGTCGTCCTCTCCGTACGCGCCGTCTACCTCGTGCTGCTGGCGGCCGGCTGGGCCGGCGTGACGGCCCTGAGCGCCCTGGTGGCCTGGCGGGTCGCGGGTCTGCGCCTCGCCCTCGGCACCGTGGCCGCGTTCCTCACCTGCGGCCTCCTCGGCATGTGGGTGCCGACGATGCAGACCCTCGCCCTGATGGTCGTGGCCGTCGCCGCGTCCGTCGCCGTAGGAGCCGTCCTGGGCCTCGCCGCCGGTCTGAACGACCGCCTCGACCGCGCCCTGCGCCCGGTCCTCGACACCATGCAGGTCCTCCCGGCGTACGCCTATCTCCTCCCTGTCGTCCTGGTCTTCGGCATGGGCGTCCCCGCCGCCGTCCTCGCCACCGTCGTCTACGCCGCCCCGCCCATGGCCCGCCTCACCGCGCTCGGCCTGCGCGGCGCCGACAAGGAGGTGCTGGAGGCCGTACGGTCCCTCGGCGCGACCGCCCGCCAGCGACTGCTGACCGCCCGTGTCCCACTGGCCCGCAAAGAGCTCCTCCTCGGCCTCAACCAGACGATCATGATGGCCCTGTCGATGGCGGTCATCGCGTCGGTCATCGGCGCGGGCGGCCTCGGTGACCGCGTCTACCAGGCCCTCGCCTCCGTCGACGTCGGCGCGGCCCTCGCCGCCGGCATCCCGATCGTGCTGCTGGCCGTCGTACTGGACCGGGTCACCGGAGCGGCGGGCGGCGGCTCGACGCCCCCCTCGCAGACGCGCCGCCGGGCATGGCCGTACGCCCTCGTCGCCGCCCTCGCGATCGCCGTCGCCGCACGTCTCATGGGCCGCCTCGACTGGCCCGACGCCTGGACCGTGCCGATCGCCGAGCCGGTCAACCGCACCGTCGACTGGATGACCGACCACCTCTACTCCGGCGTCCCCGTCGTCGGCGGCACCGCCGACTGGGCCGCCCACTTCACCACGTGGGTCCTCAACCCGCTCCGGGACGGACTGACCTGGCTCCCCTGGTGGTCGATGCTGCTCCTGGTCGCGACCCTCGCCTGGCTCATCGGCACCTGGCGCACCGCGCTCACCGCGGTCCTCGCCATGGCCGCGATCGGCGTCCTCGGCGTCTGGACACCGGCGCTAGACACCCTCTCCCAGGTCCTCGCGGCCGTCGCCGTCACCCTGGTCATCGGCTTCGCGACCGGTATCGCGGCGGCCCGCAGCGACCGCCTCGAACGGGCCCTGCGCCCCGTCCTGGACGTCTTCCAGACGATGCCGCAGTTCGTCTATCTGATCCCGGTCGTCGCCCTGTTCGGCGTCGGCCGCGCCCCCGCCGTCGCCGCGGCCGTCGTCTACGCGCTGCCCGCCGTCGTCCGCATCACCACCCAGGGGCTGCGCCAGGTCGACCCGGCGGCGATGGAGTCGTCGAGCTCGCTCGGCGCGACGAGCTGGCAGCAGCTGCGCCAGGTCCAGCTCCCGCTCGCCCGCCCGGCTCTGCTGCTCGCCGTCAACCAGGGCGTGGTCCTGGTCCTCGCCGTCGTCATCATCGGCGGCCTGGTCGGCGGTGGCGCCCTCGGCTACGACGTCGTCTTCGGCCTCGCCCAGGGCGACCTCGCGACCGGTCTGGTGGCCGGCGCCGCGATCGTCTGCCTCGGCCTGATGCTCGACCGGGTGACCCAGCCGACGGACCGCCGAACGAAGAAGGGAGCGTGACATGCGCATCCGTACCCGTATGTGTGCGACCGCCGCGGTCGCCTCGCTGCTGCTGCTCACCGGCTGCGGCGCCGCCGACATGACCCAGCAGTCCTCGCCCTTCGCCCATGCCCAGGGCGCGAAGACGGTGACCCTCTCCGTCCAGTCCTGGGTCGGCGCCCAGGCCAACGTGGCCGTCGCCCAGTACCTCCTGGAGCACGAGCTCGGCTACCGCGTCGACACCGTCCAGGTCGACGAGGTCCCCGCCTGGGACGCGCTCAGCCAGGGCCGGGTCGACGCGATCCTGGAGGACTGGGGCCACCCCGAGCAGGAACAGCGCTACGTCGACGACAAGAAGACCATCACGCGCGGCGGCGAACTCGGCGTGACCGGCCACATCGGCTGGTACGTCCCCACGTACTTCGCCAAGCAGCACCCCGACGTCACCAGCTGGAAGAACCTCGACAAGTACGCCGACCTCATGCGCACCGCCGAGAGCGGCGGCAAGGGCCAGCTGATGGACGGCTCACCGTCGTACGTCACCAACGACAAGGCGCTGGTGAGCAACCTCGACCTGGACTACCAGGTCGTCTTCGCCGGCTCCGAGGCCGCCCAGATCACCCAGATCAAGCAGTTCGCCAAGGAGAAGAAGCCCTTCCTCACCTACTGGTACGCGCCGCAGTGGCTCTTCGAGAAGGTCCCCATGACCGAGGTGAAGCTTCCCGCCTACAAGGAGGGCTGCGACGCCGACCCCGCGAAGGTCGCCTGCGCCTATCCGCACACCCCGCTGGAGAAGTACCTCAACTCCGACTTCGCCCGCTCGGGCGGCTCGGCGGCGGCCTTCCTGAAGAAGTTCAAATGGACGACCGAGGACCAGAACGAGGTCTCCCTGATGATCGCCGACCAGAAACTGTCACCGGAGGAGGCGGCGCGGAAGTGGGTCGAGGGCCATCGGTCCACATGGCGGGCGTGGCTCTCCTGAACGCCCCTGTTGGTGATCTGTTGTCTTGTCGGAGATCCGTCGAGAGGGCGTCGGGAATCCGCACCGGAGCCTCCGGCCGGCAGATGAGCAACGGCAGGGTCTACCGCACGCCGGAGGTCCGCTTCTGATGCCGGGGCTGGGCGGAGTCAGCGCATCTCCTCCATCAAGTCGTGGAGGATCGCCCCCGCCCGCCGCTGAAAGCCCGGCCCGAACGTGATGCGGGTGGCCCCGAGTTCGCCCAGCTCGGCGGGCGAGGGGCCCGTACCGACCTTCGCGAACACGTTCACCGGCCCATGGATCCCGGACCGCAGCAGGGGCAGTACGTCCGCCGGGGCGCCGATCGGATACACGCAGTCGGCGCCCGCTGCGGTGTACAACGCGGCCCGCTCGATGGCCCGTTCGGGATCGTCGACCCCGCGCAGGAAGGTGTCGATACGCGCGTTGACGAAGAGCCCGTCCCCGGCCGCGTACCGCACCTCGGCGAGCCATTCGGCGTGCTGGTGCGGGTCCTTGAGGACACCCCCGTTGGAGTCCTCAAGGTTGCAGCCCACGGCACCCGCCTCCAGCAGCCGCTCCACCAGCTCCTTGGGAGCCAGCCCGTACCCGTCCTCGACGTCCGCGGACACGGGCACGTCCACGGACCGGGTGATCCTTGCCACCGCCGCGAACATCTCGTCGGCCGGCGTCTCCCCGTCCTCGTAGCCCAACGAGGCGGCGACCCCCGCGCTGGGCGTCGCGAGCGCCGGGTAGCCGGCCTCGACGAACACCCGGGCGCTGGCCGCGTCCCAGGGACCCGGCAGGACGAGCGGGTCGTCGACGGCCCGGCGCCGATGGAGCCGCTGGAAGATCTCGACCTTGCTCATCTCGGGTGACCCTCCGACGCTCATGCTGTGTAACCCCCCGGCGGGATACGGCGGCTCACCATCACCCGGTTCCAGTTGTTGATGGCGACGATCAGACCGACCAGATGGGCGAGCCGGCTCTCGTCGAAGTGCTTGGCCGCCGTCGCGTACACCTCGTCCGGCACGAAACCTCCCCCAGAGCCGAAAGCCTGGGAGGTGCCCCCGGTCAGGACGGTCACCGCCTCCGTCAGCGCGAGCGCGGCCCGCTCCCGCTCGTCGAAGACCCCCTCGGCCTCCTCCCAGGCGGCCAGCAGATCCAACTGCTTCTCCGGCACCCCGTGTTGACGCGCGATCGTCAGATGCATGTCGAGACAGAACGCGCAGTGGTTGAGCTGCGAGGCCCGGATCACGACGAGCTCCGCCAGCGCGGGATCCCCGAGACCTCTCTTCGCCGCGGCGCTCAGCGTGGACATGGCCTGCGCGACCTGCTTGTCCAACAGCCGCGTACGCGCCGTCACTTGTGCCCCGGCTGGTAGTGCCCGGGAACCAGCCGGCAGGTCACTCCGAACCGGTTCCACGCGTTGATCACCGTGATCGCGGCGATCAGCTGCGCCAGCTCGGCCTCCTCGAAGTGCGCCGCCGCCCGCTCGTACACCGCGTCCGGCACGAACCCGTCGGTGAGCACGGTCACCGCCTCCGTCAGCGCCAGCGCCGCCAGCTCCCGCTCCGTGTAGAAGTGCTCCGACTCCTCCCACGCGCTCAGCTGCACGATCCGCTCGACGCTCTCGCCCGCCGCGAGGGCGTCCTTGCTGTGCATGTCGACGCAGAGCGCGCAGTGGTTGATCTGCGAGGCGCGGACCTTCACCAGCTCCAGCAGCTTCGGGTCGAGGCCCTTCCGGGCGGCGGCGTCGAGCCGGACCATCGCCTTGAAGACCTCGGGAGCCTGCTCGGCCCAGGCCAGCCGTGGGGTGTGCGCGGGGGCGTAGCCCACGGTGCCGGTTCCTTGATCGGTGGGGGTCCTGTCGTCGGTGTGCGTCGTCATGTCCTCGACCCTAGATTCGAGGCAGCCCACCGGTATGGTCCATTCCCATGGCGAAATCATGGGCCACTTTGGGCGTCGACCTCCACCTGGAACCCGCCGGCCCACACCTGCGCCGGGGCCTGACCGACGCCCTGCGCGAGGCGGTCCGCACCGGCCGCCTGGCCCCGGGCACCCGGCTGCCCTCGTCCCGCACCCTCGCCACCGACCTCGGCATCGCCCGCAACACGGTCGCCGACGCCTACGCCGACCTGGTCGCCGAGGGCTGGCTCACCGCCCGGCAGGGCTCGGGCACGAGGGTGGCGGAACGCACGGTGGCCGCCCCCTCCGCCGCCCCGGGCGGCCCCGGCCCCCGGGCGCCGCACCGCCCCGCCCACGACTTCCGCCCCGGCGCCCCCGACCTCGCCGCCTTCCCGCGCGCCGAGTGGCTCAAGGCGGCCCGCCGCGCCCTCCTCACGGCCCCGAACCACGCCCTCGGCTACGGCGACCCGCGAGGCCGCATCGAACTGCGCACCGCCCTGGCCGACTATCTCGCCCGCGCCCGCGGCGTCCGCACCGACCCCGACCGCGTCCTGGTGTGCTCGGGCATCGCCCACGGCCTGCGCCTGCTGGGCACGGTCCTGCGGGCCCGCGGCGTCCGTACGGCCGCTGTCGAGTCGTACGGCCTCGACGCGCACTGGAACCAGCTGGTCGGCGCCGGCCTGCGCACCCCGCCGATCCCCTTCGACCGCCTCGGCACGAACCCGGCCGACCTCGGCGACGCGGGTGCTCTGCTGCTCACCCCCGCCCACCAGTTCCCGATGGGCGTCCCCCTCCACCGGGCCCGCCGCACCGCGGTGGTCGAGTGGGCCCGCCGCACCGGCGGCCTGATCCTGGAGGACGACTACGACGGGGAGTTCCGCTACGACCGCCAGCCCGTCGGCGCCCTCCAGGGCCTGGACCCCGACCGTGTCGTCTATCTCGGCACGGCCAGCAAGTCCCTCGCCCCCGGCCTTCGCCTCGCCTGGATGGTCCTGCCCCCGTCCCTGGCGGCGGAGACGGCGGCGGCCAAGGGCAAGGTGGACACCTCCAGCGCCCTCGACCAGCTGACCCTGGCCGAATTCATCACCTCCGGCGCCTACGACCGCCATGTCCGCGCCTCCCGCCTGCGCTACCGCCGCCGCCGCGACGCCCTGCTCACCGCCCTCGCCGCCCAGGCCCCCGACGTCCACATCACCGGCATCGCCGCCGGCCTCCACGCCGTCCTGCGCCTCCCGCCCGGCACCGAACACTCCGTCGTCCAGTCCGCGTCCTGGCAGGGCGTCGCCCTCCACGGCCTCTCCTACTTCCGCCACCCCGAAGCAGCCCCGGACGGCCTGGACGCCCTGGTCGTCGGCTACGGCACCCCACCGGACAGCGGGTGGACGGGGGCCCTGGAGGCCCTGTGCAGGGCGATGCCGTAGGGGGTGCCCGCGGGTCGAGGAAGCGGCGCCGGAGGAGCCGCACCCGGGGCGGTCACCCAGAGGCCCCCGCACCCCTCACGCTGTCCGCACCCTCCCCGGCCCCACCCCCGGAGGCAGGTGCCTCACCGAAGCGGGCCAGGCCCAGCGCCCCCGCGACCGCCACCGCGAACCCCAGCACCGCCAGCCACCCCAGCCCCTCCCGCGTACGGTCCCCGAGCCACACCACCCCCACCAGCGCCGGCCCCACCGTCTCGCCGATCACCATCGCCGCGGTCGCCGTCGTCACCGACCCCCGTTGCAGTGCCGAGGTCAGACACAGGAAAGCGGCACCCCCGCCGAGGAGCAGCGCGTACGTCGCCGGATGCGTGAGCAACGAGGACAGGGCGAGGGAGTCGATCAACCGCACCGCCACCTCGACCACCCCGAACCCGACCCCCGCCCCGAGCCCGAGCACCAGCGCCCGCGAGCGCCCCGCCAACCGCCCCCCGGCGAGCCCGAGCAGCAGCACCCCCACGGCCACTCCGAGCATCACCCACTTCAGCGCCGGCGGCCCGTCCAGATCCCCCTCCGTCCCGGACGCGACCCCCAACATGGTGAGCCCGGCACACACCACCCCCACCGCCCCCCACTCCGCCCCGCTCAACCGCACCCGCAGCAACCGCGCCGCGACCACCGCCGTCACCGCGAGACTCGACGCCAACGCCGCCCCGACCGCGTAGATCGGAATCGACCGCAACGCCACGATCTGCAGCACGAACCCCAGCCCGTCCAGCCCGAGCCCGGCCAGGTACCGCCACTGCCGTACCGCCCGCAGCAGCAGCGCCGCCTCCCCGCCGGAACCGTCGGGCGTGCCCGCCGCCCGCGCGGCGACCGCCTGCAACACCGTCGCCGTACCGAAACAGACCGCCGCACCCAGCGCGCACACCATCCCAAAGAGCACAAAGCGACTGTAGGGGAGGCGTGAAGACGGACGGGGTGCCCGCGCGAGCACTCTCACCGATCTCTAGGCTGACCGCCGGACAACAGCTTCGAGGCACCACGGGGAGACGGGGAACATGGCGGAAACTCGGCGACGGCTGCGCTCCAGCACCGTCGTGCTCGGCGGCATGGGAGTCGTCGCGGCGGCACTCACCTCCTGCGGCTCGGACCCCGACCGCCGCTGCGTCGACCGCGACAGCTACACCTACGAGGGCTACAAGGTCGTCGCTGACAAGAACTGCAACTCCGGCAGCTCCGGCTCCTCGTCCTCCTCCGGCAAGGGCGGCAAGAAGAAGACCGGCACCGGCAAGAGCGCCGACGCCGCCTGGTACTACGACGCCGATGTCAGCAACGGCCGCGCCGACTTCGGCACCTTCAGCAAGAGCGAGGCCGTGGACCGCGGCGGCTTCGGCTGCTCCGGCGGCAGCGGCGGCGGCTGAGCACGGACCCCGCCCCGGAGAGACGCCATGGAACGCCGCACCATCGAACCCCGCCCCGGCTGGCAGCAGACCGTCGAGGAACAGGGCCTGATCTACCCGCTCACCCGCTACCCCGACGACTCCCTGCGCCCCTACTGGGACGAGAGCGCCTACTACGCCTTCTCCCTCGCGGAGGTCGAGGCCCTGGAGGACGTCGTCGAGGAACTCCACCGCATGTGTCTGGCGGCGGCGGACCACATCGTCACCGCGGACCGCTTCGCCGACCTCGGCATCACCGACCCGCGCGTCGCGGACGCGGTCGCCGAGGCCTGGCGCCGCCGCGCCGAACTCCCCTCTCTCTACGGCCGGTTCGACCTTCGCTACGACGGCACCGGCCCGGCCAAGCTGCTGGAGTACAACGCCGACACCCCCACCTCCCTCGTCGAGGCCGCCTCCCCGCAGTGGTTCTGGATGGAGGAGCGCTT
Source organism: Streptomyces sp. NPDC051913 (assembly GCF_044593635.1). Lineage (NCBI taxonomy): Bacteria > Bacillati > Actinomycetota > Actinomycetes > Kitasatosporales > Streptomycetaceae > Streptomyces > Streptomyces sp. NPDC051913. The sequence continues at coordinate 722,776 of NZ_JBIUCI010000001.1, read as the reverse complement.
CCCCGGCGCCGACCAGTGGAACTCCCTCCACGAACGCCTCGTCGCCGCCTGGAAGAAGCAGGCCGCGCTGCTCCCGCCGGGCAGCCCCCTCTACTTCGCGTACTCCTCCGCCGACGAACTCGGCGAGGACCTCATGACCGTCGCCTACCTCCAGGAGACCGCCGACCAGGCCGGCCTCGACACGGCCTGGATCTCCGTGGAGGAGATCGGCTGGGACTGGCTCTCCGGCCGCTTCGTCGACCAGCGACTCCGCTTCATCCGCAGCTGCTTCAAGCTCTACCCGTGGGAGTGGCTGACCACCGACCGCTTCGCCGACCACGTCCTCGCCACCCTCGACAACGGCGGCGGCACCGGCACCACCCTGTGGATCGAACCCGCCTGGAAGATGCTCCTCAGCAACAAGGCACTTCTGGCCATTCTCTGGGAGCTCTACCCCGGCCACCCGAACCTCCTCCCGGCCTATCTCGACGGACCCAGGGAGCTGGCGACGACGGCGGGCTACGTCGCCAAACCACTGCTCGGCCGCGAGGGCGCGGGCGTCACCGTCCACGCACCGGACAGCGCCGGTAACCTCCCTGCCCTGCGCGAAGAACCCTGCTGCTACCAGGAGTTGGCGCCCCTGCCCGATTTCGACGGCAATCGCGTCGTCCTGGGCGCCTGGGTCGTCGAGGACGAGTCGGCCGGCCTCGGCATCCGTGAGTCGGCCGGACTGGTGACCGACGAATACGCGCGCTTTCTGCCCCATGTGATCCTCTGACGCGACAGAATGATCGGCCCACAACCAACGAAGAGGGGCGATCGGTGGGCGACACGGCCACGATGGAGAGCGGATACGTCTTCGACCCGTCCTGGGAGCGGGAGCACGGGCGGTTACTGGCCCTGGAGGAGATCTACGACGACCAGAGCCGCCACCGCCTGACCGAGCTGGGAGTCGAAGAGGGCTGGCACTGTCTGGAGGTGGGCTGCGGCGCCGCCAGCATCGCGCGCTGGCTGGCCAAGCAGGTCGGCGCCGCCGGGCGCGTGCTCGCCACCGACCTGGACACCCGCTTCGCCCACGACCGCGGTCTGTCCAACCTGGAGATCCGCACCCACGACCTCCTCACGGACGAACTCCCCGCCGGCGCCTTCGACCTCGTCCACGCACGGGCCGTGGTGGAGCACCTGCCCGACCGCGACGAGGCACTGCGCCGCCTGGCCGCGGCGACCCGCCCCGGCGGCTGGGTGGTCGTCGAGGACTTCGACATCGACGGCCCGATGTACCCGGCCGCTGCCCGCTACTACCCGCCCGAGCACCTGGAGTTGGCCGAACGCCTCGGCCGCGCACTCCGCGCCGCCTTCGGCGCCGCCGGGGTCGACCCCGGAACGGGCCGCCGACTGCCCCAGGCCCTGACGGACGCCGGACTGACCGAGATCGGCGCACAGGTCCACGCCCCGGTCCTCACCGGCGGAGCCGCCGCCTTCTTCCCCCTCACCCTGCGCTCACTGCGCCCCCGGCTGCTGGCCACGGGCGAGGTCAGCGACGCGGACATCGAGGAGGTCATCACCCTGACAAAGAGTCAAGGCACCACCTACATCCCCAACTTCATGGTCATCGCCTGGGGTCGCAAGCCCTTCTGACCCGAGGCCGAAACCTCCACCCGGATCCGCTCCTCACGGGCCGGGGCGAGCCCCCAGCACCGCCCGCACCTGGTCCAGTCCCCAGTCCAGGTCCTCCTCGCTGATCACCAGGGGTGGAGCGATGCGGATCGTCGCGCCGTGGGTGTCCTTCACCAGCACGCCGCGGTCCATCAGCTTCTCGGACACCTCCCGGCCGGTGCCATGGGCGGGGGCGATGTCGACGCCAGCCCAGAGGCCGCGGCCGCGTACCGCGGTGACATGGCCGGTGCCGGACAGGGTGTTCAGTTCGCGGTGCAGATGGGCGCCCAGCTCCGTGGCCCGCGCCTGGTACTCGCCGGTGCGCAGCATGGCGATCACCTCCAGCGCGACCGCGCAGGCCAGGGGGTTTCCGCCGAACGTCGAGCCGTGGTCACCGGGCCGGAAGACGCCGAGGACCTCCGCGCTCGACACCACCGCCGACACCGGTACGACCCCGCCGCCCAGCGCCTTGCCGAGGACGTACATGTCGGGCACCACGTTCTCGTGCTCACAGGCGAACGTCCGACCCGTGCGGCCCAGCCCCGACTGGATCTCGTCCGCGATGAACAGCACGTTCCTCTCGCGCGTCAGCTCCCGGACCGCCGGGAGATAGCCGGCCGGCGGGACCAGGACGCCCGCCTCACCCTGGATCGGCTCCAGCAGCACGGCCACCGTGTTCTCCGTGACCGCCGCACGCATCGCCGTCGCGTCCCCGTACGGCACGATCTCGAACCCCGGTGTGTACGGGCCGAAGTCCGCCCGCGCCTCAGGGTCGGTCGAGAAGCTGATCAGCGTGGTCGTACGGCCGTGGAAGTTGTTGCCCGCCACCACGATCTTCGCCATCTCCGCGGGCACGCCCTTGACCCGGTACCCCCACTTCCGCGCGGTCTTCACCGCCGTCTCCACCGCCTCCGCGCCGGTGTTCATCGGCAGCACCGTCTCCATCCCGCACAGCTCGGCGAGCTCCGCGCAGAACGCGGCGAACCGGTCGTGATGAAACGCCCGGCTCGTCAGCGTCACCCGCTCCAGCTGAGCCTTCGCCGCCTCCACGAGACGCCGGTTGCGGTGACCGAAGTTGAGCGCCGAATAGCCGGCCAGCAGATCCAGATACCGCCGCCCTTCCACGTCCGTCATCCACGCCCCGTCCGCCGTGGCCACCACCACGGGCAGCGGACGGTAGTTGTGCGCACTGTGGGCCTCGGCCGCGCCGATGAGCCTCTCCGTCGCGTTCACGAGCACTCCCAGGGGTGAGGTGGCCCCCTTCCTATCGTCGCTCGCATGGTGGACGCGGGACCTCCGTCGTCCGGCGCGCCCGGTAGGCTGACCGGCAGGCCGTGACTGGCGCGCTGGGATGGGACGGACCATCGGGGAGCGGCCTGGGAATGACCGAGTGCCGTGCGCCTGGGCCGAACCGTGAATCGTGACCGCAACCCGCCACGCCATCCGGAGGCCGACGAATGTCAGAGCAGCAGCCCCTCTCCAGCGAGTCCACCGCCTTTCGCGCCGCCCTCGACGTGATCCGTGCCGTCGAGCCGCGCGTCGCCGACGCCATCGGCCAGGAGGTCCACGACCAGCGCGAGATGCTCAAGCTGATCGCCTCCGAGAACTACGCCTCCCCGGCCACGCTGCTCGCCATGGGCAACTGGTTCAGCGACAAGTACGCCGAGGGCACCATCGGCCGCCGCTTCTACGCCGGCTGTCGCAACGTGGACACCGTCGAGTCCCTGGCCGCCGAGCACGCCAAGGAGCTCTTCGGCGCCCGCCACGCCTACGTCCAGCCGCACTCCGGCATCGACGCCAACCTCGTCGCCTTCTGGTCCGTCCTCGCCGACCGCGTCGAGGTCCCCTTCCTGGAGAAGACCGGCGCCCGCCAGGTCAACGACCTCACCGACGCCGACTGGGCAGAGCTCCGCCAGGCCTTCGGCAACCAGCGCATGCTCGGCATGTCCCTGGACGCCGGAGGCCACCTCACCCACGGCTTCCGCCCCAACATCTCCGGCAAGATGTTCGACCAGCGCTCCTACGGCACCGACCCGGCGACCGGCCTGATCGACTACGAGGCGCTGCGCGTCTCCGCCCGTGAGTTCAAGCCGCTCATCATCGTCGCCGGTTACTCCGCCTACCCGCGCCTGGTGAACTTCCGCATCATGCGCGAGATCGCCGACGAGGTCGGGGCGACCCTGATGGTGGACATGGCCCACTTCGCCGGCCTGGTCGCGGGCAAGGTGCTGACCGGCGACTTCGACCCGGTCCCGCACGCGCAGATCGTCACCACCACCACCCACAAGTCGCTGCGCGGCCCGCGTGGCGGCATGGTCCTGTGCGACGACTCCCTCAAGGACCAGGTCGACCGCGGCTGCCCGATGGTCCTCGGCGGCCCGCTGCCGCACGTCATGGCGGCGAAGGCGGTGGCCCTCGCGGAGGCACGGCAGCCCGCCTTCCAGGACTACGCCCAGCGCATCGTCGACAACTCCCGGGCCCTGGCGGAAGGCCTGATGCGCCGCGGCGCGACCCTGGTCACCGGCGGCACCGACAACCACCTCAACCTGATCGACGTCGCCACCTCCTACGGCCTCACCGGCCGCCAGGCCGAGGCCGCGCTCCTCGACTCCGGCATCGTCACCAACCGCAACGCCATCCCCGCCGACCCCAACGGCGCCTGGTACACCTCCGGCATCCGCATCGGCACCCCCGCCCTGACCACCCGCGGCCTGGGCACCGCCGAGATGGACGAGGTCGCCGGTCTCATCGACCGCGTCCTGACCACCACCGAGGCGGGCACCACCAAGTCGGGCGCGCCCTCCAAGGCCGCGCACGTCCTGGACGCCAAGGTCGCCGACGAGATCTCACACCGCGCGACCGACCTCGTGGCGGGCTTCCCGCTGTACCCGGAGATCGACCTGGGCTGACAAACGCCCTGTTGAGTTGTCAAGGAACGGCGACTCACGAAGATCGTCGATGGATCAGACATCGACCAGAGATCAGAGATCAGGGATCAGGGATCAGGGATCAGAGGTTCCGAGATCACAGATCGATGAGCTCCTGGCGTGGTTCCTCCCGCGGCGGTCCGGCCTTCTGCCGGGCCGCCGCGCGGCGTATCAGCAGCGTTCCGCCCACCCCGGCCGCGATCCCCGGTAGCGCCCACCACCAGTCCGTGGTGCCGTCGCCCGGTCCGGACGATCGGGCGGAGGCCGCGGCGAGCGTCGGATCGGGGCTCGGGGGCGCTCCCACGTCCGTGCCGTCCGCGCCCTCCAGGCCCTCCGCCGTGTCCCAGGGCGGCGGATACTCCACCGCGGAGTCGCCGTCAGTGGCCTTGCCCATCACGCCCAGGTCCTTGAGCAGGTCGCGGAGCACGGCGGGCTGCCGGGCGCGGTGCCAGGTGCCGTTCGCCGACGCGTCCAGGTTCGCCGCCGTGTGGATCCAGACCGCCTCGGAGCCCTTCGCCGGGTAGACCCGGTCGACCCGCCAGGGCGACACGTCGTGCACCATCCAGGTGACGTTGAGCTGCGGGCCGACGATCAGGTCGGCCTCGGGCGGCTTGTCCGCCGTACCCGTGCCCGGCGCGCCGAGCAGGCGCTCCAACACGCCGTACTCCCGGTCGGAGTAGTACAGCGACGCCGTCTCCGCGCTCTCCGGGGAGACGATCAACACGCTGGTCGGCCCGCCGGCCACCGCGGAACCCGCGCTCCCGAGCGTGAGTCCGAGCGCCGCCGCCGACACCCCTGCGACCGCCGTCAGCCGACGACAGCCACCCCTCCAGCCGCTTGCCTGCGTATGCATCACGAGCCCCCAACTTGCCGATGCCGTACGGCCCGCCCCGGTCCCCGCGAGCCGTGTGTCACTTCTGGTACACCGCTCGGCCCGCCGGGGTTCCCACCCCGCCCGCACTATTGCGAAGAAGTCCCCGAACGCTCCGCGACCGACTTCGCGATCTCCACCGCCCGCCCCTTCGACGCCACTCCCTCCAGCCGCAGCGTCACCTCCGCGAGACCGACCGCACGGCTCCACAGCAAGGTCGGTCCGGCGGTCCGCTCCTCCCGGCCGAAGCGCTCCCCGTCCGCGCCCACCAGCCAGAAACTCAGCAGGTGGGGACGGGGAAACCACAGCGCCGTGCCGCCCGCGCCGCCGTTGTCGAAGCCGCCCAACGAGATCCACTCCGGCTGCTCGCGCACGGTCTTCGTGAACGCCAGGTCCAGCCCCGCGGCGAACTCGTCCAGCCGGATGGTCTCCCCGTCCACGCGCCAGCACAGCGTCACGACGAACCGCCCGCGCGGCCCGCCGGACACCGACATCGCCTCCGGCGCACCGAGCGCCTCCGGCACCAGAGGCTCGAACCCGGCCCGCCGCTCCGCCTGCGCCGCCGACACCGACCTGCCGCAGCCGGGCACCTCGGCACCCGGCGAGGGCGCCGCCGACGGGTCGTACCGCACCCCGACCCCACCGAAGTCGAACCAGTCGTAGACCGCGGCCCGCACCGGTGGAGTGAGCGCGAGCACGGTCAGCAGACCGCACAGCGCAGCGGTCAGGGACCGCCAGCGCACGCGGGTCCAGCGCCGGACCGCCCGCAGCCGCTCCCGGGCGCCCCGGGGCTCGGCCACCGGCACCGGCACCCGCTCGGCCAGTATCTGTCCCAGCACCCGCTCGACCATCGTCTCGGAACCGAGAGCGCCGTCGGTGCCCCCGTCGGCGTCCAGCGACCGCCCCAGCGCGCGCAGCTCCTCCGGCAGCCGCGACGCGTCGACCGGAGGCCCGCCGTCCCGACCGCGCCGCCCCGATCCGGGACGCCGCTCGCCGCCCCGGCCGCGCGGGCCCCGGCCACCGGCGGCCCCGGGACCACGGCCGCCGTCACCGCCGTAGGCCTCGTGTCCCTCACTCACACTCGTCACCCCCTTCCCGAGGCTCGGCGTCCGGCAGCAGTCGGCCCAGTTTCCGCAGTGCGCGGTTGAGCCGGGATTTCACCGTCCCCCGCGGCCAGCCCAGGGCCTGGGCCGTCTCCGACTCGTCCATCTCCAGCAGATAGCGGTAGGTGACGACCAGGCGGTGCTCCTCGCTCAGCTTCGCCAGGGCGGACTGGAGTGCGGCACGGCGCTCTATCTCCAGGGCCGCGACCGCAGGGTCCGCCGATTCCGGTATCAGCGGCTCCGCCTCCACCAACGCCGCCTCCCGGCCGGCGAGCGTGCGCTGCCGGGCCGCCGTCCGCACTGTGTTCCTCGTCTCATTGGCGACGATCGACAGCAGCCACGGCCGGAACGACGCGCCGGCCTTGAATCTGCCCAGCGCGCAGTACGCCTTGACGAAGGCCTGCTGCACCACGTCCTCCGCGTCCGCACCCGCCCCGAGTGCCGCGGCCGCCCGGAGCGCGATGCCCGTATGGGCGCGCACCAGCTCCGCATACGCCTCCGGGTCCCCGGCGCGTACGCGTGCGATCACCGCGGCCTCATCGACGATGCGGCCCCCCTCCCGCGTTCTCACATTCTTGTTACACCGCAGGAGACGGATCGGTTCCCATCTGTTTCCGACCAGTTCCGGATCGGACCCCGACACCTGAGAGAATGGTGAGCATGGCCTCTGATCGTCCTCGCGTGCTCTCCGGAATCCAGCCCACCGCAGGCTCGTTCCACCTCGGCAACTACCTCGGCGCCGTCCGTCAGTGGGTGGCCCTGCAGGAGTCCCACGACGCGTTCTACATGGTCGTCGACCTGCACGCGATCACGCTTCCGCAGGACCCGGCGGACCTGCGGGCCAACACCCGCCTGGCCGCCGCCCAGCTCCTCGCGGCCGGTCTCGACCCGGACCGCTGCACGCTCTTCGTGCAGAGCCATGTCCCCGAGCACGCGCAGCTCGCCTGGGTCTTCAACTGCCTCACCGGCTTCGGCGAGGCCTCCCGCATGACCCAGTTCAAGGACAAGTCCGCCAAGCAGGGCGCCGACCGAGCGAGCGTCGGCCTCTTCACGTACCCGATCCTCCAGGTCGCGGACATCCTGCTGTACCAGGCCAACGAGGTCCCCGTCGGCGAGGACCAGCGCCAGCACATCGAGCTCACCCGCGACCTCGCCACGCGCTTCAACGGCCGCTTCGGCGAGACCTTCACCCTCCCCAAGCCGTACATCCTCAAGGAGACGGCGAAGATCTACGACCTTCAGGACCCGTCGATCAAGATGAGCAAGTCGGCGTCCACGCCGAAGGGCCTCATCAACCTCCTCGACGACCCGAAGACCACCGCCAAGAAGGTCAAGAGCGCGGTCACCGACACCGACACCGTCATCCGCTTCGACACCGAGAACAAGCCGGGTGTCAGCAACCTGCTCACCATCTACTCGACCCTCACGGGCACGGGAATCGCGGAACTGGAGCAGAAGTACGACGGCAAGGGCTACGGTGCGCTCAAGACGGACCTCGCCGAGGTCATGGTCGAGTTCGTGACCCCGTTCCGGGAGCGCACCCAGCAGTACCTGGACGACCCGGAGACGCTGGACTCGATCCTGGCCAAGGGTGCGGAGAAGGCGCGTGCCGTCGCCGCCGAGACGCTGGCGCAGGCCTACGACCAGGTCGGCTTCCTGCCCGCCAAGCACTGAGGCGAGCACGCACGCGTACCACCGCACAGAACCGTACAGACGTACCACTGGGCAGAGCGCTGCACATCACTACGGTTGCGCCTGCCCACAACACAGCCGTGGCCGTACAGTCGATAGCCGGACGGCCGGGACGAACCCGACAAGGGGGAGACCCCCGACACCCGAGAGGGAAGACAGGAGACGACGTGGGGACCGTAACGATCGGTGTGTCGATCGCGGTCCCGGAGCCTCACGGCAGCCAGCTCCAGCAGCTGCGCGCGGGCTTCGGCGACGCCGCGGCTCACGGCATCCCCACGCATGTCACCCTGTTGCCCCCGACAGAGGTCGAGGCCGACGCGCTGCCCGCCATCGAGGCGCACCTCACCGAGGTCGCCGCGGCCGGCCGCGCGTTCCCGATGCGGCTGTCCGGCACCGGCACCTTCCGGCCCCTCTCGCCGGTCGTGTTCGTCCAGGTCGCCGAGGGAGCCGAGGCCTGCACCTGGCTCCAGAAGCAGGTCCGTGACGCCTCCGGGCCGGTCGCCCGCGAACTCCAGTTCCCGTACCACCCGCATGTCACGGTCGCCCACGGCATCGACGAAGCGGCCATGGACCGCGCGTACGAGGAACTCGCCGACTACGAGGCCCGCTGGCCGTGCGCCGGCTTCGCCCTCTACGAACAGGGCGCCGACGGCGTGTGGCGCAAGCTGCGCGAGTACGCCTTCGGCGGGACCGCCGTGGTGCCTCCTCAGGGTTCCTCCGCCTCCGTGGAGCAGGGCACGACCGCCCACTGACCCGGTCACGACGGGACGGCGGGGGAGGGCTCGGCACGACGTCCTCCCCGGCGGTCGCTAGATCGGCAGCCGTCGGAACGCCTCGCGCGGGACGTGCCGCAGAGCCGACATCACCCACCGGAGCACCCCGGGCACCCACACCGTCTCCGAACGCCGCCTGAGACCCAGCTCCACGGCCTTCGCGACCTCCTCGGGCGTCGTCGCGAGCGGTGTCTCGGGAAGGCCGGCGGTCATCTTCGTGCGGACGAACCCGGGGCGCACGACCATGACGTGCGCGCCGGTGCCGTGCAGGGCGTCGCCCAGCCCCTGGGCGAAGGCGTCGAGGCCGGCCTTGCTGGAGCCGTAGATGAAGTTGGAGCGGCGGGCACGTTCGCCGGCGACCGAGGAGAGGACCACCAGGGAGCCGTGTCCCTGCGCCTGCAACGCGCGCGCGGAGACCAGTCCCGCCGACACCGCGCCCGTGTAGTTGGTCTGCGCGACCCGCACCGCGTCCAGCGGTTCACGCTCGTCGAGCGCCTGGTCACCGAGGACACCGAAGGCCAGCAGCACCATGTCGATGTCGCCCTCGGCGAAGACCTTGCCGAGAACCGTGTCGTGGGACTCGGGGTCGAGCGCGTCGAAGGCGACGGTGCGCACCTCGGCCCCCAGGACGCGCAGGTCGGCCGCGGACTGCTCCAGCGCGGGCGACGGGCGCCCCGCCAGCCACACCGTGCGGGTGCGGCGGGCGACGAGACGGCGGGCGATGGCCTGCGCGATCTCGGACGTACCGCCGAGGACGAGCAGGGACTGGGGGAGGCCGAAGGCGTCCTTCACGGCAAGCAGCTCCTATGGGTCGTGCCAGAGGTTCCGGAAAACGAGGCAAGCTCTACGGGGCGCTAAAGGTCGAGGCGGCGGGACAGGTCCGAGACGAACACCCCGCGCGGGTCCAACTCCGCGCGCAGCGCGCGGAAGTCGTCGAGGCGCGGATACATCGCGGCGAGCAGTTCGGGGCGCAGCCGGGAGTCCTTGGCGAGGTAGACCCGCCCGCCGGCCGCGGCCACCTCCTCGTCCAGTTCGTCGAGGAGGGGGCCGAGGCCGGGCAGTCCCGTCGGGATGTCCAGGGCCAGGGTCCAGCCGGGCAGCGGGAAGGAGAGCCAGCCGGGGTCCGCGTCCCCGAAGCGCTTGAGGACGGCCAGGAACGACGGACAGCGGCGCTCCGAGAGGCGGCGCACGATCCGGCGCAGGGTGTCCTCCTGGCCGTACGGCACGACGAACTGGTACTGCACGAAGCCGCCGCGGCCGTAGATCCGGTTCCAGTGCGGGACCCCGTCCAGGGGATGGAAGAACGTCGAGAGCTTCTGGAGCCGGCCGGTACGCGCGCGGGGGGACGTGCGGTACCAGAGCTCGTTGAACCAGCCCACGCCACGGCGGCTCAGCAGTCCCTCCGGGAGGCGGGCGGGCGGGGCCGGGAGCCGCGAGGGCCGGAACGCCAGCGCGTCTCCACGCGCACGCGTGCCCAGCGCGTCGAGGGGCGCGTGCTCGCCGCGTGTGAGCACCGCGCGGCCGGTCGCGGTGCCCCGCGCGAGCAGGTCGATCCAGGCGACCGAGTACCGGTAGTGGTCGTCGGTGGCGGACAGCCGGGCCATCAGGTCGTCGAGGTCACGCGCGCGTTCGGTGTCGACCGTCATCAGCGAGGTCTGCACCGGCTGGAGCTGCACCGTCGCCGTCAGGATCACGCCCGTCAGGCCCATACCGCCGGTGGTCGCGTCGAACAGGGGCGTGCCGCGGCGCACGGTGCGGATCTCGCCGTCGGCGGTGAGGAGTTCGAACGACAGCACATGCCGGGAGAAGGCGCCGCAGACGTGGTGGTTCTTGCCGTGGATGTCGGCGCCGATGGCTCCGCCGACCGTGACGTAGCGGGTGCCGGGTGTGACCGGGACGAACCAGCCGAGCGGCAGCAGGACCCGCATCAGCCGGTGCAGGGAGACGCCCGCGGCGCACAGCACGGTGCCGCCGTCGGCGTCGATCGCGTGGACGCGGTCCAGTCCCGTCATGTCGAGGATCTCGCCGCCGGCGTTCTGCGCCGCGTCGCCGTACGCCCGTCCAAGGCCCCTGGGGATGCTTCCGCGGGCCCCGCAGCCGCGGACGGCGGCAACGGCCTCCTCGTACGTCCGCGGGCGGACCAGCCGGGCCGTGGTGGGCGCCGTACGGCCCCATCCCGTGACGGAAACGGTGTCGGCAGACATGCCGGTGACCGTATCGCCCTCAGGCGGGCGATTGGTTTGTGGACATCCGGAACATCACAGAACATCAACCCTCTCCCCGAAATGGGTGATTAATGGGATGTCGCTCAATATTGCCGGAGTTCAGACGGCGTCCGCGTGAACAGTGAGGCCTCATGGGCCTCTTCGACCACCACGTCGCGCACGGCGGCATCGACCACCGAATCCTTTCCGCATTCTGGGCGTCCGCTGCCGATCCGCGCGTCGGTGGTGCCGCGCGTGCGTTGTCCAAGGCCGGCGAGCACGGGGCGCTGTGGCTCGCGGCGGGCCTCGCGGGAGCCGCCGTGGACTGCGCGCGGCGCGGCGCCTGGTTGCGCGGAACAGCGCTCATCGCGGGCGCACACGCCGTCAGCATGGGCGTGAAAAGGGTGGTGCGCCGCCCTCGCCCCACGCATGTCGAACCCCTCGTCCGCACCGTCGGCCGCTACTCCTTCCCGAGCGCACACGCGGCCTCCGCCGCGGCGGCCGCGGTCGCCTTCGGCGCGCTGGGAGCCTGCGGAACGAGCAGGGCGCGCTCCCGGCACGGCGTGCGTCTGATCCCGCCCCTCGCCGCCGCCATGTGCCTCTCGCGCCTCGTCGTCGGTGTCCACTACCCCTCCGACGTCGCGGCGGGTGCGGCCTTGGGGGCGCTCACGGCGCGCTTCGGAGTGCGCTGGATGAGGAGGGGCGCGCATGACTGAAACAGCGCCGCTCACCAGCGGCGCACACCCTGACAACAGACATCCCGCCGACGCGCACCCTGACAACGGACATCCCGCCGGCGTACAGGCCACCACCCCGGCGCTCCTAGGTCAGCGCACGCCCCCGCGACCCCCCGCACCACCCCGCCGCCCCCGCTCCGTCCTCCTCGGCCTGCTCAAAACCGCCCGCCCCAAGCAGTGGGTCAAGAACGTCCTCGTCGTCGCCGCCCCCGCAGCCGCCGGCCAGCTCTTCACCCGGCACGCGCTCACCCAACTCGCGCTGGTGTTCGCACTGTTCACGGCCTGCGCGGCCGCCGTCTACCTGATCAACGACGCCCGCGACGCCGACGCCGACCGCGCCCACCCCACCAAGCGCCACCGCCCGGTCGCCGCGGGAGACGTCCCCGTACCCGTCGCGTACGGCGTCGGAGGCGTCCTCGCCGTCCTCGCGCCCGCCGTCGCCTGCTGGCTCACCCCGCCCCTCGTGCCGGCCCTGCTCATCGCCTACCTCGGCATGCAACTGGCCTACTGCGTCAGCCTCAAGCATGTCCTCGTCGTCGACCTCGTCGTCGTCACGACCGGGTTCCTGATGCGGGCGATGGCCGGCGGGCTCGCCCTCGGGATCCCGCTGTCGCGCTGGTTCCTGATCACGACCGGCTTCGGGGCGCTGTTCATGGTGGCGGCCAAGCGCTACTCCGAGGCCGTGCAGATGGCGGGCGCGGCGGGCGCCACGCGCGCGTTGCTCACCGAGTACACGACCGGCTACCTGCGCTTCGTGTGGCAGCTCGCGGCCGGGGTCGCCGTCCTCGGGTACTGCCTGTGGGCCCTGGAGGACGGCGGGACGCACCTCCTGGGGGCGCACACCGCCCCCGCGGCCACCGGCCTGCTGCCGTGGCGTCAGTTGTCCGTCGTGGCGTTCATCCTGGCGGTCCTGCGCTATGCCGTCTTCGCCGACCGCGGCATCGCGGGAGAGCCCGAGGAAGTCGTCCTCGGCGATCGCGCACTCGCCGTCATCGGCCTGGTGTGGCTGGCGATGTACGGGCTGGCGGTGGCGCACTGGTAGAGCGCCCGGAGGCTCCCCGAACGTGACGTCTCGGACGCCACTGTCCTGCGCTTTCGGGGTACCCGTACATGGGTCTTCAGGACGTGGGGCATACCTGGGTCACCTAGCACAGAGGCGGACATGGACTGGCTGAAGAACCTCCCCGTAGTCGGGCCGGCGGTCGTCCGGCTGATGGCCACGCACGCGTGGCGGTCTTACGAGCGTCTCGACCGGGTGAAGTGGACGCGGTTGGCCGCGGCGATGACGTTCATCAGTTTTATCGCGCTGTTCCCTCTGCTGACCGTGGCCGCGGCGATCGCCGCCGCGACCCTCAGCACGGCGCAGCAGGACGAGCTGCAGAACAAGATCGCCGACCAGGTGCCCGGCATCTCCGACCAGCTCGACATCGACAGCCTGGTCGCCAACGCCGGCACGATCGGGCTCATCGCCGGCGTCGTCCTGCTGTTCACCGGCATCGGCTGGGTCGGTTCCATGCGCGAATGCCTGCGCGCGGTGTGGGAGCTGCCCGACGAGGAGGTGAACCCGCTCCTGAGCAAGGCCAAGGACACCGGCATCCTGCTCGGCCTCGGCGGTGCCCTGCTCGTGACCATCGCCGCGTCCGCCGTCGGCTCCGCCATGGTCGGCTGGATCAGCGACCAGATCGGCATCGACCGGGAGGGCTGGGGCGCGGTCCTGCTGCGGTGTGCGGCGTTCCTGATCGCCGTGCTCGCCGACTTCCTGCTCCTGCTGTACGTCCTCACCCTGCTGCCCGGCGTCGAACCGACCCGCCGTCGGCTGCTGGTGGCGGCGCTGATCGGCGCGGTCGGGTTCGAGCTGCTGAAGCTGCTGCTGAGCGGCTATATGCAGGGCGTGGCCGCGAAGAGCATGTACGGCGCGTTCGGCGTCCCGGTGGCCCTGCTGCTGTGGATCAACTTCACGTCGAAACTCGTCCTGTTCTGCGCCTCCTGGACGGCGACGCAGAGCAAGGAGGACGAGCCGGACGAGGTCAGCGACGACGCCGTACGAGATCCGGCAGCGGCCACCGGCGGTTGACCAGGTACGCGCCGGCCGCGAGCAGTGCCAGCACCCCGCCGGTGATCGCGAGGGCGATGCCCATGCCGCCGGTGCCGGAGGACGCCGTGGCGCTCGCCACCGGCTTGGCGGAGGACCCGCCGCCGCCACCGACGGCGCCGCCCGCCTCCCCGGAGGCCGTCGCACCCGGCTGGGCGCTCGGCTGCGCCGCGCTCTTCGGCAGGACCAGCTCGCCCACCGGCTCCACCTTGCCCGCGGCCTTGAAACCCCAGTCGAAGAGCTTCGCGGTCTCCTTGTAGACCTCGTTGTGCTCGTTCTTCTCGGGGTTCATGACGGTGACCAGCAGCACCTTGCCGTTGCGTTCGGCGACGCCGGTGAAGGTGGCGCCCGCGTTGGTGGTGTTGCCGTTCTTGACGCCGGCGATGCCCTGGTAGACGTCTATGTCGGAGTCGCCGGACAGCAGCCGGTTGGTGTTCTGGATCTCGAAGGACCCGCGGACCTTCTTGCCCTTCTTGTTCTTCTTCGTCTCGCCCGGGAACTTGGCGGTGACGGTCGAGCAGTACTCGCGGAAGTCCTTCTTCTGCAACCCGGAGCGGGCGAACAGCGTCAGGTCGTACGCGCTCGACACCTGGCCCTCGGCGTCATAGCCGTCCGGGCTGACCACGTGGGTGTCGAGGGCCTGGAGCTCCTCGGCGTGCTCGTTCATCTCCGCGACCGTGTTCTTGACGCCGTCGTTCATCGCGGACAGCACGTGCACGGCGTCGTTGCCGGAGCGCAGGAAGACGCCGAGCCACAGGTCGTGGACGGTGTAGGTCTCGCCCTCCTTTATGCCGACCATGCTGGATCCGGCGCCGACGCCCGCCAGGTCGGAGGGGACGACCTTGTGCTCGGTGGTGCTGGGGAACTTCGGCAGGACGGTGTCGGCGAACAGCATCTTCAGGGTGCTCGCGGGGGCCAGCCGCCAGTGCGCGTTGTGCGCGGCGAGCACCTGGCCGGACTCGGCGTCGGAGACGATCCACGACCGCGAGGTGAGGTTCTTGGGCAGCACCGGCACCCCGCTCGCCAGGTTGACCTGGGTCCCGGCCTGCCCGAGCCGGGTGCCGCCGACGGTCGACATGGTCGCGGGCGGGGTGGCCGACGGGGACGTCGAAGGGCTGGGCGCGGCGAGCACGGGGGCGGCGGTCAGCGCGGCGGACGTCAAGGTGGCGGAAACGACCAGCAGGGTGCGCCTTGCGGTCTTCTTGGGTGCGGACACGGTCGGAAACGTACATGCCACCGCCCGTGAAGTCCCAGCGCCCTCCCCACCCCGACCGCGGAACCGGTCACCCGGCGGAGATACTGGACGTATGAAGCTCAGCCGCCCCGTCTCCTGGTTCCTGCTCGCCTTCGGGGTGTGGAGCTGGGTCATCTGGATCACTTTCGTCAAGAATCTCGTCAAGGACGGCAGCGGACTCGCGTTCGACGACGCGGGCGACCCGACCGCCTACTTCTGGGTCCACCTGACGCTCGCCGTCGTTTCCTTCGTATTGGGGACGGTCGTCGGCGGCATCGGGTTGCGCGGGGTGCGCGCATTGCGGCAGACGTCATAGCGGGACAGAACCCCGCAGAAGCCAACAGAGGGATACGACTTCGTGGTCATCGTCTTCGCCGTGCTCGCCCTGGCCGTCCTGGTGACCGCCAACTGGTATCTGTGGCGCCGTCTGTTCCGTGACACGACCAGTGGCCCCGGGTGGGTCCGGCGGACCGGCGCGGCGGTCGTCGCCGGTGGCTGGCTGCTGGCGATCGGCGCCCTCGTGGGCGAGCGCACCGGAGCGCCCTTCTGGCTCCAGCAGGTGCTGGCGTGGCCCGGTTTCCTGTGGCTCGCGCTGTCGATCTACCTGCTGCTGGGAGTGGTGGTGGGAGAGGCCGTACGACCGCTGCTGCGCCGCTTCCTGGAGCGGCGGGACCGGCGGAACGCACCTGCCGCTGTCGCCGTACCGCAGCCGGAGCCCGTACCGGCGGGCCCGGCCCCCGAAGAGCCCGCCGAACCCGCCTCCCCGCGTCTTCTCGCCGCCCCCTCCCGCCGCCTCTTCGTCTCCCGCGTGGTCGGCGGAGCCGCCGCCGCGGCGGCGGTCGGGACCGTCGGCTACGGGACGTACGGCGTGCTGCGCGGGCCGCGGGTGAAGCGGGTCACCGTGCCGCTGGCCAAACTGCCGCGCGCGGCGCACGGGTTCAGGATCGCGGTGGTCAGCGACATCCACCTCGGCCCCGTCCTCGGCCGCGGCTTCGCGCAGACGGTCGTCGACACGATCAACTCCACGCAGCCCGACCTGATCGCGGTCGTCGGCGACCTGGTGGACGGCAGCGTCAAGGACCTCGGCCCGGCCGCGGCCCCGCTCGCGCAACTGAAGGCGCCGGCCTACTTCGTCACCGGCAACCACGAGTACTTCTCCGGCGCCGAGCAGTGGGTGGCGGAGGTGCGCCGCCTCGGACTGCTCCCCCTGGAGAACACCCGTACGGAACTGCCCTGGTTCGACCTCGCGGGCGTGAACGACATCGCCGGGGAGAGCGAGGGCCAGGGCCCCGACTTCGCCAGGGCGCTCGGCGACCGCGACACCACGCGCGCGTGCGTGCTCCTCGCCCACCAGCCCGTCCAGATCCACGACGCCGTCGACCACGGCGTCGACCTCCAGCTCTCCGGCCACACCCACGGCGGCCAGCTCTGGCCCGGCAACTTCCTGGCCGAGGCCGCGAACCCGACCGTCGCGGGCCTGGACCGCTACGGCGACACCCAGCTGTACGTCAGCCGCGGCGCGGGCGCCTGGGGGCCTCCCACGCGCGTGGGCGCGCCCTCGGACATCACGGTCATCGAGCTGGCGTCACAGCAGGCGTGAGGCCGCGCGGAGCCGCTCTGAAACCGTTCGCGGCGGACTCTGTGGGAGCCCTGTGAAACTCTTCCGTAACACCTTGCGGCAATGACTTTCTCAACTCTCAAGATCCCCCTTCCCCAGGGTGAAACCCGTGTGATTAGGTGAGCCGCGCCGCTAGGGGAGTGGCATATGCGCTTGGGGGCCGTCAGGGGCCCGGGGAAGGAAACCGATGCGATCGGTTCGCATACGGATTCTCGCGACGCTGCTCGTGCTGGCGGCCGTGGGAGTGGGCGGCTGGCAGCTGATGCCGTCGCAGGAGGACACCGGCAAGACCATCACGGTCGGTACGACGGACGTCGTGACGTCCCTCGACCCGGCCGGCGCCTATGACGCCGGGTCCTGGGCCCTGTTCAGCAATGTCTTCCAGTCGCTGCTGACGTTCGACTCGGGCGGCACCAAGCCGGTACCGGACGCGGCGGAGAACTGCGACTTCGTCGGCGGCGGGCTCAAGACGTACCGCTGCGAGCTGCGGTCGGGCCTGGAGTTCCCGAGCGGGCGGGCGATGACCGCCGAGGACGTGAAGTACTCCTTCGACCGCGTCAAGAAGATCAAGTCGGACGTCGGCCCGGTCTCCCTCCTCGACACCCTCGACTCGGTGACGGCCAAGGGTCTGACGGTCACCTTCCACCTCTCCTCCGCGGACGCCACCTTCCCGTTCAAGGTCGCCACCGGGGCCGGCTCGATCGTCGACCGTGAGAAGTACCCCGCCAACGGCCTGCGCACCGACAACGGCGTGGACGGCACCGGCCCGTACGAACTCACGTCGTACACGAAGGACAAGAAGGTCGCCCTCGCGCCCAGCGGCCGCTACAAGGGCGCCGTCAAGGACTCCGGCCGCCCCGTGGAGCTGCGCTACTACAAGGACGCCGACGCGCTGAACTCGGCCTGGAAGGCCCGTCAGATCGACGTCGCCACCCGCCAGCTGCCGCCCGAGGTGCTCGCCTCGCTCAACCCGAGCGACCCCTCGATGCGGGTCTCCGAGGCCGACAGCTCCGAGGTGCGCAACCTCTACCTCAACACCCGTTCCTCCTCGCCGCTGCACGACACCAAGGTCCGGCAGGCGATGGCCTGGATGATCGACCGCGAGCGGCTGGCCGCCACGGTCTACGAGGGGACCGTCGACCCCCTCTACTCGCTGATCCCGGCCGGCCTCACCGGCCACACCACGGCGTTCTTCGACGCCTACGCCAAGCAGAGCACCGCGAAGGCCAAGGAACTGCTCACCGAGGCCGGGGTCTCGCTGCCGGTGAAGTTCACCTACGGGTACGCCACCGGTCGCGGCGCCGCCGACAAGGAGGCCGTGGAGCTCAAGAAGCAGCTGGAGGCGGGCGGCCTGTTCAAGGTGACGCTCAAGCCGTACGAGTGGACCGCCTTCCAGAAGGCGTGGGCCACCGGCAAGCTCGACGCCTACGCGGTCGGCTGGGTCGCCGACTTCCCCGACCCCGACACCTACGGCGGCCCGCTCGTCGGCACCGACGGCACCATGAACACCGGCTACAGCAGCGCCGAGGTCGACAAGCTGATCCAGGCCAGTCAGCAGTACGCCGACCGCGCGGACGCCGCGGACGACTTCCGGTCGATGCAGGACGCCGTCGCGCGCGATGTTCCCGTCATCCCGCTCTGGCAGGCCAAGGAATACGTCGTGAGCAGCGAGGACGTCGGTGGTGGCCAGTACCTTTCGGACGGCACCGGTGTCTTCCGTCTCTGGCGTCTCAACTGGATCTGACCCGAACGCGCGGAATCGACATGAGCCCGAGTGACGCCGGGCAGCCGCCCGACGCAGCACCATGTGACGGAGGTGTGTGCGGGGTGAGGAGCAAACGTGCTGAGACGCAACTCCTTCCGGCTGCCCCGGCATCCGGCTTCCGTCGGTCTGGCCCGGCGCCGGGTCCGGGACCATCTGGCCGACTGGGGGCACGGCAGTGACGACCCGGCCCTGGCCGACGCGGTGCTGCTGGTGTCCGAGCTGGCCACCAACGTCGTACGCCACGGGCCGCTCCTGGAGCGCGAGTTCGAGGTCGCGGTGACGGCGCTCGCCGACGGCTCCTGCCTCATAGAGGTCTCCGACGAGGGCCAACTGGAGCCACGACTCAGGCTGGTGGGGGAAGGGGACGAGGCCGGGCGGGGACTGCACCTGGTGGAGCACATCGCCGCCGCCTGGGGCGTGTGGAGCCGGGGCCGACACGGCAAGACGGTGTGGGCCCTGGTGCTGGCCGGTACGTGATCGCACGCGCGCGTCCGTGTCCGGCGCCGGCCGGTACGTGATCGCACGCGCGCGCTCATGCCCGCGTCGGCAGCATGACCGTCACCGCCAGCCCCTCGCCGGGTGCCGTCTGCACCGTCACCCGCCCGCCGTGGGCCTGCACCACGCCCTGCACGATCGCCAGGCCGAGCCCGCTGCCCGCGCCGCCGCCGGCCCGGAAGAAGCGGTCGAAGACACGAGCCGCGTCCTCCTCGGCGAGGCCGGGGCCCTCGTCCGCGACGCACAGGCGTACCGCCCCGAAGGACCGCTCCACCCCGAGCCGCACCGGCACATCGGCCGGCGTGTGGGTGCGGACGTTGCCCACCAGGTTGCCCAGGACCTGTCTGAGCCCCGCCTCGTCGGCGTGCACCAGCAGCGCCCCGTCGGCGTCGACGCTGATCGGCCGCCCCGGCTGCTGCACCCGCAGATCCTCGGCCGCGTCCCGCACCAGCCGGGTCAGATCGACGTTGCGGAACCGCAGTTCGGGCTGCTGGTCGAGGCGGGCGAGGGTGAGCAGCTCGTCCACCAGGTGTCCCATCCGGTCGGCCTCGGCCATCACCCGCCCCCACGCGCGCTTGCGCTCGTCGGGGTCCTGGAGCATCCCCTTGTCGTACAGCTGGAGATAGCCGCGTATCGCGGACAGCGGGGTGCGCAGTTCGTGCGAGGCGTCGGCGACGAAGCGGCGCAGCTGGGTCGCGCTGCGCTCGCGCGTGCGGTACGCCGACTCGACCTGGTGGAGCATGGAGTTGAGGGCGGTACGCAGCTGCTCGACCTCCAGCGTCGCCTCCCGGCTCGACGGGACGCGCCGGGTGAGGTCGCCCTCGGCGATCGCCGACGACGTCTCCACCATGTCCTCCAGCGGCCGCATCCGGCGCCGCACGCTGAACATGGTCAGACAGGCCAGCAGCGCCAGCAGCAGGCTGCCGATGGCGAGGTCGAGCCGCACCGCCTTGCCGATGCCCTTGTGGACGGCCTCGGTGGACGTGGCGAGCAGGATGTACGAGCCGTCGCTGAGCCGGGTCGCGGTGGCCCGGTAGGCGTCGCCGCGCACCCGGATGTCGTGCGGCTCGGTGTCGGCGGCCAGCGCGCGCGGGTCGGTCACGGTGTCCGCGAGCTCGCTCTGCACGTCGCTCGGGGCGAGATGGCCCAGCGCGATGGGGTCGCCCCGCTCGTCGACGACGGTGATGATCTGGTCGGGGCGGGAGCGCCCGGCGTCCTGCTGGAGGAACTTGTCGCGCACGATCGCCAGGTCCGCCAGGCCGTTGATGGTGTCCATCGTGAGCTGCGAACTGCCCAGGGACGTACGGGTCTGGGCGAGCTCGGAGTCGATCTGGTCCAGCAGGTAGTACCGCATGCCCATCACGCTCACCGCGGTCGCCGCGACGATGCCGAGCGCGAGCAGCGCCACGTTCGCCAGCGTCAGTTGGGCGCGCAGCGAGTGGATGCCGCGCTTGCAGCCCAGCTTGCGCAGCCTCATGCCAGCCCGTACCCGACGCCGCGCCGCGTGGTGATCATCGGCGGTCCGAGGGCGTCCAGCTTGCGCCGCAGATAGCTGATGTAGGTCTCCACGACGGTCGACTCGGGTGGCGTGTGCTCGTACTGCCAGACATGGCGCAGGAGTTGCTCCTTGGGCACGATCCGGCCGCCGTTGCGCACCAGGAACCGCAGCAGCGCGTACTCGGTGGGGGTCAGCTCGACCGTGCGTCCCGCGCGGTGCGCCGAGTACGTCGTCTCGTCCAGCTCCAGGTCGCCGTAGCGCAGCACCGGCCGCTGCGGCAGGACGTCGACGGGGCGGGTACGGCGCAGCACGGCGGTGATCCGGGCGACGACCTCGTCGATGTTGAACGGCTTGGTGATGTAGTCGTCGCCGAAGCCGAGGGCGCCGACGACCTCGGAGGGTGCGTCGCGCGCGGTGAGGAAGACCAGCGCCAGCTCCGGCCGCTCGGCGCGCAGTTGTCGCCCGAGGGCGCGTCCGTCGCCGTCGGGCAGCATCACGTCGAGCAGCGCCGCGTCGGGCCGGGTGCGCTCGACGAGCGCCAGGGCCTCACGGACGCCGCCCGCGACCATCACCTCGAACCGGTGGTAGCGCAGCGCGATGGCGAGGACGTCAGCGATGCTCTCCTCGTCCTCCACGACCAGCACGGTGCCTGGAGCCGTCGTCATGCCCCCAGTATCGGCGGCCCCACTGACAGCGGGTGGGTCCGGTGCTTTGGAGTTCCTTGAGAGTCGGTCGGCTTCGGTGTCCCCGCACGCGCGGCGCCGCCAGTCTTGTTGCCCAGGACCTGGGGGACCGACCGACGACCGACTGGGGAGTGTTTCGCGTGGCGGCATTGGCACGGTGGTGCTATCGGCACCGGCTGGTGGTCCTGTTCTTGTGGGTGGGGGCGTTGTTCGGGCTGGGCGCGGCGGGTTCGGCCGCGGGCACCGACTACGCGAACGTCTTCTCCCTGCCGGACACGGACTCGAAGACGGCGTACGACCTGATGACGAAGGCCTTCCCGCAGAGCGCGGGCGACACCGACACGGTGGTGTGGAAGGTCGACGAGGGCTCGGTACGGGACGAGTCCGTACGATCCCGGCTCGAACCCGCGCTCAAGGAGATCGCGGCGATGAAGGGCGTCGGTGAGGTCACCGACCCCTACGCGGCCGAGGGCGCCGCGCAGATCAGCGAGGACGGGCGGATCGCGTACGCCCAGGTCACCTTCGCCGAGCAGGCGAACGCGGTGCCCAAGGAGCTGATCGAGGACGTCGTCGACACCGCGCAGGCGGCCCAGCGGGACGGACTCCAGGTCGAGTTGGGCGGTCAGGCGATCGCCCGCACCCAGGAGCCGCCGCAGGGCACCGCCGAGCTGGTCGGTATCGTCGCCGCGGCGGTCGTGCTGTTCCTGGCCTTCGGCTCGCTGTTCGCGATGCTGCTGCCGCTCGTCGTGGCCATCGCGGCCCTCGGCACCGGCCTGATGGCGACCTCGCTGCTCAGCCATGTCACGGACGTGCCCGAAGTCGCCCCGCTGCTGGGCTCGTTGATCGGCCTGGGCGTCGGCATCGACTACGCCCTGTTCATCGTCACCCGGCACCGCCGCGGCATCCTGCGCGGCATGAAGCCGCAGGACGCGGCCGTCACCGCGCTCAACACCTCGGGCCGCGCGGTGCTGTTCGCGGGCGGCACCGTGTGCATCGCGCTCGCCGGCATGCTGGTGATGAACATGCGCTTCCTGGACGGGGTGGTCGTCGCGACCTCCCTGACCGTCGTCCTGAGCGTGCTGGCCGCCACGACCCTGCTGCCCGCCCTCCTCGGCATGCTCGGCATGCGGGTCCTCAGCCGCAGGCAGCGGCGCCGGCTCACCGCGAACGGCCCCGAGTCGGCGGAGGCGAGCGGGCTCGCGGCGCGCTGGTCGTCGTACGTCGAGAAGCGCCCGCGCTCGATCGCGGCGGGCGCCCTCGTGGTCATGGTGATCCTCGCGCTGCCCGTGCTGTCGATCCGGCTCGGCGCCACCGACCAGGGCAACCATCAGGAGTCCCAGACCACCCGGCAGGCGTACGACCTGCTCGCCGAGGGCTTCGGCCCCGGCTTCAACGGGCCGCTCCAGGTGGTCGTCGAGAAGGGCGACGCCCAGGCGCTCGCGACGACCATCAAGTCCACGGAGGGCGTGGCCCAGGTCGCCGCCGCGCCGCCCGCGAACGGCATCTCCGTCATCCAGGTCGTCCCGACGACCTCACCGCAGTCGGAGAAGACCGACCAGCTGATCGACCGGCTGCGCGACGACGTGATCCCCGCCTCCGGCGCCGAGGCCCATGTGGGCGGCGTGACGGCGGTCTTCAAGGACTTCGCGGCCGTCACCGGAGACCGGCTGCCCTACTTCGTCGCCACCATCATCGGCCTCGGCTTCCTGCTCCTGCTGGTCGCCTTCCGCTCGCTGGTGGTGCCGCTGACCGCGGCCCTGATGAACCTCATAGCGGCGGCCGCGTCCTTCGGCGTGCTGGTGGCGATCTTCCAGTGGGGCTGGGGCACGGAGTTCATCGGCATCGGCAAGGAGGGCCCGATCACGGCGTTCCTGCCGGTCATCATGCTGTCCCTGCTGTTCGGCCTCTCCATGGACTACCAGGTGTTTCTGGTGAGCCGGATGCACGAGGAGTGGGTCCACACGCGCGACAACGCGCGCGCGGTGCGTGTCGGCCTCGCCGAGACCAGCCGGGTCATCAACTGCGCGGCCCTGATCATGATCTGTGTGTTCTCCGCGTTCGTGCTCAGCGGCGACATGGAGGGCGCCATGGCGGGCATCGGCCTCGCCGCCGCCGTCGCCCTGGACGCGTTCATCCTGCGTACGGCGCTGGTGCCGGCCGCGATGCATCTGCTCGGCAACTCCAACTGGTGGCTGCCGGAGGGGCTGGAGAAGCGGCTGCCGCATCTGGCGGTGGAGCCGAAGGAGGACGAGCCCGCTTCGGTGGTGACGGAGCCGGACGGCCCGGCCTCGGCCGTCCACGGCTTCGTCCGCAACGCCGACGGGGAGGCCGTGGAGGGCGCCTCGGTGTCGCTGCTCTCGCGCGGCGGACGTCAGCTGGACCGGGTGGTGACGCTGGCCGACGGCTCGTACATCGTGTCGGTCCCGGCGCCGGGCACCTACCTCCTGGCGGTGTCGGCGGCCTCGTACGGCTCGCGCGCGGGGCACGTGGTCGTCGCGGACGGGCCGCTGGTGTACGACGTGGAGCTGGCCGAGGGCGAGGTCGACGCCGTCAACTGACGCGGCCTACGAGGGCTTCCTGCCGGGGTCGGGCATCATCTTCGTCATCCCCGGCAGGAAGTCCGTGAACAGCTCGTGCACCTCCCGCACCAGCGGCCGCAGCACCCGGAAGCGGGCCAGCGCGACCCCGCGCGCGGTGAGCCGGGCCCCGCGCTCGGCGAGCCGGTAACTCCGCTCCCGCCCTGGAGTCCGGTCGAAGATCCAGTACAGCACGAGCCCCATCTGGGAGAGCCACATCAGCTCGGGCAGCACGTCCCGCAGCTCCTCCGGCACCTTGGTCCGCGTCCCGGCCAGCACCTGGCGGTGGACCGAGATGGCCTCCACGCGCGCGTGCTCCGACTCCTCGGAGAAGGGGCTGAGCGGGCTGTCGGGGTCGGCGGCGTTCTTGAAGAACTGCACCGCGAACTCGTGGTACGGCGTGGCGATGTCCAGCCACGCCCGCAGTACGCCCGCGAGACGTGCCTCCAGGTCGGTCTCCCGCGCCAGGACCGCCCGGACGGCCACCTGGTGCTCGGCGGCGATCCGGTCGTAGAAGCCCTGGATCAGGTGTTCCTTGCCCTCGAAGTAGTAGTACGCGTTGCCGACGGAGACCCCGGCCTCCTTGGCGATGGCCCGCATGGTCGTCTTGTCGTAGCCGTGTTCCTGGAAGAGCCGCATGGCGGTCTCCAGGATGAGGGCACGGGTCTGCTCGGACTTGCTGGACGGCGCGGCGCCGCCCTCGTCGTTGTCACTGGACGGTACGAGGCCGTCCGCTTCGTTCTTCGCGGGCACGCAAAGAGCCTAAAGCCCCTCGCGTCACGGCCTGCGACCGAGCTCCGGCCGCTTGGTGTAGTCGGTGAACCCGAGGACGTTGCCCCATGGGTCGGCGACCTCGACGGTCCACCCGGTGGCCACCGAGAACGGCTCGTCCAGCAGCGCGATCCCGGCGGCGCGCAGCTCCCGCGCGGCCACCCGCGCGTCCGCCACCTCCAGCCACACGCGCGGGGACGGCCACGGCGGCGGACGGTGCCCGAGCGCCTCGTCCTGCCGGAGCAGCACGCCGGGTGTCTCACCCCCGACCTTCAGCACCGCGATCCCGGCCTCGTCGAGCCGGAACCCCACCACGAACCCGGCGCGCTCATAGAACCCGACGGCCTCGCCGAGGTCGCCGACGGGCAGCAGCACGTTGTCGAAACCGAGCAGTTCGTACGACTCGTCATCTGACATGCGATCAGATTAGGTGCGGGGGTGACGGTTGCCGGGCGGACCGACCGCGAGGTCACTCATTGGGCCGAGAACGGGCCCGCCGCGTCGGTACGCTGAGCGCTCGCCGGTGCCGTACGACCGAGGGGGCGCGGATGGTTGTGGAAGCAGAGGCCTTCTTCGACGAGGTGCGGGCGGCCTTCGCCGGGGCCGCGCGAAGACTGGCGCTGGACGGCCCGGAAGAGGCCGCGGACCGGCACCTCGCGGTCGCGACGTACGCCGGCGCAGACGTGCGGTACAAGGTCGTCCTCGGCCTGTGGGCGGGGGACGTCGAGATCCATGTCTGCCGGCGGACGGCGGCCACCGAGTGCAAGGTCGGCGTCGAGAAACTGGCCCGGGCGGCCGGGGTCGCGGGGAGCCGGCGGGAGGCGTCCTTCGGCGCCCGCAGTCTCCGGCAGCTGAGGAAGTCCCTGCGCAGTCAGGTCCGTTACGTCGAACTCGTCCACCCGCAGGTCACGGTCGAGCTGATGCGGGCGGCCGGGGCGCGGGAGTGGAGCAGGCCGCTGGTGCGGTGAGCGGATGCCTGGACGATGAGCGGATCATCGGACCGCGCCCCTCGGCCTGTGGACGGACGCCCGGCGTTGTCAGTGGTGGGCCGTACTGTCGGCGGCATGGGATTCGTGACGTTCGTCGACGAGACGACAAGCGGGGGCCGCAGCGACGGCTGGGGGCTGGAGATCGCCGAAGAGCGGCTCAGCGTGCGGGAGTTGATCCGCCGCCGGGTCTTCCAGGAGGTCGCCGAGTACAACGCGCGCACGCCCGAGGTCTTCCAGGGCCTGGTGCAGCCCGAGGACACCGAGCGCGTGCTCAACGGCTACGCGCTGCGGACGCCTCGCCGCATAGACCCGGAGAAGCAGACGGCCCTGGCGCTGAAGGCGTTCGCGGGGAACGGCTTCCTGGTGCTGGTCGGCGACCGCCAGATGACCGAGCTCGACGAGGAGATCGAGCTGGGCCTGTCGACCGAGGTCACCTTCCTCAAGCTCGTGGCACTGGTGGGTGGCTGATGACCGAGTCGACCGAGGGGCGCGCCGAGCTGATCCGGGTCGTCCTCGCGCTGATGGCGGCCGAGGACGCCGAGAGGCTGGCGCCGAAACTGCTGGAGCTCGCCGAGCTGGTCGGTGGCCCATGGGGTGGGCCCGAACAGGAGGTCCTCAAGGCGTTGCGGATCGTCGAACCCCCGTTCCGGCCCCGGCTGATCCACCGTCTCGCCGAGCGGTACTTCGAGCTGGACCAGGGCGCGGACGGCCGCCGGCACATCATGCACATGCTGGCCAACCTGCGGGACCGGACGATCGACGACGACCATCCGCGCGACCTGCGGCCCGTCCTGATCGCCGTGCTGTCCGAGCAGGAGGCGCACCACGACGTGACCCAACTCCTCCGGCTCACCGAGCTGGAACGCGCGGACGGCAACGACCTCCCGGGCGAGTTCGTCGCACTGATCCGCCGCACGCGCCTGACGTCGTGGAACGGAAAGGAACGGCTGAGCCCCTTGGTCGCGACGCTCACCCACCCCGTGGTGAACCCGGGAGAGGCCTGGTCCGACCACGCCCTGGCGGACCTGGCCGGACTCGACGAGGACTGGTCGCGGCTCGTCGCCCACGCGGCCACCGCCACCGCCGCCCGCCCCTCGCCCAAGTGGGAGGAGACCGGGCGGGCCCTGATCGAGGCCGTCGGCCCGGAGCCGGTGCGGCAACGCCTCACGGACTGGCTGCGCCTGGTGGGACGCCCCCGCACCCGCCCCCTCCTCGTCCCGCCGTACGGCACGGACCCCAACGTCACCTTCGACCCGTACAACGCCGACGTCCTGCGCGGACTGACCTGGCTCCTCTCCTTCCTGCCGCCCCACCCCGAGACCGCCCGCACCCTGGGCGCCGTCGTCGAGACCTCGCTCAAGAAGGTCTCCGGCCTGGGCCCGGTCAACCCCAAGGTCGCCAACGCCGGTGTCACCGCCCTGTCCCGCGTCGACGGCGCGGCGGCCCTCGCCGAACTGGCCCGCCTCGCCACCCGGGTCACCTACAAGGGCACGCTCAAGCTCCTCAACACGTCACTCGACGTGCGCGCCGAGGCCATGGGCCTCAGCCGCGGGGAGATAGAGGAACTGGCCGTCCCCGCCTACGGTCTGACGGAGGTGGGCCGTGCCGAGCACCAGCTCGGCGAGACCACGGCGACCATCGAGGTCCACGGCACCAAGACGGCGCTGGGCTGGCGCAACGCCGCCGGCAAGGCCGTGAAGAGCGTCCCGGCCGGCGTCCGCCGCGACCACCCCGACGAGCTCAAGGAGCTCAAGGCCGCCGTCAAGGACATCGACAAGATGCTCTCGGCCCAGAGCGAGCGCCTGGACCGCCAGTTCGTGGCCCGCCGCACCTGGTCCTTCGCCGTCTGGCGCGAGCGCTACCTGGACCACCCCCTTGTCGGCACCCTCGCCCGCCGCCTGCTGTGGACGATCGACGGCACCACGGCCGGCTACGCCGACGGCGCCCTGCGCACCCTCGCCGACACCCCGGTGGACAGCGGCAGCGAGGTCGCGCTCTGGCACCCCGTCGAGCATGAACCCGCAGAGATCGTCGCCTGGCGCGACTGGCTCGAACGCCACGGCATCACCCAGCCGTTCAAGCAGGCCCACCGCGAGGTCTACCTGCTGACGGACGCGGAACGCGCGACCGGCACCTACTCCAACCGCTTCGCCGCGCACTACCTCCGCCAGCACCAGTTCCACGCCCTGGCGGCGGTCCGCGGCTGGCGCAACAAGCTGCGCCTGAGCGTGGACGACGAAGCGCCGCCCGCCACCCGCGAGCTCCCCGAGTGGGGGCTGCGTGCCGAGTACTGGATCGAGGGCGACGGCGGCGAGAACCACGAGGACCTCACCGACTCGGGCAGCTTCCTGCGGCTGCGCACCGACCAGGTCCGCTTCTACCCGATCGACGCGCCGGAGAACTCCGCGCACTGCTGCGGCGGCGAGTACGGCATGTGGCTGCGCGACGGCGCGGAGCCGGTGGACCCGATCCCCGTCTCGGAGATCCCGCCCCTGGTCCTCTCCGAAGTCCTGCGCGACGTGGACCTGTTCGTCGGAGTCGCGAGCGTCGGCAACGACCCGACCTGGCAGGACGGCGGCCCCGGCGGCCGCTTCCGCGAGTACTGGACGTCGTACGGCTTCGGCGAACTGGGCGCGAGTGCCGAGACCCGCCGCACCCTGCTGGAACGCCTGATCCCCAGGCTGGCGATAGCCGACCGCTGCACGCTGGAAGGACGCTTCCTCCAGGTCAAGGGCGACCGCCACACGTACAAGATCCACCTGGGCTCGGGCAACATCCTGCGCACTCCGAACGACCGGTATCTGTGCATCGTCCCGAAGTCCAACCCGTCCGCCCCGCAGGCCGGTTACCTCCCCTACGAGGGCGACCGCATGCTCGCGGTCATCCTCAGCAAGGCGATGATGCTGGCCGCCGACACGAAGATCACAGACCCGACGATCCTGAGCCAGTTGTAGCCGAAGGGCCTCGATGGCACCCGGAGCCGGGAGGACCCCGGCCTCAGCCTCCGCAGCCACCCACCCGCCGCGTGCTCACGGCGATGTCGTCCAGACGCAGGTCGTACGACGACGGGCTCGGGTCGGCCTGGTACAACTGCCAGCCCAGCTTCAGCCTGTCGAAGGTCGGGAAGGTGAACGGGTCGCCGGTGCCCCCGTGTCGGCCGGTCGACACCGTCAGGTCGGGCTGCTCGACGCCGTCGAAGTAGACGGTCACGCGGTTGTCCGTCGCCTCCAGGTGGAACTCGACGCACTGCCAGGTGCCGGCCGTGGCCGGGGCGGAGGTCTTCCAGGACGTCCAGTCACCGGTGAGGCCGAGGTCCGAACCCACGCCCCAGAAGTTGCCGTGGTCGGTGGGCGCGTACTGCCCGCCGAGCGGACGGACGAGCGTGGGGGAGTCGGCCCCGGACGCCTCGGCGACGGTCCAGTGCGCCCAGTCGGGGGCGGTGGGGAAGGCGTCCACCCTCAGACGCAGCCGGGCCCAGTAGCTGTTGCCGGGAGCGGCCAGGTCCGGGAAGACGAGGAAGGCGCGGCCGTTGTCCTCGGTGTGGAGGCGGAGTTCACGGCCATGGCCGGTGGAGCTGGGGGCGACGGTCAGGGTGCCGTCGGCGGTGTCGGCGGTCCAGCCGTGGCCCTTCGTCACCAGGCCCAGAGGGAGGCGGTCGAAGGTCTCGCGGGCGAGGGTGCCGTGCGGGGTGGGGGCCGCCAAGGAGGGGGTGGGGATCGCGAGCAGGAGGGCCGCTGCGGCGGAGAGGGCGGCGGCGGCCTTCTTCAGGAGGGGCATGGGGTCAGTGTGCAACCGGGGTCACCCAAGTCCCAGGTGTCACAGGGGAGTTGGCTGGATCTCAGCCGCTCTTCGGCTGGCCTGCCTTGAGGATCTCCGCGACGTCGAGGGTGAATTCGGCGCCGATGGAGTCGGGGAGAGTGACGACTTCGCCGGGGGCGTGAGGGCGGTGGTTCTCGTATTTGTCCCCGGCGGGGTCGGTGAGGACGTGGAGGCGCTGGTGCTTGCGGTCGACGATGACGTAGACCGGGACCTTCGCCTCCGCGTAGGCGGTGACCTTGGTGCGCAGGTCGGCCCGGTAGTTGCTGGAGGTGACCTCCAGAACCAGGCGGAAGCAGGCGGGGTCGTAGCAGTTGTTTTCGATGGAGTGGTCCCGAAAATCGGCGTCCACCAGGGAGAGGTCGGGGATCGCGTAGTCCTCGGTGCCTGCGGGCAGCCAGAGACCGATGCCCTGGATCAGCCTGGATTCCGACCCATGCAGACCGCCGCCATGAATGGGGCCATAAGCTCGGTCAGGGCATCGCCGTGCGGTCCGTCCGGGGGCGGGCTCACGAGGATCTGGCCTTCGATGATCTCGACGCGGAAGCCCGGGTTGCGCTCGATGAGTCGGTTGGCCTGAGTGATGAGCGGCCGCTCGCCATGAGGCCGCTCGACGGCTGCTGCGGACATCGCGTGCCTCCCGTGGGCTTGTGCCGAGACCGACATCGTAGGCCGCCCCCACCGGTATGTCCTTGACGATCACGTTCACCCGAACGGGTGCCCACACGCCAGAGGACCCCGCTCCCAAAGGAAACGGGGCCCTCACAGCCGTACCGAAATCGACCTCAGAACCGGCGCGTGATCAGCGCCTTCTTCACCTCGGCGATCGCCTTCGTGACCTCGATGCCACGCGGGCAGGCGTCCGTGCAGTTGAAGGTGGTGCGGCAGCGCCACACACCGTCACGGTCGTTGAGGATCTCCAGGCGCTGCTCCCCGGCCTCGTCACGCGAGTCGAAGATGAAGCGGTGGGCGTTGACGATGGCCGCCGGGCCGAAGTACTGGCCGTCGTTCCAGAAGACCGGGCACGAGGAGGTGCAGGCGGCGCAGAGGATGCACTTCGTCGTGTCGTCGAAGCGCTCGCGGTCCTCGGCCGTCTGGAGACGCTCACGCGTCGGCTCGTTCGTGTCCTTCGTGATGAGGAAGGGCATGACGTCGCGGTACGCCTGGAAGAACGGCTCCATGTCGACGACCAGGTCCTTCAGGACCGTCAGACCCTTGATCGGCTCGACCGTGATCGGCTTCTCGGGGTTGATGTCCTTGATGAGGGTCTTGCAGGCAAGACGGTTCTTGCCGTTGATCCTCATCGCGTCCGAGCCGCAGATGCCGTGGGCGCAGGAGCGGCGGAAGGTCAGGGTGCCGTCCAGGTCCCACTTGATCTTGTGGAGGCCGTCGAGGACGCGCTCCTTGGGGTCGATCTCCAGCTGGAAGTCTTCCCAGGTCGCCTCGGCCGAGATCTCCGGGTTGAAGCGGCGGACTCGGAACGTGACCGTGATGTAGGGAGAGGCCGCGGACTCCGCCTCGACCTTGTCCAGAACAGGGGTAGCCATCAGTACTTACGCTCCATCGGCTGGTAGCGGGTCTGGACGACCGGCTTGTAGTCGAGACGGATCGACTCGGCGCCGTCGTCGCCCACCTCGCGGTACGCCATGGTGTGGCGCATGAAGTTGACGTCGTCGCGGTTGGGGTAGTCCTCGCGGTAGTGACCGCCGCGGGACTCCTTGCGGGCGAGCGCGGAGACCGCCATGACCTCGGCGAGGTCGAGCAGGTTGCCGAGCTCGATCGCCTCCAGCAGGTCCGTGTTGAAGCGACGGCCCTTGTCCTGGATCGAGACGTTCTTGTAGCGCTCGCGCAGCTCCGCGATCTTCTCGACCGCCGTCTTGATCGTCTGCTCGGTGCGGAACACCATGACGTTGGCGTCCATGGTCTCCTGCAGCTCCTTGCGGAGCACGGCCACCCGCTCGGTGCCGGTGGAGGCACGCAGCTTCTCGACCTGCTCGACCACGAACTCGGCCGGGTTCTCCGGCAGCTCGACGTAGTCGGCCGTGTGGCTGTACTCGGCGGCGGCGATGCCCGCACGGCGGCCGAAGACGTTGATGTCCAGGAGGCTGTTCGTGCCCAGACGGTTGGCACCGTGCACCGAGACGCAGGCCACCTCGCCGGCCGCGTACAGGCCCGGAACGACCGTGGTGTTGTCCGACAGGACCTCACCCTCGACGTTCGTCGGGATGCCGCCCATGGCGTAGTGCGCGGTGGGCTGGATCGGGATCGGGTCCGTGTACGGCTCGATGCCCAGGTAGGTGCGCGCGAACTCGGTGATGTCCGGGAGCTTCGCGTCCAGCTGCTCCGGCGGGAGGTGGGTGAGGTCGAGGTAGACGTGGTCGCCCTCGGGACCGCAGCCACGGCCCTCACGGATCTCCGTGTAGATGGAGCGGGACACGACGTCACGGGACGCGAGGTCCTTCATGACCGGCGCGTACTTCTCCATGAAGCGCTCGCCGTCCTTGTTGCGGAGGATGCCGCCCTCACCACGGGCGCCCTCCGTCAGCAGGATGCCCATGCGCCAGATGCCGGTCGGGTGGAACTGGAAGAACTCCATGTCCTCCAGCGGCAGACCGCGGCGGTACACCGCGGCCTGGCCGTCACCGGTCAGGGTGTGGGCGTTCGACGTCACCTTGAAGAACTTGCCGGTGCCGCCGGAGGCGTAGATCACGGCCTTCGCCTGGAAGACGTGGATCTCGCCGGTCGCGAGCTCGTACGCCACCACACCGGCCGACTTCTTGACGCCGTCGACCTCGGTGATGAGCTGGTCGAGGACGTAGAACTCGTTGAAGAACTCCACGCCCTCCTTCACGCAGTTCTGGTACAGCGTCTGGAGGATCATGTGGCCGGTGCGGTCCGCGGCGTAGCAGGACCGGCGGACCGGGGCCTCACCGTGGTTGCGGGAGTGACCGCCGAAACGGCGCTGGTCGATCGTCCCGTTCGGCGTCCGGTTGAACGGCAGGCCCATCTTCTCCAGGTCGAGGACGGCGTCGATGGCCTCCTTCGCCAGGATCTCGGCGGCGTCCTGGTCGACCAGGTAGTCACCGCCCTTGACCGTGTCGAAGGTGTGCCACTCCCAGTTGTCCTCTTCCACGTTGGCCAGCGCGGCGGCCATGCCGCCCTGCGCGGCGCCCGTGTGGGAGCGGGTGGGGTAGAGCTTCGTGAGCACGGCGGTACGGCTGCGCTTCGTCGACTCGATCGCGGCGCGCATGCCGGCGCCGCCCGCGCCGACGATGACGGTGTCGTACTTGTGGATCTTCATCAGGAATTCCTCAGCCCCGTGCCTAGCGGATGTTCGGGTCGAAGGTGAAGATCACCAGCGTGCCCAGCAGGATGGTGAACACCGTGGCGGTGTAGAGCAGGCCCTTGAGCCACAGCCGGGTGTTCGCGCGCTCCGCGTAGTCGTTGATGACCGTGCGCAGGCCGTTGGCGCCGTGCAGCATCGCCAGCCAGAGCATCAGCAGGTCCCAGACCTGCCAGAACGGGGACGCCCAACGGCCGGCCACGAAGGCGAAGCCGATCTTGGAGACGCCGCCGTCGAGCACCAGCTGGATCAGCAGGTGGCCGATGACCAGGACGACCAGCACGACGCCGGACAGGCGCATGAACAGCCAGGCCGCCATCTCGAAGTTGCCCCGAGTGGACTTCGGGGTCTTCTTGGTGCGCTTGCGCGGCGCCTCGATCAGCGGGGCCGGGTTGTCGACGTTGTAGAGCTCGCCGCCCTCGACGGGGCCGATCCCGGAGTCGGCGCTCTTCTCGGTAATGGACATACGCGTCAGCTCCCGAACAGTTCACGAGCGGCGTGGCCGAGGACGGGGTAGACCGCCCCGATCATCAGCACGAGCCACAGGCCGACGACCGACCAGAGCAGCTGCTTCTGGTAGCGCGGGCCCTTCGACCAGAAGTCGACGGCGATGACACGCAGGCCGTTGAGCGCGTGGAAGAGGATGGCGGCGACGAGGCCGTACTCCAGCAGCGCAACGATGGGCGTCTTGTACGTGGCTACGACCCTGTCGTAGTCCTCAGGGGAGACACGGACGAGAGCGGTGTCCAGCACGTGAACGAACAGGAAGAAGAAGATGAGGACGCCGGTGACTCGATGAGCCACCCAGGACCACATTCCTTCCCGGCCGCGGTACAGCGTTCCAGCCGGCACGGAAGTCCCTCCGGGAGCGGGGATTGGGGCCGCGCCGGCTTGTGCTGTCGGTCGGGCCCGGCCGGGTACGGTCCACCGGCCCCCAGCATCGTAGCGACGGTTGCCTTCAGGGCTTACGTCGGGCCTACCGGTGTGATCAAAGTGGCACGCGGATGGGTGAGCTTTGCGGCTAATGGGGTGGGGTGTGCTGTTGTGTGCCGGGTGCCGGTTCGTTGTGGCTGGTCGCGCAGTTCCCCGCGCCCCTTAGGGCGTCACACAACCGCTCCCTTGCGAGGCGCCGTAGCTCCTCCGCAGCCACTACCCGTTCCTCCTCCGGGTCGTTCGTCAATCGTGACCTGATGGCTGCGAGTACGTGGTCCAGGGCCTCGCCCGTGGACAGTCCCGCCAGGCAGATCACGAACGCGTGTCCGAACTTCGCCTCGTATGCGGCATGAGCGGCGTCAAGTGCCATATGGGCGATGTCGTAGGTCTCGTCCGGCAGGGCCGTCAATGTCTCGCCCGCCAGGGCCTCCGACAGGTCCGCCGGGGTCAGGTCGTAGGCCGCCTCGTCGGAGGCGGCGAGTAGGGCCGGGGCGTCCGGGTAGGGGCGGTGGGCGGTGATGCGGTCCGCCCAGCGGAGGCTGCGGAGGCAGGTGAGAAGGAGCTTGCGGGCCTCGGCTGCGGGGGCGACGTTGAAGGCGTCCAGGACTGTGGGCAGCGCCGGTATGGCGACTCGGCCAGGAAGGTGTGTGGGCGTCACGTGTGTTTCGGCAGGGGATGCTGGGAGAGGTGTGACGTCACGCTATCGAGTGCGGACATGACGTGTCCGACAGATGCCCGAATTTCACTCGCACGGGAGAGTTTCGGAACGTGTGGTGGACACTTCCGGCCACCCCTACACCCTAGGTTGGGCTCGTGAGCCAGCACAGGCGTCGGCCGCCGGCGCAGAAGGCGCGGCAGGTGAGGACCCGGGCGGTGATCGTGACGGCGGTGGCCGTGACGGTCGCGGCCGGGGTCGGGATCGGGCTGTGGGCCTCGGGGGACGGGGACGACAGCGGTCCCGCGGGGGCCGCGGCGCGCCAGCCCTCCGAGGGGCGGTCGGCCACGTCCGCCGGCCCGTCGTCCGGTTCGCCCGGTCCCAGTCCGAGTCCGACCCGCAGCTATCCCCTCTCGCAGTCCCCCCGGACGATTCCCGCGGTGGCGGCACACACTCCGGAACGGGGGCCGGGCTGGCGGCCGCGGAGCGGGGAGCGGGTGGTGGTGAGCGACGCGGAACTCGCCGACGAGGGGCGGCTGGTCGCGAGTGAGCTGGGGCTGACGTACGCGGGGCAGAAGGGCGACACGCGGGGCGGCGATCTGCGGCTCGTGCTGAACGACGACGCCAGGGGCGATCCGGAGTCGTACACCATGACCGTGCGCGGCGGGCGGGTCACCATCAGCGGGGCCGCCGACGCCGGGGTGTTCTACGGGACACGGACGCTCAAGCAGGAGGTGCACGGCGGGGGCACGGCGCCCGAGGGCGTCGTCAAGGACGCGCCGGCCAAGCCGGTGCGCGGGTTCATGCTGGACATCGCGCGCAAGCACTACACCGCGGGGTGGATCGAGGACCGGGTGCGGGAGCTCGGGGATCTGAAGTTCAACGAGCTGGGGCTGCACTTCTCCGACGACCAGGGGTTCCGGATCGAGTCGACGTCGCATCCCGAGATCGTGTCCGCGCAGCATCTGACCCGGGCCGAGGTGAAGCGGATCATCGACCTCGCCGCCGAACGGCACATCACGATCGTCCCCGAGATCGACTCGCCCGGCCATCTCGGCGCCGTCATCGCGGCGCACCCCAGCCTCCAGCTGCTGAACGCGTCGGGCGTCGCCGCACGGGGTGCGGTGGACATCTCCCAGGACGCGGCCGCGACGATCGTCGACGAGCTGCTCGACGAGTACGCCGACCTGTTCCCCGGTGACCGCTGGAACCTCGGCGGCGACGAGTACCGGGCACTGATGGTGTCCGACCCCGAGGCGTCGTACCCGCAGCTCGCCACCGCCGCGCGGAAGGCGTACGGCACCGGCGGGACCGTCGCCGACCTCACCACCGGCTGGCTCAACGACCGGGCCGACACGGTCCGGAAGCACGGCAAGGCGATGCGCGTGTGGAACGACGGCTTCTTCCGGGGGACGTCCGTGCAGCCGGCCGAGGACCTTCAGGTGGCCTACTGGACCGGCAAGGAGATCGGGGCACGGCAGCCGACGGAGTATCTGAGCGCGGGCCGCGAGCTCATCAACTACAACGACCTGTTCCTCTACTACGTCCTCGGCCAGCCCAACCAGTTCTACTACCCGACGGGTCAGCGGATCTACGAGGAGTGGACCCCGCGCGTGGTGCGCGGCACGCAGGCGGTCGACGCCAAGTACGACGACCAGATCCTCGGCGGCTCCTTCGCGGTGTGGGGCGACTACCCGGGCGCCCAGACGCAGGAGCAGATCGCGGCCGGCATCCGGCTGCCGCTGCGGGCGCTCGTGCAGAAGCTGTGGGACGCGGACAAGCCCCCGCTGACCTGGACGGAGTTCAAGTCCCTAGCGGACCGGCTGGGTTGAGAAAGAGCCTGGACTTACCGGGTTGGCGAACGTATGTTCCCCACTCGTGATCGACAACCGCCATGACCAATTCATCGCGCCGGCCGCCTGGCTCCGGTCGCCGATCGGGCTCGGCCGGGCCGCCGTCGCCGGGCTCGGCGTGGTCGTCGCCACCGATCTGTTCGCCATCGGGTCGGGCGTCTTCGTGTACGACGTGAGCGGCGACCTGGAGAGCGGCGCCCTCCTCGACGGGCGGGCCGAGCTCGCGGACCGGCTCTACTCCGCGGCCGGTGTCGTCCAGACCGTCGCGCTGCTCACGACCGCCGTCCTCTTCCTGTGCTGGTTCCACCGGGTACGGGTCAACGCCGAGGTCTTCGACCCGTACGGGCACGACAAGAAGCGCGGCTGGGCGATCTGGGGCTGGCTCGTGCCGATCGTCAACCTCTGGTACCCGCGCCGGATGACGCTGGACATCTGGGACGCCAGCAGCCCCTGGAGCGCGCCCCGGCCGCACGGGCTGGTCAACACCTGGTGGACGTTCTGGGTGATCGCGATGGGGTTCGGTCGCTCCGCGTCCACCGCGTACCGCAGGGCCGAGAGCGCCGACGAGATCCAGGACGCCGTGGGGCAGCTGATGCTCTCGGACGCCGTCGACGTCGTCGCCGCCGCTCTCGCCATGGCCGTCGTCCTGCGGCTGAACCGGATGCAGTACGAGAAGGCACTCGCGGGCCCGGCCCCCGTACCCGTCTGACGCCCGCCTGAGTCGCGGCGGATTGTCCGATACGGCTGCGAACTGCCGTGCGACTGTGGTGTATTCGGCCCGAGCCGCAGCCGAGTGTGTGCCGGGGGGAGCCGGAATGGGCTACTGGGGGTATTTCGTCGTGGGCCGCAGCGAGCGGCCGCTCAAGGAGCTGGAGGCGCTGGCCGGGGCGGCCGAGGGGCTGAGTCCCAGGGGTGAGGCCGCCGACGGGTGGCAGGTGTGGGAGTACCCGAGCGGGGACGGGGACGTCGGCAGCATGAACGCGCTGGCCCGGGAGACCGGAGCGCCCGCGCTGTTCGGGTATGTGATGGACAGCGCCTGTGTGGTCGTCGAGGCGGCCGGGCCGGAGAGCGGGGCCTGGACGACCTGTCTGGCGCGGGCGGCCATGGCCGGGTACATCGGCGCCGGTCAGGAGGGCCTCGCGCTGGAGGACTACTTCCTGGAGCCGCCCGACGCCGCCGAACGGGCCGCCGCCTGGGCCGAGGAGGCGGGGCGGGCGGTGGACGCCGGGGGACTGCTGGACGTGTTGACCGCCGACCCCGACCCATTGGCCGAAAACCTGTTCTTCCGGCTGCTCGACCGGCTGGCCGTGGTGCCCCTGTGACACTCCGGGGCCGTTGCACGCAGTAAGGGGAAGTGCGGGCTCCGTTAGGGGGTTTCGCAGGCGAAGCGGTGTTGCCGGGCTCCGGACGGCTCGGCGGTACCCCTCAGGGAGGCGTGGATGAGTCTGGTGGAGCTGATCGCTCAGGCCGACGAACGCGGACTGGCCGCCAGCGGGTTGGCTTGTTTGGATCGGTGCGTGCCCCTGCTGGGCGGCGACGACGAGATCCTGCGGCCGCTGTGGGCGAGCCTCGCCGATGGCGGTGCCGGCGACTGGGAGACGGGGCTGCGGGTCGCGCGGGACAAGCTCGCCGGGTCCGTCGACGCCGCCGAGGACGAGGCCGCCGACCATGCCCGCCGGATGCTCGACGCCGCTCCGGCCGCGCTGGACGCCGCCGAGCTGCGGGCGTGGGCCGACGCGTGCTCCGTGGCCTCGCTGCGGATCCACCGGCTGCTCGATCCGGCCGCGGACGACGTCCCGCTCGACGCCCGCCGCGAGGGCCGTACGGAGGGCATGCCCCCGCTCGTCGCCGCCGAACTGCGGCGCCAGGTCACCGTCCTGGAGGTGCTCGCCGGGCACGGCACGGCCGGGCTGCGCCGGGCCCTGGAGGTCTCCGTCGAGGGACGGCGCGTGCTGCGGGCGGTGGTGTCACGACGGGCACGCGGCACGCGCTGACCCCCCGCCTCACCCTGAGGCCCCCTATATCCCTTACATCCCTTACGGCACGAGCCACTTCACCACCGCGTCGCCGTAGTGCGCCGTCTGCCCGTAGAACGCGGTGAGGTCGCGGTGGGCCGCCGCGAAGACGCCGTGCACCTCCGGCTCGGTGTCCGTGCCGCCGTACGCCGGCAGCAGCAGGTCGCGCGCGTCCAGCCACAGGTTCTCGAAGTCGGCCTCGGCGAGATAGGCGGCGACCCGGCTCGTCTGGGCGGCGGTGAGCAGCAGGAACGGAGGCAGGCCGGAGTCGCGGTGCGGTATCGGGCGGCCACCGAGCACCACATGGGTGTGCGGGCCCTCGTCGCCTTGGGTGCCGGCGTAGAGGAGTTCGTTGTCGAGGTAGCCCTTGTCCAGGATCTCTTCGCGATGCCGGCCGATCCGCTCGCGTACGGCGTTCCAGTCGTCCTCGAAGAGCTTCTCCAGCCAGGCCGGGCTGTTGCGCAGGGCCGCGGGCGGTATGGCGCGGAAGTGGAAGTACATGCTCATCAGTGACTGGAGCGCACGGGAACCGTGAAGCGTCACTCACCGGCGGACCACACATGTGAGAGGTGTCCGGATCCGGGTGACGAACGCCACGTCCGGAACGCTCTTGTGGGTGTGACGACACAGTACGAAACCAGGCCCGCGGCGGCGACGAAGCCGGTGCGGTGGGCGGCGGACGCGGTGGCGACCATGCGCGAGGGGGCACGCGTGCGGCTCGACTACTCGGCACAGAGTCTGTGGCGCGTCGACCGGATGATCGACGACCTGCGCCGCGAGGAGACTCCGTACGCCGCCGTGGAGACGGTGCTGCGCGGATTCGGGGCGTACGCCGGTGAGGTGATCGTCCGTCAGACCGGCGCCGAGTGGTGGGCGAGCGGCGGCGACCACTGGATACGCACGCCCGACGGGCGGTTGTGGGATCCGCTCGACGAGGCGCGGCGGTGTTTCGCGGGGAACGGGTCGCTGCGGCTGCTGTGCCGGGACGCGACCGGGGCGGGCCACCGCGGGGACCGGGGGCGGTAGGGGGCCGTAGGGAGGGACGCTCGCGTTCCCCGACGGCCGGACAACGGCAGGGATCCCGCGCGGTGGTGGGGACCCCTGCCGTCGTCTCGGGCGCTTACGGCGTCAGCGTCTGGCCCAGTCGGGCGTCCGTCGGCGTCGCCAGCGTCGTCTTGCTGTAGATCGCCGCCTCCGTGTAGCCGAGCCCCGTGCTGTTGCTCGGGAGGTGGAGGAGGATGCCGTCGCCGCCGTCCTCGTTGTCGGCGCCGAAGGTGAGGTCGGCGCGGCCGTAGCCGGAGAGGTCGGACAGGGAGACCGCGGAGCCGAAGCGGTCGTCGGTCTCCGTGGAGCCGGGGATGCCCGAGGTGTCCTGGGAGACGGCGATCGAACCCGTGCCCGTCAGACCTGCCGAACTGCCCTTCACCAGGATCGCGTTGCCGGCGTTCGTGCGGTTCACGCCGTCGCGGACCAGGTCCTCGCCCGGCGCCCCCGCGAGCGCGTCCGTGTAGCCGTCGGCGTTGTAGTCGCCGACCGAGACGGAGCTGCCGAAGGCGTCGCCGGACTCGTTGCCGCCGGGGACGGACGCGGTGTCCTGGTGGATGGTCGTCATCCCGGTCGTCGTGAAGCCCGTCGAGGTGCCCGGCACCATCGTGATCTGCCCGCCCGACCTGCCGCCGGACTCGGACGCCACCGGCTGGCCGATGACGATGTCGTCGTAGCCGTTGCCGTTGACGTCACCGGCGGCGATGGACCGGCCGCCCTTGACCGAGATGACGCCGGCCTTGGTCAGCCCCGTCGCCGAGCCCGCGAAGCGGACCACACGGCCGATGCCGCCGGTGTCGCGGTAGTTGAGGGCGACGTCCGCGTAGCCGTCCCGGTTGAAGTCGCCGGTCGCGGCGTCGAGGTAGGCGACGGAACCGGTGGCGGTGGTGAGGGTGCCGTAGGTCGTCTTGCCGCCGGTGAGACGGACGTTGTAGTTGCCGCCCTTGCCCGCGCCCGCCGCGAACACGTCCGCCTTGCCGTCGCCGTTGAAGTCGCCGACGGTGACGGTCGAGCCGAGCTTGGCGCCCGCCGCCGTGACCCCTGAAGTGGTGTACGAGAAGCCGGTGTTCAGGGCCGGGCCGTACATCACCGTGACCTGGCCGCGGTCGGCGTTGCCGCTGGTGTCGTCCTCGCCGGGGGCGCCGATCGCGAGGTCGGCGTAGCCGTCGCCGTTCACGTCGCCCCACGCGGTCGAGGTGCCGAAGGCGTCACCGGACTCGGAGGAACCGGGGACGCCGGGGCTGGACTGGGTGAGGGAGACCTTCGCCGCCGTCACCGGCCCGTCGACACTGCCCGGCACGATCCGCACCGCGTTCGCCTTCGGCACGCCGGCGACCAGGTCGGTCACCCCGTCCCGGTTGTAGTCGGAGGTGGCGAGGGCGTGCGAGATGCCCGGTGTCTTCGCGAGCGACGCGATGCGCGACAGCTTGGAGTAGAGGTTGGCGCCGGGGCAGGCGGTGGCGTTGGTGTCCCGGTGGCCGAAGACGCGCGGCAGGGTGATCGAGCTGCCCTTGGCGACCTTGTTGCCGTCGACGCCCGCGTCGCTGCCGGAGACCAGGGTGACCTTGCCGGTCGGGTCGATGCCGTACATGCCGAACTTCCACGCCACGATCCGCGCGATGGAGTCCAGCGCGGCCTTGCTGGGCTGGGCGCTCTCGTAGTTGCCGATGTACGAGATGCCGACCGTGTTGGTGTTGAACCCGATGTCGTGCGCGCCGATCACCGGCAGGTCCATGCCGCCGCTGCGGCCCTCGAAGATCTGGCCGCACTTGTCGACGACGAAGTTGTAGCCGATGTCGTAGTAGCCGCGCGCGAAGTGCTCCTGCTGGATGGAGCGCATCCGGGCCCGGGAGTCGGCGCAGGACAGCGTGTTGTCACTGTCCATGCCGGTGTGGTGGATGACGGCGGCCTTGATCTCGGTGCCGTAGCCCGGTGTGCCGTCGTAGTCCGTCGACGCACCCCACTCCGCCTGGGTGATGACCGGCGGCTGCACGACCGTGGAGGGCCGCGGGGCCGGGACGGTGGAGGTGGGGGAGGGAGACGCGGTGGCGGTCTCCGTCGGAGAAGGCGACGCCGAGTCGGTCGGCGACTCCGAGGCCGACGGCGACTCGGAAACCGACGGCGACACCGACTCGCTCGGCGAGGCCTCCGGCGTCGTCGTCTCCGCCACGAACGCCGCGGGCTCCGCGGCCTCCGCGGAGGCCGCCGACACCCCGCTGCCCCGGGGGTCCGTCCCCGGGTCCAGCAGCTTGACGTCCATCCCGGCCGGCTGGCCGCCCGCCTCGGTGCCGTCGGCGTGGACCACCCGCACCTCGACGCCGTCCGAGTCGCCGGTCCACAGCGACTCCGTACCGCCGCGCAGCGCCGCCCGCTCGCCCTCGGCACCGTCGGCCTGGCTGGGGTCGACGGTCAGCTTCTGCCAGCCGGACCACTTGCCGGTCTCCAGGTCCCGGGTCCGCACCTCGGGCCGGCCCTTGGCCTGGGCCTCGGCGTCGTCCCAGGTCAGCAGGACCGCGCTGAACCGCTCCGTGCCGCGCTTGGCGAGACCCTTGCGACCCGCGCCCTCGCTCTGGAGCTTCAGTGTGTGGATGGCGGGCTTGCGGCTGCCCGCCTTGCCGTCGGACTGCGCGCCCTGGTCCGCCATCGCGTACGTCACGATGCCCGCGCCGCTCAGTACGACGGCCCCGGCGGTCAGCCAGGCCCGTTTCCTGAGACCGATCGGTCTGTACGCACGGCTCCTGCGAGGACTCAACTACCCCACCCCTGTGAAATGAACTCGGTCGCATCACCTGCCACTTGGGCAGCACTTACACACAGCGCATGGCTCTGGCCAAACATCACTGGCCGAAAGGGTTGTACGGCGCCCGTGGTTTTCCTGTGTGGGAATCGCCACGCCCGCGCCCCGTGATGTTCAGGGGACGGCATCCGCTGGAACAGCGGGAGAGCCGAGCGAATGGGGTGGGGGCTCATGGGGAAGCAGGTTGAACGCGTCACCTGCGCGGGCGGGATGCGGGGACAGGCGGCGGAGTTCGTGACCCGGGTCACGGCGCGCGGCAGGCTGCCGCTGGACTACTCGGTGGCCAGCCTGCGCGTCGTCGACTTCCTGATCGACGGACTGCGCAAGGGCGGCGCCGACCAGGACCGGGCGCGCGAGCCGCTGGCGGGTCTCGGTGCCTACGTCGGTGAGGTGCTGGTGCGCCGGGCGGGCGCGGTGTGGGTCGACCTGGACGAGTTGCAGCGCACGTACTTCGGCCAGGAGGTCGGCGTCCGGATGCCCGACGGCCGGGTCTGGAACCCGCTGGGCAAGGTCCTCAACCGCTTCACGTCGGGCGGCCCCGAGGACTCCCTGCAGACTTTCTATCTCACCCTGCACGGACGGGTCCGCCGGACCGCCGCCTGAGAAGGGCGGGCCCCGGGCGTGCAGTGACACTTCCGCGCGGCCCGGCGCTGTTGTGCGTGAAGGACTTGCGCAAGGGCGACCGCATCTGACGGTGTGAGATCGCCGCGAAACGTGATGAACGAGGACAGTTCTTGGGTCGAGGAGGCGAACCCCGCCGCGTGCAGGCGTACGACGTCGAGCTCGGCGCGGCTGTCGCGCGGGCCCAGGACGGCGACGAGGCCGCCTTCGCGGTCGCGTACCGGATCGTGCAGCCCGGGCTGCTCGGCTACCTCCGGGGGATCGTCGGCGACGACGCCGAGGACGTGGCCTCCGACGCCTGGCTGGAGATCGCCCGCGACCTCGGCCGGTTCAAGGGCGACGGGCCGGGCTTCCGGGGCTGGTCGGCGACGATCGCCCGGCATCGGGCGCTGGACCATCTGCGTCGGCAGAAGGTACGGCCCCGGTCGGCGACGCTCGAACAGGACGTACTGGAGCTGCCGGGCCCGCACAGCACGCACGACCAGGCGCTGGAGTCGCTCTCCACCGAGTACGCCCTGGAGCTGGTGCGCGGACTGCCGCGGGACCAGGCCGAGGCGGTACTGCTGCGGGTGGTCGTCGGCCTCGACGGCCCCGCCGCCGCCCGCGTTCTCGGCAAGCGGCCCGGCGCGGTGCGCACCGCCGCGTACCGGGGGCTCAAGCGCCTCGCCCAGCAGCTGGGCGTCGACAGTGTGACGGATGACGACCCCCACACGCTGGGGGAGTCGAAGTGAACGACGACGGGCCGGACAGAGACAGGAACGGACATGGGTGAAAGGCAGAACGGCGGGGTCCCCGGCCACCGACGTGTGCACCCAGGCGCCGGCGTCCCCGGTCCACAGGGCACGGACGGCACGGACGGTGCGGCCGGCGCGGACGGCCTGGAGAAGCTCCTGGCCGAGGCCATGCGGGCGCATCCCTTCGGCGGCGAGGGCGAGCAGCGGGCCGTCGCCGCTTTCCGGGCCGCCCGGGACACGGGCACCCACCGCGCCCGTACCCGTCGCCGCGACGACTGGCGGCCCCGGGAGCGCCGGGGCGCGGGCCGCTCGCTGAAGACCACCCTGTCCGTGCTCGTGGCGAGTCTCACCATCGGCGGCGTCGCGTTCGCCGCGATCGGCACCTCCGGCTCCGCCTCCCACGGCTCCGCCGGCCCGACCCCGACCCGGCAGCCGCACAGCGCCGCCTCCGAGCAGGCCGGCACCACCCCGGACACCGCCACGTCCGAACCCTCGGACCGCCCGGTCACCGCCCAGGACACCGAGGCCCACTGCCGCTCCTACGAGAAGCTCCAGGGCCGCGGCAACGCCCTGGACTCGGCGGCCTGGCAGCGGCTGGTCGAGGCGGCCGGCGGCGAGGACCAGGTCGCGGCGTACTGTGCGCGGCAGTTGGCGCAGGACACCCCTCGGGGCAAGGCGTCGGGCAAGGGCAACGCGGCCACGGACGCGCCGGGCAACAGCGGGACGAAGCCCGAGAAGGCCACGGGCAAGAAGAAGCAGTAACCACGGAAAACCCGAAAAAAGGGCCCAGCGACTTCGCTGTGCCCTCTGTCCCGCGCCCGCGGCACGCGGAGACGGCCGGGGCCGCCACCCCCCACAGGAGAGGCCCCGGCCGTCGCGCGGCACGGGCCGCGCGGCGGCCCGTACTTCCTACAGCGCCATGAGTGCGTTTTCTGTCACACCCGGCTCGAATCGGGGTCCGCCCACCCCGTCACGAGGTAGTTGCATCTTGTACGGACATGGACGAGCAGCGGTTTCAGGTCGTAACGTGCCTTTCGCGCCGAGCGGGAGGCGAGGAACCACCGCAATCGC
Organism: Streptomyces sp. NPDC051913; assembly: GCF_044593635.1. Taxonomy (NCBI): domain Bacteria; kingdom Bacillati; phylum Actinomycetota; class Actinomycetes; order Kitasatosporales; family Streptomycetaceae; genus Streptomyces; species Streptomyces sp. NPDC051913. Next base: position 678,231 of record NZ_JBIUCI010000001.1, on the reverse strand, counting down.
AGGCGGCCCCGGGGGGCCGCGACCATCGACCGAGGAACCATGCGTGCTGGGGGATGACGCGGAGCTGACCGCCGCGGTGCTTGCGGCACAGGACGGGGACGAGACCGCGTTCCGGACTGTGTACCGCGCCGTGCACCCGCGGCTGCTCGGATACGTCCGCACGCTGGTCGGCGATCCGGACGCCGAGGACGTCGCCTCCGAGGCCTGGCTGCAGATCGCCCGGGACCTCGACCGCTTCAGCGGGGACGCCGACCGCTTCCGCGGCTGGGCCGCCCGGATCGCCCGCAACCGCGCCCTGGACCACATACGCATGCGCGGCCGCCGCCCCGCGATCGGCGGCGACGAAACGGAACTCACCGGGAAGGCCGCCGAGTCCGACACCGCGGGCGAGGCCATCGAGGCCCTGGCCACCGACAGCACCCTCTCCCTCATCGCCCGGCTTCCGCAGGACCAGGCCGAGGCCGTCGTCCTGCGCGTGGTGGTGGGCCTCGACGCCAAGTCGGCGGCGGAGACGCTGGGCAAGCGGCCCGGAGCCGTGCGCACCGCCGCGCACCGCGGGCTGAAGAAACTCGCCGAACTCCTGGGCGCCGAGACCCCGGAGGCCGCGGGCGCGGCCGATCCGGAATCGGCCGAGGCCCTCGACGCCCTGCCGCCCCAGCGAGAACCGCGCGACCGCGCGGTGACGTCCGCGAGTGTGACGCATACGCGTGCGCGGACGCAGAAGGACATGTGATGGCCGACAAGCAGTACGAGTGGCTCGACCGCGAACTGGCGGAGCGATTGCTGCGCGGCGACTCACTGGACAACGCTGTCGACCCCGCCGCCCGCGACGAGGCCGAGCGGCTCGCCAAGACCCTGGGCGCGCTGTCCCAGGACCCGCCGCCGAGCACCCTCGAACTCCCCGGCGAGGAAGCCGCCCTGGCCGCCTTCCGCAAGGCCCACGCCGACCGGGGCACGATCCCCGCGGGCCAGGCGCGCGCGGACGACGGGGGCAGGGCCGCCGCGCATGCCGACGTGGGCCTCGTCCGGATCAGCGGACGGCACGGCCGTACCGCCCCTCCGGCGTCCCGCCCCCGCCGCTCCCGCCCCGTCCGGCTCGCGCTCGCCGCCGCGCTGGCCTTCGGCCTGGCCGGCGGAGTGGCCGCCGCGGCCGGCGCCGGGCTGCTGCCGACTCCGTTCGGCGACGCCGAACCCGGCCCCAACGCCTCCGTCTCGGCCGCCGTGACCTCGGACCGCCCGCTGGTCTCACCGTCGCCGTCCGAAGGCACCGGCGAGGGCGAGGCGACGCCGGACGGTTCCAGTGGCGCCTCCGCCAACCCCGGCGGCGGACGCGACACGGCCCGCGACGGCGCGGGCGCCTCCCCGGGAGCCGGCACGGACGAGAAGGACGGCACGTCCGGCTCCTGGTGGAGCAAGGCGCCCTCGGCCTGCCGTGACCTGCGCGCCGGCAAGGAGCTGTCCGGCGACCGACGCCGGGCCCTGGAGGGCCTGGCGGGCGGTTCGACCCGGGTGTGGAAGTTCTGCCAGGGCGTCCTGGACACGTCCTCCGGCGCCCGTTCCGACAGCCGGCCCGGCACCGGCGAGGACCGGGACGGCGCCGGCAAGGACCAGGACGGCAACGGCGGCCAGGGCAAGGGCGACGACGACGGCCACCACAGAGGCTCCGGAGGCGGCGGCCACGGCCGCGGCAATGGTGGCGGCGACGGTGGGGGCAACCGGCACGACGAGGACGGGGGCCGCTCCACCGAGGAGCCGGACACCGCCGCCCCGCTCCTGCCGAAGCGGACGGCGACCGCACCGGAACCGGCGCCGAGCCCGTCGTACTCGACGCTCTGAACTCCTCCGCGGCGGGCCCCGCGGGATTTTTTTCCGGGGGGTGTGACGTTTTCGGACCCGGCGACGCAGTACTGAGTGAGCCGACTGGTCATCGGCCGTCGCACAGAGCCGGGGTTCCCCCCGTACCTACGGCTCGTGCATTCGGCGCGGGCGGGACACGTTCCCCCGGTCCCGCCCGCGCCCCACACACCCCGCGGTTCACCAGTGCACGACGACCTTGTCGCCGTCGCGCACCTCGTCGAAGAGCTCCGCGATCGCCGTCTGGTCCCGTACGTTCACACAGCCGTGCGAGGCACCCGCGTAGCCGCGGGCCGCGAAGTCCGTCGAGTAGTGCACCGCCTGGCCCCCGCTGAAGAACATCGCGTACGGCATCGGTGAGTCGTAGAGCGTCGAGTAGTGGTCGCGGGACTTCCAGTAGACGTGGAAGACGCCCTCGCGGGTGGGGGTGTAGTCGGACCCGAACCGCACCGGCAGCGTCTTCAGCGTCCGGCCGTCCACCATCCAGCGCAACGTACGGCTCGACTTGCTGATGCACAGCACCCGCCCGCTCTTGCAGCGCGCGTCCGGCGCGTCGGCGGGCTGGCCGCCCATCAGATACAGCTCCCACTTGCCCGGCTCGTGGGTCATCTTCTTCAGCCGCTGCCAGGTGACCGCATCGGTCTCGCCGGTCCGCGGCAGCCCGCGTTTGCCCTGGAAGCCCTTGACGGCTTCCTCCGTCGCGTCGTCGTACGTCCCCGTCGGGCCCTCGAAGATCCAGGCGACCTGCCGCAGCCGGGCCTGGAGTTCACGGATGTCCCGGCCGGTGTCGCCCGGGGACCACAGGACCGTGGACAGGAGGCTCGTGGACGGTGTCGGGGAAGGAGGGGTGGTGCGCGGCGCCGGCGAGGTGCTGTCCGGCAGCTCGATCCGCACCGGCGACCGGTTCTTCCCGTCGTCCTGCGTGCCCTGCACGGTGCAGCCGCCCAGGGCGGCCACGACCACCAGCGCGGCGACCACTCTCCCCATGCCCTCGATACGCATCGCGGCCCCCGTCGTCTCACCCTGGCATTGTGGGAACCAGTACCCCAGTGACGGGAGGCGGCACACCATGGCGCGCGAGTCGGAGTCCGGACTGCCCATCGAACCGGTGTACGGACCGGAGGCCCTGGAGGGCTGGGACCCGGCACGGCAGCTGGGTGAGCCGGGCGCCTACCCCTTCACCCGGGGCGTGTATCCGTCGATGTACACCGGCCGCCCCTGGACCATGCGCCAGTACGCCGGTTTCGGTACGGCCGTCGAGTCCAACGCCCGCTACCGGCAGCTCATCGCCCACGGCACCACGGGCCTGTCCGTCGCCTTCGACCTCCCCACCCAGATGGGCCACGACTCCGACGCCCCCCTCGCGCACGGCGAGGTCGGCAAGGTGGGCGTCGCCATCGACTCGGTCGACGACATGCGGGTCCTGTTCGAGGGGATCCCGCTGGACAGGGTCTCCACGTCGATGACGATCAACGCCCCGGCGGCGCTGCTGCTGCTCCTGTACCAACTGGTGGCGGAGGAGCAGGGCGTCGCGGCCGGGCAGCTGACCGGCACGATCCAGAACGACGTCCTGAAGGAGTACATCGCGCGGGGAACGTACATCTTCCCGCCGAAGCCCTCCCTCCGGCTGACCGCCGACATCTTCAAGTACTGCCGGGCCGAGATCCCGAAGTGGAACACCATCTCGATCTCCGGCTACCACATGGCCGAGGCGGGCGCGTCCCCCGCGCAGGAGATCGCGTTCACGCTCGCCGACGGCATCGAGTACGTGCGGACGGCGGTGGCGGCGGGCATGGACGTCGACGACTTCGCCCCCCGTCTCTCCTTCTTCTTCGTGGCGCGGACGACGCTCCTGGAGGAGGTCGCCAAGTTCCGCGCGGCGCGGCGCATGTGGGCCCGCGTGATGCGCGACGAGTTCGGCGCCCGGAACCCCAAGTCGCAGATGCTGCGCTTCCACACCCAGACGGCCGGCGTCCAACTCACCGCCCAGCAGCCCGAGGTGAACCTGGTCCGGGTCGGAGTCCAGGCCCTGGCCGCGGTGTTGGGCGGCACGCAGTCGCTGCACACCAACTCCTTCGACGAGGCGCTCGCCCTGCCCACGGACAAGAGCGCGCGGCTGGCGCTGCGCACCCAGCAGGTCCTCGCCCACGAGACGGACGTGACGGCGACGGTAGATCCCTTCGCCGGGTCCTACGTCATCGAGCGGATGACCGACGACGTCGAGGCCGCGGCGGTGGATCTCCTGCGCCGGGTCGAGGACCTCGGCGGCGCGGTCGCGGCCATCGAGCACGGCTTCCAGAAGGACGAGATCGAGCGCAACGCCTACCGGATCGCCCAGGAGACCGACGCGGGCGAACGGATCGTGGTCGGCGTCAACCGCTTCCGGCTCGACGCGGAGGAACCGTACGAGCCGCTGCGGGTCGATCCCGCCATCGAGGCCCAGCAGACGGCGCGGCTGGCGCGGCTGCGGGCGCAGCGGGACGGGGCGGCGGTCGAGTCGGCGCTGGCCGCCCTGAAGAAGGCGGCGGCGGGACAGGGCAACGTCCTGTATCCGATGAAGGACGCCTTGCGGGCACGGGCGACGGTCGGTGAGGTGTGCGGTGCCCTGCGGGAGGTGTGGGGGACCTACCGTCCGTCGCATTCGTTCTAGCGTGCGAGACTCCTTCGCATGCTCGGTGTCATAGACCTCCCCACCTATCTGGCCGGACTCGTCCTGATCGTCCTGCTCCCCGGTCCGAACTCGCTGTACGTCCTCTCCGTCGCCGCCCGGCGCGGGGTACGGGCCGGGTACACCGCCGCGGCCGGCGTGTGGTGCGGGGACGCCGTGCTGATGACGCTGTCGGCGGCCGGGGTGGCGTCCCTGCTCCAGGCCAACGCCGTGCTGTTCGGGATCGTGAAGTACGCGGGCGCCGGTTATCTGACGTGGCTGGCGTTCGGGATGCTGCGGGCCGCGTGGGGGATGTGGCGGTCGCGGACGGCTCCCGCCGGGGAGCAGGCCGGTGAGGTGGTCGCCGATGAGCGGCCGTACCGCCGGGCCCTGGTCATCAGCCTCTTCAACCCCAAGGCGATCCTGTTCTTCGTCGCCTTCTTCGTGCAGTTCGTCGATCCCGGGTACGCGTATCCGGCGCTGTCCTTCGTGGTGCTCGGCGCGTTCGCGCAGCTCGCGAGCTTCCTGTACCTCACCGCGCTGATCTTCAGCGGGACGCGGTTGGCGGACGCGTTCCGGAGGCGGAAGCGGTTGTCGGCGGGGGCGACGTCGGCTGCGGGGGCGTTGTTTCTCGGGTTCGCGGTGAAGTTGACGATGGCTAGTGCTTGAGCCGGGTGCGGGTACGTTGCGGCTGGTCGCGCAGTTCCCCGCGCCCCTGGAAGCCCATGCGCCCGACGTATGTCGTCAAGGCACTCGGTGATGTGCCTGCCCAGCCGACGTAGCCGTCCGGGCGTACCAAGAACATGCCGCTTCCGTACGACGGCTGCACGGGGCCGCTGATCACTCGCACCGGCTCCGGCAGCCCTTCCGGCGCCTCCACCCCCACCGCCACCAGCGTCCAGTGCGGCCCCCGGAACGCGTCGAACAGTCGTACGCCACCCAGCGTGCCGTCCGGTGCGCGGTCGCCGGCCCTCAGCGGACCCGGCAGGGTGCCCGCCCCCTCCGTCAGGGACGAGTCTCGGTACCCCAGGCCCAGCTGACGCGTCGCGTCCCCCCGCCGTGTCTCTCCCCGGTGGACGCTCGTCGTCAGGCCGAGCATCTGGGCGGCGATGGGGCGGCGCTCCTCCTCGTAGGTGTCGAGGAGGGACTCAGCCGCACCCCCCACCAGTACCGCGCCCAGCTTCCAGCCCAGGTTGTAGGCGTCCTGGACGCTGGTGTTGAGGCCCTGGCCACCCGCCGGGGAGTGGACGTGGGCCGCGTCCCCGGCGAGGAAGACGCGGCCGGCGCGGAAGCGGTCGGCGAGGGCCTGGCGGGGGCGGAAGTCGGAGGCCCAGCGGAGTTCCGTGATGGCGTCGGGGGCGAGGTGGGAGCGGGCGGCGACGACCTTGCGGACGCCGTCGAGGGAGACGTCCACCGCGGTGCCCTCCGGGAACTGGGCCACGACCTGGAAGTCCTCGGTCCCGGCCAGCGGGCAGATCGCGAGGAAGCCGTCGCCGTCCCCGCGCGGCGGGAAGACGTGCCAGTACTCGCGGTCGAGGCCGGTCAGCCGCACGTCGGCCACCAGCACCGGATTCGGGTCGACGGTCTCGCCGGTCATGGCGATGCCGAGGGCGCGGCGGACGGCCGAGCGACCGCCGTCGGCGGCGACGACGTACCGGGCGCGGAGGCCGGGGCCGTCGGCGAAGTGCGCGGTCACCCCGTCCTCGTCCTGGGTGAGGCCGGTGAGCTCACGGCCGAAGGCGACCGTGCCGCCCAGCTCCGCCAGCCGCGCCGCCAGGATCTCCTGCGTCCGCCACTGCGGCACCATCCACGGCTCGTTGTAGGGGGAGTCCTCGGTCGGCTCGGCCGGTTCGAACATCTGGTGCTCGCCGGCCTGCTTGCCGTCCTGCCAGATCATCCCGACCGGGTAGGTGCCACCGGCCGCGCGGATCGCGTCCCGGACGCCGAGGTCGTCGAAGACCTCCATGGTGCGCGGCTGGAGGCCCTTGCCGCGCGAGCCGGGGAACAGGGCGTCCGCCTTCTCCACCACCAGCGCGTCCACCCCGCGCCGGGCGAGGTCGATCCCGAGGGCGAGGCCGGTGGGGCCGGCTCCGACGATCAGAACGTCCATGATCCATCTCCTTAACGATGTTAAGTGCCGTCGATGGCAAGACTGCCCTTAACGCTGTTAAGCTGTCAACCGTGAGTACGGAGAAACGCGCCCCCCTCGACCGCGGTCGGGTCGCGGACACCGCCCTGACGCTCCTGAACGAGCTGGGCCTGGACGGTCTGACCCTGCGGGCCATCGCCAGGGAGCTCGATGTCAAGGCGCCCGCCCTGTACTGGCACTTCAAGGACAAGCAGGCGCTGCTCGACGAGATGGCGACGGAGATGTACCGCCGGATGGTCGCCGGGACCGCGCTGGACCCCGGCGACACCTGGCAGGAGCGGCTGGAGAAGACCAACCGCGGCCTGCGTACCGCCCTGCTCGGCTACCGCGACGGCGCCAAGGTCTTCAGCGGCACCCGCTTCACGAGCCTCGTGCACGTCGAGGCGATGGAGGACAACCTCCGCCTGTTCACGTCCGCCGGCTTCACCCTCGCCCAGGCGGTCCGCGCGGCCCAGACGACCTACCTCTACACCCTCGGCTTCGTCACCGAGGAACAGGGCGTCGAGCCCTTGCCGGGTGACCGAAGAGAGGGCTTCGACATAGAGGAACGAGCCCGCCTGATGGCCGACTTCCCATTGTCGGCAGCGGCGGGGAGGGAGATCTTCGAGAACTTCGACAGCCACTTCGAAGAGGGCCTGGCTCTGATCATCAACGGGATCGCAAACGCCCTGAAGGGGCGCGGGGAACTGCGCGACCAGCCCCCACCCACCCGCAGCTAACCACGAACGGTCAGAGCCCTCCGTACTGCCCGAGTAACAACCGGCGGCAACAGATCAACGGCAATACGACGCGCAGGCGACCGGCGAGGCGTCGAGGGAACCACCACCGTCGGCGCCACATAATGCCGCGACCTGGGAAACTCCACCGCCCGCATCCCTGTGGAACGCACCCGCACCAACCGCTGCCCCGCCGCCTCCTGCACACTCAGCCCGCAGTCCGGCCGCCCCCTGAGCATGGTCAGCAGCTCCTCCCGCACCACCTCCGGGTCACCCCACGTCCCGTACAGCTTCTGCGTGCTGAGGCAGACCACCCGAAGGCCCCGGTTCAGTACCGCCTCCCACACCGCCACCGACACCCCCGGCGTGTGCTCGGAACGGAAGTCGTCGAGGACGACGATCCCGTCCGGCACCAGCAACTCCCGCGCCGCACCGATGTCGTCGCGGACGTGCTCGTACAGGTGCGAGGCGTCGATGTGGACGAAGCGGCAGGTCTTCGGGGCGACCTCGGAGGAGATCACGGAGCTGGGCGCCTCGATGACGCGGGGCAGCTCGTCGTGGAAGGAGAGGTAGTTGCGCTCGAAGGACTGCCGGGTGAGGGAGGCGTACGACTTCGCCGTCTCGGCCTTGTTCGCCCCGTCCGGCGCCTCCCCGCCGAACAGGTCGCAGACGGTGAACTCCTCGCCCGCGCCCAGATGCCGGCCGAGCAGGATCGCGCTCTTGCCCATGTAGGCGCCCAGTTCCAGCAGGTCACCCTGGAGGCCCTGCCGCCGCTGGCGGTCGAGGAACCAGGTGAACAGCATCTGGTCGAGCGGAGGGAACCAGCCGGGTACGTCGCTGAGTTCACCGGGGTACGTGTACGTCTGCTGTGCGTGGACCATGAGACATTCCTGCTCGCCCACGGCCGGACGAACTGACCCTCGGCGGAACGTCAGATGAACAACCTCACCGAGCCTTGGCCAGAGCCGAACGCAGTTTCGGAGTCAGCGGCTTCTCCACGTACCGGTTCAGCAGCCAGGCCAGCAGGAGCATCGCGGCGACCGACAGGGCGAAGGTCGCCGCCGACGGCAGGCCGAGGCCGATGTGCAGGGCGTGGATGACCACCCAGCCGAGGTGCTCGTGGACCAGGTAGAACGGGTAGGTCAGCGCCCCGGCGACCGTCAGCCAGCGCCAGTTCGCCCAGTGGAGCCAGCCGAGCGCGATCGCCGCGACCGCGAGGAAGCCGAAGGCGACGACGGCCACTATCCCGAGCGTCGTCCGGTGCGCGAAGGCGCCCGGGTCCGTGGCGTTCCACAGGCCGCGCACCGCGTAGTGCTGGCCGATCAGGAAGCTGACGCCGACGATGCCCCACGCGTACACGTCCCGCCGGTCGCGGTGGACGAGGTAGAGGCCGACACCGCCGATGAAGAAGGGGGCGTACTCGGGCATCAGCACGACGTCGAGCAGCGGCTGGTGCGCGGCCTGCGTGATCGCCGCCGCGAGCGTCCAGCCCGCGCAGAACAGGATCACCCGGCGCCGCGAGGCCCCCGGCAGGACCACGCACAGGGCGAAGAGGGCGTAGAACCGGACCTCGGCCCACAGCGTCCAGCAGACCCCGAGCACCCGGTCGACGCCCAGCGGCTGCTGGAGCATCGTCATGTTCACCAGCGCGTCGCTCGGCGAGACGGTCCGGTACGCCACCATCGGCAGCGCGAAGACGGCGGTGACCAGCACGACCGCCGCCCAGTACGCCGGCAGCAGGCGGGACGCGCGGGACGCGAAGAACGACTTCAGGGGCCTGCCCCAGCCGCTCATGCAGATCACGAATCCGCTGATCACGAAAAAGACCTGGACGCCGAGACAGCCGTACGAGAAATACTGGTGCAGCGTCGGGAACTGGGATTTCGGGGAACTTCCCCAGGCCGCCGTGACGTCGCCGCCCCGGCCGCCGTAGTGGTACGCCGCCACCATCAGCGCGGCCACCAGCCGCAGCCCGTCCAGGGCCCGCAGCCGGGTCTCGCGGGGCGCCGCCGGTTCCGGCCGCAGGGGCGTTCCGGACACCTCGCGGACGGTCAACGTGGTCACGGATATCCCCTCGACAAGCTGTTCGCGTGCTGTTCCTACGGGTGCACACAGGGACATTAGTCCGAATCACAGGGATGTCTTGGCCGGCCAGCCAACGATTAGCCGCCCGGTCCCGGTGAGTTCACCTGAATGTCGTTTTGGCTTCCTAAATTCCCTCAGAATCCGCCCATGCAAGCGGCTAAACCCAAGAACTCGTCTGAGCTTTGGTAAGAAGACAAAACAGGAGTGCCATGACGACGGTCCAGAAGAGACGTGCACGTGCGCGTGGAGGGGAGCTGGACGACTGCCTGCGCGCCTGCGCGGTCCACAGCGGGAAGGTCGTCGGCAGCGTCGACCGCCGTCGCGTCGAACTCGCCGAGCAGTTGCGCAAGCTCCTCGTCGTATGGGGTACGACGAGTGCCGCCCCCGCGCCCGCCCCGGCCGGTGGCGCCACCGCCCTGCTCAAGCGGGCCGTCAAGGGCGCCGCCACCCCCGCGAACGGCATCCCCAACGAACTCCTCGACGCCCTGCTCGCCGTCGCCAACAAGGCCCTGGAGTGCGGCTACGACGACGAGTTGAACCTCGCCCTCGTCATCAGCGACACCGTCCTCGCCCAGCGCAAGAACTCCCGCGCCGGCTGGCGACTGCGCGCCCGGCTCCTGGAGACGCTCGGCGAGGAGACCGAGGCCGTCGAGGCGTACGACAAGTACCTCGCCCTCACCGACGACGACGGCTTCGGCGTCCGCGCCAAGATCGCCGGACTGCGCGCCGCCGCCGAGAAGGAGCGCGAGCTGCTCGCCCTGCTGCGGCGGCAGAACCCGCGCGCCGAGGAGTTCACCCGGCGCGCCGCCACGGACGTCTGGGCCGAGGGCCTCGCCGCGCAGGCCGTGGGGGACTGGACCGAGGCCGAGCCGCGCCTCGTGGGAGCGCTCCTCGCCCTGGCCGCCGAGGACGCCCCGGTCGCCGACCGGCAGGAACTCCTCAGCCAGTACCTGGACTTGAGGATGACGAAGGAGACGGACCTCCCCGCCCTCACCGAGGCCCTCGCCCTCTACGCCGAGCAGCGCCGCAACCGCATGCGCGGCCCCGTCGCCGACCCGACCGTCGGCGGAGTGCAGTGGATCAGCCTCGGCGAGTTCCGCAACCGCATCGCCGGCAAGTCGATCTGCCTGATCGCCAACTCCGGTCGCGTCGGCGCCAGTTCGATGGGCGCCGAGATCGACGCGTACGACCTCGTCGTCCGCTTCAACTCGTACCGGATCGACCCGCGGCACACCGGCAGCCGTACCGACATCCACGCCACCATCCACAAGCACGGCTTCAACTGGGACCAGCGGGTCGACACCCGGCTGGTGTTCGGCGGGATCTCCGGCGACTGGAAGTACTCCCTGCGCAACCGGCTCGTCCCCGGTGCCCAGACCTTCCTCGGCGACGAGTCGCTGCGCTGGCCCGTGCGCAACATCGGCAAGCTCTCCGCCGACGTCTGGTCCGGCATCCCGACCACCGGCTTCAACATGCTCTACCTGCTGGACTTCCTGGACGTCAGCCCGACCCTCGACCTGATCGGCTTCGACTTCTACGAGAGCGGCGCCTACCGCGTCCAGGAGGCGATGAAGCTCGCGATCACGTCCGTGCACGAATACACCAGCGAGAAGGCATGGGTCATGCAGCGGGCCCAGAGCGTGACCGACATGAGGATCTCCCTGCGATGACCACCACCCTGACCGCCGCTCCCGTCACCGACGCCCAGGCCCTCACCGGCAAGCGCCGCATCGCCTTCGCGTCCTACGTCGACGAGAACTACCTGCCCGGCTTCCTGAACCTCCTCAGGAGCCTCGCGCTGTCCAACCCGAGCGTGTGCGAGGACTTCGTCGTCCTCTACGACGATCTGCGCCCCGGTTCGATAGCCAGGATCCGTGCCCTGCACCCGCGGATCGTCCTCAAGCGCGTCAACGACACGCACTACGACTCGTACAAGAAGGGCGACCAGGACAACTACCTGGTCCGCAAGGCGTACTTCATCCTCGACGTGTTCCGGATCCGGGAGTACGACACCGTCATCACCCTCGACACCGACATGGTGGTGCTGGGCGATCTGCGCGAACTGCTGGAACTCCGGGAGGGGTTGGCGGCCGTCCCGCAGTTCTTCTACGGACAGCACAAGCTCAACTCGGGGCTGCTGGTCATCCAGCGCGAGTACCTGAGCGACGAGTTCTGCGCCAAGCTCGACCAGTGCGGGCGCTCGGGCGACTACGAGCTCGACAAGCACGACCAGGGCATCCTCAACGCCGTCCTCGACGGCGACTTCGTGCGCCTCGACCCGCGCTACAACTTCGTCAAGCGGCGGCTCTCCGGTGACCTGCCGGTCCCCGACGACACCGCGATCCTGCACTTCACCGGCCGCCACAAGCCGTGGCAGGGCGGTGAGGCGGGGTACAGCCAGGCGGAGGACCGCTGGCGCGAGTACGAGCTGTCCGACGCCGACTTCCAGGCGGCCTACCTGGAATCCAGCGGCGGCCTCCACCACGACCTGGTCGTCCACTTCGGCACCCCGCACGTCCAGCGCACCGGCGAGGTCGAGGTGGCCCGCAAGGTCGCCGCCGCGCACATCGCCAACGGCGACTACCAGGACGCGGTCGACGTCCTGAGCGGTGTCCGCATTCCCCTCGACGAGGCATGGCCGCACGAGGTCCTCGGCCACGCCCTGATGAGCGTCTCCCGCCACGAGGAGGCCAAGGCCCAGCTGCTCCTCGCCACCGCCGCCCCCAACCGGGCCGCCACCGCCTACGCGCGACTGGCCCAGATGGCGTGGGTGCACGGCGACAACACCGAGGCGTTGCGGTACGCCACCGCCGGCATCACCGTCGACCCGACGCACCGGTCGAGCCGGCTGTGGGCCCAGCGGGCCGCCGCCGTCCCCTCCCAGGAGCGGGGCAGCGCCGAGGACCAGCTCGCCCATGTCGCCTTCTACATGGACCGGCAGGGCAACGCGGGCGACAAGCTCCTCCCGGAGACCGTCCGCCTCGCCTTCGGCCCGGACACCACCTCCCGCCGCTGGCACTCGGTCCACGCCCACCGGCTGTTCGACGAGGCGGCGCTGGAGCGCGTCAACGCCCGCCGCGGGCTGGTCATCGGCGGTGGCGGTCTGTTCATCCCGGACACCATGCCCAACGGCAACAGCGCCTGGCAGTGGAACGTCCCGGACGCCCTGTTGAACCGCATCGACGTGCCCATCGCCGTCTTCGCGGTCGGCTTCAACGCCTTCGACGGCCAGTCCTACCGCGCCAACCGCTTCCGCGAGTCACTGCTCCAACTCGTCGAGCGTTCCGCCTTCTTCGGTCTGCGCAACCACGGCTCGATCGAGAAGGTCCGTGCGATGCTGCCGTCGCACCTGCACGACAAGGTGCGCTTCCAGCCCTGCCCGACCACGGTCATGCGCCAGCTGGTCGCCGGCTGGCAGGACCCGGCGCGCCGCGACGACACCATCCTCATCAACGCCGCGTACGACCGCGCGGGCCTGCGCTTCGGCCACGACTACGCCTACTTCCTCGCCCAAATGGCCCAGGCCGTACGTGACCTGGGGGCGCTCGGTGAGGTGAAGTGCGTGGCGCACTCGCTCGACGACGAGAAGATCGCCTTCGACCTGCGCCGCGAGCACGGCATCTCGATGCCCGTCATCCCGATGTACGACTTCGAGAACGACGAGATCCGCGACCTGTACGCCCGCACCAAGCTGGTCATCGGCATGCGCGGCCACGCCGGCATGATCCCCTTCGGCGTCGGCACACCGATCATCAGCCTGATCTCGCACCCGAAGATGGCGTACTTCCTGCGGGACATCGAGCGCCCGGAGTGGGGCGTCTCCGTCCACGACCGCCACCTCGCGGCCCGGCTGGTCGAACGCGCGAAGGACCTCCTCGCCGACCACGCCAAGACGGTCGCCGACGTCCACGGCCGCCAGCAGGAGCTGTGGAAGGTCACCGAGGCGAACGCGGCCGACCTCAGGGTGATCCTGGGCAGCTGAAAGACCGGTGCGGGCCCCCACGGCACAGGGAGGCCCGCACCTCACTCGTCCGGGAGCGTTTCGAGTACGAGGGCGACGGCCTCCCGCGCCGTCTCCACCCGGCCCACCACGTCCTGCCGGGTCGGGCCCATCACGAAGTACGTTCCCCCGTACTCGGACAGCACGAAGCGGGCGTCCCAGGTCCACGGATGCTCGGTGGTACGGCTGAAGTGCAGCTCGCCCATCCCGATCCACGGGTACCGGCGCCGCAGCCGGGGCTCCGCGTAGGCGAGGTCCAGCAGCTCCTCCCGTACGCGCCCGTCGGCCCGCGCCTTCCGCCAGCCCGCCTCCACCGCCGCATCCGTGTCCATCGGCCCATCATCAGCGGCCGACGGTCCTGCGCACCAGCTTGTCCAGGAACGACGGCTCGCTCTCGTAGGCCTTCCTCAGCTGCTCGAAGTGATCGGCCCGGGTGCGGCTCAGGTACTCGTCGGACCGCAGCGGCTTGGCGAGGGACCAGGCGCGCCGGTGCTGGCCGTCGTAGTGGGCGACGTACGCCTTGGACAGTTCCAGGACGGACTTGAAGGGGATGCCGCCGGTGTGGTCGCGGTCGATCCTCTCCTGGACCGCGGAGATGAGCGCGAGCTTCTCGTCGACCGTGTAGTCGTCCTCGGTGATCCGCTTGAGGACGTCCGCCGGGATCGGCTTCGTCACCTCGAAGGCGAGCGTGGAGCGGATCGGCGGCCCGGCGATCTCGATGTACGGCAGCAGCGCGCCGGTGCTGTGGTGCAGCCACGGCAGCCGGGGCCCGGCGAAGTCCTGGTGCAGGACGACCGAGCCGGGCCGTGTCCGGCTCAGGAACCGCTCCGAGACGCAGCGGAAGACCCGGGCCGTCTTGGCGATGTCGATGTGCAGGAACTCCACCGGGGTGGTGTCCTCGGGGTCCGAGGTCTGCCACAGGTCACCGGCGTGAATCTCCACGAACGGCAGGAACGGGCCGAGGCGGCGCCTGAAGTCGTCCAGGAAGGAGTTGTCGTCGGCCGGCTTGTGCCCGGAGTCGAAGAACTTCTCCGAGGCGAACGTGCCCTTGCCGACGCGGAAGAAGTCGTACGCGTGCAGTCGGCCCTTCCGCGGGTCGAAGACGGGGCTCTCGCTCAGCCCGAGCGCGAGGGCGTACGTCGATCCGCCGCCCCCGGAGCCGAGTTCGACGATCTGCCCCTGGCCCGTGAGGTGGTGCCGGCCCACCAGGTACAGGAACTGGAGTTCCCAGCTGCTGCACTGGGTGTAGGGCAGGTCCTCCGGCAGCTCGACGCTGTCGAAGAGGGAGTAGAGCCGGCCGAGCTTCGTCATGAGAGCCTCACGGGATACGGAGAGCGGTGCCCGTGATCCTAGGGACCTCGGACACCGCTTCACCATGGAATCAACGGAGTAACTCGATGATGGGGCCGTATTTCCATGCCCTTTCCGGGGAGTTCATGCCTGGTTCGCTCAGCGCTTCACGGCCTTCCTCAGCGCCCGGGCCTGGCGGACGACCCGGCGGGCCGTGGAGTTGTGCGGGAGGAACGCCAGCCGCTCCGGGATGCCGCCGGGCAGGCCCAGGGAGGTGAGGCGCTTCTTCTTGAAGTAGCGCTGGGTGCGCGGGCGCAGGTGCTTGGCGAGGTACTTCTCCGCCGTCGCGCGCCGGGCCGGGTAGATGCGGTCCTGCATGGTGAAACCGACCGCGACGACCAGATCGGTCAGCTCCTCGCCGGGCAGCGGCTCCTCGCCGCCCCGCTGCTCCAGGTCCGGCAGCACCGCGTCGGCCAGCACCACCGGGACGCGGTTGCTGTTCTGGTAGGGCGTGAGGCGGTCCAGGAGGGGCGCGGTGCCGACGCGGGCGACCGGGAGGCCGTAGAACTCTGCGGCCGTGAACAGGGCCGTGGAGAAGCAGCCGACGACCAGTCCGGGGCGGGCCTTCTCGAACAGCACCTCGGCGAGGACGGGGGTGTCGAGGACGGTCAGGTCGACGCCCAGCTTCTCCGCCTCGGTCTCCAGGGCGCGGCTGAAGCGGGCCGGCGCGGTGGGGTGCGGCTTGAACACGACGGAACGGTGCCCGCGTTCGACCGCCCCACGCAGCATCCGCACGTGGAGGTCCTCCTCCTCCTTCGCGGAGAGGATGTTCAGCGCGGACAGGTACTGGCCGAGCAGCAGCGCCGAGTTGTCGGGCAGCGCCGGCAGGTCCGCCACCGTGTCGGCCAGTTCGCGCAGCACCTTCAGGAAGGCACCCGACGGCACGACCTGCGCGGGTACGTCGAACTCGGTGAGCAGCAGGGGCGTGAGGCCCGGCACCAGGTCCAGGTGGAGCAGCCGGCGCACCCGCGTGCCGACCAACGGGTCGAGCTTGTTGCGGGTGGGGCCGTAGCTCATCAGGCCGTCCGCGTAGACGTGCACGGGGGCGCCGGTGAACAGCTGGGCCACGGTCAGCGCGGGCGTGACCTGGATGGACTCCAGGACCAGCTCCACCCGGTCGTCCCCGAGACCCCACAGCAGCCGCAGATAGCGCTCGAAGAGCGGGATGTCGTCGGCGCGCGGGGTCCAGGCGCCGGGGTGGAAGGGATGGATGGCCTCGTTCCAGGACAGCACCGCGTCGAAGTGCGCGCGGAGGGGCTCGAAGCCGGGCATCGCGTCCAGCGGGAGCGTGGTCTCCGGGGTCGCCGAGTTGTTGAACACCAGCAGCACCCGGCGCTCGGCCTCGTCGAAGAGGTCGGAGTCGACGGCGGCGGCGAGCGTGGCCGCCCCGTACAGCGTGGAGGCGCAGAAGATCTGGGTCGTGGGCATCTCAGGCAGCCGCCTTCGCTGTGCTGACCCTGCGTCGCAGCCGCCGCAGCTTGGCGGAGCGGCGCAGGTCCATCGTGTCGAGTACGTCGCCGAGCATGTCCTGCGGCATCCGCTTTATCGCCGCCGCGCTGCGGGCTCGCAGCTCCTTGGCGACGGCCGGCTCCCACTTGGCCTCGTCGGAGAGGTGGTGGGCGATGATCGCGCAGTACGTGCGCACGGCCTTCGGCAGCAGCCGGTCGGCGTCCGGGTCCTGCGCGGTCTCCTCGACGACCTGGTCGAAGGCGCGGATGAAGTCCAGCTGACGGGCGTCACCGATCTGCGTGAGCGAGGAGGCCACCCCGCGCCGGTAGAAGACGCCCAGGAGGCTCACCACGGCGAACGACTCGGCCTCGCGGTGCAGCTTCCAGATCCAGGGCCGGTCCTCGGCGGTCCGCAGCCCGTCCGTGAAGTGCAGCAGCCCCTGGTCGAGCAGCCGGCGGTGATAGGCCCCCGCCCACGCGTAGGCGTAGTCCACGGACGTCGTCCGGTCGGCGGGCAGGATCGCCTCGCGCGGGTTCAGCACCTCCCCGCGCAGTCCGACCGGGGCCCGGTGCACGGACCGGGCGCGGGCGGTCGCCTGCACATGGTCGGTGCGCACGAAGTCGCAGCCCAGCCCCTCGATGGCGGCCACCAGCTCGGCGAAATAGCCCGGCGCGAGCCAGTCGTCGCCGTCCAGGAAGGTGAGGTACTCGCCGGTCGCCGCGTCCAGTCCCGTGTTGCGGGCGGTCGCGAGACCTCCGTTCGTCTCATGGCGGATATATCTCACCTGCGCGACATCGGAAAGCGACTCGGCCGCCCGTTCGAGAATGGCGGGCGTTTCATCCTTCGATTTGTCGTCGACGAGGATGAACTCGAAGTCGCTCCGGGCGTTGAGCCGCAGACTTCTGAGGGTGTCCGGGGCGTATTGCTGCACGTTGTAGAACGGCACGATCACGGAGAGCTTTGGCACCCGGGAAACGCTAGAAGGCCGTCCGGCTGGGCAACTTGACGCCGATGGTACGGGGGGTGAACTCGATGTGTCGGAATGGTGCACCCCATGTACTTCCGGGGCTTTGCCGGGCCAGTTCGGTTCTCGGTGGGCTGTTGTTAACTTTTCGTTGATTCGCGGTTGGGCCGTACCTAGAAATTGCTTCCTAGCGTCTTCGACGTGCCAGCAAGTACGCCAGCAACCACAACGCCGCCGCTGCGAATCGCGGTCCTCGCGGACTCCGACACCCGCTGGAAATGGGGTGCCCTCACCGCTCATCGCATCGCACCGCGCGACCCCGCGCAAGACGCCCTCTCCCTGAACGGCTTCCTGCTGCGCGGCCGGGCCACGCCCACCCCCCGCCAGCTGGCGGAGGTCGGGGTCCAGGCCGAGTCGCTGCGCGAGGTGACGTCGGTGGAGTTCCTGCGGGCCATGGCCGAGGAGCCGTACGACATCGTCGTGCTCGCCCTCGTCGGCGGTGGCGTGCAGGCGATGCTGCACGGGCTGAAGCGGGTGTGGGAAGGGCGGGCCGCTCGCCCGGTGGTGGTGACCGGTTACGTCGGCGTCGTCTACGAGAAGCTCGCCGACGGACTGCTGCTGCGGCACGGGGCCGACCTGGTCCTCGCCAACTCCCGCCAGGACGCGGAGCGTTTCCGGTCCGTGTACGAGGGGGTCGGCGCCGACGCCTCCGCGGTGACGGAGGTGGCGCTGCCGTTCCTCGGCGGTGCGGCCTACGAGGGCGAACACGACCCGTACACCGTCGTCTTCGCCGTCCAGCCGTCCGTGCCGGACAGCCGCAAGGACCGTACGTATCTGCTCAACCGGCTGATCAGGCACGCCCGGTTGCACCCCGAGCGCGAGGTGCTGCTGAAGCTGCGCTCCAAGCCGGGGGAGCACACCACGCACATCGAGGAGCAGCCCTACCAGAAGCTGGTCCAAAGGCTCGCTCCGCCGGCCAACTTCCGTCTGGTGTACGGGAACATGGGCGAGGTACTGGACCGGACGGATCTGCTGGTCACGATCAGTTCGACGGCGGCCCTGGAGTCCCTGCACCGACGTATCCCGACCGTGGTCCTGACCGACCTGGGCGTGCGGGAAGTGCTGGGCAACCATCACTTCGTGGGGTCCGGCTGCCTCGCCTCCTGGGACCAACTCGACGACGGGTACCGGCCGGTGGCCGACGCGGAGTGGGTGGCGCGGCAGGGGGTCGCGGCTGCGGGTCCCCCCTCTGGGGGAGGGTCGTACGCCACCGCCTTCGACGCGGCGCGGGAACGGATCGCCAAGCTTCTCGCCGGTGCGCTTCCGCCGCTGACGCCGTATTACACGCCGACGACCGCGCCTGGATATCTGCCCGGAATTCTGGCTCGTCATCACCTCGGCCCCGACGGAGATCCGTTGCCGGGGGCGCCCGCCGCGGACAAGGAGCCCGGTCCTGTTCGGCAGATCGTGCGGCGGGCCGCGCGGGGTGCGTACCGGCACGGGGTGCAGCGGGTGGCTCCCGTCATTCGGCGGATGGGGGAGTTGTGAGCGCCTTCGAGAGTGCCGGGACGGGTCGTCTTGCGGGTGCGGCGCCGTCTCGGCTGGTCGCGCAGTTCCCCGCGCCCCTTGAAGGCGGCTCCGCCGCCTCCCTTCAGTCCCCTGCGCTAGGAGTGCAACCCATGTCCGACTCCCCGTCGGTACGCCGTGTTCTCGCGGTGATCCCTGCCCGCGGCGGCTCCAAGGGTGTGCCTGCCAAGAATCTCGCCCCCGTCGGCGGCGTGCCGCTCGTGGCTCGGGCCGTTCGTGAGTGCCGGGCGACCCGCCTCGTGACGGATGTCGTCGTCTCCACCGATGACCAGGGCATCGCCGCCGCTGCCCGGGAGGCCGGTGCCGAGGTCGTGTTGCGGCCCGCGGCCATCGCCGGGGACACGGCGACCTCCGAGGCGGCCGTGCTGCACGCCATGGACACGCACGAGGCGCTGCACGGCGCGGCCGTCGACGTGGTGATGCTCGTGCAGTGCACCAGCCCCTTCATCGTCCGCGAGGACGTCGAGGCGGTCGCCGCGGCGGTCGTGGAGATGGGTGCGGACACCGCCGTGGCCGTCGCGCCCTTCCACGGGTTCGTCTGGCGCGACGAGGCCGACTCCACGCAGGAGCCCGGCGGTTACGGCGTCAACCACGACAAGGCGTACCGGCCCCGCCGCCAGGACCGCCCCCAGGACCTGCTGGAGACCGGCGCCGCCTACGCGATGGACGCGGCCGGCTTCCGCACGCACCAGCACCGCTTCTTCGGTCGCACCGAGCTCGTCCGCACCGACCCCGCGCGCGTGCTGGAGATCGACGACCCGCACGACCTCGCGCGGGCAAGGGCGCTCGCGCCCCTGTTCGACGCGGACCGCCCCGGCGCCCTGCCGTCCTTCGAGGACGTCGACGCGGTCGTACTGGACTTCGACGGCACCCAGACCGATGACCGGGTGCTGATCGACGCCGATGGAAAGGAGTTCGTCTCCGTGCACCGCGGGGACGGCCTCGGTATCGCCGCGCTCCGCAGGAGCGGGCTGGCGATGCTCATCCTCTCCACGGAGCAGAACCCGGTCGTCGCCGCCCGCGCACGGAAGCTGAAGCTCCCCGTGCTGCACGGCATCGACCGGAAGGACCTCGCCCTCAAGCAGTGGTGCGAGGAGCAGGGCATCGCGCCCGAGCGCGTGCTCTACGTCGGCAACGACGTCAACGACCTCCCGTGCTTCGCCCTCGTGGGCTGGCCCGTGGCGGTCGCGAGCGCCCACGACGTGGTACGCGGCGCCGCCCGTGCGGTCACCACCCTCCCCGGTGGCGACGGCGCGATCCGAGAGATCGCCAGCTGGATCCTCGGCCCCTCTCTCGACTCCCTCGACAGTTAAGGAACGTCTGAAGCCATGTCTTCCAACACCCGTCTGCGCACCTTCGGCACCGAGCGCATCGCCGGTCCCGGCCAGCCCGTCTACATCTGCGGCGAGATCGGCATCAACCACAACGGCGAGCTGGAGAACGCCTTCAAGCTCATCGACGTGGCCGCCGAGGCCGGCTGCGACGCCGTGAAGTTCCAGAAGCGCACCCCCGAGATCTGCACCCCGCGCGACCAGTGGGACATCGAGCGCGACACCCCCTGGGGCCGGATGACGTACATCGACTACCGCCACCGCGTGGAGTTCGGCGAGGACGAGTACCGCCAGATCGACGCGTACTGCAAGGAGAAGGGGATCGCCTGGTTCGCCTCCCCGTGGGACACCGAGGCCGTCGCCTTCCTGGAGAAGTTCGACGTCCCGGCCCACAAGGTCGCGTCCGCGTCCCTGACGGACGACGAGCTGCTGCGTGCCCTGCGCGCCACCGGCCGCACGATCATCCTCTCCTCCGGCATGTCGACGCCGAAGCAGATCCGCCACGCCGTCGAGGTCCTCGGCTCGGAGAACATCCTGCTCTGCCACGCCACTTCGACGTACCCGGCGAAGGCCGAGGAGCTCAACCTGCGCGTGATCAACACGCTCCAGGAGGAGTACCCGAACGTCCCGATCGGCTACTCCGGCCACGAGACGGGCCTGCAGACCACCCTCGCCGCCGTCGCCCTCGGCGCCACCTTCGTCGAGCGCCACATCACCCTCGACCGCGCGATGTGGGGCTCCGACCAGGCCGCTTCGGTGGAGCCGCAGGGCCTTCAGCGCCTCGTCCGCGACATCCGCACCATCGAGGCCTCCCTCGGCGACGGCGTCAAGAAGGTCTACGACTCCGAGCTCGGCCCGATGAAGAAGCTGCGCCGCGTGACCGGTGTCGTGGCCGAGGCGGAGATCGCCGCGGCGGCGGGCGAGCCGGTGGCGGTCTGACGCGCCTGACTCCTTGATTCCCCTGATTCCCTTACGACGGGACGGTCGTACGTAGATGAGCCGCCGCGCCGGGTCAGCCGGCCCCCACACTCTCGCGTTCGTCGAGAGCCCGGTACAGCTGCTGAACGTGCTGGAGTGGGCGCATGCGCACGAGCATGCCTCGGGCGAGGCCCTGGGCGCGGGGCTCACCCTCGTCGTCCTGTCCCCGACGGACCCGATGACCCGGGGCCAGCTGCGCCGGATGGCGGAACTGGCCCGTGAGGAGGGGCACGAGGTCCGCTGGGAGGAGGCACGGGGCGGCCCGGCGGCCCCCTTCCAGACGATCGGCGGCCTCGCGGGCATGCTCCGCAGGGCCGACCGGGTCGTCCTGGGCGACCCGTTCTCGCGCTACGTACAGCTGCTGCTGACGATCACGAAGGCGCCCGCCCTCGTCGTGGTCGACGACGGCACGGCCACGATGGAGTTCGTGGCCCAACTGGCCCGCGGCGAACGCCTGGTGCGCTGGCACCGCAAGGGCGGCCGCCCGGGCCCCCGCGACCTGGTCTTCGCCCCGGTCTCCTCGGCGGCCCGCAGACGTCTGACGCCGTCGGGTGACCGGAGGGTCGAGATCTTCTCCTCGATGCCGATGCAGGAGAAGCCGGAGGGCGTGACGACGACCGCCAACACCTTCGCCTGGACCCGCTCCCGCTTCGGCCCGCCGCGTATCACCAAGGGCGCGGACATGGTGGGCACGTCGCTGGTGGAGACGGGGGTGGTGGACGGCGACGCCTATCTGGAGGCGGTACGCACCCTGTCCAAGGCGCACGGCACGACCCGCTACTTCGCGCACCGCCGCGAGAGCGCGGAGAAGCTGCACCGGCTGGCGGTGGAGACGGGCCTGGAGGTGGTCCGCCCGGACCTCCCCCTGGAACTGATCGCCCGCAGGGGCCCGATCGGCCGAACGATCCTGAGCTTCCCGTCGACGGTCGTCCACACCTTGCCGCTGGCGCTGACCGGCACGGACGTCAAGGTCGCGGTCTGCGACATCGACCCGGCCTGGCTGACGGAGAACGCGTCACCGCGCGCACAGGGCTTCCTGTCCGGGGTGACGGGCACGGCGAGGGACGTCACCCGGTTGTCGGCCGTGGCGGCGGTGTGACGCCGACAGGCCGCTGATCATCCGTCCTTACGGGCGAGGACATAGGCCTTCCGGTACTTCTCCTGACCCTGGGGCTCGCGCACGGTACGGCTGTGCAGCTGAAGCCCGGCGCCGGTGAGCAGCTCGACGACCTCCTCCGGCCCGCGCCAGTAGTAGTCGAGCGAGATGGCATGCCCGAACCGCTCGTCGAGATGCAGGTGATCCGTCTCCTCGTCGTACTGAAAGGCGAGCAGCAGATACCCGCCGGGTGCGAGCACGCGGAGGAACTCCGCGAACACGCCGGGAAGTTGCTCGTCCGGCACATGAATGACCGAGTACAGCGCGGCGATTCCGCCGAGCGTCGCGTCGGGCAGGTCGAGGGAGGTCATCGAGCCCACGTGGAACCGGAGTTCGGGATGGTTCCGCCGGGCCATGGCCACCATGCGCGGCGAGACGTCGATCCCGAACACGGGCACCCCGAGCGCGTGCAGCCGCGCGGTGACCACCCCCGGACCGCTCCCCACATCAGCGACCGGCTCCCGCCCCCGCTCCTTCACCAGCTCCGCGAAACCGCTGATCAGCGCCCTGTCGAAGGTGTGAATGCCGGCCCAGTCCGCACACTGCTCGGCGTAGTCGTCGGCGATGATGTCGTACGCGGCACTGGTGGACCGTATGAAGGCGGGGGTCTCGGCACTCATGGGGGCACCCTAGCGAGGCACCTCGAAGCCGGCCTGCCTGAAGGCTTGTTCCACACCCCCGCCCCCAGCACCCACCCCGCCGCGATCATCACCGTGAGTGACCGAAGCCGGCGCGGCCGTCGTGATCGTCATGCCGGGAACCGTGCTCCGGCCGGAGGGTCTCGTCACGCCGCGTGGCGGAAACGTCGCGTGGCGGTGATGATTCCGGGACCGGAACAAGCGTCTCAGCGGAGGCAGGGTGGATTCCTGGCTTAGTACGGTCCCGACAGGTGAACACGGGCGACGCGGGGGCATCGCGGCGTGGTATCCCAGGAGGAGGGGACGAGTGACGGGTGTGGCCGGATGCCTTCGACCGAGGCAGTCGCAGGTCAGCCGGCGGTCACTCTCCGTGGATCGCATGATCCATCCGGCCGGGAGGTCGGCCGAGTTTACCCATTCCAGCTCACACGTATGCGCCCAGCGGCCAGATTTTCTTCCCCTAACGGGTTGAACTTTTGTTGATCGAGGGTCAGTTGGCCACCCGGGCGTCCTACCCTTCAGAGGGTGAAGCAATTGATGTCCCAAGAGTCCGAGGCCGAGCCGGCCGGGGAAGCCGTGCTTCCCGGCACGCTGCCCGAGAGCCTGCGTGCCGAACTCGTCGCGTTCCGACGCGACTTGCACATGCACCCCGAGCTCGGCAACCAGGAGTTCCGCACGACCGCGGCCATCAAGGCGCGGCTCGAGAAGGCCGGGCTGCGGCCCCGGGTGCTCCCCGTGGGCACCGGGCTCATCTGTGACATCGGTGAGTGGGACGGACAGAAGCCGATGCTCGCGCTGCGCGCCGACATCGACGCCCTGCCCATCCCGGACACGAAGAGTGACTGCTCGTACCGGTCCACCGTGCCCGACCGGGCCCACGCGTGCGGACACGACGTGCATACGACCGTCGTCCTCGGGGCGGGGCTCGTGCTGGCCCGGTTGCAGCAGGAGGGCAGGCTGCCGCGCCCCGTCCGGCTGCTCTTCCAGCCCGCCGAGGAAGTCCTGCCCGGCGGCGCCGCCGACGCCATCGACTGCGGGGTGCTGGAGGGCGTCGGGAAGATGATCGCCGTGCACTGCGACCCGCGGGTCGACGCCGGCCGCATCGGACTGCGCACCGGCGCCATCACCTCCGCCTGCGACCGCCTGGAGGTCTCCCTCGACGGACCCGGCGGACACACCGCCCGGCCCCATCTGACCACCGACCTCGTCACCGCCGTCGCCCGCGTCGTCACCGACGTGCCCGCCGTGGTCGCCCGGCGCGTCGACAGCCGCAGCGGACTCGCCGTCACCTGGGGACGCATCGAATCCGGCCACGCGCCGAACGTCATCCCGCAGCACGCCGAGCTGTCCGGAACCGTGCGCTGCCTGGACCTCGACACCTGGCGCCAGGCGCCCGACATCGTCGTCGCCGCCATCGACGAGATCGCCAACCTGCACCGCGCCAAGTCCGAGATCAACTACGTCCGGGGCGTCCCGCCCGTAGTCAACGACGCGGACGTGACGGAGCTGCTGCGGGACGCCATGACCACCCGGCGCGGTGCGGAGTCCGTCGAGAGCACCGAGCAGAGCCTCGGCGGCGAGGACTTCTCCTGGTATCTGGAGCAGGTCCCCGGTGCCATGGCGCGGCTGGGCGTCCGCACCCCGGGTGAGCGGACCGTGCGCGACCTCCACCAGGGGGACTTCGACGCCGACGAGGCCGCCATCACCGTAGGCGTGGAACTGTTCACGGCTGCCGCGCTGCTCGACGCGGCTTCCTGAGAACGCCCCAGGGGGCGGCCGGGAAGATCATGTGAAGGGGTGCCACCATTGGTGCCCCTTCGTCCCCTTGTGTCACCCGTGTGTAACCGGGTTCTCGCGAACGTAACCCGATGGCGGCACGGTTCGATAACGGCCACGAGAAACCCCGTTCCCCTCCCCTTCTACGCGCGTTACTGTGCGCCGAAATCGCCACCGTTGGCGGCACATTGGGGATGCGGGGCCGTTCGGCGGTGCCGTGGGGATGAAGGGGTGCTTGCTGTGCGTCGAATATCTCGGAGGACCAGGTTCTCCCAAGCGGTGGTGGCTGTCTCGGTCATCGCCCTCGCGGCCGTCGGATGCGGTGAGTCCAGCACCAAGGCCGACAGTGACAAGGCGTCCACCTCGGCGGACGGCAAGTACTCGGGCAAGGGCATCGGGCTCGCCTACGACATCGGCGGCAAGGGCGACCAGTCCTTCAACGACGCGGCCTTCGCCGGCTTCGAGAAGGCCGACAAGGAATTCGGCATGGGCGGCACGGACATCGAGCCGCAGGACGGCGAGTCCGACGCGGACAAGGTCCAGCGCCTGGAGCAGCTCGCCAAGGCCGGCTACAACCCGATCATCGGCGTCGGCTACATCTACGCGCCGGCCGTGAAGGAGGTCGCCGCGAAGCATCCGGACATCACGTTCGGTGTCATCGACGACGAGCAGGTCAAGGCCGCCAACGTCGCCGACATGGTCTTCTCCGAGGAGCAGGCGTCCTACCTCGCGGGCGTCGCCGCCGCCAAGGCCTCCAAGGCCAAGCACGTCGGCTTCATCGGCGGTGTGGACATCCCGCTGATCCACAAGTTCGGCGCGGGCTTCAAGCAGGGCGTCCAGTCCGTCGACCCGAAGATCAAGATCGAGTCGCAGTACCTGACGCAGACCCCGCAGGAGGGCGGCTTCTCCAGCCCCGACAAGGGCAAGGAGGCGGCCAGCGGCCAGATCGAGAAGGGCGCCGACGTCATCTACCACGCCGCCGGCCTCTCCGGTCAGGGCGTGATCTCCGAGGCCGCCGCCAAGAAGGTGTGGGCCATCGGCGTCGACTCCGACCAGTACAACCAGGACGCGCTGAAGAACTACAAGGACTACATCCTCGGCTCGGCGCTCAAGAACGTCGGCGGCGCGGTCTACGACCTCGCCAAGTCGGTCTACGAGGGCAAGCCGCTCACCGGTGTCGTCCGCGGCGACCTCAAGTCCGGCGGTGTCGGCTTCGCCGACTCCAACCCCAAGTACAAGGCCATGACCGACGTCGTCGCGGCGGTCGAGGCGGCCAAGAAGGACATCATCGAGGGCAAGGTCACCGTCAAGACCTCCTGACCCCGCCCCGCATCAGTCCGCCAATAGGCCCTCTGGGCCCTTTGCAGGCCATACGCCCCTTGCCTCCCGCAAGGGGCGTACTGCTGTCCGTAGTCTGTCCACCAACTGTGGCCACAGCTCGATAACGGACCGGACAGAAGGGGTTTTCCGTCTGGTCTACGCGCGTTACGCTGCGGCGGAACCAGCGCCTGGTTTGGGCGCTTGCACAAAGGAGTCACGTTCCATGCGCCGGGTGTCCCGTATCACCGTTGCGGGTGTTGCTACCGCAGCCCTCGCTCTGACCGCGTCTGCCTGTGGCAGCTCGTCCAGCTCGTCCAGCAGCAGTGACAGCAAGGACCTGGGCCTGGCCCTGGCGTACGACGTCGGTGGCAAGGGCGACCAGTCCTTCAACGACGCCGCCACCGCCGGCCTGGAGAAGGCCGACAAGGAGTTCGGCTACAAGTCCACCGCCGTCGAGCCGCAGGACGGCGAGTCGGACGCGGACAAGGTGCAGCGCCTGGAGACCCTGGCCAAGCAGGGCTACAACCCGGTCATCGGGGTCGGCTACGCCTACGCGCCCGCCGTCAAGGAGGCCGCGGCCAAGTACCCGAAGACCACCTTCGGCATCGTCGACGACGAGCAGACCAAGGCCGACAACGTCGCCGACCTGGTCTTCTCCGAGGAGCAGGCCTCCTACCTGGCCGGCGTCGCCGCCGCCAAGGCCACCAAGTCCAACGTGGTCGGCTTCGTCGGCGGTGTGGACGTGCCGCTGATCCACAAGTTCGCGGCCGGCTTCAAGCAGGGCGTCGAGGACACCAAGAAGGGTGTCCAGGTCAAGGTCCAGTACCTGACCCAGACCGCCGCCGAGGGTGGCTTCTCCAGCCCCGACAAGGGTGAGAGCGCCGCCGAGGGCCAGATCGACGACGGCGCGGACGTCGTCTACGCCGCCGCGGGCCTGTCCGGCCAGGGTGTCATCAAGGCCGCCAACGCCAACAAGATCTGGGCGATCGGCGTCGACTCCGACCAGTACAAGCAGGACGCGCTGAAGGCGTACAAGGACTCGATCCTGACGTCCGCCATGAAGAACGTCGAGGGCGCGGTCTACGACCTGGCCAAGTCCGTCCACGACGGCAAGCCGGAGACCGGTGTGGTCCGCGGCTCGCTGTCCAACGGCGGCGTGAGCGTCTCGCAGTCCAACCCCACGTTCGCGGACAACACCGCGATCCAGGACGCGATCAAGAAGGCCGAAGAGGGCATCAAGGACGGCTCCATCAAGGTGAAGACCTCCTGACCGTCTGATCCCGACCCGGTCACAGGCCTTGGCCAAATATCCGCTGTAATGGCAGCGTGACGACCGCGCAACGGGGCACCTGGAGCATGGCTCCCTGTGCCCCGTTCTCGCGGCAGAATGCTCGGAACAGATCGTCTCTTCAACGAAGACGGTCACATCCGGGCACTATTTAAAGCAGGGGCGCTACGCGCGTAGAGTGGCCCCTTCCTCAAGGAGAGTGCGCCATCGACGCGACCAGCAGCCCTCCGCTCACCGCGCCGTCGACGATCGCGGTCGAGCTGGCGGGGATCACCAAACGATTCCCGGGTGTCGTCGCCAACCACGACATCCACCTGACTGTCCGCAAGGGCACCGTCCACGCCCTCGTCGGCGAGAACGGCGCCGGCAAGTCGACCCTGATGAAGATCCTCTACGGCATGCAGAAGCCGGACGAGGGCACGATCGCGGTCGACGGCGAGCAGGTGACCTTCGGCAGCCCCGCCGACGCCATCGTGCGCGGCATCGGCATGGTCCACCAGCACTTCATGCTGGCCGACAACCTGACGGTGCTGGAGAACGTGGTGCTCGGCAGCGAGAAGCTGTACGGCATCGGCGGCGCCGCCCGTAAGAAGATCAAGGAGATCTCCGACCGCTACGGCCTCGGCGTCCGCCCCGACGCCCTGGTCGAGGACCTCGGTGTCGCCGAGCGTCAGCGCGTGGAGATCCTCAAGGTCCTCTTCCGCGGCGCCAAGACGCTCATCCTCGACGAGCCGACCGCGGTCCTGGTGCCCCAGGAGGTCGACGCGCTCTTCGACAACCTGCGTGAGCTGAAGTCCGAGGGCCTCTCCGTCATCTTCATCTCGCACAAGCTCGGCGAGGTGCTCTCCGTCGCCGACGACATCACGGTCATCCGGCGCGGTACGACGGTCGGCACGGCCGTCCCCTCCGAGACCACTCCGCGCCAGCTCGCCGAGATGATGGTCGGCAGCGAACTGCCCACCCCGGAGACCGCGGAGTCCACGGTCACCGACAAGCCCGTCATCCAGGTCGAGGGCCTCACCGTCTACGCCTCCGGCGGCGCCTCCCTGGGCGTCGAGGCCGAGCCGTCCGGCGGCGTCGGCCTCGCCGCGGACAGCGGCGAGGTCAAGAAGGTCCTCGACGACGTCACCTTCACCATCCACGCCGGTGAGGTCATGGGCATCGCCGGCGTCGAGGGCAACGGCCAGACGGAGCTCATCGACGCGCTGATCGGCACCAAGAACGCCGACTCCGGCACGATCGCCTTCCTCGGCGAGGACATCACCTCCTGGGTCACCCGCAAGCGCCGCCAGTCCGGCGTCGGCTACATCCCCGAGGACCGGCACCGCCAGGGCCTGCTCCTGGAGGCCCCGCTCTGGGAGAACCGCATCCTCGGCCATGTCACCGAGGCCCCCAACGCCAAGGGCTTCCGGCTCACCCCCAAGGCCGCCCAGGCAGACACCCGCCGGATCGTCGAGGAGTACGACGTCCGCACCCCCGGCATCGACGTCACCGCCGCCTCGCTGTCCGGCGGCAACCAGCAGAAGCTGATCGTCGGCCGCGAGATGAGCCACAACCCCAAGTTCCTGATCGCCGCCCACCCCACCCGCGGTGTGGACGTCGGCGCGCAGGCCCAGATCTGGGACCGCATCCGCGAGGCCCGCCGGGACGGCCTGGCCGTCCTGCTGATCTCCGCCGACCTCGACGAGCTGATCGGCCTGTCGGACACGCTGCGGGTGATCTACGACGGCAGGCTGGTCGCCGACGCCGACCCGGCCACGGTCACCCCGGAGGAGCTCGGCTCCGCCATGACGGGTGCCGCCACCGGTCACCTGGAGCACGTCGAGGAAGAAAGCGCCCCGGAGGACGAGGCCCGATGAAGAAGTTCGACAAGGAGCGCGTGCTCCTCGCCGTGGCCGGACCGGCCCTGGCGCTCGTCGCGGCGATCCTGCTGACCTCGGTCGTGCTGATCGCCTCCGGCAAGAGCCCGATCGAGCCCTACCGGCTGATGATCGAGCAGGCCACCTACTCCGACGTACAGGTCCTGATCATCAACCAGGCGTCGATGTACTACATCGCCGCCCTCGGAGTCGCCCTCGGCTTCCGGATGAACCTGTTCAACATCGGTGTCGACGGCCAGTACCGCCTCGGTGCCCTGATGGCCGCCATCGTCGGCGCCCACGTGGCACTGCCGGCCGCCCTCCAGGTGCCGATGCTGCTCCTGGTCGCCGCGCTCACCGGCGCCATGTGGGCCGGTATCGCGGGCATCCTGAAGGTGACCCGAGGCGTCAGCGAGGTCGTCGCGACGATCATGCTGAACTCGATCGCCACCGCCGTCATCAGCTACCTGACCCTGCGCGACAACTTCGGCGTCGCCCTCGGCGACAACACCACCACCGGTGAGATGAAGGAGTCCGGCTGGGTCCCCGGCATCGACCTGGGCGCCGACGTCGGCGAGATCTACGGCCTGGTCTTCCTCGCCCTCGCCATGGGCATCGGCTACTGGTTCGTCCTCAACCGCACCCGCTTCGGCTTCGACCTGCGCGCCACCGGCGCCTCCGAGACCGCCGCCGCGGCCTCCGGCGTCAACGCCAAGCGCATGGTCCTCACCGCGATGCTGATCTCCGGCGCCGTCGCCGGCATCTCGGGTCTGCCGCTGCTGCTCGGCGACGCCCACACGTACAGCCTCAGCTTCCCGGCCGGCCTCGGCTTCACCGCCATCGGCATCGCCCTGCTCGGCCGCAACAACCCCGGCGGCATCGCGCTCGCCGCCCTGCTGTGGGCCTTCCTCGACAAGGCGTCCCCCGCTCTCGACTACGCGACTCCCGAGCCGTACGAGAAGGAGATCGCCACGATCATGCAGGGCCTGATCGTGTTCGCGGTCGTCATCTCCTACGAGGTCGTCCGCTCGTGGGGTCTGCGCCGGCAGCAGAAGCGCGTCGGTGAGGAACTCGCCGCGGCCGCGGCCAACACCAAGAAGGAGGTGGCGGTCTGATGAGCACCGCGACCATCGCCAAGCCCGCGGCCAAGCAGCCCGGCAAGGGCGGCCGGCGCATGTCGCTGCCCGTCCTCCTCCTGGTCATCTCGGGCGTGCTGATCCTGGTCTCGGCCGTCCGGCTGATCACCGGCGCCGACGGCATCACGTCCACCGGCCAGATGTCCACCGCCCTGCGCGCGGCCGTGCCGATCGGCCTCGCCGGCCTCGGCGGTCTGTGGGCCGAACGCGCGGGCGTCGTCAACATCGGCCTCGAGGGCATGATGATCCTCGGCACCTGGTTCGGCGCCTGGGCCGGCTACCAGTGGGGCCCGTGGACCGGTGTGCTCGTCGGCATCCTCGGCGGCGCGCTCGGCGCCGTACTGCACGCGATCGCCACGGTCACCTTCAACGTCAACCACATCGTCTCCGGTGTGGCCCTGAACATCCTGGCGCTCGGCACCACCCGCTACCTGTCGAAGTTCACCTTCGAGGACGCCCCGCAGGGCTCCTCCAAGCAGTCCCCGCCGATCGACTCGCTCGGCACCTTCGACGTCCCCGGCCTGTCCAGCTGGCTGGAGACCCTCAACCAGAAGCACTGGTTCCTGATCTCCGACATCGCCGGCCTCGTCGGCGGCCTGATCACGGACCTCTCCCCGCTGACCGTCGTCGCCGTCGCCCTGATCCCGACCACCTGGTACGTCCTGTGGCGCACCTCGTTCGGCCTGCGGCTGCGCTCCTGCGGCGAGAACCCGGTGGCCGCCGAGTCCCTCGGCGTCAACGTCTACAAGTACAAGTACATCGCCGTGATCGTCTCCGGCGGCTTCGCCGGCCTGGGCGGCGCCTTCCTGTCGATCGTGGCGTCCAACGTGTACCTCGACGGCCAGACGGCCGGCCGCGGCTACATCGGTCTCGCCGCGATGATCTTCGGCAACTGGATGCCGGGCGGCCTCGCCCTCGGCGCCGGCCTGTTCGGCTACACCGACAGCCTCAACCTGCGGGGCGGCACCACCAACGTCCACGCGCTGCTCCTGCTGCTGGCGATCCTGCTGGTGTTCGGCGTCGCGTACCTCGTCTGGAAGAAGAAGTACGTCCCCGCCGTCATCACCGCCGCGATCTCGGCCCTGATGTTCATCTGGTACGTCAACACGGACGAGGTCCCGAACCAGGTCGTGTCGGCCAGCCCGTACGTCATCACCCTCCTCGTCCTCGCGCTCTCCGCACAGCGCCTGCGGATGCCGAAGGCCGACGGACTGCCGTACCGGAAGGGACAGGGCAAGTGACCTCCGCCGACTTCGACTGGGAGCCCCTGAGGGCGGTGGCGCGCGAGGCGATGAGCCACGCGTACGCCCCCTACTCGGGCTACCCGGTCGGCGTCGCGGCCCTCGTCGACGACGGCCGCACGGTCTCCGGCTGCAACGTCGAGAACGCCTCGTACGGCCTCGGCCTGTGCGCCGAGTGCGGGCTCGTCTCGGAGCTCCAGCGCACCGGAGGCGGCCGGCTGACGCACTTCACGTGCGTCGACGGGCGCGGCGAGGTCCTCGTCCCCTGCGGTCGCTGCCGACAGCTGTTGTACGAGTTCGGCGGCCCCGACCTGCTGCTGGAGACACCGGCCGGGATCCTGCCCCTCTCCGAGATGCTGCCGCAGGCCTTCGGGCCGGACCATCTCACCTCCAAGTAACTCCCGTGCGGCCCCTCTGCTTCGGCGCGGAGGGGCCGCACGATTTCTCTGTACGTCCGGAAGGAAAGCCATGGCCATGGACGCCATCTCCGTCATCCGCACCAAGCGGGACCGCGGTGAGTTCAGCGACGAGCAGATCGACTGGGTCATCGACGCGTACACCCGCGGCGAGGTCGCCGACTACCAGATGGCCGCGCTGAACATGGCCATCCTCCTCAACGGCATGAACCGCCGCGAGATCTCCCGCTGGACCGCCGCGATGATCGCGTCCGGCGAGCGCATGAACTTCTCGTCCCTCTCCCGCCCGACCGCCGACAAGCACTCCACGGGCGGCGTCGGCGACAAGATCACGCTGCCGCTGGCCCCCCTGGTGGCGGCCTGCGGCGCGGCCGTACCCCAGCTCTCCGGCCGCGGCCTCGGCCACACCGGCGGCACCCTGGACAAGCTGGAGTCGATCCCCGGCTGGCGCGCGCTGCTCTCCAACGAGGAGATGCTGCACGTCCTCGACACCACCGGCGCGGTCATCTGCGCGGCGGGCGACGGCCTGGCCCCGGCGGACAAGAAGCTGTACGCCCTGCGGGACGTCACCGGCACGGTCGAGGCGATCCCGCTGATCGCCTCCTCGATCATGTCGAAGAAGATCGCCGAGGGCACCGGCTCCCTGGTCCTGGACGTGAAGGTCGGCTCCGGCGCCTTCATGAAGACCATCGAGGACGCGCGCGAGCTGGCCTCCACGATGGTCGGCCTCGGCACCGACCACGGCGTGAAGACGGTCGCGCTCCTGACGGACATGTCGACCCCCCTCGGCCTCACCGCGGGGAACGCGCTGGAGGTCCGCGAGTCGGTGGAGGTCCTGGCGGGCGGCGGCCCGGCGGACGTCGTCGAGCTGACGATCGCCCTGGCGCGCGAGATGCTCGACGCCGCGGGCGTCCGTGACGCCGACCCGGCGAAGGCCCTGGCCGACGGCTCCGCCATGGACGTCTGGCGCCGGATGATCGCGGCCCAGGGCGGCGACCCGGACGCCGAACTGCCGGTCGCCAAGGAGCAGCACGTCATCAAGGCGGGCGCCGCCGGCGTCCTGACCCGCCTCGACGCGTACGACATCGGCGTCGCCGCCTGGCGCCTCGGCGCGGGCCGCGCCCGCAAGGAGGACCCGGTGCAGGCGGGCGCGGGCATCGAGATGCACGCCAAGCCCGGCGACACGATCACCGAGGGCCAGCCCCTCCTGACCCTCCACACGGACACCCCGGAGCGCTTCGAGTACGCGCTCCAGGCGATCGAGGGTTCGTACGACATCGCCGCCGCGGGCACGGACTTCACGGCTTCCCCCGTGGTGCTGGAGCGGATCGCCTGATCCGCACGGAGGGACGAGGGCCGGTGCCTGAGGGCGCCGGCCCTCGTCCGTGCCCGGGGTCAGCCGAGCAGGGCCGCCACCACCACGAGCACCGGCACCGACAACACCGTCGACACCAGGATCGAGTCCCTCGCCAGCCGCTCGCCGACCCCGTACTGGGACGCGTACGTGTAGAGGTTCTGCGCCGCGGGGAGGGCCGATGTGACGACCACGTCCAGGAGTTGGTGGCCGCGCAGGCCGAAGACGCCGGCCGCGAGGACCCAGGCGAGGGCGGGCTGGCCGAACGACTTCAGGGCGACCGACAGCAGGACCGGGACGCGGTCGGGGCCCTTGCCCGGCATCGTGGAGCCGCACAGGGAGATGCCGAAGGCCAGCAGGACCGCCGGGACGGACATGCCGCCGATCAGGGTCAGCGGGTCCATCACCGGACTCGGGACGTGCACACCGGTCGCCGCCGCCAGCACGCCCGCCAGGGAACCCACGGCGATCGGATTGCGCAGGGGCGTGAGCAGACGGCGCCACAGCGGGCCCTTGTCACCGTCGCCGGACAGGTCCAGGACCGTCACCGCGATCGGCGCGACGAGAACCAGCTGGAACAACAGCACCGGCGCCACCAGTGAGGCGTCCCCGAGGACGTACACCGCGATCGGGATGCCCAGGTTCCCGGAGTTGACGTAACTGGAGCAGAGGGCACCGATGGTCGTCCGGCCCACCCCCCACCCCCGTACGACACCCACCGCTACGAACACGCCCGCCGCCGCTGCGGTGCTGAGCGCGGTCACCAGCAGACGGCTGGAGAAGACCACCGACAGATCGGCCTTGGCCAGCGTGGTGAACAGCAGGGCGGGGGACGCCACATGGAAGGCGAGCTTGGTCAGGACCTCGCGGCCCTGGTCGCCCAAGTAGCCGCGCAGACCGATGACATAGCCGACGCCGATCACGACCGCGATCACGGCGAAGCCCGTCAGCACTCCCTGCACGGAGCCTCCTCACAGGTGAGAAGGGCGTGCGGGATCCAGGGCGGTGCCGATATGTGGGGCATGCACCTAACCCTCTGGGGCAGAAGGGCCGCAGGTCAATGTGATCCCTGTCGGCCTGCGCGATGAGTTCCGCCCTTTCCTTCGGTCTACCGCTCGTGGACGCTGCCATGACACCCGCCGTGCTCGTGCTCGCCGGCCCCGTCACCCGGGACGAGGTGGCGGGGCTGTGCGACGACGTGCGGGCGCTGCTGGAGGCCGGCGGGGCCGGGGTCGTGGACTGTGACGTCGGTGGGCTTGGCCCGCCGGGGCTCGGCGTCGTCGACCTCCTCGCCCGGCTTCAGCTCACCGCCCGGCGGGCCGGGGGACGGATCAGGCTCCGCGATCCCGACCCGGCCCTACACGCCCTTCTCGACCTGGTCGGACTCCGCTTCGACAGCGTCGAGATGGAGGGGGAGCCCGAACAGCGGGAACCACCGCTGGGTGTCGAGGAAGAAGTGGAACCCGGTGAGCCGGCCGTCTGAGATCTCCAGCACCTGCACCGCCCAGGGGGTCCAGCCGCCCTTCTCGGGGTCCGGCTTGTACTGCGCGAAGCCCGGCAGACCGTTGACCTGGACCGGCATCAGCCGGGAGCCCTCGCAGGCCGAGCCCAGTGTGGTCATGAAGCCCGTGATGTCGTCGTGGCCGGTCAGCCACAGGTCGAACGGCGGCATCGTCATGATGGCGTCCTCGTGCAGCAAGGCCGTCAGCGCCGTCATGTCGTACCCCTCGAACGCCGCCACGTAGCGGTCCAGGAGCTTCTGCTGCTCGTCGTCCAACGGGTCGGAGACGGTCGCGTCCGCGCCGTGCTGACCGTCCCGCTCGGCGAGGGTGGCCCGGGCCCGCTGGAGGGCGCTGTTCACCGACGCCACCGAGGTGCCGAGCAGCTCGGCGACCTCGCTGGCCTTCCAGGCCAGCACCTCGCGCAGGATCAGCACCGCGCGCTGCTTGGGCGGGAGTTGCTGGAGGGCGGCCATGAAGGCGAGGCGCACGGACTCCTTGGCGACGGCCGCCTCCGCCGGGTCCTCGACGGTGGGCAGGATGCGGTCGTCCGGCATGGGTTCCAGCCAGGTGTGGTCGGGGCGGGGGGAGAGGGCGGCCTGGGCGAGGGGGGTCGACTCGCTGAGGTCCATGGGCCGGGCCCGCTTGTTGCCCGCGGACAGCATGTCCAGGCAGACGTTGGTCGCGATCCGGTACAGCCACGAGCGCAGACTCGACCGGCCCTCGAACTTCTCGTAGCTCCGCCAGGCCCGGACCATCGTGTCCTGCACCGCGTCCTCGGCCTCGAAGGAGGAGCCGAGCATGCGATAGCAGTACCCGGTCAGCTCGACCCGGTGCTTCTCCAGCCTGATGTCGAGGTCCGCCGTCGTCGTGTCCGTCATCGTCCACCCACCCCTGTGGCCGTTCTGCGTCGCGCCTTTGCGCCCAGCACGTTCGAAGCTATCGCAGCCCACTGACAATGGCGTGCGGAGTGATCAAACGCGCAGGTCAAAGGCTTCTTTCGCCCCCGCCGCCCTTACCCGTCCCATCACTGGGGGCTGCCGCCCCCAGACCCTCGCTTGGGCCCCGAAAGGGCCTCGTCCTCAAACGCCGGACGGGCTGGGTTCCTCAGCCCCGGGGGCGAGAAAAAGGCCGATCCCCCTGGCCGACC
Organism: Streptomyces sp. NPDC051913; assembly: GCF_044593635.1. NCBI lineage: Bacteria > Bacillati > Actinomycetota > Actinomycetes > Kitasatosporales > Streptomycetaceae > Streptomyces > Streptomyces sp. NPDC051913. Next base: position 642,288 of record NZ_JBIUCI010000001.1, on the reverse strand, counting down.
GACCTCGACCAGGGGGAAGACAGGGGGAGTGGGACGGGCGGCTCACGCCGTCAGGAGCCGCTGCTGCACGCGAGCCGCACGCGTACCGAGGAGCGTGATCGTGACCACGCCGAACACCGCCAGGAGGCCGACTCCGACCGTCCCGGCCCAGCCGCCCGCGTGGAAGGCGATCGCGCCGACCGTGCTGCCCGCGCTGGAGCCGATGTAGTACGCCGACTGGTACAGCGCCGAGGCCTGGGCACGACCCTCCGTCGCCGTCTTGCTCACCGCCGAGGACGCCACCGCGTGCCCCGCGAAGAAGCCGCCCGTGATCAGGACCAGGCCCAGCAGGACCAGGACGAGGGAGTCGGCCAGCGACAGGAGCAGGCCCGCCGTGGTCGTCGCGCCCGCCGCGTACAGCGCACCCCGGCGGCCGAGGCGGCCCACCAGCCGGCCGGCCGTCGACGCCGAGACCGTGCCCACCAGGTAGATCAGGAAGATCGAGCCGATGACACCCTGCGGCAGCCCGAACGGTGCCTCCGTCAGCCGGTAGCCGATCACCGTGTACACCCCGCCGAAGACGGTCATGAACAGCGCGCCGATCGCGTACAGCCGACGCAGCAGGGGGTTGGAGAGGTGGTCGCGGACCGTCTCCACCAGCACCCTCGGCCGCAGCGACCCCGCGACGAAGTGCTTCGGCGCCGGCAGCAGCAGCCGGAACGCCACCGCGCACCCGACGGCGATCACTCCGATCACGCCGAGGGCTGCCCTCCAGCCCCATTCCTGAGCCACCCACCCGGTGATGACCCGGCCGCTCATCCCGCCGACACTGTTGCCCGCGACGAACAGGCCGATGGCCGTGATCAGGGCCTTGGGCCTGACCTCCTCCGCCAGATAGGCGGTCGCGGAGGCGGGCAGTCCGGCCAGCGCCGCGCCCTGTACCGCCCGCAGCACGACCAGCGCCGGCAGCGAGGGAGCCAGCGGGACCAGCAGACCGACCGTCACCGCCACCGCCAGCGAGGCCGTCATGACCGTACGCCGTCCGAACCGCTCGGAAAGCGCGCTCATCGGCAGGACGAAGAGCGCGAGCCCGCCCGTGGCCGCCGCCACCGTCCAGCTGGCGTCGCTCGCCGCCACCCCGAACTCGTCGGAGATCAGCGGCAGCAGGGCCTGCGTGGAGTACAGGAGGGCGAAGGTCGCGACACCGGCGAGGAAGAGGGCGAAGCTCATCCGGCGGTAGCCGGGGCCGCCCGGGGACATACGGGAGTCGACGACAGGAACGACGGGGTCGGCGCCCACGCGGGTGGTGGACGCCTCGGTACTGGCAGGCATGAGTCGAAGCTACGACCACCTGCGTTGATGCGTCCAATGCATGAACTGGCCATAATCGTTCCCATGGTGCATCAACCCAGCTCACAGCCCCGTGTGTCACCGTCCAGTGACACAGAAGACATGACCGAGATGTCGCTGCTGCTGGCCCCGCGGCTCGCCTACTTCGCCGGGGTCGCCCGCACCGAGCACGTCACCCGGGCCGCCCTGGAGATGAACGTCCCCCAGTCCACGCTCTCCCGCGCGATGGTCCGCCTCGAACAGGACCTGGGCGTCGACCTGTTCGCCCGCATCGGCCGCACGGTCTCCCTCACGCCGTCCGGCCGCGCCTTCCTCCAGCACGTCGAACGCGCCCTCGCCGAGATCGACCGCGCCGCCGAGGAGGTCCGCGCCGACGCCGACCCGGCCACCGGCAAGGTCGCCTTCGGCTTCCTGCACACCATGGGTTCGGAGACGGTCCCCGGCCTGATCCGCGCCTTCCGCGCCGACCACCCGCGCGTCCGTTTCAGCCTCGTCCAGAACTACGGCGAGGCGATGATCGAACGGCTCAGGGCCGGCGAGCTGGACCTCTGCCTCACCTCCCCGGTGCCGGACGCTCCCGACCTCGTGGCCCGCCGCCTGGACGAGCAGAAGCTCCGCCTCGTCGTCCCCGCCGACCACCCCCTCGCCTCCCGCAAACGCGTCCGCCTCGCCGAGGCCGCCGACGAGACCTTCGTGACCCTGGAGCCGGGCTACGGCCTGCGCCGAATCACCGACGACCTGTGCAAGGAGGCAGGCTTCCGCCCGAGGGTCGCCTTCGAGGGGGAGGAGGCGGAAACCCTGAGGGGCCTGGTGGCGGCGGGTCTGGGGGTGGCCCTGCTCCCGCCGCCGGCCGTGGCCCGCCCGGGGGTGGCGGAACTGACGGTCACGGCTCCAAGGGCGGTACGGGAGATCGGCGTTGCATGGCTGGACGGCCACCCGGACACCCCACCGGTGGCCGCCTTCAAGAAGTTCCTGCTCTCAAGAAGGGGAAGCTTGTTGCCCTAGGGGAGCGGGGCTGCGTCTCTTCGCGGCTACCGCCGCAAGGACCGCCCGAACCCAGAAGCCAACGGCATCCGCAACCCCAACGGCGGCGGAGCGGCGAGCGCGTCCTCCACGGGCCGCGACAACGGCCTCCCGAACAACGCCCCCATCACGAAATCCTCGGCCAACGCCAGGACTTCGTCCCGGTACTGCCGCAACCCGTGTCCATCGGCGTGCACTTCGAACCGGCACACATCCCGGTTCGCCTTCTTCGCCCGCGACGCGAGCCGGAACGACAGCTCCGGGTCCGTACGTTCGTCATGCGTGCCGTGCACGACCAGCACCCGCCGTCCCACGAGCTGCTTCACCGGTTCGGGTGCCGCCGCCACATCCTCCTCCGGCAGCCAAGGAGCAAGCGCCACCACGGAGTTGACGGCTTCGTGCCCGCCCGCGTGGAGCGCCGCGCGTCCGCCCATGCCGACCCCGGCGAGGCACACGGAGACGTCGCCGTAGCGTCGTACGACCTCGTCCGCCGCCCATGCGGCGTCCCGCGCCAGATGGGCCTCCGAGCCGTTCCAGCCGCGATAGCGGTAGTGGACGACATGCGTGGCCAGACCGTCCTCCCGGCCCGCGCGGGTCAGCCTGCGGCCGAGGGCGCGGACGGAGGCGTTCGCCAGCATGGGGGACGGCCGGCGTTCGGAGGTCTCCTCGCCGCCGGGGAGCAGCAGCACCACCCCGCTCACCGCCGTCGGTTCCGGACCCGGTGCCCGCCCCAGCCGGGCCGTGCGAACCGGCGTCGATTGCTGTGCCATGACAGAACAGTGTCAGAAGCAAGGGTGTACGCCACCCGTCGGGGCGGTCACCGTTACGTATCGGCGGTGTTGTACACCGCGCGATCTACGCGCGTAGGAGTTAGAGTGCGGAAATGACGAGCCAGACTGACCGGATGGGGAACACCCCGAGCTCGGACCAGATCCGCCGGGCGCCCAAGGTTCTGCTGCACGATCACCTCGACGGCGGGCTGCGTCCCGGCACGATCGTCGAGCTCGCCCGGGAGACCGGGTACGGCCAACTCCCCGAGCACGACGCCGACAAGCTCGGCATCTGGTTCCGCGAGGCCGCCGACTCCGGTTCGCTGGAACGGTACTTGGAGACCTTCTCGCACACCGTCGGTGTCATGCAGACGCGGGACGCGCTGGTGCGGGTCGCCGCCGAGTGCGCCGAGGACCTCGCCGCGGACGGGGTCGTCTACGCCGAGGTGCGGTACGCGCCCGAGCAGCACCTGGAGAAGGGGCTGACCCTCGAAGAGGTCGTCGAGGCCGTCAACGAGGGCTTCCGGGAAGGCGAGCGGCGGGCCCGGGAGGACGGGTACCGCATCCGCGTGGGCGCTCTGCTCACCGCCATGCGGCACGCCGCCCGTGCGCTGGAGATCGCCGAGCTCGCCAACCGCTACCGCGACCTGGGCGTCGTCGGATTCGACATCGCGGGCGCGGAGGCCGGGTTCCCGCCCACCCGGCACCTCGACGCCTTCGAGTACCTCAAGCGGGAGAACAACCACTTCACCATCCACGCCGGAGAGGCCTTCGGGCTGCCGTCGATCTGGCAGGCGCTCCAGTGGTGCGGCGCCGACCGGCTCGGGCACGGGGTGCGGATCATCGACGACATCGAGGTGCGGGACGACGGGAGCGTGAAGCTCGGCCGGCTCGCCTCCTACGTCCGCGACAAGCGGATCCCGCTGGAGCTGTGCCCGAGCTCCAACCTCCAGACCGGGGCCGCCGCCTCCTACGCCGAGCACCCCATCGGGCTGCTGCGGCGGCTGCACTTCCGGGCCACCGTGAACACCGACAACCGGCTGATGTCCGGCACCAGCATGAGCCGGGAATTCGAGCACCTGGTCGGGGCGTTCGGCTACACGCTCGACGACATGCAGTGGTTCTCCGTCAATGCGATGAAATCAGCGTTCATTCCTTTCGATGAACGACTGGCGATGATCAATGACGTCATCAAGCCCGGATATGCCGAGCTGAAGTCCGAATGGCTGTTCCAGCAGACCGCCTCCACCAGCGGTTCTGTAGCGGAAGAGGGCTGATCGGGGGATATTGCGCACCTCGGAATGCGGACGGGTATTCACAATCCGTCCGCATTTCGATGTTTGCGGCGGGTGGCCTGGCGTGTTTACGGTCGTGGACCGCTCACACCCCGTCATCCCATTTCGAGGACGCAATTTCATGAAGCAGTCTGCTGCCAAGACCCTCGGTGTCGCCGCCCTCGGTGCCGCCTTCGCCGCCGCCGGTGCGGGTGCCGCCAGCGCCGCCCCGGCCGTCCCGGACGCCTCCCAGGCCCTGGACACCGTCACCAAGACGCTCCCGGCGGAGAACGTCGCCCAGGCGCTGCCCGGTGCCGGTGAGGCCCTGTCGCAGGCGCAGCCGGCCGTCGCCTCGGGCCTGTCCGCCGTGCAGCCGGCCGCCCAGAAGGTGCTCGCCGACGGTCCGACGGCGCCGGTCGCGGGCCTGCTCGGCGGTCTGCCGGTCGGCCAGACCGGTCTGCCCACGCACGGCCTGCCGCTGAACGGTCTTCCGCTGGGCTGAGCGGCGCCCTCGAACGCCCCGATGGGGCGCAACCCTTGATCCGGGCTGCGCCCCATCGGCGTACGTACGGGCCGGAGTTACCAGGCGGCCTGCGTCCCGCCGGCCTTGCCCTCGGAGGGGAACAGGATCCACAGGGCTATGTAGAGCAGGAACTGCGGGCCGGGCAGCAGACACGAGAGCAGGAAGATCACCCGCATCGTGGTCGCCGAGGTGCCGAAGCGCCGAGCCAGCGCGGCGCACACTCCGCCGATCATGCGGCCGTGGGTGGGGCGGGCGAGGCGGTTCATCAGCTGCTCCTTCGTGAGCGTCGGGTCAGAGGCTTCTCGTCCGGGTTCTTCCGGGTGCCTCATCTGCCATCAACGCTACGGAGACGAAGGGGGCAAAGCGTCGCTCTACGGTGCGATTCCGACCCTGGGAAACGTCGGGGTTCGACCCTGAGCCGCTTCCTCCTGCGGGACGGCGGCCCGCGCGTGGCGCTCGAAGCGGCGGCGCAGCCAGGAACGGGACACGGGCACGACAGCGAGGTGGGCGAGCATCACGCCGACCGTGTTGAGGAGCAGGGAGTCGACGTCCGGGACCCGGCCGGGCACGCCGGTCTGGAGGAGCAGGACGCCCAGGGAGACGAGGGAGCCGGCGGCCGCCGTACGGATCAGGGACCCCAGCGGGGACGCCTCCAGCCTGCCGTGGGCCGCCGGGAGCAGGACGCCGAGCGGGGCCAGCAGGACCAGGCCCTCGGCGATCCGCCGGGCCGCCCCGGGCCACCCCAGGGCCAGGTCGGCCCGGATACCGGCGAGCGGCGTCAGATTGGGCGGCATCACCCAGGGCACGTCCAGTGGACGCAGCGTGAACCAGGCGACGAACGCGAGGTGTGCGACGAGGAGGACACCCCCTGCCGCACGGACACGGATCGCGGCGTTGCCGCCGATGAAGCCTTGACGCTGCACGCCCCCCATGACGCCGCTCCCGACGCGATCGGTTCCGGAACCCCCGGATACGCCTGGGTGAGGCGTGCGACACAGCTCCACACCGCCCCCTGACACGAGCCAGCCCACGAGCGCCACCCACCCGCGGACCGCCAGCCCGGTCCCTCGACGGCCCGCCGACCGCCCGCCGTGAGCCGCGAGCCGCCTGACGCCAGTCCGCCCAGCCGTCAGCCGTCGCTCATCAGCCGCCGCGAGGTGCCGTGCGTCGGCCGCTCGCGAGGGGCTCGATCCGCAGGCCTCTTGCCCGTCCCTCGCCCGCCGAGTGCCGTTCCGCCGACCCGCCGCGAGCCACCGCCGCCGCCCACTGGTCGACCGCCGGCCCTCGACCGGCCGTCCTCGTGCGTTCGTCAGCCCTCCGTGACCTCCGACGACGGGGGTTTCTCGTGGTTCGGGTCGGTGCGGACGTCGTCCGTGCACTCGTAGGCGCGCAGTGGGGCCTTGTCCGGGCCGCCGAGGATGACCGAGCCGTCGCCCTCGGCCGCCGCGGAGTCGGAGAAGGTGCAGACGATCTGGGCGAGGGCGGAGTCCGTGAGCGCGTCCGGCGGGAAGCTGAGCCTCAGGGTGTCCTCGGGGTCGTCGGGGTGCGGTCCGCTCACCGTCATGCCGTCGCGGACCGTGGTGGTGTACCCGGCCTCCCGCTCGGCGGTCGAGGGCGCCGCCGCGAGCTGGTTGAGCAGCTCCTGCGCGACCTCGACCCGGCGCCGCGAGTCCGGCGTACCGTCCTCGACGCTCACCGTCCGGTCGACGGCCACCAGCGACGAACCGCACAGCAGGAACACCTGCACGGGCAGCCCCCGCGAGGACTGGGTCGAGATGTCCGGCGAGGAGGCGGAACAGGCCACCCGGGACGGGGCGGGGCCGAAGTCCGTCGGGACCTCGGTGGCCCGGATGCCGCATCCGGTGAGCAGCGCGGCCAGCGCCGGCAGCGCGAGGAGGCGTCTTAGGTTCGTCAACTCTTCTTCTCCTCGCCCTCCCGCGCCAGTTCCGACGCGTCCCTGGGCAGGTGCAGGGTGAACACCGCGCCGCCCTCGGGGGAGTTGGCGGCGGTGATCTCGCCGCCGTGGATGTGGGCGTTCTCCAGGGCGATGGAGAGGCCGAGTCCGCTGCCCTCGGAACGGGGGCGCGAGGCGCTCGCCTTGTAGAAGCGGTCGAAGACGTGCGGCAGGACGTCCTCGGGGATGCCGGGCCCGTGGTCGCGCACCTCGATGACGACCTCGGAGTCCGCGGTACGCACCGCGACCCGCACCGGCGAGCCGCCGTGCTTGAGCGCGTTGCCGATGAGATTGGCGAGGATGACGTCGAGCCGGCGCGGGTCGAGACGGGCGTGGATGCCGCGCTCGGCGTCCAGGTCGACCGCGTCCAGCCAGGCCCGGGCGTCGATGCAGGCGGTGATCTGGTCGGCCACGTCGACGTCGTCGAGGACCAGACGGGCGGTGCCCGCGTCGAAGCGGGTGACCTCCATGAGGTTCTCGACCAGGTCGTTGAGGCGCCGCGTCTCACTGACGACGAGCCGAACCGCCGGCTCGATCATCGGGTCCATCGACCCCGACTCCGCCTCCAGCTCCTCCTCCAGGATCTCCGTCACGGCGGTGATCGCGGTGAGCGGCGTACGGAGTTCATGGCTCATGTCCGCCACGAACCGCCGGGACGCCTCGTCCCGCGCGGCCATGTCGTCGACCCGTTTCTCCAGCGCCTCGGCCGCGTCGTTGAACGTCCGTGACAGATCCGCGAGTTCGTCCGTGCCCGACACCCGCAGGCGCGTGTCGAGCTTGCCCTCGCCGAGCCTGCGCGCGGCGACACCGAGCCGGTGCACCGGCTTCAGTACGGTCGTGGCGGCGGCCTGCGCGAGCAGCGCCGAGCCGATCAGCGCGAGACCGGTGGCGATACCGAGCGACCAGGCGAGCGAGTTGAGGTCCTTCGCCTCCGGCTCCAGGGACTTGAGCATGTACCCGGTGGTGCCGCCGTTGATGACCTTCGTACCGGCCACCAGATATGGGGTGCCGTCCTCCACCACCCGCTGCCAGTACAGGTGGTACGCGTACTTGTTGTGGGAGTCGACCTTCTGCTCCTCGCCCACCGCCGTACGCAGCGACTTGGGCACGTCCTGGAGCGAGAAGCCGTTCAGGGCACCGGAGTTGGCGGACACGTCCTCGCCGGCCGTGTTCTGCGCGACGAGCAGCACGCTGAAGCGCTGACTGCTGGTCGCCATCTCCCGGGCGGTGCGCTGGAGTTCGTACTGTTCCGGACGGGCGCGCAGCAGGCCCGCGCGGTTCTGCATCTCCTGCTGGAAGTCCCGCAGCACCGCGTCCTGGGTGCGGGTGAGGACCGCCTCGCGGTTGAGCCAGTACGCGATCCCGGACGCGGACACGGCGGCGGTGAGCGCGACGAGACCGAAGACGACGACGAGCCGGAGCCGCAGACTGGTGAAACGCAGCCGCGACAGATGTCCCTTGCGAGCCGCGGCCCAGCCGCGGACCCCCCCTTGCGGTGCTGTCACTGAGGCGTGTCCAGCCGGTAGCCGACACCACGGACCGTACGGATCAGGGTCGGGGAGGACGGCACGTCCTCGACCTTGGCGCGCAGCCGCTGCACACACGCGTCGACGAGCCGTGAGTCACCGAGGTAGTCGTGTTCCCAGACCAGGCGCAGGAGTTGCTGCCGGGAGAGCGCCTGACCGGGCCGCCGGCTCAGCTCCAGCAGCAGCCGCAGCTCGGTCGGCGTGAGCTGAAGGTCCTCGCCGTTCTTGGTGACGGTCATGGCGGCACGGTCGATGACCAGACTGCCGAACGTCGCCGCGTCGTTCGCCTCGCGCTCGCCGCGCCGCAGCACGGCACGGATCCGGGCGTCGAGCACCCGGCCCTGCACGGGTTTGACGACATAGTCGTCGGCTCCGGACTCCAGACCGACGACCACATCGATGTCGTCGCTGCGCGCGGTCAGCAGAATGATCGGCAACTGGTCCGTGCGCCGGATGCGCCGGCACACCTCGAACCCGTCGATGCCGGGCAGCATCACATCCAGCACGATCAGGTCCGGCCGCTGCTCGCGCAGCAGCTTCAGACCGTCCTCACCGGTGGCAGCCGTGGCAACCCGGTGACCCTGGCGCGTCAGAGACAGCTCCAGGGCCGTACGGATGGCGTCGTCGTCCTCGATCAGCAACAGGGAAGGCACGGGGCTCATTCTGGCCCATGGTGGGGTGGGGTTTCGACACCTGTACGGGTACGTGCACATACCGCTGCTCTCGGTGATCGGCCTGTGCGATTCCTGAGACAAGGCCCTGTGACAGGTCTGTGACAGTCGGCGGACACGGCCATGAAGGTGCGAGGGCAAGCTTCTCGGCACAGGCAAGGAAGCAAGAAGCCGAGCACCACGCAACAAGCCGAACACCGGAAGTCCACGACGGGGGGCGCGAGATGAACACGCTGCACAGCAACAGCACCAGCGCAGTGATCACGCGTCTGCACGACGTGAACGGGGGCCGGGGTTCCGAGAAGTCCGGTGCCGTGAGCGGGCGGGGGTGCGCTCGCGGCGCCGGGCGTCAGCACACCGCGTACATGACGGTGGTTGACGGTTTCACGGGGGAAACGCACGGGGGAGCCGCGTACGGGGAGGGCTCGGGGGAGCGTCGTTCGCTGTCGGAGGCGGAGTTCACCGCCTACGTCCAGGAGCGCCGCGCCTCCCTGTACGCAACCGCCTACCACCTCACCGGTGACCGCTTCGAGGCCGAGGACCTGCTCCAGAGTGCGCTGTTCTCGACGTACAAGGCATGGGACCGGATCAGTGACAAGGCCGCGGTCGGGGGCTACCTCCGCCGCACCATGACCAATCTGCACATCAGCGCGTGGCGCCGCCGCAAGCTGAACGAGTACCCGACCGAGGAACTGCCGGAGACGCCCGGCGACACGGACGCGATGCGCGGCACCGAACTGCGCGCGGTCCTGTGGCAGGCGCTGGCCCGGCTGCCCGAACTCCAGCGCACGATGCTGGTCCTGCGCTACTACGAGGGCCGCACCGACCCGGAGATCGCGGAGATCCTCGACATCAGTGTCGGCACGGTCAAGAGCAGCATCTGGCGGTCGCTCCGCCGGCTGCGCGAGGACGAGGTCCTCAGCCACGACCGTGACGAGCAGAACGCCTTCGGGGAGCTTGTCGCCTGAGGGTGGGGGGGAAGCGCCACCACGGGGGAAGCGGTAGCGGGGTGGCGCGGCAACACGGGGGAGCGGTGACCGGGGGGTCGCCGCACGGGGGGAAGCACCACGGGGGAAAGTACGGGGGAGCACCAAGAAGCGGGGCTGGAGGGCCGGGGGGTCCGTCCAGTCCCGCTTTGGTGTGCGGTCAGCGGGCCGTCATGGGAGCCGCGTCGGCGGGGGTGTCCCCCACGGCGACACTCTCGGCGGGGTCCACCCCCTCGATGGCGTACGCGCCCGTCCGCCGCTCGGCAGAGCCGTTGTCCACGCCGTCCCCGGTGTCGTCGCAGGCCTCGACCGTGGCGGTACCCAGGCGCTCGCCGACAGTGAAGACGGACTTCTCGGTGGGCAGATAGCCCCGCCCGTCGTAGTTCACCAGTCCCGAGCAGGAGGCCGAGCCGCCGCCCGACTCCGCGCATCCGGCCAGGGCCAGCATCGCGGCCGTCACCAGCAGTGCTCCACATCTGATCGTCGTCATGGTCCTACGACGGTGGAGGCGCCGCAGTCGTTCAGCCCGCCTGCGTCGAAGCCGCCGGACGGCGTCCCGCCGCCGCTGCCGCCAGCCGGCCCAGCGCCTCGTCCTTGTCGCAGGCGTGGGCGCCGAGGGCGGTCTGCCGGGTGATGATCGTGCGCTCCAGACGCATCAGCCGCCAGCCGCGGCGGAGCAGGAACGGCACCGACTTGCGGCCCTCCTTGAGGTCCCGCAGGAAGCGGCGGCGGAATGTCTGCAAGGGACCGCGGCTCAGGCACAGCGCGTCGGCGAGGACGCCGGCCTCCCGGCAGCGGGTGACGATCTCGGCGGCGAAGATGCCCTCCGCGATGAACAGCGGGGTCCGGCCGATGTCGACGGTCTCGGCGCCGGTGATGGCGCTCAGCGAGATGTCGTACTGCGGGACGTCCGTACGGCCCGTGCGGCACAGTTCGGCGATGGCCGCCACCGCCGCGTCCGCGTCCCACGACTGCGGGTGGTCCCAGTCGATGTCGGAGCTCCCCGCCACCAGCGGCAGCGTCGGGTCGTCGCCCTCCTTGTAGAAGTCGTCGAGGCGCAGCACCGGGAGGCCGGAGCGGGCCGCGAGAAGGGACTTGCCGGAGCCGGAGGGGCCGCAGAGCAGCACGACTCGCGTCGGTATGGACGAAGGGGAACTCACGGGACACCAGTGTGCGGCATTCACCTGCTGTTCAACGACCCCGCGGGTCGGCTTTGAAGCGCGCGTCACACGTCAACTACCCTTCGTGTCGACCTGATTACCCTGTGCAAGTCGAAGGTGGCAGCAGCAATGGCCCGACACGCGTCCTCCTCCACCCCCACCGCCCAGCGCGCGCTGGCCGCCCTCGCGACCGCGGGCGTGGCCCTGGGCGCAGGCGCCGCGTCGGCCGCCGCGGACACCCAGCCGGTCGACGAGCTGGTGCACACCCGCCCCACCTCGCTGGGCCGGATCGACCCGCAGGCGGGCCTCCAGGGCCTGACGAACACGGTCGGCTATGTCACCGGCCCGGTCGCCGGCCTCAAGCCCAACCCCCTTGCCGGTACCGGTGTCGACCCCCTCGACAACGGACTCGGCACGCAGATCGCCGACTTCCAGCCGGTGGCCACGCAGATGCTGACCGCGCCCGTCGCGCAGGCGCAGTCCATCGGGAGCATGCCGGTGGTCGGACAGGTCACGGGGCTGCTGGGCAACGGCTGAGACCACCGCCGGGCGCAGCGGAGAGCCGCGTCTCCCCCGGACGGAGGGGAGACGCGGCTCTCCGGTCTCGGAAGACCCTCAGTAGGAGGAGCCCGACGCGCCCAGCGAACCCGTGGGGTGCCAGACCGTCTTCGTCTCCAGGAACGCCGTCATGCGGTCGATCCCGGGAGTCGCCGCGTAATCCACAGCCTGTGGACGGAGAACCCGCTTCAGGTTGTCCGCCGCCGCGATCTCCAGTTCCTTCGCCAGTACGTCGTCGGCGCCGGCCAGATCGATCGCGTTGACGTCCTGGTGCGCGGCGAGCGGCGTCGCGATCTCCGCCGTACGGCCGGACAGGACGTTGACCACACCGCCGGGGAGGTCCGAGGTGGCCAGGACCTCGCCGAGGGAGAGGGCGGGGAGCGGGGACTTCTCGCTCGCGATCACGATCGCCGTGTTGCCGGTCGCGATGACCGGGGCGACGACCGAGACCAGGCCCAGGAAGGACGACTGCTGCGGGGCCAGCACGGTGACGACGCCCGTCGGCTCCGGCGAGGAGAGGTTGAAGTACGGGCCCGCCACCGGGTTGGCGCCGCCGATCACCTGGGCGATCTTGTCGGTCCAGCCCGCGTACCAGACCCAGCGGTCGATCGCCGCGTCGACCTGGTCGCCCGCCCTGGACTTCGACAGCCCTTCGGCGTCGGCCACTTCGCGCACGAACTGCGCCTTGCGGCCCTCCAGCATCTCCGCGATCCGGTACAGGATCTGGCCCCGGTTGTAGGCGGTGGCGCCCGCCCAGCCGCCGAACGCCTTGCGGGCGGCGACGACCGCGTCACGGGCGTCCTTGCGGGACGAAAGCGGCGCGTTCGCCAGCCAGTTGCCCTTCGAGTCCGTCACCTCGTACACCCGGCCGCTCTCGGAACGCGGGAACTTCCCGCCGACGTACAGCTTGTAGGTCTTGAAGACGCTCAGACGCTCATTGCGGTCAGACATCGAGGTATGCCTCCAGGCCGTGCCGACCGCCCTCGCGGCCGAAGCCCGACTCCTTGTAACCGCCGAACGGCGAGGTCGGGTCGAACTTGTTGAACGTGTTGGACCAGATGACGCCCGCGCGCAGCTTGTTGGCCACGGCGAGGATCCGCGAGCCCTTCTCCGTCCAGATGCCGGCGGAGAGGCCGTACTGGCTGTTGTTGGCCTTCGCCACCGCCTCGTCGGGGGTACGGAAGGTCAGCACGGACAGCACCGGGCCGAAGATCTCGTCCCGCGCGATGGTGTGCGCCTGGGTGACGTTCGTGAACAGCGTCGGGGCGAACCAGTAGCCGGAGGTGGGCAGTTCGCAGGCGGGCGACCAGCGTTCGGCGCCCTCCGCCTCGCCCGCCTCGACGAGCGAGGTGATCCGGGTCAGCTGCTCCTCGGAGTTGATCGCGCCGATGTCCGTGTTCTTGTCCAGCGGGTCGCCGAGACGGAGCGTGGACAGACGGCGCTTGAGGGAGTCCAGCAGCTCGTCCTGGATCGACTCCTGGACGAGGAGGCGGGAGCCCGCGCAGCAGACCTGGCCCTGGTTGAAGAAGATGCCGTTGACGATCCCCTCCACCGCCTGGTCGATCGGGGCGTCGTCGAAGACGATGTTCGCGCCCTTGCCGCCCAGTTCCAGGGTCAGCTTCTTCGACGTACCCGCGACCGTGCGGGCGATCTGCTTGCCGACGGCCGTGGAGCCGGTGAAGGCGACCTTGTCGACGTCGGGGTGGGCCACCAGCGCGGCGCCCGTGTCGCCGTATCCCGGAAGGATGTTGACGACGCCCTTGGGGAGACCGGCCTGACGGCAGATGTCCGCGAAGAACAGGGCCGAGAGGGGGGTGGTCTCGGCGGGCTTGAGGACGACCGTGTTGCCGGTCGCCAGTGCCGGGGCGATCTTCCACGCCAGCATCAGCAGCGGGAAGTTCCACGGGATGACCTGGCCCGCGACGCCGAGGGGGCGCGGGGTCGCACCGAAGCCGGCGTGGTCGAGCTTGTCGGCCCAGCCCGCGTAGTAGAAGAAGTGCGCGGCGACCAGGGGCAGGTCGGCGTCGCGGGTCTCCTTGATCGGCTTGCCGTTGTCCAGGGTCTCCAGGACGGCCAGTTCGCGGCTGCGCTCCTGGATGATCCGGGCGATGCGGAACAGGTACTTGGCGCGCTCGGCGCCGGGCAGCGCCGACCACTTCTCGAAGGCCTTGCGGGCGGCCCCCACCGCGCGGTCGACGTCCGCCTCGCCCGCCCGGGCGATCTCCGACAGGACCTCCTCGGTCGACGGCGAGACGGTCTTGAAGACCTTGCCGTCGGCCGCCTCCACGAACTCACCGTCGATGAACAGGCCGTAGGACGGCGCGATGTCGACGACCGAGCGGGACTCGGGTGCCGGTGCGTACTCGAATGCAGATGCCATGTGGATCAGTCCACCGTCACGTAGTCGGGGCCGGAGTAGCGGCCGGTGGCCAGCTTCTGACGCTGCATCAGCAGGTCGTTCAGGAGCGAGGAGGCGCCGAAGCGGAACCAGTGGTTGTCCAGCCAGTCCTCGCCCACGGTCTCGTTGACCAGGACGAGGAACTTCACGGCGTCCTTGGTCGTCCTGATGCCGCCGGCGGGCTTCACGCCCACCTGTACCCCGGTCTGGGCGCGGAAGTCGCGGACCGCCTCCAGCATCAGGAGGGTGTTCGCGGGGGTCGCGTTCACCGCGACCTTGCCGGTGGACGTCTTGATGAAGTCGGCGCCGGCCAGCATGCCGAGCCAGCTCGCCCGCCGGATGTTGTCGTACGTCGACAGCTCGCCGGTCTCGAAGATGACCTTGAGGCGGGCGTTGGTCCCGCAGGCCTCCTTCACGGCGACGATCTCGTCGTACACCTTCATGTAGTGGCCCGCGAGGAACGCCCCGCGGTCGATGACCATGTCGATCTCGTCGGCGCCCGCGGCGACCGCGTCGCGGGCGTCGGCGAGCTTCACCGCCAGGGCCGCGCGACCCGCCGGGAAGGCGGTGGCGACCGAGGCGACCTTCACGGTCGAACCGGCGACGGCCTCCTTGGCGGCGGCCACCATGTCGGGATAGACGCAGACGGCCGCGGTCGCGGGGGTCGTCCGGTCGGTCGGGTCGGGGCGGACCGCCTTGGCGCCGAGCGCCCGGACCTTGCCCGGGGTGTCCGCGCCTTCCAGCGTCGTCAGATCGACCATCGAGATGGCGAGGTCGATGGCGTACGCCTTCGCGGTGGTCTTGATGGAACGGGTGCCGAGGGACGCGGCGCGCGCCTCCAGGCCGACCGCGTCGACGCCGGGCAGCCCGTGGAGGAAGCGACGCAGCGTGCTGTCGGACGCGGTCACGTCCGTAAGAGCGTGTGCGGGAGATGCAGTGGTGGGCATGGTCACCAGCCGAGCATATCTACGCGCGTAGCGGCTGTACAGCCCCGAGTGCTCGTCGCATCGGGCCCCACCACTGACGAGCGTCGCCGTACCCGTCGGGCACAATCGGGCCCATGACGACCAAGGACCGGATCTACCGCTCACCCGCGGCCATCGCCGGAGGCGTGCTGCTGCTCGCCATCGCCGTGTGGCTCGGCATCGACGCCCTGGTCCAGGGCACGGGCCGGACGCCCTGGCTGGCGCTCGCCGCGATGATCCTGGTGATCCCGCTGGTCGCCGCCTTCACCCTGCGCCCGGCCGTCTTCGCCGACGAGGACCGGATGCGGGTCCGCAACCCGTTCCGCGTGATCGTGCTGCCCTGGGGCCAGGTCGCCGCCTTCCGCTCCAGCTACTCCAACGAGGTCGTCGCCGCCTCCGGCACCAAGTACCAGCTCTGGTCCATCCCGGTCTCCCTGCGCGCCCGCAAGAAGGCGGCGCGGCGCACGGCCCGGGCGGAGTCCGGCGGCGGGCGTTCCCGGGGAACGGGCGGGCTCGGCTTCCCCGGCGCCGGTTCCACCGCTGCCGCCGCCGATGCCGCCGACGGCCCGCTGCGCGCCGAGACCGACAAGGTCATGGACGAGCTCCGCGAGCTGTGGGAGGCACGGGAGAAGGCGGAGAGCGCGCAGGGCGAGGTGTCCGTGCGCTGGGCGTACGAGGTGCTGGCGCCGGTGGTGGCCGGTGCGGTGCTGCTGGCGATCCTCATCGCGACGGGCTGACCCACGGGTTCACAGCTTCCGGGGTGATGATCTGCCCCGCCTCGGCCGTGCCGGATCCGAGGACCGCGACCACCGGCGTGGTCCGAGTGTCTGGAAGACGATGAGTACGCATCCCCAGCGGCCCCTGCCGCTGCCCGCCTCCGCGATACCCGACGGCTGTGCCCCCTGGAGCGGAGAACAGACGCGGCACTGGACGCGGGCGCTTCCGCCGCGCCTGGTGCCCTCACGGCCGCGGACCGAGGCCGTGATGGCGGTGGTGCTGCTGGGCCTCGGCGCCGCGCTGATGCTGGTCGCCGTCACGGACGGGGGCGTACCGCCTGTGGCCGCCGCGTTCATGGCCCTCCAAGCGGTCTGGCTGGTGTCCCGGCCCGAGGTCGTACGGTTCACCGCGCCGACGGCGGTCGTCATGGCTGTGGCACTGGAGCCCTCCTGGCCGCTCTTCCTGGCCTGCGCCGTCCTCGCGGGGCTGTGCGCACGGGCCGCCGAGACACGGCTCGCCGCCCGGAAGCGGCAGCGCGCAGCGGCTCTCGCGGCGGCCGGGGGTGTCACCGCGCGCGTGCCGTACGCCGATTCGCCGGTGACCCGCGGGAAGGGGCTGGCCTGGTTCGGCTCCGCCGTGCTGGCGGCCGGTGTCGCGGTGAGCGTCACCTCCGGCGCCTGGGACGACGTCGTCGACCGGGAGGGGGCCGCGACCGCGGGGCTCTACGTGGCCGGTCTCGGTCTGACCGTGCTGCTCTCCGCCGCGCTGGGCCGCCGCCGGGCCCTCGCACTGCGCCGGGAGCCGGTGCCGGTGCTGCGGGTGCTGGTGCGGGAGAACGCGGACGTGGACGCGGAGGTCTTCGCCGCCGATGATCCGGGCGCGCTGCGACCACTGTTCACCGTCTCCACGCTGGAGCTGGACGACGAGGATCAGGACGAGACACAGAGCGAGACGGAGGGCGAGGGCGACGAGCTCGACGAGGAGGAGCTGAACGTCCTCCTCGACCGGCTCGACGACGACGCTCCCGGGCCGCTGCGCGAGGCCGTCCTGTACGGGACCCCCTACGACGGCGCCGAGATCGTGCTCCTCGCCGCCGACGAGGACCCGGACGAGCCGCCCGTCGCCGAGTACTCGACCGGGCCCGTACGGCCGCTCTCCGACCGCACCGTGAACCGCGCGCTCGTCAAGGAGAAGCGGGCCGCGGCGGAGGAGGGGCGGATCGAGGTCGCTGCCGTACCGAAGCCGGTGACCCTGGGGCGCTGGCGCGCCGGATGGCCCGACCGGCTCACCGCCACCGCGGTGGTGCTGTGGGCCGGCCAGAACCTGTGGGGCGAGACCGGGGTGTGGCGGTGGGGCGCCGGCGGCGTCCTCGCCCTCTGCGGAGCCTGGGTGCTGACCTACTGGGTCGGCTGGCGCATCACGGCGGACAGCGCCGGGCTGTGGTTCAACGGGGTGCGGCGCACCCGGCACATCGCGTGGGACCACATCCGGATCGTCCGCTGCAAGGGCACCGAGCTGAGGATCGACAGCCGGCGGGCCACCTTCTCGGAGTGGAAGGCGTTCAGCCTGCGCTGGCGATGGCTGGAGCGGAGACTCGGCTTCGTCCACCCCTATGAACGGGTCGCCGCCGAGATCACCGCCATGTGGAAGGACCCGGCGGCCCGGCCGACCGGAGAGATCGACGCACGGGAGCGGGACCGCCGTCTGTGGCCGGTGACGCTGACCCTGCTCCTCGCCTGGGCGGCGGCCCTCTACCTCATGCCGTAGGCAGGTGCCCTACGGCGCGCTCGGCCACACCAGCACCATGTACGCCCCCCAGTACGCCGACCCCAGCACCGCCCCCGTCAGCACCAGTGCGCGGTAGTGGGCGGGGAGACGCAGGAGACGGACGGCGAGGGGGAGCAGGAGCGGGAACGCCGGCAGGAGGAAGCGGGCACGCGGGAAGTAGACACCGCCGCTGGCCAGCACGATCGCCAGCAGCACGCCGGTGAACACCAGCAGCGGAAGCGGCTGGCGGTCCCGGAGGCTCAGCGCCAACAGCGCCACCGACACCAGCAGCGTGCACGTCACCAGGACGAGGAACAGCTCCGGCGTCGAGTCGCGCACCAGCAGCTCCCGGAACCGCCGCAGGGTCTCCCGGCCGCCGTCCACCTCGTTGCGCCACAGCGCCTGTACGGCGAAGTAGCCGTCCCAGCGACCCAGACGCAGGCCCACCCAGCCGACGTACCCGCACCAGCCGAGCGGGGCGATCAGGGCGGCGGCGAGAGCGCGCGGGGAGAACCCGCGGCGCAGGGCGAGCAGACACGTCACCGACACCGCCGCGGCGACCGCGACGCCCGTCGGACGGGTCAGGCCGGCCAGGACCGCGAGCCAGGCCGCGGTGAGCGGACGGTCGGCGAGCAGGGCGTACAGGGTCCAGGCGGCGAACGCCGTGAACAGGGACTCCGTGTAGCCCATCCACTGCACCAGGCCCACCGGGAACGCGGCCCAGAGGGTGGTCAGGAGGATGCCGGCGCGGCGGCCGTGCAGACGGTCGCCCACCGCGAACACGCCCCAGGCCGCGCCGAGCGAGGCGAGGACGGCGATCAGCAGGCCCGTGGTGGCCCGGGTGCCGGGGGTGACGGCCGCGACCGCCTTCACCAGCACCGGGTACAGCGGGAAGAACGCCAGGTTGTTCGCGTCGTACGCGGTGCCCAGCTCGTGCGCGTAGCCGTGGTCGGCGATGCCCAGATACCAGTGCGCGTCCCACTGCGTCGCCAGGATCGGCCACACGCCGTGGCCCTGGTGGTGCGCCCAGAAGGAGAGGAACAGCAGGCCCACGACGCGTACGGCGACGTAGGCGAGGAGGGCGGGGGCGGCCCGGCGCAGGACGGGCGCGGCGGGGCGGGCCGTGGGCGCGGTGTCGGGTCGCCGGCTGCCCGGGATGCTGGGGGCGGTCGAGGACACGGGGCGGCTCCGGGGCGTGCGGCGGACGGGTTGTCCGCTCACCGTTTCCCGGAGAGCCGGTCAGGGGGTGGAGCGTATGGGGGGAGGGGGCGGTAAATCACCCGTTGGGGTGCCCCGACGGGTCGGGACGGTCGGGACACCCCGTCGGGCGCGGGTCAGATGCCGGCCGCCGCCGACAGGTCCCGCTTGATCGTCTCCAGTACGTCCGTCGCCCTGGCGTGGGCCGCCGGGAGGTCGGCGTGCGTCGCGACGGGGACGACGACCTCCAGATAGCACTTCAGCTTCGGCTCGGTGCCGCTGGGGCGGACGATGACGCGGGCGCCGTCGAGGGTGTACCGCAGGCCGTCGGTGGGCGGGAGCCGGTCCGTGCCCCGGGTGAGGTCCTCGGCCCTGGTGATCGCGAGCCCGGCCAGCTCGGTGGGCGGCTGCTCACGCAGGCGGCGCATGGCGTCGGCGATCACCGACAGGTCCTCGACGCGCACCGAGAGCTGGTCGGTGGCGTGCAGGCCGTGCTGTACGGCGAGGTCGTCGAGGAGGTCGAGGAGCGTGCGCCCCTCCTCCTTGAGCTCGGAGGCCAGTTCGGTGATGAGCAGGGCGGCCGTGATGCCGTCCTTGTCCCGCACGCCCTCCGGGTCCACGCAGTAGCCGAGGGCCTCCTCGTAGCCGTACCGCAGACCGTCCACGCGGGCGATCCACTTGAAGCCGGTCAGGGTCTCCTCGTACGGCAGACCCGCCTTCTCGGCGATCCGGCCGAGCAGGGAGGAGGAGACGATCGACTCGGCGAACGTACCCTGTGCCCCGCGGTTCACCAGATGGGCGGCGAGCAGGGCGCCGACCTCGTCGCCGCGCAGCATCCGCCAGTCGCCGTCCGCCTTGACGGCGACGGCACAGCGGTCGGCGTCCGGGTCGTTGGCGATGACCAGGTCCGGGTCCGTGGCGCGGGCCTTCGCGAAGGCGAGGTCCATCGCGCCGGGCTCCTCCGGGTTGGGGAAGGCGACGGTCGGGAAGTCCGGGTCGGGTTCGGCCTGCTCGGCGACGAGTTCCGGGGCGGGGAAGCCGGCGCGGGCGAAGGCGGCCAGCAGGACGTCCTTGCCGACGCCGTGCATCGCCGTGTAGACGGTGCGGGCGGTGCGGGGGGAGTCCTGCGCGAGTACGGCGTCCGTGCGGGCCAGATAGGCGTCGAGGACGGCGTCGTCGAGGGTCTCCCAGCCGGCGTCCGGGCGGGGGACGTCGTGGAGGCTCGCGATCGCGTCGATCTCCGCCGCGATCTCCGCGTCGGCGGGCGGGACGATCTGGGAGCCGTCGCCGAGATAGACCTTGTAGCCGTTGTCGCGGGGCGGGTTGTGGCTGGCGGTGACCTCTACTCCGGCGACCGCGCCGAGGTGCCTTATGGCGTACGCCAGGACGGGGGTGGGGAGTGGGCGGGGGAGGATCGCTGCTTTCAGTCCGGCGCCGGTCATCACTGCCGCGGTGTCGCGCGCGAAGTCGGCCGACTTGTGGCGGGCGTCGTAGCCGATGACTACGAGGCCGTCGGTGCTGCCCTGCTTCTTGAGGTACGCGGCGAGTCCGGCCGCGGCGCGGATGACGACGGCACGGTTCATGCGCATGGGGCCTGCGCCGAGTTCGCCTCTGAGGCCCGCGGTGCCGAACTGGAGGGTGCCGCTGAAGCGGGCGGTGAGCTCGGTGACGTCCCCGGCCTCGATGAGCTTGCCGAGTTCGTCACGGGTCTCGGGGTCGGGGTCCTCGGCGAGCCATGTCCTGGCCTGGGTGATGAGGTCGTCGTGCACCGGGGGGAGCCTCTCGTCGGTTGTGCGGGTGCGGGTGCGTGGGGGTGGCGGCCCCTGGGGGCTCCGCCCCCAGACCCCCGGCCTGTGCCCGCCCACCACCCGTTTACTGTCGGCCAAGAGGTGAACCTTTCGACCCACCGAGTCGGGCGGTGGATGGGCATAGGCCGGGGGTCCAGGGGGCGGAGCCCCCTGAGCGGTCAGATGCGGCCGAGCACCTGGGCCAGGAGGGCGCCCATCTGCGTCGCGCTGTCCCGGCCCGCCTGGAGGACCTCTTCGTGGTTGAGGGGCTCGCCCGTCATGCCCGCCGCGAGGTTCGTCACCAGGGAGATGCCGAGCACCTCCGCGCCGGCCTCACGCGCCGCGATCGCCTCCAGCACCGTCGACATGCCGACCAGGTCCGCGCCGATCACGCGGGCCATGCGGATCTCGGCCGGGGTCTCGTAGTGCGGGCCGGGGAACTGGGCGTACACGCCCTCTTCGAGGGTCGGGTCGATCTCCTTGCACAGGGCGCGCAGCCGAGGCGAGTAGAGGTCCGTCAGGTCGACGAAGTTCGCGCCGACGATCGGGGACGTCGCCGTGAGGTTGATGTGGTCGCTGATCAGGACCGGCTGGCCGGGGCGCATGCCCTCGCGCAGACCGCCGCAGCCGTTGGTGAGGACGATCGTCTTGCAGCCCGCCGCCACCGCCGTACGGACGCCGTGCGCGACCGCCGCCACGCCGCGGCCCTCGTAGTAGTGCGTGCGGCCCAGGAAGACCAGAGCCCGCTTCTCGCCCATCTGGTACGAGCGGATCTTGCCGCCGTGGCCCTCGACCGCCGGCGGCGGGAAGCCGGGCAGCTCGGTGACCTGGAACTCGGCGTCGGGAGCGCCGAGGGCGTCCACGGCCGGCGCCCAGCCGGAGCCCATCACGAGGGCGACGTCGTGGGTCTCGGCGCCGGTCAGTTCGCGCAGGCGCGCGGCGGCGGCGTCGGCGGCGGCGTGCGGGTCGCCCTGGATGTCGTCCGGAAGAAGAGATGCGTTCACGCGGATGAGCGTAGCTGGTCTGGGCCTACGCGCGTAGATGACAGAGCGAACGGGATGGCGATCGTTGTCTTGTCGTTTCCAACGAGAGGTGTGACGCGCGCTTCAGCAGGGACGCTTGCGCAGTTCCATCACATAGTCGTGCGGCGCGCCCGCCGATTCGGCCGCGTCCGCGATCTCGCCGAGGTACCGGGCCGAGGGCAGGCCGCCCTCGTAGGCGTCGAGGACGTACACCCACGCCGACTCCTCGGTGTCGAGCGTGTGCACCCGTACCCGCATCCGGCGGTAGATGCCGAGGCCGACGCCCTCCCACCGGTCCATGGAGTCCTCGTCCGGCGGGGCGATGTCGTACAGCGCGACGAAGACCTGGGAGAGGGGGTCCTCGACGAGGGTGGCGAGGGCGCCCTCCCAGCCCATCTGCTCGCCGCCGAAGGTGAGCCGCCAGCCGTTCAGCCAGCCCGTGGCGCGCAGCGGCGAGTGCGGTGCGCGGCGCGTCATCAGCCGGGCGTCGAGATTGCCGGCGTAGGCGGCGTAGAGCGACATGCAGGAGAGGGTACGGCAGCGGCATCCGGCGTCACTCCCGTAACAGTGGCGTCTCGGGCGGGCCCCCGGGCAGTAGCACCTTGAAGCGTGCGGGACAATGGAGTACGTGACTCGGATCGTGATCATCGGTGGCGGACCCGGCGGATACGAAGCGGCGCTGGTCGCGGCGCAGCTCGGCGCGGAGGTGACCGTCGTCGACTGCGACGGTCTGGGCGGAGCGTCGGTGCTGACCGACTGCGTGCCGTCGAAGACCCTTATCGCTACGGCCGAGGTGATGACCACCTTCGACTCGTCGTACGAAGAGCTCGGCATCATCGTGGCCGACGACACCCCGCCCCTGGAGCAGGCCGCCCGGGTCGTGGGCGTGGACCTGGGGAAGGTCAACCGGCGAGTCAAGCGGCTCGCGCTCGCGCAGTCGCACGACATCACCGCCTCCGTCACCCGCGCCGGCGCCCGCGTCATGCGCGGCCGTGGACGCCTGGAGGGCATGCAGGGCCTGGACGGCTCCCGCAAGGTGATCGTCAGCACCGCCGACGGCACCGAGGAGACCCTCGTCGCCGACGCCGTGCTGATCGCGACCGGCGGCCACCCGCGCGAGGTGCCCGACGCGCTGCCCGACGGCGAGCGCATCTTCAACTGGACGCAGGTCTACGACCTGACCGAGCTGCCGGAAGAGCTCATCGTGGTCGGTTCCGGTGTGACGGGCGCCGAGTTCGCCGGCGCCTATCAGGCGCTGGGGTCCAAGGTCACGCTCGTCTCGTCGCGCGACCGCGTGCTGCCCGGCGAGGACCCGGACGCCGCCGCCGTCCTGGAGGACGTCTTCCGCCGCCGCGGCATGAACGTCATGGCCCGCTCCCGCGCCGCCGCCGCCAAGCGGGTCGGCGACCGGGTCGAGGTCACCCTCTCCGACGGCCGTGTCATCTCCGGCACCCACTGCCTCATGGCCGTCGGCGCCATCCCCAACAGCGCGGGCCTCGGCCTGGAGGAGGCCGGCGTCAGGCTGCGCGACTCCGGGCACATCTGGACCGACAAGGTCTCCAGGACGACGGCTCCCGGTGTGTACGCCGCCGGTGACGTGACCGGCGTCTTCGCCCTCGCGTCCGTCGCCGCCATGCAGGGCCGTATCGCCATGTACCACTTCCTGGGCGACGCGGTGGCCCCGCTGAACCTCAAGACCGTCTCCTCCAACGTCTTCACCGACCCGGAGATCGCGACCGTCGGCTACACCCAGGCCGACGTCGACGCGGGCAAGATCGACGCGCGGGTCGTGAAGCTGCCCCTGCTGCGCAACCCGCGCGCCAAGATGCAGGGCATCCGCGACGGATTCGTCAAGATCTTCTGCCGCCCCGGCACGGGCATCGTCGTCGGCGGTGTGGTCGTCGCGCCGCGCGCTTCGGAACTGATCCATCCGATCTCGATCGCGGTCGACAACAACCTGACCGTCGAACAGATCGCGAACGCGTTCACCGTGTACCCCTCCCTTTCGGGGTCGATCGCCGAGGTGGCGCGTCAGCTCCACACCCGGAAGGAAACCGGCGGCGCCTGACGGCCGAAACCGACTCCCCGCTGGTCACAGGGAGTTGTCGACCATTCGTGCGGCATAGTCGGGGCGATTAGGCCCTATACCACTTCCGACTCTGCCGTGCGAACAACTTCGTTTATTCGGCGCATACTGCTGAAAGCAGACGGTCGTCCGCGTTACTGTCAGTTTCGTGTTCGCTGCAGAACGTCGCCAATTGATCCTCGAAATGGTGCGAGCGAACGGGGCCGTGTCGCTCCGTGAGCTCGCCCGCGTCGTCCAGACCTCCGAAGTGACCGTACGGCGGGACGTGCGCGCACTGGAGGCAGAAGGACTCCTCGACCGCCGACATGGCGGTGCGGTATTGCCGGGCGGGTTCACGCGGGAGTCCGGCTTTCCGCAGAAATCGCATCTCGCGACCGCCGAGAAGACGGCCATCGCCGACCTCGCCGCGAACTTCGTCGAAGAAGGCGAAGCCATCGTGGTCGGGGCGGGTACGACGACACAGGAGCTGGCCCGCCGGCTCGCTCGCGTACCCGGGCTGACCGTCGTCACCAACTCCCTGCTGGTGGCTCAGGCGTTGGCCCATGCCAACCGGGTGGAAGTCGTGATGACCGGCGGCACGCTGCGGGGCTCCAACTACGCGCTGGTCGGTTCCGGCGCGGAGCAGTCCCTGCAGGGGCTGCGGGTGTCGCGGGCCTTCCTGTCCGGCAGCGGTCTCACCGCCGAGCGCGGGCTGTCCACGTCCAACATGCTGTCGGCGTCCGTCGACCGGGCGTTGGTGCAGGCCGCGGCGGAGGTCGTGGTGCTCGCCGATCACACCAAGCTCGGTACGGACACCATGTTCCAGACCGTGCCCACCGATGTGATCACGCGGCTGGTGACGGATGAGCCGCCGGCTCATGACGACCGCGCCGGCACGGAGTTGCAGGCGCTGGCCGACCAGGGTGTGCAGATCGCTGTCGCGGGGGCGTCGGGAAACTCGGGGGGTTCGGGGGGCTCGGGTGATTCCGTCCCCCCGCGCCAAGCTCGCCGTGACGTGGCCCTGCCGGGGCCTCGGCGGGGGCAGGTTCCGGGGGCGGGGCTTCGGACGTTGACGTCTGAGGCGCCGGGGGCTGAGCAGCAGCGGGCGCGGGTCGCTGACATGCGGCGGCGTTGAAGGGCCGATGCCTAGTCGCCGTAGGGGTTCGTGTGAGTGCGCGAGTGCAGGCCGTATGTGGCTGGTCGCGCAGTTCCCCGCGCCCCTAAGTAAGTCCCCGCAGCGTTAGTTGCAACAATCTGTCCGCCAAGTCCTCGTCCCCCGGGCTCTCCTCCGCCGCCAGTGCGATCGCATGGGTCAGTTGGAGGAGGTCGGTGATTGCCACGTCCTCGCGTACCGCGCCCGCCTCCTGCGCTCGCCGCAGCAGCGCGCTGCCCGCCTCCCTGATCGGGTCGCTGCACCGTGCCAGTGCCGACGTGTCGTCGGACGTCACCGACATCAACTGCCTTGCCAGGCCCCGGTACTCGCCTGCGTGCGTGACGATCTCGCGCAGCCAGGTCACCAGGGCCGCGCAGGGGTTGGGGTCGGCCAGGAGTTCGTGGGAGCGGGCCAGCAAGTCCGCCACCGCGTCCTCGAAGACCGCGCTCAGCAGGGCGTTGCGGTTGGGGAAGTGGCGGTAGAGGGTGCCGATGCCGACGCCCGCGCGTCTTGCCACGTCCTCCAGGGACGCCTCCGCGCCGTGCGCGGCGAAGGCCGAGCGGGCCTCGGTGAGGAGGCGCTCGTAGTTGCGGCGGGCGTCGGCGCGCATGGCGCGTGTCGGTGCGGAGGCCGCCGTGGCCTCCCGGTTCTCCGCGGTCTCCCGTGAGATCGCGCTCACCATGGCTCCCACCTGCTCTCTCGCACGCCCCCGGTATGCCCCCAGGATGCCATCGAAGGCGGCCGACCGGGCTTGCCGGGGCGCGCTGAGGCCGTACCTTCTTCTCGGGAGAGCCTTTCTCGGGGTTTCCTCTGACATCTCAGGACTTCTCAGGGCGAGAGCGGCGCCGGGAGAGTGCGTATGGAGATCGCCGGTCGGGATGCGCGGCGGGTGCTCGGGATCGCGGGCGAGCTGGAAGACGCCGGGTCGGAGCGGGAGTTGCGGGGGCGGGCGCTGGGGGCGCTGATGGAGTTGATCCCGGCCGACGCGGGGCAGGCGTACCGGCTCTCCGTCGACGGGGCCGGGGTGTCCGCGCTGTCCGTGCCCGAGGACTCCTTCCATGCCGACCCGAGGGTGATCTACGACCATCCCCTGGACCACCCGCTCACCGGGATCATGCTGGAGACGCCCACGTCGGCGGCCTGGCGGGTCAGCGATGTCGCCGGGGACCGGCAGTGGCGGCGTACCCACTGCTTCAATCTGGACTTCCGGCCCTTCGGGCTGCGCCGGCATCTGGTGGCGACGGCCGGTGCCGGGCAGGGCGCGGTCGAGGGGTACGCGCTCGTCAGGTCCGGCGCCGACTTCAGTGAACGGGAACGCGATCTGCTCGGCTTCGCCCAGCTTCAACTCGCGGCAGTGGAGCGGAGGTTGGCCGATCGGCAGCGGCTGCTCGCGTTCTCCGACGCCGCGCTGGCCCTCGCCACGAGTCATGGGTGGGGTGTCGCGGTACGGGGCGAGGACGGGCGGGCCCAGCCGCTGAACGCCCTCGCCGCCGACCTGCTGACCGTCGTACGTGACGATCCCCGGCTCGCTGACGAACACCGTTTCACCGTCCGGGACGTCGAGGTGCGGCCCGTGCCGCCGGCCGCGCCCGAGCTGCCCGCGTTGGTGCTTCTCCGCGACCTCGCCCGAGGCCGGGCCGCCGCACGGCTGTTCGGCGTGACCGAGCAGGAGCACCGGACCCTGCGCCAGCTGCACGACGGCCGTACGGCGACGGAGGCGGCCCGGCGGATGGGGCTCTCCCCGACCACCGTGCGCGGCTATATCGCGTCCCTGCACCGGAAGCTGGAGGCGGGGCACACGGCGGCGCTGCTGCGGCGGGGGCGGGACCTCGGGCTGCTGTCCGACTGACTGCCTGAGGACCGGCCGCCGCAACCCTCAGAATTGACGGATGGTCACCGGGCGGGGCCGCTCGGTTCACTGGCCTGAGGCGCTCCGAAAAGACGCGACCTCAGGGGGACTTCCATGGCCACCACGTCGTCACACCCGCCCACCACCACCGAACCGGCGCCCGCCGGGACCGCACGGCGGCTCGCGGCGGCCGCGGCCGTACTGGGGCCGCTGCTGTTCGCGGCGGCGTTCCTGATCAGCCCGTACGACACCAACGCCGACGCCGACGAGATCGCCCGGGTGATCGCCGCCCACCAGGGCGCCACCGAGGTGTCCGTGTGGCTGTGGACGGCCGGCACCGTCGTCCTCGCCCCCGGCCTGATCGCCGTCGGCATGCTGGCCACCGCGCGGTCCGCCCGGCTCGGCCTGTGGGGCTCGGTCCTCTTCGGTACCGGGCTGCTCGCGATCACCGCGACCCCGTCGCTCGACACCGTCGCCCTCGGCGCGTTCGACAAGGGGGTCCCCGTGGCCACCCTCGCGAAGGTGGCCACGGGGACCAACGATCTGCCCGCGGTGGGGGTCCCCGTCCTCTACTTCGTCGCCGCCCATGTCGTCGGCGCCGTCCTGCTCGGCGTCGCGCTGCTGCGCGGCCGGACCGTCCCGGCGTGGGCCGCCTGGCTGCTGATCCTGTCCATGCCGTTCAACGTCGCCGGCTACGCGACCGGCGTCGACCCGGTGACCGTGCTGTCGTTCGTGATGCTCGCCGTCGCCTTCGGCTACGCGGCCCTCGCCTTCGTGCGCCATGGCACGGGGTGGGTCCGCAGCCCCTCGTAGACCACCGCCTCGGGGGAGAAGGAAACGGAGCGCCCGGCGGACTGACTGCTCCAGTCCGCCGGGCGCCCCGGTATGCCGTGGGAGACCTGCTCAGTCCTTGATCTCGCAGATCGCCGCGCCGGACGTGATCGACGCGCCGACCTCGGCGGACAGGCCCTTGATGGTGCCGGAGCGGTGCGCGTTGAGCGGCTGCTCCATCTTCATGGCCTCCAGGACGACGACCAGGTCGCCCTCCTTGACCTCCTGGCCCTCCTCGACGGCGATCTTGACGATCGTGCCCTGCATCGGGGAGGCGAGGGTGTCGCCGGAGGCGACGGGGCCGGACTTCTTGGCCGCGCGGCGCTTGGGCTTGGCGCCCGCCGCGAGACCGGTGCGGGCCAGCGTCATGCCGAGCGAGGACGGCAGGGAGACCTCCAGGCGCTTGCCGCCGACCTCGACCACGATCGTCTCGCGGTCCTTGTCGTCCTCGTCCGCCTCCGCGTCGGTGGGGGCGGCGAAGGGCTTGATCTCGTTGACGAACTCGGTCTCGATCCAGCGGGTGTGGACCGTGAACGGGTCGGCGGAGCCGGTGAGTTCGGGGGCGAACGCCGGGTCCTTGACCACCGCGCGGTGGAACGGGATCGCCGTCGCCATGCCCTCGACCTGGAACTCCTCCAGGGCGCGGGCGGCCCGCTGGAGCGCCTGCTCACGGGTGGCGCCGGTGACGATCAGCTTGGCCAGCAGGGAGTCCCACGCCGGGCCGATCACGCTGCCGGACTCGACGCCCGCGTCCAGGCGGACGCCCGGGCCGGTCGGCGGGGCGAACGTGGTGACCGTGCCGGGAGCCGGGAGGAAGTTGCGGCCCGGGTCCTCGCCGTTGATGCGGAACTCGAAGGAATGGCCGCGCAGCTCCGGGTCGCCGTAGCCGAGCTCCTCGCCGTCGGCGATACGGAACATCTCGCGCACCAGGTCGATGCCGGCGACCTCCTCGGTGACCGGGTGCTCCACCTGGAGACGGGTGTTGACCTCCAGGAAGGAGATCGTGCCGTCCATGCCGACCAGGAACTCGACCGTGCCCGCACCGACGTAGCCGGCCTCCTTGAGGATGGCCTTCGACGACGCGTACAGCTCGGCGACCTGGGCGTCGGAGAGGAACGGCGCGGGCGCCTCCTCGACCAGCTTCTGGTGGCGGCGCTGGAGCGAGCAGTCACGCGTGGACACGACGACCACGTTGCCGTGGCTGTCGGCCAGGCACTGCGTCTCCACGTGCCGCGGCTTGTCGAGGTAGCGCTCGACGAAGCACTCGCCCCGGCCGAACGCGGCCACGGCCTCACGGACCGCCGACTCGTACAGCTCCGGGACCTCTTCCAGCGTCCGGGCGACCTTCAGACCACGGCCACCACCACCGAAGGCGGCCTTGATGGCGATCGGCAGGCCGTGCTCCTCGGCGAACGCCACGACCTCGTCCGCCCCGGAGACCGGGTCCGGCGTGCCGGCGACCAGCGGCGCACCGGCGCGCTGGGCGATGTGCCGGGCGGCGACCTTGTCACCGAGGTCGCGGATGGCCTGCGGCGGCGGGCCGATCCAGATCAGGCCCGCGTCCAGGACCGCCTGCGCGAACTCGGCGTTCTCGGACAGGAAGCCGTAGCCCGGGTGGATGGCGTCGGCCCCGGACTCCCGGGCGGCGTTCAGGATCTTGTCGATCACCAGATAACTGGTCGCCGGGGTGTCACCGCCCAGGGCGAACGCCTCATCCGCGGCGCGGACATGCAGAGCGTCCCGGTCCGGGTCGGCGTATACGGCCACGCTCGCGATACCGGCATCCCGGCAGGCCCGGGCCACGCGGACAGCGATTTCGCCACGGTTGGCGATGAGCACCTTGCGCACGATTGAGGCTCCCTCCTTGAAACAAGCCGAGTTTAGGGACTGCCGACACGGCACTTCGACCCGTCCCCAATGGTGAGCTTGCCCACACGGAGCGTGATTCGAGGCTCGCTCGACCCGCGAAATCCCTTGTCGCGCTTCGGTACGCAGGACTCCTCCGGGAAACCCTAGCCCTCCCTTGTGGTCAAGGTCTCTGTCACCACGTGCTGCGGGCCACTCCGTTTCTTTGTGGAGTCCCTACGAATGGCCCAATGATTCTTTGCCGTCCGCAGAACCCTTGTCCCACGGTTTACCCGTTAGTAGCGTTCGGGCTGTATCGAACGTACTTGGAGTAACCAGGGCTCGGCTTGAGAGTGGGTGGGGGCCGGTGGTGCGCAGGCCGGTGGCGTGGATCGTGGCGATAGTCCTCTTCGCGGAGGCACTCGGGATCGCGGCGGTCAACTGGTTCCTCGGGGTGGTCGTCGACCGTCAGGACATGTCCCTGGCCGGCCTCGACCCCGACATGATGTCGATCTCCTCGAAGATCGGCGGCGTCGTCTTCGGCCTCTACTTCGCCTTCTGCGGCCTGGTGGCGCTGCTGGTCGCCCTGCGCGACCGCGCCCCGGCCGGCTTCGGGCGCATCCTGCTGATCAGCGCGGCCGTGGTGCACGCCCTGCTGGGCGCGTTCGCGTGGGGTCTGCTGGGCCCGGCCCAGTTCGGGTTCATGATCGTCGTACTGGCACTGATCGTGCTGCTCCTGATGACGTACGACCGTCCTCAGCAGCCCAAGGAAGACGCCGTTCCGGTCAGTTCTCCGCCGGCGCCCACAACTCCGTGATCCCGACGCCCAGTTCGGCCAGCAGCCTCCGGACGAGGGGCAGGCTGATGCCGATCACGTTGCCGTGGTCGCCGTCGATACCGTCGATGAACGGCGCGCTGCGGCCGTCGAGGGTGAACGCCCCGGCGACGTAGAGGGGTTCGCCGGAGGCGACGTAGGCGGCGATCTCCTCGTCGCTCGGCTCGCCGAAGCGGACGACGGTCGAGGCGACGGCGGAGACATACCGGCCGGAGACGGTGTCGTAGACGCAGTGGCCGGTCTGGAGCGTGCCCGCGCGCCCGCGCATGGCCTTCCAGCGGGCGGTGGCCTCCTCGGCGTCCGCGGGCTTGCCGAGCGCCTCGCCGTCGAGGTCGAGCACCGAGTCGCAGCCGATCACGATCGCGCCCTTGACCTCGGGCTTCGCCGACACGACGGAGGCCTTCGCCTCGGCGAGCGCGAGGGCCAGTTCGGCCGGGGTGGGGGCGCTGACGGCGTCCTCGTCGACACCGCTCACGAGTACCTCGGGCGCCAGTCCGGCCTGCCGCAGCAGATTCAGCCGGGCGGGGGACTGGGAGGCGAGGACGAGTCGGCGGCGTGGCTGAGCAGTCATGCGGTCAGGGTATCGGCGCCCGTCACTTCGTGCCGAGCACGAGCATCGCCAGCACCATGGCCAACGCCAGGAACAGGCCCAGTCTCCGCAACATCTCCTGCATGTCGCGCAGTTCCTTGGGCGGTTCGTTCTCGGGGTCGGACCAGAGCATGGGTCCAGCGTGCGCCGCGGGGGTGGGGCGGCGCCTGAGTACGCGTACTCAACTTCACCAAAAGGGTCTGTGGTTCCGTTAGTGTGTCTATTGTTAAGGGAACTCTGGTCCCGTTTGAAGGGTCGTGCCGCTGTGTTCACCACTGTCTGGGCTGCTTCCCCCCAGCTCCCGAGCGAAGGCTTCACCCCCAACTGGTCCCGCGAGGGCTTCTGGCGCCAGTCCCTGCGCCAGGTCGTGCGGCTGAGCGGGGGCGGGGACCGGCTGCGGATACGGCTGTCGAACGCGTACGGCACCTCGCCCGTGCGGGTCGCCGGGGCGAGCGTCGGAGGGCGGCGGCTGAGCTTCGGGGGCGCCCGTGACGTGGCGATCCCGGCCCGGGGCGAGGTCGTCAGCGACCCCGCGCAACTGGCCGTCAGCGCGGGGGAGTCGGTGGCGGTCACGCTGTACTTCGAGGAGGCGACCGGACCGGCGACGTTCCATGCGCAGGCGTTCGCGACGACCGAACGGGGCGAGGGGGATCTGCTGGACAGTGCCGAGGGCTTTGATGCCGTGAGCGAGTCCTGGTACTTCCTGAGCGCCGTGGAGGTCGACGCCGGTCGCGGTGACGGGGTGGTGCTGTTCGGGGACTCCCTCACCGACGGGTTCGGGTCGACCGTGGACGCGGACCGGCGGTGGTCGGACGCGCTGGCCCGGCTGACCGGGCGGCCCGTGCTCAACGCCGGGATCGGCGGGAACCTGCTGCTCAACGACTCCGCGTGGTACGGGGAGAGGGGCGTCCGGCGGTTCGGGCGGGACGTCCTCGGGCTGACCGGGGTGGACACGGTCGTGGTGCTGCTCGGGCTGAACGACATCGGGTTCAGCGAGACGGACGAGCAGCCCACGTACAAGCCCTCACCGGTGGTGGAGGCGGATGAACTCATCGCCGGATACCGGGAGTTGATACGGCAGGCGCGGGGGCTGAGAGTCGTCGGGGGGACCTTGCTGCCGTTCGGGGGCTCGGACCACTGGGGGGAGCATGCGGCGAAGGTGAGTCACGAGGTCAACGAGTGGATTCGGGGCGCGGAGGAGTTCAGTGGGGTGGTGGATCTGCAACGGGTGATGGCCGATCCGGGGGATCCGGATCGGCTGCACCCCGCGTATGACTCCGGTGATCATCTGCACCCCAATGACGAGGGGTACGCGGTGATGGCCGAGGCCGTGTCGGGTTGTTTGTAGCTGCGGGTCGGTGGGGGCTGGTCGCGCAGTTCCCCGCGCCCCTGGGTGGGTTGCCGCTAGCTCGGCCAGTAGGTGCGGGCCCATGTACTGGGGCCCGGCTGGGGCAGGCGGCGGGTTGCGATGCGGGACGGGTCCGACCACCCGTCCCGCTGTTCGGGGGCGCCGGACGGCGTCTGCGCTGCCGCCGCGGCGCGGGCTCGGACCACCGCCAGGGCGGCGGCGAGCTCCTCGGGGGTGGGGTTGCCCCGTACGACCTTGATGTTCACAGCGTCTCCTTACAGGGGGATGTTGCCGTGCTTCTTCGGGGGCAGGGACTCCCGCTTGGTGCGCAGCTGGCGCAGGCCGCGGACCACATGGCGGCGGGTCTCGGACGGCATGATCACGGAGTCGACGTAGCCGCGCTCGGCCGCGATGTAGGGGTTGAGGAGCGTGTCCTCGTACTCGCGGATCAGCCGGGCGCGCACCACCTCCAGGTCCTCCCCGGCAGCCTCCGCCTCGGCGATGGTGCGCCGGTGCAGGATGTTGACCGCGCCCTGGGCGCCCATGACGGCGATCTGGGCGGTCGGCCAGGCGAGGTTGATGTCCGCGCCGAGGTGCTTGGAGCCCATGACGTCGTAGGCGCCACCGAAGGCCTTGCGGGTGATGATGGTGATCAGCGGAACCGTCGCCTCGGCGTAGGCGTAGATCAGCTTGGCGCCACGGCGGATGATGCCGTCGTGCTCCTGGTCGACACCGGGCAGGAAGCCGGGGACGTCGACGAAGGTGATCACGGGGATGTTGAAGGCGTCGCAGGTGCGCACGAAGCGCGCGGCCTTCTCGGACGCGGTGATGTCGAGGCAGCCGGCGAACTGCATCGGCTGGTTGGCGACGATGCCGACCGGGTGGCCCTCCACCCGCCCGAAGCCGGTGAGGATGTTCGGGGCGAACAGCGCCTGCGTCTCGAAGAACTCGGCGTCGTCCAGGATGTGTTCGATCACCGTGTGCATGTCGTACGGCTGGTTCGCGCTGTCCGGCACGATCGTGTCCAGCTCGCGGTCCTCGTCCGTGAGGTCGAGGTCCGCCTCCTCCGGGTAGACCGGCGCCTCGGAGAGGTTGTTGGACGGCAGGTACGACAGCAGCTGCTTGACGTACTCGATGGCGTCCTTCTCGTCGCCGGCCATGTGATGGGCCACGCCGGAGACGGAGTTGTGGGTCCTGGCCCCGCCCAGCTCCTCGAAGCCGACGTCCTCGCCGGTGACCGTCTTGATGACGTCCGGGCCGGTGATGAACATGTGCGAGGTCTGGTCGACCATGACGGTGAAGTCGGTGATCGCGGGGGAGTAGACCGCGCCGCCCGCACACGGGCCCACGACCAGGCTGATCTGCGGGATCACACCGGACGCGTGGGTGTTGCGGCGGAAGATCTCGCCGTAGGCGCCGAGCGAGGCGACGCCCTCCTGGATCCGGGCGCCACCGGAGTCGTTGATCCCGATGACCGGACAGCCGGTCTTCAGCGCGAAGTCCATGACCTTGACGATCTTCTGGCCGTAGACCTCGCCGAGGGCGCCGCCGAAGACGGTGAAGTCCTGCGAGAACACGGCGACAGGACGTCCGTCGACGGTGCCGTACCCGGTGACGACCCCGTCGCCGTAGGGGCGGTTGTTCTCCAGCCCGAAGTTGGTGGAGCGGTGCCGCGCGAACTCGTCCAACTCCACGAAGGAGCCCTCGTCGAGCAGCAGCTCGATCCGCTCACGGGCCGTCAACTTGCCCTTGGCGTGCTGCTTCTCCACGGCACGTGCGGAGCCGGCGTGCGTCGCCTCGTCGATACGACGCTGGAGGTCCGCGAGCTTGCCCGCGGTGGTGTGGATGTCGATCTCTTCCGGCTCGGACATCGGGTCGCGGCTCCCTGCCTGCTCAAAAGGGGGGACGGTTACTCATCCGTAGAGTAGTGCGGGGCCTACTAATCAGCAGTGCGGCGTAGGACACACCTAGGGTGGCTTGCATGACGCCGCGCGATGCTTCAGACGACAACCGCTGGTCCGACCTCGACCGTCCGCCGCTCAATGTCACCGCGCTGCGGCGTGGCCTGGTGCGGGAGGGCGGGCTGTGGCGCGAGGTGGACGTGGTGCAGAGCACCGGGTCCACCAACAACGACCTGGTGAACCTGGCCGCGAAAGGGGCGGCGGCGGAGGGCTCGGTCCTCGTCGCCGAGGAGCAGACCGCCGGGCGGGGGCGTCTCGACCGCCAGTGGACCGCGCCGGCCCGCTCCGGGCTGTTCTTCTCCGTCCTGCTGAAGCCGGCGGAGGTGCCGGTGTCCCGCTGGGGCTGGCTGCCGCTGCTGACCGGCGTGGCCGTCGCCACGGGGCTGTCGCGGGCCGCGGGGGTGGATACGGCACTCAAGTGGCCCAACGACCTGCTGGTGACCGTGGGGGGCCAGGAGCGCAAGGCCGGCGGGATTCTCGCCGAGCGGGCCGGGGAGGACGGGGTGGTGGTCGGCGTCGGCATCAACGTCACCCTGCGCGAGGACGAGCTGCCGGTGCCGGCGGCCGGTTCGCTGGCACTGGCGGAGGCCGTGAGCACGGACCGGGATCCACTGCTGCGGGGCGTGCTGCGGGCCCTGGAGGAGTGGTACGGGCGGTGGCGGGCGGCCGGCGGTGATCCGGCGGTGAGCGGGCTCCAGGAGACGTACGCGGCGGGATGCGCGACGCTGGGGAGGGTCGTGCGGGCGGAATTGCCGGGGGACCGTTCGATCACGGGAGAGGCGGTGGCGGTGGACGGAGACGGCCGCTTGGTGATCGCGACGGAGGAAGGCGTACAGGAACCGGTGGGTGCGGGAGACATCGTCCACTTGCGACCGGCGTGACTGGATCGACCTCAGGGGCGCGGGGAACTGCGCGACCAGCCACATCCGGCCCGCAGCCAACTGGGACGTGAGCTACCGCACACCTGCCGTAAAGTGAAGGCCGGTCGATACCTGACCGTGACAGATCGGAAGGGCAGCTGGCGTGACCGTCGACGACACGGGTTCCGGCGCGGACACGAACGGCGCCGACCCCGGAGGGGACCCGCACCCGCTCGCCGTGCGTCTCGAAGCGCTGATCCTCGGTGCGGAGCGGCGCTACACGCCCTTTCAGGCGGCCCGTACCGCCGGTGTCTCCATGGAGCTGGCCACCCGCTTCTGGCGGGCCATGGGCTTCGCCGACGTCGGACAGGCCAAGGCCTTCACCGAGGCGGACGTCCTCGCCCTGCGACGCCTCGCCGGTCTCGTCGAGGCCGGGCTGCTCAGCGAGGCGATGGCCGTGCAGGTGGCCCGGTCCACCGGGCAGACCACGGCCCGGCTGGCCGAGTGGCAGATCGACTCGTTCCTGGAAGGGCTGACCGAGCCGCCCGAGCCCGGTATGACCCGTACCGAGGTGACGTACCCGATCATCGAGCTGCTCCTGCCCGAGCTGGAGGAGTTCCTGGTCTACGTCTGGCGCCGGCAGCTCGCCGCGTCCGCGGGGCGGGTGGTGCAGGCGGCCGACGACGAGGAGATGGTCGACCGGCGCCTGGCCGTCGGCTTCGCCGACCTCGTCGGCTTCACGCGCCTGACCCGGCGCATGGAGGAGGAGGAGCTCGGCGAGCTCGTCGAGGCCTTCGAGACCACCGCCGCCGACCTGGTCGCCGCGCACGGCGGGCGCCTCATCAAGACCCTCGGTGACGAGGTGCTCTACGCCGCGGACGACGCGGGGGTCGCCGCGGAGATCGCGCTGCGCCTCATCGAGACCATGGCGAACGACGAGACCATGCCCGAGCTGCGCGTCGGCATCGCCTTCGGCACGGTCACCACCCGGATGGGCGATGTGTTCGGTACGACCGTCAATCTGGCCTCCCGGCTCACGTCCATAGCCCCTCGCGACGCCGTCCTGGTCGACTCCGACTTCGCCCAGGAACTGATCCGCACCGCCGAGGCGCCCGCCTCCGAGGCGGAGGCCGCCGAGGCCGCGGCCGCCGCGGAGAAGGAGGGCGAGGAGCCGCCGGCGTACCGCTTCGCGCTTCAGCCGATGTGGCAGCGGCCGGTGCGAGGGCTTGGGGTTGTGGAGCCTTGGTTGCTTACTCGGCGGAGTGAGACGACCGCCTGAGGGTGTGCCGCCGGGGCTTGTCGGGCGGGTGCGGGCGAGTGGGGCCGGTCGCGCAGTTCCCCGCGCCCCTTGGGGCGTTTATCGACCCAGCGGACCCACACACAGGCCGATCACCGGAACGCACACCCCACCACCGCCAGGGGGCTGGCTCGGCGTCGGTGTCGCCGGGGCCGGTGGCGGTGTGCTCGTGTTCTGACTCGGTGCCGGAGACGGTGTTCGTGTCGGTGTCGGCTGTGGGGGCGCCGTCGTCGGGTTCGGGGCGTCCGGGATGGTCGTGGGGCCCGGGGTCGACGCCACGACCCTCGCCGGTGTCGACGGCGGCAGCGGCACTTGGCTCACCCCACCCATGGGCGAGGTCGCCGACGGGCTCACCTTCGGCACCGCCGCGACCGTGGCGGCGGTGTTGGTCGCGCGGTCCGTGGCGGAACCGGCCGGCGGGTCGTCGAGGCGGGGTTCGGCCTCCGCGGTGCCGAGACCGCCGCCCAGGGCGCCCTCCGGAGCCATCCGGACGAGGCTCAGCGCCCCGGCCGCCACCGCCAGCCCGCCGACGGCGAGCAGGACCTTGCGGGGCCGGGGACGGCGGTGCCGGCCGCGTGAGCCGAAGAGACGCTGCGGTACGGCGTCGGGAACCGACAGCCCGGCAGCCGTGGCCTCCGTGTGCATGTCCGTCATCGTCGTCATGGCGACCCCTCCCCGATGCCCTCGCGCCCCCGGTGCGCCGTGGCGGAGCGCACGCTATGCGCTCTCGTGGGCGAAGGGGCCCGAGTTGGGCGGGATGTCACTCGAACGGGGTGTCGGGCGGCGATACAGGAACCGACCGCTCTTCCGCCGCTCCGGCCGGGCTGCGATGATCGGGCCCGGTGAAGTCTGTTAACCCGCGTTAACTGGAGGGTGTCATGAGCGAGGAACGGTACGGGGAGTTCGTGCTGGTACGGCGGCACGGGCACGTCGCGGAACTCGCCCTGGACCGGCCGAAGGCCATGAACGCCGTGTCGACGGAGATGGCCCGCTCGGTCGCCGCCGCCTGCGCCGCACTGGGCGACGACAGGGACGTACGGGCCGTCGTGGTGACGTCGACCCATGAGCGGGCGTTCTGCGTCGGCGCCGACCTGAAGGAGCGGAACTCCTTCACGGACGCCGATCTGGTCCGGCAGCGGCCCGTCGCGCGCGGCGCCTATACCGGCGTACTGGAACTGCCCGTCCCAACCATCGCTGCCGTCCACGGCTTCGCGCTCGGCGGCGGATTCGAGCTGGCCCTGTCCTGCGACCTGATCGTGGCGGACCGTACGGCGGTGGTGGGGCTGCCGGAGGTGTCGGTCGGCGTGATCCCGGGCGGCGGCGGCACCCAGCTTCTGCCGCGACGCGTGGGTGCCGCCCGGGCCGCCGAACTCATCTTCACGGCCCGCCGGGTTGAGGCGGCGGAGGCGCGGGAGCTGGGCCTGGTGGATGTGCTGGTGGAGGCCGGGCAGGACCGGGAGGAGGCCCTCGCCATGGGCACCAGGATCGCGGCCAACTCGCCCGTGGGGCTGAGGGCGGCGAAGAAGGCCCTGCGCCTGGGGCATGGGCTGGACCTGCGGGCGGGCCTGGAGGTGGAGGACGCGGCCTGG
Organism: Streptomyces sp. NPDC051913; assembly: GCF_044593635.1. Classification (NCBI taxonomy): domain Bacteria; kingdom Bacillati; phylum Actinomycetota; class Actinomycetes; order Kitasatosporales; family Streptomycetaceae; genus Streptomyces; species Streptomyces sp. NPDC051913. The sequence goes on along the minus strand of NZ_JBIUCI010000001.1, from coordinate 604,439 downwards.
CGCTCGGTGGCCTTCTCGGGAGACCGGGTGGAGGGCGTGGCGGCTTTCAATGAGAAGCGGTCCCCGGAATGGCCGGGTGAATAGCAGGCTTTTTCAAGGGTGCGGGGAACTCCGCGGCAAGCCCCCACCGGCCGTCAGTCGCCCCGCAAGCCGCCGCCCCTGTCACTCCAGGCGCCCATCCAACGCACCTTTTCTCCCGGAACCTCCCTAACCTGGAGCAATGGCGGAGGACACGCGGCTCACGGCAGTCGTCGCGCTGGCGCAAGGCATGGCCGCAGCCCACGGCTCACGCGAGGCCTGGCGCGCGGCAGCGACCGGCGCCTGCCGCGCCCTGAGCGGCAGCTTCGCCGCCCTGTCGGTATGGGAACGCGAGCTGGGCCGGCTCCGCGTCCTGGTGAACGTCGGGGACCGGGCCCCCGACGAGGACGAGTTCCCCGATGCCGAGGCCTACCCGGTGCACCAGTTCCCGGAGATCACCGAGTTCCTGCACGAGCGCTGGGCGGGCGGCGGTGAGCCCAACGCGTGGGTGGAGACGGCCGAGGGGCCTGCCGCGGGGCGCCGTCCGGGGTACGTCCATCAGCGCGTCGCCGCCCTCCGCAGGAGAGGTCGAGGGTGTTGTGTCGTCGCGCCGATCGTGCTGAACGGCCGGGCCTGGGGTGAGCTGTACGTCGCCCGCCCGGCCGGTGAGCCTGTCTTCGACCGGGCCGACGCCGATTTCGCCACCGTCCTGGCCGCCGTCGTCGCCGCCGGGATCGCGCAGGCGGAGCGGTTGGAGGAGGCCCGGCGGCTGGCGTTCACCGACGCCCTCACCGGACTGGCCAACCGCCGTGCCGTGGACGTGCGGCTCGACGAGGCCATCGAGCGGCACAAGCGGGAGGGCGTAGCCGTCAGCCTCGTCGTCTGCGACCTCAACGGGCTCAAGCGGGTCAACGACACCCTCGGGCACGCTGTCGGCGACCGGCTCCTGGAGCGGTTCGGGTCCGTGCTGTCGCTGTGCGGCGCGATGCTGCCGGGGACGCTGGCCGCGCGGCTCGGCGGGGACGAGTTCTGTCTGCTCGCGGTCGGGCCGCCCGCCGACGAGGTCGTCAAGGCGGCCGACGAACTCTGCAGCCGGGCCGCGGAGTTGGAGCTCGGGGAGGGGGTGGCCTGCGGGGTCGCCTCCACCGAGGACCCCATCGGGCCGGTGCGGTCCGCCCGGCGGCTGTTCCGGCTGGCCGACGCCGCCCAGTACCGGGCCAAGGCCGAGCGCGCCGCCAAACCGGTCGTCGCGGGGCGGGAGGGGCCGGACGATCCCGTCGTACGGCTCGCGGACGCGCCCGCGGGGGAGCGTGAGGCGCACGGGGAGCGCCGTCGCTTCCGCGGGCGCCGACTGTGACGCACGGACCCCTGGCGGACTGGTGACGGATCAGTAAGGGGCGAACCCCGTCCCCACTCGTGACATCTTCGTCTTCACTGCGTACGCTCCTGAATATGGATATGCACACTGTGGTGGTGGGGACGTCCGGGGTGACCGCGTCCGACGTTCTCGCCGTGGCGCGCGACGGCGCCCGCATCGAGCTCTCCGGGGAGGCGGTCGCGGCCCTCGCCGCCGCCCGCGAGATCGTGGACGCGCTGGCCGCCAAGCCCGACCCGGTCTACGGCGTCAGCACCGGCTTCGGCGCCCTGGCGACCCGGCACATCAGCACCGAGCTCCGTGCTCAGCTGCAACGCAACATCGTCCGCTCGCACGCCGCCGGCATGGGGCCGCGCGTCGAGCGGGAGGTCGTCCGGGCGCTGATGTTCCTGCGGCTGAAGACCGTCTGCTCGGGCCACACCGGTGTGCGGCCCGAGGTCGCGCAGACCATGGCCGACGTGCTGAACGCCGGGATCACCCCCGTCGTGCACGAGTACGGCTCCCTCGGCTGCTCCGGCGACCTCGCGCCGCTGTCCCACTGCGCCCTGACGCTGATGGGGGAGGGTGACGCCGAAGGCCCGGACGGGGTCGTGCGTCCGGCCGGTGAACTGCTCGCCGAGCACGGCATCGCGCCCGTCGAGCTGCGCGAGAAGGAGGGCCTCGCGCTCCTCAACGGCACCGACGGCATGCTCGGCATGCTGGTCATGGCCCTCGCCGACCTGGAGATGCTCTACAAGTCGGCCGACATCACCGCCGCGCTGTCCCTGGAGGGCCTCCTCGGCACGGACAAAGTCCTCGCGCCCGAGCTGCACGCCATCCGCCCCCACCCGGGGCAGGCCGCCAGCGCCGCCAACATGCTGGCCGTGCTGAAGGACTCCCAGCTCACCGGCCACCACCAGGACGACGCCCCGCGCGTCCAGGACGCCTACTCGGTGCGCTGCGCCCCGCAGGTCGCGGGCGCCGGACGCGACACCGTGGCGCACGCCCGGCTCGTCGCCGAGCGGGAGCTGGCCTCCGCCGTCGACAACCCCGTCGTACTGCCCGACGGGCGGGTCGAGTCCAACGGCAACTTCCATGGCGCGCCCGTGGCCTACGTCCTGGACTTCCTCGCCATCGCCGCCGCCGACCTCGCGTCCATCGCGGAGCGGCGCACCGACCGGCTGCTCGACAAGAACCGCAGCCACGGGCTGCCGCCGTTCCTCGCCGACGACGCCGGCGTGGACTCGGGGCTGATGATCGCCCAGTACACCCAGGCCGCGCTGGTCAGCGAGCTGAAGCGGCTGGCCGTACCGGCGTCGGCGGACTCCATCCCGTCCTCCGCCATGCAGGAGGACCACGTCTCCATGGGCTGGTCCGCCGCGCGCAAGCTGCGCACCGCCGTCGACAACCTCACCCGGGTCGTCGCCGTCGAGCTGTACGCCGCCACGCGCGCCGTGGAACTGCGCGAGGGCCTCACCCCGGCGCCCGCCTCGCGCGCGGTCATCGAGGCCGTACGCAAGGCCGGTGTGCAGGGGCCGGGCCCCGACCGCTTCCTGGCCCCGGACCTGGCCGCGGCGGACGCGTTCGTGCGCGGCGGCCGGCTGGTGGCGGCGGCGGAGTCGGTGACGGGGCCGCTCCAGTAGGCCGCAGGCAGCCGAAAGGGGCCCTGTCGGGTGACGGGGCCCCTCTTCTCACGAGTGCTTGTACGAGTGCCTACTTGAGCTTGGCGACCTGGGCCGTGACGACCTCGGCCGGGATCTCGGTCTTGCCGCCCTTGCCCAGCGCGGCCAGGTTGACGGAGTAGAACGTCGCGACGGTGTTGCCCTTGCGGACCACCTCGGTGAGGAACGTGGCCGTGCCCTCGCCGTCCATGTCGACGTCCTCGGAGAACGCCACCGACTCGTCACCGGCGCCGGAGCTCTTCGCCGTGGCGACCTTGATGACCTTGGAGTTCTCGCCCTCGGCCTTGATGCCGTAACCACCGGAGCAGGCCGTCACGCCGTCGGAGACGGCCTTCACGGCCTTCTCGGCGCCGTCGCCGTCGTACGAGGACAGACCGACGAACGTGATGCTCACGTCGAAGGCGTTCTCGATGTCGGACTCGCTGAGGTCCGACGGGTCCTTGGAGGCCGCCGAGGTCTCCGCGGTGAGCGTGTTGCTGGCGTTCGCGTCCGTGTCGCCGGGGGCGAGCGCGGCGGTGGCCCAGGCCAGCGGGTCGCACTCCGCCTTGTCGGTCTTCACGTCGCTCTTGGACTTCGGGAGGGTGTCGTCGCCCGACTCGGCCTCGAAGCCCTTGATGTCGCCCTTGGCGAGCAGCAGCTTCTCCAGCTCGGCGGAGGTCAGCGCCTTCGCGGCCGGCGCCGACGAGGCGGCGGCCGACTCCTTGGCGTCACTGCCCTTGGTGTCGTCCGAACCGTTGTCGGAGCAGCCGGTGATGAGGGCGAGCGACAACGCGCTCACGGTGAGCGTGGCCGCTATGCGGGCCCCCGATGATCTCTTCATGAGCGGACTATGAGGTTTTGGTCAAAGGTCCGTCAAGTCGATTCAAAAACCGTGACGTTCCCGGCGTACGGAGTAGGTGACGAATCCGGCGCCGAGCGCGAGGAACGCCGTACCGCCGACGACGTACGGGGTGGTGTCGAAGCTTCCGGTGTCGGCCAGACGCGTGTCCTCGACGGTGCCCTCGGTGCTGACGGTGGACACCCTGGCCTGCTGCGTGACCTGCGATCTCGCCGGTTCGTCCTGGGTCGCGTTGGCGGACGGGACGAACCACAGGGCACACAGCAGCGTGCCCGCGGCGGTGGCGGTCAGCAACGAACGGCGAGCGGATGACACGGAATATCGATCCCCTTGTGGCGCTGGCGAATTGGCCGTGTGGGCAGATGTTAGTGAAAGGCGCGGGTCACGGGAAAGTCACGGGAGAAAAGGGCCGTACTCTCCGGGACATGAGCACTGAAGAGACTTCACGGTTTGTGCGGCTTCGGGTGGAATTGGTGGTGGAGATCGAGCAGGAGGACGCCGTCACCAAGGCCGCGCTGGAGCGGATCGCCGACGATGTGGAGATGCCGGCCGATGAGCAGGCGCACGCCGAAGGGGCTGTGACGGAAGACACCGCGGAGGCCCTCGCCTATCTCGTCGACCCGTTCGACCTGGTCAGCGAGGTGCCCGGAGTCGAGCTGGTGCAGGCCTCCTGGTCCAGCGAGCGGATCGACTACGACCCGGATTCGCCGGACTGGGACCTCGACGAGGATGATGAGGACGCGGAGGACGAGGAAGAGGCGGCCGGCTGAGTTCCCTTGGGGAAATCGTGACCCCGGGTGGCAACCGCCGTCCGGGGTTTCGTCGTCTCAGGGGGCGCACGGTCGACAGTCGCACCACCCGCCACGGCGGACGTGGTGTGCCCCACACGTTCGAAGAATGTGGAACGGGACGAACCGGTCGTAGCGTTTAGGTTTCATTGACGGGACTCTCGGGTTTGACGGGGGGCTCTCGGGTCTTTGGGGAATCGGCAACGATGGAGAAGCGTGTGATGACGGTCAGTAAGCGGCGCAGGGGCCTGGCGGTCGCGTCCGCACTGCTCGGCGGTGTGCTGGTGCTCTCGGCGTGTTCCGGTGGCGACGACGACGCCTCCGGCAGCGGCAGCAAGGACACCTCGCAGGCCAAGGCCGACGAGGCGGCGGCCAAGAAGACGTCCGAGGCCGACATCAAGATCACGCCCAAGGACGGCTCCGAGAACGCCTCCATCAACAACTCCGCGGCCGTGACCGTGAGCAAGGGCACGCTCACCGAGGTCACGATGACCACCGCCGACGGCGCGGCGGTCAGCGGCGCGATATCCGCGGACAAGACCAGCTGGAAGCCCAGCGCCCAGCTGGAGCGGTCGACGACCTACAAGGTCAACGCCGAGGCGAAGGACTCCGACGGCCGCGTGGCCCACGAGAACGCGTCCTTCACCACGGTCTCCCCGTCCAACAGCTTCCTCGGCTACTTCACGCCGGACGACGGCTCCACGGTCGGCGTCGGTATGCCGGTGTCGATCAACTTCGACAAGGCGATCACCAACAAGGCGGCCGTCCAGAAGGGCATCACGGTCTCCTCGTCCAGCGGCCAGGAGGTCGTCGGCCACTGGTTCAACGCCAACCGCATCGACTTCCGTCCCGAGGACTACTGGACCGAGAACTCCACCGTCACGCTGAAGCTCGCGCTGGACGGTGTCGAGGGCGCGGACGGTGTCTACGGCGTCCAGCAGAAGACGGTCACCTTCAAGATCGGCCGTAACCAGATCACGTACGTCGACGCGAAGACCAAGCAGATGAAGGTCACGCAGGACGGCAAGACGATCAAGACCATCCCGATCTCGGCCGGCTCCCCGGAGAACAAGACGTACGAGGGCATCATGGTGATGTCCGAGAAGTTCAAGGAGACGCGCATGAACGGCGCGACCGTGGGCTTCACCGACGACGACGGCAAGGGCGAGTACGACATCAAGGACGTGCCGCACGCCATCCGCCTCACCAACTCCGGCACCTTCGTGCACGGCAACTACTGGGGCGCGAAGTCCATCTTCGGCAGCGTCAACACCAGCCACGGCTGCGTCGGCCTCTCCGACACCAAGGGCGCCAACGACAAGGGCACGGCCGGCTACTGGTTCTACAACAACTCGATCATCGGCGACGTGGTGATCGTCCAGAACACCGGCGACAAGACGGTCTCCCCGGACAACGGCCTCAACGGCTGGAACCTGAACTGGGCGGACTGGAAGGCGGGTTCGGCGGTCTGACGCCGAACGTCTGACGTAAACCGATCGAGGGCGGCCACCTGAACGGGTGGCCGCCCTCAACTTTTGCCTCGCGTAAGGGAGTTGCCGGTAATGTCCGGCACGTGACGCCTTCGGGTGCGCCTCCCTTGTTCCGGGCCCCTCTCCTCGGGGCCCGGCCCGAAGCGAGGCGGTTCCGGGCAAATGAAAAAGGCCGCCTCCCTATGGAAAGGGAGGCGCACCTATGGGACGTCACGCCAGACCGAAACCGACTCTCGTGTGTCGGCTCACCCGGCGGCTGCCGGAACCCTGGGCCAAGCACGTGAGGAGGTGGTTGCTCTGGCTGCTCAGCAGGTAGCGGGAGGTCCCCCGAGACACTAGGGACCTCCCACCAAAGCTCCTGTTGAGCCGAAGCCCCTGTCACGGTGCCCGCCGTGGCGGGGGCTTCTTCCAGGAAAGTACACCGACGGCACCCTCCGCAACCGGGAGATGCCGCCGGTGTTCAGTTCGACCCGGTGCCGCGCGGACTACTTGCCGTAGTACGCGTTGTAGATCGAGACCGTCGACTTGTTGTTCTTCTTGTCGGTGATCTTGGCGTGGAACGAGATGCCCTTGCCCTTGTCCGGGTTCTTCACGGTGATCTTGCCGTCCTTGACCGTGACCTTCTTCCAGGTCTGGCCGTAGTCGTAGGACACGTACACCGTGAGGGACTTGAGGTTCGAGCCCTTGGCCGCGCCCTCGACCGTGACCGGGATCTTCACCGTCTCGCCGGCCTTGACGCGGCTGTCGAGCCCCGTCTTGGCGTTGAAGCGGACCGTGGAGGCCGGCAGCGTGACCGAGTCCTCGGAGGAGGCCCTCTTCGAGCGGAACGTGAAGCTCACGTCGATCCGCGTCGAGGCCGCCGCCAGCTTGACGCTCCGCTTCACGGACGACGTCAGCTTGTACTCGGCGTCCGCTGCGGGAACCGTGAACACCTCACCGAAGAGCGGGTCCTGGTTGGAGCCGATCTTCGTGCCGTTGCGGTACAGCTCGGTCTTCACCGAGGTGAAGTCCGACGATCCCGCGTGCTGCGCCCCGTCCGCGAACAACGGCAGCGATCCGTAGAGGTAGTTGCCCTCGCGGAAGACGCCGTAGTCCTTGTTGATGTGCGGGCCGAAGACCGCGGTGTTGAAGGTCTTCTTGTACGAGGTGCCCGCCTTGAAGGTCTGCGGGTTCCCCAGCGTGTAGCCGGCCTCCGGGATCGAGTTGCCCTGCTCGTCCTTGGCTCCCCCGTACTGAAGGAAGTCCAGGCCCCACTTGATCTGGTCGCCCGTCGACAGCAGCATGGTGCGGGTGCTCGGCAGCTTCTGCTCGACGGCCGTACCGAAGACACCGTCCTCGGGCAGCTCACCCCACGGGCTGATCGCACCGGTCTTGCCGCTCGCCGCGGCACCCATGTCGGCCTTGACCGTGGCGAAGTCGCTCGCCTTGTAGTGCTTGACCTTGTCGCCCACCAGGTGCTTGACCTTGGCCTGGGTCGCCACGTCGTACTCGGCGTTCGCACCCTTGGCCCACTGCCCGTACCAGGTCTGGGTCAGGCCGCCGGAGACATCGGCACCGAGGGCCGCTATCCGGATGTTCGCGAAGGAGTCCATGTTGACGCCGACCGGCAGCAGCGCGGGCTCGTAGAAGTAGCTGATCATCGCGGACAGCGGCTTGGCCGAGGTGTCCGGCACCGTGATGTCGGCCGACTTGGTCTTGCGGGCGTCGATCGTCACCGAACGGTTCTTGGTCATGCTCAGCTTCGGCTGCATCACCCAGTCGAGGCCGCCCTCGAAGGTGACCCAGTCCTTGGCGATCCAGGCGTCCAGCACGTACGTGCCCTTGGGCAGCCGCATCTTGGTGGTGCCGGATTCGTCGATCGTCACCTGGTAGGCGCGGTCCTTGGCCAGTCCCGTGTAGCCGAACGCGACGGTGTTGTAGTCCGCGGTCGGCTTGCCGTCCTTGCCGATGTGCTTGATCGTGAGGTCGTACGACTCGGCCTCACGCTGCACGGCAGCCGCCGTACGGACCGTCTGGCCGCCGCCCGTCGCCGTCACGTACGCGGAGTACGCGCCGTCGAGGGTGCCGCCCAGCTTGGTGTTGACGGTCGCCTTCACGGTGGCCTCGCCGCCCGCCGGGACCGTCACCTTGCTCGCGCCGAGCTTGAAGAAGCCCGTAGGAGCGGCCTGGCCCTTGGGGTTGGTGGCCTTCACCGACAGGGTGAGGGTCACGTCCTTCGTGCCGAGGTTGCGGTACGTCAGGTCCTTGGTGACCGGCTTGTCGTCGGTGTGCGGCCACGCCTGCGTACCGAAGCTCACCGACACCGGGTCGGCGACCACGGTCTGCTTGATGGCCTTGTCGACCTGGATGCGGCCCGAACCCTGTTCGAACGGGTTGTACTTGCCGCCCTTCGCGGAGCCCGTCAGGGCGCCCTTCAGTTCGGCGTACGTCCAGTCCGGGTGCTCCTGCTTGAGGATCGCCGCCGCGCCCGCCACATGCGGCGTCGCCATCGACGTACCCGAGATGGTCAGATAGCCGGCCGGCTTCTCGCCGACCTCCTGCTCGATGACGCTGCCCTTGGCCGAGGCGGCCGTGATGTCCACGCCCGGCGCGGTCACGTCCGGCTTGATGGCGCCGTCGCCGACGCGCGGGCCGGTGGAGGAGAACGGGGCGAGGACGTCCTTGTCGTCGACGGCGCCGACGGTGAGCGCGGCGTCCGCGCTGCCCGGCGAACCGACCGACTCGGGACCGGAGTTGCCCGCCGCGATCGCGAAGAGGATGCCCTTCTCGGCGGACAGCTTGTTGACCGCCGCCTCCAGCGGGTCGACCTCCGGGGTGTCCTGGCCGCCGAGGCTGAGGTTGACGACGTCGGCGCCCTCGGCGGCCGCCCACTCCATGCCGGCGAGGATGCCGGAGTCGTCACCGGAGCCGGTGTCGTCGAGGACCTTGCCGTTGAGGATCTTGGCGCCCGGCGCGACACCCTTGTACTTGCCGTTCGACTTGGCGCCGGTGCCCGCCGCGATGGACGCGACGTGCGTGCCGTGACCGAAGTGGTCGGTGGCGTCGGTGGCCGTGGAGAAGTTCTTGGCCTCGATCACCTGGTCCTTGAGGTCCGGGTGGCTCGCGTCGACACCCGTGTCCAGGACGGCGATCTTGACGCCCTTGCCGTCGTAGCCCGCGGCCCACGCCTTGGGGGCGCCGATCTGCGGGACGGACTTGTCGAGGCTGGCGGTGCGGACGCCGTCCAGCCAGACGTGCGCGACACCGGCCGCCGTCCTGTCGCCGTTGGTGACCGCGTCCCACAGCTCGGGCGCGTCGGCGGTCGGGGTCTGCACCGCGTCGGCGTTCAGCGTCTTCAGGGACTGCCGCAGGGTGCCCGCGTCCCGGACGTCGTCCTTCGCCGCGGTGGCGGCGCCCTGGTATCCGACGATCACCTTCAGGCCCTTGGCCTGCGACTTACGGGTCGCGGACTTGTCGAGCTCGGTGATGTCGAACAGCCGCTGGTCCAGTGTGCCGGCGGCGACCAGACGGGCCGCGTCACCGGGTATGACCAGGGTGTGTCCCTCGGCCTTGCGGACCTGGAACGGTATCTGCTCCCGTCCCTTCGCCCGCTCCACGCCGACGACCCGCCCCTTGGCGTCGACGGCGACCCGGTCGCCCGTGATCAGGGTGATGTGGTGAGGGGCACTGAACGGCTGGCTCGACCAGCCCGTCGGCCGTGCCTGAGCCTCCGGCTTCGCCGCTGCCGGGCTGGTCATGCCCGCGGCGAGAGCGACCGCCGCCCCCGTGGCCACGGTGGCAGCACAAACTCTTTTCACTTGTCTGCGCAAGATTCCCCCTTGCTGAAGGTCCGGGTGAAGTTCCCCGTTCACCCGGCCGGGGGTGGTCCCGCACAGACAAGCGTGCACCCCCCGGAACACGCAGTATGCCGGGGGGTGATCAGGCCCCTCAAGAGACAGGTGACGCACAGCATCGGACTGTTACGCGTTGCTCATACTCAGGAGGGGACGAGTTCTCGTACTCAGGAGCTCGCGTTCTCCTTCACCGTGATCTTTCCCTTGCGAATGGTGGCCAGCCGCGGGGCCTTCTTCGCGATCGCGGAGTCGTGCGTGACCATGATGAAGGTCAGCCCGAGCTCCTTCCACATGCGTTCGAGTACGTCCATGATCTCGTCGCGCATCGACTCGTCGAGGTTGCCGGTCGGCTCGTCGGCGAGCAGTACCTTCGGCTGCTTGACGAGGGCGCGGGCGATGGCGACGCGCTGCTGCTGCCCTCCGGACATCTCGGAGGGGAGGTGGCCCAGGCGTTCGCCCAGGCCGACGGAGCTGAGGGCCTCCGCGGCTCGTTCGCGGCGGTCCTTCACCTTGACGCCGAGGGGGACGAGGGCGGTCTCCACGTTCTCCTGGGCGGTGAGGGTGGGGATGAGGTTGAAGCTCTGGAAGACGAAGCCGATGTTCTCGCTGCGGACCTTGGTGAGCTTCGCCTCGGACAGCCTCGCCAGGTCCGTGCCGTCCAGGACGACTTCACCGGACGTGGGCTTGTCCAGGGCGCCGAGCATCTGGAGGAGGGTGGACTTGCCGCCGCCGGTGGGGCCCTGGATGACCAGGCGGTCTCCGTCGGCGATGGTGAGGTCGACGCCGGCGAGGGCGTCCACGGTGTCCTTGCCTCGGGTGTAGCGCTTGGTGACGCTTCTGAGTTCGTACATTTTGGGTGGCTCCTGGTTGTTGTCCGGGTGCGGGTTCGTTGTGGCTGGTCGCGCAGTTCCCCGCGCCCCTGAACAGCCTTCGAGCTCCCGTTCGCCTGAAAAGTGATCGCTACTCGACTCGCCTCAGCGCGTCCGCCGGCCTCAGCCGCGACGCCCGCCAGCCGCCGAACGCGCCCGCGATCAGGCCGCCCGCCACCGCGAGGCCCACGGCTGTCGCCACCGTCGTCGCGCTCACCGGGGCCGTCAGGGCGACCTCCAGGGTCTTGGCCGTGGTGCGGCCCGGGCCGCCGCCGAAGCCGCCGCCACCGCCGGGGCCGCCCATGCCGCCACCGCCGCCGGTGCCGCCGCCCAACTGGGCCTCCAGCGTGGGGCTGATGGCCGTGACGACGTACGCGCCCGCCAGGCCCAGGCCGATGCCGAGCGCGCCGCCGAGGAGGCCGTTGACCATCGCCTCGCCGACTACCTGCCGGGTCACCCGGCCCGAACGCCAGCCCAGCGCCTTGAGCGTGCCGAACTCGCGGACGCGGCGGGAGACCGCGGAGGAGGTGAGCAGACCGGCGACCAGGAACGCGGCGACCAGGACCGCGATCGACAGCCACTTGCCGACGTTCGTCGCGAGGGAGGACGCCGTGGAGAGGGAGCCGGAGACGGTGTCGGCGAGGTCGGCGGAGGTCGTCACCGTCGTACCCGAGATGTTCTTCTGGATCGTCGACTTGACCGAGTCGATCTGCTGGGAGTCGGTCGCCTTGACGTAGATCGTGGTGACCTTGTTCTTGGAGTCGCTGAGGGTCTGCGCCTGCTTCAGCGGGATGTAGAGGTTGGCCGCCGCGTCACCGCTGCTGGCGGTCGCGACACCGATCGCCTTGTACTTGGTGCCCTTGATGGTGATCGACGAGCCGACCTTGTACTTCTTCTCCTTGGCGTACGCCGAGTCGACCACGACGACCTTGGCGTTGGTCTCGGAGGTCTTGAAGGTACGGCCGCTGGTGATCTCCGAGGAGGTCAGCGGGCCGAGGGCCGGCTCGGTGACGTCGGTGCCGAAGACGGAGTAGTTGTTGACGTCGAAGTCGGCGCCGCCGCCCTGCACTTCACCCTGCGGCTGGCCGGTGCCGCCACCACCGGGGCCGCCCTGCTGCTGGCCGCCGCCGTTGCCGTTCTGCTGGAACTGGCCGCGGGTGAACTGGCCGCTGACCTTGATGACCTGGAGGCTGAGGCCGCCCACGGCGTCCGAGACGCCCTTCTGGTCGCCGACCTTGGTGACGGTCGAGGTCGCCAGCGTCTGGAAGCCCTGGACCATGACGCGGTCGCTGCTCTGCTCCTCGTCGGAGTCGCTGTCCTGCGCGTCGAAGTTGAAGCGCGGGCGCTCGGAGCTGTTGGCCGAGGGCGCGGCGGCGGCCTTGGTGACGGTCATGTCGGTGCCGAGGCCGTACAGCGACTGGAGGACCTTGTCCTGGGCCTTGCCCATGCCCGAGGACACGGAGCTGACCACGATGACCAACGCGATACCGAGCGCGAGCCCGGAGGCGACGACGAGGGCCGCCTTTCTGCGGCGGCGCAGTTCGCGCCTCAGGTAGGTGAAGAACATGGCCGCAAGCTAGGCACGGCGAGTGATGGCTGGATAAGGCTGAAATAAGAGAACGATGAGAAGGCTGTCCCTGGCCCAGGAAACAGCCCGTACGGACCTGTCAGGCGGAGGAGCAGCTTCCAGCTCGTCCGGCGTGTGAGTGTGGGGGCATGACCGCAGAGACCGTCGAATACATCCGATACCGCATCCCGGAAGACCGTTCGGCCGAGTTCCTGTCCGCCTACACCCGGGCGGCGGCCCAGCTGGCGGCCGCCCCGAGTTGCGTCGACTACGAACTCGCCCGCTGCGAGGAGGACTTCGAGCACTTCGTCCTGCGCATCACCTGGACCTCGACGGAGGACCACATCGAGGGTTTCCGCAAGTCCGAGCTGTTCGCCGACTTCCTCGCCGAGATCCGGCCCTACGTCGGTGACATCGAGGAGATGCGGCACTACAAGCCGACGGCGGTACGGGGGCGGGGGGCGGCCCTGCCCACCCTGTACGCGTGGGCGGGCGGCGCGGCGGCCTTCGCCCGGCTGACCTCGGTCTTCTACGAGAAGGTGCTGAAGGACGACCTCCTCGCCCCCGTCTTCGCCGGGCTGGCCCCCGAGCACGCCTCGCATGTGGCGATGTGGCTCGCCGAGGTCTTCGGCGGCCCGGCGGCCTACTCCGAGACCCAGGGCGGCCACGGCCACATGGTCGCCAAGCACATGGGCCGCGGCATCACGGAGCCACAGCGCCGCCGCTGGGTGAACCTGATCCAGGACGCCGCCGACGAGGCGGGCCTGCCGACGGACGCCGAGTTCCGTTCGGCGTTCCTGGCGTACGTGGAGTGGGGCACGCGGCTCGCCGTGTACTTCTCCGGGCCGGACGCCAAGCCGCCCGCCGAGCAGCCGGTGCCGCAGTGGGGGTGGGGGGTGGCGCCGCCGTATCGAGGGTGAGCCGTCAGGCCTTGGGCGTCGTGGCGTCCTTGCCCGCCCGCGTCGCGTCCGCGCCCCAACTGGCCAGCAGACGCAGGGCGTCGGCGGACGGGGAGCCGGGCTCGGCGGAGTAGGTGATCAGGGTCTGCTCGGTGCCGTCGGTCAGGCGGAACGACTCGAAGTTCAGGGTGAGTTCGCCGACCAGCGGGTGCATCAGACGCTTGACGCCGTAGCTCTTCTCCTTGACGTCGTGCGTGGCCCACAGGCGTCTGAACTCCTCGCTCTTGAGGGAGAGTTCGCCCACGAGCGCGGCGAGGCGCGGGTCGTCGGGGTGGCAGCCCGCGGCCATGCGCAGGAAGCTGACCATGTCGTACGCCTTCTGGTCCCACTCCACGAAGAGGTCGCGGTACTCGGGCTGGAGGAACACCAGCCGCGCCCAGTTCCGCTCCTGCGGCGGCAGCTCCGACCAGTCGCCGAAGACGGCCGCGGCCATCCGGTTCCAGACGAGGATGTCGGAGCGCCGGCCCGAGATGTACGCCGGGACGCCGTCCATCGTGTCCAGCAGCTGCCGCAGCGGCCCGCGCACCTGCTCGGTGCGGGCCGCCGGCTTCTTCTTGTGCTGCTTCGGCTTCGCGAGATGGGAGAGGTGCGCGTGCTCGGCGTCGCTCAGCCGCAGCGCGCGGGCGATGGCGTCGAGGACCTCCGCCGACACGTTCCGCCCGTTGCCCTGTTCCAGGCGGGTGTAGTACGCCACCGAGACACCCGCCAGCTGCGCCAGCTCCTCGCGCCGCAGCCCCGGCACCCGCCGGTGCCGCCCGAAGTCGGGCAGCCCCACGTCCTCCGGCTTCAGCCGGGCCCGCCGGGTGCGCAGGAACTCGCTGAGCTCGGCCCGCCGGTCCAGCGCGCCACCGGCTCCGCCCCGCTCCTCCGCCGTCTCGGCCATGTCGTCCATACGTCAAGTATTCACGGTCGTACGTCCACCATCCTGTCCCCGCCAGTGGTAGGACCAGCGAACGTACGCAAAGCTGTGGCCTGGGTGAACGGTGTCCGTTCCGGCACGCTGGACATCGTGCCCGGCCGGAAGGCAGCCGGGCGCGACCCCCCTCTGCTAGGAGAACCCCGGCATGACCACCGTTGCCGCTTACGCCGCCCCCGCCGCCAAGGCCCCGCTGGAGCGGACCACCATCGAGCGACGCCCGGTCGGCGAGTTCGACGTCCTGATCGACATCAAGTTCGCCGGCATCTGCCACTCCGACATCCACCAGGCCACCGAGGGCTGGGGCCAGGCGATCTTCCCGATGGTCCCCGGCCACGAGATCGCCGGCGTCGTCTCCGAGGTCGGCCCCGGCGTCACCAAGTACACCGTCGGCGACCGGGTGGGCGTCGGCTGCCTCGTCGACTCCTGCCGGGAGTGCGACAACTGCAAGGCCGGCCTGGAGCAGTACTGCACCGGCGGCAGCGTCCCCACGTACAACGGCGTCGGCAAGGACGGCGAGCCCACCTACGGCGGTTACTCGGAGAAGGTCGTCGTCGACGAGAACTTCGTCGTCCGTATCCCCGACGGCCTCTCCCTCGACGAGGCCGCGCCGCTGCTGTGCGCCGGCATCACCACGTACTCCCCGCTCAAGCGCTTCGGGGCCGGCCCCGGCAAGAAGGTCGCGATCCTCGGCATGGGCGGCCTCGGCCACATGGGCGTGAAGATCGCGCACGCGCTCGGCGCCGAGGTGACCGTGCTGTCCCAGTCGCTGCGCAAGCAGGAGGACGGCCTGAAGCTGGGTGCCGACCACTACTACGCCACCAGCGACGAGACCACCTTCAAGGAGCTGGCGGGCACCTTCGACCTCATCCTGTCGACGGTCTCGGCCCCCCTGAACCTGGACGCCTACCTCTCCCTCCTCAAGTCCGAGGGCGCCTTCGTCAACGTCGGCGCCCCCGAGGAGCCCGTCGCCCTCAACCTCTTCTCCGTCATCGGCGGCGGCAAGACCCTCGCCGGCTCCATGATCGGCGGCATCGCCGAGACCCAGGAGATGCTGGACTTCTGCGCCGCACACGGGTTCGGTGCCGAGATCGAGCTGATTGCCGCCTCGGAGATCAACGAGGCGTACGAGCGGGTGCTGAAGAGCGACGTCCGCTACCGCTTCGTGATCGACACCGCGACCATCTGAGTTTCGAGAAAGTCCGGCCCACCTGTCACATCGCTTCAGACCGCTCCGTCATACCCGCGAAGACACTTCGGCGAGATGAAACGGGAGCGGTCATGAAGCGCAGGGACCAGGCGATCCAGACGGACCGGACGGACCGGACGGACCGGACGGACCGGACGGAGATCATCCTCGTCACCGGTGGCACGGGCACCCTGGGCAGCCACGCCGTACCGCTGCTGCGGGCGGCGGGCCGCACGGTAAGGGTCCTCAGCCGCCGGGACCGCGAGGACACGGACGGGATCGAGTCCGTCACCGGCGACCTGATGACGGGCGAGGGCGTCGACGCGGCGCTGGCCGGGGTCGGGACGGTCCTGCACCTCGCGGGCGGACCCAAGGGCGACGACGAGGCGGCCCGCACCCTCGTCCGGGCGGCCCGCGCGGCCGGCGTACGCCACCTCGTCCACATCTCGGTCATCGGCGCGGACCGCGTCCCGCTGGCCTGGCTGCGGACCAAGCGGGACGCGGAGCGGGCGATCGCCGACTCGGGCATCCCGTGGACGACACTGCGAGCGGCCCAGTTCCACGACCTGACCCTGACGATGGTCGAGAAGATGACGAAGCTCCCCGTCCTGCCGGTACCGGGCGGGCTGCGCCTCCAGCCCGTCGACTCGGCCGAAGTGGCGGCGCGGATGGTCGAGTTGGCGCTGGGCGAACCGGCGGGCCTGGTACCCGACATGGCGGGACCGGCGGTGTACGACATCGCCGAGCTGGCCCGTCCCTACCTCGAACTGCGGGGCAGGAAGAGCCGGTTGAGGATGCCGGTGCGCATTCCGGGCAAGGCCGGCAAGGCGTACCGCGCGGGCGCGAACCTGACGCTGGAGGGGGCGGAGACGGGGGAGCGGACGTGGGAGGAGTTCCTGGCGGAGCGGGTGTGAGGGGGCGGGCGTCGGAACGCCTGTGTCCCCCTGGGACCTCTGCGTCACCACGCATGACGAGTTCCTCGCCGACGGACGCTCCGTCCAACTGTCGGGTCACGTCGCCGTGGCCAGAGGGTGAGGGGTGGCGAGCAGGGCGCGCAGGGGAGCGGTGTCGGGTGTGTCGGCCACGGCGGCGTCGAGGGCGTCGTCCATGCCCTTCTCCCATGCGTCGGGCAGGACGAGACCTGGCCGGCCCGACCAGGCGATGTCCGGCTGGGCCTGGCCGGACTCGGCGAGCCGCAGATGGATCAGGCCGGCGAGCCCGTCGAAGATCCGGGGGCGGATGAAGTTGCGGGCGGACGGGCCGATGAGTCGCGCCGCCTGATACGGCTTGGGCATCCGGTCGGCGACCTCCATCCACAGCAGGCCGCGGTCGAAGGCGTCGAGTATCTCCTCCAGGCCGGGCAAGGAGGAGTTGACCGTGCTGACCGCTCCGGCCGGGCTGGCCGGGCTGGCCGGGACCGAGGGTGTGGTGTCCCGGCGTACGGTCGCCGTGCCGTCTGTCGTCTGCTCCGCCTTCTGCTCGGTCGAGCGAAGTGTCCTGGCCACGGCGACTTGCAGCGGTCGCGACCAGCCCTCGGCGTCAGCGATCGCGCGGGCCATGGTGAGCTCGTCCCAGCTCTTGCGGGGCAGTTGCACGACCGTCGGTGGGAGCGTCCGGGCTTCCAGGGCGGCGAACAGGTGGTCCGTGTCGCGTAGGAGGGCCAGTGCGGGGGTGGGCTGATGCCGGGTGTGGCTGTGCGGGTCGAGTTCGACGTCGGCGGGGAGTTCCTCGATCAACGCGATGCGTTCGGCCAGCGGCGGATGTGAGTCGTACGGGTGTGGCCGCGGCGGCCGTTGGCCCGCGGCGAGCGCGGTGAGCCCCTCCTCGGTGCGGGCCGCGAGCAACCGGCGGAAACCGCCGTACACCTCGCCCACGGGCGGCAACGCGTCCTCCGCTGCTTCCGCTCCGCCGGCTCCCGCTGCTCCTCCTGCTTCTTCTTCCTGCTCCTGCGAACCGCCCATCGAGGCGTACGTCTCCAGGTAGTGGGCGTACGCGCTCATGAGTACCGGAAGGGCCCGCAGCGCGGCGGCCGTCGCGTCACGCCCCGCGTGCCGGGCGGCCATCCGGTCCGCGGCGAGTTCCTGGTGGCGGGCCACGGACTGCGTGGTGCGCAGGAACATCCGCGCGTAGCCGACGTACAGGACGCCGACCAGATAGTGGAAGTGGGTGCTGCCGTCACGAAAGGCCTCCACCGTGTGGATCAGGGCTGTCCGGCCGCGCATCGTGACGGCGCCGAGCCGGGTGTCGAGGTTGCTGAGGTGCCCGAACTCGTGGACGAGGACGGCGCGCAGCTGGGCGCCGGTCACCCCGGCCAGCAGCGGCAGGCCCAGGAACATGCGGCGTCGTCCTGGCAGCAGCCCCAGCCACCGGCTCTGTTCGGCGACCCCCGCGTTGACCTCGGCGACCAGGTAGAGCTCGTCCGGCGGCCGCTGTCCCGTCGCCTCGGCGGCGGCCCGTATCTGTTCCCACAGCTCGGGCTGGTCCTCCGGGGTGACCGCCACCGCGTCGGTCACCTGCGGCAGCCGCCCGGCCCGCAGAAACGCGAACATGCCGCGCAGAATCGCCACCGCCAACAGGAAGGTGACGGTCAGCAGCCCGCCTTCGACCCAGGCCGCCCGTGCGCTGTACAGCTTCGTCAACACCAGCCAGTCGAGCACCGCCATGGCCGTCAGCAGAACCGCGCCCATGAGAAAGAAGCCGACCAGCAGCGCGAACGCGCGCACGGCGCGCAGTCGGAACGTCATCGAGGTGCCCCCACCCACATGATTCAGCGGCCCTCGACGAGAGGCCGGAAGTGTCGGCGGATACTACCTTCGGCCGGCGCGGGTCCAGAGGGTGAGGTCGCTGCTGGTGGCGACGGCGAGGGTGTGGCCGGAGGGGGAGAAGCCGACGGTGCGCAGCTCGCTGTAGTGGGAGTTGAAGATGTGCCACCATCCCTCGCCGTGCGGCTCACGGTGGGGCATGCCGCTGCCGTGGGTGAGCAGGACGCGTTCGTGGGGCCAGGCCGGGTGGACGACCTCCAGACCCCAGCCGCCGGCGGCGGTCAGGTGGAGTCCGCCGCCGTGTAGCCCGGCGATGCGCACCCTGGGCCCGGCGATCGGACCCAGTCCCGGGCACGTGAGGTCGGCGGTGGAGTCGGGAGTGGCGTCCTCGGGGTCGGGGTCCCGCTCCCGGGCGATCTTCTCGCCGGTAACGGCGTCAAAGAGACCGTGTCCGTCGTGCGAGACGACCATGACCAGATCGTTGCCCCTGTCGGGATGACTGTCGGGATGCGTGGCGAAACCGATCCCGAGCAGCCCGCCGACGGGGGCGCACGAGGCGAAGACCGGCCGCCAGGGCTCGGGTGCGGGGAGCACGGGGGCGGCGAGCATACGGTCGCGCAGGGTCTGCTGGTACGGGGTGAGCACGGAGCCGAGCGGCTGTTCCGTCGGCTGCTCCGCCGGCTGGGTCTTCTCGGCACGCTTCTTCACGCCGCAATGATCCTCCAGGCGGGTGTACCCGGCGTCCACGGCCGGGTTCGGATGCCGAGATCCGCGTTGTCCGCCTGCGCGAGCCGCGAACGGCACCTCATCCGTGCAGGTGGGTGAGGGGTGTGTCGCCAAGCGGGTAGGGGCGTTCCTGGGGCAGCAACCGGGCGGCTTCGTCCAGGTCACCCCTGTCGACCAGGGCGTGGATCTCGTGGGCGAGTGGTGTCACGTCACGGATGGCGACCGCCCACTCGTCCGCGTAACGGTGTGCCGCCTCACCGGAGAGGCCGAGCTGCAACGACCGGTACGGCAGGGGTCGCAGGCGCAGATCCCGCTCCGGGTCCCACTGCACACGAGCGGGCGCACGCTTCAACTGGCGCTGCCAGGTGGCGCGGTCGGGATGCACCTCGCGGACGTAACTCGACAGACACGCGTTGGCGAGCGCCCAGTCGAAGCCTTCGCGGCTGATCTCGACGGCCAGAACGGTCTCCTGCCCCTCCTTGGCGCCCCAGCCGCAGCGGTACATCATCCACAGGAACGACGGCTTGATCCACGTCATCCTGTCGCGCTTCCACGCACCCGGGAAACGGCCCTCGCGGACGGCGGGCAGACCGATGTGCGGGGAGTACGCCTGGTAGACGGTGATCGTGGCGTCCGCATAGGCCGCGCGGATCTCACGGTGGGGTTGTTCCATGACCTACAGCGTGGGGGCGGTCGGCTCCGTCGACCACCGATTTTCAGTCGCCCCCGGACAAAGGCCCCCCGGTGGGGCGTGCCGGGCCCGCGAACCCGCAGAGGTCAGCCTTCGACCTTGGCGACACCGATCGGGCAGGACACCCCGGTGCCGTCCAGCCCGCAGTACCCCGCCGGGTTCTTGTCGAGGTACTGCTGGTGATATCCCTCGGCGGCATAGAAGGGGCGGTTCTCCGCCGGGAGGATCTCCGTGGTGATGGTGCCGGTGTGGCCGGAGGCCGTCAGGGCCTTTTGGTAGGCGGTGCGGGAGGCGGCCGCCGTGTCGGCCTGGGCCTGCGTGTGGGTGTGGATCGCGGAGCGGTACTGGGTGCCCACGTCGTTGCCCTGGCGGAAGCCCTGGGTGGGGTTGTGGGATTCCCAGAAGGTCCGCAGGAGGCGGTCGTACGAGAGGACGGCCGGGTCGAAGACCACGCGGACCATCTCCGCGTGGCCGGTGAGGCCCGAACAGACCTCCTCGTACGTGGGGTTCTCGGTGTGGCCGCCCTGGTAGCCGACGAGGGTGGTGTACACACCGGCCGGGAGCTGCCAGAACTTGCGTTCGGCTCCCCAGAAGCAGCCCAGGCCGAAGTCGGCGATCTCCAGGCCCTCCGGGTAGGGGCCGAGGAGCGGGGTGCCGAGGACGGTGTGGCGGTCCGGGACGGTGAATATCGGTTCGGGGCGGCCCTTCAGCGCTTGTTCGGGGGTGGGGAGGACCGGCGTACGGCCGAACAGCATGGAGGCTCCTTCGTCGGGGAGGCGGGGAGGGCGGCACGGCCCTCAACACCGGCCCGCCGCCCCGCATTCCGGGGCCTCACCCCGCATTCAGGCGCCACACGCGGCATTCCGCCGCCCCGCCTCAGTGCGGCAGCGTCGCCGGGCTGCCGCCGTTCGCCTCGTAGCCCGCCACCGCCAGCGCGCGGTAGACCGCGAACTCCGCCGCCGGGTCCGGGGACAGGGTCCACGGCAGGGCGCCCACGTGGCCGTCGATGTGTATGAGCTGGTTCATGGCCTCCGCCCAGCGCTCGCCGCGGACCAGGAAGAAGACCAGCATGTGCCGGACGTGCGCCAGCATCGGGTCGTCCGCGCGGGCCGAGTGCACGGCGTGCAGCGCGCCGTGGATCGCCTTCGTCACCACCTCGCTCTGATAGAAGCCGGCGACCAGGTTGACCTCGGGCAGGTGCTCGAAGACCGCGAACAGCGGCATCGCCGACAGGAGAGAGCCCTGGGGGGCACGCGCCGCGGCTGCCTCCGCGAAGGACATCGCCTGCTCGCGCGAGCCGTGCCACTTCTCGCACCAGTAGTGCAGCGCCGCCAGATGCGCGCCCATGTGCGCCGGGGCGCGGTCCAGGATCTTCAGCCAGAGCTGCTCGAACTCCTCGCGGGAGTAGGCGAGGCCACGGGCCACCGAGAGCTCGACGATGTACGGGATCGGGTCACCGGGCGCCAGCAGCGCCGCCTCGCCGCACGCCGCCCTCGCCTCCTCCATGATGATCCGGAAGTCGTCCGTGCCCGGCGTGGCCGTCCGCCACGCCTGCTGCACCAGGAACTCCGCGTGCACGGCCGCACCGCCCGCGTCCTTGGGGGCCTCGGCCCGCCACACCCGCAGCCACTGCCCGCCCGGCGTCTCGCTCACCCCGCCCGGCCGCTGAGCCAGCTCCAGGGAGGCCGCACCCGCGAAGGCCTGCACGCGCTGCCAGCGCGGCTCGCCCTCCGCCCCGGTGCCGGCGAGCAGCTGGGAGGCCGCGCGGTAGTCCTGGGTGCGCTGCACCAGGTCCAGTACGTCCAGCAGGTCCTGGTCGGGTCCGGGCATCCGGACGTCCAGCTCCTCCTGCCGTACGAAGCCGTACTCCGCCGGGTCCGCGGCGTCGGGGTGGCCCGGCGGGACCCGCTCGATCACGCCCCTCCTGCGCCGCAGGACGGGCAGCACCACGAAGCCCAGCATGACCAGCGCCATCAGGACCCAGAGAATCTCCATGCCACAAGCGTTCCAGACGCCGCCGACAATTGGCCAACCAGGTCCCCGGCCTGTGGACAACCGGGGACGGACAGCTCCGCAGTCGACGGCATGTACACCTCATCGCCGACATCGGTCCGGAATGCGGACTACGCTCGGGGCCCATGAGCGACAGGCACATCAGTCAGCACTTCGAGACCCTCGCGATCCACGCGGGCAACACCGCCGATCCCCTCACCGGCGCGGTCGTCCCGCCGATCTACCAGGTCTCCACGTACAAGCAGGACGGCGTCGGCGGTCTGCGCGGCGGCTACGAGTACAGCCGTAGCGCCAACCCGACCCGCACCGCCCTGGAGGAGAACCTCGCCGCCCTCGAAGGCGGTCGCCGAGGTCTCGCGTTCGCGTCCGGACTGGCGGCCGAGGACTGCCTGTTGCGTACGCTGCTCAGCCCCGGCGACCACGTGGTCATCCCCAACGACGCGTACGGCGGCACGTTCCGCCTCTTCGCCAAGGTCGTCGCCCGCTGGGGCGTGGAGTGGTCGGTCGCCGACACCAGCGACCCCGCCGCCGTACGGGCCGCCATCACCCCGAAGACCAAGGCCGTGTGGGTGGAGACCCCCTCCAACCCGCTGCTCGGCATCACCGACATCGCCGCCGTCGCGCAGATCGCCCGGGACGCCGGCGCGAAGCTCGTCGTCGACAACACCTTCGCCACGCCCTACCTCCAGCAGCCGCTCGCGCTCGGCGCGGACGTCGTCGTGCACTCCCTGACCAAGTACATGGGTGGCCACTCCGACGTCGTCGGCGGTGCGCTCATCGTCGGCGACGAGGCGCTCGGCGAGGAACTGGCGTACCACCAGAACGCGATGGGCGCGGTCGCCGGGCCCTTCGACTCCTGGCTCGTGCTGCGCGGCACCAAGACGCTCTCCGTGCGCATGGACCGGCACAGCGAGAACGCCACCAAGGTCGCCGACATGCTGACCCGGCACACGCGCGTGACGAAGGTCCTCTACCCGGGCCTGGAGGACCACCCCGGGCACGAGGTCGCCGCCAAGCAGATGCGGGCCTTCGGCGGCATGGTGTCCTTCCAGGTCGAGGGCGGCGAGGAGGCGGCCGTCGAGGTCTGCAACCGCGCCAAGGTGTTCACGCTGGGCGAGTCCCTCGGCGGCGTCGAGTCCCTCATCGAGCACCCCGGCCGCATGACGCACGCGTCCGCCGCGGGCAGCGCCCTGGAGGTGCCCGCCGACCTGGTGCGCCTCTCCGTGGGCATCGAGAACGTCGACGACCTGCTGGAAGACCTCCAGCAGGCGCTGGGCCGGTAGGTCCGAGGAGCCCGAGGGCTCACCAGTCGGTGAGCGGTGGAGTCGTCTGCGACGGCGGCTCCACCCAGGGGCGGGCCAGCACCGCCCACACGATGAAGGCGACGCTCGCCGCGAAGAGCAGGAACCACATCACGCGGCGGGCCGCCCGCCTGCGCCGCAGCATGCGGGCGCCCCGGCGCACCACCTCCGCGTGCAGCTCCGGGGGCACGGGCGGTGGCGCCTGGTCCATGATCCGCCGTACGGCGGCCTCACGCTCGGGCCGGTTCACGGCCGCCTCCCGCCGGTCAGCCCCGGCCCGCTCATGACGGCGCCATCTTCGCCCCGCCCACCGCGGGCGCCGGGCCCCGGGGCGGGTGCAGCAGGGTCGCTGTCGCCCGGTCGCAGATCGTGTGGACGCGCTCCGTCGGCAGGCCGAGGAGAGCCGCCGCCTGTTCCTCGGCGACACCCTCGTAGAGCCTGAGGACGAGGACGAGCCGCTCCTGCGGGGCCAGACCGGCCAGGGGGCTGGCGGGATGGGGACGTGCGCCGGCCAGACCGCCGTACTGGTGCCAGGCGCCGCGGGCGAACCGGGTGGCCAGGTACTGGCGGGTGCGGTCGTACGGGTCCTCGCCGTGCAGTCCGTCCCAGCACGCGTACGTGTGGGCGAGCGCCAGCGTCAGCAGGCGCCGCGCGCGCGGGTTGTCGTCCGGGGCCTCCGCGGTGAGGAGGGTCGCGGCATGCAGCAGCCGCCCGGCCGCGCCCGCGACGAACGCCTCGAACTCCCGGGCACGGCGGGCGTCCTGAGACGCATGCCGTTGTCGCACCGCGCCTCCCGCCGCAGACCGACCATGTGAGGGAACCGGCCCCCAGGTCGCGTACGGGATACGGAACCGTGTGCGACTCGGGACCCGGTCTCATATGAGGCCAGGGGTGGCCTTTCGGTCAAGAGCCGCGCGCGGACACATCAGCCGTTCAGGAATCCGACCACTCGGGCCGGCGGCTGTTTTCCGGAAGCCGACCGCTCAGGAAGCCGACGGGGAGTCCGCACCCGGCAGCCCCTGTGCCGCCATCCGGGAGGAGAGCGCGGTGTTGAAGCGCGTGAGGAGCGTGCAGAACGCCTCGCGCTCCTCCGGCGCCCAGTCGTGTGTCAGCTCGGCCATCAACTGACGCCGCGAGGAGCGCACTTCCTCCAGCCGCGACAGCCCGCGCGGGGACAGCTGGAGCACCACGGCCCGCCCGTCCTCCGGGTGCGAGGTGCGCTTGACGAGCCCGGTGTCCACGAGCGGCGCCACCTGCCGGGTCACCGTCGACGAGTCGATGCCCATGCTCGCGGCGAGCGCCTTGACGCCCATCGGGCCTTCCTTGTCGAGGCGGTTGAGCAGCAGGTATGCGGCGCGGTCCATGGAGTTGCGCACCTGCCCGACCCCGCCGAGCCGGGTCTGTTCGGCACGGCGGGCGAAGACCGCCACCTCGTGCTGCAGCGTGTCGAGGAGACCGGTGTCACCGACGGTCGTCATGTCCATCGACATTTCAGGTGTTGTGGGCATGGCCGGGGGCTCACTTCAGATGAGGGGTGCTGGGTTGGGGGACAGGGTACGCGGCTGGAAGGCGGGCCGTACCGGCGCTGCGCAAACCGGTCTCGGAGGTTGGTCACAGCGGCCGCTTGCGCCTGTGAACTGCGATGCTTGTGTCATGAGCTACGGCACGGCTGACTCCTTGCACTCCCTGCGGCCCGTCACCCTCGACGATGTGAAGGGCGCCCAGAAGATGCTCACGGGAGTGGCCCGGGTGACCGCGATGGAGGGCAGCCGGCACCTCTCCCAGCTGGTCGGCGCGCCGGTGCACTTCAAGTGCGAGAACCTGCAGCGCACCGGGTCGTTCAAGCTGCGCGGCGCCTACGTCAGGATCGCCGGACTGCTGCCCGAGGAGCGGGCCGCCGGGGTCGTCGCCGCGAGCGCGGGCAACCACGCGCAGGGTGTCGCGCTGGCGTCGGCGCTGCTGGGCGTGCGGTCGACGGTGTTCATGCCGAAGGGCGCCCCGCTGCCGAAGATCAGCGCGACCCGGGACTACGGCGCCGAGGTGAGGCTGCACGGGCAGGTGGTCGACGAGACGCTGGCCGCCGCGCAGGAGTACGCGGAGCGGACGGGCGCGGTGTTCATTCATCCCTTCGACCACCCCGACGTCATCGCGGGCCAGGGCACGGTCGGCCTGGAGATCCTGGAGCAGTGCCCGGAGGTGCGCACGATCGTCCTCGGCATCGGCGGCGGCGGTCTCGCGGCCGGCGTCGCGGTCGCGGTGAAGTCGCTGCGGCCCGACGTGCGGATCGTGGGCGTCCAGGCGGCGGGCGCGGCGGCGTATCCGCCCTCGCTGGCGGCCGGGCGGCCGGTGTCGATCGAGAACCCGGCCACGATGGCCGACGGCATGAAGGTCGGGCGGCCCGGCGATGTGCCGTTCGAGATCGTCGGCGAACTGGTCGACGAGGTGCGTACGGTCAGCGAGGACGAGCTGTCCGCGGCGCTGCTGCTGAGCCTGGAACGGGCCAAGCTGGTCGTCGAGCCGGCCGGCGCGAGCCCCGTCGCGGCGCTGCTGAGCGACCCCCGCGCCTTCGAGGGACCGGTCGTCGCGGTGCTGTCCGGTGGCAACGTCGATCCGGTGCTGTTGCAACGCGTGCTGCGGCACGGCATGGCCGCGCAGGGCCGCTACCTGGCCGTACGCCTGCGGCTGACGGACCGTCCCGGCGCTCTCGCCACGCTTCTCGGGGTGTTGTCAGTGGTGGACGCTAACGTCCTCGACGTGAGCCATGTGCGGACCGATCCACGGCTCGGGCTCACGGAGGCGGAGGTCGAGCTGCACCTGGAGACGAAGGGCCCCGAGCACTGCGCCGAGGTCGGCCAGGCCCTGCGGAACGCGGGCTACACGGTCATCGACTGAGGTCAGCGGCTTGGATTCACCCTTTCGTGAAAGTCCATTGAGACTCGCGATACATCGCGTTATGGTGTGTTGCGAGAAAAGGGCAGGCGGCAGGACCAGCGCAAACCTAGGCTTTTCGAAGAATCCCCGACGACGTGGAGACTCATATGCCAGGCGCCATCTATGCCGAAGGCCTGGTCAAGACCTTCGGTGACGTAAAGGCTCTGGACGGCGTCGACCTCGACGTGCCGGAAGGCACCGTCCTGGGCCTGCTCGGGCCGAACGGCGCGGGCAAGACGACGACCGTCCGCTGCCTCACGACCCTGCTGCGCCCCGACAGCGGCTCGGCGGTCGTCGCGGGCATCGACGTCCTCAAGCACCCCGACGCGGTACGCCGTTCCATCGGGCTCTCCGGCCAGTTCGCGGCGGTCGACGAGTATCTGACCGGCCGCGAGAACCTCCAGATGGTCGGCCAGCTCTACCAGATGAGGGCGAAGGCGGCGAAGGCCCGGGCGGTCGAGCTGCTGGAGCAGTTCGACCTCGCGGACGCCGCCGACCGCCCCACCAAGACCTACTCCGGCGGTATGCGTCGCCGACTCGACCTCGCGGCCGCCCTGGTCGTCTCCCCGCCCGTGATGTTCATGGACGAACCGACGACCGGCCTGGACCCGCGCAACCGGCAGCTGCTGTGGGAGGTCATCAAGCGGCTCGTCTCCGGCGGCACCACCCTGCTGCTGACCACGCAGTACCTCGAAGAGGCCGACCACCTCGCACATGACATCGCCGTCGTCGACCACGGGCGTCTCATCGCCCAGGGCACCTCCGACCAGCTCAAGGCCCGCACCGGCGGCGAGCGCGTCGAGGTGGTGGTCCATGAGCGCGAGGACATACGGACCGCCTCCGAGGTCCTGCGCGGCTTCGGCAAGGGCGACACCACGGTCGAGGAGCACACCCGCAAGCTCACCGTCCCCGTCACCGGCGGCGCCAAGCTCCTCGCCGAGGTCATCCGCGAGCTCGACACCCGGGGCATCGAGATCGACGACATCGGCCTGCGCCGCCCCACCCTCGACGATGTCTTCCTCTCCCTGACCGGCCATGTGGCCGAGGAGAAGGACGAGGCGAAGGACGAGGCGAGCGGCAAGGCCGGCGGCAAGGAGGCCGTCAACAAATGAGTGCTGTCACCGACACCGCACGCATCGCACCGGCCGGCAACCCGGTCAGCCAGTCCGTCCGGGACTCCCTGGTCGTCGCCAAGCGCAATCTGATCCGGATGTCCCGGATCCCGGAGATGATCATCTACGGGCTGATCCAGCCCATCATGTTCGTGGTGCTCTTCACCTACGTCTTCGGCGGTTCCATGCAGATCGGCGGCAGCACCAGCGCCGTCGACTACAAGAACTTCCTGATGGCCGGCATCTTCGCGCAGACCGTCACGTTCGCCACCGCCAGCTCCGGCGCCGGCATCGCCGACGACATGCACAAGGGCCTCATCGACCGGTTCCGCTCGCTGCCCATGGCAAGAGGCGCCGTGCTCACCGGGCGCACCTTCGCCGACCTCGTGCAGACCGCGCTCACCCTGATAGTGCTCGCGGTGGTCGCCCTCCTGGTCGGCTGGCGAGTCGGGTCGGACGCGGACACCAACGTCGGCAAGGTGCTGGGCGCCTTCGGGCTGCTGCTCCTGCTCGGGTACGCGTTCACCTGGATCGGCGCCCTGATCGGCATGTCCGTCCGTACCCCCGAGGCGGCCACCTCCAGCGGACTGATCTGGCTCTTCCCGGTCACGTTCATCTCGAACGCCTTCGTGGACACCAGCCATATGACGCCGTGGCTGCGCCATATCGCCGACTGGAACCCGTTCAGCGCGACGGTCCAGGCGTGCCGGGAGCTGTTCGGCAACCCGGGCGTCTCGTCCTCCGAGGCCTGGCCGATGCGGCACTCGGTATGGGCCTCACTGATCTACTCGGTGCTGATCATCGTGGTGTTCAGGACCCTGTCGGTCAGGAAGTACCGCTCGGCGACGGCGTGACCGCGAAGGCATGACAGAGCCCCCGGTGCCGGGAGGCGCCGGGGGCTCGTCGAAGCGAACGGATCAGCCGCTGTAGGGCTCGGCCGTGAGGATCTTCACGGACGCCTTCTTGCCGTTGGGCAGCTCGTACTCCGCGTCCTCGCCGACCTTGTGGCCGATCACGCCGGAGCCCAGCGGGGACTGCGGCGAGTAGGTCTCGATGTCGGAGCTGGCGTACTCGCGGGAGGCGAGCAGGAAGGTCATCGTGTCGTCCTCGTCGCCGTCGAAGGCGATCGTGACGACCATGCCGGGCGCGACCGTGCCGTCGGCGGACGTCGGGGCCTCGCCGACCTTGGCCTTCTCCAGGAGCTGGGTCAGCTGGCGGATGCGGAGCTCCTGCTTGCCCTGCTCTTCCTTGGCCGCGTGGTACCCGCCGTTCTCGCGCAGGTCGCCCTCCTCGCGCGCTGCCGCGATCTTCGCGGTGACTTCCTCGCGCGCGGGACCAGACAGGTACGCCAGCTCTTCCTTGAGCTTGGTGTACGCCTCCTGCGTAAGCCAGGTGACGTCTTCGCTGGTCTGGGTCACAGGTGCTCCTCGTAGGTACTGGGAATACAAAGCATCGCCCTACCCAGAAGAATGTTCCTTCACGGAAGGGCGAAACCACGAGCCTAACAATTCAACGGCCCAAGGGGGAGGACATAACCCACCAGATTCACGTCAACGCAGGTCAGCCAGTACGTAATGCAGATGAACTCAGTCGGCGTGACAGCCCAGGAGCTCGGCGGTGGTGCCCTGGGACGTCGTACGGAGCGTGACGACCTTGTCGATGCGGGTGGCGTCCCCGGAGAAGCGGAAGTCGGCCCGGCCGACCTCGGCGCCGTTCTCCGCCTGGGAGCGGATCGTGCAGTAGCCGCTGGCGCCGGCGTCCTTGCGGACCTCCAGATGCACCTGCACCGCGTCCTGCTGCGGTTCGAAGGTGATCACTTCGGCGCTGATCTCGTTCTTGGCGACGTAGTGCCAGGCGAAGTAACCCATCATCGCGACCAGCAGGGCCCCGAGGACGACGGCTGCGATCCTGAGCTTGTGGTCGGCGCGCTCGTCCGAGGAACGGCCGTAACGGCCCTCGGGCAGTCGCGTGGTCGACGCGCTCATGATCGTCCTCTCGGCAGAAACCGGACGGATACCGGGCCTCGTCCTGACCCCGGAATTATTCGCCCTCCGATTCGGTCACTATAGAAGCGCCGATCGCACCCGAAGACACCGGGGCGCCGAC
Organism: Streptomyces sp. NPDC051913; assembly: GCF_044593635.1. Classification (NCBI taxonomy): domain Bacteria; kingdom Bacillati; phylum Actinomycetota; class Actinomycetes; order Kitasatosporales; family Streptomycetaceae; genus Streptomyces; species Streptomyces sp. NPDC051913. Next base: position 575,294 of record NZ_JBIUCI010000001.1, on the reverse strand, counting down.
TTACTGAGGATTGAGTCTTGACTGACCAGCTGCGACTGATGGCCGTTCACGCGCACCCCGACGACGAGTCGAGCAAGGGCGCGGCCACCATGGCGAAGTACGTGTCCGAGGGGGTGGACGTGCTGGTCGTGACCTGCACGGGAGGGGAGCGCGGCTCCATCCTCAATCCGAAGCTGCAGGGAGACAGGTACATCGAGGAGCACATCCACGAGGTACGCAAGAAGGAGATGGACGAGGCCCGCGAGATCCTCGGCGTGAAGCAGGAGTGGCTCGGCTTCGTCGACTCCGGTCTGCCCGAGGGCGACCCGCTGCCGCCGCTCCCCGAGGGCTGCTTCGCCCTGGAGGACGTCGACAAGGCGGCCGGCGAGCTGGTCCGCAAGATCCGCGCGTTCCGTCCCCAGGTGATCACCACGTACGACGAGAACGGCGGCTACCCGCACCCCGACCACATCATGACCCACAAGATCTCGATGGTGGCGTTCGAGGGCGCGGCGGACACCGAGAAGTACCCGGAGGCCGAGTTCGGCCCCGCCTACCAGGCGCAGAAGCTCTACTACAACCAGGGCTTCAACCGTCCCCGCACCGAGGCGCTGCACCAGGCGATGCTGGACCGCGGTCTGGAGTCGCCGTACGGGGAGTGGCTCAAGCGCTGGAGCGAGATCGAGCGCGCCGAGCGCACGCTGACCACGCACATCCCGTGCGCCGAGTACTACGAGATCCGCGACAAGGCGCTGATCGCGCACGCCACGCAGATCGACCCCGACGGCGGCTGGTTCAAGGTCCCGATGGAGATCCAGAAGGAGGTCTGGCCGACGGAGGAGTACGAACTCGCGAAGTCCCTCGTCGATACCTCCCTCCCCGAGGACGACCTCTTCGCGGGCATCCGGGACAATGCCTGACATGAGCGCAAGCGTGAGCCTGGCAATGACGCATCTCGTCCCCCTCGCCAAGGAGGTGGACGAGAACAAGGTCACCCCCGGCGTCCTCGGCTTCATCGTCTTCGCGGTGATGGCCCTGGCGGTGTGGGGCCTGATGAAGTCGATGAGCCGGCAGCTGGGGAAGGTCGACTTCAAGGAGACCCCGGACCCGGAGGCCGAGACCGCGTCCGAGACGGCCTCGGCCAAGCCCGGCCAGAGCTGACCGCGGTCCGGCGGGGTGGCGGTCAGTTCCTGGCCGCCACCGCCACCCCCATGACCTCCCGCGCATGCCGGTTCGGGACCATGCCCAGCCGCCATGCCTGCCAGCCGGACTCCAGGCTCACCCCCCGCTCCAGCAGGAGCAGATACGCCTCGACGTAGTCGTCGAGCTTCTCGTCCCGGGACGGATGGCCGCCCCGGGACAGCTGGGACAGCTCCTCCTGCGCGACCGCCGTGCCGATCTCCATGCCGCCCGGGGCCGCGTAGGGGAGCAGGGTGCAGCGCAGGAAGCGGGCCCAGTCCTCGCCGCGGCGGTCGCCGTACGAGGTGAACAGGCCGATCGCCTCGTCGCACAGGGCGAGCGCCTGCGGGGTGCGGGCGTTGCCCGCGTCCACCACGGCCAGCTCCAGACAGGTCCACGCCTCGCCGTGGGCGACGCCGATCCGCTGGAAGTCCGCGCGCGCGTCGACGAGGAGCTGACGGGCGAAGCCGGAATTGCGGAGAGAGCCGGTCTGGGCCGCGCGCTGGTCCCTCGTGACGCGCGCCGAGTGGTGCCGGGCACAGGCCAGGCCGTAGACGTCACGGATGCGGGAGAACATCGTCCGGGAGCGTTCCAGCTCGCGCACCGCCAGGTCCAGGTTGCCGGTCTCCTCCAGGGCCTGGCCCAGGTAGTAGACGGACCAGGCCTCACCGCGCGCGTCCTCGTTCTCGCGATGCCGGGACGCCGCCTGGCGCAGTCCGTCCACCGCCGGCGAGGGGTCGCCGGCGACGAGCCGGGCGCGGGCCAGCTGGGTCAGGGCCCAGGCCTCGCCGCGGGCGTCGCGGGTGCGGCCGTAGAGATCCAGGGCCGTGCGCAGTTCCCGTTCGGCTCGCGGTACGTCGCCCATGCGCAGGGCCAGCTGGCCGAGCTGGAAGTGGGCCCACGCCTCGCCGTGCACGGACTCGCCCGCGTGGTGCAGGACCAGGGACTGGGTGAGCAGGTCCATGGCCTCGGTCAGATGGGCCCGGTCGCGTTCCACGGCCGCCAGAGCGTGCATCGTCCAGGCCCGGTCCGTGGCCAGCTCGGGGGCCGCCTGGAGGTCCAGGGCCTCGTGCAGCCGGGCCGCCGCCTCCGTCAGGTTGCCCTGGTGGTGCAGGGTGATGCCGAGGGAGCAGAGGGCTCGTGCGGCGCCCGCGTCGTGGTGGGCCTCCATGTAGAGGTCCACCACAGAGGTGAGGGTCGTGCGCGCCTTGTCCAGCTCGCCCAGCTGACGGGCGGCGATACCCGTGCGCCACTGCACGGAACGGACCAGGAGACCCTGGTCGACCGCCTGCGCCAGCTCGCTGATCTCACCCAGGCGGTAGAGGTCGCCGCGCAGCAGGCAGTAGTCGCACAGCGCGCCCAGGAGGTTCAGCACCGCCGCCTGGTTCACGCCCTCCGCGTGCCGCAGCGTCGAGGTGATGAAGCTCGACTCGTCGTCCAGCCAGCGCAGCGCCTCGTCCAGCGAGGTGAAGCCGTGCGGGGAGAAACGGTCCGAGCGGGTCGACATGTTGCCGTCGACCAGGCGCAGCACCGAGTCGGCGAGCTCGGCGTAGTTCACGATGAGACGTTCCTGCGCCGCCGTACGCTCCGCCGGTTCCTCCTCGTCCAGAAGACGGGCCTGGGCGAAGGCGCGGACCAGGTCGTGCAGGCGGTAGCGGTCACCGCGGACCTGGTCGAGCAGACCCGCGCGGGAGAGCGCGACGAGCTGCCGGGTCGCCTCCGCCTGGTCCGTGGCGAGCAGCGCCGCGGCGGCCGCCGCGCCCAGGGAGGCCCGGCCCGCCAGCGCCAGTCGGCGCAGCAGTCGGCGGGCCGGTTCCGACTGGTCGGTGTAACGCAGCCACAGCACCCGCTCGATCGGCTCCACCGGGCCGTACGCGCCCAGGTCAGAGGCCAGTTGACGCGGTGAACGCGGACCCAGGGACGAACCCGCGATGCGCAGCGCGAGCGGCAGACCGCCGCACAGTTCCCTGATCCGGTCGGCGGACTCGGCGTCGTAGGGCGCTGTCTTGTCCTGCGCGGACGCGGCGAGCAACTCCTCTCCGCCGGCCGGATCCAGCGCCTCCACCGGGAGGTGGTGCACCCAGGCCGGAAGATCGGCGGGCAGCTTCAGCGGGACCCGGCTGGTGACCAGGACCAGGCTGTCGGAGCGCTCGGGGACGAGCGTGCGGACCTGCTCGGGGTCCGAGGCGTCGTCCAGGACGACCGTCACCGGTAGGCCCGTCAGATGCTGGTGGTACAGCTCGCTCAGCCGCTTGACCTGCTGGTCGGGGGAGGAACGCTCCCGGAACAGCAGCTGCTCGCGGGGCGCGCCGAGCCGGTTCAGCAGATGCAGCAGCGCGTCACGGGTGGGCAGCGGGGGCTCCTCCGGGCTGTCACCGCGCAGGTCCACCACGCACGCGCCGCGGAAGTGGTCCCGCAGATCGTGCGCGGCATGCAGCGCGAGCGTCGAACGGCCGCTGCCGGACGGACCGTGCAGCACCACCACCGTCGGCCGGGTCTCCGTGCTCGCCCGCGCCGACTGCACCCAGTGTCTGATCCGGCCCACCTCCTGCCGCCGGCCCGCGAACGCGGCGACCGGCTCCGGGAGTTGGCCGAACGACTGCTCCAGCACGTTCCGCCCGCGGGCCGCCGCGCTCTTGTCGGCGCCCTTCAGCCGCGGCCCCGTCTTCTTCGGCCCGGTCGACGCGCTCCGCACCCGCTGCTGGTCCAGGAACGGCCTGATGCCCCGCACCTCGAGGGCGGTCAGCCACGACAGCCTGAGCTGCTCGGGCCCGCCCGGCTGACTCGCCGCGCCCGCCTGGTGGTGCGCGGCCGGCAGATGCGACCCGGCGACCTTCACCACGGTCGCCGCCGCCCCCACCACCCCGACGGTCACCCCGGCACCGAGGGCCGTCCCCGCGCCGGTCCCCAGCACCAGGTCGGCGACGACGGCCGCCGTCGCGGCAACCCCGGCCACCAGCAACGGAGTTCCGCCGCCCTCCTGCGCGTACCGCTGCCCGAACGTCAGCTGCCCGGCCGCCGCCTCGTCCAGCGCGCGCGTATACGCCTCGTACTCCTCGGTGGCCGTCTCGGCCATGGCGTCCAGTGCGCCGCGCGCCCGTGACAGCAGCACACCCCCGTCGATGCGCCCGCCCGACCGCCGCACCTCCTCCTCCACGGCCCGGGCCACCAGCCGCTCGGCCTCCACCCGATGGCTGTCCCGCATGTCTCGTCCCCCTCCGACGACAACGGTGTTCTTGGTCAAGTGTGCTGCCGACGGGGCGCTGTGGGGAGAGGGCCGGAGGATCACCTTCTGCGACACGCCTGCCGCGTGAGGGCCGGGGTACTGCGGCAGGATGGACCTCATGCCGAACCGACTGGCCCAAGAGACGTCCCCCTACCTCCTCCAGCACGCGGACAACCCCGTCGACTGGTGGCCGTGGTCCGGCGAGGCCTTCGAGGAGGCGCGCAAGAGCGGCAAACCCGTGCTGCTCAGCGTCGGGTACTCCAGTTGCCACTGGTGCCATGTGATGGCGCACGAGTCCTTCGAGGACCAGGAGACCGCCGACTACCTCAACGCCCACTTCGTCAACATCAAGGTCGACCGCGAAGAACGCCCCGACGTCGACGCCGTCTACATGGAGGCCGTGCAGGCCGCCACCGGGCAGGGTGGGTGGCCGATGACCGTGTTTCTCACGCCGGACGCCGAGCCCTTCTACTTCGGTACCTACTTCCCGCCCGCGCCCCGGCACGGGATGCCGTCGTTCCGGCAGGTGCTGGAGGGGGTGCGCGGGGCGTGGACGGACCGGCGGGACGAGGTCGCCGAGGTGGCGGAGAAGATCGTGCGGGACCTGGCCGGGCGGGAGATCTCGTACGGCGACGCGCAGGCGCCCGGCGAGGAGGAGCTGGCGGGGGCGCTGCTCGGGCTGACGCGGGAGTACGACCCGCAACGCGGGGGATTCGGCGGGGCGCCCAAGTTTCCGCCGTCCATGGTCGTGGAGTTCCTGCTGCGGCATCATGCCCGGACCGGGGCCGAGGGCGCCTTGCAGATGGCGGCGGACACGTGTGAGCGGATGGCGCGGGGCGGGATCTACGACCAGCTGGGGGGCGGGTTCGCGCGGTACTCCGTCGATCGGGAGTGGGTCGTGCCCCACTTCGAGAAGATGCTCTATGACAATGCTCTTCTGTGCCGTGTCTACGCTCATCTCTGGCGGGCCACCGGCTCCGAGCTCGCCCGTCGTGTCGCGCTGGAGACCGCCGACTTCATGGTGCGGGAGCTGCGGACCGCCGAGGGCGGGTTCGCGTCCGCGCTCGACGCCGACAGTGATGACGGGAGCGGGAAGCATGTCGAGGGGGCGTACTACGTGTGGACGCCCGCGCAGCTCGTCGAGGTGTTGGGCGAGGAGGATGCCGAGCTCGCCGCGCAGTACTTCGGGGTGACCGAGGAGGGGACCTTCGAGGAAGGGGCCTCGGTGCTGCAACTGCCGCAGCACGAAGGGGTCTTCGACGCCGAGAAGGTCGAGTCCGTCAAGCGGCGGCTGCTCGCCGCCCGTGCCGAGCGGCCCGCTCCCGGGCGGGACGACAAGGTCGTCGCCGCCTGGAACGGGCTCGCGATCGCCGCGCTCGCCGAGACCGGCGCCTACTTCGACCGGCCCGACCTGGTCGAGGCCGCCGTCGCCGCCGCCGATCTCCTCGTACGGCTCCATCTGGACCAGCAGGCGCGGCTTGCCCGGACCAGCAAGGACGGTCATGTCGGCGCCAACGCCGGGGTGTTGGAGGACTACGCGGATGTCGCGGAGGGGTTCCTCGCGCTCACGTCCGTGACGGGGGAGGGGGTGTGGCTGGAGTTCGCCGGGTTCCTGCTCGACCATGTGCTCGCGCGGTTCGTGGACCCTGAGTCGGGGGCGCTGTTCGACACCGCCTCCGATGCGGAGCAGCTCATCCGGCGGCCTCAGGATCCGACCGACAACGCCGTGCCGTCCGGCTGGACCGCCGCCGCGGGCGCGCTGCTGAGCTATGCCGCGCAGACCGGGTCCGAGCCCCATCGCACCGCCGCGGAACGGGCGTTGGGCGTGGTGAAGGCGCTCGGGCCGAGGGTGCCGCGGTTCATCGGGTGGGGGCTCGCGGTCGCGGAGGCGCTGCTGGACGGGCCGCGGGAGGTGGCGGTCGTGGGGCCGGAGATGGGTCACCCGGCCACAAAGGCCCTGCATCGAGCGGCACTTCTCGGCACCGCTCCCGGTGCCGTCGTCGCCGTGGGGGTCGTCGGGAGTGACGAGCTGCCGTTGCTGGCCGACCGGCCGCTCGTCGGCGGTGAACCGGCCGCGTATGTCTGCCGTAACTTCACCTGTGACGCACCGACGACCGAGGTCGAACGGCTTCGATCATCGCTGAACGGGTGAAGTCACCACACCCTGACGAAACACAGTATTTATCGGAGGATCTCCAGCGCTTCACAGATCGCCCATAACCTCTCCACAGTGGCGCGGCAGGAGCAACAGGCCTGCCGTGACCGGGGGTTTTCAGGATCTGGGGGGATCTTTGCTGACGTCTGTGCTCATCGCTGCCGTTTCACTGGCCCTGTTCTGGATGGCGGCGTTCACGCTGTGGTGGCAGATGCACGCGTGGCGTACGCCCGAGGTGCTCGCCTCCACCCGGTTCAGCAGACCGGACGGGGGCGAACACGTCTCGTTCTCGCTGCTGCTGCCCGCGCGGCACGAGCAGGCCGTACTCGACCACACCATCCAGCGGCTGCTGGAGTCCAGCCACACCGACTTCGAGATCATCGTCATCGTCGGGCACGACGACCCGGAGACCACGGCGGTCGCCGAGGCGGCCGCCGAGCGTGATCCGCGCGTCCGGGTCGTGGTCGACACCCACGAGAAGAAGAACAAGCCGAAGGCGATGAACACGGCGCTGCCGCACTGCCGCGGCGATGTCGTCGGGGTCTTCGACGCCGAGGACCAGGTCCATCCGGAGCTCCTCGCCCATGTCGACCACGCCTTCAGGACCACCGGGGCGGACGTCGTGCAGGGCGGCGTCCAGCTCATCAACTTCCACTCCAGCTGGTACTCCCTGCGCAACTGCCTGGAGTATTTCTTCTGGTTCCGCTCCCGGCTGCACCTGCACGCGCAGAAGGGGTTCATCCCGCTCGGCGGCAACACCGTCTTCGTGCGCACCGGCACCCTCAAGGAGGCCGGTGGCTGGGATCCCGACTGCCTCGCCGAGGACTGCGACCTGGGGGTGCGGCTGTCGTCCGTCGGCAAGAAGGTCGTCGTCGCCTACGACTCCGACATGGTGACGCGGGAGGAGACCCCGGGATCGCTGATGTCCCTGCTCAAGCAGCGCACCCGCTGGAACCAGGGCTTCCTCCAGGTCTACCGGAAGAAGGACTGGAAGCAGCTCCCGGGCTTCGGGCAGCGGCTGCTCGCCCGGTACACCCTGATGACACCGTTCCTCCAGGCCTTCTCCGGAGTGATCATCCCGCTCAACGCGGCCGTCGCCCTCTTCCTCGACGTGCCCGTCGGGATCGCCTTCATCACCTTCCTGCCGGCCGTCACCGCGCTCGTCACCTTCGTCTTCGAGCTCGTCGGACTGCACGACTTCGGCAAGCAGTACGGACTGCGGGTGCGCTTCGTGCACTACCTCAAGCTGATCGCGGGCGGCCCCTTCTACCAGGTCCTCCTCGCCGGGGCCGCGATCCGCGCCGTCTGGCGTGAGCAACGTGGCCGGACCGAATGGGAGTTGACCAGTCACGTCGGCGCCCATCTGAACACCACAGCGGTAATCCGAGAGGACGTCCCTGCGTGACCTCCACCCTTCCCGCGGTGACCGCTCCTGAGGTCCCCGCGCAGCGGCAGCCTGCGCCTCAAGCGCGTTCGACCAGCCGAACGACCCCGTCGAAACGACCCGATCTCCTCCTCTGCGGTGCCCTCCTCCTCGCGATCCTCGTCGTCCAGGGCTGGAACATCGCCGACTACCCGACCCTCAGCGACGACGAGGGCACCTACCTCGCCCAGGCCTGGGCCGTCCAGGAGGGCAAGGGCCTCGCTCATTACACCTACTGGTACGACCATCCGCCGCTCGGCTGGATCCAGCTCGCGCTGCTCACCTGGATACCGAAGCTGCTGAGCCCCGACTCGATGACCGTCGGCTCGATGCGGGTCATGATGCTGCTGATCAGCGGCATCAGCGCGGTCCTCGTGTACGTCCTCGGGCGCCGGCTCTCCCTGCCCCGCTGGGCGGCCGGGCTCGGCATGGCCCTGTTCGGGCTCTCGCCGCTCTCCGTCGTCCTCCAGCGCGAGATCTTCCTCGACAACCTCGCGGTCATGTGGACCCTGGTGGCGTTCACGCTGGCCGCCTCCCCGAGCCGCCACCTCTGGCACCACTTCGGCGCGGGCATCGCGGCGGCGACGGCCGTGCTGACCAAGGAGACGATGCTCTTCGTCCTCCCGGCGGTCTTCGTCACCATGTGGCGGCACAGCCACCGCGAGACCCGCAAGTTCGCCCTGACCGGCGCGATCACCGCCTGCGCGCTGATCGGCCTGTCGTACCCCCTCTTCGCCCTCCTGAAGGGCGAGCTGCTGCCCGGCAGCGGACATGTCTCGCTGTGGGACGGGGTCAAGTACCAGATGACCAGGCCCGGTTCGGGCTTCATCCTCGACGCCGGCTCCGGCTCGCACGGGGTGCTCACGTCCTGGCTCTACTACGACCGGGTCCTGCCCCTCGGCGGACTCGCGGGCGCGCTCCTGCTCCTGGCCACCTGGCGCTGGTCCGTCACCGCCCGCGCGCTCGCCGGCCCCTCGCTGGCCGTGGGCATCCTCGCCCTGGTCGCCATGCGGCCCAGCGGCTATCTGCCCGCGATGTACATCATCCAGGCGCTGCCGTTCCTCGCCCTCGTCCTCGCCGGCGGCACCGCCTCGATCGCGCACGCCGTCCTCAACAGGTCACGCTGGGTGGGCCGTTACGGCATCGCCGTCGTCCTCGCCGTCGCGGCCTGCGGGTACGTCGTACCCCGCTGGTACGACGGTGACCGCACCGCCCTGACCGCCGACGCCAACGCCCCCTACCGGGCCGCCGCGAAGTGGCTGGCGACCGAGGTGGCCGCACCGGACAGGACGCGGGTACTCGTCGACGACGCGCTCTGGCTGGACCTGGTGCACTCCGGGTACCGGCCCGGGCTCGGCGCCATCTGGTTCTACAAGGCCGACCTCGACCCGGCGGTCACGAAGACGATGCCGCGCGGCTGGAGGGACCTCGACTACGTCGTGGCCTCGCCGACCGTACGGCGCGACGCGGTCGACCTGCCCAACGTCAGGGCCGCCGTTCAGCACTCGACGCCCGTCGCCGTCTTCGGCACCGGCGCGGACCGGATCGAGATCCGGCAGGTACAGACCGCCCCTGGAGGCGTCCGATGAGCCATGAGTACACCGCGCCCGTACCGGACCTGACGGCCTCCGAGGTCCCGGAGCCCGCCGCCGTCACCATCGTCGTACCGACGTACAACGAGTCGGCCAACATCCGTGAACTCCTGCACCAGATCACCGCGTCCGTGCCCGCCCGGCTGCCCTGCGAGGTCGTCTTCGTGGACGACTCCACCGACGACACCCCCGAGGTGATCCGCGGGACCGCGAAGGACTGCCCCTTCCCGGTGACCGTCCTGCACCGGGACGAGCCGGTCGGCGGGCTCGGCGGGGCGGTCGTGGAGGGGATGAAGGCGGCGGGGTCGGACTGGATCGTCGTCATGGACGGCGACTGCCAGCATCCGCCCTCCCTGGTACCGGAGTTGGTGGCCACCGGACAGCGGGCGAACGCCGGGCTCGTCGTCGCCTCCCGCTACATCAAGGGCGGCAGCCGGGCCGGGCTCGCGGGCAGCTACCGCGTCGCCGTCTCCCGCGGGGCGACCTGGCTGACCAAGTCCCTCTTTCCCCGCAGGCTGCACGGCATCAGCGATCCGATGAGCGGCTTCTTCGCGATCCGGCGCAGCGACATCGCCGCGGAGGCCCTGAAGCCGCTCGGCTACAAGATCCTGCTGGAACTGGCGGTGCGGAGCCGGCCGCGCGCGGTCACCGAGGTGCCGTTCGTGTTCCAGGAGCGGTTCGCGGGCGAGTCCAAGTCCACGGCCGAGGAGGGGCGCCGCTTCCTGCGGCACCTCGCCGGACTGCGCACGGCGACCCCGCTGGCCCGCATGGTGGTGTTCGGGCTGATCGGTCTCACCGGTTTCGTGCCCAACCTGGCCGCCCTGTGGGCGCTCACCCACGCGGGCCTGCACTACCTCCCCGCCGAGATCGTGGCCAACCAGTTCGGCGTGGCCTGGAACTTCCTCCTCATCGAGAAGGTGCTCTTCCGCGACCGGCGCCGCCACCGGCACTGGGCCGACCGCACGGTCCGGTTCGCGCTGCTCGCCAACGCGGACCTGGTGCTGCGGATTCCGCTGATCGCGCTGCTGGTCACGCACTTCGGGCTGGCGGCGCTGCCCGCCACGGCCCTGGCCCTCGTCATCACGTTCGTCCTGCGCTTCGCCGGGACCGAAGCGCTGGTCTATCTCCCACGCCGTAGGAGCCGCACCACATGAAGAACCGCCGCAGACAAGCCCTGTTGGGGGTGACCGCCCTCACCGCCGGTCTCCTCCTCGCCACCCCGCAGCCCGCCTCCGCCGCCAACCTCATCAAGAACCCCGGCTTCGAGACCGCCGGCGGCGACATGCCGTACTGCTGGGAGAAGTCGGGATGGGGGGACAACGACTTCACCTTCAGTACTACCGCCGACGCCCATTCCGGCACCAAGGCGATGAAGGTCGAGCTCACCCGCCGTGTCGAGGGCGACCGCAAGGCCCTGATCACCGAGTCGGCCGCGTGCGCGCCGGTGGTGACGCCGGGCAAGCAGTACGACCTGAGCCTCTGGTACAAGTCGACGACCCCGGACACCGCCGTCACCCTCTTCCGGCACGACACCACCGCCGGCTGGCAGTACTGGACGGACCTGAAGACCCTGGAGATGGCCGGCAGTTGGACGCAGGCGAGCGTCCGCACCCCCGAAGTGCCCACCGGCACCGACCGGATCACCTGGGGCGTCTCCGTCTACGGCACCGGCTCCGCGACCACCGACGACTACACCATGGAGCAGGTCGCCGACCCGGTCCCGCCGGCGCAGTGCACCGGCACGGCCGACCAGTGCGCCAACGGCCGCTGGGACGTGCTGCCCACGCAGAACCCGGTGCGCTCCATGCACTCCGTCGTCCTCAACAACGGCAAGGTGCTGCTGATCGCGGGTTCCGGGAACAGCGAGGAGCAGTTCGACGCGGGGACCTTCACCTCGGCCGTCTACGACCCGGCCACCGGCGCCTACAAGGTCATCCCGACCCCGAAGGACATGTTCTGCGCCGGGCACGTCCAGCTCCAGGACGGGCGCGTGCTCGTGATGAGCGGCAACAAGGCGTATCCGGTCGTCGGCGGGCACGGCTACGAGGGGTTCAAGGACTCGTACGTCTTCGACCCGGTCACCGAGACGTACAGCAAGACGAACGACATGAACGACGGCCACTGGTACCCGTCGGCGACCGTCCTCGGCAACGGTGACGTCATCTCCTTCGGCGGGCTGCGCGAGGACTCGACCGGGTCGGTGACCGCCGAGCTGTTCTCCCAGGCGGAGCAGCAGTGGCAGCCGCTGTGGAAGGTCAACCAGACCTGGTCGTACTGGGGCCTGTACCCGTCGATGATCCTGATGCAGGACGGCCGCCTCTTCTACTCGGGCAGCCATGTCTTCGGCAACAACATCCCGGGCACCGGCAGCGCGATCTACGACTACGGCGCCAACACGATCACCCAGGTTCCCGGCCTCCAGAACAAGGACGAGCGCGACCAGTCCGCGAGCGTGCTGCTGCCCCCGGCGCAGGACCAGAAGGTCCTCACCCTCGGCGGCGGCAACATCGACTCCAACCCGGAGGCGAACCGGCTGACCGACGTCATCGACCTCAAGCAGCCCAACCCGGCGTACGTCGCCGGCCCGCCGCTCCCGCAGGGCACCGTCGACCTCGGCAACGGCCCGCAGCCGGAGACCGGCAACCAGGGCAAGATGTACGTCTCCGCCGTGCTGCTGCCCGACGGCAAGGTGCTGGAGACGGGCGGCGGTCTGCACAACCGGGCCAACCCCGTCCACGAGTCCTCGCTCTACGATCCCGACACCGGCACCTTCGACCCGGTGGCCGCCGACCCCGAGGCGCGTGGCTACCACTCCTCCGCGTTCCTCCTGCCGGACGGCCGGGTCATGGCGACCGGCGACAACCCGGGCAACGGCACCTGGAACCACAACGTGTCGATCTACACCCCGCCCTATCTCCTCAAGGGCCCGCGTCCGTCGATCACTTCGGTCATCGACACCGAGTGGACCTACGGCGACACCCAGCGCATCACCGTTGACCGGCCCATCGCCAAGGCCGAGTTGATCCGTCCCGCCGCGGTGACGCACTCCTCCGACCCCAACCAGCGGTTCGTGGACCTGCCGCTCGCGGTGGACGGCGACAACGTCGACCTGAACGTGACGAGCAACCCCAACCTGGCGCCCCCCGGCTGGTACATGCTGTTCGCGGTGGACGCCAACGGCGTGCCGTCGGTCGCGAAGTGGGTGCACTTGCAGGGCCCCGCGGCGCTGAGCGCCACGGACGCCTCGGCCCACGTCCACGCCTTCGCCGACGACCTCTCCGGCAAGGTCACCGGGCCGGGCAAGAAGCGCACCTCGCAGAAGGTCAGCCCGACCGTCTCCGGCTGTGACCGCCACTACGGCTCGCTCAACGTCTGCGTGCCGACGGCGTTCCCGAAGGAGGTGAAGGCGACGGCGGCGGCTCGCTGCACCTGGCTGAAGAAGAACGACTACGGCCGTCTGAAGGTCAACGGCAAGGACGACCCGCTGGGCCTGGACCGGAACAAGGACGGCATCGCCTGCGGAAAGGCGGACGTCAGGAAGCGTTAGGGAATTCGTCGAGGGCGCGCTCCACGATGGCCTCCAGCTGGTCGTGGTGCGCGCCCTTCCAGTACGCCCGCCCGCACTGCGCGCACTGCGCGAAGACGTCGTAGGACCGGTGCGTGCCGCTCGCCAGCTGGTCCGCCACCTCGTCCTTCGTGGCCTCCTTCAGCAGGCCGTTGCAGGCGGTGCAGCGGGTCCAGGGGCGCAGCTCGGGGCGGAAGCGGTCGAGGATGTCATGGAGCTGCTCCTCGGGGCGGGTGCTGTAGACGTAGGCGCCGGCCCACAGCTCGCGGCGCCGCAGCAGCCCCCGGTCGCGGCTGAGCATGACGCGTCGCTCGGCGGCGGAGAGCGCGGCGAGGGCGGGGTCGCCGAGGTCCGTCGACTCGTACGCCGTGTCCACGCCGAGCAGGCGCAGGCGGCGGGCGAGGGTGCCGAGGTGGACGTCGAGGAGGAAGCGGAGCGGGGCACCGGGGACCTGCTGGGGCCGGGCGACGGGCCGTACCTCCACCTGGTCGCCCGCCACGGGGACGTACGAGGTGGGTACCTCCCGGCCGTTGACCACCAGCGACCCGGCCTCGGGCAGTGGGACGCCGAGGGACTCGACGACATGGCCGAGGGTGGAGACGCCGTCGGTGGTCACCGGGGTGGCTCCGGACCGGCGTCCGTGCGGGACGAACAGGGCCAGTTCAGGGGCGACTTCGAGGTGGATCTCCGGTCCGTTCACCCGGTCAGGATGTCACGGGCGAGGGAGCCGGGCTCAGCTGTTTTTCGTGGGGAGGCCGTGGTCCAGGACGGTCAGGGCGCGTTCGAGGAGTGTGTGCAGGTCCTCCTCCATGTCGTTCTCCGCCCAGTACTGGTAGATCTCCGAGAGGCCGCCGATCAGGGACATCGTGTAGACCCGCACCTCCAGGTCGTCCGGGTCCCGGCCGGTGCGTTCCGCGACCGCCTGCGACAGCAGTCTGCCGGTGACGGACATGCTCTCCATCATCCGGGCGCGCACGGCGGGGACCTGGACCATCAGATGGGCGCGCACACGGGTGATCCGGACCATCTCGTCGGAGACGTCGATGGCCTTGTGCATGATGTGCCGCACGGAGTCCATCCAGGGCTCGTCCACGGGCCGGGTCCGCAGCTCCTCCAGCATCACCGGGTCGTACTCGTCCGTGAGGACGATGTCCTCCTTGGTGGGGAAGTAGCGGAAGACCGTGGACGGCGACACCTCGGCGCGGTCGGCGATCTGCTCGATCGTGGTCGTCTCGTAGCCCTGCTCCTCGATGAGGGCGTACGTCGCGTCGCGGATCGCCGTCCTGGTCTTGATCTTCTTCCGCTCACGAAGTCCCAGTTGGGGGGCGTCGGTGAGCGGGAGGGGGCGTGCGGGCGTCATGAGTTCATTGTCGGGCATCGGCAGGCGGCGCCACCATGTCCGGGGTGCCCGCGGCCTCGTCGGCCTTCCGAGCGCCCGGCAGGAACGCCGCCGCGAGCAGCGCCGAGACGAGGGCGGCGACTCCGCAGACCAGCAGGACGACGCCCATGCCGTGGACGTAGGCGCTGTTCGCGGAGGCCGCCAGGTCGGCGGAGCCGGTCCGCTCGGCGACCAGGTGGGCGGCGACCACCGACTCCCCGGCGGTGTCGGCGGCCCGGTCGGGCAGCCCTGTGACGTCGAGGCGGTCCTGGAAGGTGCCGGCGAGCAGGCTGCCGAGCAGGGCGATGCCGATCGCGCCGCCGACCTGGCGCAGGGTCATGAGGAGGCCGGATCCGCTGCCGGCGCGGTCGCGGGGAAGGGCGCCGAGCGCGTTGCCCATCGCCGGCATGAGCGCGAAGCCGAAGCCGAGGCCGGTGACGGAGAGCCAGAGCGCGGTGTAGGCGTAGCCGGAGTCGACCGTGGTGCGGCTGCCGAGGAACGCGGCGAACGCCAGGACGACCAGTCCGGCGCTGACCGTGGCGCGACCGCCGAAGCGGACGGCGGCCTGCGGTGCGGTGCGGGAGGCGATCAGGATGCCGCCCATCATCGGCAGCAGCCGCAAGCCGGTGCCGAAGGCGTCGCTGCCGAGGACCGCCTGGAGGTAGGGCGGCAGCACGAACAGCAGACCGGACAGGACGAACATCACCAGGGTCGCGGCGATCGTGTTGAAAAGGAAGCCGCGGTGGGCGAGCAGCGTCATGTCGAGCATGGGGCGTGCGGACCGGCGTTCGCGCAGGACGAGGGCGGTGATCAGGGCGACGGACGCGACCAACGTGGCGACGACCAGCGGGTCGCCCCAGCCTCGGGTGGGGGCCTCGATGATCGCGTAGACCAAGGCGCCGAGGCCGGTCGCGGTGAGCGCGGTGGCGAGGGCGTCGACCCTGGGCGAGGCGGGGTCTCGGGTCTCGGGGAGCAGGAAGACACAGGCGACTATGCCGATCGCGGCCATCGGGACGTTGACCAGGAAGACCGAGCCCCACCAGAAGTGGTTGAGCAGCCAGCCGCCGATGATCGGGCCGAGCGGCAGACCGAGCGCGGAGGCGGCGGAGACGATGGCGGTCGCCTTGGGCTGCTCGTCGCGGCTGAACAGCGTGGGCAGCACCGAGAGCGCGAGCGGGGTGACCAGGGCCGCGCCGACACCCATCACGGCACGGGCGGCGATGACCCAGTTCACGTCCCCGGCGAGGGCGCCGATCAGTGAACCGGCGAGGAAGATCACGAGGCCGGTGATCAGCATCCTGCGGCGGCCGAACCGGTCGCCCAGCAGGCCCGCGGGCAGCATCAGCGCGGCGAAGACGACAACGTACGCGTCCGCCATCCACTGCTGCTCACCGGTAGAGGCGCCGAGGTCGGCGGCCATGGTCGGCAGCGCCACATTGAGGATCGTCGTGTCGAAGCCGAGCGTCAGCATGCTCGCGACCAGGGCGGCCAGAGCCCACCAGCGGCGAGGGTCGGAAGTGGAAGTCTCCATGAAATGAGAGTAACTCTCAAAATAGAGTGTCTGTCAACTGGATACAGCCATCAAAAAGGGCCACGGCTTGAAGCCGTGGCCCTCGGAGGGGTGCGGGATGGGCGTTACGCGTGCTGGTACGCCACCAGCGAGATCCCCACGTAGTGGACGACGAACGCCGCCAGCGTCAAGGAGTGGAAGACCTCGTGGAAGCCGAAGAAGCGCGGTGACGGGTTGGGGCGCTTGATGCCGTAGATGACGCCGCCCGCGCTGTAGAGCAGCCCGCCGACGATCACCAGGACCAGTACCGCGATGCCGCCGGTGCGCATGAAGTCGGGCAGGAAGAAGACCGCCGCCCAGCCCATCGCGATGTAGCAGGGGGTGTACAGCCAGCGCGGCGCGCCGACCCAGAAGACCCGGAAGGCGATTCCGGCCAGCGCCGCGCCCCAGATGCCCCAGAGCAGCCACTGTCCCTTGCTTCCCGGCAGGAGCAGCATGGTCAGCGGGGTGTAGGTGCCCGCGATGATCAGAAAGATGTTGGCGTGATCGAGTCTGCGCAGGACGCCGTCCATGCGCGGACTCCAGTTGCCCCGGTGGTAGAGGGCGCTGACGCCGAACAGCAGGCAGGCCGTCAGGGCGAAGATCCCGCAGGCGATCCGGCCCCGGGTCGAGTCCGCGAGAGCGGTGAGCACCAGACCCGCGATGAGTACGGCCGGAAACATGCCGAGATGCAGCCAGCCCCTGAGCTTCGGCTTGATCTCTTGCGACAGGGAGAGCGCTACAGGACCGCGGCCGGCGGCCGAGGGGTCCAGATGCGCGTCGGAGGCGGACGCAGTCATGCCCGGCATCGTACCTACGGACCCGTAAGTCGCGGATGAGCAGGAGCTGATAACCGGCCGAGAGTGGCCATCATCTCACGGCAGTTGACGCGCCGGAGGGCTCGGTAAAGAACTCTCAAGTGAACCCAACGTGCACGCAAAGAAGCGCTCCGGCAACAGCGCGTCACGTGGCAATCCTCACTCCGCTCACCTGTGATGCCCTCTGGACAGATGGGCGGTAGCGTCGGATGATCAAATGAGTGCGGTCGGCACCGGATGAGCGCCAAGGTCACCACCGAGAAGCATCCGGGTCGCAGCCCCCACGGGGCCTCCAAACAAAAAATCCCTCATCAAGGAGCAATCGTGGCGCGCGACATCGCGGCTCCCCCCGTCATCCCCACCCAGCACAAGGAACTGATCTCGTGGGTGAACGAGATCGCCGAACTGACCCAGCCGGACAACGTGGTCTGGTGTGACGGATCCGAGGCGGAGTACGAGCGCCTGAGCGAGGAGCTCGTGGCGAAGGGCACCTTCAAGAGGCTCGACCCGATCAAGCGCCCCAACTCCTACTACGCGGCCTCCGACCCGACCGACGTCGCGCGCGTCGAGGACCGCACCTTCATCTGCTCCGAGAAGGAGGAGGACGCGGGCCCGACCAACCACTGGAAGGCCCCCGCCGAGATGCGGGACATCTTCCAGGGCGAGAAGGGCGTCTTCCGCGGCTCCATGAAGGGCCGGACGATGTACGTCGTCCCGTTCTGCATGGGCCCCCTCGGCTCGGACCTCTCCGCGATCGGCGTCGAGATCACCGACTCCGCCTACGTCGCGGTGTCCATGCGCACCATGACCCGCATGGGACAGCCGGTCCTCGACGAGCTCGGCACCGACGGGTTCTTCGTGAAGGCCGTGCACACCCTCGGCGCGCCCCTCGCCGAGGGCGAGGCGGACGTCCCCTGGCCGTGCAACAGCACCAAGTACATCTCGCACTTCCCCGAGAGCCGCGAGATCTGGTCCTACGGCTCCGGCTACGGCGGCAACGCCCTGCTCGGCAAGAAGTGCTACGCCCTGCGCATCGCCTCCGTCATGGCGCGCGACGAGGGCTGGCTGGCCGAGCACATGCTGATCCTCAAACTGACGCCCCCGCAGGGCGAGTCGAAGTACGTCGCCGCCGCCTTCCCCTCCGCCTGCGGCAAGACCAACCTCGCCATGCTGGAGCCCACGATCTCCGGCTGGACGGTCGAGACGATCGGTGACGACATCGCCTGGATGCGCTTCGGCGAGGACGGCCGCCTCTACGCCATCAACCCCGAGGCCGGCTTCTTCGGCGTCGCGCCCGGCACCGGTGAGCACACCAACGCCAACGCGATGAAGACCCTGTGGGGCAACTCCGTCTTCACCAACGTGGCGCTGACCGACGACAACGACATCTGGTGGGAGGGGATGACGGAGGAGACCCCGGCGCACCTCACCGACTGGAAGGGCAACGACTGGACGCCGGAGTCGCAGACCCCGGCCGCCCACCCCAACGCCCGCTTCACCGTCCCGGCCTCGCAGTGCCCGATCATCGCGCCCGAGTGGGAGGACCCCAAGGGCGTGCCGATCTCGGCGATCCTCTTCGGCGGCCGCCGCGCCTCCGCGGTGCCGCTGGTGACGGAGTCCTTCGACTGGAACCACGGTGTCTTCCTCGGCGCCAACGTGGCCTCCGAGAAGACCGCCGCCGCCGAGGGCAAGGTCGGCGAGCTGCGCCGCGACCCCTTCGCCATGCTGCCCTTCTGCGGCTACAACATGGGCGACTACATGGGCCACTGGGTCGATGTCGCCAAGGACAAGGACGCCGCGAAGCTCCCCAAGATCTATTACGTCAACTGGTTCCGCAAGAACGACGAGGGCAAGTTCGTCTGGCCCGGGTTCGGTGAGAACAGCCGTGTCCTGAAGTGGATCGTCGAGCGTCTCGACGGCAAGGCGGAGGGTGTGAAGACCCCGATCGGCATCCTGCCGACCCGGGAGGCCCTCGACACGGCCGGTCTCGAACTGGCCGACGCCGATCTCGACTTCCTCCTCACCGTCGACAAGGAGGTCTGGCGCGAGGAGGCCGCGCTGGTCCCCGAACACCTCAACACCTTCGGCGACCACACCCCGAAGGAACTGTGGGACGAGTACCGGGCGCTGGTGCAGCGCCTGGGCTGAAGTCCCCGCACAGACCGCCGCGGTCGGCTCCGATCGTGCCCTGACCAGCTGTATCGTCACGGCCGACCGCGGTGACAGCCGACGAGGTTCCGTACAACGGCGTGCGGGATCAGGCCGTGTCTTTCGGATCAGCCCGACTCGGAGCGACGGTGCTGAACCGGTGCCGGTGAGCGGGGCTTGGTGCGTGCAGCTGCAAGGCGGAGGAGGGAGTCGACGCGGAGCGTCGGCGACCGACGACAACGCGGCAGATGGGCGTGCCAAGCCCCGCGGCCCCGGGATGATCCGAAAGACACGGCCTAAGGCCTGGCATCGCGTGTCCGTCCGCCCCGACGGGAACGCGATGCCAGGCCTTCGTCTTCTTGTGGCGCCTCGTGCCGCTGGGTCAGTTCGCCCGGCCCCGGTCCTCCAGATAGCGGGTGTGCGACTCCTGTCGCCTGGCCTCCGCCTCCCGCAGCGCCGCCGCCAGCCGCTCCGCCTCTTCCTGGAGCAGGGTCAACTGCCGTTCCAGATGGCGCTCCGGGGCTTCCTGGCCCGGCGCGAGGCGGGTCCACCACCTGGTGCGTACGAAGGTGTCGACGGCCTCGGGAACGTCCTGCCGTACGGCCCGGGCGAGCGTGTGCACGCCCTCCGGGTCCTGGGAGAGGAGTTCCGTGGCCCAGCCGGGGTCCAGCAACGCCGACAGCAGGTCGGTCAGTTCGGTGAGGCGGCCCGCGGCGGCCGGGGGCAGCTCGACCTCCGCCAGATAGGCGCACAGCTTCCCGAAGTCGTCCCGCAGGGCGTCCAACTGGGCCGAAGGGTCGGGGAAGTCCGGCAGCGCGGGCCGCTCCGGCGGGGCGACCAGCGCCCCGGCGCCGTACAGCCCCGCCACGACCACCGGCCAGTACGCGCCCGCCACCCCCGCGAGCGTGAGCCCGACCCCGATGAGCCCGCACACGCTGCCCGCGATGTTCTTGCGGGACTCCAGATATCTACTGATAGCCACGGATCTCCTCGAAGGCACCGTCCAGCGACCCCGTCCGGGCGTCGAAGAGACGGCCGCCGGTCAGGTCGGCGATGTGTTCCAGTTCGGAGCGGTCGGAGTCGCCGAAGAGGATGGGGAAGACGGGGATCTGCCGCTGGGCGGGGCTGAGGGCGCGGTAGAACCCCTCGAACTCCGCTGCCGTGCTGCCCGTGGTGTTCTCACCGTCCGTCATCAGCATGATCGAGGTGAACATGTCCCGCTCACCGCGGAGTTGCCCGTACGCCTCCTCCAGCGAGGAGTAGATCGCGGTGTCGCCCTCGGCGGTGAGTGCCCGGATCTCCGCACGGACGTCCTCGATGCCGTCCCGGGGGTCGGCATCCATGGCCAGCCCCCGCACGTCCTTCACCTCCGAGCCGAACGGCATCAGCGTGACCTCCTCACGGCCCCGGAAATCGGCGCTGACGTCGGTGAGCGCCTTCTTCAGCCGCTTCAGCCGGTCACCCTCCATCGAGCCCGAGGTGTCGAGGACGTACACGGTCCGGGACGGCCGGCGCAGCTCGTTGTCGTACGCGTCGAGCAGCCCGTCCGCGACCGACCGGCTGCCCGGGAAGGCAAGTTCACGCCGTCGGTCGGTGCCGAGGCCGGCCGCGGGGGCGACCGAGGGGACCACCGGGCGGCGATGGGTGCGCTCGGTGATCTCGCGCTGGATCTCCGGAGTGCGCAGGGCCTCGGTCAGCCGGCGGACGGCGTCGCGCTGTGCGGCGTCGGCGGTGGTGAGCGTGGACAGCGGATAGTCGGCGGTGACGACCCCGTCGCGGGGGCGGATCACGGTCAGCTCCGGGATGCCCTTGAGGACGGACTCGTAGTTGATGAGCGCGTCGACGTTCCCGCGCCGCTTGTACGCCGAGGCCAGCCAGCCCGATGATCCCGAGGTCAGCTGCTGCCCCTGGAAGAACTCCTTCAGCCGCGGTGTCGCCTTCGTGACGTCCTCGTCCGTGAGGGCGGACTGCGCCCCGGAGAGCGCCGAGGCGACGGAGATCAGGGTGGAGAAACCGGAGTTGGAGACCGTGGGGTCGGTCATGCCGTACGTCAGCCCGTCGTCCCGCACGGCCTCGGCGACCTGTGCCCAGGTGACGTCGTCGGGCTGCCAGCCCAGTTCCCCGAGGGTGGCCTGCTTGACGCCGATGGCGACCGGGCTGGCCATCACCTCGGTCTCCGACACCACCCGCCGGGCGGCCTCGGGACGCAGCCGCAGATAGTCGTTGGAGGACAGCCACACCGCCTGGTACCGATGGTCCGCCTTCCCCTTGGCGAGCGTGTCCACCGCGTCGAGGGTGCCCGTGTAGGACAGGGAGACGTCGACGCCGATGTCCGCACCGACCCGTTCGACGATCGGTTCCATGTCGCGCAGTTCGCTGGAGGCCAGGATCCGTACCGCGCCCTCGGCCGGCCCGTCCTTCCTCTCCGTCGTCCCCGTGCAGCCCGACAGCAGCGCGACGGCGGCGAGGGTGCCTGTCAGTGCCCGTCTCATCCGAGGCCCCCTTCCAGCGCGCCCTGCGTCCGGCTGCGCTCCAGGTAGGCACCCGCGTGCTGGAGTTCGGCGGTCAGGGACTCCACGGTCGACGCCATGGCCTCGGTCGCCTGCACCTTGTAGGTGTCGATGGCGTCGAGGGTGCGATAGATCTGCTGGAACGCCGACCGCAGGGTCTCCGCGCCCACGGCCGGGTCGGCGGCGATGCGCTGGATCTCCCCGCTCTGCGTGGCGAGCATCTCGGCGTTGCCCCGGATGAGGTCCTCGGTCGTCCCGCGCAACGCGTTGACCTGCTCGACGACCTTCTTCTGGTTGTCCAGCGCGGAGGCCAGCATCACGGAGATCCGCAGCGCCGACACGGTCGTGGTGGCGGCCCGGTCGACGCCCTTGATCAGCTCCTCGTTGTTGCGGCGTACGACGTCCATGGCGAGGTAGCCCTGGGCGCACACGGCGAGCTGGGTCAGCAGGTCCTGGTGCTTCTGCCGGACCGGGAAGAGCACGTCGGCCCGCAGACCGTCGGCCTGCTGGGGGTCACCGACCCCGTCGATGTGGCGCTCGACGGCCGTGTCCAGGGCCTCGGTGAGCACGACGTACTCCTGGAGCTTGCCCATGGTCTCCCACAGCCGCACCCGCTCGGTCTGCAACGCCGCGTTGTCCCGACGCAGTTCGTCCTGTCCGCCACGCAGCGCACCCACGATCCGGTTCAACGTCCCTTGTGCGGAGGCGTACTTGGCGAGATGGTCCCGTACCTTGTTGCCGCCGGGCAGCCGGGAGAGGAACTTCCGCCCCTTGGTGGCGGCCAGGTCACGCGGGTCCAGGTCCTCGACCACGCGCCGCAGTTCTACGAGCGACCCGGCGACCTGCGCCTGTGCGTCGCCGCCCTTGTCGGGCAGGCTGCGCACGGTCCGCTCCAGCATCCGGTTGGACTGCGCGGCGGCACTGCGCATGTCCCCGGCGCCCAGTCCGGTGATCTCGCCGACCTTGCCCGCGAACTCGGGGGAGCGGGCGTCGAGCGCCGCGAGCCCGGCCACATAGTCGGCGGCCTTCTGCGCCATCCCCGTACGGACGGACTCGTCGACGGGCACGAGCCCACCGGCCCGCTCCCGCGGTACGGGAGCGACCGCCTCGGGCGGCGTGAGGGTGAAGTCGTCGGTGTCGTCGGTCACTTGTCGTCCCCCGTCGCTCGGCGGGCCAGCTCGTGCAGCACCGCGGAGGTGGGCACGGGAGCCTGGCGGACGCCGGTCAGTTCCTGCTTGAGATGCGCGTCGGCCGAGCCGAACGCGGTGGCCGCCCCCTGCGGCCGGAACCCGTGCCGGACCAGCAGCCTGCGCAACTCCTGGTCGGTGGAGAGGAGTTCGGCGAGCGCGCGCCCGTCCTCCGTGAGCGGTACGACGGTGTGGTCGCTGTTGACCGTGGTGTCCGGGTAGAGGACGACCAGGTCACCGGGCTGCTGCCCGCCCACGAGGAGCGAGGCGACCTGTGACTCGTACACGAGGACCAGCGGGTTGCCGACGCCGCTGACGAAGTCCCGGAAGGACGCGTCGGTGCTGGTCTGCTGGGTGCCCTGGACGCTGACGAGCTTCTTCAGCAGCGGTGCCGTGCGCTCGACGTCGGCGTCGCTCGCGACCACCTTGCCGCCGTTGGCGACGTAGGAGGTGGCGGCGAGATAGAGGGCGCCTGAGTTGGAGGACTCGGGGTCGGTGCTGGAGATGTAGAGCGTGCCGCCCAACTCCCCGTACTTCCCGGCCCCCTTGAGCTGCTGCCAGGTCCGCCCGGCGCGGGCCGCGTCGAGATAGGCGGCCATGTCCAGGGTGCCGCGGCTCTTCCCGTCCAGCTTCGCGAGCCCGTTGCCCGCGAGCACCTCGGCGGCGCTTCGGTGCGCCACGACGACGAGGGGCGAGTAGAACGGGCGGGGCAGCGTCCCGCGTACCTTGTACTTCGCGGCCAGCTCGACGGCCGGCGCCTGGCTGGACGGCAGGGCGAAGTCGTAGCCCTTGAGGTCCATCCCCTCCATGGCCCATGACCCGGAGGTCTCGGCCTGCACGGTGTAGCCCTTGGCGGCGAGGGCCTTCACCACGTCGGGATCGGCGAAGAACTCCGCCTTCTCCGATCCGATCACTCCCTGCACGGTCTTCGTTGCCGTGCCGTTGTCCCCATCGCTGCGCCCCGCCACGACGGCTGCCACCACGCCGCCGACCAGCAGGATCGCGAGGACGATTCCGATGATTCGTCTCACGGGGGAAGAGTGCTCGCGGAACCCAACATTCCCCGGCGCGGGGGGTGAACGGGGGGTGTCATACCGGCCCCGGTGCTGCAACGCCCCCGAAGGGGCGCGGGGAACTGCGCGACAAGCCACGACGAACCGGCACCCGCAAACGAACGTGAACCCCTACGGCGAACAGGCACCCGGCTCAAGCCAACGCAGTGCATGGCGCCCGGTCCGCGCGTCGCTGCGGGTGCACGCGGACCGGGGCCGTTCCTGGGGTCAGCCGACGCTGCTCAGCGCGTGGGCGTCCATCCGCTCGGCGGCGAGGATCGCCACCGCGGTGTCCGCGCGCGACGCGGCCACGACCAGCGCCCGGCCCGCGAGGGCATGCGCCCGCTCGTGCAGGTTCGCGGCGTCACCCGTACCGGAGGCGACCGCGCGAACCGGCGCCCCGCCACCGCGCAGTCGCGTCACCTGCTCGGCGAGCCGCTCGGCGGCGGTGTCGAGATCCTCGGTCGGCTCGATCGAGCGCAGCGAGTCCGTGACCGCGAGCAGCGCCGCCAGATGTCCCGCGAGCTGGATGTCCAACTCCTCCTCGCGGGTGCGGTGGGGGAAGTCGGAGGTGGGGTCGGCCATCGTGCTGTGGACCGACTTGGTGCGGATCGGTTCGTACATGGGAGGGCCTCCGTCGCGGTCAGGAAACCATCCTAGCTTAGATTCATTCTAAAGTTGGCTGCGATCGCGAAAACGGCCCATCGGCGGCACGCTACGGCTGGCTGTAACCGTCCAGGAAGTTCCCGATACGCGTGATCGCGTCCCGCAGATCGCGGGCGTTGGGCAGGGTCACGACCCGGAAGTGGTCCGGCTCGCTCCAGTTGAACCCGGTGCCCTGGACGACCATGATCTTCTCGCGCCGCAGCAGGTCCAGGACCATCTGGCGGTCATCCTTGATCTTGAAGACGTTCGGGTCGAGGCGTGGGAAGAGATACAGCGCGCCCTTGGGCTTCACGCAGCTCACGCCGGGGATCTGCGTCAGCAGCTCGTACGCCACGTCCCGCTGCTCGCGCAGCCGCCCGCCCGGCAGCACCAGGTCGTTGATGGTCTGCCGGCCGCTCAGCGCGGCCACGACTCCGTGCTGACCCGGCATGTTCGCGCACAGCCGCATGTTGGCCAGGATGGTCAGGCCCTCGATGTAGGAGTCGGCGTGTGCGCGCGGGCCGGAGATGGACATCCAGCCCACCCGGTAGCCGGCCACCCGGTACGCCTTCGACATGCCGTTGAAGGTGAGGGTCAGCAGGTCGGGCGCGACGGACGAGGTCGGGGTGTGGGTGGCGTCGTCGTAGAGGATCTTGTCGTAGATCTCGTCGGAGCAGACGAGCAGGTTGTGGCGGCGCGCGATGTCCGTCAGGCCGCGGATCATGGCCTCGTCGTACACCGCACCCGTCGGGTTGTTCGGGTTGATGATGACGATCGCCTTGGTGCGGTCGGTGACCTTCCGCTCCACGTCCGCGAGGTCCGGCATCCAGTCGGACTGCTCGTCGCACCGGTAGTGCACGGCGGTGCCGCCGGACAGGGACACGGCGGCGGTCCACAGGGGGTAGTCGGGGGACGGGACGAGTACCTCGTCGCCGTCGTCCAGCAACGCCTGCATCGCCATCACGATCAGCTCGGAGACGCCGTTGCCGATGAAGACGTGCTCGACGTCGGTCTCGATGCCGAGGGTCTGGTTGTGCATCACGACGGCTCGGCGGGCGGCGAGCAGGCCCTTGGCGTCGCCGTAGCCGTGCGCCGACGACACGTTGCGCAGTATGTCCTCGAGGATCTCCGGCGGGCAGTCGAACCCGAAGGCGGCCGGGTTGCCGGTGTTCAGCTTGAGGATGCGGTGACCCGCCGCCTCAAGCCGCATGGCCTCCTCGAGAACCGGGCCCCGGATCTCGTAACAGACGTTGGCGAGCTTGGTCGACTGGATCACCTGCATGCCAGGGAGCTTACGGCCCGGTAACGCGGCTTGGGCCGTGTTTTCCACCACTTGAGACGCGGCAGTTTGGGTGGTTATCGCCGGTAGCTGTCTCGGCGGCCCCCGCGTCCCTACAATGCGCGGCCATGTCCAGGCCACCCCAGAACGAGAACGGCATCGGCGCGGCCGGAGCGCCCCAGGGTGCGCCGAACGTGTACCACCCGCGGGCCGAGCCGCCCCCCGCCTACGACGAGTACGCCGACCCGGCCGTCGCGCACGGGTGGCAGAACGCGTACGACGAGACGGCCGAGCTGCCTTCCCTGCCGGGTGCCGCGGGCGTGCCGGGTGCAGCGGGCGTGCCGGGTGCGGCGGTCGCCCCCGGTCCCCGCTCCCGTCGTAAGCCCAAGCCGAGCCCCTGGCGCTCGCGGCGCGTGGTGGTCGCGGCCGGTGCGGTGGGCGCGGTGTCGATGGCGGCGCTGGTCGCCGGGTTCTCCCTGTCCGGGTCCCCGGGTGCCTCGGAGGGCAAGGAGCGGCGTACGGGTTCCGCGGCGCCGGACGTCACGGCGGGCTCCGCCACCGACACCCCGGGGGCGGCCGACGCTTCACAGGGCGGGTCCCCGTCCGTGGCCTCGTCGGCGTCCTCGTCCCCGGCGTCCGCGAAGACCGCGTCGGAGTCGGCCGCCCCCGCGGGCGTCACCCCCACCGCCACGGCGACCGCCTCCGCCCCCGCCGCGACCGCGACCCGGTCCGGCGACCCGGGTGACTCCGGTTCCGGTTCCGACTCCGACGGCAAGCCGGGCAAGGGGCTGGGCAACACCAAGCGTCCCCGCTGAGCCGCGTGATGCATGAAGTCCCCGACCCCGGGCAGGAGTCCGCAGGTTCGTAGGGAAACCCCCACGGCTCGAAACAAGTCCTTGCCCGGCCGCCCCGCCAAGATGACAATGCGCATGACAACTTGGCGGGTGGCCGGAGATTCTCCGGTCACCCTCGTCGCAATTGAGGGGACCCCCACATGAAGAAGCCTCTCGGTGCCGTAGTGCTCGCCCTGGCGATGGCCGGGGTCGGCGCGGCACCAGCGGTCGCGGCCCCGGACACCACGGGAGCGGTGGACACCAGCACCGCCGTCTCCACCGTCTGGGACACGGTCACGTCCGCCTCGGCGAGCCTGAACCAGGCCCTCGCGCCCCAGCTCCAGGCCGTCAACTTCGCCGGCACCGTCTCGCTCAGCAACTGTTCCGGGTCCGTCATCCGCTTCCCCAACTCCGAGGCCGACGACCCCGCGCTGGTCATGTCCAACGGCCACTGCCTGGAGACCGGCTTCCCGGCGGCCGGCGAGGTCATCGTCGACCAGGCGTCCACCCGGAGCTTCGGGCTCCTCAACTCCTCCGGTACCAGGGTCGGAACGCTCCGCGCCAGCAAGATCGCCTACGCGACGATGACCGACACCGACGTGTCGATCTACCAGCTCACGCGCACCTACGCCTCGATCAAGAGCACGTACGGCATCGACGCGCTGACCCTGAACGACACCCACCCGGTGGCCGGCACCGCCATCACGGTCGTCTCCGGCTACTGGAAGCGCACGTACGCCTGCAACGTCGACGGCTTCGCCTACCGCCTCAAGGAAGGCGAGTGGACCTGGAAGGACTCGGTCCGCTACACCTCCGCCTGCCAGACCATCGGCGGCACCTCGGGCTCGCCCGTCATCGACAACGCCACCGGCAAGGTCGTCGCCGTCAACAACACCGGCAACGAGGACGGCGGCCGCTGCACCGACAACAACCCCTGTGAGGTCGACGCGAGCGGCAACGTCACCGTCCGCCAGGGCATCAACTACGCCCAGGAGACCTACCAGATCCCGGCCTGCTTCGGCCTGGACAACAAGCTCGACCTGAGCGCGAGCGGCTGCACGCTGCCCAAGCCGTAGCAGTACTAGGGGGTTCGCCGGACGGAGCGTCCCGCGAGGACATCCGTCCGGTGGCCCTCCTCGATCACGAAACGGCCGTCGACCAGGACGTGCGGGATGCCGGTCGGGAGGGTGCGGGGCGCGGCGAAGGTCGAGCCCGCCGCCACCGTCGCCGGATCGAACAGGACGAGGTCGGCGCGGTAGCCCTCACGGATCAGGCCGCGGTCCGGGAGGCGGAGGCGGGCGGCGGGGCGGCCGGTCAGATGCGCGACGCACTCCTCCAGGGACAGCACCCCCAACTCCCGTACGTAGTGGCCGAGATAGTGCGGGAACGTGCCGTACGCCCGCGGGTGCGGCTTCGCGCCCTGGAGGATGCCGTCCGAACCGCCGGTGTGGACGCGGTGGCGCATGATGTGCCGGACGTTCTCCTCGTGGCCCACGTGCTGGATGATCGACGGGGCCAGCCGGTCGGCGAGCAGCAGCCGGCGGGCGGTCGCCCAGCCGTCGAGGCGGCGGCCCACCTGGTCCGCCAGCGCGGGGTCGGCCACCCCCGAGATCTCGATCGTCTCCCAGTCGACCGGCACCCCGTGACAGCCGTTCGAGCCGACGACCTCCAGATGGTGACGGATGCGTTCCGAGGTCCCGTCGTCGGCGAGCCGCCCGAGGATCTCCTCCTGGCCGCCCTCGCTCGCCCAACTCGGCAGCAGCGCGGCCAGAGTCGTACTGCCCGGGGTGTAGGGGTAGGTGTCGAGGCTGATGTCGGCACCGTCCGCCAGCGCCTTGTCCAGCAGCGCCGTCAGCTCCGGCGCGCGGCCCTCGTTCACACCGAAGTTCATCGTGGCGTGGGCGAGATGGAGCGAGCAGCCCGCCTCCCGCGTCAGGGCCACCATCTCCTCGTACGCCTCAAGGGCGCCCGCCCCGTAGGAGCGGTGGTGCGGGCAGTAGTAGCCGCCGTACGACGCCACCACCCGGCACAGCTCCGTCAGTTCGGCGTCCTTGGCGTACATGCCGGGCGTGTACGTCAGGCCGGACGACATACCGACCGCGCCCTGCTCCATGCCCTCGGCGACGAGCCGGCGCATCCGGTCCAGCTCGGCCGGGGTCGCCTCGCGGTCCTCCCAGCCGACGGCGAGCATCCGGACCGTGCCCTGGGGGATCAGATAGGCCGCGTTGACGGCGATGCCCCGGTCCAGCCGGTCGAGGTACTCGCCGACGGTCCGCCAGTCGAAGTCGATGTCGTCGCCGTACCCGTTCCACCCGGTGATGGCGCGGCGCACCTCGGCGAGCGTGCGGTCGTCGACGGGGGCGTACGACAGCCCGTCCTGGCCCAGCACTTCGAGGGTGATGCCCTGCGCGGCCTTCGCGCTGTGGTCGGGGTCGCGCAGCAGGGCGAGGTCGCTGTGGGCGTGCATGTCGATGAAGCCGGGGGAGAGGACGAGCCCCTCCGCGTCCAACTCGCGCCGCGCTGTGGGGCGTTGGCACCCGGCGTCAGCGGCCTCCTTGACGATCGAGACGATCCGGCCGCCGTCGACCACCACATCGGCGCGGTACGAGGGCGCACCGCTGCCGTCGACGACGTCCGCGTCCCGGATGACCAGTTCCTCCACGGTCGTACCTCCTAGAAGAACGTGCGGATGTAGTCGACCACCGTGCCGTCCGCCTCGGCCACCGGGATCAGCTGCCATTTGTCGAAGGACGTGCACGGGTGGGAGAGGCCGAGGCCCAGCCAGTCGCCGACCTCCAGGTCCGCGCCGGGGGCGGTGCGCAGCCAGGCGTGCTGGTCGGAAAGGCCGGTGACCTCGATCCCGGTCGCGGGCCGCTCCGCCGCCCCTTCCCGGCGTACCACCTGGGCGAACGGCAGATCCAGGTCGTAGGCGGCGTCCCGCTTGCCCGCGTTGACGAAGGCCTGCTCGGCGGAGGGCCGGGAGACGACCTGCGACCAGAGCCGGAACGCCGGTTCCAGGGCGCCCTCCTCCGGCACCCGGTTGAAGGGGGTGATCTTCCGGTAGTGCCCGTCGTCGTGCGAGACGTAGGCGCCGGAACGCAGCAACTTCAGTACGGGGAGGGAGAGTTCGGGGATCTGAGCGAAGACGTCCGCCACCGCGTCGAACCAGGCGCTGCCGCCCGCGCTGACCACGATCTCGGCCACGTCCTTGAAGCGGCCCGCCTTGTCGAAGTCGACGGCGAGCGCGACCAGCCGCCGCAGCCAGGCGTGCACCCGCTCGGGATCGGCCCGGGGCACCTCGCCCTCGTATCCCGCGACCCCGACGAGCCGCAGGGTGTCGGTGCCCGCCACGGCGTCGGCGACCGCCGCGCACTCCGCCTCGGTGCGGACACCGGTACGGGCGCCCTCACCCGCGGCGAGTTCCACGACGACGTCCACCGGCCGGACGGTCCCGCGCAGTGCCTCGTCCATCAGCTCGACGCCGCGCACGGAGTCGACGTAGCAGACGAGCCGGAAGGAGGGGTCGGTCGCCAGCTCACCGGCGATCCAGCGCAGGGCGGCGGGATCGGTCAGTTCGTTGGCGAGGAAGATCCGCTGGATGCCGTAGGCCCGGGCGACGCGGACCTGGTGCGGCACGGCCAGGGTGATGCCCCAGGCGCCGTGCTCGATCTGCCGCTGGAAGAGCTGGGGCGCCATGGAGGTCTTGCCGTGCGGGGCGAAGGCGAGGTGGTGGCGGGTCGCGTACGTCTCCATGAGCCGGAGGTTGTGTTCGAGCCGCTCGGCGGAGAGGGCCAGCACCGGGGTGGTGAAGCCGTCGGTGAAGAGGTTGCGGCGCTGGGCCGCCAGCTCGGCGACGGTGAGGCCGTCGGCGTCCGGGGGGAGGCCCTTGAAGCGGTGGTCGACCCGTTCCTCCGCGAGGCGGGCGAGAGCTTCGGTACCGGTGTCGAGGGACACGGGGCCTCCCTGATCAGGTCGGTTGCATGCTCTGCAACGTCCATTGCGTATGTCGCTTACTGGTGTCTAACATCCTGGCCAACGCCGGGTCAATGGAGCCGCCCGGGCCCGAGACGACGAGGAGCCATGACCATCCTGAACGCCCCCGACGTCACCGACACCGCCGGCGCCGCCGATGTCGTCTCGCTCGGCGAGTCCATGGTCACCTTCCTGCCCACGCGGCCGGGCCGCCTCGCCGATGTGCCGTCCTTCGACCGGGCGATCGGGGGCGCGGAGTCCAACGTGGCGTGTGCGCTGGCTGCCGCCGGTCATGCCGTGCGGTGGGTGAGCCGGGTCGGCGCGGACGGGTTCGGGGACCACCTCGTCGAGACCGTCGGGTCGTACGGCGTGGATGTGAGCGGCGTACGGCGTGATGCTTCGCGGCCGACGGGGGTGTACTTCCGTACGGCGGGGGAGCGGGGGACGGCCGCGCACGAGGTCGCCTATTACCGGGCGGGGTCGGCGGCGTCGGCGATGACGGTGGGCAATGTCGAGGTGGGTGCCGGTCGGATACTCCACCTGTCCGGGATCACGGCGGCGTTGTCCGACGGTTGCCTGGAGCTGATGCGGTCCCTGACCGCGCCGCGTGAGGAGCGCCCCGTCGTCTCCTTCGACGTGAACCACCGCTCGGGGCTGTGGCGCGACGCCGACGGGGCCGAGGTGCTGCTGGAGTTGGCGCGGGGGGCGGACGTGGTGTTCGTGGGGGAGGACGAGGCGGAGGAGGTGTGGGGGGTCACGGGCGGGCCGTCGGCGGTCCGTGAGGTGTTGCCGGAGCCGGCGGTGGTGGTGGTGAAGCAGGGAGGAACGGGGGCTACGGCTTTCGTGTCGGGTGCGGGTGAGTCGGGGCTGGTCGCGCAGTTCCCCGCGCCCCCAGATCCGCTTGACTGCGGGCAGTCGCCCACGGCAACCCCCACCTTCGAACCCGCCCCCACCGTCGACGTCGTCTCCACCACCGGTGCCGGAGATGCCTTCGCCGCCGGGTTCCTCTCCGGTGTCCTGCGGGGACTCCCCGTAGGCACAAGCCTGCGCACCGGGCACCTCTGGGCCGCCGCCGCCCTCACCGTGCCCGGTGACCTGGCGACGCCCCCTTCCCGCGCACACGCCGATCAGCTGGTCGCTCTCGACGAGCCGGCGTGGGAGAGACTTCGTCTCGGCCCCGGCTGGACGCAAGCCGCGCAGGCCCCGGAGGAGGTACGCACCCCATGAGTCAGACCGTCGACCGCGCGCTCAGCATCCTGCCGCTGCTCGCCGAGGGCCCCGCCGATCTCGGGCAGGTCGCCGACCGGCTCGGCGTGCACAAGTCCACCGCGCTGCGGCTGCTGCGCACGCTCCATGAACACGGCATGGTCTACCGCCAGTCCGACCAGCGCTACCGCCTCGGCGCCCGGCTCATCGCCCTCGCCCAGGAGGCGATGGAGAACCTCGACATCCGCGAGATCGCCCACCCCCACCTCGTACGCCTCAACGAACAGGTCGGCCACACCGTCCACCTCGCCGTGTACGAGGAGGAGGACGTCCTCTACATCGACAAGGTGGAGAGCCGCTACCCGGTGCGGATGTACTCGCGGATCGGGAAGCCCGTCGCCATCACGGTCGCCGCCGTGGCGAAGCTGCTGCTCGCCGACCTCCCGGAGGGCGAACGCCGCGCTCTCGCCGACAAGCTCGACTACCCCCTGTACACGGCCCGTTCGACACCCAACGCCCCTGCCTTTCTGAAGGAGTTGGAGCGAGTGCGCGAACAGGGCTGGGCCACCGACCTCGGTGGCCACGAGGAGTCCATCAACTGCGTCGCCGCACCGATCCGCGGCGCCGACGGCCGGGTCGTCGCCGCGATGTCGGTCTCCGCGCCGAACGTCGTCGTCACCGCCGACGAACTCCTCACCCTGCTCCCGCTGGTCCGCCGCACGGCGGACACGATCAGCGGGGAGTACTCCGGCAGAACCCCCGTCAAGGAAGTCACCCCATGACCGAGAAGATCGCGCTCACCCCCACGACCCACACCACCCCGCCCGCGAAGTTCTCGCACGGGGTGCGCAAGGGCAACATCCTCCAGGTCGCCGGGCAGGTCGGATTCCTGCCGGCGGTGGCGGGCCAGGCCCCGACGCCCGCCGGGCCGACCCTGCGGGAGCAGACCCTCCAGACCCTCGCCAACGTCAAGGCGATCCTGGAGGAGGGCGGCGCGTCCTGGGACGACGTGATGATGATCCGCGTCTATCTGACCGACGTCGACCACTTCGCCGAGATGAACGCCCTCTACAACACCTACTTCGAGGAGCAGGGGCTCACCCAGCCGCCTGCCGCCCGTACGACCGTCTACGTCGGTCTCCCCGCCGGGCTCCTCATCGAGATCGACGCGCTCGCCGTCCTCGGCTGAGCCGACACCCCCTCAACTCCCGCACGCCGTAAGCAGACGGCATGGCCCCCCACGGGTGGCCATGCCGCGATTCGCCCTGCCCGAAAGCTCCATGTTCTTACGCAGAGGACCCCCGTATGTCCCTTCCGCTCGCCGCGACCACCCCCACCGAGGCGCCACCCCACACCGGTGGACTGCTCCTCCTCATCGACGGCACCGCCGGTCTGCTGACCGTCGCCGCCCTCGGCATCGCGCTGCTGCTGTTCCTCATCATCAAGGTCAGGATCCAGCCCTTCGTGGCGCTGCTGGCCGTGTCCATAGCCGTCGGCCTGCTCGCCGGTCTCTCGGTCACCGAACTCTTCGGCACGGTCCAGAGGTCGGACGCCGTGTCCACCATCGAGTCCGGCATGGGCGGCATCCTCGGCCATGTCGCGATCATCATCGGCCTCGGCACCATGCTCGGCGCGATCCTCGAAGTCAGCGGCGGGGCGGAGGTGTTGGCGTCCCGGCTGCTCAACCTCTTCGGTGAGAAGAGGGCGCCCCTCGCGATGGGCCTCACCGGCCTGATCTTCGGTATCCCGGTCTTCTTCGACGTCGGCATCTTCGTCCTGGCGCCCATCGTCTACGCGGCGGCGAAGCGCAGCGGCAAGTCGATCCTCCTCTACTGTCTGCCCCTGCTGGCCGGCCTCTCGATGACCCACGCCTTCCTGCCGCCGCATCCCGGTCCGGTGGCCGCGGCAGGGCTGCTCCACGTCGACCTCGGCTGGGTCATCCTCATGGGCGTGGTCTGCGGCATCCCGGCGGTGCTGGCCGCGTGGGCGTTCTCGGCGTGGGTCGGCCGGCGCATCTTCGTCGCCGTACCGCAGGACATGGTCGAGGCGGCGGCGGAGGCGCGGCTCGCGGTGATCGAGGAGCAGCGGGCGCAGGGCGTCGTGCCTCGCGAGGACCCCGTCCCGCTCGGCACGGTCCTCGGCATCATCGGTACGCCGCTGGTCCTGATCCTCGCGGCGACGTTCTCCTCGATCGCCCTCGACCCGTCCACGCTCCGCTCGGTGGTCGAGTTCTTCGGCAGCCCCTTCGTCGCCCTGACGATCGCCCTGCTCCTCGCGTACTACCTCCTCGGCATCCGCCGCGGCTGGTCCCGCAAGTCCCTGGAAACGGTGTCGACCTCCTCGCTCAAGCCGGTCGGCAACATCCTCCTGGTCGTCGGCGCGGGCGGGGTCTTCGGCGCCGTCCTCAAGGCCAGCGGCGTCGCCCAGGCCCTGTCCGACACCTTCAACGACGTCGGCCTCCCGGTCATCGTCCTCGCCTACCTGATCTCGGTGGTCCTCCGGGTCGCCCAGGGTTCGGCCACCGTCGCCATCGTGACCACGGCCGGCATCGTCGCCCCCCTCCTCGCCGAGGCCGACCACTCCCAGGCCTTCGTCGCCCTCGTCATCATGGCCATCTCCGCCGGCTCCATCTTCGCCTCGCACGTCAACGACGGAGGCTTCTGGATGGTCGCCAAGTACTTCGGCATCAGCGAACGGGACACCTTGAAGACGTGGACGGTGCTGGAGACGGTGTTGTCGGTGGTGGGGTTCCTGGTGGCGGCCGTGTTGAGTCTGGTCGTTTCGTAACTGCCTTGAGAACGCCCTGAGTTCGCCCCGGGCGCGACCCGTTCGCGACCGGGGCGTGCGCTGGAATGGGTGTACGGGGCGGGCTTGTGAGGCCGGCGGCGGCGGTGCGATCCTGATCGTCATGCCGCGGTCTCCTCACGTGCCCGATCACGGAGCGGTGCTGGCGGAGGTGCGGAAGGTGCGGCGGGCCGGAGTCGTCAGGTTGCGCGCACTCGACGTACCCGCACTCGCCGGGGCCGCCCGTGAACTCCCGCGGGGAGACGGCGAGTCGCCAGGGGGGCCGGTGGAGAAGGTGCTGCGGCTCGCCGTCTCGCGGATCGGCGGCGGCACGCTCCAGACCGCCGCCGAGTACAGCCTCGGGCTCGCCCAGGGCACCCGCGACTGGCCGGCCGCCGACCGGCGCAGACGGGCCGCCCAGGTGTACGGGGTGAGCGTCGAGCGGTTCCGCAAGCACCACGAGCTCATGGTCCTCGGGCAGGTCGCCGAACAGGTCGTCCAGCTCGTCGTCCAAGGGGCCGGGAAAACACCGGCCCCCGCACCGTCGTACGAGCGCATGCCCGCCGCCCATCGCGCCCTGCGCCCGCGCGTCGACCGCCGTACCGTCCCCGTCACCCTGCACGTCCACTCCGTCGACCTGCTGCGGGACATCGATGTCGTCGTCTCGCCGTCGAACACCTACTTCGCGCTGCCCGCGCCCTACAAGTCGTCCGTCTCCGCCACACTGCGGCGCGCGGGGGCGCGCAGAGACCCCGTCGGGGGACTCGTCGAGGACAGGATCGACGACGAGTTACGGGGCTGGACCGCCCGGCACGGGTCTCCCGGCCGGGCGGCACAGCCCGGCACGGTCGCCGTCACCTCGGCGGGCGCCCTTCAGGGCCAGGGCATCCGGCGGATCTACCACGTCGCCGTCGCCGTACCCCGGCCCGAGACCAACGACTACGACGTCCAGCCCGCCGACATCACCCGAGGCGTCGCCCGGGTCTTCGCGCTGCTCGCCGAGGAAGCCGGCGCGCACGACCCGCCGCTGCGGTCCGTCTGTCTGCCCCTGCTCGGCGCCGGCCGCGGCGGACTCACCCCGCTGGAGAGCTTCGGCGCGCTGTGGGCCGCCGTCGAGGCCGAACTCGCCCGCGGCGCCGACTGGGAGATCCACTTCGTCGTACGCCGCCACGCCCGCGCCGACCTCCTGGAACGGCTGCTGACCACCGACGCCCCCGCGGAGGACGGCCGATGAGCGCGCCCGACGACCCGTACGTCGTCCTCGCCGCCGCCGCGGCCCGCTGGGACCGGGTCTCCGGGCGCCTCGCCACCGCAGAACGGGAGCGGCTGACCGGCCTGATCGCCGTCGTACGGGACCGGACACGGGACGAGCGGCTGCGGTACGCCGCCGCCCGCCAGGCCGCCGATCTGCTCGCGGCGTGGCTGCCGGACGAGTTCGGGGCGGACACCGGGGCGCGGTTCACCGGGACGCCGGGAACACCGCAGAACAGCGGGCGGCCGACCGTGCAGGGATTCGACGCCGAGGATCTCGCCGTCCTGCTCATCGACGGGCACCGTATGGTCGGCCCGGTCCTCGGGCCGGTGCGCGAACGGCTGCTCGCCGAGCCCGCGCTGGACGCCGAGACACTGCTCCGACGCGGCGGCGCCCCCTTCGCGCCCGAGCTGATCCGGCTGCCCGGCATCGGCGGACGGCTCCGGCTGCCACGGTTCCAGTTCTCTGAGGACACCCTGCCCTGGCTGGTCGTCCTGGAGGTCAACGCCCTCCTCGCCGCCGACCGCGACCCATGGGGCGCCGCCGACTGGTGGCTGTCCGCCAACGCCTGGCTCGGGACGACCCCGGTGAGTCTGCTGGGGACGGAACACGACCGCCAACTCCCTGACGTCGCCCAGTTCTTGATGAGCAGTGGAGAGTGAGCCGCCCGGTGGGAAACGATCCGCCGGACGGGAAGTGATCTGCCGGATGGGAAGTGACTGAACCCGTGCCCAACTACCGGCCGCCCGGCGCCCTGACCGGCACCCCAGGCAAGGTCACGCTCACCCGCGGCACCCCGCTCTACCGCATCCACGGCTCCCACCGCCCCGCCGCCGGCTTCAACCCGAAACCCTCCCACTGTCTGTACGGAGGCGGCCGTTTCGACGCCACCTCCTGCGACCCCTACGGCTATCTCTACGCCGGCCTCGGTCCCACGGCCGCCGTCTGCGAGACCCTGCTGCGCTCCCTGCCCTTCGACCCCGCGGGCGGCCCCCGGCTGCTGCCGCGCCGTGCCGTCGAGGGCCGCCGGCTGAGCACCCTGCGGCTCGCCGCCGACGTGGACGTGCTGCCGCTGGTCAGCGCCCAGGACCTGGCCGCCGTCCACCAGGACACCTGGCTCGTGCACACCGAGGCCCACGAGTACCCGTACACCCGCGACTGGGCCCACTGGATCCGCCACCACACCGAGCCCTGGGCCCAGGGGCTGCTGTGGGCGTCCAAGCGGGAGCCGGCCGACCGCACGGTGGTGCTGTTCGGCGACCGCAGCCCGGACGGCGCGCTGCGCGCCGAGGAGGAGGACGCCGTGGACTTCGACACGGCCGAGGGACGGGAATGGCTGAACTCCGTACTCCAGCCGTACTACGTCCAGTTGGCGCCTTAGGCCCCCGTTACGGCACGACCGTCCTGAGGGTGATCGTCTGGGTGGCCCAGCGGCCCGCCGCGCCCTGGCCGGCCGGTCCGAGGTCGCGTCCGCCGGAGGGCGCGCCGAAGCGCAGGACGTGCTCGTCCGTGCCGCCCGCCCACTGGTTCCACGCCCGCATCCGGAACGGCACGGTGTTCAACTCCCCCTCGGCCACGATCAGTTTGAGCCAGTCCCGTGCCTCCGCTCCGGACCTGACGGCCCTGGGCTGCGGCAGGGCCGGCCGCACCGGCTCCCCGTCCAGGGCGTGACCCGTCCGCCCCGGCCCGATGAAGTGGCCGGGGAACAGCACCGGGTCGCTGGCGTAGCTGTCGGTGAGGTCGAGCAGCACGCACCAAAGAGTTTTCTGTGAACGGTTGGTGAGCCGCACGGACAGCGACGGCGGCTCCCCGTCCGGTCCGTACGCGCACACGATCTCCCCCCGCCCGTCCGGCACCAGCGCGCTCCCACCGCCCCAGGGCTCGATCTCCACCCGCACCTGGTTGTCCAGGAGGGACGGCCGCGAGCCGAGATCACGGAGCCGGTGCCAACGGGTCAGGTGGGCAAGGCAGTCGACGACCACCCTTCCGTCGTACGACGATGTCGTGTCCGCCGGTGAGCCGTCCCGGTCGGCCGGCCGCGCGCCGAGCCGCAGCGGATCCACGAACCGCGTCCCGTCCCGCCCCAGCACCTCCACCGTGCCGCCGCCCGCCGCGACCACCCGGAAGTGCAGGTCGCCGAAGTCCTCCGGCGCGTCCACGACCTGGAGGAACGGCGTGGCGTACGAGGTGACGGCCGCGCGCAGCCGTGCGTCCGCGCCCTCGACACCGACCGTCGCGGGCGGTGCGGCCAGCGCCGTCGGGCTGACCGGGTAGGCCCGCCCGGGGTCCGGTGTCCAGTCCACCGGCTCCACCAGCGACCGGTCCGCCCGCACCGCACGAGCCCTGACGACCCGCCCGTCCCCGATGACCCCGAACTCCGTGCCCCCGGCGTCCGCCCCGCCCCGCAGGCCGTGCACCGTCCCGCAGTCCACCTCCCACCCCTCAGGACCGCACCGCAGCAGATGGTCGCCGACCGCGGTCGCCCCCGCGCCCGCCAGGAACGGCTGGTCGGCGGCCTCGGCCGTCTCCGGGAACAGCACTGGCTGCTGTCGGCCGCCGGACCGCCGGACCCGCGCGTCCGCCGCCGCCAGCACCTGGCGGTAGGTGGCGTCCGGGCCCGCGGTGCGGGCCGCGTCCAGCAGGGCGTGCGTGAAGATGCCGTGCCGACGGCCGTCGAACCAGCCCTCGTAAGAGAGCTGATCGAGCCGGCTCGCGGCCAGCAGGAGATGCCGTGCGGTGCCTGGAGCGGGGGCCGTGCCGCGGGGGGCGGGCCACTCCGGGCGGGGTGGTGCCCAGCGGGCGGTCAGATCCGCCGGGACCCGGTCCTCGCGGGTCGCGCCGCCCGAGTAGCAGCAGTCGAGGACCGCCACCACCTGCGCCCCGCGCCCCGCCACCTCGTCCAGCAGCGCGCCCAGGCGCTTGTCGGACAGCGGGCCGTCCACGCAGACCAGCGCCTGGCTCAGGCCCGTCGCCTCGACGAGGAGCTCGGCGCCGGTGGCCACCCGCTCACTGCCGTGCCCCGAGAACCAGAACAACGCCGTGTCCCCGGCCCCGGCCGACCCGAGGAACGTGCGAATGCCGTCCTCGACGACGGAGACCGTCGCCGCGCCGTCCAGCACCGTCCGCACCTCGACGCCGTCCCCGCCCCGCTCCTCCAGCAACTCCCGGGCCGCGCCCACGTCGTTGACGCAGCCCGAGAGGGGTGTGGCGATATGCGGTGGGTAGGCGTTGACGCCCGCCATGAACGCGTAGATCGTCCCCATGGCCGGAAGTGTGGCACGGCACCCGTCAGGTCGGGGTGCCCCTCCGTTCCCTCAACTCCGTTCCCTCAACTCCGTTCCCCGGCGCCGGATCGCGCCCGGGTCGCGCAGTTCGTGGGTGAGGAGGCGTTCCGCGAGGGCGGTGCGGTGTTCCGGGGCGAGCGCGGTCACGGCGGCGATCAGCTCGTCCGGGGTGGACGCGGGACCGTGGCCGAGGAGTCGGGCGGACTCGGCGTCCAGGGGCGGGTGGTCCTCGGAGGTCGGGGCGCCGAGGACCACCCGGCGCAGGGGCTCCGCCGAATCGTCCGGCAACAGGTCGGCGTAGCGGGGAAGGTCGGCGTCCGAGGCGATCAGCAGCAGGTGCTTGGCGATCAGGTCGGCTTCCGGGAAGGGGGTGCGGACGGCCAGGGGGGTGAGGGTCTCGGGCGGCAGGCCCAGGACACAGCCCGCGTGGAGCAGCACCTCGCGGACGTGGCCGGCCGCGGGGGCGTCGGGGAGCAGGGCCGCGGTGCGGGACAGGAACCCGGCGAGGAGCTCCTCGCCCACCGCCCGGTCGGTCTCCTCGGCGCCCCGGTAGTAGCGCGCCAGGTACAGCTGCCACCAGGCCAGTTGGACCCCGTACAGCTCCCCCACGACCGCCGTGTACGCCTCGTCGGGGAGCAGCTCCCGCAGGGCCGGCACCAGGTCGCGGTAGACCAGGCGCATCCAGGTGTGCGGGGAGCGCTGGATGCCCCAGCACTCGCCGTGGGTGTAGTCCCCGAGGAGCTCGGCGAGGCTCAGTGCGCCCCTGGTGAGGTCGGTGCGGAAGTCGCCCGCTCCGGTGGGCTCGAAGGCGTAGAAGTGGTCGGCGGAGCGTGACGGCCGGGGCGTGGGCAGGGCGTGGTCGATCAGCTCCTCCACCTCCGCGTACCGCTTCAGCAGTGTGTCGTGGTCGAGGGTGAGGCGCGGGTGCAGCGGGTCGGCGAACCGTGTCTTGATCTTGGCGATCTCCTCGGACAGCGCCTGGTAGAGGAAGACCTTGTCGAAGCGGTGGCTGAACGACAGCCCGATGTAGGGGAAGACGGTGCAGCTGCGGCACTCCGAGCGCTGGCCCACCTCCTCGTCCCGCACCCTGAGGAACTCCGGGTCCTGCACCAGCTCGCGCAACGGGCGGTCCCACTCGACCGAGTTGTCGAAGGCGTGGTAGCAGGGCAGCACCAGGCGGCCGTCCGGGCCGACGGTGAGGATGCGCTTGTTGGCGTAGCAGTCGGTCGGCGCGGTGGGATCGAGGGTCTCCATGTACTTGCGGAAGTGCAGGTTGATCAGCGCGAACGGCTGGTACAGCAGCCGCATCAGCCGGGCGGAGATCGGGCCGTCGGTCGGCTCCGACTCGTCCATCCGGTCCGAGCGGCCCGCGGGCACGGCGTCCGCGAGCGGCTTCCCGTTCTGCTCGATCAGCGGGAGCTTCAGCTTGCGGGCGGTCCGGTTGGTGTCACGGACGGTGTCCTGTTCGTCGAAGTACTCGAACATGCCGGAGAAGTAGACGGTGATCCGGTTGTCGTGGGCGAAGCGCAGCAGGTCCGGTATCTCGTCGACGTTCTCCCGGGTGACCACGCAGATCAGCTTGAGGTTGCCGGTGCCGGTGGCGATGACCTTCTCGATGACGTCGAGCGCGCGGTCCAGGGTGGGCACCCCGCGGATCTGCCGGTAGCGGTCCGCGCGGAGGGTGTCCAGGGAGACGTTCATGGTGTCGACGTACGGGACGATCGCGTCGATGTGCTTGGCGAACCGGATGCCGTTGCTGGTGATCTCCACGGCCATGCCGAGCGACTTGGCGTACTGCACGATGCCGTCGATGTGCGGGTGCAGCACGGGCTCGCCGCCGGTGAAGTCGACGTAGCGCACGCCCAGTTCGTACAGCTCGTCGAGGATCTGGTGGGCCTTGTCCAGGGTGAGTTCCTCGTAGCCCTTGAACTTGTCGTCCTGCCAGACGTTGCAGTAGCCGCAGAGCGAGTTGCAGCGGAAGGTGATGTAGAAGCGGGCCGAGGTGATCTGCGCCCGGTCCGTGGGCAGGGCGGTGGTGGCGGTGGTGCTCGCGGTCACGTGTGGGTTCTCCGTCGGTAGGTACGGCGGGGGAGGGTGGATGCGAACGGTTCCTGGGTCAGGGCAGCGGGGTCTCGCGGGCCGCGATCCACAGCTCGTACCACTCCTCGTGGGTGAGGTCGGGTGCGTGCAGGGCCGCGTCGCGGCAGGCGCGGATGCGGTCGGGCCGGCTGGTGCCGATGACCGGGACGACCCCGGCCGGGTGGCGGGCGAGCCACCACAGCAGGACCGTCTCGGGGGTGGTGCCCTTGGCGCGGGCCAGCCGGCGCAGCAGCCGGGTGGCGGGGGAGTCGGTGGGGCGGGGATCGTCGCCGGTGTAGCGGCCTCGGGCCAGCGCGCCCCAGGCCTGGAGCTGGATGCCCTGGTCGACGCAGTGCTCGACCGTGCCCTCGGGGAAGCCGTTGGCGGTGGCTGCGGAGGTGTTGAGCAGGACACCGGCCTCGACCCAGTCGCGCCGGGCCAGGCTCATCTCCAACTGGTTGACGGTGAGCGGCAGTTCGAGGCGGGCCTGGAGGTGGGCGATCTGGGCCGCGCTCATGTTGGAGACCCCGAAGCGGCGGACCAGGCCCCGCCGGTGCAGTTCGTGCAGGGCGCCCGCGATCTCGTCGGGGCCGGTCAGCGGGTCGGGGCGGTGGAGCAGCAGCGTGTCGACGACGTCGGTGCGCAGCCGGGCGAGGCTCTCCTCGACGCGCCGGACGACCGAGTCGGCCCGCAGGTCGTACCGCCCCGGCCGGTCTCCTTCGGCGAGCCTGATCCCGCACTTGGTCTGGAGCGTGATCCGCTCCCGCAGTCCGGGCGTCCGGGCCAGCACCTCCCCGAACACCGCCTCGGACTTCCCGAACCGGTAGATGTCCGCGTGGTCGAAGACGGTGATCCCGCACCCCAGAGCCGCCTCGACGGCGGCCTGCGCCCGGTCGACGTCCTCGGGGGTGTGGGGCGTACGGTCCCACGCGCCGCCGAGTCCCATGCAACCGTAGATCAGCCGGGTCTCGGGGGCGTTCACCGCGCTCGCGGTCATCGGGCGTCCCCCTCCTTGAGTGCGTCGGCCAGCAGCTCGGCCGTGGCGAGCACCGGCAGCTGGGTGTTGGCGGCGGGCACCGTCGGCAGGACGGAGGCGTCGGCGATCCGGAGGTTGGCCACACCTCGCACCCGGCCCACCCCGTCGGTGACGGCGAGCGGGTCGTCGTCGGGGCCCATCGCGCAGGTGCCCACGGGATGCCAGTAGGCGCCGAGCCGGGCGCGCAGCTCGTCGTCGGCCGGCCGGTGCGAGGCCGGGCGGTCCGCCAGGGCCGCGAGCGGTGGCGTCGCCGCGAGCCGTTCGGCCATCTCCAGGCCCTCCCGGAGTACGGCGAGGTCGTGGCCGTCCGGGTCGGTGAGGAACCCGGGGTCGATGTCGAGGGGGGCCGCGGGGTCGGCCGAGCGGAGCCGGACCCGGCCGCGCGAGGCGGGCTTCATCACGAACGCGGCGATGCCGGCCTCGTACTCGCCCGGCGGCAGCGTGCCGAACAGCGGATCTCCGGCGGAGGGCAGGAGGTGCAGGTCCCAGCCGCCCGGCGGACAGTGCGTGCTGGCGGCCCGGACCAGCATCCGGCTGACGTAGAGCTCGCCCTTCTCGTCCTGCGCGGCCAGCGCCGCGTTGAGGCCGGGCGTGGGGGTCAGGGGGAGGAACACCCCCGGCTGGTCGGAGAGGTTGGCGCCGACGCCGGGCAGGTCGACCTCGGCCCGGATGCCCAGCGCCCGCAGTTCGTCGGCCGGCCCGACGCCGCTGCGCAGCAGCAGCCCGGCGGAGCCGAAGGTGCCGCAGGCGACGACGTACGTGTCCGCGGTGAGCGTCTCGCGCCGCCCGGCGACGACGACCTCGGCGCCCACCACCGCGCCGCCGCGCAGCACCAGCCGGTCCGCGGTCGCGTCGCCCAGGACGGTGAGGTTGGCGCGGGAGCGGGCCGGGCCGAGATAGCCGAAGGCGGCGTTCCAGCGCAGCCCGTCGAGCGCGTTGAGCAGGGGCGTGCCGCGTCCGGGCGGGCCGGGAGCGCCCATGTCGACGGCGTCGTGGCCGAGTTCGCGGGCGCCTTGCAGGGCCGCGCGGGCCCATACGCTGAACTCCCCGTCCGGCACGTCCCGCAGCCGCATCCGGGCCGTGGCCCGGTCCCGGTACGGGGCCATGCCCGCCGCCGACCAGCGGGGACCGCCGGCCCGGGTCCACTCCGCGTGGTCGGCGGCCGAACCCCAGGTGTGCCAGCAGCCGTTGACGCAGGACGAGCCGCCGAGGACGCGGGCGCGCAGCCGGTGGACGGCGACCCCGCGCTCCCAGACGTGGTCGCGGGGCAGGGCGCGGGCGTCCCGCAGGGTGCGCGGCCAGGCCTCGGGGTCCGGGCCGTGGTCGGGGCCCGCCTCCACCAGGCAGACCGTGCGGTCCGGGTCCTCGCTCAGCCGGGCGGCGAGCACACAGCCCGCCACCCCGCCGCCGAGGACCAGGACGTCGTGGTGGAACCCGGTCACCCCCGCACCCCGGCGGCGTCCAACTCCGCGACCCGCGCGAGGAGTTCCTCGCGTCCGATCGCGTCGGCCCGCGTCGAGGGCACCGTGCAGGCGTGGGCGCCCGCGATCGCCCCGTACCGGGCGCAGCGCAGCGGGTCGGCGCCGTCCAGCCAGCCCAGCAGGAACGCGGCGGCGAAGGCGTCACCGGCGCCGTTGGAGTCGACCACGGGCGCCGGCGGCTCCACCACGGGCACGTGCGTGATCTCGCCGTCGACCAGCAGATACGCGCCCTCGGCCCCGGCGGTGGCGACGACGATCCGGGCCCGGCCGCGCGCCACGATGTCCCGCATGGTGGCCTCCGGGTCGGCCAGCGCGGTCGTGGACAGGAAGACCAGGTCGGCGCCGAGCGCGAACGGCTCGTGGTACGGGTTCGCGCCGTCCCAGTTGTGCAGGTCCGTCGAGATGCTGACCCCGGACTCGCGCAGCACCGGCAGCGCGTACGAGCACGGGTAGGTGATCACCACATGCGCGTGCCGGCTGCCGGCGGCCAGGGCGCGCAGGGTGTCCTCGGGCAGCCGGTCCGACTCCTGGCTGCGGGTGTCGTCGTACAGCGACAGCCGCCGGCCGTCCGGGTCGACCAGGTTGACCGCGCGCTTGGTGCCCGCGGCGGACGGCACCTCGGTGAGGCCGATGCCCCGGTCCCGGTGCAGTGCCCGGACCAGGTCGCCCTCGGGGTCGTCGCCGAGCAGGTCGATGTGGTGGGTGCGCAGCCCCAGGGAGTGCGTGCCGAGCGCGAAGAAGTCGCCGCTCTGGCCGCCGCGGGTCACGATGCCCGGCCTGATCATGTAGCTGTCGGCGTACGGGAGCGGCAGCTCCGGGACATGGACGACGGTGTCCACGCCCGCGCCGCCCAGGACGAGGACGTCGGTCTCGGTCTCGGTGCTCATGGGGTCGGCTCGTTCCTCTCGGGGGCCAAGGGTTGGTGAGTCAAGCAGCCGTGTGCACGACTGGCAAGAATTTGCAGAAA
Source organism: Streptomyces sp. NPDC051913 (assembly GCF_044593635.1). Taxonomy (NCBI): domain Bacteria; kingdom Bacillati; phylum Actinomycetota; class Actinomycetes; order Kitasatosporales; family Streptomycetaceae; genus Streptomyces; species Streptomyces sp. NPDC051913. The sequence goes on along the minus strand of NZ_JBIUCI010000001.1, from coordinate 530,715 downwards.
GTTTCAGCAAGTTGGGAACAACCGCTCCAGCACCGCCGCCACCCCGTCCTCCTCGTTCGTCGGGGCGATCTCGTCGGCGTGGTGGCGTAGTCCGGGGTGGGCGTTGCCCATGGCGACGCCATGCCCGGCCCAGGTGAGCATCGGGATGTCGTTGGGCATGTCGCCGAAGGCGACGGTGTCCGCGGCGCGGAAACCGAGCAGGCGAGCGGCCTCGGCGAGCCCGCTCGCCTTGGTCACCCCGGCCGGCAGCAGCTCGACCATGCCCTCACCGGAGTGGGTGACCTCGATCCGCCCGGCGCCGACCCGTACCGCGAGCCCGGCCAGCCGGTCGTCGTCCAGCAGGCGGCTGCGGATGAGGACCTTCTCCACGGGCCGCGTCCACAGCCCCTCCGGGTCCTCGACCAGCCGCCAGCCGTGCCGCACCCGCTCCCCGAACCCCGGCGTGACCAGGAACTCCCCGGCGAGCCCCGCCGTGACGACCCCGAGCGCCAACGGGCCCGCCGCCTCCGAGATGCGCCACACCAACTCCCGTACCAGAGTGCGGTCGAGGGTCGCCGAGGAGAGCAGGCGGTCGGCGCCGACGTCGTACAACTGGGCGCCCTGCCCGCAGATCGCGAGCCCCTCGTAGCCGAGGGGCGCGAGCAGGCTCCGGCAGCCCGCGGCAGGGCGCCCGGTGACGACCAGATGGCGGGCACCGGCGGCACCGGCCCGCGCGAGGGCCCCCTGGGTGCGCGCGGAGACGGTGAGGTCACCGCGGAGCAGGGTGCCGTCGAGGTCGGTGGCGACGACGGCGTACCGCGCGCTCACCCGGCCCCTCCCAGATGCAGCCCGAGCAGCGTGTACGCCGCGAGCGTCGCCGCGTCCGTGACGCGGCCCCCGCGGATCAGGGCCCGCCACTCGTCCGGCGCCACCCGGCGCTGCCGCATGTCGGCCTCGGTCGCCTCCCGCTCCGGGGCGCCCTCGGTCAGCTCCTCGGCGAGGAAGACGTGGCAGCCCTGGCTGGCGTACCCGTAGGCGACATGCATCCGGCCCAGGTACGTCATCCGGTCGGCCCGCAGCCCCGTCTCCTCGCGGAGTTCGGCGCGGGCCAGGTCGAGCGGGGCCTCGCCCTCGTGCCCGGCGGGCCAGGAGCCCTGCGGGAACTCCCAGTAGCGGCCGGCGACCGGGTAGCGGTACTGCTCCACGAGATGGAACCCGCCGTCTGCGTCCCGGGGGATCACCAGCGCGAAGTCCGGCTTGTCGACGACGCCGTACAACCCCGGGCTGCCGTCCGGCCGTTGGACGTCGTCCTCGCGGACGGTCATCCACGGGTTGCGGTAGACCTCGCGGGAGCGGACGGTACGGATCACGGACCCGCCTCCTCCATCACATCGATCACTTCGCGGCCTCCAGCAGGTCGCGTACGCCCTCGGCGACCCCGCGCACCCGCAGGCCGTGCGGACGCAGGACGTCGTCCAGGAGAGTGCTGGTCAGACAGGTGTGGGTGGGACGGCTGGCGTACCGGCCGTGCGCCTTGGGCACCCGCACGACCCGGGAGCGCGGCACGCCGAGCCCGTCGGCGACGGCCTCCGCCCACTCGGCCCGCGAGACCCGGTCGGGCCCGCCGAGATGCAGCAGCCCGGGCGTGCCGGGGGTGAGGGCGGCGGCGGTCACGGCGGCGACGTCGTCGACGAGGACCGGCGTCGTCCACTGGTCGTCCGGCGCCTCCACCCGCTCCCCGCTGCTGAGCCTATGGGCGCAGGAGGCGAAGAAGTTCAGCCACTTCACCGACTCGGCGGGCTCCCAGCCGTAGACCAGGCTCACCCGCAGCACGGTCGTGTCCGCGGCCTCCCGGACGATCCGCTCGGCGGCCAGCTTGGCCCGCCCGTAGGCGTTCGCGGGAGCGGTCGCGGTGGACTCGTCGTTGTCGGGGCGGCTGCCGTCGAAGACGTTGTCGGTGGAGATGAAGACCGTACGACGCCCCTGTGCGGCCCGGGTGAGATGGGCCGCCGCGGCGGTGTGCAGCGCGGTGGCCCGCTCGGGTTCTGCCTCGCACCAGGTCACGTCGGACGGGCCGTGCACCAGGACGAGCTGGTCGGGCCGCACCGCGTCGACGACCCGCGCGCAGGCCTCCGCGTCGGCCGCGTCGAGCCGTACCCAGGCCGCGTCGGACCCGGTGGGCAGCCGGCGTGAGGCCAGCACGGGGGTGCCGCCCTCGGCGGCCAGGCGGGCGGCGACGGCCCGTCCGACGAAGCCGCTGCCCACGATCAGCGTGGTGGTGCTCATACGACCGCCACCGCCCCCCGCGCCGCCAGCAGCCGCCCCGCCCCGATCAGACCGTGGTCGTCGTCCGGGGCGGCGAGAGACACCATCCGGCGGACCTCGGCACCGGACAGACCGAAGCAGCCGAGGCGTTCCAACTCCTCGGTGAGCAGCTCGACATAGCGCGGCCCGACGGCGAGGGCGAAGCCGCCCATCAGCAGATAGCGGCGAACCCCGATGGAGGTGAACACCGAGATGATCGCCGAGGCCAGATGGGTGAGGCCGGTGCGCAGGACGTCCGTCGCGAAGGCGTCCCCCGTGCGCACCGCGGCCACCAGCGCCGGGTTGTCCAGGAGTTCCGGGTCGGGGGCGGTCGCCGCGAGCGCCGAGCGGGCGTAGCCGTCGGGGTCGGCGTGGGCGGCGCGGCGCGCGGAGGCGAGGGCGCCCCGGCCTGAGGCGATGCCACCGAGGTGGCCCCGGCCGCCGCAGTCGCAGACCAGCGCCTGCGGGGAGCGGTCGCAGGTCCAGTGGCCCAGCTCACCGCCGTGGCCCTCGGCGTCGAGGAGCACCTCGCCCGCCCGGTACACCTTGCTGCCGATCCCGGAGCTCACCGTGATCAGACAGAACGGCGGCTCGTCGGGGCCGTGCACATAGCGCCAGGCGGCGGCCGTCAGATCGTTGACGACGACCACCGGCACCCCGAGCCGCTCCTCCAGCGTCTCCCGCACCGGCAGCGGCTCCCCGCGCCCGCCCCACACGGTGGGCGCGGCCATCACCCGGCCGTCGGCGGTCACGGGCCCCGCGAAGGCCACTGCGACCGCCCGGCCGCCGTGCCGCGCCAGGGCCTCCCGGCACAGCCCGGTGAGCTGCTCGGTCACCCGCTCCTGAAGCAGCGGCACGGGCGCGCCGGGGTGGCGGGCCAGGCCCTCGGTGGGGGTGCGGCGGACGTCGGACAGGGCGCCGGTGGCCAGGTCGTAGCGGGCGGTGCGCAGGGTGGTGCCGCCGAGGTCGACCACCGTGCAGGCGTGCTCAGACACGGGCCGCTCCCGTCCGCGACGCGACGGACTGCACGGTCCCGTCCTCCAGCACGACCGCCGAGTCGATCTCGGCCCCCGCGGGCACCACCGCCCCCGGCAGCAGCACACTCCGGCTCACCCGCGCCCCCGCCCCGACCCGGACGCCGGGAAAGGCGACGCTCTGCTCCAGCACCCCCTCGTTGACGAGGTCGCCCGGCACCAGGCTGCGGTCCACGCCGGGCGCGGACACCACCACCTCACGCCGCACCTCCGGCCGTACCGTGCGCGGCAGTTGGGCCAACCCCAGGGACGGCGCCGCGTCGACCAGCGCCAGATGCGCCCGGTGATAGCGGTCGACCGTGCCGATGTCCTCCCAGTGCCCCGGCACCTCGTGCCCGAGGATCCGCTCACCGCCCGCCAGCATCGCCGGGATGACGTCCCGGCTGATGTCGTGCTGCCAGTCGGTGCCGTCCAGCTTCTCCAGATAGTGGTGGAGCCGGGCGGCGTCGAAGACGCAGAACGCGGCGAAGACCAGGTCGCTGGTCGGCTCGGCCGGCTTCTCCACGAACGCGGTGAGGCTCCCGGACGCGTCGAACTCGACCATCCCGAACAGATGGACGTAGCGCCGCTCGATCCGCTGGTAGGCCACGGTCAGCGCGGCCCCGGAGCGCCGGTGCGCGGCGATCAGCGGCCCGTAGTCGAAGCGGTAGACATGGTCCGCGTGCAGCACCAGCACCTCGGAGGTGCCGGGCCCGAACAGATGAGGCGCCTTGCGGATCAGCGCGTCGGCGGTCCCCCGCTCGGGTGTGCCGCCCGGGGGCGGCGGACGGTACCCGGTGCCTTCGCGGTAGGAGCGGTCGTACGGCCCGAAGTGCACCCGGAACCCGGGCCGCCACCAGACGCGGTACAGGTCGTCCATCAGCTGCCGTTCCTCGTACTGGGACAGCAGCAGCACCTCGTCGAACCCGGACGCCTCGGCGTTGGCGAGCGAGAAGTCGATCAGCCGGCAGGAACCCCCGAACGGCACCAGCGGCTTGAGCCGGCCGTGCCCCAGCGGTCCCATCCGGCGGCCCTCACCGCCCGCGAGCAGCGCGGCGCGCACCCCGTCAGCCATGGCGCACCACGTCCCACGCGGAGCGGCCGTCGGCCAAGGTCAGCAGCAGGTTCAATTCCCCTCCAGTGGTCGGTAGTTCGTCCAGGCGGGCGGTGAACTCGCCGGTCCCGTGCGCGGTCAGCCGGTGGACCACCGGCTGCCGACGCCCCGCCCCGGCACCGGCCGCCGCGAGGGCGACCAGCTCCACGCGGGCGGCGTGCGGCAGGCGGTAGACCAACCGCCCGTCCTCGATCGAGCGACGCCCGTCGAGGCGGGCCCGCAGCTCCGGGTCGTCGCCCGCCGCACGGGCGCAGCGGGCGAAGTCGGCGCGCGCCCAGGCGGCTTCGAACAGCGCCCGGCGGACCTCGGGGTCCAGGGGACGGCAGCGTGCGTACACCTCGGCGTCGCCGTACCGCGCGGCGGCCGTGGCGACGGCGTCGGCATGGCGGCCGTAGTCCTCGTCGGACAGCAGGTCGAACCAGCCGTACCGCAGCAGGAGTTCGACATCGGGCGTCGGGCGCTCGCCCTTCCACAGGGCGGCGAAGGCGTCCAGGTGCTGCCGGGCGGTCTGTGACCAGGTGAACCGCCGGGCGTTACGGACCGAGTTGGCGCTCAGCCTCGCGTAGTCCTCCGGCCGCTCCCGCAACAGCGCCGCCGCCTCCTGGATGCGTCGGGCCAGTGCGTCGACGAGCAGCGAGTCGTCCTCGGCGAAGGAGCGGTTGACGGCGAAGCCCGTGGCGTCCGGGCTGGTCAGCGGGTCGGTGACATGGCCGAAGTGGGCCATGCCGAGCTGGGCGGTGGCGATCGGCACCGCGCCCACGGCCATGGCCTCGCCCTGGGCGATCAGGAACGTGTCCATCTCGAACTTGGACGGGAAGAGACAGAAGTCGGAGGAGGCCGCGTAGGCGACGATCCGCTCCTCCTCGACCCGCTCGCACTCCAGATGGACGCGGTCCTTGTGGCGTTCGACGACCTCACGGACGTACGGGTCGTCGATGCCGCCGTCGCTGAGGCAGCGCAGTACGAAGTTGGCGGCCAGGCCCTCGCCGAGGACGCGGTCGACGGCCCGGAACAGCTCCAGCTGGCCCTTGTGGTTCACGGCGTACCGGGCGTTGTGGAAGAAGGTGGGCAGGTCCGGGTCGAGGCCGAGCCGGCCGAGGACCGCGGCCCGGTCCACGGCGGGGCGCTCGGCCGCCGTCCAGCGGTCACCGATCGCGCACCCGCCGACGAAGCTCTTGTGCGCGTTGCGCCGCACGGTGTCGTACACCGGCAGCCGCCGGAACAGCTCCTCGAAGGGCGTGTCGGCGAACGCGGTGTAGAACTCCAGATGCCCGGGGGAGAGGAAGTCGACGAGGTCGGCGTGGTCGGCGACCAGGTCGTACACGCCGATGTGCCCCGGGCCGTACTCGTAGTGCAGATGGGTGCGTTGCTGGTAGGCGCTGAGCACGGGAGCAGGCGACTCGGCCGGATCGTCGGCGGGCAGGGTCAGGGGCGCGTCCAGGAATTCCAGCAGGCGTTCCACCTTCGGCCGGTACACCTTCTTGGTGATCGGCATGTTGCTCTGCACGGTCCCGACGACCAGCTTCGACGGGTCGTCGCGGAACGCGGCCGGCACCAGGTAGTGGTAGTACGGCTCGTGGGCGTGCACGAGCGCCTTCTCGCCGCCGAACCAGGACCGCACGAACCGCACGGTGTCGACCTGGTGGGCGAGCGGCTTGAAGAAGACCAGGTCCCGGCCCTTGCTGTCGTACGGCGGGTAGAAGCGGTCGGGGAGTTCGTCCAGCATCCGGTTGGAGAGGAAGTACAGGTCGACGCCGTCCAGGCGGAGCCGGTGCGCGGTCGTGGTGAGCGGGACGCTCACCTCCGCCGGGAAGCGCTCGCCCCAGGTGTCCGGATCGAGGACCAGCGGGAGTTCGTACGTGTCCTCGTAGTCGAGGGTTTCCAGGTCGTACGAGGCCCGCAGCTCGGCCGTTCGGCCGTGCGCCGGGGTGATGACGCTGACCCGGTGGCCCTCCTCGGCGAAGGCCTTGGAGAGGTTCCACAGGTAGACGGAGATGCCGCCCTGGAGGAAGCGGTGGTCGAAGCCGCCGCACTCGAAGTAGGTCTCTATGACATGCACGGGTGTGGGTCCTCACCCGGCGGCCGGGAGACCACTGGCCTCCACGGCGTGCCGCAGGTTGATCGCCGCGTGGTAGGCGCGGTCGTGGGCGTAGGCGTACTCGAGCTCGTGGATCAGCCGGCGCAGCCGGAACAGCCGCCAGGCCGGGTGGCCGTCCCGGTCCGGGCCCAGGTCGGCCAGCAGGCCGCCGACCCGCGCGGCCCACAGCCCGGCCGCCACCCTCAGCCGGCCCAGCCCCGCGAGGCGTTCGCCGGTCCAGCCGGGGGTGTCCGGGGCGACCCGCGCCGCCTGGAGCAGCGCGGTACGGCAGGTGTCCTCCGGGTCCATGCCGAGGACGTCGGCGGCGTGGTCGGAGAACTCGTCGGCGGTGAAGATCTCCAGACCGCGGGTGAGGGCGGCCAGGTCCTGCCACGGCGACTGCGCGGTCTGTGGGTCGGCCGGGTCGGCGCGCGGGGTGGACAGGTCGATGACGCACAACTCCCACCCGCCGTCGGGGTTTTCACGGCGCAGTACGTGGGACAGATGCAGATCGCCGTGGCAGGGACCGGCGGGCCACGGCCGGGACGGCAGCTCGGCCACGCGGGCCAGCTCACGGGCGAGCCCGGCCGCTGCGGCCTCCCGCACCGGCACCGGGTAGCGGGTGTCGGCGAGGATCAGCGGGGTGAGCGCGGCGAGCCGCCCCGTCGCCTCGTCGAGGGCGCCCGCGACCGGGAACTCCGGGTGCGGGCCCAGCCGTTCGGCCAGCTCCCGATGGAAGCCGCGCAGGAAGACGCCGGTGGCGCGCAGGGGGGCGACGAGATCCTTCTGCGAGGTCTCCACGGCACCCGAGACATCGACACCGCCGGTCCCCAGCAGCGGCCACAACGCCCGTATCCCGGCCCGCAACGGCACATTGAGCCCCTCGCCCTCGGCGTACCGGTACAGCACGCCCAGCGGCTCCCGCGCCCCCGTCGCCGTGTCCACGTACGTGTAGTCGCCGACCGGCCGCTGGGTGCGCCCGCCGTCCGCCATCAGACGCAGCAGCTCGGCCTCCCGGTTGCCGGTGCCCAGACGCCGGTAGCTCTTGTGGGCGTGGGCGGTGCCGCCGAGGTCGACGAGGGACAGGGCGTTGGAGCACCAGCCGGGGTCGAAGGGCAGCGGCCCGCGGTAGTCGGCCGGCGTACCGCGGAACTCGATGACGTTGCCGCGCCCGGTCGGCAGCCGCAGCCCCGCCCGCAGCGCGCCGGTCACCGCCCGGTCGAACGCGGCGGTACCGGCGGCATGGCGCCCGGGGTCGGCGTCCAGGACGGGCACGAACCAGCGGCTTCCGCCCGGCTCGGCCGTCCCGACGAGCAGCAGCCGCACCTCGCCGAGGACGGCCTGGTCGTACAGCTCGAAGCCGCCGCCGTGCCGGCCGGTCTCGTCCATCCAGGGGGCCGCGCGCAGCAGGTCGACGGTCGCGGGCGCGGGGGCGCCGGGCAACAGGGTGTCCATGGGTCAGCTCCCGGTCATCTCGTAACGGTCGACGCCCCGGTGCCAGACGGCCAGGGCGAGCGTCACCAGGCCCGCGGTCACCACGAACAGCCACGGCAGCATCGCCGTGCGCCCGAACAGGAGGTAGGTCGCGGGGACGTAGGCGGTGAAGGCGTAGGGCAGCAGCCAGGTCAGCAGCCACCGCAGGGACGGGTGGTAGAGGTCGAGGGGGTAGCCGGAGAAGTCGCCCAGCTGGTTGGCCGCGTACAGGGCCGGGAAGCTGTTCGTGGTCCAGAAGGCGAGGGACGCGAACAGCGTCTTGATCGACGCGAGGATCAGCGTGCCGCACAGCACCAGCAGCGGCGCGAGCAGCAACTCGCCCGTGCCCAGGTCGAGTTCGAGGTGGGCGGCGGCGTACCAGGTGAGCGCGGCGCCGGTGAGGAGCTCGCCGAAGCCGTCCGGGTAGAGGAAGCGCTCGGACAACAGCGAGAACAGGGGATGCACCGGCCGGATGAGATAGCGGAAGAACTCGCCGTTCTGCACCAGCTTCCTGGCCATGATCCACAGCTGGTCGGTGAACATCCGGTCCAGGCCGCGCGGCAGCAGCGAGAAGCCGAGCAGGAACAGCACCTCGTGGTACCGCCAGCCCGCGATCTCGGGCACCTGCCGGAACACCATGCCGATCACCGCGACCTGGCACACCACCCGCAGCAGCAGCCCGCCGGCCCCGAGCAGGAAGTCCATCCGGTACTCGGTCAGCCGGTGCACGCTGACGGCACTGAGATGCCAGGTGAGACGGGCGTACCGCGTCACGACGGTCAGGGCCCTCATCCGCCGAGCACCTCCACCCGCCGCACGGCCCCACGCCACGCCACCGCCGCGAGCCCGCTGAGCGCCACCGCCCAGAACAGCTGCACGCCGAGGATCCCGGCGGCGTCGAGCAGGCCGTCGTAGCGCCCCAGCAGCAGCCGCAGCGGACCGTCGACCATGCCCTGGAAGGGCAGCACATGGGCGACGCCGGCCAGCGGCCCCGGCATCAGCGCGAGCGGCACGACCTGCCCGGCGAAGAAGGCGACGACGGTGTCCTTGACGACCCGCACGCCCCAGATGTTGGTGGTGACGAACCCGGCGAGCCCGACCAGCAGGTTCACGCCGAAGCCGATGACCAGTGACAGCGCCGCCGAGCAGCCGAACAGCAGCACACCGGTGGCGGTGGGGGTGGTGAGCGGCAGCAGCACGGCGTACAGCAGCAGCACGGGTACGGCGACCAGGACGGCGTTGGTCAGCGAGACCGGCAGCCCCGCCGCGAACCGGGCGAGGGGATAGCTCACCGGACGCACCAGCGACACCGCGATGTCCCCGCGCTGGACCTCCCCGGAGACCTCCTCGTCGACCCGGTTGGCCTGCACGAGTCCGAGGATCTGGGCGAGCAGGACGTAGGTCGTCAGGGTGGGCAGGTCGAAGCCGCCCAGGACCCCCGAGTCCCGCCCCGCGTAGACCGCCCGCCACAGGAAGACCTGCACCCCGACCGCGGTGGTCGCGGTGACCGCGCTGATCAGGAACGTCGACCGGTACTGGAGGAGGGCCTGGAGCCCGGCGCCCGCGAAGGTGGCGTAACGCTTCACGCCACCACCCGGCTCTGGCCCTTGTGCCCCTGCCCGGCGTAGATGCGGCGCAGCACCATCTCCAGGTCGGGTTCGGGGGCGACGCAGTCGGTGACGTCGAAGTGGTCGAGGAGGAAGCCCATCACCTGGCGGGCGGTCCAGCAGGCGACCGGGTACTCGACCTTGATCCGCCCGCCGTCGACGACCTGGGCGGTCGCCCCGGCGAGCCCCTTCTCGATGAGCTCGGTCGCCTGCTCCGGGCCCCCGTGGTGCTCGAAGAGGACCGCCCGGGTGTCGGCGGTGCGCAGCAGCTCGTGCATCGTCCCGCGGTGCACGACCTCCCCGTGGTTGACGACCAGCACCTGGTCGCAGATGGCGCTGATGTCACCCATGTCATGGCTGGTGAGCAGCACGGTCGTGCCGAACTCGGCGTTGACGTGGTTCACCAGCTTCCGCACGGCCTCCTTCAGCACCAGGTCGAGGCCCACGGTCGGCTCGTCCAGGAAGACCACCTTGGGGTCGTGCACGAGACACGCGGCGACCTCAGCCCGCATCCGCTGCCCGAGACTGAGCTGCCGCACCGGAGTGTTGCCGAGGGCGTCGAGGTCGAGCAGCTCCTGGAACAGGGCCATGTTGCGCCGGTAGACGGCGTCCGGGATCTCATGGATGCGCCGCAGGATGCGGAACGAGTCCGGCACCGGCAGGTCCCACCACAACTGGCTGCGCTGCCCGAACACGACCCCGATGTGGGCGGCGTTGCGCCGCCGCTCCCGGTACGGCTCGAGCCCCGCCACCAGCGCCCGGCCCGAGGTCGGCGTCATGATGCCGGTGAGCATCTTGACGGTGGTCGACTTCCCGGCGCCGTTCGCCCCGATGTACGCGGCCCTGGTCCCGGCCGGAATCTCGAAGGACACCCCCGACACGGCCCGTACGACCCGGTGCTCCCGGCTGAACAGGGTGCTGAGACTGCCGACCAGGCCCGGTTTGCGCTCGGCGACCCTGAACTCCTTGACGAGGTTCTCCGCGACGATCACCGCGCGTCCCCCGTGGCGAGTTCCAGCGCCCGGTCGAGCAGCGTGACGCCCTCCTCCAGCAGCGCCCGGTCGATGGTGAACGGCGGTGCCAGCCGCAGCACATGACCGCCGATAGCGGTCCTCAGCCCGAGATCCAGGGCGTGCCGGTACACGGCCTGGGCGACCTCGGGTGCGGGCGTCCGCGACTCCCGATCCCGCACGAACTCCAGCCCGTGCAGCAGCCCGAGCCCTCGCACCTCGCCCAACACCTCGTACTTGGCCTGCAGTTCGCCGAGCCGCTCATCGAGCAGGGCCCCCAGCTCGGCCACCCGCCCGAGCAGCACATCTCGCCGTACGACCTCCAGCGTGGCCTTGGCCGCGGCGATCCCGAGCGGATTGTTGGCGTAGGTCGAGGCAGTCGACCCCGCCCGGGACGCCTCCGGATGCCGCAGTACCGAGGACCGCCCGGCCAGCGCCGCGAACGGGAACCCCGAGGCCAGCCCCTTCGACAGCGCCACCAGGTCCGGCTCGACACCGAACCGCTCGCTCGCCAGGAAGGTCCCGGTGCGGCCGCCGCCGGTGAGCACCTCGTCGGCGACGAGCAGCACCCCGTTCTCCCGGCAGCTGTCGGCGATCTGCTCCCAGTAGCCGGCCGGCGGCACGATCACCCCGGCGGCGCCCAGCACCGGCTCGAAGACCAGCGCCGAGACGTTCGGCTTCGTCGCGATGTGCTTGCGCACCAGCGACGCGCAGCGCACCCCGCACGAGGGGTACTCCAGCTCCAGCGGACAGCGGTAGCAGTACGGCGAGTAGCCCAGCACGCTGTTGCCGGACAGCGCCTGATGCCCGATGTCCCAGTGGACCAGCATCCTGGCCCCCTGCGTCTTGCCGTGGAACCCGTACCGCAACGCCCCGATCCGGTTCCGCCCGGGCTCGGCGACGGCCTGCACGGCCCGCAGCGCGGCCTCCACGACCTCGGCGCCGGTGGAGAAGAAGGCGTAGGTGTCCAGCTCCTCCGGCAGCAGCTCGGCGAGCAGCTCGCACAGGGCGGCACGGTCGGCGGTGGCGAAGTCGTGCACGTTCCACAGCCGTCCCGCCTGCTCGGTCAGCGCCGCCACGACCTCCGGATGGCAGTGGCCCAGGGACTGGGTGAGGGTGCCGGCGGCCAGGTCGATGTACTGGTTGCCGTCGAGATCGGTGAGAACCGCGCCACGGCCCTCCACGAACACGCGCCGCCCCAGCGCGGACTCCTCGGAGGCGCCGGGCGCGAGCAGCGCGGCCTCTCGATCGAGCAGTTCCTTCTGCAAGCGCCCGGTCATCGGGCGTCGCCTGCATCACCCAACGGCCCGACCTCGAAGACGAGCAGCCGCAACTCCCCGTCCGAGTCATTGGCCAACCCGTGCTCCCCATGAGCGCGGTTGGGAATGACATCGCCCTCCCGGACGTCGAACTCCTCCCCGTCCAGAGTCATCCGCCCCCGCCCGGAGAGGATCACGTACGTCTCCTCGTCATCTGCGTGCCGATGCAGCCCGATGGAGGTGTGCGGCGGCAGCACGACGAGATCGACGAAGGCGACGGGGCCGCGGGCGCCTTCGGCCCGGTAGGCACGGTGCGCGAGGATCGTCCCGAGGCCACCGTGATCCCCGGTCACTTCACGCAGCAGCCCTTCATGCAGATTGCTGACCAAATGGGCATGACTCATAGCGGCACGACTCCAAGAACGTTTGGGATAGCGCCCCTTCAGGGGCGCGGGGAACTGCGCGACCAGCCACAACGAACCCGCAGCCGAAGAACAAACGCCTACGCGACAGCGACCGGCACACGCCCCGCAAGCCGACGCAACGCCTCCTCCAACGCCCCCGCCGGAATGTCATCCAGGTCATCCACGAAAACCGCAGACCCCACCCCGTCCGGCACCACAAGATGCAACCGCCGCCCCCGCCGCTCCCAGGACGCCGTCAACGCATTCCGCATCAACTCAGGCGTACAGGTGGCCGCGTCATGAACAGGCAGCCCCAGCGCACCGATCAGCGTGACGATCCGCTCACACTCCACCGCGGAGATCAGCCCGAGCACCCGAGCCAGCTCAGTGGACAGAGCCATGTCGACGGCAACGGACTCCCCGTGCGCGATCCGGTACTCGCTGGCCGTCTCCATCACGGGCCCGAACGTATGGCCGAAGTCGACCAACCGAGCCAGATCGTGTTCACGCAGGTTGGGACAGAGCTCCGCCATCATCAGCTCCATCGAGGTACGCAACACATAGTCCTCGACCCCGTCCCCGCCCAGCCCGGCCGTCGTGAGAAAGGAAGGCGTGGGATAGGGCCGCTGAAAGATCTCCGGACACTCCTCCAGCGTCCGGAACAGCCAGGCGTCCTTGATGATGGCCATCTTGGCGATCTCACCGAGCCCGCACCGGATGTCCCGCGCTCCCAAGGTCCGTAGAAAACCAGGGTCGTTGAGAGAAGCGTGTGCCGGGTGATAGGCGCCGAGCATGTTCTTGGTCCCCAGCGCGTTGACGCCGGTCTTGACCCCGACACCCACGTCCACCTGTCCGACCAGGGTGGTGTTGACCTTGATGTAGCGCACGCCCCGGCTGTAGATCGCCGCGGCGAACCCGACGAGATCGCAGGTGACCCCGCCGCCGACGGCGAGCATCACCCCGCGCCGGTCAAGCCCCGCGCGCTTGGCCAGCGAGCAGATCTCCTCGACCGTCCCCATGGTCTTGCGGTCCTCGCCACCGCCGAGCACCTGCACGCTCCAACTGCCCGGAGCGAGCCGCGCCTTCAGATAGGCGCGCAGCCGCCCGCCGTACAGCCGGTCGACGGTCGGACTCACGAAGGCCGCCACCCGGCGCCCCTCGCAGTACTCCGCCAGCAGCGGATTCGCGGGTGCGAGCACCTCGCGGGTGAGATCGACGCGGTACGAGGTCCCGTCCGGGGCGCGGAGGGAGAAACCGCTGTCATCGCTTCGGACCCCGGGTTCGGCGACGGATATCTGCGCCGTCACGACACTCCTCGAATCGGCCGGTTGGACAACCGGCTGGCCGTCAACTGCGGTCAACAGGGCCTGAGTTAAACAGTGATCGACAGCGCCTGCAAGAAGTTGATGAAAGTTTCTGCGGATTCTTGCAAGCCTGGGCGGCGGCCGACCGCGACAGCTCTTGGGGCCTCATCCGCCCCCGCCGCCCCACGGCACAGCTTTGTCCGCCATACTTCCGACCGTGGAGCAGCGCATAGGTTCGAGCAGCAAGCCCCTGGAGGGCGCCGGATTCGACCCGGCCTTCATCCCCGGGCTGACCTCACCCGTGTCCGGCGAGCCCGAGGACGCCAAGCCGGAGGACGCCGAGGAGCCCCTCGCACAGGACGAGGCCGCCCCCGAGGAACCGGAGGCGGCCGAAGAGGCGGAGGAGGCCGAGGCGGACGAGGACGCGGCGGACGACGGCCCCGTCTTCGAGGCCGCCGACCGCCGCGCCAGGATCGTCGCCGACGCGAAGGGCGTACGCCTGAGCCTCGACGAGGAGCGGTGCGAGTTCGGCTGGGACGAGATCGGCGCGGTCGAGACGGAGTCCCCCCGCTTCGGCAAGCGATTCACGATCACGGTCCACACCCCTGACCGCCGCTGGTACCCGATCGAGATCGAGGCGGCGGCCAGGACGGACTTCAAGGAGTGGGAAGAACAGCTGGACGCTGTCCTCGACGCGTACTTCGAGGAGTCCGACTAGCTAGCTGCAGTACTGGGCTTCCTTCCCGATGGACCGGTACATGCAGTCCGCGTTCTCCAGCAGCTGCAACACGGCGTCCCGGTTCCTGGCGGTCTCCCGAGCGATCACCTCGTCGGGAGGATAGAACCCGCCCTGGGAACTGGACGTCGGATACATCTCGAAGGTGTAGGCGAAGATCTTCTGGTTGCCCCACAGCCAGTCGTCGATCGACCCGTCGGTGATGTACAGGTCGCTGGACTGCTCCGGTGTGTAGCCGTTGCTGGCGGCCATCTTCTGCCCGACCGTGGCGAACGCGTTCCGGTCGTCCGTCGTCATGCCGGTGGCGGTGTCGGCCGTCGTGTACCCGAACGGCCACAGCACCAGCTCGCTGTAGGTGTGGAAGTCGATGCCGGCCTTGATCTGCTGCACTCCGCCGACCACACGGCTGCGCACGAAGTTCGCGACGACCTTGACCTCGGGAGCCGACTCGGCGGCCGACCCGCGGTACGTCTCCGAGGACGTCGATCCGGACGAGCCGCCGCAGCAGCCCCACCGGTAGTTCCAGTTGCGGTTGAGGTCCGTACCGACGTACGAGGAACCGGAGTTGGGCTGCCGGTTCTTGCGCCAGGAGCGGTACGAGCCGGTGGCCACGTCGTACTCGCCGCCGTCGGGGTTGAGGTCCGGCACGATCCAGATCTCACGGTTGTTGACCAGGTTGGTCACGCGTGAGTCGGTGCCGTAGCCCGAGGTCAGCTGGTCGAGCAGATAGAGCGCCATCTCGACGGTGAGGTGCTCGCGCGCGTGCTGGTGGTGCGTGAAGAGCACCTCGGGCTCGGACTCGTCGGTCGCCACGTTGTCGCTGATCTTGAGGGCGACGATGTTCCGGCCCTGGTAGGACGTGCCGATCACGCGCTGGCTCACGATGTCCGGGTGGGCCGAGACCGCGGAGTTGATCGCGCTCGTCATCTCCGCGTAGTTGTGATAGCGCGAGTCGGCCGACGGGAAGTCGTACAGCCGCATCTCGTCCTCGGCCAGCCGGTCCGGGGCGGTGCCCAACGGCTGGACCTCGTAGCCGAGTCGGCGCAGCTTCTTGATCTGGTCGGCCCGGCCGGAGACCACCACGGTCTCCTCGTCGGCCTCGTCCACCGTGACCCCGGTCTCCTGGATGGCCGTCCGGGTCACGGGAGTCGTGTGCTGGTGGATCTCGTACTGCCGGACGTCGTCCGCGGAGGGGGCCGCCTTGGCGGCACTGTCGGCGGAGGCGTCCATCGAGGTGAGCGGCGCGGCGAGCGCCAGGGCGAGCAGGGCGGCGAAGGCGGCGGTGCGTCTGCCGCCCCGGGCGCCCGAGCCTCGTGTCCGAAGTCGCATGAAGTCTCCTTGTGGGAGTGGGGAGTGGCGATTCAGTGCGACGTACGCGGTGCGGGTGTGCGGCTCATCGTCGACTCATGGCATGAGCAGGTCAAGAGCGAATAAAGACGCAGTGGCGCGAATCGTGCGCCGGCGGACGGGCCCGCCCTCTTGTCAGTGCTGGATCTTTGCGGTTTGTTGACCTTCATGGCGGACACCACGGGACACCCCACTGACACCCAGGTATCGACCACCCCCACACCCCGCAAGTCCAGTTGGAAGTACATCGGCCCCGGCATCGTCGTCGCGGCCACCGGCGTCGGCGCCGGCGACCTGGTCGCCACCCTCATCGCCGGCAGCAACTTCGGCTACACGCTGCTGTGGGCCGCCGTCATCGGCTGCCTCGTGAAGATATCCCTCGCCGAGGCCGCCGGCCGCTGGCATCTGTCCACCGGCCGCACCCTGTTCGACGGCTGGGCGAGCCTGGGCCGCTGGACCACCTGGTTCTTCGTGGTCTACGTCGTGATCTGGGGCTTCGTCTACGGCGCGGCGGCGATGTCGTCGAGCGCGCTGCCGCTCCAGGCGCTGTTCCCGGACGTGATGGACCTCAAGTGGTGGGCGATCGCCTGTGGCCTGGTCGGACTGGTCTTCGTCTGGTTCAACAAGTACGAGGTCTTCGAGAAGGTCATGACCGTCCTGGTGGGCGTCATGTTCGTGGTGACCGTGTACCTGGCGATCCGGGTCACCCCGAACCTGCCCGACGCCTTCACGGGCCTGCTCCCCGTCCTGCCCGACGAGAAGGACTCGATCCTCAACACCCTCGGCCTGATCGGCGGTGTCGGCGGCACCATCACCCTCGCCGCGTACGGCTACTGGGTCAACGCCAAGGGCTGGACCGACACCGGCTGGATGAAGGTCATGCGGCTCGACAACCGGGTCGCCTACGCCACCACCGGCATCTTCGTCATCGCGATGCTCTTCGTCGGCGCGGAGCTGCTGCATTCGGCGAACGTGGCCATCGCGAGCGGGGACAAGGGCCTCATCCAGCTCAGCGACATCCTGGAGAAGGAGTACGGGGCGGCGACCGCCAAGTTCTTCCTGATCGGCTTCTTCGCCACCTCCTTCACCTCCCTCATCGGCGTCTGGCACGGGGTGAGCCTGATGTTCGCCGACTTCGTGGCCCGCTACCGCACGACGGAGACGGCGAAGGGCGAGGAGGTCGCCTCCGGTGCGCGCGAACGCTCCTGGCCCTTCCGCGCGTACCTGCTGTGGCTGACCTTCCCGCCCATCGTCCTGCTCTTCCAGGGCCAGCCCTTCCGCCTGATCATCCTCTACGGCGTCCTGGGCGCGGCCTTCCTCCCCTTCCTGGCCGGCACCCTGATCTGGCTCCTCAACTCCTCACGCACCCCCGTGCAATGGCGCAACGGCCTGGTCAGCAACGCGATGCTGGTGATCGCCGGGCTGCTGTTCCTGGTGCTGTGCGTGAAGCAGATCTGGGATCAGCCCTGGTCGGAGTTCTTCTGACCGTAGATGTCCTCCCGGCTCGGCCCCCACGCCGAGCTGAGCGCGATCTTCTTGAGCTGGTCCATCGTCAGGGCGGGCTTGGCACGGCTCGGGTCGTCGTGCGGCCCGCCCGCGTTGAGGGCGCTGATCACGACCCGCAGGCCGTTGATCCGTACCGTGTCGACGGTCCACCTGACCGTGCCCGCCACGTCCTTGTCCCCGGCGTCCTCACGGGTGACGAGCATCGTGCCGTCGCCGACCTCCTCGGCGCCCTCGAAGATGCTCTCGCCGAGCAGGTCCCCCATGTTCGGCTGCACGTTGATCTCGACGAGACTCCTGCCCTCGCCGTCGTCCACGACGACATACCCCCATCCGGACTCGTCCCCGCCCCGCGAGACCGGGGTGAGACCGTCGGGCAGGAGATCGACGAGCGTCTTGCGGATGTCGGTGGGGGCCGTGGTCTCCTCCGGCTGGGCCGACGGCCACGTCTTCACGGGAGTGGCGTCGACCGCCTTCAGCCACGCCGGCGCGGTCACCAGCTTCTTCAACTCCGCCGCGTCCAGCGGTGGTTCCTCCCGGGTGACCGGCGAGCCCTTCTCGGCCTCGGCGTTCCACTCGTACACCGCGACATGCTGGCCCTTCGGAGTGACCAGGTCGGCGGTCCACGACTTGGTGGGCTCGCGCTTGTCGGGATACTCGTACCCCTGGAAGATCCTCAGCACCGAGCCGTTGTCGAGACGGCTGGTCCTGCAACTGTCGTACGGCGTGTACGTCTTGTCCGGGCAGGCGGTCAACTCCCGGGCGTTCTGACTCCCCGGCTCGACCCGCTCCATGCTCACGGAGACGACGGCACCCCCGTCCCCGTCGTCCCACACGAGCCACGCATACGGCGCGTCCTCGGTGCCGCGACCGGTCTCCTGACTGAACTTGCCGTATCCCAGCTCCTTCTTGAGCGTGCTGATCAGCTCCTGGCCGGAGACCGGCGGCGCGGTCGGCTTGGCGGACGACGACGCGGTCGACGTCGAACCCACCGAGGCCTTGTCCGGGTCCGCACCCCCACCGGGCAGCAGCAGCGCCCCGCCCACCCCGACGAGCGCGAGCGACGCCGCGCCGCCCACGACGGCCGCCCGGCGCCGCAGCCGCAGCCGTCGCCCACGGGCCAGGCCGGCGGAGGTGAGCGCGGCCGGGTCGGCGTGGAACTGCCCACCGGTGGCGCGCAGTTCGTCGGCGACACGGTCCTCGAAGGGATCGCTGTGCTGATGTACGGGCATGGCAAACCACCGTTTCCGCGAGGTCTGAGTGAGGTGAAGTCGTAGGGACGGAAGATGAAGGGCGTCAGGGCATCAGGGCGTCGTCAGAAGCGGGCGTATTCGCCGAGGTCCTCGCCCAGCAGCTCGCGCAGCCGCCCGAGGGCCCGTGTGCACCGGGTCCGTACCGCCGCCGAGCTGACGTTCATCGCGTCGGCGGTCTCCTCGATCGAACGGTCCTCCCAGTAGCGCAGGACGACCACCGCCCGGTCCTTCGCGGGCAGCCGCCCCAGCGCCTCCAGCAGCGTCAGCCGCAGCGGCACGTCCCGCTGGTCGGTGGCGGCCCGGTCCGGCAGGGAGTCGGTGGCCCGCTCGGTGCTGCTGCGCCGCCGCTGATGGGCGAGGAACGTCCGGGTGAGCACGGTCTGCGCGTACCCGGCCGGGTTGCCGACCCGGCTCACCCGCTGCCAGCTGATGTACAGCCGGCCCAGGGCCTCCTGCACCAGATCCTCGGCGAGATGCGTGTCACCGGCGGTGAGCAGGCACGCGGAGCGGTACAGATGCCCCGCGCGTGCCGCCGCGAACTCCGCGTACTGGTCCGCAAGGACCTGTCTCATGTGTTCCCCCTGCTCGTGGGTGCCCGGCGCGCACCGTCCTCACTTGTACTGATGCGGCGGACCCGGGGAAATGTTTCACCGATAGGTTGCGGTACCGAAGTCGCACGACCGTTGTACGAGACACCCACCGGGGGACACCGATGACCCAGCCGCCGCCCTACGGCCCACCACCAGGAGCCTTCGGCCCCCCGCCCCCGCAGTACGCGCCGCAGGCCCAGCCCGTGCCGCCGGTCCCGGCCGGCCCGGAGTTCCTGGCCGTCGACCGCCACAACTCCGTGGTCATCGACATGTCCGGCGTCGCCTTCGAAATGCGCGGCGCGGAGGCCGAGTTCAGCTGGCCCGAGATCCACACCGTCCACTACAAGGCGACCCCGAACGGCAAGGCCCTGGTGGTGACGGTGGTCCTGCACAGCGGCCAGTTCTACGAGTGCGCGGTGGAGGCGAAACCCAAGGACCGCCTGCGGGAGTGGTTCGCGGGACTCCAGGCGATCCTCGGCTACTACAAGCCGATCCGATGACCCGTACGACCCCGCCCCGCCCCTTCGACATCGAGGCCCTGTTCCCCGAACTGGCCGCACACCGAGGCACCTGCACCCGCCTCCACCCCCGCCCCGGAGCCCCGACGCCGTACGACAGCTCGGTGGGCGGCCCGCTGCTGTGGCCCGCGGACGAGCCGTGGCCGACCTGCACGCAGGAGCACCGCAGGAACAAGGGCCGCAGGATCGCGGACATCCACGAGGAACGCCGTCTCCACGCGGCGGCGAAGGACCGCCCCCTCACCGACGAGGAACGCGAGCGGCTGACGACACTGCAACGCCGGCACAGGCTGCCGGACATCGAGGGCACCCACCCCGTTCCGCTTCTCCCGCTGGCCCAGCTGTACGCCCGTGACGTGCCGAACCTCCCGGCCCCGCCCGGCCAGGACCTCCTCCAGGTGCTGTGGTGCCCCTTCGAGGCCCACGGCTTCCCGCACGCCCCCGCCGTCCAGCTGCGCCGGCGCGACTCCACGGCCGCCCTGGACGCCGTACTCACGAACCCGCCGCTCCCGGCGGTGGTCGGCCACGCAGGGCTGGTTCCCGAGCCCTGCGTACTGCACCCCGAGCCGGGGGTCGTGGAGTACGAGTGGCCCGAACTCCTCGACGAGGGGCTCCAGTCGAGGATCGAGGAGTGGGAGGAGAGCCTCTGGGAGGAGGAAGGGGAGTCCGGCGAATCCCTGGGTTACGACACCGACTTCGCGGTGGCCGCCGGCTGGAAGGTGGGCGGTTACGCCTACTGGGGTGTCACCGGCCCGCACCCGATGGTCTGTCACTGCGGCACGCCCATGGAACTCCTGCTGGCGATCCGCCCGACGGAACACGGCGGCACCCGCAGCTGGATTCCCCTGGAGGACGAGGTCCTCGACCCCACGCACGTCAGCGTGGGCCGGGGCGGCTCGTTCAACGTCTTCGTCTGCCCCGCGGACCCGGCACACGACCACCGGACATCCCTCCAGGGTTGAGACGTGCCCCGGAAACACGAAAGGCAAGGAGGTGTGGACACCCCTTGCCATATTCAATGTATAGCGCACCGGGGGCCTTGCGGCAAGGCCCCCCTCGTGCCGCAGAATCGTCGGCCTGAGCCCGGGACCTGCGGAAATGAGGAAGTCACTGATGCGTGTTGTGCTGCTGACGTACGGATCGCGCGGGGACGTGGAACCGATGGCGGGCCTGGCGGTGGCGTTGCGGGAGCTGGGCGCGCAGGTGTCGGTGTGCGCGCCGCCCGACTTCGAGGAGCTGCTCGCCGGGGTCGGCGTCCCGCTGGTGGCGATCGGTCGGTCCGTGCGCGAACTGGCGACGGACGCCCTGACCGGTAAGCCGACGAAGCTCCCCCCGACCATGCGGGAGCGCGCCGCCGCGCTGTTCGCGTCCGTCTACGACACGGTCGCCCCGGTGGCCGAGGGCAGCGACCTGGTGGTGGCGACGGGACTCCTCCCGGCGGCCGCCGCGGCCCGTGCCGCGGCGGAGAAGTCGGGCGTCCCGTACGCGTTCGTCTCCTGCTTCCCGTCCTACCTGCCCTCCCCGCACCACCCGCCGCTCGCCTTCCCGGGCCACCCGCTCCCGGCGGACGTCACGGACAACCGGGCGCTGTGGGACCTGAACACCGACGTCCTGAACGAGCTGTTCGGCGCCGCCGTCAACACCCACCGCGCCGAGCTCGGCCTGCCCCCGGTGGCGAACGTCCGCGACCACGTCCTCACCGACCGCCCGCTCCTCGCGTCCGACCCGGCCCTGAGCCCCTGGCCCGAGCCCGCCGAGCTCGACGTCGTCCAGACCGGCGCCTGGATCCGGACCGACGACCGGCCGCTCCCCGAGGACCTGGAGGAGTTCCTGGCCGCGGGCGCCCCGCCGGTGTACGTCGGCTTCGGCAGCATGCCGCTGCGCGACGCGGCGGACGTCTCCCGGGCGGCCGTGGAAGCGGTCCGCGCGCACGGACACCGGGTACTGCTCGGGCGCGGCTGGGCCGACCTCGCGCTGACCGACGGCCAGGACGACTGCTTCGTCGTCGGCGAGGTCAACCAGCAGGAGCTGTTCCGCCGGGTGGCCGCGGTCGTCCACCACGGAGGCGCCGGTACGACCACCGCCGCCGCCCGGGCCGGGGCGCCGCAGGTGGTGGTGGCCCAGATGGCCGACCAGCCGTACTGGGCGCAGCGCGTCGCCGAACTCGGCATCGGCGCGGCCCACGACGGCCCGACCCCGACCTACGACTCCCTGTCGGCCGCCCTCACCGTCGCCCTGGCCCCCGAGACCCGCGAGCGCGCCCGGTCCCTGGCGGCCGAGATCCGCACGGACGGGGCCGCGGTCGCGGCGAAGCTGCTGGTCGACGTGGCGGGTCCCGCCGTGCCGTGAAGACGGCCATGCATGCTTGAACATCGTCCATCACCCGCATTCGGCCTCCATCGGAGCTGATCACGTGAACCCCCAGGGAACCGCCGGCACGGCGTTCGACCTGCCCGACCGCCTCTCCGCCAAGGCCGACCCCGCCCTGATCGCCGCCGACGAGGAGCACTTCGCGGCGATCGCGGCGAGCCTGGAGGAGTCGATCGCCGAACTGTCCGAGCGGCTCGACGCCGAGCTCAGGGCGCCCGGCGGCGCGGGCCGGGCCGCGATGGACCGGGACGCGGAGATCCACCGCCTGACCGCCCGCCTGCGTACGCTGCGCCGCTTCGGCCTCGACCTGTGCCTCGGCCGCATGGTCGGCGCCGACGACGCCGAGCCCCTCTATGTGGGCCGCCTCGGGCTCACCGACAGCGAGGGGCACCGGCTGCTGATCGACTGGCGTTCGCCGGCCGCCGAGCCGTTCTTCGCGGCGACCCACGCGCGTCCGATGGGCCTCGCGAGCCGCCGCCGCTACCGCTGGACCGAGGGCCGGATCAGCGACTACTGGGACGAGGTGTTCACCGCCGACGGCCTGGAGCGGCAGGTCGCCCTCGACGACCAGTCCGCCTTCATCGCCAGCCTCGGCAGCAACCGCTCGGACCGGATGCGGGACGTCCTCGCCACCATCCAGTCCGACCAGGACGCCATCATCCGCGCCGGTTCGCGCGGCGCGCTCGTCGTCGACGGCGGCCCCGGCACCGGCAAGACGGTCGTCGCCCTGCACCGCACCGCCCATCTCCTCTACTCCGACCCCCGCCTGGGCCACCGCAGGGGCGGCGTCCTGTTCGTCGGCCCGCACCGCCCCTACCTCTCCTACGTCGCCGACGTCCTCCCGAGCCTCGGCGAGGAGGGTGTACAGACCTGCATCCTGCGCGACCTGGTCGAGGAGGGCGCGGAGGCGACCCTGGAGACCGACCCGGAGGTGGCCCGGCTGAAGTCCTCGGCCGACCTGGTGAAGGCGATCGAGAAGGCCGTACGGTTCTACGAGGAGCCGCCCACCGAGGGCAGGACGGTCACCGTCGACCACACCGACCTCCGCCTCACCGCCGCCGACTGGGCCGAAGCGTTCGACGCCCCGGAACCGGGCACCCCGCACAACGAGGCCCGCGGCGAGATCTGGAACAAGCTCGTCGCGATCCTGCGGGAGAAGTACCAGGGCAAGGACCTCCCGCCCGAGCAGTTCCGCAGGGTGCTGCGCCAGGACAGGGAACTGGTGGAGGCCCTCAACAGCGCCTGGCCCCTGCTGGAGGCGGCCGACCTGGTCGGCGACCTGTGGACGGTCCCCGCCTATCTGCGGCTGTGCGCCCCGTGGCTCACCCGCGACGAGGTCCGCACCCTGCAACGCGCGAACCCGGCGGCCTGGACCGTCTGCGACCTCCCCCTCCTCGACGCGGCACGGCAGCGCCTCGGTGACCCGAAGGCGGATGCCCGCAAACGCCGGCAGGACGCCGCCCTCGCCGCCCAGCGCGACCAGATGGCGCGGGTCGTGGAGAACCTGATCGCGGCCGACGTGGACGGCGAGGGTCTGATGACCCAGCTGCGCCGCGAGGACTTCCAGCGCAACCTGGTCGACGACTCCGAACTCGGCGTGGCCGAACCCGACCTCCTCGCGGGCCCCTTCGCGCACATCGTGGTGGACGAGGCCCAGGAGCTGACGGACGCCGAATGGCAGATGCTGCTGCTGCGCTGCCCGTCCCGCAGTCTCACGATCGTCGGCGACCGAGCCCAGGCCCGCCACGGCTTCACCGAGACCTGGGAGGAACGCCTGCGCCGCGTCGGCCTGGACCGCGTCACCATGGCGTCCCTCAGCATCAACTACCGCACCCCGGAGGAGGTCATGAAGGAGGCCGAGCCGGTCATCCGCACCGCCCTCCCGGACGCCAACGTCCCCACCTCCATCCGCAGCAGCGGCATCCCGGTCACCCACGCCTCCACCGGGGACCTGACCTCGATCCTCGACACCTGGCTCACCGAACACCCCGCCGAGGGCATCGCCTGCGTCATCGGCGACCCGTCCTTCCGGGCCACGGCACGGGTCCGCTCCCTGCCGCCCGAGCTGTCGAAGGGCCTGGAGTTCGACCTGGTGGTCCTGGTCGACCCGGAGAACTTCGGCACGGGGGTGGAGGGAGCGGTGGACCGCTATGTCGCGATGACACGCGCGACCGAACGACTGGTCGTCCTGACCAGCTCCTGACAAGGTGAGGCATGTCGTCGACCGCCCAGGAGCTCTTCATGACAGTCGTCCGCGTCCGCAAGCGGCCGGTCACCGTGCGCGCGCTGCTCTGGACGGGCCGGAAGCAGGACCTGCCCGCCGTCCGTGCCTTCCTCGGCGACGACTTCGTCGCCATGGAAGAGCGGGACGGCGGGCAGGTCCTGCGCATCCGCACCATGGAGCGGGGCGCGGAGCCGGACGAGATCCCGCCCGGCTGGATGCTGATCGAAGGGGTGCGCGGCGAGCACTACGCCTGCGAGGGCGAGATCTTCGCCGAGACCTACGAGACGGTCGACGACGGCGACTGAGAAGCCCGGTCGCCTACGGCGGCCCGGCCGTCTACGGCAGCCCGTGCACGTGCGGTCCGACCGCGTTCGACCAGGCGTTCCCGGCCGACGCGTCCCAGTTGGTCGACCAGGTCATCGCGCCCCGCAGGTCCGGATAGGTCTTGGACGGCTTGAAGGAACCGCAGCCGGTGCCCTTCGTCAGACAGTCCAGGGCGTTGTTCACGACGGTCGGTGACACATACCCGCTGCCGGCGCCGCTCGTCGAGGCGGGCAGGCCCAGCCCCACCTGGGACGGGGCGAGTCCGCCCTCCAGCTGGATGCAGGCGAGCGCGGTGAGGAAGTCGACCGAGCCCTGCGAGTACACCTTGCCGTCGCAGCCCAGCATCGAACCGCTGTTGTAGTACTGCATGTTGACGACGGTGAGGATGTCCTTGATGTTGAGCGCGGTCTGGAAGTAGCCGTTCGACGTCGACTGCATGTCGATGGTCTGCGGCGCCATCGTGATGATCAGCGACGAGCCCGCCTTGGACGACAGCGACCTCAACGCCTGTGTCATGTAGGTGGCGTTGATCCCGTTCTCCAGGTCGATGTCGACGCCGTCGAAGCCGTACGTCTGCATCAGGGAGTAGACGGAGTTGGCGAAGTTCGTCGCCGAGGTCGTGTCGTTGATCGACACCGTGCCGTTCTGACCGCCGACCGAGACGATCACCTTCTTGCCGGCCGCCTTCTTCGCCGCGATGTCCGCCTTGAACTGGTCGACGGTGTAGCCGCCCAGCCCGGCCGAGTCGAGGTTGAAGGTCACCGCACCCGGCGTCGTCGTCGCGTCCGCGAAGGCCACGGCGATGATGTCGTACTGGGACGGGACGGCGGAGATCTTCTGGACGGTGGCGCCGTTGTTGAAGTTCTGCCAGTAACCGGTGACGGCGTGCTTGGGCAGCGCAGGGCCGGTCGGGGTCGCCGTCGTCGTGCCGGTCACGGTCGCCGACTTCGGTGACTCACCTGCCGAGTTGGTCGCCGTGACCTGGAAGGAGTACGAGGTGGAGGCCGCGAGACCGGTCACCGTGGCCGAGGTGCCGGTCACCGCCGTCACCTTCGTACCGCTGCGATAGACGTTGTAGCCGGTGGCGCCGGAGACCGTGTTCCAGGCCAGCGACACCGACGACGACGTCGTACCGGAGACGGACAGGCCGCCCGGTGCGGCCGGGACCGTGGGCGTGGGGTCGGTGCCGCCGCCCCCGTCGGGGCCGAAGACGGAGAGGTCGTCGGCGTAGTAGGCGGCCTGGCCGTACCAGCCGTGGGTGTAGACCGTCACGGACGTGGTCGAGGCGCCGGTGGTGAAGGTGGTCGACAGCTGCTTCCAGGACGCGGAGTCGGGGGTCCAGGTCGACACGTCGGTGGTGCCGGTGCCGGTGACGCCCAGGTAGCTGTAGCCGCCCTGGACCCAGGCGCTCAGGGTGTACGTCGAACTGGGCTTGACGGCGACGGACTGGGTGCACTTGGCGTTGTCCTGCCCGGCCGGGGTCGCCTTGAGGGCGGCGGCGCCCGAGTGGACCGGCGAGGAGACGGTCGTACCGCTGCTCGCCGTGCAGGTCCAGTTGGTCAGGCCGGACTCGAATCCGGCGTTCTTGGCGTTGTTGACGTCGGCTGCGGAGGCCTGACCCGCGCCCGCGAGGGAGAGGGAGAAGGCGACGAGGGTGGCGGTGACGACTCCGGACCAGAGCCGGGTCGATCGTCTCTGTGGGGACATGACAATAAGCTGGTCCAGACCAATCCATCTGTCAATAGGTCCAGACCAGTTCGTTCCCGAGAGTGGCCCGGCGATGTGGGCCCCTGGGCCCAGTCGACGACCCTGGCAAGGGCCCGGGGGTCGAAATGTGACGGGCGAGATGCTCAACCTGCCCCGATTTGACGCAACTTGTGTAACGGCAGTTCCTCGCCAGCTACACAAACGCTGTTCTCCGGTCACAACCGCGTGGTTAGAGTGCTGGCATAGTCACGCAGTGAAGTCGACTGGGTGGGTCGGGTAACGCCGGTCGGGCCGGCGGGGCATGGGAACGGGGAGCTGCGCGTGCCAACTGCCATTGCCGTGACCGGTGCCGACATGGCACTGCCGCCACAGGACGAGCGGACCGTGCCCGCGATCGTCCTCAAGGACCTCGACCAACAGCCGCTGGACCGCGCGCTGGCGGCGCTTCAGGGGCTCATCGACCAGCACGGACATGTGATCGTCGTGTGCTCGCAGGTGGTGGACCCCGGCGTGGAGCGGCGGCTGCACACCATCCGCTCCCTCCTGGAGAGCGACCGGATCGCGCTCTTCCGTCCCGCGCTGCCGCCCCTCGGACTGGCCGTCCTCGCCCGCCAGTTGCGCCAGCTCGCCTCCTGCGACCTCAGCCCCGGCGTCCTCGCCTCCGCGGGCCGCCTGCTCACCCACTACATCCACGCCGGCGCGGTCCTCGGCTCCGTCGCCCGACTCGACCGCGTCCCCGTCGGCCTGAAGTCCCACGCCAAGTCCTGGGTGCCCGGCAGCCAGTTCGGCGTGATCGCCCACCCGGAGCCGCAACTCGTCCGCGTCGGACCGGAGGCCACCCTCTCCGGCCCCGAGTTCGCCACCTCGATGCTGGTCGCCAAGGGTCAGTTCCAGTCCGACTGGATCGCGGGCACCCTGGCGCCCGCCTGGAACGTCCAGGGCCTGCGCGAGACCCCGCTGCCCGCCGAGTCCGCGACCTGGTGGGGCACCCCGAAGGTGATCGAGTTCTGCACCTTCCTGCCCGATCTCTCGGTCCTCTACCAACTGGTGACGTCCGTACGGCAGTCCAGCTGCCACTGGTGCGGCATCGACGTCATCGGCGACCGCTGCGTCTTCTGCTCCGCCACCCCGCCCACCGACCAGCATCCGAGCCCGCACCAGAACCAGAACCAACTCACCGCAGGGTGAGCCCTGTCGACCGATATCCCCCAATGAGGTTGTCCGGTTCATGAACTCCCGTCAGCGCCGCGGCGTAATACTCCTGATCCTGTCGGTCGTCTGCGCCCTGGCGGCCTTCGCCGGCGTGCTCTCCGTCATCAACGACGTGAAGTCCAAGGTCGGCCCCGAGGTCACCGCGTACGAGGTCAAGTCCGAGATCCAGCCCTACACGGCGCTGAGCAGGGCCCAGTTCGAGAAGATCTCGATGCCCGAGCGCTGGCTCTCGGACAACGCCGTCACCGATCTGCGCCAGATCGAGGGCAAGATCGCGGTGACCAAGCTGGAGAAGGGCTCCCTGCTGCAGAGCGACATGATCGTGGCACAGCCGGCTCTGCAGCCCGGGCAGCAGGAGGTCGCCATCATGATCGACGCGGCGACCGGCGTCGCCGGCAAGATCACGCCCGGCTCCACGGTCAACGTGTACGCCACCTTCGAGGGCGAGCGGGAGGGTAGCCCCGCCCAGTCCAAGATCATCGTAACCAATGCCAAAGTCCTCGACGTCGGCAGGCTGACCTCGCTCGACCCCGACGAGAGCAACCGGGACCAGCGCTCCAAGGAAGCCGTCCCGATCACCTTCGCCCTCTCCACCCTCGACGCCCAGCGCCTCACCTACGCCGAGTCGTTCGCCGAGCGGGTCCGCCTCGCCCTGGTGGCCCCCGGCGGCGCCCAGCCCGTACCGGACCAGGACCGCACGTACGAACTCGCGAAGGACAAGTGAGAGCCGTATGCCCACGAGGATCCTGCCGGCCGTAGGCGACGCGGACGCGGTCCGTTCCCTCACCACGCTGCTCAGCCAGCTCCCGGACGCCGAACCGGTCGCCCCGGTCGTCGACTCCACCCAGCTCGTCGACACCCTCGCCCGCCTCGCCGCCGAGTCCGTCGACGAACTCCCCGAGGTCGTCGTCGTCCACGAACGCATCGGCCCCGTCCCGGCGCTGGAACTCATCCGCGAGGTCGCCCTGCGCTTCCCCGCGGTGGGCGTCATCCTCGTCACCTCCGACGCGAGCCCCGGCCTCTTCCAGGCGGCCATGGACTACGGCGCCCGCGGCCTGGTCGCCCTGCCCCTGCACTACGAGGAGCTGGCCAACCGCGTCCAGGCCGTCGCCGCCTGGTCGGTGGGCGTACGGCGCCATCTCGGCGCGGGCGCCGACGTGTTCACCGGCGTCGGCGGCACGGTCGTCACGGTGAGCGGCGCCAAGGGCGGGGTCGGCGCCACGCTCACCGCCATCCAGCTCGCCCTGGCCGCCCAGGCGTCGGGCCGCCCCACGGCCCTGGTGGACATGGACCTCCAGACGGGAGACATCGCCTCTTTCCTGGACGTGCAGTTCCGCCGCTCGGTCGTCGACCTCGCCGCCATCACGGACATCTCACCGAGGGTCCTCGCGGACGCCGTCTTCCGCCACGACACCGGCCTCGCCCTCCTGCTGGCCCCCGGCGAGGGCGAACGCGGCGAGGAGGTCACCGACCGCGCCGCCCGCCAGATCGTCGGCGCCCTGCGCTCCCGCTACGAGGTCGTCGTCGTCGACTGCGGCGCCCAGCTCAGCGGCGCCGGCGCGGCGGCGGTGGAGATGGCGGACGTGGCCCTGCTGGTCACCACGCCGGACGTCGTCGCGGTACGCGGCGCCAAGCGGACCGTACGGATGTGGGACCGGCTCCAGATCCGCAAGGGGGAGGAGACGACGGTCGTCGTCAACCGCCACACCCGCGGCACGGAGATCCAGCCGCACCTGATCCGGCGGATCACCGGCACGCCCGTCGCCGGAACCGCGATCCCCGCCAACTTCAAGGAACTGCAAGGGGTCGTGGACGCGGGCCGCGTGCACGAGCTGGAGAACAAGAGCGTGGTGAAGCAGGCGCTGTGGACCCTGGCGGGGGAGCTGGGGCTGGTCAAGGCCAGGGAAGGCGCGCAGCGGGAGCGGGGTTCCACGGCCTTCCGGCGCCGCAAGGAGATCGGGCCGTGAAGCGGCGCTACGGGGACTCCGGCCAGGTCGCCGTCGAGTTCCTCGGGATGACGCCGATCATCATCGTGACGCTGGTGCTGGTGTGGCAGTTCGTGCTGGTGGGATACACCTTCACGCTGGCGGGGCATGCCGCGGACGAGGCGGTGCGGGCGGGCACGGCGTCGGAGGGACAGGCGGCCTGCGAGGAGGCGGGCCTCAAGGACCTCCCGGGCGCGTGGCAGGGGGACGCCGAGGTGAACTGCACGGCGGACGGCACGTATGTCACGGCGGAGGTGTCCCTCAAGGTGCCGGTGCTCTTCCCGGGCGCGATCGGCTTCCCGTTCACCGTCGAGGGCCACGCCGGGGCCGTGCAGGAGGAGAAGGACTGAGATGTCGTACGACGCGAACGACTCCGAAGTCCGCGACGGCCGCAGCGGCGCCGTCGGCCGCCGCGACCGCGGCCAGGTGGCCATCGAGTACCTGGGATTCATCCCGATCCTCCTCCTCGTCGCGCTCGCCGGCGTCCAGGTCGGGCTCATCGCCTACGCCGCCCAGCAGGCCGGTACGGCGGCCAGGGCCGGGGCACGGGCGGCCTCCCTCGACCACGGCGCGCAGGAGGGCTGCGCGACGGCGGTCAGCGACTGGCTGTCCGTCACCTGTTCCGAGTCCGGCGGCGACGACTCGGTGACCGTCACCGCCACCGTCGACATCCCGAACCTCGTCCCCTTCTGGGACTTCGGCACCGCTCAGAAGACCGCGACCATGCCGCTCGACCACTGAACGAGGTACGACCATGAGCCTGCGCGCACGCATCAACACCCCCGAGGAGAACGGCGCCCGGGGCGAGGACGGCCACCTCGTCGCGTCGTACCGCGCCAAGCTCCTGGAGGAGATCGACCTCGCGGAGATGAGCTCGCTGGCGGCGGCCGAGCGCCGGGCCCGCCTGGAGCGCGTGCTCGGCCACATCATCAGCCGCGAGGGCCCGGTCCTGTCGACGGTCGAACGCTCCCAGCTGATCAGGCGGGTCGTCGACGAGGCACTCGGCCTCGGCATACTCGAACCGCTCCTCGAAGACGCGTCGATCACCGAGATCATGGTGAACGGCCCTGACGCGATCTTCGTCGAACGCGGCGGCAGGGTCGAGCAGTTGCCGCTCCGCTTCCCCTCCCACGACCAGCTGATGCAGACCATCGAACGGATCGTGTCGACGGTCAACCGCCGGGTCGACGAGTCGAACCCGATGGTCGACGCCCGGCTCCCCTCGGGCGAGCGAGTGAACGTGATCATCCCGCCGCTGTCCCTGACCGGCGCGACCCTGACCATCCGCCGCTTCCCGCGCTCCTTCACCCTGCACGAGATGGTCGGCTTCGGCTCGCTGGACGAGCACATGCTGTACCTGCTGGCGGGGTTGGTGCGGGCGAAGTTCAACATCATCGTCTCGGGCGCGACCGGCACGGGGAAGACCACGCTGTTGAATGCCCTCTCCGGCCTGATCCCGGAACACGAACGCATCATCACCATCGAGGACTCGGCCGAACTCCAGCTCCAGCAGACGCATGTCATCCGCCTCGAGTCCCGCCCCCCGAACGTCGAGGGCAAGGGTCAGATCACCATCCGCGACCTGGTCCGCAACTCCCTGCGCATGCGCCCCGACCGGATCGTCGTCGGCGAGGTCCGCGGCGGGGAGTCCCTGGACATGCTCCAGGCCATGTCGACGGGCCACGACGGCTCACTCGCCACCGTCCACGCCAACAGCACCGAGGACGCGCTGATGCGGCTCAAGACCCTGGCGTCGATGTCCGAGGTCGGCGTCCCCTTCGAGGCGCTGCACGACCAGATCAACAGCGCGGTGGACGTCATCATCCAGCTCACCCGCTTCCCGGACGGAGCCCGCCGCATCACCGAGATCGCGGTGCTGGACAGCCACGGCGGCGAACCGTACCGCCTCGCCACGGTGGCCCGCTTCCACGCCCAGCCGATGGCGGCGGACGGCCGCGTCTACGGCGCCTTCGAGTACTCCCCGCTCCCACGCCGTACGGCCAACCGCCTCTACATGGCGAGCCAGCCGATCCCGCAAGCCTTCGGCGTGGCCCAGAGCGTGGCCGAGCTGACGACCCGAGAAACCAGGTAGGTGGACTGGCTGATGGAACTGCAAACCCTGGTCCAGCTGGCCACCGGCCTCACCCTGGTCACCTGTGGCCTCGCGGTGGCGGGCCTGCACGCGTACGCCATGGGCAAGGCCCAGCGCCAGGCCCTCATCGACCGCCTCTCGTCCACCGGCCAGATCGAGGCGGGCGGTCGCAGGCGCCGCTTCCCGAAACTGGACCGGCGGCTGCGCCGCACGAAGCTCGGCAGGAAACTGGAACTCCGCCTCGCGGCCACCGGCCTGGACATCACACCGGGCGAGTTCTTCGTCTACATGATGTCGAGCGCGGCCGGCCTGTTCCTCGTCGGCCAGGCGTCCCTGGCGCCCTTCTTCGGCCCCATCGCCGGCCTCCTGGGCATCTGGGCGGCGCTCCAGTTCCTCAACTGGCAACGCCAGAAGCGCATCGAGAAGTTCATCAACCAACTCCCCGAACTCTCCAGGATCCTGGCGAACGCGACCCAGGCGGGCCTGGCCCTGCGCACGGCGATCGGGATGGCGGCGGAGGAGCTGGAGGCCCCGGCGGGCGAGGAGTTGGGGAAGGTGGCCAACCAACTCTCCCTGGGCGCGTCCCTCGACGACGCCCTGGGAGAGATGGCGGAGCGCCTGCCCTCTCGTGAGCTGGTGGTACTGGTCACGACCCTGGTGCTGTCCAACCGGGCGGGCGGTCAGGTCGTGGGCGCGTTGCGGAACTTGACGGAGACCCTCGAAGAACGGAAGGAGACCCGTCGTGAGGTCCGCACCCAGCTCTCCCAGGTCAACATGACGTCGTACGCGGTCCCGATCCTCGGCATCGGTTCCCTCTTCCTGATGAACGGGGTGAAGGACGGCGCCCTGGACCGCATGACCGGCTCCCCGGTGGGCCAAGGGGTGGTGATCGTCGCGTTCGCGATGTACGCGGTCGGGTTCATCCTCATCCGCCGTCTGTCCCGTATCGACGTCTGAAGGGGGCGGAGAGATGGCGATAGGACTCGCACTGCTGATGGGGCTGGCCGTCTGGGGCGTCTTCGCCGGAATCCGCATGTACCGGGCGGACGCGAAACTGCCGAGCGACCTGGTCCTCGCCCTGGAGATCGGCGCCACGCGCACGGGCGCGGTGGACTCGGTGATCGACCGCTTGGGAATGCGGTACGCGCCGGCGGTACTGCGCCTGATGGGCCCCAAGCAGGTGGCCAAGTACCGCAGGAAGATCGACCTGGCGGGCAACCCCGGGGGCCTGACGATCGACCGCTACGCGGCGCGCCGGGCGGTGTACGGCTTCCTGGGCGGCTTCGGCGGCCTGCTGTCCCTGATGCGCGGCAACCTGCTCCTGGCCCTGCTCCTCTTCGCGTTCGGGGTCTTCTGGACCGAGGTCGGCATCTGGTCGGCGATCCGCGTCCGCAAGGACGTCATCGAGCGCACCCTGCCGGACTTCCTGGACGTCCTCGCGGTGGTGGTCAGCGCGGGCCTCGGCTTCCGCCAGGCCCTCGACCGCGTCGCCACGAAGTACGAGGGTCCGTGGGCGGACGAACTCCGCATCACACTCCGCCAGATGGACCTGGGCATGAGCCGCCGTCAGGCGTTCGCGGAACTGCGGCGCCGCAACGACTCCGAACAGGTCGCGATGTTCGTGACGGCGTTGCAGCAGGGCGAGGAGCTGGGCGCCCCGATCGTCGACACGCTCATCGCCCTCGCCAAGGACATGCGCCGCACCGACGCCCAGAACGCCCGCCGCAAGGCCGCCCGCGCGGTCCCCAAGGCCACGATGATGATCACCACCTTCATGGTCCCGGCCACGATGCTCCTCCTGGGCGCGGGCCTGATCCTGGGCTCGGGGACGGACTTCGGTTCGATCACGGGGAAGTAGGGAGGGGGCGGGATGGCTATGACGAGGCCGAGGCCACAGCCGGGGCGACAGCCGGGGACCAGGGCGGTAGCGGATGGCTTCCGTTTGCTGCGGAGCCGTTCTATACGGTCAGCCGCCGACGCCGCTGAGCCCCCAAAGGACCCACCCGCACCCGCCGCTGAGCCCCCACAGGCCCCACCCGCACCCGCCCTCACCTCCGCACCCGCCCCCACCATCCCCCTCCAGACCAACGCCCTCCAAGCCATGTGCCGTCAGGTCTTCGGCTTCCGCCTGGCCATGATCGCGCTCGCCGCCCCCGCCGCCCTCCTCAACGCCGCCCCCGGCCTGAGCGCACGCCTGGTCGCCGCGGCCGTACTGGTCACCTTCATGGGCTCGTACGTCCTCTTCAGGGACTGGGAACGCTTCGGCCCCCTGCTCCTCCGCCACCCCACCCTCCTGGCCGCGGACACCCTCTTCGGCGCCCTGCTCCTGATCTCGGCCGGCCCGGACACCACCCTCGCCTACGTCAGCGTCTGCACCCCGCTGCTCGCGGGCCTCGTCTACGGCTGGCGAGGCGCAGGCTGCTTCGCCTCCCTCCAGGGCCTGATACTCGTCACGGTCTACGCCGGTTCCAAGGACCTCCACCCCACGGTCGCCGAGGCCCTCCTCCTCCCGGGCCTCTGTGTGGTGACCGGAGCCATGGGTGTGACCCTGCGCAACCTGATGCTCCGTTTCGGCGCGGCGACCCAGGCCCTCACCACGGTCCAGGCCCGCCTCGCGGCGACGGAAGCGGTCAGCGCGGAACGCGCCCGCCTGGCCCGCGAGATGCACGACTCGGTGGCGAAGACCCTGCACGGCGTGGCCCTGGCCGCGGACAGTCTGGCGACGTCGGCGGGGGCGGCGCACACCGACCCGGCACGCATACGGCAGCAGGCCGACCTGGTGGCCCGCTCCGCCCGCAGGGCAGCAGCGGAATCCCGGGAACTCCTGGCCGACCTCCGCCGCCAGGAGACCCCGGACCACGGCACCGACGTCATGGCGGAACTGGCGGCCAGAACAGCCGACTTCAGCACCCGTACGGGCCTGCCCGCCACCTACCACCCCACCGGCGACCACCATCTCCCCCCGCTCCCGCCTCCCGTCGCCCGCCAACTCCTCACCATCGCGACGGAAGCCATGGAGAACGCCCACCGCCATGCCTCCCCGACCCGCGTGGACGTGAGCGGCGGGGTGGAGGGCGACCTCCTGCGCATCACGGTCTACGACGACGGCCGGGGCCTCCCGCACGATCTCACGCTCGAACAGCTGCGCAGAGCCGGCCACTTCGGCCTCGTAGGCATGGTCGAACGGGCGGCAGCGCTCGGTGCCCGCATCCGCATCGGCCGAGGAGACCACTCCAAGGGCACGGAGGTCCGCCTGGAACTCCCGCTGGCCACGATCCGAG
The DNA here is from genome assembly GCF_044593635.1 of Streptomyces sp. NPDC051913. Lineage (NCBI taxonomy): Bacteria > Bacillati > Actinomycetota > Actinomycetes > Kitasatosporales > Streptomycetaceae > Streptomyces > Streptomyces sp. NPDC051913. The sequence continues at coordinate 496,029 of NZ_JBIUCI010000001.1, read as the reverse complement.
AGGAGGCCGCGTGATGCCGACCCGTTTGCGGGTGCTGGTCGCGGACGACAACCCGGTGGTTCGCGCGGGCCTGACCGCCCTGCTCTCCGGCCACGAGGACATCACCGTCGTAGCGCAGGCGGCCGACGGCCGCGAGGCATACGAGGCCGCCCACCGCCACCGCCCCGACGTGATCCTCCTGGACGTCCGCATGCCCGGCGTCGACGGCATCTCGGCACTTCCGCACCTGGTGCCGATCGCCCCGGTCCTGATGCTGACGTACAGCAGCGAGTCGGAGATCGTCCACGAGGCCCTGCGCCGAGGCGCCGGCGGCTATCTGGTGCACGGCGAGTTCACCACGGACCAACTGGTGGCGGCGGTACGGGACGCAGGAACCGGAAGCGCCCACCTGACGGCGTCGGCGGCGGGCGCGGTCATGGCCCGACTGCGCAGTTCGAAGGCCGCGACCCTGCCGGAGAACCTCGGCGTGGCGAGTGCAACTGCATACGATACAGAGATCTCAAATCCCCATCCACAAGCCAGTTCTGCCAAAACCCTTTCGCAACTGCAACCATCTGTGGCACAGTCTCGCTATCAACTCAGCGCGAGGGAGGCGGAGGTCATGGAACTCATCGCGTCCGGCATGAACAACCAGCAGATCGCCGCCACCTGCTTCATCAGCGAGAAGACCGTCAAGAACCACATCAACCGCATCTTCGCCAAACTCCACAGCACCAGCCGCGCCGAGGCCGCGGCGAAGTGGCTCGGGACGGCACCGGATTCCTACGGAGACCTGCGGTGACCGGGTTTTGGGCCCGGATTTGGGCCCTGGGACCCTCTGAGGAGAAGGTCGTTCCCTCGTACGTTGCTCGTACCACGGACAACGGAGGGCAACGCCATGAGCAACTGGATCAACACCACGGTCTCGTACCTCAAGGCCCGCGCCGGGCGGAACGACAAGGGCCAGACGGCGGTGGAGTACCTGGGCATCATCGCGGTGGTCGTCGCGATCATCCTTGTTCTCCTCAGCACGGACTTCGGCGCACAGATCGCCGACGCGATCACGACACAGATCGGGCAGATCACGGGCTGATGCGCGGGCGCGCTCGCGGAGACGCAGGGCAGGCTTTCCCCATCTACATCACGGTGGTGGGCGGCCTGCTCTTTCTCGCGTTCGCGTACCTTGCGGTCGGCCAGGCCGCGGCGAACAAGAACGGTGCCGATACGGCCGCCGACGCGGCGGCCCTCGCGGCAGCCCAGGACCGGCGGGACCAGCTCGCGGACCTGTGGGTGACGGACGTCCTCGACCCGACCAAGTGGCAGGACATCTTCGACGGCAACGCGGAGGGACTCGACCCTTCGTGCGGACGTGCGGAGCAACTGGCGGCGCAGAACGACGCCGTGGTGCTGTCGTGCGCCCCGGAGGGGCCGTTGGCCTACACGGTCGAGGTGAGGACCAACAAGACCGTGGGGGAGTCCGTCATCCCCGGCACGGAGGACAAGCAGTCGACGGCGTCCGCCACCGCCGAGATCGAGTCCCTGTGCACGTTCGAACCCCCGGCCGAGGACGCGGCGGACGACGTACTGCCGCGCCTCTCCTGCAAGGACAGGAACTGGGACCTGGACCCGGAGGACCTCGGCGTTCTGCCCGAGCCCGAGGACCTCTTCGATGTCCACCTGGCCGACTGACAAGCGAACGACGAGTGACGAAGGAAGCGGAAGCATGAGCAGCATTCGGTTCACGGCGAAGGCCCGCAGAGGGGCGGTCGCGCTGGCACTCGCGGCCGGACTGGCCGCCGGTGTGGCCGGCTGTGGTGGAGGCGGTGACGACGACAACAAGAAGCCGGAGACGACGGCGTCCGCTCCGCAGAAGGACGGGTCCGACCCGAGCCCGCAGGAGGGCCAGTCGGACGATGTCCAAGCCGAGTTGAAGGGTTCGAGCGGGCTGCTCCTCCAGATCACCACCGCCGAGCGGGACGCCGGTGGATTCGTCACCGTGAACGGCACCCTGAAGAACGACAGCGCCAAGTCGGTCACGGTGCCGATGCTGCTGCGGGGCGACGAGACGGAGGTCATCGCACACGGCCGGTCGCTGGGCGGCGCTACCCTCGTCGACTCCAAGGAGAAGAAGCGCTACTACGTACTGCGCGACACAGAGGGCCGCCCGCTGACCACGACAGGCTTCTCCACGCTCAAGGCAGGGGAGGAACTCGCGGTCTTCATGCAGTTCCCGTCCCCACCCGAATCCACCACAGACGTCACCCTCCAACTCCCCACCTTCTCCAGCGCCACGATCAAGATCTCCGGATGAGGCAGGCGATGACCCTCACCTCCTCCCGCGTGGCCTGGGCCGCGGCGACGGTCCTGATCGTCACCAACCTCTACGGCGTCACGTCCGCCCACGCCGACGAGACGCCCAGCGTCCCCCCGGGCACCGAAGCCACCGCCACCGCCCCCGTGAAGGTCGACCCGAACGACCCCGACCTGAAGCTCCCCGAAGGCGCCACCCTGGCCGAGCCGAAGGTCCTCGACATCAAACAGGTCGTGGAGGACGAAGGCGGCGAGGAACGCCGCGAAGACACCAACGCCGACGTCAAGTTCGCACTCCAGGCCGAGGTCCTGTTCAGCAAGGACAGTGCGAAGCTGAGCGACGACTCCAAGGCCCGTATCGCCGCGATCGCGGACGAGATCAAGAAGCAGAACGCGACACGGATCAGGGTCTTCGGCTTCACCGACAACCTGGGTTCGTCGGCGCACGGCGACGTCCTGTCCCGCCAGCGGGCGAACGCGGTCCAGGACGTCCTCGACGAGGAACTGAACGACGCGGGCATCACATACGAGGTGCGCGGCTACGGCGAGCAGTACCCGATCGCCGACAACTCGACGGAGACGGGCCGGAAGAAGAACCGAAGGGTGGAGGTCTCCTTCCCGCGCACGGAGAGCTGACGTTGGGGGCACTGGGCGCCGCCGGTTGTGGCAGTGGAAACAGCGATGGAGGCGGGAGAGCGGGACGCACGGCGTCGGTCAGGAGCCGGACGGCTTGATCTCCCCGGCGAAGACGATGATCTGGTCGATGAGGCTCCGGCGCAGATGGACGACGTCCGTTCCCGCGAGACGGGGACCGCCGTCCGGGGTGGTGAAGACCCACTCGTAGCGCGCCCACTCGTCGGGCATGTCCACGGCCGAGCAGCGCACCATCGTGCCGGCCCCGGCCGGATGCCGTCGGATGTCCAGCACGAACCGCTCGACCGCCTCGATCCCCTCGCTACGACCGAGCGGCCCCCAGAAGACGACGTCCGAAGTCAGAGCCTGCGAGAGCAACGACGTCACATACGCGTCGTCCGAGGCGTTGAAGGCGGAGATGAAGGTGTCGATCGCGGACCGCGCCGTATCTTCCTGCATTCACCATTCATACCAGTCGGCATACGGGACTTGAGCGCGGTCACGCGAGCGTACGGGGCACCGTCACCTGGCGAACATGAACTTCTCGGTCGCCGCCAGGTCGGTGTTCCAGAACGTGACCTGAGGGGTGGCGCTGACGGCGGGATCCCCGACGTTCAGGAAGTCCGTGCCCTCGGGGAACTCGACGGCGAGCTGGGCCACCCCCGCCTCGACGTTCTCGATGTCCACGAAGCCGATCGTCATCGACTTCACGGCGGTCGTCTCCTCGTCAGCCCGCCACAGCAACAACCCCGCGTACCCCTTCCCGCCCGGTGCGACCGTCGCGAGCTTCTTCGGCTTGGACTCCATCGGGCCGATCTGCTCCACGGCACCGTCGCCGAAGGACACGTACGGGTACAGGTACAGCGTGCACTTCGAGTCACTGATGTTCGTCGCCGTGAGGAGCAGATGCCGGGCCTCGTCGTGCGGGTAGACCTTCGTGACGACGGAGACGTCGGAGTCGGTGCAGGGCCTGGCCTCCTCACCGGAGGTCTCGCCGCCGGCGTTGTCGTCGTCGTTGCTGTCGTTGTCGGGGGTGGCCGTACCGGGCGCGCCGGAGGCGGACGCGCTCGGCGTACTGCTGGACGAGCTGGACGGCGTACCGCTCGTCGCCCCGTCGTCACCGCCCCCGCCCGCCTCGCACGCAGTCGAGGTGAGCAGCGCGGCGACGGCGGCGGCGCCGAGGGCGTACGTCCTGAGTCTGATGCGGGCAGCGCCCATGGTGTTCCCCCGTGTGATTGGCCTGGACTGGCGCTCCGATTCTGCACAGCGGAGCGCACCGATCCAGACACCCTCCGCGATCGTTACGGATCAAGGACATGGACGGGACACTTCCGTTTCTCCAGGTCAGCGCGGCGAAGCGACTCAAGCGGCGGCAAGCTCGCACCACACGTACTTGCCTCGCCGGCCATCCCGGGACAGAGGCTGCCAGCCCCACAGGTCAGCACAGGCCCGGATCAGCACGAGCCCCCGTCCCTCTTCCGTGAGCCCCAACTCCGTGACCGGCTCCGGCGGTTGAGGGTCGGCGTCCCACGCCCCGATGCGCAGTACCCCCGCCGCCCAACGGACCCGCAGGGCGGCGGGCCCCTTCGTGTGCCGTACGGCGTTGGAGACCAGCTCGGCCGCGAGGAGCTCCGCGACGTCGACGAGGCGGATCAGGCCGTGCAGGGTGAGGATGAGGCGGAGGGTACGGCGGCTGACGGTGACGGAACGGACGTCGTTCGGGATGTAGAGCGTGTACTCCCAGGGGACGGATTCGGTTTCGGGCATGGTCGGCTCCCGGTCGGTGGGGGGTGAGTGGTGCGCGGTGGCGGTGCCGCCGGCGCCGTGGCAGGGCGGGGCGGTGCACTTCCGCAGTGTGTGCGGTGCGTCACTGACGGTAGGGGGTACATGTAACTTCCGGCAAGCTGATCGCGTAATCTGGCCCCTAACGGGCGTCACCGGCAGGCCTGTTGAGTCGAGGAGCGGCGGATGGTCCCGAGGCGTGAACCAACTGCGCGTCAGATGCGTCTGGCGGTCGAACTGCGCAGGCTTCGCGAGGCGGCAGGGCTCACGGCGATCGAGGCGGCGGCGCTGCTCGGGGTGAACAGGGTCCAGATCAGCCAGATCGAGTCCGGGATGAAGGGAGTGAGCGAGCAGCGTCTGCATCGACTCGCGTCCCACTACGCCTGCACGGACAAGGAGTTCATCAGCGCGCTAGTCGCCATGGCCACGGACCGAACACGCGGGTGGTGGGAAGAGTGCCGGGGGCTGCTGCCCACGTCCTTCCTGGATCTCGCGGAGTTGGAGCACCACGCCACTTTCCTGCACGAGGTGGCGATTCTGTACGTCCCGGGTCTGGTGCAGACGGAGGACTACGCTCGCGCTGTCTTCTCCTCCAGAGTGCCCGAGCTCGCCGAGGACGAGCTGGAACTTCGTCTCCGTCACCGCTTGCGACGCCAACAGATCACCACCCCCTACGAGTTGGTGATTCACGAATGTGCCCTGCGGATCAGGGTCGGCGACCGTGCTGTGGCCAGGGCCCAACTCGCCAAACTGGTAGAGGTCTCCGAGGCTGACAGCATCACGGTCCGTGTGATCCCGTTCGACCTGGACGGCTTCGGCAGTGCAGCCAGCGCCATGACGTATGTCGGCGGCACCCTCTCCAAGTTGGACACGGTTGTGCGCGACGTACCTCACGGCTTGGCGTTCGTCGACTCCGAAGCCCAACTCGAGGTCTTTCGAACGCGCTTCCGTAAGGTGGAAGCTGTATCACTCGACCCCGACCGGTCCCGTGACTTCATCCACCGGCTGGCGAAAGACCTGTGAGGCACCCTATGGACAACTGGCGGAAGTCGTCCTACTCAGGCCCCGATGACGGCAACGCCTGCGTGGAGATCGCCAACACAACCACCCACGTAGCCGTCCGCGACTCCAAAACCCCCTCAGGCCCCACCCTCACGTTCCCCACCACCACCTTCACCCCCTTCATCGAGGGGCTGACAATCACGCCCCCTGCCCCGTAACGCGCAATGGGCGGCCGGCGAAACCGATTGGCGACCGCTCGCAACGCCGTGCGAGGCTCCGCCCATGGGCAACTCCAAGGCATACCCGGTGCTCCGCACCACCGACGCGGCGACGGCATACGCGCAGGCCAAGCGCCTGGTAGGGCTCCTGGAGCAGATCGCGGACGAGGTATGGCTGATGGCCGAGCTGCACACGGTCGCGGACGTACGCAGGATGGCGCGGGCGCTCCCGCAGGGCCCGTACGACTACCTGAACGCCCGCAAGGACCCGACCACGGGCGAGTACCTCAGCTTCGATGCGGACGTGACGACGGCGGACGACGCCACATTGGAGGCGGCCCTGCCCCTGGACCTCTCGGAGGAGTTCCCGAGGGGAGAGGTGGAGGACCTCTTCGTGGCGGCTCTCGGCACGGGGACGGCCTCCATCGACTGGCACGGCAGATGGCCGGAGGACGACGAGGCGGACTGCCACGGCACGCCGCGATACGACGGCGTCCAGGTCGTCTTCCACGGCAGCCACGCCCAGTGGGACACCTGGACCGAGCACCACACCGTCTTCGTCCACACGGACAAGTGGGGCGACCTGCCGAGGGCCCGCAAACTGGCGGCGTACATCGGGAGTGAGGTGGTGGGGGAGCAGGAGGTGGGTTGGTAACCGTCGCGTACGCCCGCCCCACCCACCCCTACGCAGCGGAGCCGGCCCCAGCCTCGGCCACGACCTCCACCCGCACCCCGCTCCGCAACCCCCACCCGGCCATGACACCGGCGTCGGCCTCCACCACATGCCGGGCCCGCACCCGCGGCAGCCCCAACCGCCCGGGCTTCATGGTCCGGACGGCGATGACGACGAGGTCGCGATCGAGATAGGCGACGTCGATGGCCATACGCATCCGGAAGGTGTGCACGCTGTTGGCGGGCGACAACAGCATGGCCCCCTCAACCCCGTCCCGCCCCAACAGCCCTTTGGTGCGGGCCCGATAGGAGGCGGCGACCTCTACCGGAACAGAAACCGCCCCCGCCTCCCCCCGCACAACCAACACTCCCCGCCCATCCCGAAACCGCCGCCCCACGCCCGTCCCACCTCTCTCCCGCCCGAAAGCACAGAGGGCGTGTGCTGCCCCGCCCCTTGGATAGCGTTCCTCACCCAAGAAGGCCACACTCCAGGAGGCTGACCTCACCCTGAGCCCGCGGTGGATGGCGACGGCAGGAAGCGCCAAGTGCCAGCCGCGAATAAGACCGGCGGCGAGCGACATCACCACTTCCTCCTTTGCTCATTCATAAGTGGAACAACCAGTTCGCCGTGCGCTCGGGCCGCCTGCCCCCGCGTTACCCAACCGTGACCGCTCAATCGAGCCTGGGAGTGCACGATTTGGCCCCATACATACCCCCAAGTGCTCCGCTTCACCCTGGTGTCACCCCATCCCGCTGGATAGCGTTGGTTCGCTCAAGAGAAGCCTCGCCTCACCAGGAGCCGATCGTGAATCGCCGCCCCACCCTGATCGCAGCGCTCACGCTGACCGCCGCAGCGGCCCTGACGCTGTCCGCGTGCGGGAGCGATGACAGCTCCAAGGACGACAACGACAAGATCGCGGGAGCGGACACCGGCGGTGGCGTATCGGCTTCACCGACTGCCTCCGCATCGACAGCAGCGAACCGCCCGAAGATCGAACTGCCGTCGGATCTGAGCTATGCCTTTGACTGGCCCAAGACGGGCAATCAGGACAAGGATGCGGTTCTGGCCGACGGAGAGCAGTCCATTAAGGCGGTGGACCTGGCGATCGTGAACCAGGACGCACTCGACAAGGCCTACCCCTACTACTACGAGGGGGAGGCCGCGGTCGGTGTGCAGAAGTTCGTGCAGGAGTACGTGGACGCCAAGGCCAGCATTACCGGGGCCTACCGCTTCTATAACCCCGAAGTGGCCGTCGACAAGGACGGCACCGCTTCCCTCAGCTATTGCGAGGACCAGGGGAAGGCGTACGTGAAAGACCTCAAGACCAACAAGGTCAAAAAGACCAAGGTCACTGCTGATAGTTACGTGATCTACCACACCTCCCTCAAGAAGAACGACAAGGGTGTGTGGGCGATCCAGAAGATCGTCTCGCAGAGGGGGAGCGCCAAGTGCCAGCCCTGACACGCGCAATGAAGAGGATTCACGGGGGCATTGCTGTCGGGGCGTGCCTGTGGCTCCTTGCTGTGCCCGGAGTGGCACAGGCCGATGACTCCCCGACCGGGGGAACTCTCGACTCCAGCGATACCGAGCAGAATGCCAACGCCAGCGACGACGGCACCCTCAGCGTCACCGCCGGAGGCGTCGTCTTCGACCGTTCCAAGAACGGCAGCGGCACCTCCACCGGCGCCCTGACGTCTAGCACCTCCTGGACCCCGCCGCCTTGCTGGTACGCGCCCAAATACACCCCGGAGCAGCTCCAGAAGACGCTGGAGCCGATCTGGGAAGCCGAGTCGACCGGCTACGAGTGGGATGCCGAGCAGCGGAAGAAGTACAACGCGGACGACGAGGAAAAGGGCTTCAACAAGGACAAGACCGGCAAGGGTTACTGGTGGGACTCCTACGTCGACAAGAGCTACCCCCCGGGCTGGGACTCCTGTGACAAGGGACCGTTCTGGGTGGACACGGGCGACGCCCCGCCGGCCCAGTACGAGAACGCCGTCACCCCCGAGATCCTCGCCGAACTCGCCTACAACGAGATCCGCGTCCCGGGCACCGAGGTGACCCTGGCTCCCGCCGAAGCGACCAAGGTCAACCTCCCCACCTGGGCGTGGCTCGACGGCGCCGCCTTCAAGCCGGTGTCCGTCACGGCCTCCGTCCCGGTGCTCCGAATCGAGGCGACCGCGACCGCGGAACCCGTCTCCTTGAAGATCGAGCCCGGCACCGCCGACGCCGTGACCTACCCGGCGTCCGGCGTCTGCGAGATCAACGACGGCCGGATCGGTGAGCCGTACGCCAAGGGGAAGGCCGACGAGACCCCGGTCTGCGGAGTGAAGTACCTGCGGTCGTCCGGCGACGGCACGTTCCCGCTCCGCGCGACGGTCACGTGGGAGATCCACTGGACCGGCACCGGCGGTACGGGCGGTGACCTCGACGACGGCAACTTCGGCGCCACGCAGAACGTCGTCGTACAGGAGATCCAGGCCGTCAACCGCTGACGATCGCAGGGTCCCACAGTCGGGCGATCACTCCCCTCGGGAGAGTGATCGCCCGCCTTGCTGAGCAGGTGGCGTGGATAGAGTCCGTCACTCGCGCACACGGCAAGAGCGGGGAGCGAGTGCATGGCGGGTCGGCTGGCCGTTGACGGTGATGAACTCTCCAAGTTCATGGGCAAGTTGAGGAAGTCGACCAGCTCGCTCGCGGGCGTGCGCAAGGCGCTGTCAGGTGCCGACATCCGAGGGCTGGGCACGGATGATCTCGACTCCGCGTGTGAGGACTTCCAGGACGACTGGAAGTACGGAGCCGAGGAGATCGGCAAGCAGACGGAAGACCTCGCCGAGATCATCGGCAAGAGCCGGGACAGCTACCGCGAGGTGGACAAGGCGCTGGAGGCGGCTCTGGAGAAGGCCGTACGGGAAGCGAAGCGCAGGGGCGGGAAGTGACCCTCACACCCGGTGTCGAGCGGACCCGCTCCACCGACTCCCGGTACCAACAGTACGACGACGACCTCAGGAAACCCCAAGGCCTGCAGACGACTGCGCCTGTCCCGAACCCTCACTACCCTCACCTGGGCTTCAATCCGGTGCCGGGCGACACCGAGACCGTACGGGGGCTGCACAAGAAGCTTGCCGACTGCGCCAAGACTCTTGAGGACGCACGCGACTTGGTGACCAAGTTGCTCGACGGCAGTTGCTGGGAGGGCGGTGCCGCGGTCGCCTTCCGCGAGCAACTCGACGGTGGCCCGCTGCCGTTGAATCTGAAGAACGCCGCACATTCCCTCCGCAAGGCGGGCAAGCAACTGGTCCGCTGGGAGAGCGAACTCGACGACTACCAGCGGCGTGCCAAGAAACTCGAAGAGGACGCGAAGGACGCCCGAGAGGTGGTGGCGCGGGCGAAGGGGCGGGCGACCAAGGCGGCGGACGACCCCCACCTGGAGGGAAAAGGGTCCGACAGCGATGCCGCGCAGAAGGCCCTGACCCACGCCAATGCCGATGTCGAGGAGGCGCAGGCCGAACTCGACAAGGTCATCGGTAAGGCGCGGAAGCTCGCCGAAGAGCACGAGAGCAAAGCCAAGCATCGCGCGGGCAAGATCCGGGACGCGACAAAGAAACTCGTCCCGCACGAACCGGGCTGGTTCGACGAGGCCCTCGACTGGCTGGGCGACAACCTCCCGGACATCCTGAGCTTCGTGGCGGGCGCGCTCGCAGTGGCCGCGCTGCTGCTCTCCGGCCCACTCGGCTGGAGCCTGGCCACGATCGCAACACTCATGCTCACGTCGTCGGCGATCAGCTTGGCGGGCTTCGGGCTGAGAATCTCGGCCCCGGAGGTGCGGGCTTCGCTTTGGGACGGGATCACCAAGGGTGAGCTCGACGCCGACTTCTGGAGCAACGCGGTTTCGGCGGGGGCGGATCTGGCTGGGGCCCTGCCTGGCGTGGGAGCCGTGGTCAAGGGAGGTGTCGAGGCTACGCAGGCGATTCGAGCGGGCAGCCAGAGCCTTGGCTTCTGGCAGAAGGCGGCCACCTACGGCTCCAAGACCTTCGACGAAGCGGGGACCATCAGTCGGCTGGACAATCCCTTGATCGCGCGAGCCGTCCGCAGTTGCAGCAACCCAGAAATGGCTGCCCGAGCCGTCGAGGCAACCTCCGGGCTGACCGGTGTCGGGACGGGCGGATTCGGCTTGTACGACAAAGCGGTGGATGCGGACGCCAGCGGTATCAAGGACGGAATGGTCGCAAGTGTCGATGGTTCACGTCTTGTCCTCGATAACGCCGGAATTTTCAGGTTGGCGACTCATGTCTTCTGAGGTTCCACAGGAAGGAAAAGGCCTCGTGACCCCCGTTGAGCATGCCACTGCATGGGACCATCCACCCACCCGTCGTGCCTGGGCAGCGCACATGGCCATGAATGCCATCGGCTTCATTGGCTGGATCGGCATTTGGGTTGCACTACTGGGAATTTCCCACCAAGGTCCCGGCTGGGTCGTCTGGATCTGCATGCCTTACTTCATCTACGGCGCATACCGGGCTGTGACTCAATTCCGCTACTTCGGACCGGCACTGTGGATGCTTCGGATCCTGCGCACGTACCCCTGGCAGGTCGTACCCGGCATCCCGCACGGACTGACCAGGAGGCCAGAAGTGCTTGGCCGTCAGTACGGATGGTTCGAGCTGCCCAATCCAGCCCGTACCGATCACCGGATGCCACTCGTCTTCGCTGAACACTTCCGCACCGGATGGTGGAGCCGCCGTATGGCGCCCCGTGCCAAGCCCCACTTGAAGGCCGAGATCGAAACGGTCTGGTTCGCGGGCGATCCACGCTTCGTGGGGGTGATCGGTGCACCTACTGCGAAGGGGACAGCTCCTCGGAGGCTCCACATCGTTGAGCAGAAGACCGATGTACGCAGTGGACAGCGCTTCGCTGACTGGGGCGCCACACCTGCCGACGTCGAGCGTGGGCGACAGGCCGGCGTATCACCGGCACACCCCTGAACTGCGCGGAGAGGCACGCTGTGACCGCCCCCACGATCCTTCTTCACGACTCCCTGAACGACCCCCTCGCGGAACTCTGGTTCGCCGAACCCGCCGGCTTCACTGAATTGCCACTCGATGCTCTGCTCCCGGCTCCGGACTCGGCGGCCGTCGACGACTTACGGGCAGCGGCTGCTCCGCTGCTGTACTCGGCACCAGACGATCTGGCTCGCCAACAGTTCATCGCCCACATCGCGAAGGCGCAGCAAACGCTGGCCGCCCTCCGCGACGTGGGGATGGTCTACTGCGCAGTGGGCCTGCACCGTGATGACGTGGAGGAGACGGACACAGGTGGCCACCGCCTTCTGTTTTCTTTCCTCACCATCTCCTGGTGCGGTTCCAACGTTGCCCCGCGCGGAGTGACCGCAGCCCGGGCAGTCACGTCAGCCGAAGGTCACGACCACGTCGATTTTCTTGATCTGCCCTGCGGGCCGGCGGCTTTGAGCGAGCGGCTGCTACGGCCGTCGGGGTCGCCCGGCCTGGTACCGCAACCGCTTCTCCAGGTCCAAGCGCATCTGCCGCACCCTGACTGCCGACGCCTGGCCGTGCTCACGCTGAGCACCACCGCCGTCGCGCGTCGGGGTGAGTACCGCGTCATCCTCAGACAGATTGCGGAGACGGTTCGCTTCGAGCGGCCGGAGGAGATCGGGGCGTGGACCAGCAGCGCGTAAAGAAGTTGTCCAGCCCCCTCCCCCTGGGTAGGAAGGTCCCCATGACCGCACTAGGCGCCGTCTTCCGCCCCCAACTCCCCCCAGAACGCCTCCGCGACATCGCCCGCCTCGCCGACGAGTCCGCTCTCGATGAGCTCTGGCTCTGGGAGGACTGCTTCAGAGAGGGTGGCGTCTCCACAGCCGCAGCAGCCCTCGCCTGGACCGAGCGGGTAAAGATCGGCGTCGGGCTGCTTCCCGTGCCGCTGCGCAACGTCGCCATCACGGCCATGGAGATCGCGTCCCTGGACCGAATGTTCCCCGGACGGGCCGTCGTCGGCGTCGGGCACGGTGTGCAGGACTGGATGGGGCAGGTCGGGGCGCGGGTCGAGTCGCCGGTGACCTTGCTGCGGGAGCATCTCGTCGCGCTGCGGGCGCTGTTGAGAGGGGAACGCGTCACCACCGACGAGCGATGGCGGTACGTCCGTCTCGATGACGTCGGCCTTGACTGGGCGCCGACCGCTCCCGTGCCTGTCCTCGCCGGCGCCACCGGCCCCCGTACCCTCCGGCTCACCGGGGAAGCCGCCGACGGGACCATCCTCACGGCCTCCACCACCGCCGACGGCGTACGACGGGCGCGGCAACTCATCGACGAGGGGCGGGAATCCGCCGGGCGCGGGGACCGGGGCACCGGAACGCATCGCGTCGTCGTCTACCTTCTCACCGCCACCGGGCCCGACGCCGCTCGGCGGCTGCGCGCCGAGCTTGCCGACGAAGGGCTTCAGGACGTTCCCGATCTCGGGGTCGCCGGCGACGCGGGTGCCGTCGCCAAGGCCGTTCAGCGGCTTGCCGAGGCCGGGGCCGACGCCGTGATTCTTCAGCCGACCGGGGACGAGCCGGACCCGGAGGGGTTCGTGCGGTTCGCGGCGGAGGAAGTACGGCCGCTGGTGCCGTGATGAGCGCCGGTGCGGGCGGGAGGGTGCGGCTGCGGGCCGTCAGAGACACCGACCTCGAATGGTTCCTCGCCTTCGAGCATGACGAAGAGGCCCTGCGGCGGTCCCGGTTCACCGCCCGGCCGCGCGAGCGGTTCATGGATCACTGGCGCGACAGCGTCCTCGGTGACGAGAGCTGTCTCGTCCGCACCGTCACCGTGGACAACCGGCCCGCCGGGCATGTCGTCAGCTGGTGGGAGGAAGAGGAAGGGGAACGGCGGTTCCTCGGGTACTGGCTCGGGCGGGAGTACTGGGGGAGAGGCGTCGGCGGCGCCGCCCTGACGCTGTTTCTTCAGTACGAGGAGCCCGTCCGGCCGCTCTACGCCGATCCCTTCATCGGCAATACCGCCTCTGTACGGCTCCTCGAGAAGCTCGGCTTCCGGCACACCGGCACGGTGTGGCACGGCGACGACGAACACACCCTCCTCGAGCTCCCCGGCCACCTCACCCCCGCCGGTGATCCCCCGTAGCCCCGTCGATCAGCTCCCGCACCACGTCCATGTGCCCGGCGTGCCGAGCCGTCTCCTCGATCATGTGGACGAGGACCCAGCGCAGGGACACCTCGTGGTCACGCCAGGACGGGCGGCCCAGCCCCTCCAGCGGAGTCTTCGCGATCACCCGGTCCGCCGCCGCTCTCGCCCGACCGTAGAACTCGACGATCTGCGCCGTCGTCTCACCCTGGTCGGCCCGCATGTCCTCGTCCGTCTCCGGGTCGAACCAGAACTTCTCCACCTCGCCGCCGAAGGTCTCCGCGAACCAGCCGTACTCCACCGACCCCAGATGCTTGACCAGGCCCAGCAGACTGGTGCCCGACGGCGTCATCGGGCGGCGCAGCCGCTCGTCGTCCAGGCCCTCCAGCTTCCACAGCACCGCGTCCCGATGCCGGTCCAGGCTCGCCCGCAGCGTCTCCTTCTCACCGCCGCGGTACGGCATCCCGGCGCCCATGTCCTCCGTGACCTCAGCATTCGTCATGCCGGAAAATTAGCAGCGCCCACTGACATCGCTCTGCGACGATCATCCCTATGCCCGCCGCCGCCGAAAACCACCGTCAGCACCCCGCCTTCGACGACCTCGTCGCCGAGGGTGCCGCAGTCCCCACCGACGGCTGGGACTTCTCCTGGTTCGAGGGGCGGGCCACCGAGGCGCGACCCTCGTGGGGGTACGCCACCGCGATGGCCGACCGGCTCGCCGGCGCGACCGCCGCCCTCGACATCCAGACCGGGGGCGGGGAGGTGCTCGACTTCGCCCTCGCCCAGGTCGAGCCGAAGGCCCCCGTCCTCGCCGTCGCCACCGAGGGCTGGCCGCCCAACGTCACCAAGGCCACCGCCCTGCTCCGCCCCCGCGGTGTCGCCGTCGTCGCCGTCCCCGAAGACGCGCCGCTGCCCTTCGCGGACGAGGCCTTCGACCTGGTCAGCAGTCGGCATCCGGTCAGCCCGAACTGGCCGGAGATCGCGCGCGTGCTGCGGCCCGGCGGGACGTACTTCGCCCAACATGTCGGCGCGCGCAGCGTGTTCGAGCTCGTCGAGCACTTCCTCGGACCGCTCCCGGGCGAGCAGAGCGCCGTCCGCCTCCCCGAGCGGGAGCGCGCGGGTGCCGAGGCCGCCGGTCTGGAGATCGTCGACCTGCGCTCGGAACGCCTCCGGATGGAGTTCTACGACATCGCCGCGGTCGTCCACTTCCTGCGCAAGGTGGTGTGGATGGTCCCGGACTTCACCGTCGAGAAGTACGAGCCCCAACTCCGTTCCCTGCACGAGCGGATCGAGTCCGAGGGCCCCTTCGTCGCCCACAGCTCCCGCCACCTCTTCGAGGCCCGCAAGCCCCAGCCCCACTAGGCCCGCTAGCCCCCAGCCCCACGAGGCCCGCTAGCCCCCAGCCTTACCCACGAGGCCCGCAAGCCCCAGCCCTCCGCCTGAGACTCAAGCGTGCGGCCCCGTCGTCACCTCGCCCACCACCAGCTCCGCCCGCTCCACCTCCCATACCTCCCCGACCCTCTCCACCTGTTCCGCCAACTCCCGTTCCTGCCACGCCGTCAGCCGCCCGAGCGGCTCCACCGTCACCGTCGTACGACGCCCCTGGCGCCGCTGGTGCCAGACGCCGGCCACCACGCCGTCCACCAGCAGCACCGGGTAGTTGCCGGCCTGGCCGCCCGCGAGTGCCCTGCGGTACGCGTCCCCGGGGAACAGCCGCTCCCGGGGTTGCGCGGCGATGCCGTACGCGTCGAAGTACGGCAGCAGCCGCACCCCAGGCACGCGCCCCCGCGTCGGCCCGCGCCCCGTCCCCGCGCCCGGGAATTCCGTGTCCCCGGCCGCCACCCACGCGTCGCCCACCCCCTCGAAGGCGACCCGCTCGATGTCGCCCTCCTCCGCCATCCGGGCGAAGAGCCGCACCGCCCAACCCCCGGGAGCCGCAAGCCACTTGGCGAACCACGCCGGCGTCGACGGGCCGTAGGCGCACAGAAAGCGGCGTACGAGTTCACGTACCGCCTCCTTCGGCGGCAGCGGGTCGAAGTGCGGGGGGCGGGTGTACGTCACCTTGCGGCCCCGGTTCGGGCCGAAGCACAGCGCGCCGGACTGGCCGGCCCGGTGCAGCACCTGGCGCCAGCGGGGCCACAGGGTCTGGAAGGCGGGCATCACCAGGTCGCCGGCCCAGGGACCCGTGCGGGCCACGACCTCCTCGTTCAGTTCGTCGATCGTGAGGTGTACGCCGTCCAGGGCGTCCCCGATCGCCGCCACGACCTGGTCGGCCTGCTGCTCGCTCAGCCGTACGTCCGGCGCCTGGCCGCCCGCGCCGGACGGGACGGCGGGCAGGGCGGCGCACCACAGGGGGAGCTCGGCGGTGGGAAGGAGATGGACAGTGCCTCGTGGGCCGTGGGTCTTCACCAGGGAGCGGTCCTCCCACAGTGCGGTGCGTACGTCCGCGCGGGTCAGCCCGGTGCTCCGTACCCCTACGGAGAGTTCGGCCGCGGACATCACCTGCGCGTGCGCCCCGAGCATCGCGGCGACCACGTCGGCGGCCGGGACGTCCTCGGGGGCGGAGATGGCCAGGAACTGGCGGTCGAGTCGGCGTGCGCTCGCCTGATCCCACGTGATGCTCGTCGTCATGGGGCGACGCTAGGACGGAACGAGGTCAGAAGCTGTCCTCTTGGGGTCGGCGAGGACGCACCCAGTAGAGGAGTGCAAAGAGGGCAATCTACGCATTAATCCCTCATTCCCCCTTCGTATTCACGGGACTCACGAGGTTTCCACATCGTTATCACCGTCAGCTCGCTTCTTACCTTCTCCTCACGTAAGTTCAGACCAAGGTAATTCGCGTGAGCAAAGCTGCGTGAGTGGTACCGCGCAGCGGAGGGGGCTGCGCGGTGCCCTGCCCCGCAGCTCGCGGGACCGGGGGGTCGGCGTCAAGGGTGCGCGCGGGGCCGGGGTCACCCGGGTGGGGGATGCGAACGCGACACGCCCGGACGGTGTCGGCGATGCCACGAGCCTTCCGGGTCCCGCCGGATCTCACCGGATCTCGCCCAACCACCCTGAGAATCAGCTGTGTTCCGGCCATGAGCCCGCCGTGAATGGGGTGTTTCGCGACCACCGGGCCGTCGCCGCATGACTGCGGAGAGTAGTTGTGGCACGCCGATGCACGCAGCATCACTTACGAAGGGTTATGGTGGAAACCCCCCCTCGGGCCGGTCCGTCTCCCCCCCACGGACCGGCCCGTTTTTTGTGTCCTCGCACTCCCCCTCAGGCCCGGCGCCCCCACCCGCCCCGGCCCGGGCCGGAACCGCCCCCACCTGCCAAGACCCCCGCACCAGGCGTGCCCGCCGCACCTCCGCCGGCACCCCGGACGCCGCCCGCGCCCTCAAGTCGTACGCGACCCGCGCTCAAGCGTCCCTCCACCGTCCCGGTAGGCTTCCGCGCGCGGGGACCGCATCTGCACGGAGGGGCTGACAATCTCGTGAACCTGCGCGACAAGCTGCGTGGCCTGCTGGTCAGGCTCTACGCACGCCGGGTGGAAGGCCACCTGGACCACGCTCAGGTGCCCAAGCACATCGGCGTCATCATGGACGGCAACCGCCGCTGGGCGAAGGCCGCCGGCTCCACCACCGTGCACGGTCACCGGGCGGGTGCAGAAAAGATCGAGGAATTCCTCGGCTGGTGCACCGAGACGGACGTCGAGGTCGTCACGCTGTGGCTGCTCTCGACGGACAACTTCGACCGGCCGCAGGACGAACTCGGGCCGCTGCTCGGCATCATCGAGGACGTCGTACGGACGCTCGCGGCGGACGGCCGCTGGCGGGTGCACCACGTCGGCACGCCCGACATCCTGCCCTCCCAGATGCAGATGGCGCTGAAGGAGGCGGAGGAGGCGACCGTCCATGTCGACGGAATACTCGTCAACGTCGCCATCGGCTACGGCGGCCGCCAGGAGATCGTCGACGCGATGCGCTCGATGATGCTGGACGCCGCCCACCACGGCACCTCGCTGGAAGAGCTCGCGGACTCCGTCACCGTCGACGCGATCAGCCGTCACCTCTACACAGGCGACCAGCCCGACCCCGACCTCGTGATCCGCACCAGCGGCGAACAGCGGCTGTCCGGATTCATGCTGTGGCAGACGGCCCACTCCGAGTACTACTTCTGTGAGGTCTTCTGGCCGGCCTTCCGCAAGGTCGACTTCCTGCGCGCCCTGCGCGACTACGCGGCACGCCACCGGCGTTACGGCGGCTGACACACGTACTCCGCCAAGGGGTGCCCCGAGTACCCCGTTTGGGGCGGAAGTAACAGAGAGTTCACCAGCGCGCCGTCATATGCACTGGCATGGCAGCGCGTGTTCGAGGGCATAAGGCAAGCAGGTCGACACCCGAACCACGGGTGTCGGATCCTCAGCGGACGGCACGGGGCCGTCCGCCCGGGAGGCCCTTTGCACCAGCCCGATCGTGCGGCGACCGCACGGACGAACAGGCGGAGGGCCGGTTCCCGGCCCGTGCAGACGGGCCGTCGACCGGTCCAGCTCCACTCCGTCGCTCCCCGACCTCATCCGAGGGGGTACGTCCTTCCGTGGTGACCAGCACAAAGCGCCGTATGCCTGACCGGCGCACCTATGTTCTCGACACCAGCGTTCTGCTGGCCGACCCGAACGCCCTGAGCCGCTTCGACGAGCACGAGGTCGTGCTCCCCATCGTCGTGGTGACGGAGTTGGAGGCCAAGCGGCACCATCCCGAACTCGGCTACTTCGCCCGGCAGGCGCTGCGCCTGCTCGACGAGTTCCGGGTGCGGCACGGCCGCCTCGACGCCCCCATCCCGATCGGGGAACTCGGCGGGACCGTCCGTGTCGAGCTCAATCACTCGGACCCCAGCGTGCTGCCCAGCGGCTACCGCCTGGGGGACAACGACTCCCGTATCCTCGCGGTCGCCCGCAATCTGCAGGCCGAGGGGTTCGACGTCACCGTCGTGTCGAAGGACCTCCCGCTCAGGATCAAGGCGTCCTCGGTCGGTCTCCTCGCCGAGGAGTACCGCGCCGAACTCGCCATCACGGACTCCTCCGGCTGGACCGGAATGTCCGAACTGACCCTGCCGGGCGAACAGGTGGACATCCTCTTCGAGGAAGGGCACGTGTATGTGCCCGAGGCGTCCGACCTTCCCGTACACACGGGCCTGACCATCCACTCCGAGCGCGGCAAGGCGCTGGGGCGCGTCTCGCCGGACGGGAACGTCCGTCTGGTGCGCGGCGACCGGGAGGCGTTCGGCATCAAGGGCAGGAGCGCCGAGCAGCGGATCGCGCTCGACCTGCTCCTCGATCCGGACGTCGGCATCGTCTCGATGGGCGGCCGGGCCGGCACCGGCAAGTCGGCGCTCGCGCTCTGCGCGGGTCTGGAGGCCGTGCTGGAGCGGCGTCAGCATCAGAAGGTGATGGTCTTCCGTCCGCTGTACGCGGTGGGCGGGCAGGAGCTGGGCTATCTGCCGGGTTCCGAGGCCGAGAAGATGAGCCCCTGGGCGCAGGCGGTCTTCGACACGCTGTCCGCGGTCACCAGCCGCGAGGTCATCGAGGAAGTCACCGCGCGCGGGATGCTCGAAGTACTGCCCCTCACCCACGTTCGCGGACGCTCGCTGCATGACGCGTTCGTGATCGTGGACGAGGCGCAGTCGCTGGAACGGAATGTGCTTCTCACCGTTCTGTCCCGAATCGGCGCCAATTCGCGGGTGGTTCTCACCCATGACGTGGCCCAGCGGGACAATCTGCGGGTGGGCCGGTACGACGGTGTCGTCGCCGTCGTGGAGAAGCTGAAGGGGCATCCGCTCTTCGCCCACGTCACGCTGACGCGGTCCGAGAGGTCCCAGATTGCGGCCCTTGTGACCGAAATGCTGGAGGACGGGCAAATCTGAGATAGTCACGGCCAGTTGGCGCCGTCCGGAAAGGCGAAGAGCCTAGCCGGGCGGCGCCTTCGCGTGTTGCTGTTTCTCAGAATCGCAGGGGCCAAACGGGATGTGAGCTTTCACACGCAACTCAGAATTGCCACCCGGCGTCCGGTTACGGCAGAGTCTCATTCCTGTCAGGCCCCGCATACGACACATCTGTACCGCCAGCGGTACGGCACCACAGCAACACCAGCTTCAACTCCATAGTCGACGTCGTATGCCGCCCGAGCACCACGCGGCGCCTCCCGCACGGGAGTTGCCCACCGGGCCCGTACCTCCCGTGACCCAGCAGTTGGGAGGTCAGCGCCAGGGGCAAGATTGCGTCCGCCAGGGTCACCGAAGCGGACGACGCTGGAAGGAAACCGTGTGAGTCCGATTTCGGTCCGGGGATTCGCAGTGGCCTCTGCCACCGCGGTCACCGCTGTCGGAAGCGTCGTCGGCGTTGCCTCGGGCAGCACCGCACAGACCAACGACGCCGAGGCGGCAGTTGCCGATTCGACGCTCCTCGCGGACATACCCGCGGGCCAGCAGGCCCAGGTGCAGACCGCATCCCTGACGCAGCAGGCCAACGTCCAGGCCATCCAGGCCGACGCGAGCGCCAAGAAGGACGCCGAGGAATCGGCCCGCAAGGCCGCTGCCAAGTCGGCGATCCAGAAGAAGGCCGACGCCGAGAAGGCCGCGAAGGAAGCCAAGGAGCGCCTGGAGGCCAAGGCCGCCGCCTCCCGCAGCTCTTCCAGCTTCCCGGTGCAGAGCTCGTACACCACGGCGCAGATCCAGGCGATGGCCGCCCAGATGGTGCCGAGCGGCCAGTTCCAGTGCTTCAGCAACATCGTGGACCACGAGTCCAGCTGGAACTACACCGCCGTCAACGCCTCCTCCGGCGCCTACGGTCTTTTCCAGGCGCTGCCCGGCTCGAAGATGTCCTCGGTCGGCGACGACTGGCGGACCAACCCGGCCACCCAGATCAAGTGGGGCCTCAACTACATGGACAGCCGCTACGGCAGCCCGTGCGAGGCATGGTCCTTCTGGCAGGCCAACCACTGGTACTAGGCGGCCCCGGTACGCAGTTCGTACCCCGCTCAACCCTGCAAGGCCCCTCACCGTCCTTTCGGTGAGGGGCTTTCGCTGTTCTCCGGCCCCGCATGTACGGTCGGGACGGACGGCTCCAGGGGGAGTGGTGGGGAGAGACGGGGGAAGAGGACGGATCATGTCGCGAGTGCCAGGGTGGCTCGGCCGGGTCGGAGCCGGACTGAGCGAGATGGGGGAACGGTTGGACGAGCGTCGAGCCGAGGTGGAGCGGGAGGAGACCGAGGACTCCGCCGAGCCGTCCGCGCCGACGCCGCCCCCCGCCGAGCAGGCGCCCGTGGTGGTGGTCCAGCGCCCCGACCCCGCCCAGGCGGTGCCGTGGGGTGTGCGGGTCGCCGCGGAGGCCGGCTGGCGGCTGCTCGTCCTCGCGGGCACCGTCTGGGTCCTGATGCGGGTCATCAGCGCCGTACAACTCGTCGTCTTCGCCTTCGTGGTCGCCCTGCTCATCACGGCCCTGCTGCAACCGACGGTGGCCCGTCTCAAGCGGTACGGCGTGCCGAGCGGCCTGGCCACCGCGCTCACCGCGATCTTCGGCTTCGTCGTCCTCGGGCTGCTCGGCTGGTTCGTGACCTGGCAGGTCATGGAGAACATCGACGACCTCTCCGACCAGATCCAGAACGGCATCGACGATCTGCGTGACTGGCTGCTGAAGAGCCCCTTCCATGTCACCGAGAAGCAGATCAACCAGATCTCCAAGAACCTGGCGGACGCGGTCGGCGCCAACACCGACCAGATCACCTCCGCGGGCCTGGAGGGCGTCCAGGTCGTGGTCGAGGCGCTGACCGGCATCCTGCTGACGTTCTTCTCCACCCTCTTCCTGCTGTACGACGGCCGACGCATCTGGGAGTGGACGCTGAAGCTGGTGCCGGCGGCGGCCCGGCCGGGGGTCGCGGGCGCGGGTCCGCGGGCGTGGCGCACGCTGACGGCCTATGTGCGGGGCACGGTGATAGTGGCCCTGATCGACGCCATCTTCATCGGCCTCGGCATCTACTTCCTGGGTGTGCCGATGGCCGTGCCGCTGGCGGTCTTCATCTTCCTGTTCGCGTTCATCCCGCTGGTCGGCGCGGTGGTCTCCGGCGCGCTGGCGGTGGTGGTCGCGCTGGTGACGCAGGGCGTGTTCACGGCGGTCATGGCCCTCGCGGTCGTGCTGGCGGTGCAGCAGATCGAGGGGCACATCCTCCAGCCGTTCATCCTGGGCCGCGCGGTGCGGGTGCATCCGCTGGCGGTGGTGCTGTCGGTCGCGGCG
The DNA here is from genome assembly GCF_044593635.1 of Streptomyces sp. NPDC051913. Classification (NCBI taxonomy): domain Bacteria; kingdom Bacillati; phylum Actinomycetota; class Actinomycetes; order Kitasatosporales; family Streptomycetaceae; genus Streptomyces; species Streptomyces sp. NPDC051913. Next base: position 474,030 of record NZ_JBIUCI010000001.1, on the reverse strand, counting down.
GGCGGGATGGTCGCGGGAATCGGCGGCGCGGTCGTCGCGGTGCCGCTGGTGGCGGTGACCAACACGGTGGTCGGCTATCTACGGTCGTACTCGCAGGGCACGGAGGCCCCCCAACCGGCGGTGGCAGCCGCGGAAGGTCCGGGGACACCGCCCCCGGACCCGGTCGAGGATGCCGCCACTCGGCCAGAAACCCCTCAGCCTCCGGCGTCACCCTGACCACCCACAAGGTGCATTGATCGCCGAAATCGCTACGCTTGGTCATGTTGATCGAGGGGAGCTATCGGTGACCGTGAGTGGCGTCGGGGCCAAGAGGCGTCAGCCCAGCCTCGCCCAGCTGCGGGCCTTCGTCGCCGTCGCCGAGCATCTGCACTTCCGGGACGCCGCCGCCGCGATCGGTATGAGCCAGCCCGCCCTGTCCGGTGCCGTCGCCGCGCTGGAGGAGACCCTCGGGGTCACGCTGCTGGAGCGCACCACCCGCAAGGTGCTGCTCTCACCGGCCGGCGAGCGGCTCGCCGTACGCGCGAAAGCGGTCCTGGAGGAGGTCGGCGCGCTCATGGCGGAGGCAGAGGCGGTACGGGCCCCCTTCACCGGCGTACTGCGGCTCGGTGTCATCCCCACCGTCGCGCCCTATCTCCTGCCCACCGTCCTCCAGCTCGTCCACGACCGCTATCCGCACCTCGACCTCCAGGTGCACGAGGAGCAGACCACGAGCCTCGTCGACGGCCTCACCACCGGCCGCCTCGACCTGCTTCTGCTCGCCGTCCCGCTCGGGGTGCCCGGAGTCGTCGAACTCCCGCTCTTCGACGAGGACTTCGTGCTCGTCACGCCTCTCGACCATCCGCTCGGCGGACGCGAGGGCATCGCCCGCGAGGCGCTGAAGGAGCTCAACCTGCTCCTCCTCGACGAGGGCCACTGCCTGCGCGACCAGGCCCTCGACATCTGCCGCGAGGCCGGACGCGCGGACGCCCCCGTCACCACCACCGCCGCCGGACTCGCCACCCTGGTGCAACTCGTCGCCGGCGGGCTCGGGGTGACGCTGCTGCCGCGGACCGCGGTCCGGGTCGAGACCTCCCGCAGCGACCAGCTCCGCACCGCCTCCTTCGCCGCACCCGCCCCGGCCCGCAGGGTCGCCCTCGCCATGCGCACGGGCGCGGCGCGCAGCACGGAGTACGCCGAACTGGCCTCCGCCCTGCGGGAAGCACTGCGGTCCCTGCCCGTACGGGTGCTCGACCGACCGGAGAAACTCACCTGAGATTCGTTCAAATGAGCGCCGAACGCAGCGAATTGCGCGGCGCCATATTTCAAATTCCGTCAGGTGGAGGCAGCTAGGAATACGCCGCCCGACATATGCCCTACGGCTGATACACATACCCCCCTCAGTGCTACGCGCCAGGCGTATGTGCGAAATGCCAGGGGGAGTGATGGCGGGCATGCGGTATTCCCTCGACCGCGTCGGCTACGACCTTCTGGCGCATGCCCTGCACCGGTGCGGGCGCGAGGAGTTCACCGGGGTGGTGCACGTGGCCGGGGCGCCCGGGGGCACCCTTCATCTGCGGGCCGGGCTGGTCGTGGGCGCCGAGAGCCCCGGCGCGCCGGGACCGGAGGCGCTGCTGCTGCGCTCCGGGCGGGTCAGCGGCGAGCAGTGGGCCGAGGTGGTGCGGGAGTCGGGCGGGGCGCGCTGGCCCGCGACCGGGCTGATCGGGCGCGGATACGCCGGATCCGCCCAGCTCAGGGTCGTCTGTGTGATGGCGCTGCACGACGCGGCCTTCGCGATCGTCGCCGGCCGGGTGCACGGCTGCGAACGCGTCGCCGAGGCCGAGCCGTTCGCCACCGTCGCCGTGGGCGAGACCTGCGTACGGCTGCTCCAGGACGCCACCCGTCGGCTCGCGGCCCTCTCCACCCTGCCCCACCCACTGCGTCCCGACCGCGAGCGCCCGATTCCCGTCCCCGGCGCCGACGCGGGCCCGCTCACCCCGCTGCGACGCGTGCTCCTCGACGAGGCGGACGGCCGTAGCACCGCACGTGACCTGGCCTTCCGTACCGGTCGCGGGGTCTACACGGTGACCGTCGAGATCGCCCGGATGCTCGCCGACGGGCTGCTGGAGTGCCCCGACGCACCGGTCCCGATCGCGGTCCGCCCGCCGCCCGACGGCCAGGGCGTCCGGCAGCGGAAACCGGCGCCGGTGGTGTCGGCGCCGCCCGCCGCGATACCGCCCGCCGTGCCCGACGCCCTGCCCCGAAGACGCCCCGGTGCCAGCGGTATCGCCGAAGCTCTCGCCCCGGACCGCACCGGAGTGAGCTGGAAAGGGTTCTTCCGCCTACGAAACGGAGCCCCGAAATGAAGAAGCCGAACAGATGTGAACAGAAACAGGGGAGTTGATTACATGGATCGCGAAGCACTGGCCCTGGAAATGCGGGGACTACGGGAACAGGTCACCGGTATCACCGACACCGCCGTGGCCGCCGCCGACGGGCTGCTCATCGCGGCCGACACCGCCGACTCGATCGACCCGGAGGGCCTCGCCGCCCTCGCCGCGGCCGGTCTCGGCCTCGCCCGCCGCACCGTGGGCGCGACCGACCGCGGCACCCTGCGGCGGACGGTGACCTACGGCAGCCACGGCTGTGCCGCCTTCTACGCCGTCGGCGACACCGCGCTCATGGTCGTACTCGGAGACGAGGGGATGGACGTGGACGGCCTGCACCGGGCCAGTCAGCCGGCGCTGGACCGGATCGACACGATCCTGAGCGCGCCCGCCGAGAAGGCGGCGGAAGGAGTCTGAAGGGATGGCGACGAAGCGTATGACCCCCGGTTTCTCCGACCAGGTGATGGGCCTGGTCAAGTCCCTCCGTACCGACGCCCCCGACTGTGTGGCCGCGGGCATCGTCGACATGTCCACGGGCATGCTGCTGTCGTACGAGACCGTCGACAACCACCCGCCCGAGGTCCTGGACCTGCTGGCGGGCGCGACCCTCGACCTCTTCCAGGGCCGTACGGTCGTGATGATCGAGGACGTCTTCAAGGAGCGGCGCGGGATCAGCAGTGACAACCACTTCTTCCAGGAGATCCTCGTCAACAGCGAGAACCTCACCCACCTGTTCGTGCGGCTGACCGAGCAGCAGGACGTGGTGGCCGTGGTGGTGTGCCGCAAGTCGGTCAACGTGGGCATGCTCTTCGCCCAGGTGCGGCGCGTGGTGCGGGAGTACAGCCTCTGAACGCAGGGAAGAGGGGCCCCGCGCGGGGCCCCTCTCCTCATTTCATTCCTCGCTCACTCCGTCCGCAGTCCGTCCGGTCGCATCAGCCGCAGCAACGGCGGCAGGCTGAGCAGGGTGACGGCGAGGACGACCGCGGCGCCCGCGCCCGTCATCTGGAGCACGCTCGTCCAGTCCACGGACACCGGGGTGGCCGTCATCTTCAGCAGGACGACGCCGAGCGTCAGACCCACCGCCGCGGCCAGCAGCAGTCCGAGGCCGATCGGGATCGCCGTCTGCCACAGCACCGACAGGCTCAGCGTGGAGCGCCGGGTGCCGAAGGCGATCAGGGACGACAGCAGCTTCTTGCGCTCGCGCAGCTGCTCCAGCTGGGAGACCAGCAGGCTCGCGCCGATCAGCATCAGCACACACGCGGCGCCGACGAACAGACCACCGCGGATGGCGGCGTAGTTCTCGTTGCGGTCGATGTTCGTGAACTGGTTGGGCTCCGCATACGGATCGAGGCGCGCCGCCGTGTTGCGGACGTACTCGCGGGCGTCCGCCACCGAGTTGTCGAGCCGCAGGAACAGCTCCGTGGTGAGCAGCCGGTCGGCTCCCGAGGGCAGCGCCGCCGGGGTCATCAGCAGACCGGCGCGGCCGATCCGGGTCGAGTCCTGCGTGGGCAGGACGCCCTTGACGTCCTTCGGGACGGTCCAGGCGAGCGGTTTCGTCGCCGGGTCGTCGTCGGAGTCGTCGAACCAGAGCGTCTTGCCGTCCTTGACCACGTCGGTCGTCTCGTAGTCGTACGCGTTGCCCGTCAGGAGGAACACGTCGCCGTCCCGGCAGGAGGGGAGCTTCGCGACCTCGCGCAGGGAGGCACAGCTGCCGACGGAGACGGGGGCGAAGTGCTGGGGGTCGGTGCGGGTGTCGCCGAGGTAGCTGTCGGAGATGTCGTAGACGTGCTCGACGCCCCGGGTCGCGGCGAGCTGCTTCTCGGCGGCGGCGACCGGGGTGCCGTCCATCACGCTGACGGACATCTCCGCCCCGGTGGCGACATCCTCGCTCTTCCGCTTCGTGTACTGGCCGTCGACGCCGGCGAACAGCATCTGAAGGGCGATGGCGCCGGCCACCGCGACGGCGATGCCGTTGACCATGCGGGCCGCCGTACCGCTGCTCAACTGGAGTCGGCGTACGGCCAGTTGCCAGGCGACGGGGCCCGCGCCGAGCCGGGAGACGACCGCCTCGACGATCCAGGGCAGCAGCGCGGTCACACCGACCAGCAGCAGCATGACGCCGCCGACGGTGAGGTACTGGTTGAAGTTCCCGCGGTCGTTGCCCTGGCCGATCATCGGGTAGAGCATCGCGAGTCCGCCCACCGGCAGCAGCAGCCGCCACCACAGCCGGCGCCGCGAGGGCTTCGCCGTCCGCACCACACCGAGCGGCTCGATGACGACCCCGCGCAGCGCGAGCTGGGTGACCAGCACGGCGGCGGCGGGCACCGCGACGGCGACCAGCAGGGCCAGCAGCGGGGAGGGGTTGAGATAGCTGGGGAAGAAGCTGTAGTCGAACAGCTCGACGGAGCCCGCGATCTCGCGCCCGACCATGAAGAACCCGGCGCCCAGGACCAGACCCACCACGGCCCCGGCCATCGCCTCGCCCGCCGCGACCCGCCGGGTCATCCGGGCGTCGGAGCCGACCAGCCGCAGCGCGGCGAGCCGCCGGTCGCGCCGCTCGCCGCCGAACCGTACGGCCGCGGCGATGAAGACGGCGACGGGCGTCAGCAGCACCGCGAAGACGACGAGGATCAGCAGCAGCAGCACCGGATCCAACGGATCGGACGCCGGACTCGGCTCCCCGAACCGCTTGATGCGGTCCACGTTGCCGCCGTCGATCTTCGGTGCGAGTCCCTCGGCGCCCCGGTAGAAGGCGAGTTCGGCCGAGCCGATCAGCCCCTTCTCCCCGATGGTGCCGACGATCCGCTGCGGCAGCCGCTCCCGCAGCAGCTTCCCGTCGGCGGAGTCGAGGAGCTTCTTCAGAGCGGGGGAGACCACCATCTCGCCCGGCGCCGGGAAGTCCGAAACCCCCGGCGGCAGCGGCGACTTGGACCCCTCGGGCTCCAACTCCCGCCCGCGCACGCTCTTGTCGTGGTAGGTGGTGGTGACGTACCCGACGACCAGGGTGTCGTCGGCCTTCTTGATCCGGGTCGCGCTGTACGACATGTCCTGCCGTGCGGCCTCCCGTTGATCCCGCACCGACATCGCGTTCGGGATCGCGGTCGTCAACAGCAGCAGCGCCACCCCGAGCCCGACGCCGACGGCCGTCAGCAGGACCCGCACCCAGCCCTCGCGTCCCCCCGCGAACGCGAATCTGACCCCCATGGCCAGGTCCCGCACCCACTGTCCCCCTGGTGAACTCATACGATCCGCTCCATGTCCCGGGACTTGCCGTCCCGTACGACGATCTCGCGGTCGGAGTAGGCGGCCACCCGTGCCTCGTGCGTGACCAGCACGACGGCCGCGTTGGTGGACCGGGCGGCTTCGGTGAGCAGTTCCATCACGCGCTCGCCGTTGAGCGAGTCGAGCGCGCCGGTCGGCTCGTCGGCGAACAGCACGCGCGGGCTGGTCACCAACGCCCGCGCCACGGCGACCCGCTGGCCCTGACCGCCGGAGACCTCGCCGGGCCGCTTCTTCCGAAGATCGTCGACCTCAAGGCGCTGCATCCACCCGAGGGCGGTCTTCTCGGCCTCCTTGCGGGAGGTGCCGGTGAGCCGCAGGGGCAGCGCGACGTTCTCCACGCAGGTCAACTCGGGCACGAGCTGGCCGAACTGGAAGACGAAGCCGAACTCGGTGCGCCGCAGCTCGCTGCGCTGCGCGTCGTTCATGGTCGCCATCTCGCGGCCGTTGTACATGATCGAGCCCGAGTCGGGCGTGACGATCCCGGCGAGACAGTGCAGCAGCGTCGACTTGCCGGAGCCGGAGGGGCCCATCACGGCGACGACCTCACCGGGGTGGATCGAGAACTCGGCGCCGTCCAGCGCCAGGGTCGGACCGTACGCCTTGCGCAGGTTGTCGGCGACCAGCAGGGAACCGGCGGGAGTCACTTGGCCACCACCTGCGCCAGCTTGTCGAGGCGCGCGGCGGTGAGCTCCAGCCAGCGCAGATCGGCTTCGAGGTGGAACAGGGCGTGGTCGCAGATGAGCTGGTCCGCGAGATCCCCCTTCCGCTTCCGGTCGGTCAGGATGCGCATCATCCGCAGATGCTCCGAACGCTGGGTGTCGAGGATGTCGGCCGCGTCCCGGTGCGTCAGCAGCGCGAGCACGATCTTGGTGTAGAGGGTCGACTGCAGATACGGCTCGGGCTTCTCGGGCGTCGCGAGCCACTGCTGTACGTCGGTGATCCCGGCCTCGGTGATCGCGTACCGCTTGCGCTCGGGGCCGCCGCCGGGCTCGATGCCGTCGACCTCGACGAGGCCGTTCTTCAGCAGCCGGGACATCGTCGAGTAGACCTGGCCGTAGTGCAGCGGCCGGTCGTGACCGAACTTCTCGTCGAAGGCCCGCTTGAGGTCGTAGCCGTGGCGGGGCCCGGACTCCAGGAGTCCCAGGAGGGTGTGACCGATGGACATGGGGAGGACTGTACATGCGGTGTATACCCCGCATGTATACGTCGAGTGTGTAGACCGTGAAACGCGGTGCCGAACCGCAGGTCGCGGCCGATTGTCACGGTTCTGCTACTGCGTCGGCGGACGCCCCCGGCGCGGGATCGGCTTGGCCTCCCCGGGCAGCCGGCCGGCGTCCGCGAGGGCCTTGCGCAGCAGGAACTCGATCTGCGCGTTCGCCGACCGGAGCTCGTCCCCGGCCCACCGGGCCAGCGCCTCGTACACCGACGGGTCCAGCCGCAGCAGCACCTGCTTGCGCTGCTGCGGCCGCCGCGCCTTCGGCGTGGACTCCTCGGTCACTGGTACAGGGTGCCGGTGTTGAGGACCGGCTGTGCGGCACGGTCCCCGCACAGCACCACCATCAGGTTGGAAACCATGGCCGCCTTCCGTTCGTCGTCCAGTTCGACGATGTCCTGCTCGCTGATCCGGGCGAGCGCCGCCTCCACCATGCCGACCGCCCCGTCCACGATCTGCCGGCGCGCCGCGACGATGGCCCCCGCCTGCTGCCGCTGGAGCATCGCCGAGGCGATCTCGGGAGCGTACGCGAGGTGCGTGAAGCGGGACTCGATGATCTCCACCCCGGCGGCCTCCACGCGCGCGTGCAGTTCGAGCGCGAGCTTCTCGGTGATCTCCTCGGCGTTGCCGCGCAGCGAGAGGCCGCCCTCGTCATGGGCGTCGTAGGGGTACTCGATGGCGATGTGGCGGACCGCCGCCTCGGTCTGCGTCGAGACGAACTCGAGGTAGTCGTCGACCTCGAAGGTGGCCTGCGCGGTGTCCTCGATGCGCCACACCACGACCGCGGCGAGCTCGATCGGGTTGCCGTAGGCGTCGTTGACCTTCAGGACGGCCGTCTCGTGGTTGCGCACCCGGGTGGAGATCTTGGTCCGCGAGGTGAAGGGGTTCACCCAGCGCAGCCCGTCCTGCCGGATCGTCCCCCGGTAACGGCCGAAGAGCTGCACGACCCGCGCCTCACCCGGCGCCACCGTGTTGAGCCCGCACATGGCGAGAAAGGCGGCGAGACCGACCAGGATGCCGCCGGCGATGAGCGCCGCCTTTGCGCCGGTCGACGAGACCGCCGTAGCGCCCGCAATCATTCCGGCACCGGCGAACAGGCCCAGCAGGCCGAGCAGCAGGGCGACTCCGCCGCCGATGCTGTGCGCGGCGAACTCGCGCACGCGTGGGGCGGGCATCGCGGGTACGTCGGCGATCGTGTCGTCGTGGGTGGTCATGGGGATCCCCCGTTCTCGTACGGCATAGCTTTGGTCTAGCTAACTGATATCACTTTAGCCCAGCAGGGCAACCTTGGGCAGCCCTCGTACGTCGGTTCCATAGGAACGGGTGCTGATTGTCACGTCCGCAAAAGGCCGGATCGGCAGCCCTTTGTCACATCTCCCGGTGTTAGCTTTCTGAGCTGACCTGAGCGGCGAACCTGTGTGACAGACGCGCACACATGAACGAAGCGGAGCGGAACGGGCCCATGGGACGAGCGGAAGAAAGACGAGCGCGACAGCGCGGCGGTCGACGTGCCGCGCCCAAGCGCCGTTCGTCGCAGGCGACCGGCAGCGCGAGCGTCGGCTCCGGCGCCGGGGCGCAGAAGAGCCTCATACGCAGGCTCTTCACCTGGAAGAAGATCCTGGGCACGTTCCTCGGCTTCTGCCTGCTCGGCATCGGCGCCTTCATCGTGCTGTACATGATGGTGGAGGTGCCCGAGGGGAACGCCGACGCCCAGCTCCAGAGCAACACCATCAAGTACAGCAACGGTGACGTCCTGGTCCGCGACGGCAAGGTGAACCGCGAGAACGTGGAGCTCGCCAAGATCCCCAAGAAGGTGCAGCTCACCTTTGTCGCCGCCGAGAACAAGAGCTTCTACCAGGACTCCGGCGTCGACCTGAAGGGCACCGCCCGCGGTCTGCTCAACACGCTGTCCGGCAAGGGCAAGCAGGGCGGCTCGACGATCACCCAGCAGTACGTCAAGAACTACTACCTGACCCCGGATCAGACGGTCACCCGTAAGCTCAGGGAGCTGGTGATCTCGCTCAAGGTGGACCGCCAGAAGTCCAAGGACGAGATCCTCGAGGGCTACATCAACACCAGCTACTACGGCCGCGGCGCCAGCGGGATCCAGGCCGCCGCGCAGGCCTACTACCGCGTCGACGCCGACAAGCTCAGCGTCGAGCAGGGCGCCTACCTCGCCGCGCTGCTCCAGGCGCCGAGCCAGTACGACTGGAACGTCGCCACGGACTACAGCAAGAAGCTGGTCAAGCAGCGCTGGAACTACGTCCTCGACAACATGGTCGAGGAGGGCTGGCTGGACGCCGGCAAGCGCGCGGACATGGAGTTCCCCGTTCCGCAGAAGCCCAAGGCCGAGGCCGGGCTCAAGGGGCAGAAGGGCTACTTCGTCAAGCTCGCCAAGCAGCAGCTCGTCAAGCAGTTGATGGCCGACGACGGCCTCACCGAGGACGAGGCGCAGGCTCAGTACGACAAGGGTGGCTGGACCATCACCCTGAACATCGACAAGAAGAAGCAGGCGCAGCTGGAGAAGGCCGTCAAGACCCAGCTCACCGACAAGCTGGACCCGGACAAGCGGACGGTCGACAAGAACATCCAGGCCGGCGCCGTCTCCGTCGACCCCAAGACGGGCAAGATCGTCGCCCTCTACGGCGGCGCGGACTACATCAAGCACGACTACAACAACGCCAACCGCGAGGACTACCAGCCCGCGTCGACGTTCAAGCCGGTCATCCTGGCCGCCGCCCTGGAGGAGGGCGCCGAGACCCAGGACGGCGACAAGATCACCGCGAGCACGGTCTACGACGGCACGAGCAAGCGTCCCGTCGAGGGCAGCGACATCGCCTTCGACCCGGAGAACGAGGACGACACCGACTACGGCGACGTCACCGTCCAGACGGCGATGAACAAGTCCATCAACTCCGTCTTCGCGCAGATGGGCGTCGACGTCGGCATGGACAAGGTCCTGAAGACGGCCGAGAAGCTCGGCATGGACACCGGCGACCTCAAGGGCCTGCCCGCCTACACCCTGGGCACGATGGGCGCGAGCCCGATCCAGATGGCCTCCGTCTACGCCACCCTCGACAACCACGGCAAGCAGGTCACCCCGACCATCATCAAGTCGGCCGAGCGCAACGGCAGCGAGGTCGACATGCCGGACCCGATCGGCGAGCAGGTCATCAGCCGGGAGACCGCCGACACGGTGACCTCGGTGCTGACCGGCGTGGTCGACGACGGTACGGCCAAGACGTCCGTCCGCGACAACCCCCTGCGCGACGGTCAGGAGGTCGCGGGCAAGACGGGTACGTCCGACGACAACAAGTCGGCCTGGTTCACCGGTTACACCCCCGACCTGGTCACGTCGGTCGGCCTGTTCGGCGAGAACCACGCGAAGCCGGGACAGGCCAAGATGTACGGCGCCGGCGGCTTCGACCGCGTCAACGGCGGTGGCTTCCCGGCGCAGATCTGGGCGGCGTACATGTTCGGCGTGACCTCCACGTCCGCCGAGTTCGACCTGGACACCGACCAGGGCGCGGCCGTGGAGCCGACGTACACCCCGACGCAGACGCCCAGCCGAACGGCGACGCAGACGCCGACGGAGGAGCCGACGACCCAGGAGCCGACCACCGAGGCCCCGACGACTCAGCCCGCGACGCAGACGCCGACCCAGACACCCACCCAGACACCGACGCAGACACCCACCCAGACGCCGACGACGAGGCCGCCGACGGACGACACGGATCCGGTGGATCCCGGGCTGGATCAGTAGCCGTAGGAGGACAGAAGGGGCGCCCGGTTCTCACCGGGCGCCCCTTCTCCGTGTCCGCCTCGCGGGGTCAGCCCCCGCGGTTCAGCTCGAACCAGACGACCTTGCCGGTGCTCAGCCGGGTCGCCCCCCACCGCCGGGCCAGCCGGTTGACGAGGTACAGGCCGCGTCCGCCCTCGTCGGTGGCCCGCGCCTGCCGCAACCGGGGCAACTGGGGTACGTCGTCGCCCACTTCGCAGCGCAGCACATCGGTCCGCAGCAGCCGCAGTGTGACCGGCCGCGACGCGTAGCGCACCGCGTTGGTGACGACCTCGCTGACCAGCAGCTCCACGGAGTCGCTCATCTCCTCCATGCCCCAGCGCGACAGGGCCCGCCGGGCCAGCCGCCGGGCACGGCCGGGGGCCGCGTCCTCCGGCTCCAGGAACCAGTACGCCACGTCGCTGGGCGCGATCCCGTCGAAGCGGGCCGCGAGCAGCGCGATGTCGTCGTCCCGGTCGCCGGGGCCGAGCATGTCGAGCACCTCGTCGCAGAGGGCCTCAAGGGGCGGCGGATGATCAGGGCCGGTCAACTGCGCGGTCGCGGCGAGCTTCTCGCGCAGCTGCTCTATGCCGGTCCACACGTCCCGCAACCGGGACTCGACGAGCCCGTCCGTGTAGAGGAGCAGGGTCGCTCCGGCCGGGGCGTCCAGTTCCACGGCCTCGAAGTCGACGCCGCCGACACCGATGGGCGCGCCCGGGGGCACCCGCAGCACCTCGGCCCGGCCACCGAGGTGGAGCAGGACGGGCGGCGGATGGCCGGCGTTGGCGATGGTGATCCGGTGCGAGACCGGGTCGTAGACGGCGTAGAGGCAGGTCGCCATGCGGTCGGTGCCGAGCCGCTGCGCCTGCTCGTCGAGGTGGTGGAGCACCTCCTGAGGCGGCAGGTCGAGCCCGGCCAGCGTCTGGGCGGTGGTCCGCAGCTGGCCCATGATCGCGGCCGAGGTCATGGAGTGGCCCATGACGTCACCGACGACCAGCGCCACCCGGCTGCCCGGCAGCGGGATCGCGTCGTACCAGTCACCGCCCACGCGCGCGGTCTCGGCGGCCGGGAGATAGCGCGAGGCCAGCCGGACACCGGTCGGGCGCGGAAGGGTCTCCGGCAGCATCGTGCGCTGGAGTTCGTCGGCGATGTACGCCTCGCGGCCGTACAGCACCGCCTTGTCGATGCCCAGCGCGCTGTGCGTGGCGAGCTGGGCGGCGACCAGGAGGTCGTCCGGCTCGAAGGCGATGCGGTCGGGGCGGCGCAGGAACAGCGCGGCACCGATGACCCGGCGCCGGCCGCGCAGCGGGGCGAGGATCGCCCGCTGTCCCGCCGGAACGATCAACTCGCCGCCCTCACCAAGCAGTTCCGGCAACGCGGCGCGGGCCGCGGGGGAGTCCGTGAAGACCGGACGGACGCCCCGCAGCACCTCGGCGAGCGCACCCCCCGCCCGCACTTCGCACAGTTCGGCGGTGACGGCCGACAGCTCGGTCAGCTCCGTCGGTTCCGGCTGGAGCGCGGGCGAGACGAAACCGCCCTCGGTGTCCCGCTCCTCCGGAATGCGGTCGGTGCGGCGCAGGCGCAGCACCAGCGGGCCGGTGGGCCGCTCGTCGCCGACCGGCAGCGGGTCGCGCAGATAGACCAGGATCGCGTCGGAGAAGGTCGGCACGGTGGCCCGGCACAGCCCCATCACGATCTCGTCGAGGTCGATGCCGCGGGCGATCCGGCGGGTCGCCGCGCCCACGAAGCGCAGCCGGTCCCCGTCCCGTCGCATCGGCGTGGGCCGGCCGGGCTGGACACCCTGTCCGGTGCGGCGCTCACCGGCCGCGGAGTCGCCGCCGCCCTGGGCCGGGATCGTGTCGGGGAGTTCGGGCACGGGCCTCGGCCGGTGGGTGTCGGGCTCGGCGGCGACGGTGGGCTGGGAGTGCTCCGGGTCGCTGCCGGGCTGCGGTGTGGTCATGTCAGGTCCGGGGGCAGGCGTCTCGCCGGCCCGGGCTTGTGCCGGTAAGGCGTTGTGCGGGGGCGTGGAGGCACGCAGGAGCGCCCCGCGAGGGTCCGCGGGGTCGGGGCCCGTCTGTGGGCGCTCGAACGAGGTGGGCTGCTCCGTCACGCGTGTCGATTCCGTCCGTTGGGGGCTGCGCGCCGCGCGTGCAGTTCGTCCCGCAGAAATGCCGATACCCGGATTGCCTGCCCCAGGAACGGAATTCCCTCGTGGTCAGCGGCCGTTCCTGTGCCACGGCCGCACCGTCCGACCCTGGGGCCTGCGTCGTCCGTGTGGCCCTCGTACCCCTCGATCACGTCCTGCCGCCCCTCGGTGACGAATGGTCAAGCTCAGTGCACGCTCCGGTAGTTGCCGCCGCGCGCTCTTGCGGAGGACGATCCTACGTTTGTTGCCCGGGGGCGCATCAAGGGTCTCATGAGGACACGTGCGCGGGCGTACGGTCCCAGTCTTCCGGGAGCAACGGTACGGCCCAGGACGGATCCGGGCGCCAGTGCTGCCAGCCGTCCGCGTACGGCCGTCCCCAGGAGCGGATCACCTCGACCGCCGAACGGCCCGCCTGCCGCACCTGTTCGGCGAGGTGGGCGTCCATCAGCCCGTCCCGCTGGGCCTGCGCGAACTCGTCCTCGTCGCGCCAGTGCCAACTGCGGTCCGGGTGCACGGAGATGTCGAGAAAGTGGTCCTCGGAGTCGACTCCGCCGTCCCAACGCGCCAGCGGGGTCTCCAGGTTCACGTACCAGTTCTTGAACTGCCAGCCCGGCTCCCAGAACAGCCACACCGACCAGGGTTCACCGGGCCGCGCCAGTTTCAGCACCCCCGTACCGAACCAGCGGTCGCGCTGGACGGTACGGGGCTTGGTGTAGCGGGTCTCCAGCGGCTCGGCGTGCACCGGGGTGCCGTCGGCGAGCACGGGCTTCACACACTCGGTGCCCGGCGCCATCCACACGGCGAGCAGGTCGTGATCGTCGCGCACGACGGTCACCGGGCGGGCGATGTGGACATGATCGCCGCCGTTCTCCCGGTAGCGCCACAGGATCTGGGCTCCGGGCTCCCAGAAGGACGCCGACGGACCCGCTTCCGTTGCTCTCACCGCTCCACCCTCTGCCATGCACAGATATTAGGTGCCATGGGCATACGACGCTGCGGCACGCGTCACGGTTCTGCGGACCGGCGTCTCTTGTTACGGACGCGTCATCCGCAGGACATCCAGCGCTTCGTCGAGCTGTTCGAGGGTGAGGTCGCCCCGCTCCACATACCCGCCCTCCAGGACGACTTGACGAATGGTCTTCCGCTCCGCGAGCGCCTTCTTGGCGACCTTGGCGGCCTCCTCGTACCCGATGTACTTGTTCAGCGGCGTGACCACGGACGGTGACGACTCGGCGTACTCACGCGCGCGTTCCCGGTGCGCGACGATCCCGTCGACGGTGCGGTCGGCGAGCAGCCGCGACACGTTGGCGAGCAGCCGGACGGACTCCAGAACGTTCTTCGCGATGACCGGCAGCATCACGTTGAGCTCGAAGTTCCCGGCGGCGCCGGCGGTGGCGACGGTGGCGTCGTTGCCGACGACCTGCGCGGAGACCATGAGGACGGCCTCGGGAATGACGGGGTTGACCTTCCCGGGCATGATCGACGACCCGGGCTGAAGGTCGGGGAGGGAAATCTCGGCGAGCCCGGTCCTGGGCCCCGAGGCCATCCACCGCAGATCGTTGGCGATCTTCGTCAGGCCGACCGCGATGGTCCTGAGCTGCCCGCTGGTCTCCACGATCCCGTCCCGGGCGCCCTGCGCCTCGAAGTGGTCGCGGGCCTCGGTCAGCGGCAGCCCGGTGGCGCGGGCGACCTCCTCGATGACGGCGGCGGAGAAGCCGGGCGGCGTGTTGATCCCGGTCCCGACCGCGGTCCCGCCGAGCGGCAGTTCGGCGAGCCGGGGGAGCGAGGCGTAGAGCCGCTCGACGCCGTACCGCACCTGAGCGGCATACCCCCCGAACTCCTGCCCCAGCGTGACCGGCGTGGCATCCATGAGATGGGTCCGCCCGGACTTCACGACATCGGCGAACTCCTCCGCCTTGCGACCGAGGGACTCGGCGAGATGTTCCAGGGCGGGGATCAGATCGCGGGTGACGGCGGCGGTGGCGGCGATGTGGATGGAGGACGGGAAGACGTCGTTGGACGACTGCGAGGCGTTGACGTGGTCGTTGGGATGCACGTCCCGCCCGAGCCGCTGGGTGGCGAGCGTGGCGATGACCTCGTTGGTGTTCATGTTGGACGAGGTCCCGGACCCGGTCTGGAACACGTCGACGGGGAAGTGCGCGTCCCACTCCCCGCGGGCGACCTCCTCGGCCGCCTCCTGAATCGCCTCGGCGACATCCTTGTCGAGCACCCCGAGCCGCGCGTTCACCTTCGCGGCGGCCCCCTTGATCCGCGCGAGCGCCTCGATGTGCGCCCGCTCGATCCGCTGCCCGGAGATGGGGAAGTTCTCGACGGCCCGCTGGGTCTGCGCCCGCCACTTGGCGTCCACCGGGACGCGGACCTCACCCATGGAGTCGTGCTCGATGCGGTATTCGCTCATGCCCGGTACAGCGTTCGGGACGGGGGAGATGTTCCAACCGATGGGCCGAACGGAGACGGTGGGGACGGGGGCCGCGGGGGCGAGAGTCGTCTCCCGCCGCCCCCGAACACGACCTAGGCCAGCCCAGGTCCCCGTACCGGGATCGACGTGAACGTCGGTGCGGGCGCCGGGTCCTGGAAGAAGTCGTTGCCCTTGTCGTCGACCACGATGAACGCCGGGAAGTCCTCGACCTCGATCTTCCAGACCGCCTCCATGCCGAGCTCCTCGTACTCGACGACCTCGACCTTCTTGATGCAGTCCTGGGCGAGACGGGCGGCGGGGCCTCCGATGGAGCCGAGGTAGAAACCGCCGTGGGTGTCGCAGGCGTTGGTGACCTGGGCGGACCGGTTGCCCTTGGCCAGCATGACCTTGGAGCCGCCCGCCGCCTGGAACTGCTCGACGTAGGAGTCCATGCGGCCGGCCGTGGTCGGGCCGAAGGAGCCGGACGCGTAGCCCTCGGGGGTCTTGGCCGGACCCGCGTAGTACACCGGGTGGTCCTTCAGGTACTGCGGCATCTCCTCGCCCGCGTCGAGCCGCTCCTTGATCTTGGCGTGCGCGATGTCACGGGCGACGACGAGCGGGCCGGAGAGGGAGAGGCGGGTCTTGACCGGGTACTTCGTCAGCTCCGCGAGGATCGACTCCATCGGCTGGTTGAGGTCGATCTTCACGACGTCACCGGCCTCGTCGAGGTGCTCGTCCGTCGTCTCCGGCAGGAACCGCGCCGGGTCCGTCTCCAGCTGCTCCAGGAAGACACCCTCGGCGGTGATCTTCGCGACCGCCTGACGGTCGGCCGAGCAGGACACGGCGATGGCGACCGGGCAGGACGCGCCGTGACGGGGGAGGCGGACCACCCGTACGTCGTGGCAGAAGTACTTGCCGCCGAACTGCGCCCCGATCCCGATCTTCTGCGTCAGCTCGAAGACCTTCTCCTCGAGCTCCTTGTCCCGGAAACCGTGGCCCAGCTCCGAACCCTCGGCCGGGATCTCGTCCAGGTAGTGCGCGGAGGCGTACTTGGCCGTCTTCAGGGCGTACTCGGCGCTCGTACCGCCGACCACGATCGCCAGGTGGTACGGCGGGCAGGCGGCCGTACCGAGCGAACGGATCTTCTCCTCCAGGAACTTCATCATGGAGGCCTCGTTCAGGACCGCCTTCGTCTCCTGGTAGAGGAACGACTTGTTGGCCGAGCCGCCGCCCTTGGCCATGAACAGGAACTTGTAGGCGCCGCCGTCGGTGGCGTACAGCTCGATCTGGGCGGGCAGGTTCGAGCCCGTGTTCTTCTCGTCCCACATGGTCAGCGGGGCCATCTGCGAGTACCGCAGGTTGAGGTTGAGGTACGCGTCGTAGATGCCCTTGGACAGCGCCGCCTCGTCACCGCCCTCGGTCAGCACGTTCTGGCCGCGCTTGCCCATGACGATCGCCGTGCCCGTGTCCTGGCACATCGGCAGGACGCCCGCCGCCGCGATGTTCGCGTTCTTCAGCAGGTCCAGCGCCACGAACTTGTCGTTGCTGGACGCCTCGGGGTCGTCGATGATCCGGCGCAGCTGGGCCAGGTGGGCCGGGCGCAGATAGTGCTGGATGTCGTGGATGGCCTCTTCGGCGAGCTTGCGCAGCGCCTCCGGCTCGACCCTGAGGAACGTGCGCCCGTCGGCCTCGAAGGTGGAGACACCCTCGGAGGTCACCAGCCGATAGGGGGTGGTGTCCTCTCCCATGGGGAGCAGATCGGTGTACGCGAACTCAGGCATCTCAGCCCATTCCTCACTCGACAGACGACGGCCGGCCTCCATTGGCGCAGGCCTCACCAGCGTAGAACCTGTCGGACGCCCGAAGCTTGTGAGGTCAGGCTCAGTCGGTCGGGGTCAGGTTTTCCACAGGCCTAGTCGCGATCTATCGCGTTTGGGTACGCTGCTGCCGTGGACCTTGAGAAGCAGACCCCGACCGCTGCCACCACCGACCTGCGCGCCTCCGACGCGGACCGCGACCGCGTCGCGGACATCCTGCGCGAGGCGCTCGCGGAGGGGCGCCTGACCGCCGACGAACACGCCGAGCGGGTCGAGGGTGTGCTGGCCGCCAAGACCGTGGGCGAGCTGGACGTCTTCATCCAGGACCTGCCGGCCGCGCATGAGCGCCGGGAGACGACGACGTACTCCGTGGCCCCCAACCGCCCGACCACGGGCGCCATCCCGGTCGACCCCGACGAGAACGTGGTGGCGGTGTTCAGCAGCGCCGTCCGCAAGGGCCGCTGGCGCGCGGGCCGCCGTATCCACGCGTACGCGGTCTTCGGCAGCGTCGAGATCGATCTGAGCGAGGCCCTCTTCGAGTACCAGCAGGTCGTCGTCAAGGCGATCTCGGTGTTCGGCACCATCGAGGTCCGCGTCCCGGAGAACGTGTCGCTGCGCGGCACCGGCGGCGGCGTCCTCGGCAACTTCGAGGTGCACACGCTCGACGCGGCCGACCCCGAGGCCCCCGTGGTCTACGTGGACGGCTGGGCCGTCCTCGGCAACATCGAGGGCAGGGCCCGGCGCGGCAGGCTCGTCGCGGACATTCTCGACCGCGTGCAGCACAAGGTCGACCGGAGTTTGCGCAAACACCTGGACCGTTGACGGTTGTGAATCCACCCCCGACCGGAGGGGGCTGGTCCGCCCGCGGACCGCTCCGCGGGCGTCCGCGGTCCACCAGGAATCCAGCGGTTCGGAACTCAGTGCATAGGCACGCGCACAGCGGGTAGGCCTTGCTGCATCGTCTCTCGCTCGCGAAGCCGTCGTCAGGAGTAGACCGTGCTGCAACCGCCGCATTCGTCCCTGCAGGTAGCTGCTGTTCCGGCTCAGCGGGTGCCAGTGCGAGACAGGGACCAAGACGCACCATGGCACACCGAGGCGGTGTGCCGCCGCGACGAGGCCGGCCTGTTCTTCGCCCCCTCCAAGGAACCCACCGCGGCCCGGCTCTCCCGTGAAGAGGCAGCGAAACGGGTCTGTGCCCGCTGTCCCGTCATGGTCGAGTGCCGCGAGCACGCCCTCCTGCAACCAGAGCCCTACGGCGTCTGGGGCGGCCTGACCGCGGCAGAACGCCGAGTGGTCCTCGCCAGGAGGCGCCGCCGCGACATGGAACTCAAGAAGACGGCCAGGACGCCGGACCGCATAGCGCAGGCAGGCTGAAGACAGCCCGCACGCGAAAAAGGGGCGCTCCCACCGCACCGGGAGCGCCCCTCGCTTTTCGGCTTACGGGGTGGTCATGCCGTCAAGGGGCGCGGGGAACTGCGCGAACGGCCACGGCGCACCCGCAGCCGCCCACGCACGGAACCCCCCGAACCCGTGGGCGCCGTCTCCCTACTTCGCCCGATCGAAGTCGATCGCGCTGTAAGCCCGCAGCTTGCTGAGCCGATGCTCGGAATCGATCCTCCGCACCGTCCCCGACTTCGACCGCATCACGATCGAGTCGGTCGTCGCCGTCTCCGACCGGTACCGCACACCCCGCAGCAGCTCCCCGTCCGTGATCCCGGTCGCGACGAAGAACACGTTGTCCCCGGCGACCAGGTCGTCGGTCATCAGCACCCGGTCCAGATCGTGCCCGGCGTCGATCGCCCGAGCCCGCTCCTCGTCGTCCTTCGGCCACAGCTTGCCCTGGATCGTGCCGCCCAGGCACTTCACGGCGCAGGCCGAGATGATGCCCTCGGGGGTGCCGCCGATACCGAGCAGCATGTCGACGCCGGTGCCTTCGCGCAGCGCGTAGATGGAGCCCGCCACGTCACCGTCGGAGATCAGCTTGATCCGCGCGCCGGCCTCCCGGATCTCCTTGATGATCCCCTCGTGCCGGGGCCGGTCGAGGATGACGACCGTCACGTCCTCGGGCGTGGACCGCTTCGCCTTGGCGACCCGCCGGATGTTCACGGACACCGGCGCGTTGATGTCGACGAAGTCGGCGGCCTCGGGGCCGGTGACCAGCTTGTCCATGTAGAACACGGCGGACGGGTCGAACATCGACCCCCGGTCCGCGGCGGCCAGCACGGAGATCGCGTTCGGCATGCCCTTGGCCGTCAGCGTGGTGCCGTCGATCGGGTCGACGGCGATGTCGCACTCGGGCCCGGTGCCGTCACCGACCCGCTCCCCGTTGAAGAGCATCGGCGCCTCGTCCTTCTCGCCCTCGCCGATGACGACCACGCCGTTCATCGACACGGTGGAGACGAGGGTCCGCATGGCGCGCACGGCGACACCGTCGGCGCCGTTCTTGTCGCCGCGCCCGACCCAGCGGCCCGCGGCCATCGCGGCGGCTTCGGTCACCCGGACGAGTTCCAGGGCGAGGTTGCGGTCGGGGGCCTCGGAGGGTACTTCGAGTTCGGACGGCAGATGATGATGCTCGGTCATCGGAGCGCACCTTTCTGATACGACGACGGCCGGATGAGGGTTCGATCCTCGACTCTATCGTCAGTCCGACAAAATGAGCAGGGGACCCCACGGATGAGCGGCCCGGGCACCTGCGACGATGGGGGCGTGGCAGGTTCGAATGGCAAGAGCGGCAAGCAGAAGACGGTCCGGGACATGGTGCTCTCCCTGGCCCTGATCGGTCTCATGGCAGGTGTCATCTACCTGTTCATCCCGCACGACGACTCCGAGCCCGACGTGAAGCGGGTCGACTACCGGGTCGAACTGCTGACGGCACGCCGCGCGGCCTCGTACCCGGTGCTCGCGCCCGAGGGCCTGTCGGCCGGCTGGAAGGCGACCTCGGTCCGCTACGACGGCGCCGATTCGGAGACCTGGCACCTGGGCTTCGCCACCCCGGGCGGGGAGTACGCGCAGGTCGAGCAGTCGGCGACGCGGAAGGCGGGCGCGTTCATCGACAGCGCCAGCCAGGGCGGCGAGGAGACGGAGACCACCGCGGAGATCGGCGGCCGCACCTGGACCCGCTACGACGGCGGCCGTTACGACGCGCTCGTGTACCAGGGCGACGGCGCCACCACCGTCGTCGCGGGCACGGGCGGTTATGACCAGCTGGCGCAGATGGCGAAGGCGCTCCAGGCGAAGTGACCCCACGCGCACGCGAAAGGCCCCCGGAAGCCGGGGGCCTTTCTGCTGTTCAGGCGGGTCAGACCGTGGTGACGACCTCGTCGTAGCCGAGGCGCGGCGAGCGCGGGTAGGAGGCGTTCTCGCCCGGCTTGCCGATGTTGACGACCATCAGCGGGGTGTGGTCGTCGTCCAGGAACTCCTTGCGCACGCCCTCGTGGTCGAAGCCGGTCATCGGGCCGGCGGCGAGGCCGGCGGCACGGACGCCGACGATGAAGTACGCGGCCTGGAGGGCGGCGTTCATCCGGGCGGCGGACTCACGGGCCGGACGCTCGCTGAAGAAGACGTCCTTGGCCTGCGGGAAGGCCGGGAACAGGGTCGGCAGCTCCTCGTGGAACTCGTTGTCCGCGGAGAGGATCGCGACCAGCGGCGCGGTGGCGGTCTTGGGCTGGTTGCCCTCGGCCATGTGCTGCACCAGGCGCTCGCGGGCCTCGGCGGAGCGGACCAGGGTGATGCGCAGCGGGGTCTGGTTGAAGGCGGTCGGGCCGAACTTGACCAGGTCGTAGATCGCCTGGATCTGCTCGTCCGTCACCGGCTCGGCGGTGAAGGCGTTCGCGGTGTGGGCCTCGCGGAAGAGCAGGTCCTGGGCGGTGGGGTCAAGAACGAGAGACATGCGGGGAACCTTCTCGTGGGGACGTCGGGCCCGGGGTGCCGGACCGGCTGACGCATATGACTCTACGCGAAATAGGTTGAAGCTTCAACAAAAAACGGGGCGTGGTGATCCGCTTCACAGATCACGCAGATCACGCAGATCACGGCGCAGATCGCACAGGACCTCAGTCGGAGTCCTCGTCGTCCCCGGAGCCGGCTTCCTCCTCCTCGGCCAGCGCCGCGTCCAGCCGCGCCCGCGCCCCCTCCAGCCACCGCCGGCACACCTTGGCCAGCTCCTCGCCCCGCTCCCAGAGCGCCAGGGACTCCTCCAGCGTCGTACCGCCCGCCTCCAGGCGTCGTACGACGTCGATCAGCTCGTCCCGCGCCTGCTCGTAGCCGAGCGCCTCATCCACCTTGCTGCTGGTCATGCGCCCACCCTAAGAGTCGACTCGGACAGTGAACTCACCCTCGGACACCCGCGCCCGCAGCACCTCGTCGCCCGTGACCTCCTCCGGGTCGCGCACGACGTGCCCGTCGGCCTTCTGCAGCACCGCGTACCCCCGCTTCAGGGTCGCCGCGGGCGAGAGGGCCACCACGCGCGCGTGCGTGTGCGTCAGCTCGGACTCGGCGCGGTCGAGATGGTGCCCGAGGCAGCGCCGGGTCCGGTCGACCAGGGAGGCCACCTGGTCGGCGCGCTCGTCGATCATCCGGTGCGGATCCTCCATCGCCGGCCGGGCGAGCGCGTGCGCGAGCCCGCGCTCCTCCCGCTCGACGATCCCCACGACACACCGCCGCGCGCGGTCCCGCAGCATCCGCACCCGCTCGAACTCCTCGCCCACGTCCGGTACGACCTTCTTGGCGGCGTCGGTGGGCGTGGAGGCCCGCAGGTCGGCCACGTAGTCGAGGAGCGGGGTGTCCGGCTCGTGCCCGATCGCGGACACGACCGGCGTACGGCAGTCGGCGACGGTCCTGATCAACTGCTCGTCGGAGAACGGCAGCAGATCCTCGACGCTGCCGCCGCCCCGCGCGACGATGATCACGTCCACGGAGTCGAGCGCGTCGAGCTCCTTGACGGCCTGCACCACCTGCGGCACCGCGTGGACACCCTGCACGGGCACGTTGCGCACCTCGAAGCGGACGGCGGGCCACCGATGGCGGGCGTTCTCCAGCACGTCCCGCTCGGCGGCCGACGCGCGCCCGCACACCAGCCCGATGAGCTGCGGCAGGAACGGCAGGGGTTTCTTCCGGTCGGCGGCGAACAGCCCCTCGGCGGCCAGCGTCTTCTTCAACTGCTCAAGTCGCGCGAGCAGTTCACCGACTCCCACGGGCCTTATCTCGGCGGCCCGCAGCGACAGCTGCCCCCGCGGCGCGTACCACTCCGGCTTCGCCAGGACGACGACCCGCGCGCCCTCGCTCACCACGTCGGCGACCGCGTCGAACACCTGCCGGTAGCAGGTGACGCTCACGGAGATGTCGTACGACGGGTCGCGCAGCGTCAGGAAGACGACCCCGGCGCCGGGGCGGCGGGACAGCTGGGTGATCTGGCCCTCCACCCACACGGCCCCGAGCCGGTCGATCCAGCCCCCGATGAGCCGCGACACCTCACCGACGGGGATGGGGGATTCCGCGGACGTGTTCACAGCCATGCCGGTGAGCGTAACCGCAGGCACCGACATCGATGTGGCGCGCGAAGTGTCTCAACGGATCGCGTGGTCTGCCGCCCCCGTCACGCCCGCCGCCTCTGCCCCACCAGCACCGCCACCCCCACCACGAACCACACGGCCCCCACCACCTGCGCCGCCCCCGACGCCTCCACGATCACCGCGACCGTGATCACCGCGCCCACCACGGGCATCAGCACATGGCGCCACCAGCTCACCGGGCCCCCGGCCCGCCGGACCGCGAACCAGCCCACCACGCTCGCGTGCAGCAACGTGAACGCCACCAGCGCGCCGATGTCGACCACCGAGACCAGGTGGTCCATCCCGTCGTCCCGGCGGGCCGCCCACACGGCCGCGACCAGCGTGATCACGGCCGCGCAGAGGAGAGCCACGCGCGGTACGCCGGACTCCGTCCGTGCCAGCGCCCGCGGCAACCGCCGGTCCCGGCCCATCGCGAACAGCAGCCGTCCCGCCGCCGCCTGCCCCGCCAACGCCGCGAACGCCGCGCCGATGGCCTTGCTGACGGCCACCAGATCGTGCAGCCAGGTCCCCACCGACACGTCGACGGCGTCGTAGAAGGCGGACCCCTGTCTGCCCGGGTCGGCGGCCAGTTCGGCGGAGGTGACCGGCTCCAGGAGCGCCACCAGATACGTCTGTGCCACGAACAGCACACCCGCCAGCGCCAGACAGAACAGCACCGCGCGCGCGACCTTCTCCGAGCCGCCCGTGACCTCCTCCGCGAAGGTCGCGATCGCGTCGAAGCCCAGATAGGAGAGGACCGCCACCGACACGGCGCCGATCACCGCCGTCAGCGCGAACGCCCCTTGCGTGCCGTCCCCGGACAACGGGGACAGCCAGCCCCGTTCCGCGCCGTCGCGGGAGAGGACGACGGCCGCGGAGACCACGAAGACCAGCAGGACCACGATCTCCAGCGCCAGTACCAGGAAGCCGACCCGGGCCGCGGCCCGTACGCCCCACAGGTTCAGCAGGGTCGTGACGACGACCGCCAGGGCCGTCCACACCCAGCGCGAGACCTCCGGGACCAGCGCGTTCATCGCGATCCCGGAGAACAGGTAGGCGACCGCCGGGATCAGTAGATAGTCCAGCATCGCCATCCACCCGGCGATGAACCCGGCCTCCTTGCCGAGCGCCACGCGCGCGTAGGCGTAGACCGAGCCCGCGCGGGGGACCACCCGCACCATCTGCGCGTAACTGAAGGCGGTGAACGCCATCGCCACCGTGGCCACGAGGTAGACCAGCGCCACCGCCCCGTGCGACCTGGCGTCGAGCGTGCCGAACACGCCGACGGGCGCCATGGGGGCGATGAAAAGCAGCCCGTAGACCACCAGATCCCGGAAACCGAGACTGCGCCGCAGGTCATCGCCCGCCTCGGGCGCTCGGTTCGCCGTGCCGGTCTCGGACATCGATGCCTCCGCCAGTCGCCTGTCGTCGCGCGGTCCCCACCCTTCACACTTCCCGGCCAGTCTCGCGGTCCACGCGATCTTTGACCCGTCGGGCGCGGCCTTACGATGGGACGCATGACTGCTTCGCCTGGCCGCCGTGTCCTGCTCGCCGCCCCCCGGGGCTACTGCGCGGGTGTGGACCGCGCCGTGATCGCCGTCGAGAAAGCCCTGGAGCAGTACGGCGCTCCGGTGTACGTCCGGCACGAGATCGTCCACAACAAGTACGTCGTGCAGACCCTGGAGAAGAAGGGCGCCATCTTCGTCGAGCGGACGGAGGAGGTCCCGCCGGGCAACATCGTCATGTTCTCGGCGCACGGCGTCGCCCCTGTCGTCCACGAAGAGGCCGCGCGCGGACAGCTCGCCACCATCGACGCGACCTGCCCGCTGGTCACCAAGGTCCACAAGGAAGCCGTCCGCTTCGCGAACGAGGACTACGACATCCTCCTCATCGGCCACGAGGGCCACGAAGAGGTCATCGGCACCTCCGGCGAGGCCCCCGACCACATCACGATCGTCGACGGCCCCGCCGACGTCGCCAAGATCGAGGTCCGCGACGAGTCGAAGATCGTCTGGCTCTCCCAGACGACCCTGTCCGTCGACGAGACGATGGAGACCGTCGACGCCCTCAAGGAGAAGTTCCCGCAGCTCATCTCCCCGCCCAGCGACGACATCTGCTACGCCACGCAGAACCGTCAGCTCGCGGTGAAGCAGATGGGCGCGGAGGCCGAGCTGGTCATCGTGGCCGGTTCCCGCAACTCCTCCAACTCCGTGCGGCTAGTCGAGGTCGCCAAGCTGGCGGGCGCCCGCGAGGCGTACCTGGTCGACTTCGCGAGCGAGATCGACGAGGCCTGGCTGGAGGGCGTGACGACGGTCGGTGTCACCTCCGGCGCGTCCGTGCCCGAGGTCCTCGTCGAAGAGGTCCTGGAGTACCTCGCCCAGCGCGGCTACGGCGATGTCGAGCTGGTCAAGGCGGCCGAGGAGTCCATCACCTTCTCGCTCCCCAAGGAGCTGCGCCGCGATCTGCGCGAGGAGGCCGCGGCCCTGGTCGCGGAGCGCAAGGGCACCTCGGGGGAGTGACTGTCCGTCGTCCGTCGTAACGTAGGGCCATGCAGATCTTCGGCGTGGACATCGGCGGATCCGGGATCAAGGGCGCCCCTGTCGACTTGGCCAGGGGCGACCTCGCCCAGGAGCGGTGCAAGGTGCTCACCCCGCATCCGGCGACCCCGGACGCGGTGGCGGACGGCGTGAAGGAGGTCGTCGACCACTTCGGGTGGACGGGACCGGTCGGGCTGACCTTCCCGGGCGTGGTCACCGGCGGTGCCACGATCCGTACGGCGGCCAATGTCGACAAGGGCTGGATCGACACGGACGCGCGCGCGTTGTTCAGCGAGCGGCTCGGCGGGCTGCCGGTGACGGTGGTCAACGACGCGGACGCGGCGGGCGTCGCCGAGATGGAGTTCGGCGCCGGTCACGGCCGCGGGGGCACCGTCATCCTGCTGACCTTCGGCACCGGCATCGGCAGCGCCGTCTTCGTCGACGGCGTCCTCGTCCCCAACACCGAGCTGGGCCACCTCGAACTGCACGGCCACGACGCGGAGAAGCGCGCCTCCAGCAAGGCCCGCGAGGACGGCGAACTGACGTGGGAGCACTGGGCGCACCGCGTCCAGAAGTACCTCGCCCATGTCGAGATGCTCTTCTCGCCCGAGCTGTTCGTCATCGGCGGCGGCGTCAGCCGTAAGGCGCAGAAGTTCCTGCCCCACATCGAGGGCATCAAGGCGGAGATCGTCCCGGCGCAGCTGCAGAACAACGCGGGGATCGTGGGAGCGGCGATGCGGGCGGCGAAGCAGTAGCTCACCCTGGACGGCGGCTCGCCCGACGCCGGCGGTTCATCAGCCGGACCTTGCGTACGGTCACGATCAGACCGGCGACGAGCGTCCCGCCGTACAGCCACCCGGCCTCGGTGGCGAGCGCCGTCACCAGGCCCATCAGCCGGGCGCCGAGCCCGTCCCCGCCCTCGGTGACGGGTACGACGCCCACGGCGAAGGCGATCGGGACCACCACGGGCGCGGTGACCAGGTCGCCCCGCCGCACCCAGACGGCGGTCAGCACGCACACCGGCAGGAACAGCACGCCGTACACCGTCAGCGACCCGAACGTCAGGGCGTCCAGGCAGCCGAGCAGCAGCATCGACGCGATGCAGAACAGTCCGCCGCCCAGCCCGGTGAGCCGGGGATCGGGAAAGCGTCGTACGGCCTGCGCGGCCGGGGGAGCGGGCCGCCGTACGGCCGCCGGACGGGCCGCGGGACGCCCGCCGCGGGCCGCCTGCGGGGGCAGGGAAGCCGTCTCGCGCCGTGCTCGGATGTGCGGGGGTCGCGTCCTGTGTTGCTCCACTGGACCAACTTAGGACGGTTTATATGCAGAATCGCCCCTCAGACACGCCGAGGGATCGTCCTTGGCCAAGTGTTCGACGCGTCGCGAGGGCGGGGCCGGGCACGCCGTAGACTGGTGGATCGGCCCTCTGAAGTCCCCCTCCTCTCATATACGGGAAGTCGCAACGTGTCGCTCACGATCGGAATCGTCGGTCTGCCGAATGTCGGCAAGTCGACCCTGTTCAACGCCCTGACCAAGAACGACGTGCTCGCGGCCAACTACCCGTTCGCCACGATCGAGCCGAACGTCGGCGTGGTCGGCGTCCCGGACCCGCGCCTCACGAAACTGGCCGAGATCTTCTCCTCCCAGAAGATCCTTCCGGCGACCGTCGACTTCGTCGACATCGCGGGCATCGTGCGCGGCGCCTCCGAGGGCGAGGGCCTGGGCAACAAGTTCCTCGCGAACATCCGTGAGTCGGACGCGATCTGCCAGGTCATCCGTGCCTTCAAGGACGAGAACGTCGTGCACGTGGACGGCAAGGTCTCGCCCAAGGACGACATCGAGACGATCAACACCGAGCTGATCCTCGCCGACCTCCAGACCATCGAGAAGGTCCTGCCGCGCCTCCAGAAGGAGTCGCGGATCAAGAAGGACGTCGCTCCGAAGGTGGCGGCGGTCGAGGCGGCCAAGGAGATCCTGGAGAAGGGCGACACGCTGTTCTCGCAGGGCATCGTCCAGGGCGGCGAGCGCGCGGAACTCCTGCACGACCTGCACCTGCTCACCACCAAGCCCTTCCTCTACGTCTTCAACGTCGACGAGGACGAGCTGACCGACGACTCCTTCAAGGACGAGCAGCGCGCCCTGGTCGCCCCCGCCGAGGCGATCTTCCTCAACGCCAAGCTGGAGGCGGACCTCGCCGAGCTCGACGAGGAGGACGCGATGGAGCTGCTGGAGTCGGTGGGTGCCGAGGAGCCGGGCCTGGCCACCCTCGCCCGCGTCGGTTTCAACACCCTCGGCCTCCAGACCTACCTCACGGCCGGCCCCAAGGAATCCCGCGCCTGGACCATCAAGAAGGGCGCCACGGCCCCCGAGGCCGCCGGTGTGATCCACACCGACTTCCAGAAGGGCTTCATCAAGGCGGAGGTCATCTCCTTCGCCGACCTGGTCGAGACCGGCTCGGTCACCGAGGCCCGCGCCAAGGGCAAGGCGCGCATGGAGGGCAAGGAGTACGTGATGCAGGACGGGGACGTGGTGGAGTTCCGCTTCAACGTCTAGCGGACGCGGACGCGGACGGGACACGGACACCGACAGGCCGACAAGGGCCCGGCTCTTCGGAGTCGGGCCCCTGGTCGTTCCCGGCTCAGAACATGGTGTTGTCGTTCTGGGACGTCGGTGGGACGACCTGGAGGACGTCCCAGTGTTCGACGATCCTGCCGGTGGCGTCGAAGCGGAAGATGTCGATGCCCGCGTACTCCTCGTCGGGCCAGACCTGGTGGCAGTGCAGGACGACGTGGTCGCCCTCGGCGAGGGCGCGCTTGAACTCGACGCGCTTGCCCGGGTACTCGGCGGCCATGCGGTCGAAGTAGTCGACGAACGCCTGCTTGCCGTCGGCGACGTGCGGGTTGTGCTGGGTGTAGGTGTCGCCGGCGTACCGCGCGATGGCCTCGGCGGGGCGGCACTGGTTGAACATCAGGTCGTAGAACGCCTGAGCCGTGGCTTTGTTCTTCTCCGGGTCGCTCATGCTGTCACCGTACTTTCGCGAACTGGGGCCGGGTCAGAACAGGCCGTTGGGGTGCGGGAGCTCGGCGGGGACCGGGGTGACGACGTCCCAGTGCTCGACGATCCTGCCGTCCTGGACGCGGAACAGGTCGTAGTAGGCGACGGGGACGCCGAACTCGCCCTCGGACTGGAGCAGGACGAGATCGCCCTCGGCGACGACCTGGTGGACGGTCCGGTAGACGAGGTTCCTGCCCTGCTCGGCCCACCGCGCGGCGGCGGCGCCGAAACCGTCGAGGCCGTCGGCCGCCTCCGGGTTGTGCTGGTGGTAGGTCTCGGTGGAGATGTAGTCGGTCAGCACCGAGTAGTCGGCGCCCTTGAGGACCTTCTCGGCGAACTCCAGGACCAGGGCGCGGTTGGCCTCGGTCCGGTCCAGGTCGGCCGGCTCGGTGGGGCCGTCGGTCTGGGAGCGCCCGGAGACGGTGTCCGCGATCAGCGGGGTCAGCGCGTCCCAGTGCTCGGCGAGCCTGCCGTCGCCGTCGACGCGGAAGATGTCGAAGCCGACCAGCGGATCCGGGCCGAAGCCGTGGTACGTGCCGTGCAGGGCGACCAGGTCGCCGTCGGCGATCACCCGCGCACCCTCGTAGTGGAAGCCCTCCGGCAGACCGGCGACCAGCCCGCGCAGCGCCTCGGGCCCGTCGGCGGCGAGGGCGCTGTGCTGGCGGTAGCCGGCGGCGACCCAGCGGTCCACCGCGCTCGGGTCCCGCTTGCCGAACAGCTCGCCGACGGCGGTCAGGACGGTGTGCTTGGCGTTGCTCATGGCGGGTACTCCTTGCGAGGTTGCGAGCGCGCGAGGGTTGAGAGGGCGCGAGGTCGGGCCGGGTGGGCGGTGAAGATCGGGATGTCTGCTTTCCGACACCGGCTCCACGCCGGACGGGTTGACCTCTCCAAGCTAGAGGCGACTACCTGGGGAAATCGGATACCCTCGTGACTCGCTATGGTCAGAATGCGACACGACGCCGATCGCGGTATCCCGGAGATCTCCTTCGCCGCGCCCGCCGGAACCCCCGCCGGCGTGGAAGTGCTGCCCCTCGCCGACCTGCGCCACCGGATGCCCGCCGAGCGGCTCACGGCTCCCCGGCGACCCGACTTCCACCACCTGGTCACCCTCTCGTCCGGAACCCTGCGGCACACGGTCGACTTCACCGCGTACGCCCTCGAACCCGGCGGCTGGCTGTGGGTCCGCCCCGGCCAGGTCCACCAGTGGGGCGACCTCACCCACGCCGACGGCACCCTGATCCTGTTCCGGCAGGAGTTCCTCGACCCGGCCACCGCCGCCGGTGCCCGTACGGAGGACCGGCACGCCATGGTCCTGCGCCGCCCGCTGCCCGACGACGAGGCGGCCCTGCGGCTCGCCGTCGATCACCTCACCACCGAGTTCCACGCCCTCGGCCGGCTGCCTCTGGAGATCCACACCGCGGCCCTGCGCCATCTGCTCGCGGTCCTCGTGCTGCGCCTGGCCCACCTCACCGAGCCCGCCGGCCGCCCCGCACCCGCACCCGACGCCACCTACCTGCGCTTCCGTGACGCCGTGGAGCAGGACTTCACCCGCACCCGACGCGTCGAGGACTACGCCCGCGCGCTCGGCTACTCGACCCGCACCCTGTCCCGCGCCACCCTCGCCGCCGCGGGACTCGGCGCCAAGGAGTTCATCGACCGCCGTGTCGTCCTTGAGGCCAAACGCCTGCTGGCGCACGGCGACCGGACCGCGACGAGCATCGCCGGCCACCTCGGCTTCGCCAGCGCGACCCACTTCAGCAAGTACTTCCACCAACGCACCGGACAGACCCCGATCGCCTTCCGGGACACCGTCCGGAACCCGGGCTGAGACCGACCGGGTCTGTCTGCCCATGCCTGCCATGTCACCCAGAGCGCCCCGCCACCCCCCGCCCCGCCTCCGCATAGGCCCGCACCAGCGCCCTCCGCTCGCCCCTCCGCCACGCCAGCGCGTACCGGCTGGGTGACACCCCGCGTACCGGCCGGGTCACCACCCCGCCCAGGGTGATCAGGGGCGCGTTGCCCGCGGCCACCAGGCAGATGCCGAGGCCGGCCACCAGGGCCTCGTACGTCTCCTCCGTACCGGCGACCTCCGCGCCGACGCGGGCCGGGCGGCCGGCGCGGGAGTCGAGGGCGAGCCAGTGGTCACGCAGCGGGCCGGCGCTCTCGGGCAGGGCGAGGAACGGTTCGTCGGCCAGGTCGGCGAAGTCGAGCTCCGTACGGGAGGCCAGCGGATGGCTCTCCGGGAGGGCGATCAGCCGGGGTTCCTCGGCGACCACCGTCCACGCGTAGCGCTCCGCGTCCGGCAACGGCAGCCAGACGAAGGCCACATCGACGTCACCGGCGGCCAGCCCCGCCGTCGGGTCCTCCCAGCTCACCTGGCGCAGCCGTACCGTCGCCTCCGGATGCGCGGCGGTGAAACGGGAGCGGATCGCCGGCAGCAGCCCGCCGCGCCCGGGGCTGGTGCTCATCCCGACGGTGAGCGTGCTCCGCCCCGCCGTGCGGACCGCGTCCAGCGCCGCCGCCCCCTCCGCCCATCCGTCCACCACTCTCCGGGCATACGGCAACAGCGCCTCGCCCGCCGCGGTGAGCGCCACGCCGTGCCGGTCGCGCCGGAACAGCTCGACGTCCAACTGCCGCTCAAGGGCCCGCACTTGCTTGCTCAGCGCGGGCTGGGACACGTACAGCCGCTCGGCGGCCCGGGTGAAGTGCAGCTCCTCGGCCACCGTGAGGAAGTAGCGCAGGTCCCGCAGATGCACATCGGTCGTCATGCCCATCGGTTATCACCACGGGTCTTGGACGGGCAACCGTCCACCGCAGCAAGCTGGTGCACAAGACGGACCCACAAGAGTGTGACGGGAGCGGTCATGAACAAGGTGTGGCTCATCACCGGCGCGAGCAGCGGATTCGGGCGGGCGATCGCCGAGGCGGCCCTCGCCGACGGTGACGTGGTCGTGGGCGCCGCCCGTCGCCCCGAGGCGCTGGACGACCTGGTGGCCGCCCACCCCGACCAGGTGGAGGCGCTGCGCCTGGACGTCGCCGACACGGCGGCGGCCGAGGCGGCGGTACGGGACGTGGTGGCCCGGCACGGCCGGATCGACGTCCTGGTCAACAACGCGGGCCGCACTCACGTCGGTGCCTTCGAGGAGACCGGCGAGGACGAGCTGCGGGCGTTGTTCGACGTGCATGTCTTCGGGCCGGCGGCCCTGGTGCGGGCCGTCCTGCCGGCCATGCGGGAGCGCCGCTCGGGGGCGATCGTGCAGCTGAGCAGCATGGGCGGGCAGATGTCCTTCGCGGGCTTCTCGGCGTACAGCGGCACGAAGTTCGCGTTGGAGGGGATGTCCGAGGCGCTCGCGGACGAGGTCGCAGAGTTCGGGATCAAGGTGCTGATCGTCGAGCCGGGGGCCTTCCGGACCGGGCTGTTCGAGAAGGACCGGGCGGGCGTCAGCACCGACAGCGGCGTCTACCCCAAGGTCAGCGCCACCCGCGGCTTCGTCGCCGACGGCGGCGGCACCCAGCCCGGCGACCCGGCCAAGGCGGCCGCCCTCGTCCTGGCCGCCCTCCGCTCCGACCGCACCCCGCTCCGCCTCCCCCTCGGCGACGACGGTGTCACCGCCGTCCTCGGCCACCTCGACCAGGTCCGCGAGGACATCACCCCGTGGGAGAAGGCCGCACGGGCGACGGCGTTCGACGCCTAGGCCGTGTCCTCGCGGAAAGGTGTCGGGTCGGTGATCCAGCCCGCCGCGAGGGCCAGCCGGGACGCGCGGTGGACGGCGAGGAAGCCGAAGGGGCGGTCGAAGGTGGCCCAGGCCCGCTTCGACTCGTGGTCCGGCTCGGGTTCCCAGCCCAGCCACACCATGTCCAGCGCGGTCACCGCGGCCGCCCTGAACCCCTCGCCGCCGAAGGCCGCCGTCACCGACTGCCGCCCGGCCGCGAGTGCGAGGGGCGCCGGGCTGATGCCGGGGAAGTGCCCGGGGGAGCCGTCGCCCGCGGTGGTCAGCCCGAACACCTCCGGGGCGGCCGGCAGATCGTGGTCGGCGGCGACCGTGAACTCGGGGGTGTTGAGCGTGAGACTCGGCGGCTCGGGCCGCTCGGTGCGGATCGACGCGACCCTGAGACCGGGCCCCGCCTCGCCGTACGGCAGCCGGCTTCCCGGTACGGCGGTCAGGGCGTCGGTCAGCAGATCGACCCCGGCACCGAGCACCTCCCCGGGCGTCGACTCCGCCTCCCCGAGCAGCAGATGGACGTCGATCCCGTTCGTGCCGCGCACCCGGGCCTGCGTCAGGGCACCCGCCGGTGTCCGTGCCACCGCCACGGCGTCCAGGTCGGGCGTCGTACGGGTCAACCCGGCGCGGTCCTGGTCGCGCCACGGCATGAGGTCCCCCTTGAACGACACCTCCCACTCCGTGCGCACCGTCAGCGCGCTCGCCGACACCAGCGAGGAGTCCGGCCGCAACGCCACCGGCATCCGTGTGATCGCCCCGGACGTCCGCTCGGCGGCCCACGCGTCCAGCGCCGCGTGATCGGCGTCCAGGTCGCCGGTGAGGACGCCGTGCGTTCCCGTGGGCAGCCCCGCCACCCACTCCTTCCGCAGTTCCACGTGTCGCTTGGTCCACAGCCCGAGGGCTGAGTCCAGACCGTCGACGGCCGCGAGGGTCGCGAGCAACTCCCGCGCGGTCGCGGCGGCTTGTTCCGCCGGCACCCCGACCGCCTCCGCCAGCTCCTCCCGGGCCGCGCCGGTCGCCCCGTCCGCGAGCAGCGCGAGCAGCGGCCAGACTCCGGCCGCCGAGAAGACGGTGCCGCCCTGGACCGATGCGGCCCAGCGGGCGGTCAGCGCGTTGACCGCGTCGATCACCTTCAGAAGTCCTCGTCGTCCTCGTCGTGTGCGGGGTGTTCGGGCTCTTCGGGATACTCCGTCGGCTCCGTGACCCAGCCCGCCGACAGCACGAGCCGCGAGTGGCGATGCACGGCGAGGAAGCCGAAGGGGCGGTCGAAGCGGGCGTCGACCCGGGTGGTGATCCAGCGGAGCGAGGGCACACCGCCCGCGGCGGCGCCGAACGCCGTCACCGCGCCGGCGCGGAACCCCAGAGCGGTGAACCGGGCCATGGCGGTCTGCTTGGCCGACTCGACGGCCAGGGGGGTGCCGGCGCTGATGCCCGGGAAGTGGCCCCTGCCCGTGTCCATGGCCGTCGTGAGACCGAACAGCCGGTGCAGCTCCAGGAGGTCGTGCAGGGCGTCGACGTCGAAGCCCACCGTCGCCACATGCAGTGTCGGCGGCTCGGGCCGCGCCGCACGCACCTTCACCACGCTCAGCCCCGGGCCCACCTCCCCGTAGGGCAGCTGCGGCCCCGGCAGGACGCTCACCCTCCGTGCGAGGACGTCCACCCCGGCCCCCAGGACCTGACCCGGCGTCATGCCCTCCTCCCCGAGCAGCAGACGCACGTCGATCGCGTTGTCGCCGTACACCTTCAGCTCGGTGACATGCCCGGCCGGAGTGTCCGCGACGCCGACCCGGTCGAGCAGGGCGCCGCTGCGGTGCAGCCCGGCCAGCTTCCGGTCCGCCCACGGTCCCGTCCGCGGCCACATCGGCCAGTCCTCGAACGGGCTCAGCCACTCCGTCCGCAGCGCCAGCGCACTCGCGAGCACCATTTCGGTGTCCCGGGTCACCCGCACGGGCATCTTCTCGATCAGCCCGTCCGTCCGCTTCGCCGCCCACGCGTCCAACGCCGCCTGGTCGGCGGCCTCGTCCCCCGTCAGCACGCCGTGCGCCGCCGCCGGCAGCCCCGCCTCCCACCGCTCCCGCAGCTCCAGCGTCCGCCCGGTCCACAGCCCGAGGGCCGAGTCGAGGCCCCGCATCCGCCCCATGGCACCCAGCAACTCCCGCGCGGCGCCCGCCGATTCCTCCGCCGGCATCCCGACGGCCTCGGCCAGCTCCGCCCGAGCCGCCCCCGCCGCCCCGTCCGCCAGGAACGCCAGCAGCGGCCAGACTCCCGCCGCCGAGAAGACCGTCCCGCCCTCCGAGGCCCCGGCCCACCGCGCGGTCAGCCCGTTGACCGCCTGAATCGTGGCATTCGTGACCACCGTTCCGCCCCCGCTCACCCTGCGCTTACCATGCGCCCAGTCGTACGACAGTTCGTCACCCCAGTCCGAACCAGGAGCACGGTACCCGTGTCCATACCTCCGCCTCCCGGCCCCCACCAGCCCCAGGGGCCCTACCCGCCGGGTCCCTTCACCCCGCCCGGGCCCTGGGGCTACGGCTACGGCGGTTACGCGCAGCCGGTGCCCGTCAACGGCGTCGCCATCGCCGCCCTGGTGCTCGGCATCCTCTGCTTCCTGCCCGCCGTCGGTCTGGTCCTCGGCCTGATCGCGCTCGCGCAGATCAAGCGGAAGGGCGAGCGCGGCAAGGGCATGGCGATCGCCGGGGCCGTGCTGTCCACCGTCGGGCTCGTGCTGTGGACGGTGTCGCTGTCGACCGGCGTCGCCTCCGACGTCGTCGACGGTCTCAAGGACGCCGCGCGGGGCGAGGGCACCGCCTACGCGCTCGCCAAGGGTGACTGCTTCGACTCGGGCACCGGATCCCTCCAGGGCGACGCGTACGACGTCGACGAGGTGCCCTGCTCCCGCGCCCACCATGGCGAGGTGTTCGCCGTCGTCACCCTGCCCTCGGGCTCCTTCCCCGGCGACGACGAGGTCACCGACCTCGCGGACGACAAGTGCTACGCGCTCCAGGAGGACTACGCGATGGACGCGTGGGCCGTACCGGAGAACGTGGACGTGTACTACCTGGTGCCGTCGGAGGACAGCTGGACCTTCGGCGACCGTGAGATCACCTGCGTCTTCGGCGACATCGACGAGAAGAAGAGCCTGACGGGCTCGCTGCGCAACGACGCCACGACGCTCGACGCGGACCAGATCGCCTTCCTGAAGTCGGCCAACGCCCTTGACCGGGTGCTGTACGAGGAGCCCGTGGACTACGCCGAGGACGACCTCCCGGCGAACCGCGCGTGGGCCGCCGACGTCGACAAGGTCCTCGGTCAGCAGGCCGAGGCGCTGCGCGGCCACTCCTGGACCGGCGCCGACGACAAGGCCGTCGCCGACCTCGCCGCCGACATGGAGGCCGCGCGCAAGGAGTGGGCGAAGGCCGCCGCCGCGAAGAACGTCGACTCGTACTACGTCCACTACGACGCCGGGTACGAGTTCGTGGACGGCGACACCACGGTCACCGCACGCAAGGCTCTGGGCCTGGCCACCACGGTGCCCTCGTACGACGAGGACTACGAGGGTGGAGGCGGCGGCGGGGACGCGGGCAACCTCGATGTGTGATCGCCGCTATAGCGGGGAGAAAGTGCCTGCGTAAAGCCTGAGGCGGGCACATGTCACTACATCGAGTGATTCTCTGGCCTTTGCTTGCACGGCTCAACCCACGGTTGCCACGCTGTTGCTGTCTGTACAACCTGATGGGAGCGGCCAGTGACTTTCGGTGAGCAGCCGGCGTATCTGCGTGTCGCGGGTGATCTCCGCAAGAAGATCGTCGACGGTTCGCTGCCCCCGCACACACGGCTGCCCTCCCAGGCCAGAATCCGCGAGGAGTACGGCGTCTCGGACACGGTCGCCCTGGAGGCCCGCAAGGTGCTGATGGCCGAGGGGCTGGTGGAGGGGCGTTCCGGCTCCGGGACCTATGTCCGTGAGCGGCCCGTACCCCGCCGGGTGGCCCGGTCCGGGTTCCGTCCGGACGGCCTGGCCACACCGTTCCGCCAGGAGCAGGCCGACGGCGAGGCGCGCGGCACCTGGGAGTCCAGCAGCCGGCAGGCCGAGGCCAGTGTCGCCGTCGCCGAGCGGCTCGCGATCCGCCCCGGCGACCGCGTGATGTGCACCAAGTACGTCTACCGGGACAACGGCGAGCCGATGATGCTCTCCACCTCCTGGGAGCCCCTCGCCGTCACCGGCCGCACCCCCGTGATGCTCCCCGAGGAAGGGCCGCTCGGCGGCATGGGCGTCGTCGAGCGCATGGCGGCCATCGACGTGATCGTGGACAACGTCACCGAGGAGGTCGGCGCCCGCCCCGGCCTCGCCGAGGAACTCCTCGCCCTGGGCGGTGTCCCCGGCCATGTCGTCGTGGTCGTCCACCGGACGTTCTACGCCTCCGGCCGCCCGGTAGAGACGGCCGACGTGGTCATCCCGGCCGACCGCTACCGGGTCGCGTACCACCTTCCGGTGAAGTAGCGCACACCTTTACGGCCGTTGCCCCGGACGCCGGGTCAACGGCCGCCCTTTCGAACGGCGTTGGATTCTGGCCGTTCTCGCAGGTGGCCCCGTGCGCGCGGACACGCCTCTGACCGGACGCATCAACGCCCGCGCACGGCGCGTTCGGTGCCGTACGCCCCCCTCGTTCTGGCCGGTTGCGTACCTCTTTGTGAAAAGGCGTATTCGCTGCGTAAAGGTTAGGCGTAGGCTCGGGCATATGCGGATTGCGGTTTCCTTAGCGGGCGGAGCGTTGTCGGGAAGGAGCAGTGGGGGGCGATGAACGACAGCACGATCACTCTTCCCTGGCTCGTCATACGACAGGACGACAACGGCAACCGCTACCGCGTGGGCCGTTACGCCACCCGAGCCGAGGCCCAGAAGATCGCCGACAGCCTCGACGACCGCGGACACAAGCAGCTGTACTGGGTCGAGCGCATCGGCCAGAACGGCGAGGCCACCCGCAACGCGTAGGCTCCCCCGCATGAGCGAACGCACGGTGGTGGTAGGGGCCGCCCTCCTCGACACCGGCCGCCTCCTCGCCGCCCGCCGCAGCGCCCCACCCGACCTGGCGGGCCGCTGGGAACTCCCGGGCGGCAAGGTGGAACCGGGCGAGACTCCGGAAGCGGCCCTGGTCCGGGAACTCCGCGAGGAGCTCGGGGTGGAGGTCGAGGCGGGGGAGCGGGTCCCAGGCGAATGGCCCCTGAAGCCGCCGTACGTCCTCCAGGTCTGGACGGCTCACCTGCTCCCGGGTTCCCCGGATCCCAAGCCCCTACAGGACCACGACGAGCTGCGCTGGCTGACGGGGGACGAGCTCTGGGACGTGCCGTGGCTGGACCAGGACATCCCGGCTGTTCGGAAACTGGCGGCTGAGTGGCCGACTTAGGGGCGCGGGGAACCGCGCGCTCAACCCTCACGGACCCGCACACGCACCTGGGCGCCGCCCATACCCCCGTTCGCACCACAGTGCGCCCCGCCACACGGTAATCCCCACCGGATATCGGGTATGTGCCCATTAACCCCACGAAACCGGACATGGGTGTGGCCTGGGAAGTGATCGGCGTGATCGACACCGAAGGCGACTGCGCCGAGTGGTCGTTCCCCGCGGACCCCGGCGCCGTGCGCGCCGCCCGCGGAGCCGTCCGCGGACGACTGCGCGAGTGGGGCCTCGACAGCCTGGCCGACATCACGGCCCTGCTGGTGAGCGAGCTGGTGACGAACTCCCTGCGGCACGCCACCGGCCCGATCGGTGTGCGCCTCGTACGTCCCAGCGGCCTCGATGACGTCCTGCTGGTGGAGGTCTCCGACCCCCTCCCCGACCCGCCCCGCGAGCGGGTCGCGCGCCCCGAGGACGAGAGCGGACGGGGTCTTCAGCTGGTCGCTCTCTCCTCGCGCCGCTGGGGTACCCGCCCCGGCGCGGCCGGAAAGACGGTGTGGTTCGAGCTCGCGGTGCCGCCGTGAACGCGGCGATGCACCGGGGGCGTACGGGCTGTACGCGTGCGCCCACGCTGTCCACCGACAGGTTCAGGCCACTGACGGTTGCCGGAGTACGTGATTCGACTGTGTGTTGGCTGGTTAGAAGACTGGAAGTGTTGTCGCGGTGCGGTCCAAAAAACGCTGGGACCGTGCTGTGATCGTGAACACCGTGTTGTGCGGCGCCGTAGTGCTGGATACTGCGGGCAGCCGCTGCCGGTGACCGGTGCCGGACGCGGTGAGCTGGAGGGGACGGTTCGCGTGAGCGAGATACCAGCGAAGGCCACGGAGTCCGAGGACCCGTCGGACGGCGCGAGGTCACAGGCCGCGGCTGACGCCGTGGCCCCGCAGGGTGACGCCATGTGGCAGAGCAGTCCGCCCGGCTCGATCTACGACTACATCAAGGTCGCCTCCTTCTCCATCGGCCCCGACGGGCTGGTCGACCAGTGGAGCCTGCGGGCCGAGCAGGTCTTCGGCATCCCCGCCGTGCAGGCGGTCGGCATGGACCCCATCGAGGCGTTCATCGACCCGGACCGGCGCGAACTCGGCCAGCGCAAGATGGCCGAGATCCTCGACGGCCGCGAGTGGACCGGCGTCGTCCCCTTCCGCGCCCCGGACGCCGAGGACGGCACCCCCGGGGCGGAGGGCCTCGCCGAGGTCTATGTCATGCCGACCCGGACCGAGGACGGCGAGAAGGCCGCCGTCTGCATCGTGGTCGACGTCCGCACCCTGCGCAGCATCGAGACCGACCTCGCCGCCTCGCAGTCGATTTTCGGTCAATCTCCCTTCGGCTTCCTGCTGATCGACCTGGATCTGCGGGTGCGCCGCGCCAACCAGCGGTTCGCCACCGTGTTCGGCGGGACCCCGGACGACCACCGGGGCAGGGGAGTGCACGACTATCTTCCGCGCCCCGAGGCCGAGCGGGTCACGGCCACGCTGCGCCGCGTCCTGGAGACCGGCGACTCCATCACGGACATGCACGTCACCGGCTTCGTACCGGGCTCCGAGGAGCGCCGGCACTGGTCGGTCAACCTCTACCGGGTGCACAGCGGCTCCGGCCGCCCCATCGGCATCGCCTGGCTCGCCATCGACATCACGGCCCGCCGTCAGGCCGCCCGGGAAGCCGCCGCCGCCCGGCGCAATCTCGCCCTCCTGAACGAGGCCGGCGCGCGGATCGGCAACTCCCTCGACCTGGAGACCACGGCCCGTGAACTCCTCGACGTCGTCGTCCCCGGCTTCTGCGACCTGGCGACCGTCGACCTCTACCAGGGCCTCCTGGCCGGCGACGAGACCCCGCCGGGCCTGGCCGACGGCAGCGCGCAACTGCGCCGGGTCGCCTTCGCCAGCGCCGTCTCCGACGCCCCCTTCGTCGGCGCGGGCCCGCCCATAGCGGTCGGCGCCGTCCACCACTACCCCTTCAACTCGCCCTGCGCGGACGCCCTGCGCACCGCCCGTCCGCAGTACATCCCGGCCGAGGAGGGTGGCCTCGTGCAGTCCACGCTCGCCGTGCCGATGGTCGCCCATGACACCGTCGTAGGCCTCGCGCAGTTCGCGCGGACCAAGGGCAGCGAGCCGTTCGGGGACCGGGACCGGGAGCTGGCGGTCGAGCTGGCGGCGCGGGCCGCGGTCTGTATCGACAACGCGCGGCTGTACCGGCGGGAACACGAACGCGCGTTGATGCTCCAGCGGTCCCTGCTGCCGCCCGGCGACCCGGTCGCCTCCGGCCTCGACATCGCCTGCCGCTACCGGCCCGGCAACTCCTCCTCCGACCGGCCCAGCGAGGTCGGCGGCGACTGGTTCGACGTCATCGAACTGCCCGGGCACCGTACGGCCTTGGTGGTCGGGGACGTCATGGGGCGCGGGCTGCGCGCCGCCGTGGCGATGGGGGAACTCCGGTCCGCCGTCCGTACCCTGGCCCTTCTCGACCTCGAACCGGCGGAAGTGCTCAGCGCGTTGGACGAGATCGCTCGGGGGCTCGGTGCGCCCGGCGGCGTCCAGCAGGCCACCCGGGCCGCCCGCCGGCCCCGTGAGGCCGACCTGTCGGAGGTGTACCTGGCGACCTGCGTGTACGCCGTCTACGACTCGGTGACGCGCCGGTGCACCTTCGCCAACGCAGGGCATCTGCCGCCGGTCCTCGTCGAACCCGGTGAGGCGGCGCTGATGCTCGACGTCCCGCCGGGCATGCCGCTCGGCGTCGGCGGGGAGCCCTTCGAGGAGGTCGAGGTCGAACTGCCCGAAGGCGCCCTGCTCGCGCTCTACACGGATGGACTGGTCGAAAGCCGCGATCACCCCCTCGACGAAGGTCTGCAAGCCTTCGTGGGCGCGCTGACCGATCCGACGCGCCCTCTGGAGGACGTCTGCGACCACGTCCTCAACACCCTCGACACCCATCACGGCGAGGACGACATCGCCCTGCTGATGGCCCGCGTCCAGGGCCTGCCCGCCGACTCCGTGGGCGACTGGACCCTGCCGCGCGAGCCGCGCAGCGTGGGCCGGGCGCGGGAGTACGCGCGCGGGCGGCTGCTCAGCTGGGACCTGGAGCCGCTGGTCGACACCACGGAGCTGCTGGTCAGCGAGCTGGTGACCAACGCGCTCAGATACGGCGAGGGCGAGATCCGGTTGCGGCTCCTCCTCGACCGCACCCTGGTCTGCGAGGTCTGGGACTCCGGCCTGGTCCAGCCGCGCCGCCGCCGCGCCCGCGACACCGACGAGGGCGGCCGGGGCCTGCAACTGGTCGGCCTGCTCAGCGCGGCCTGGGGCTCACGCCGTACGCCGCGCGGGAAGACGGTGTGGTTCGAACTGCCGCTGCCGGACGGCGAGACGGGGCTGACGGACCCGGCGGAGGCGTTGCTGAGCCTGTTCTGACCCGGGCAGGGTCAGGCGCGGCGCCCCCGGCCGCGTGGGCCGCCGAAGCTGGCCGCCGCTCCGCCGTCGAGGAGGATGCCGCCGAGCACCGCCCCGGCGCCCCCGCTCTCGTGCTCGGCTGCCCCGGCGACGGGGTTGCCGTGCACGCGGACGTCCTGCTCGGCCAGCTCACGGGCCGCCACGGCGAGCGCGTCGGCGGCCACCGGGTCCGCGGTGAGCAGCCGCGCCGCCTCCGCCAGCCGGGTGCGGGCCGTGGCACCCACCGCGCCCCGGTGCGTGGCGACGAATTCGTCCGCACCCGCGACCGAGGCCCGCCCGACCAGCGCCGCGGCGGCCCCCAGCACCCCGGTCGTCGGCTCCGCGGCCAGCGGCGCGACCGCCCGCACGATCCGGCGCAGGGCGTCGAGCGGATCGTACGGAGCGGCACCCGCCACCTCGTCCCGTACGAAGGCCAGCACGTTGTCGGCGTGCAGGATCCGCGCCCGCAGCTCGCCGACGGGGGTCTCGGTACCGCTGTTCCGCAGCCGGGCGAGTTCCGCCTCCGCGCCGGTCAGCGCGGCCGGCAGCAGGGCGGCGGCCCCGGACAGCTCCGTGTCGAGGCGTTCGACGCCGTGGAGGAAGACGGCGGCCTGGGCGATCGCGCCCTCGGCGGCGCGCAGATGCAGGGCGGCCCGGTCGTGGGCGGCGAGGTCGGCGGCCTGCCGGGCCTGGTTGAGCCGGAGGGTGGCGAAGACGAGCCGGTCCTTGGCCTGCTCGACGTACCCGGTGACCGCGCCGACGGCGGCGGAGCCGTACCGGGCGGTTGGCCCGGTGAGCAGGGCGTCGACGGCCTGGGTGCGTCCGGTGAGCGCCCGGAACCGGGTCTCCGCGAGCCCCAGCGCGTCGCCCGCGCCCTGTTCCAGGCCGCGCAGCTGGTCGACGCCCGCGGCGGCCTCGTCCAGCCGCCGCCCGGCCTCCTCGCAGCGGCCGACGATCCCGGCGAGCGCGTGCTGCCGGGCCGCGGCCTCCTCCGGTACGCCGTCGTCGTACTGCTGCCGCATCCGGAAGGCGGCCGCGAGCTCGGCCTCGGCGTCCCGCACGGCGAGCACGGAGGGCTCCATCTCGCTCTGTCCGAACCGGGCCTCGACGAAGCCGAGCTCCTCCCGGCTGGTGCGGACGCTGTCGTCGGCGGCCACCAGCAACACCCGGGCCTGCTCGTCCAGTTCGGCGAGCGGCGGCGGTGCCGCGGGCGAGGCGGGGGTGCCGCCGGGGGTGGTCCGGGTGCGCGCCCGACGCGTCCGTCGTACGTAGGTGTACCCGGCGACCACGACCGCCGCGCCCACGGCCACGAGCGGCAGCACGAGGTCGGCGGCGGACGACCCTTCCTCGTCCGGTGCGCCGGACGGGGCGGCTGCCTGCACACGTTCGTCCGCGACCGGAGTACGGTCCTCGACCGTCATCCCCGGCAGCACCAGCCACATGACGCCGATCAGCGCACCCAGCAACGTGTGCAGCACACGCACGGATATGTGCGAGGCCGCGCGCCGCGGCCTGCCCCGGATCAAGGATGACGTCACATTTCGGAGCGTATGAGCAGTAATGCGGGGGCGCGACCGGGAGGCGGCGGGGAGGAATGCGGCTGCGGCCGGCGGGACCGGGGTGCCAGGATCGGGCGGATGACCGCCATCCGCAGGGCCCTCACCCGCGAAGACCTCGTCCCGCTCGCCAGTGCCGCCGTCGGCGGCGGCCGTGTCCTCGCCGACGCCGCCCGGCTGCCCGGCGGCAGCAAGAAGGGCGTCTACCGGCTCACCTTCGACGACGGCTTCAGCGCGATCGCGTACGTCTGGTCGCCGGACGAGGACTACTGGGACGCGGGCCCCTCCGACCTGCGCGACCCCTTCTCCCACGGCACCGGCCTCGACCTGTTCACCGCCGCGCACGACCGGCTGGCCGCCGCGGGCGTCCGCACCCCCCGTCTGCTGCACGTGGACACCGGGGCCCGCCAGGCCGTCGTCGAGGACCTTGCCGGCGGCAGTCTGGAAGCGGCGCTGCCCCACGACCCGACCCTGCCGGACCGGCTGGCCGTCCTCATCGACACCTTGCACGCCCACACCGGCCCGCGCTTCGGCAAGGTCGCCCTCGTCGACGCCGGCGGCTCCTCGCACGGGACGTCCTGCGAGCGGCGGGTCCTGGAGGGTGCCCTGCGCGACATCGAGGAGGTCGCCGGGCGGGAGCCGCGTCTCGCCGCGGTACGGGACCGGGTCGCCGACCGGGTACGGGCTTGGGCCGCCGAGGTCCGGCCGCGCACTCGGCACACCCTCATCCACGGCGAACTCGGCCCGGACCATGTGCTGTTGACGCCGGACGGGCACCTCGCCCTCATCGACATCGAAGGGCTGCTCTACTTCGACGTGGAGTGGGAGCACGTCTTCCTGGAGCTCCGGTTCGGGCAGGCGTACGACGCCCTGCGCCGCCCCGGCCTCGACGAGGACCGGCTGCGGTTCTACCGGCTCGCCCTGCATCTCTCCCTGGTCGCCGGGCCGTTGCGGCTGCTCGACGGGGACTTTCCCTTTACGGAATCCATGCGCGCCATTGCCGAGTACAACCTGGTGCGCGTCCTTGAGCTGGTGGGACGATGATCGGCGTGCACGAGACATTGGTGGTGGTGGCCGTCCTGGTCCTGACGGCCGGGCTGGTGCTCGGGCTCGCCGCGGTCACCACCGGGTGGATGATCCCGGGGCCCGGGCGTGACAAGGTGGCGCGGCCCAGGGTGTGGGGGTACGGCGCGCTGATCGGGCAGGCCGGGATCGGGACGTTCCTGTTCGTCGGGCCACTGAGCGGGCTCAGCATGGAGCACGTGCCGTACGCGATGGCCGGCATGGGGGTGTTCGCCGTCGGGTTGTACGTGCAGCGGCTCGCTACGAGGACCTCCTTCTGATCTTCGAACCCAGCCACACCAGCGGGTCGTACTTGCGGTCCACCGCCCGCTCCTTCAGCGGGATCAGCGCGTTGTCCGTGATCTTGATGCCTTCGGGGCAGACCTCCGTGCAGCACTTGGTGATGTTGCAGTAGCCGAGGCCGTGCTCGTCCTGGGCGGTGGTCTTGCGGTCCAGGCCCGACTCCGCCGCCGCGTCCAGCGGGTGCATGTCCAGTTCGGCCACCCGCATCAGGAAACGCGGGCCGGCGAACGCCTGCTTGTTCTCCTCGTGGTCGCGCACGACGTGGCAGGTGTCCTGGCACAGGAAGCACTCGATGCACTTGCGGAACTCCTGGGAGCGGTCC
This sequence comes from Streptomyces sp. NPDC051913, assembly GCF_044593635.1. Taxonomy (NCBI): domain Bacteria; kingdom Bacillati; phylum Actinomycetota; class Actinomycetes; order Kitasatosporales; family Streptomycetaceae; genus Streptomyces; species Streptomyces sp. NPDC051913. The sequence goes on along the minus strand of NZ_JBIUCI010000001.1, from coordinate 430,038 downwards.
ACGTCCTCCTGCATCATCCGGTACTCGCCGGGGCCCAGGTCCGCGGGCGGCACGAACGCCGGGACCTCACGCGCCTTCTCGTAGTTGAAGCCGACGTCGGTCACCAGGTCACGCACGACCGGGAACGCCCGCAGCGGGGTGACGGTGATCGTCTCCTCGCGGGTGAACACCGACATCCGGGTCATGCACATCAGCCGGGGCCGCCCGTTGACCTCCGCCGAGCAGGAACCGCACTTGCCCGCCTTGCAGTTCCAGCGGACGGCGAGGTCGGGAGCCTGGGTGGCCTGGAGGCGGTGGATGATGTCGAGGACCACCTCACCGTCGTTGACCTCGACCGTGAAGTCCTCCAGGCCGCCGCCGCCCACATCGCCCCGCCACACCTTGAACTGGGCCTTGTAGCTGCTCACTCGTACAGCTCCTCTTCGGCGAGGTACTTGACCAGCTCCTCCTTGTCGAAGAGGGCGAGCAGGTCGGGGCGGATGGGGTCGGTTGTCTCGCGGGTGAGGGCGATCTGGCCGCGGACCGGGTCCGTGGCGGCCAGGCCGCCCGTGGGGTCGGTGAGCGCGCACAGCAGGTTGACGTTGCGCCAGGTGCGTTCCATCGCCGGGTGGTCCTCGCGGGTGTGGCCGCCGCGTGATTCGGTGCGCTCCAGCGCCGCCCGGGCCACGCACTCGCTGACCAGCAGCATGTTGCGCAGGTCGAGTGCGAGATGCCAGCCGGGGTTGAACTGGCGGTGGCCCTCCACCCCGGCGCGCCGGGCCCGTACCCGCAGCTCCGCCAGCTTCTCCAGGGCCTGAGCCATCTCGGCCTCGCGGCGGATGATGCCGACGAGGTCGTTCATGGCCTGCTGGAGCTCCTGGTGCAGGGAGTACGGGTTCTCCGGCGGGCGGCCGTCCTCCTCGCCCGGCGCCGGGCCCTCCGCGGAGAACGGGCGCAGCGCCTCGGCCGCCGCCGTGTCGACCTGGGTCTCGTCCACCGCGGGGCGCTCGAAGGCGAGGGCCGCCGCGTACTCGGCGGCGTGCAGGCCCGCCCTGCGGCCGAACACCAGCAGGTCGGAGAGCGAGTTGCCGCCGAGCCGGTTGGAGCCGTGCATGCCGCCCGCGACCTCACCGGCCGCGAACAGCCCCGGCACCCCGCGGGCCGCCGCCGTGTCCGACTCGACCGCGATGCCGCCCATCACGTAGTGACAGGTCGGCCCGACCTCCATCGCCTCCGCGGTGATGTCGACGTCGGCCAGCTCCTTGAACTGGTGGTACATGGACGGCAGCCGGCGTTTGATCGTCTCGGCGGGCATCCGCTTCGACACGTCCAGGAAGACGCCGCCGTGCGGGGAGCCGCGGCCCGCCTTGACCTCGGCGTTGATGGCGCGGGCTACCTCGTCGCGGGGGAGGAGCTCCGGTGGCCGGCGGTTGTGGTCCGGGTCCTCGTACCAGCGGTCGCCCTCCTCCTCCGACTCGGCGTACTTCTCCTTGAAGACGTCGGGGATGTAGTCGAACATGAACCGCTTGCCGTCCGAGTTGCGCAGCACTCCACCGTCGCCGCGGACGGACTCCGTGACGAGGATGCCTTTGACCGACGGGGGCCAGACCATGCCCGTGGGATGGAACTGCACGAACTCCATGTTCAGCAGCGGCGCCCCCGCGAGCAGGGCGAGGGCGTGACCGTCGCCGGTGTACTCCCACGAGTTCGACGTCACCTTGAAGGACTTGCCGATGCCGCCGGTCGCGATGACGACGGACGGCGCTTCGAGGACGAAGAAACGGCCGGACTCGCGCTCGTACGCGAAGACGCCCGAGACGCGGCTTCCGTCCTTCAGCACCCGGGTGACCGTGCACTCCTGGAAGACCTTCAGACGGGACTCGTAGTCGCCCGTCTCGCGATGGTCCTGCTGTTGCAGGGACACGATCTTCTGCTGGAGGGTCCGGATGAGTTCCAGGCCCGTGCGGTCGCCGACGTGCGCGAGGCGCGGGTACTCGTGGCCGCCGAAGTTGCGCTGGGAGATCCGGCCGTCCCTGGTGCGGTCGAACAGGGCGCCCCAGGTCTCCAGCTCCCACACCCGCTCGGGGGCCTCCCGGGCGTGCAGTTCGGCCATCCGCCACTGGTTGAGGAACTTCCCGCCGCGCATGGTGTCGCGGAAGTGCACCTGCCAGCTGTCGTGCTCGTTGGCGTTCGCCATCGCCGCGGCGATGCCGCCCTCGGCCATCACGGTGTGCGCCTTGCCGAACAGCGACTTGCAGATGACCGCCGTACGGGCGCCTCGCTCACGTGCCTCGATGGCGGCGCGCAGTCCGGCGCCACCGGCACCGACCACGACCACGTCCCACTCCTGGCGTTCCACCACGGACATCAGAACAACCTCGGATCGTCGAAGGCGCCGGAAGCGACCAGGTAGACGTAGAAGTCGGCGAGCGCCACGCTCACCAGCGACGCCCACGCCAACAGCATGTGACGGGCGTTCAGCCTTCCCACGAACTTCCACGCCCGGTAGCGCACGGGATGCTTGGAGAAGTGCTTGAGCTGGCCGCCGACGATGTGCCGGCAGGAGTGGCAGGAGACGGTGTACGCCCAGATCAGCACGATGTTGACGAGGAACACGAGGGTGCCAAGACCCATGTGGCCCCACGCGTAGTGCTCGTCGCGGAAGGCGAGCACGGTGTCGTACGTGAGGATGCCGGCGACCACGATCGCGGCGTAGAAGAAGTACCGGTGCAGGTTCTGCAGGATGAGCGGGAAGCGGGTCTCGCCCGAGTACCTCTTGTGCGGCTCGGCCACCGCGCAGGCCGGCGGGGACGCCCAGAAGCCCCGGTAGTAGGCCTTGCGGTAGTAGTAGCAGGTCAGACGGAAGCCGAGCGGGAAGATCAGGATGAGGATCGCCGGGGACAGCGGCCACCAGCCGCCGAAGATCTCCCAGTTGGGGCCCGAGCGCATGGTCTCGCACTTCTCCGCGAGACAGGGGGAGTAGAACGGCGAGACGTACGGCGCCGCGTAGTAGTCCGCGTTCGTGAAGGCCCTCCACGCCGAGTAGACGACGAAGGCGAGCAGCCCGGCGGCGGTGGCGGCGGGCGCCAGCCACCAGCGGTCGGTCCGCAGATGAGGAGCGGCGATCGCGGCGCGCGTACCGGACCGTACGCCGCCGCTGTTCTGTTGGGGTTCCGTACCAGTGGCCAACTCATGACTCCGGTCGGGTTCAGGGGGCGTGGCGGTCGCGGGCGCCGAGACCCTCGTCGTCCGAGTCCGTCCACAGGCTGTTGTCGTACGGGGTGTCGGGGATGGAGACGAGGTCGGTCCGCTTCGACTGGGCGAGCGCGGGATCGGCCTCCTTGAGCAGGGCGAGGCTCTCGCGCAGGCGGTCGGTGTCCACGCGGACACGGCGCATCTCCAGGCCGCCGCTGCCGAGTTGCTGCTCCAGGCGTTTCACATACCGGTGCAGCTCGTCGAGGCAGCGCTGGGCTGACGCCAGTTCGTCGTGCAGGGCCATGACGTGACCTCACTTAGGGCGGCAACGTTCATGTGCGCCTGCGAGTGTTGCGCGTCACACCGGCCCATGTGAAGGGACGTGCATGGATTGGCGGATCGTGAGCCTCCGTGCGCCCCCCATTGCGCCGCACGGGTGGGCTTCCGCGCCGCCCCCGCCGTGTCGCCACCGCCTGCCGAACCCTTTCCTCTTCAGTGGCCGCATACATCTGATCAGCTCCATATACCGCCAAACGTGATCCGAACCAGGCGGCGCACCCCCGGAGGTAGACGGCATGTCCCACGACGGCGTCGCACTGCGCGCGGTGATGCGCTCGGTCGCCTTCCTGAGCGCGGGCGCGCTCGCGGTCCCGCTGCTCTCCGGATGCAGCTCCGAGGATCCGGCCGGAAAGCCGCTGGCCGGGCAGGACATCGGGATCGCCGAGCGTTCCCTGGTCGCCGACGGCGGCACCCTGCGCTGGGCGGTGGACTCCGTGCCGGACACCCTCAACACGTTCCAGTCGGACGCCGACGCCACCACCACCCGGGTCGCCCAGGCCGTCCTGCCGGCGATGTACCGGCTCGACGCGAACGGCCGCCCCCAGGTCGACGCCGACTACCTGGAGAAGGCCGAGGTCGTCGAGACCGAACCCCGCCAGGTCGTGCTGTACAAGCTGAACCAGCAGGCCGTCTGGAGCGACGGCCGCGAGATCGGCGCCGCCGACTTCGCCGCCCAGTGGCGCGCCCTGTCCGGCAAGGACACCGCGTACTGGACGGCCCGCAACGCCGGCTACGACCGCATCGAGAAGATCGAGCGCGGCAAGAACGACCTGGAGGTCAAGGTCACGTTCGCGCGGCCGTACGCCGACTGGAAGTCGCTGTTCTCCCCGCTGTACCCGAAGGACGTCATGGGCACCCCGGACTCCTTCAACGACAGCGCCCGCAAGAAGCTCAAGGTCACCGCCGGTCCCTTCGCGCTGAAGAAGGTCGACCGCAAGGACGACGAGGTCACCCTCGCCCGCAACCCGCGCTGGTGGGGCAAACCCGCCAAGCTCGACGAGATCGTGCTGCGTGCCGTACCCCGCGACAAGCGGGCCGCCGCACTCGCCGCGGGCACCCTGGACCTGGCCGAGATCGACCCCGAGGCGGTCAAGCGGATCACCGTGGCGGCCAAGGGCCGTGCGAGTGCCACCCCGCTCATGGGCCCCGGCAGCAATCTCACCGCCGCCGACTCCCTGCGCTCCTGGGCCGTGGCCAAGGGCACCGACGAGGAGGCCGCCGACGCCGAGATCAGCGCCCGTGAGAAGCAGCGCCGGGAGGTCTCCGCGTACGCCCGCCGGCAGCAGGCCCTGCGCGGCTTCGAGGTCCGCCGCTCCCTGGAGCCCGCCTACACCCAGCTCGCCCTCAACGGCGCCGAGGGCCCCCTCGCCGACGAGCGGGTCCGCCGTGCCGTGGCCCGCGCCCTGGACCGGGAGGCCCTCGCCTCGGTCGTGCTCAGCCCGCTCGGCCTGCCCGCCGAGCCGGTCGGCAGCCACCTCGCGCTCGCCGGGCAGGCGGCCTACGCCGACAGCAGCGGCGCCCTCGGCGGCCAGGACACCACCGAGGCCGAGGCCCTCCTCGCGGACGCCGGCTGGGTGCCGGGCGGGCCGCTGAAGGAGGAGAAGAAGAAGGGCGAGAAGGCCGCCGGGTCGAAGAGCGAGAAGGCGTCCGAGAAAGCCGCCCAGGAGGACTCCGAGGACGGTGACGACAGTACGTACATCGTCGGCGAGGACGACAAGGCGCCGCGCGAGGCCGACAAGGTCCTGCGCGAGGCCGACCGGGAGAAGAAGCAGGACCCCAAGAAGCACGGGAAGAGCGGGGACGGCTCCCAGCACCTCGCGCAGGACGGCAAGCAGTACGCGAACAAGCTGAAGCAGGGCGGCGCCCCCGGCGCCTACGCCCCGCGGGGCACCGCCGCGCCCGCCGGTGCCGCGGCCGGGATGCTCGCCAAGGACGGCAAGCCGCTCACGCTCCGCTTCGTCCTGCCGTCGGGACCGGGCTCGCAGACCCTGCGCACGGTGGCCGACCGGATCTCCGGGATGCTTCAGAAGGTCGGCATCCGTACCGAGATCACCAAGGTCGCCGACGAGAGCTACTTCAAGGACCACATCGCGTCCGGCCAGTTCGACCTCGCCCTCTACTCCTGGCCCGCCTCCGCCTTCCCCGCCACCGACGCCCGCCCGATCTACGCCAAGCCGGTGCCGGCCGCCGACGGCTCCCTGAACGTCGAGCAGAACTACACCCGCGTCGGCACCGACCAGGTGGACCAGCTCTTCGACCAGGCCGTCTCCACACTGGACGAGGGCGAGAGCCGGGGCCTGATCCGCAAGGCCGACTCCCGGATCTGGGCCGCCGCCGGCTCGATCCCGCTGTATCAGCGGCCCCAGCTCACGGCCGCGAGGAAGAACATCGCCAACGCCGGTGCCTTCGGCTTCCAGACGCCGGTGTACGAGGACATGGGCTTCCTGAAGAAGGGCGCGAGGGTCTCGGCGAGCCCCACAGAAAAGTAGGAGATCTACAACCGGACGGTCAGCCCCGTGCCGCCCGGCGCGGGCGGGTCGGGGGTGCTCGCGGCGCTGGACGAGCACCTGGAGCCACGTCGGTCTCGTCGACGCCACATCCGCTCCTGTGCCGAGCCCGCGCCGAGCGAGAGCGGCCGGGAGGCCGCCGTCCGCCGCTGTCCGACCGGTTCGAAGGCCGTGCAGGAGGCATGAAACGGCCCCCGGAGGCCGTCCCTGCCAATGCCACGTACCATGGGGTGAGGCCGTGGCATGTACAGCCCGGCAGGGTCCGCGTCGCACAGACGTACGCGCAGGCCCCTTCCACACCACTCCGGGAGTACGCCGCACTATGGCCACGCGCCACGACATCCGCAATGTCGCCATCGTCGCCCACGTCGACCACGGCAAGACCACCATCGTCGACGGCATGCTGAAGCAGGCCGGCGCCTTCGCCGCGCACCAGCTCGAAGGCGTCGACGACCGCATGATGGACTCGAACGACCTGGAGCGTGAGAAGGGCATCACGATCCTGGCCAAGAACACGGCCGTGAAGTACCACCCGAAGGATGGCGGCGACGTCATCACCATCAACATCATCGACACCCCCGGTCACGCCGACTTCGGTGGCGAGGTCGAGCGTGGTCTGTCGATGGTCGACGGTGTGGTGCTGCTGGTCGACGCCTCCGAGGGCCCGCTGCCGCAGACCCGCTTCGTGCTGCGCAAGGCGCTCCAGCAGCGTCTGCCCGTCATCCTCTGCATCAACAAGACGGACCGTCCGGACTCCCGGATCGACGAGGTGGTCAACGAGACCTACGACCTCTTCCTCGACCTGGACGCGGACGAGGAGCAGATCGAGTTCCCGATCGTCTACGCCTGCGGCCGTGACGGCATCGCCTCGCTGACCAAGCCGGAGAACGGCACGGTCCCGTCCGACTCCAACAGCCTGGAGCCGTTCTTCTCGACGATCCTCCAGCACATCCCGGCGCCGACGTACGACGAGGACGCGCCGCTCCAGGCCCACGTCACCAACCTGGACGCCGACAACTTCCTCGGCCGTATCGCGCTGCTCCGCGTCGAGCAGGGCGAGCTGCGCAAGGGCCAGACCGTCACGTGGATCAAGCGCGACGGCTCGATGTCCAACGTGCGCATCACCGAGCTGCTGATGACCGAGGCGCTCACCCGCAAGCCCGCCGAGGTGGCGGGACCCGGTGACATCTGTGCCGTCGCCGGTATCTCGGACATCATGATCGGCGAGACCCTCGCGGACACCGAGAACCCGGTCCCGCTGCCGCTGATCACGGTCGACGAGCCCGCGATCTCCATGACCATCGGCACCAACACCTCGCCGCTGGTCGGCCGGGGCGGCACCGGCAAGGGCGCCGACAACAAGGCGGCCGTCAAGGACCGCAAGGTCACCGCCCGCCAGGTCAAGGACCGCCTGGACCGCGAGCTGATCGGTAACGTCTCGCTCCGCGTCCTCGACACCGAGCGTCCCGATGCCTGGGAGGTCCAGGGCCGTGGTGAGCTGGCGCTCGCCATCCTGGTCGAGCAGATGCGCCGCGAGGGCTTCGAGCTGACCATCGGCAAGCCGCAGGTCGTCACCAAGGAGGTCGACGGCAAGACGTACGAGCCCGTCGAGCGCATGACGATCGACGTGCCCGAGGAGCACATGGGCGCGGTCACGCAGCTCATGGGTGTCCGCAAGGGCCGCATGGACAACATGTCCAACCACGGCTCGGGCTGGGTGCGCATGGAGTTCGTCGTGCCGTCCCGCGGTCTGATCGGCTTCCGGACCGAGTTCCTGACCCAGACCCGCGGTACGGGCATCGGGCACTCCATCCACGAGGGCTTCGAGCCCTGGTTCGGCACCCTGCAGACCCGTAACAACGGCTCCCTGGTCGCCGACCGCTCCGGTGCCGTCACCGCCTTCGCGATGACGAACCTCCAGGAGCGCGGTGTGCTGTTCACCGACCCGGGCACCGAGGTGTACGAGGGCATGATCGTCGGCGAGAACTCGCGCTCCGACGACATGGACGTGAACATCACCAAGGAGAAGAAGCTCACGAACATGCGGTCGTCGTCGGCCGACTCGTTCGAGGCGATCGTCCCGCCGCGCAAGCTCTCCCTGGAGCAGTCCCTGGAGTTCTGCCGCGACGACGAGTGCGTGGAGGTCACCCCGGAGGCGGTCCGCATCCGCAAGGTGAACCTGGACGCCCGCGAGCGCGCCCGCGCCGCGAGCCGCGCCAAGCACGGCTGATCGCCGATCAGTTCCTGAGCCCGGGCACCCCCATCAAGGGGGGTGCCCGGGCTTTTTGCAACCCGTTTTCAGTCACGCTCCTGTGGATCAGCGGTGAGGCATGTCCGTAATGCGGAGATCCTCGCCCGATACACATGTAACACGTCCGTTTCGCGCCCTTCTCGCACCAGACAGTTTGTCCAGATTTTGGAAGATGTACGGGCCAGCTGTGACTGAATTGAGATTTAAGAACAGTGGTCGGTACTTGGCTCATGGCAGATAGTTAGCCGCGTAGCGCTCGGGTCAATGGGTCTCGCGCCGTGGGGACGGCGCCGACTCACGAGCACCAGGGGGTGCCTGACCCTCCGTCAGGGGTGTCGGAGGACGGGCAGTACCCCCTCCTGTTGGTGAACACGTGGAGTCATGAGGAGGAGTCCCATGCGCGGTGTCACAAGCACCAGGTGGGTCACAGCGTCCGCAAACTGCGTCAACTCCGCGCCGGCGTACGGCGATCGGCTCTGAGGGGCTTCGCTCCTACCACTACGCGCGTCCGGCTGCGGGTTCTTCCGCGGGCCGGGGCATGCGCCGACGCTTCTTCATGATCCGACCCGCGATCGCGCACACCCGTGCCGGTCGCCGGTTCGGCACACCCACACCTGCGAAACGGACGAACTGTGACCAGTCCTATCGACATCGAAGGCGGCGGGACCCCGGTCGTCGTCGACGGCGACCAGCAGCCGAAGACGAAGCCGGAGGAGGCCAAGCAGCTGGAGGGCCGCTCTCCGGGCCAGTTGATGTGGATCCGCTTCAAGCGCGACCGCACCGGAGTGATCTCGGCATACGTCGTGATCTTCTTCTTCGTGGTCGGCCTCGCGGCCCCGCTGATCTCCAAGCTGTACGGCAAGGACCCCTACACGGTGTTCGCGGACGAACGCCCCGAACTCTTCGACAGCGCGGGCGTCCCGTTGCAGCCCAACGGCGGTATCAGCGGCGAGTTCTGGTTCGGTCTGGAGCCCGGCAACGGCTACGACGTCTTCACCAAGCTGCTCTACGGCATCCGCAACTCCCTGATGATCTCGCTCGCGGTCACCGTCGCGACCGTGCTGACCGGCATCATCCTGGGGGTCGCGGCCGGCTATCTCGGCGGCAGGACCGACCAGTTGATCAGCCGGGTCATCGACTTCCTGCTCGCCTTCCCGGCCCAGCTGTTCTTCATCGCGAGCATGCCGGTCGTGGTCTCGCTGTTCGTCAGCCCGCGCGACGAGACGCCGGTGTACGTCCGGGTCGTCGCCCTCATCGCGGTGCAGTGGTTCCTCGGCTGGATGAGCCTCGGCCGCATCCTGCGCGGCACCACACTCTCCCTGCGAGAACGGGAGTTCATCGAGGCGGCCAAGGTCAGCGGAGCGTCTCCCACCCGGATCATCCGCAAGGAGATCCTGCCCAACGTGGTCACCCCGATCCTGGTGCAGTCGACGTACATGCTGCCCAACTTCGTGACCGCCGAGGCCGGTCTGAGCTTCCTCGGCGTCGGGATCGTCGAACCGACGCCGGACTGGGGGCAGATGTTCTCCAAGGCGTCGACCGAACTCGTGATGCAGAACGACATCACCTACATGTTCTTCCCGGGCATCTCGATGATCATCTTCATCGTGGCGTTCAACCTGCTCGGGGACTCGGTCAGGGACGCCTTCGATCCCAAGACGGCGCGCTGACCGACGAGTTGTGGGCGTCCTCGCCCGACACCGACCGGATGGCATGTTGCCGGTCCGCACTTCAAACCGCACTGGCGCAGGTCGCACCGGTGACACAAGATGGGTGGAATCTGAGTGATGGGTAAGGGTGGACGCCACGCGTACGCCGCGCTCTCACTGCTGGCGGCGGGGGCTCTCGTGCTCACCGGCTGCAGCGAGGGCGGCAGCAAAGGCAGCGACAACGACAAGCAGGACAAGGAGAACGCCCAGCGGCAGCAGGCCGGCATCTCCTTCGGCAACGCCAAGGACTCGACGGGACCGGCCGCCGAGATCGCGGGCGCCAAGGCGGGCGGCACCATCACGGTGCTCCAGCGGGACAGCTTCGCGCACCTGGACCCGGGGCAGATCTACGTCTCCGACGAGATGGCCCTCTCGCAGCTCATCCACCGCGGTCTGACCGCCTACAAGGCCACCAGCGACGACGGCAAGAAGCACCAGGTCGTCGGCGACCTCGCCACCGACAGCGGTACCACCAGCGACGGCGGCAAGACCTGGAAGTACACGCTCAAGGACGGGATCAAGTGGGCCGACGGCTCCGCGATCACCGCCAAGGACGTGCGCCAGACCTTCGAGCGGCTCTTCGCGCCGTTCATCTCCAACGGCCCGACCTACATCCAGCAGTGGCTGGCCGACACCCCGGGCACGGAGTACCGCAAGCTCCTGCCGGACGGCCCGTACAAGGGCAAGCACCTCCCGGACACCGTCCTGGAGACGCCCGACGACAAGACGATCGTCTTCAAGTTCAAGTCGGCCAAGCCCGACCTGCCGTACGCGCTCGCCATGGCGGGCTACTCCGTCGTGTCCGCCGAGAAGGACACCAAGGTCAAGTACGACAAGTCCCCGATGACCTCCGGTCCTTACAAGATCTCGGAGTTCAAGTCGGGCAAGACGATGACGCTGGTCAAGAACACCAACTGGGACCCGAAGACCGACGCGGTCCGGCACCAGTACGTCGACCAGTTCAACATCGAGTTCAACAAGCAGTTCGAGGACTCGACCAAGGCCATCCTCGACGACTCGGGCGCCAACGCGACGGCGATCAGCCTCAGCAACCAGGTCGACGCGGGCAACCTGACCAAGGTCCTGAACGACGCCGCGATGAAGAACCGCACGGTCTCCGGCTACCAGCCGTACGTGGGACAGATGAACATCAACCTGTCCCAGCCGGAGATGCAGTCCAAGGAGGTCCGCGAGGCCATCGCCTACGCCCTGCCGATCACGCCGTTCGTGCGTGCCTTCGGCGGCACCGACGCGATGGAGGTCGCCGGCGGTCTGATCAGCCCGACCGTCTCCGGCTACGACCCCAAGTTCGACCCCTTCGGCAAGAAGGCCAAGCCCGCCGGTGACCCGGCCAAGGCCAAGCAGCTCCTGGAGAAGGCCGGCAAGGTGGGCCTGAAGCTGACCTTCGGCTACATCAACACCCCTGAGGGCCAGCAGTACTCCACCGCCATGGCGGCGGGCCTGGAGAAGGCCGGCTTCGACGTGCAGCGCCAGGAGATCCCGGCCGAGACGTACTACGACAACGTCAGCAAGGTCAAGAACAACTACGACATCTACCACACCGCGTGGGGTGCCGACTGGCCGAGCGCGTCGACCGTGATCCCGCCGCTCTACGACGGCCGCCAGATCCAGGACGGCTCCTCGAACTACTCGCACATCAACGACCCGAAGGTGAACGCCGACATCGACAAGGCGAACACCATCACCGACCCGATCAAGGCCGCCGAGGCCTGGAACAAGATCAACGAGTACATCGTGAAGGACGTCGTCTCCAACATCCCGACGGCGTACTACAAGCAGACCCAGATCGCCGGGTCCAAGATCGGTGGCCTCGCGTACGACGACGTCATCGGTGGCGTCGACCCGCGCAGGCTCTTCGTGAAGTAACCCGTCCAAGCGGCGTCCGGTGCGTCCCGCCCCGTTCCTGCGGTGGGGCGCACCGCGCCGCCCAGGCTTCGCCCGAAAGCTGCCACTGAGATGCTGCGCTTCCTCCTCCGCCGGATCCTCGGCTCACTCGTGATCCTGGTCCTGCTGACCGTGGTCGCCTTCCTGCTCTTCTTCGGCATGCCCCGCGATCCGGCGCTGCTGATGTGCGGCAAGACCTGCACGCCGGACTCCCTGGCGAACATCCACCACACGCTGGGGCTCGACAAGTCGATCCCGGAACAGTTCTGGATCTTCCTGTCCGGGCTGATCACCGGACGCAACGACTTCGAGCAGGGGCCCTGCCCCGCCCCGTGCTTCGGGTACTCGTACCACACCAACGAGCAGGTCTGGTCGACCCTGATGGACCGGCTGCCGCTGACGCTGTCGCTCGCGGCCGGCGCCACCGTCGTCTTCCTGTTCGTCGGGCTCGGCACCGGACTGCTCGCCGCCTGGAAGCGCGGCACCCTCGTGGACAAGTCCTTCACCGCCGGGTCCATGGTGATCAGCTCGATGCAGATCTACTTCCTGGGCCCGCTGGCGCTGGCGATCCTCGTCTACCAGACCCATATCTTCGACGAGCCGGACTACACCCCGATCACCGACAACCCCGCCGCCTGGTTCACCGGGCTGATCATCCCCTGGGCGGTGCTGTCCACCATCTTCGCCGCGCAGTACACCCGTATGGCGCGCTCCTCGATGATCGAGCAGCTCCAGGAGGAACACGTCCGCACCGCCCGCGCCAAGGGCATGAGCGGCCGCTACGTCTTCTTCCGCTACGCCTGGCGCGGTTCGCTGATCCCCATCATCACCATCCTCGGCATCGACCTCAGCTCGCTGCTCGGTGGCGCGATCATCACCGAGTTCACCTTCGGACTGCCCGGCCTCGGACGGCTCGCGGTGGAGTCGGTGCAGTTCAGCGATCTGCCGCTGCTGCTCGGCGTGATGCTGTTCTCGGCCGCCGTGATCCTGCTGTGCAACATCGTCGTCGACGCCTGCTACGCCTTCATCGACCCGCGCGTGCGGCTGTCCTAGGAGCTCTGTCGTGACCACTGTGACCAAGGAGGACGGGGCGCCCGTCCCGTCCGACGCGGGCGCCTTCCTCTCCGTACGCGACCTGCACGTCAGCTTCCGCACCGAGGACGGCACGGTCCGCGCCGTCGACGGGCTCTCCTTCGACCTGGAGCGCGGCAAGACCCTCGGCATCGTCGGCGAGTCCGGCTCCGGCAAGTCCGTGACCAATCTGACGATCCTCGGGCTGCACAACCCGAAGTTCACCACCGTCGAGGGCGAGATCCTGCTGGAGGGGCGGGAGTTGACCACCGCCCGGGAGCACGAGCTGGAGAAGCTGCGCGGCAACAAGGTCGCCATGATCTTCCAGGACCCGCTCACCGCGCTGTCGCCGTACTACACGGTGGGCCGGCAGATCGCCGAGCCGTACATGAAGCACCGGGGCGCCTCCAAGAAGGCCGCCTGGGACCGCGCGGTGGAGATGCTCGGCAAGGTCGGCATCCCCAACCCCAGGGAACGGGCGAAGGACTACCCCCACCAGTTCTCCGGCGGTATGCGCCAGCGCGCGATGATCGCCATGGCTCTGGTGTGCGACCCGGACCTGCTGATCGCCGACGAGCCCACCACGGCCCTCGACGTCACGGTCCAGGCCCAGATCCTCGACCTCCTCAAGGACCTCCAGCAGGAGTTCGGCTCCGCGATCATCTTCATCACCCATGACCTCGGCGTCATCGCCGACATGGCCGACGACATCATGGTGATGTACGCGGGCGGCGCGATCGAACGCGGCACCACGAACGAGGTCCTGCGCTCGCCCCAGCACCCCTACACCTGGGGCCTGTTGAACTCGATGCCGCGCATCGACTCGGACCTCGACGCCCCGCTGGCACCGATCCCGGGTCAGCCGCCGTCCCTGCTGAACCCTCCGTCCGGCTGCCGTTTCCACCCCCGCTGCACCTTCCAGGGCCGGGTCGACGGCACTCGTTGCGTCGACGAACGCCCCTTGCTGGCCCCGGACCGCGCCTCCGCCTGCCATCTCACGGCGGACCAGAAGCGGACCATCTTCATCGAAGAGATCAAGCCCAGCCTGGGCTAGGGCCTGTTCCCGTCGTAGTCCCAGTCCTAGGAGGACACGTCATGAAAGAGGACCTCGTCCTCCCGGCCCCGCGCGAGGCGGTCGCCGAATCGTCCGGCGACCCGCTCCTCGTGGTCGAGGGGCTCACCAAGCACTTCCCGGTCAAGGGCGGCTTCCCGATCCGCCGTACGGTCGGCGCGGTCCAGGCGGTGGACGGCATCGACCTGTCGGTCAACGTCGGCGAGAGCTTCGGCCTGGTGGGGGAGTCGGGCTGCGGCAAGTCGACCACGGGCCGGCTGATCACCCGGCTGCTGGAACCGACGGCCGGGACGATCTCGTACCGCGGCAAGGACATCACGCACGCCAGTCGCAGGGAACTGGCCCCGATCCGCTCCGAGATCCAGATGATCTTCCAGGACCCGTACTCGTCGCTGAACCCGCGGCAGACGGTCGGCAAGATCATCTCGGGCCCGATGGAGATCAACGAGATCGAGCCGGAGGGCGGCCGGGAGCGGCGGGTCCGCGAGCTGCTGGAGATCGTCGGCCTCAACCCCGAGCACTACAACCGCTTCCCGCACGAGTTCTCCGGCGGTCAGCGCCAGCGCATCGGCGTGGCACGGGCGTTGGCGCTCGAACCCAAGCTGATCGTGGCGGACGAGCCGGTCTCGGCCCTGGACGTCTCCATCCAGGCGCAGGTGGTGAACCTGCTCCAGAAGGTCCAGCAGGAGCTGGGCATCGCGTTCCTGTTCATCGCCCACGACCTCGCCGTCGTACGGCACTTCTCGCAGCGCGTGGCCGTGATGTACCTCGGCAAGATCATCGAGGTCGGCGACCGCGAGTCCATCTACACCCGCCCCCGGCACCCCTACACCCACGCCCTGCTCTCCGCGGTGCCCGAGGTGAGCCTCACGGGGGAGGCGGACACGGGCGGGCGGGAGCGCATCCGGCTCGCCGGGGACGTTCCGTCGCCGATCTCGCCGCCGTCGGGCTGCCGCTTCCGGACGCGGTGCTGGAAGGCGCAGGACAAGTGCGCGGCCGAGGAGCCGCCGCTGGTCCGGATCTCCGGGAACCATGACGGCCATCTGACGGCCTGCCACTTCCCGGAGGACCCGACGATCGAGGGGCGCGACGAGGACATCGTGCTGGACCCGGCACTGGCGGCGCTGGAGGAGGACCTGAACGACGACCGGTGAAAGACCGGTGAAAGACCAGGGAAAGACCCCTGCCCGAGGCTGGGACGCAGGCGCGGGACGGTCGTTGTCCGACGGCCGCCCGCCGCATCCGATCCATCGGAAAGGGAGAGCATCGTGGAATCCACCACGCACGCCGAGACCTTCGGTGACCAGGGCACGCCCGGCACCTCCGAGGCGCCGCAGCAGCCCGAGTTCATCGAGGTCCGGCTGCTGGACAAGATCGAGACGATCCAGAACAAGCAGATCGACACCTGACAACGGCAGACCCCGGCGGCGGCCCGAACCGCCGCCGGGGTCGTTCTTCGAAGGAGACGATCGTGCAGCTGCCCCGGATCAAGGCGGAACACACCCCGCACCGCTTCGACGACGGAACCCTCCGGCTCGGCGGCGGGGTCTACGGAGTCGCGGCGGAGATCGCCGATCCGCACGGCTGGGTCTGGGACGCGCTCACCCTGCTCGACGGCACCACACCGCCGGACCGGATCGAGCGCACCCTCGCGGACAGCCACCCCGCGCTGGGCCCCGAAGGCGCCCGCAAGCTGCTCGCCGAACTGCTGGACACCGGCTATGTCGAGGACGCCGCCGTCACTCCTCCGGACGGCCTCACCGACCGCGAACGCGAGCGTTACAGCAGGAACCGCACCTACTTCCGGTACATCGACCTGCGCCCCGGCGTCGATGCCTGGTCCTCCCAACTGCGCCTCAAACAGGCCCGCGTGACCGTGCTGGGCGTGGGCGGCTCGGGCAGTCACGCCGCGTGGGCGCTGGCCGCCGTGGGCGTGGGCACCCTGCACCTGGTGGACCCCGACGTGGTCGAGGAGTCCAACCTCAGCCGGCAGGTCCTCTACACCGAGGCCGACCTCGGCCGCCCCAAGGCGGAGATCGCGGCCCGCCGGCTCGCGGCCGTGAACTCCTCGGGCCGCTTCACCCACGAGACCCTTCGCGCCGACACCGAGGCAGCGCTCACCGAACTCGTGCGGGACCGGGACGTCTTCGTCCTGTGCGCCGACGAGCCCCGCGGCGACCTCATCCGGAAGATGACGAACCGGGTCTGCGCGTCCCTGGGAGTGCCGTGGGTGTCCGCCGGCTACAGCGGGCCCCTGGCGACGGTCGGGGTGTACGCACCCGAAGGCCCCTGCTTCGAGTGCGTCGGCGCGGGCGAGGAGGCCAAGCTCAAACCCGGCTGGACCCCGCACCTGGGCACCGCCGGCGCCCTGGCCCCGGCCGCCGGTATCTCCGGGCAGCTCATCGCCCACGAGGTCGTCACCCTGCTCACCGGCGTCGGCGCCACCCCGCCCGGCTATGTGCGCGGGGTGAACCTGATCGCGCCCGACCAGCATGTCTTCGTACGGCACCCGGCCCGGCCCGACTGCCCGCTGTGCGGGACGTGACGGCCGCCGCGCCGCCGGAGCCCGACCCCACGGTCGTCCTGCACCCGCTGGAGGTACGCCAGGACCGGGACGAGTGGATCGTCGGCCGGCAGGGCAACGAGCAGGTCGTCGCCCTCCCCGAGATCGGCATGGCCGCGCTCCGGCTGCTCGCCGGGGGACACAGCGTCGGCCAGGCCCGCGGCACGCTGCGCCAGGACACCGGCCGTGACCTCGATGTCGAGGCGTTCGCCGAATCGCTGGCCACGGCCGGTCTGGTCGCCTCGATCGGGACCCGGCGTTTCGAGACCGCGCCGGTCCCGGTCTCTCTGCCGCGGCTGCGGCAACGCCACGTCCGCTGGGTGCTCGCTCCCGTTCTCCACGCCGCCGTCCTCGCCGTCCCGGTGGCCGGACTCGTGGCCGTCGTGCTGCGGGGGCGCGGCCTGCCCTCCTGGGACGACCTGGTGTGGGCGCGGCTCGGCACCGTCAACCTCCTCGTGCAGTCGCTCGCCGCCTGGTGTCTGATCGGCCTGCACGAACTGGCGCACCTGGTGACCGCGCGGGCCGCCGGAGTGGCCGGGCGGGTGCGGCTGGGCACCCGGCTCCAGTTCCTGGTGGCGCAGACCGAGGTGTCCGGGATCTGGCTCAAGGGCCGCCGTGCGCGGCTCACCGTGTATCTGTCCGGGCTCGCCGTGGACGGCGCCGTCTGGGGCGGCTGTCTGCTCGCCCTCGCGGCCGGTGCCGACTCGCCCCTGCTGCCGGTCGTCGCGATGACCCTGGTCACCTCCTTCGCCAACCAGTGCCTGGTCTTCATGCGCACCGACCTGTACTTCGTCGCCCAGGACCTGACCGGGTGCCGCAATCTCTACGGCGACGCCGGCGCCTGGCTCCGCCACCTCGGGGCCCGGCTCCTGGGCCGGGTGAGCCGCGACCCGCTGGCCGGGCGGCGACCCGCCGAGCGGCGGATGCTGAAGGCGTACGCGGCGGGCGCGGTGGCGGGCTCGATCGGCTGTGTCTTCGTGGGGCTGCGCCTGCTGCTGGACGTGACCTGGCCGCTGCTGGCCCGCTCCGGCCACCGCCTGCTGACCGACACCGGCCCGTTGCTGCGGCTCGACGCCCTCATCACACTGCTGCTTCTGACGGGACTTCAGCTGCTGTGGGCACGGTTGTGGTGGCGTCGGCACGGGCCGCGGGTACGCGGGGCGGTGCGCACCGCACGCCAATTCCTGTGAGCCGGGCGGGCGTTGCTTGCCCGTCAGCCCTGGATTACGTTCTGTGAATGCTCACCCCCCGGCTTTGCTTTCGTGTGCTCGGCCCCCTGGAAGTCGAGATCGAAGGGCAGATCGCCGCACTCACCGGACGGCAACGCGCGCTGTGCACCGCGCTTCTGCTCCACGCCAACCACGTGGTCTCCGTCGACCGGCTGATCGACTTCCTGTGGGACAGCCGCCCACCCGGAGCGGGCGCCGCGCGCGTGCGCGCCCTCGTCGCGGAGGTCCGACGGGTCCTCGGTCCCCTCGGCCCCAGCCTGCTGACCACCCGTCGGCCCGGCTACGTCATGCACGCCCGCCCCGGCGAACTCGACCTGCTCACCTTCGAGCAGCTGGTCGAGGACGGTTCGCGCGCCGCGGCGGACGGCGACTGGGACACCGTGCGAGACCACGCCGAGCGGGCCCTCGGTCTGTGGCGGGGCGAGCCGCTGTCCGACCTCCCGGAAGCGGCCGTCCGGGAGGCGGAACGGCGACGGCTCGGCGAACTGCACCTCGCGGCCCGGGAGAGCGCGGCCGAGGCGGACCTCGAGACCGGCCGGCACCGGCAGGCCGTCGCCGAACTGCTGCGCCTCACCACCGCCCACCCCCTGCGCGAACACCCGCACGCCCTGCTGATGCGCGCGCTCCAGGCGGACGGACGGCCCGCCGAGGCCCTCCAGGTGTACGCCGAGCTGCGCCGCCGCATGGTCGACGAGCTCGCCCTGGAGCCCTCGGACGACCTGCGGACCCTGCACCGACGGCTGCTGGACGGCGGCCCCCCACCCGCCGCGCCGGCCCTGCGCCGCCCGCCCGCCGCCCGGCCCGCGACCGCCACCCCGGAACGGTCCGAGCGCCGGGTGCCACGCCAGCTCCCGCCCGCGCCCCGGCGCTTCGTCGGCCGCGACGCCGAACTGCGGCGCCTGGACTCCGGTCTGCACAGCGCCGAACCGCTCGCCCTGCTCGTCGGCCCGGCCGGCGTCGGCAAGAGCGCCCTGGCCCTGCGCTGGGCCCACCAGGTCGCCGACCGCTTCCCCGACGGGCAGCTCTTCCTGGACCTGCGGGGTTTCGACGACGCCGAACCCATGGGCGCCGAGGAAGCGCTGCCCCTGCTGTTGCAGGGACTGGGCTGCGGCCCGCGGGACATCCCGCTCGGCACGGAGGCGCAGACCGCTCTGTACCGGACCCTGCTGGCGGACCGCCGGGTCCTCGTCGTCCTGGACGACGCGGCGGACCCCGCGACCGTACGGCTGCTGCGGCCCGCGTCCCCCGGGTCCCTGACCCTGGTGACCAGCCGCGCCAAGCTCAGCGGACTGGTCACCCTGGACGGGGCGTACCGGGTGGCGTGCGACGTCCTGGACCCCACCGGCGCCCTGGAGCTGATCAGCTCCGTGGTCGGTGCCGAGGCCGTCGACGCCGATCCGGAGGCCGCCGCCGAACTGGTCGAGCTCTGCGACCGGCTGCCGCTGGCCCTGTGCGTGGCCGGTTCATGGATCGGCGGCAGACCCGGCAGCATCCGGACCTACGTCCGCGACCTCGCCGACCGCGGCCGGCTCGCCCGGCTGCATGTCGAGGGTGAGGAGAGCATCGCCGTACGCGCCGCCCTCGACCTGTCGTACGGCGCCCTCCCGGACGCCGCCCGGCGCGTCTTCCGGCAGCTGGGCCTGGTCCCCGGCACCGGCCGCTCGCTCCGTGCGGCCGCCGCGGCCGCGCACACCGACGAGGCCGCGGCGAGCGACCTGCTGCGGCTGGCCCAGCGCGTGCACCTGCTGCACGACGCCGGGCACGGCCGCACCTCCTGGCACGACCTCGTACACGAGTACGCCCGCGACCGCACGGCCGCCGAGGACACGGCCGCCGAACGCGCCGCGGGCGTCGAGCGGGTCCTCGACCACTATGTGCAGAGCGTCGTCAACGCGGCCGGGACGGCGGGTCTGTACCTCATGCGGGACCGCCCCGACGCCGTCGACGGCTCGCTGCCGCGGGAGTTCCGCACGACGGAGGAGGCGTACGACTGGTTCGACGCCGAGTGGGACGACATCGCGGCGGCCATCGGCCATGCCGCCGAGCACGGTCCCGCCCGGTTCGCGTGGGGACTGGTCGACGCCCTTCAGGACCTCTTCCACCACCGGCGCCCGCTCGCCGACTGGATGCGGCTGGCCCTGCTGGCCCGGGACGCCGCCGAACGCGACGGGGACCTGCGCGGCCAGGTCGCGATGTACGTGTCGGTGGGCCACGCCCGCTGGCGCAACGGGGACCTGCGCGGCGCCCTCACCGAGTACGAGCAGGCGGAGGAGCGGGCGCGCCGGGCCGACTGGACCCACGGCGAGGCCGTGGCGCTCCAGGGCCGGGCCGTCACCCTGAAGCTGCTGGGCGAACCGCTGCGGGCCCTGCCCTGCTACCGGCGCGCACTCGCCCTGTACCGCGCCCTGGGAGACGTCAAGAGCGAGGAGATCATGCTGATCAACACGGCCTCGCTCAACCTGGCCCTGGGCCGGACCGACGCGGCCGAGGAGGCGGCCACCGCCGCGCTCGCCCTGATCGGCGGTACCGCACACCACCACCGGGCGATGGCCCTGGTCAACCTCGCCCTGACCCGGCAGAAGCAGGCCCGGTTCGCCGAGGCGGAGACCGCGCTGCGCACCTCCTTCCTGGTCTGCCGTGACTCCGGGTCCACCTACGCCGAGGCGGTCGCCCTGGAGACCCTGGGCCGGGTACGGGCCGACGCGGGCCAGGACGAACGCGCGCTGCCGGTCTACGAGGACGCGCTCGCCGTCTCGCTGCGGGCGGAGAACCGCAACTGCCAGGTCGACTCCCTGGTGGGGCTGGCGGCACTGAAGCTGCGGGCCGGGTGGGCGGACGAGGCGGCCGACCACCTGGACGCAGCCTTCGAGATCGCCGAACGGACCGGGCATCGCGCGGGCCACGTCGAGATCCTGGTGGAACGCGCCGCCGTCGCCCGCGCGGCCGGCCTGCCCGGCGTGGCCCTTGACCACCTGGAGCGCGCCGCACGCCTGGCCGCCGACGGCAGCCCGCTCACGCTTCCCCGGGTCCGGGTGGCTGCCGCCGTGCTCCGGTTGGAGAGCGGCGATTCGGCCGGAGCGCTGGGCGCGGCCGAGGAGGCGGTGGCGCTGGCCCGGGACTCCGGCCAGCGCCTGATCCACGCCCGCGCCACGCTGGCCCTGGCCGCCGCTCAGGAGGCACAGGGCGACCCGGAGCCGGCCGCGGCGGCGCGGGCGCGGGCCGCCGCCCTGTTCGACGCGACCGGCACCCCGGAACACGCCCGCACGGCGCTGCACGGACCGCCCCCCGGCCCGGTACGGCCACGGCCCGAGGCCCCGCACCGGGAGCTGCCGAGGGACGCGGAGTCCCGGCTGGACCTGTATCTGAGCGAGCACTTCACCGAGCCCGGCGACGGGGGATGAGACGGAAGCGCGGCGTGCACAGGGGGCCGTCCGGGGTGAGGCGGAGGTCAGCGCGGTGTCGCCGTGTGGACCGCGGCCGGGAGCAGATCCGGGTCCCGGGCCAGGATCCGCCCGTGCAGGGCACGCAGTTCGGGACCCGGCTCGCAGCCCAGCAGGTCGGTCATCCGCAGGCGCAGCAGGTGGAAGCAGTCCAGTGCGTCCGCCTGCCGGCCGGCCTGGTGGAGAGCGAGCATGAGCAGACCGGTGACCTTCTCGTCGAAGGGGTGCATGTCCGCCAGCCGGCTCAACCGCCGCAGGCACTCCTCGACCCGCCCCGCCCGCAGTCCGAGTTCGGCGCTGCCGACCAGCGCCTCCCGGTGCTCGCGCCGCAGCGCCACCCGCGCCGTCTCCGCCCAGGGAGTGGGCACATCGGACAGCGGTTCGCCGCACCACAGGTCCAGGGCCCGGGCGTACAGGTCGAGCGCGTGCTCGGTGCCCCCGTCCCTGGCGCTGAACCGGGCCTGCCGTACCAGGGTGCGGAACCGCACGGTGTCCACGCTCTGTTCGTCGATGACGAGCACGTATCCGCCGCGCCTGCGGGACAGTTCGAAGACCTCGCCCGTCCGGCCGGCGCCACCCAACGCCTTGCGCAGCCGCGTGGCCTGGATGTAGAGCGCCTCGCGCGGATGCTGGGGCAGCCGCTCGGACCACACGCGCTCGGCCAGTACCTCGTCGGCCACGAAGGTGCCCGGAGTCCAGGCCAGGGCGGCCAGCAGGAGTTTCGTGCCGTGCGGGAGCGGCACCCTTTCGCCGGTGCGGACGCGTGCCTCCACGCATCCGAGTAGCTGTACGTCCATGGCGTCCCCCGTATCCGGAACCGCTGAGGCCACCACTGTGCCGGGCCGCTGTTCGGCTTCCGCACGGATCCCGCACGGCCGCCCGGGCGGTGGGCCGGCCCCGGGGCGTCAGCGGTGTCCGGCGACGGTGATGATCTCGGGGCTCGCGGCGGTCAGCGGCCCCCGCCCCCAGTCCCCGTACTGCTCCGTCACCGTCAGGCCCGCCTCGGCCAGGAACCGCTCGATGCCGTGCCCGTCGAGGAACCGGAGCGTGGTCGTGCTGATCCGGGGACGGTCCCAGTGGGCGCCCTCGTAGGTCTCGGTGAAGGTGACCCGGTCGCCGAGGACGGGGCGGGTGACCTGCTGCCACATCCAGGCGACCGATCCCTCGGCGTCGGCGCACTCGCGGATGTGCTCCGGGCCCCAGCCCTCCCACGCCCGGGCCGCCGGGTTGCGGGTCTCGAACACGAACCGCCCTCCGGCGCGCAGCGCGTCCCGGACGGCGCGCAGGGTCTGCCGTACGTCCTCGTCGGCGACGAGCGTCTGGAAGGCGTGCCCGGTCATCACGACGAGGTCGAACTCCCCGTGCCAGACCTGCGATCGCAGATCGCCGAGCACCCACTCCACGCCCGGTTCCCGGCGCCGTGCCTGGACCAGCATGGCGGCGGCCGGATCGACCCCCACCAGCCGCCCGTGATGCCCCGTGGCCCGGGCCCGGGCGAGCAGCCGTCCGGTGCCGCAGCCGACGTCGAGGACGGTGGCGGCGTCCCGCACGAGACCGACGTAGAAGTCGTCGCACGGGCCCCAGGGGTTGAGGGAGTCGTACAGCGCGGCGAGCGAGAGATCCGCGAACGAGCGATCGACCATCGCGGCAGTGTGCCACACCCTACTGAACGGCGTGACAGGATCAGGCCTCCACGACCCTGGAGGGAGCGGGAGTTGCTGCACCACGTCGAGCTGTGGGTACCGGATCTGGAGCGGGCGGTGGCGTCCTGGGGCTGGCTGTTCGAGCGGCTGGGCTGGGAGCCGTACCAGGACTGGCCGGCGGGCCGCAGCTGGCGCACGGGGGAGACGTACGTCGTCCTGGAACAGTCCCCGGCGCTGACGGGCGACCACCACGACCGGCTGCGCCCCGGCCTGAACCACCTGGCGTTCCATGTCCGAAGCCGCGGGGAGCTGGACGCGCTGGTGACGGAGGCGCCGGGGCACGGCTGGACGCTGCTCTTCCCGGACCGGCATCCGTACGCCGGCGGGGCGGAGCACTGTGCGGGGTATCTGGAGGACAAGGACGGTTTCGAGGTGGAACTGGTGGCCAGAGGGCAGTAATTGGCTCGCCCTTCGACACCCGGGACGGCAAGCTCGTCCTCGATGACTCGAACCGATACCCCCGCCGCCTGGGACGAACGCACCCAGCTCACCACCTTCCTCGACTACGCCCGGGCCACCGCGGTGGCCAAGTGCGAGGACGTCTCCGCGGAGAACGCGGTCAGGGCCCCGCTGCCGGGCTCACCGCTCATGACCCTGTCCGGCCTGATCAACCACCTGCGCTGGGTCGAGTACTGGTGGTTCCAGGTCGTCTTCCTCGGGGAGGAGGACGCGGGCCCTTGGACGGACGAGGACCCGGACCGCGAGATGCGGATCGCGGTCGACATGCCCCTGGCGGACGTCCTGCGTGACTACACCGACCAGTCCGCCCGCTACCGCGAGCTGGTCGCCGCGAACGACCTGGACACCCAGGCAAAACGCCCCATCCGCGACGGCCGCCACCCCGACCTCCGCTGGATCCTCCTCCACCTGATTGAGGAAACGGCCCGGCACAACGGGCACTTGGACATCGTGCGGGAACTGGTGGACGGGACGACCGGGGCGTGATGTTCCGGGGCAGCAGCACAAAGGCCCGCGCCTGGGTGGGCGCGGGCCTCTGTCTTCCCCTGGAAGCGGACGATCTCGGGCTCGGGTCAATGGGCCTTGAAAGTCCGTTCCCTGTAGGAGACGGCTGACGGAAAGGGGTGTGTCAGCTCGCCGCCTGGGGGTCCTTGGAGAGACGCGGGGCCGGAATGGTTCCCTCCGTCTCCGGGTAGTGGCACGCCGTCAGATGGCCCGGCTTGTTGCCCTCGACCTGGACCAGCGGGGGCGCCTCGGTCGCGCACTTCTCCGTCGCCTTCCAGCAGCGGGTGCGGAAGCGGCAGCCCGACGGCGGGTTCAGCGGGGAGGGCACGTCGCCCTGGAGGCGGATGCGCTCACGGGCCGGGGTCTCGTCCACCGTCGCCTCCGGCACCGCGGACAGCAGGGCCCGGGTGTAGGGGTGGCGCGGGTTGCCGTACAGGTCGTCGCGGTCGGCGATCTCGACGATCTTGCCGAGGTACATCACGGCCACGCGCTGCGAGAAGTGCCGTACGACGGCGAGGTCGTGGGCGATGAAGACGAACGCGATGCCCAGCTCCTGCTGGACCTTCTGGAGCAGGTTCACCACCTGCGCCTGGATGGAGACGTCCAGGGCCGAGACCGGCTCGTCCGCCACGATCAGCTTGGGTTCGAGCGCCAACGCCCGTGCCACGCCGATGCGCTGGCGCTGACCGCCGGAGAACTCGTGCGGGAAGCGGTTGTAGTGCTCGGGGTTGAGGCCGACGATCTCCAGCAGCTCGCGGACGCGCTTCTCGCGACCGCCCGCCGGGTTGATGTCGTTGATCTCCATCGGACCCGCGATGATCTTGCCGACCGTCTGCCGCGGGTTCAGCGAGGCGTACGGGTCCTGGAAGATCATCTGGATCTCGGAGCGGATCGGCGCAAGACCCTTGCGGCCCGCGTGCGTGATGTCCTGCCCGCGGTAGGAGATCTTGCCGCCGGTGGGCTCCAGGAGGCGCGTGATCAGCCGGCCCGTCGTGGACTTGCCGCAGCCCGACTCGCCCACCAGGCCGAGGGCCTCGCCCTCGTTGACCTGGAAGTCGAGCCCGTCGACGGCCTGCACCGCGCCGACCGTACGGCGGATCGGGAAGCCGCCCTTGACCGGGAAGTGCTTCGTCAGACCGGAGACGTCCAGGAGGGGTTTGGTGTTGCTCATGATGGTGAAGTCCCGTCTCGGTTACGTCAGTGCCGGGTCGCGGCGAGGTCGGCGAAGAATTCCTGGCGCTGGTCCAGCGTGAGGTGGCAGGCGGAACCCCGGCCGTCCTCGACCTTCAGCAGCGGGCGCTCGGTGGAGCACCGCCCGCCCGGAACCTTCTCGGCGAAGGAGCAGCGCGGGTGGAAGCGGCAGCCCGACGGGGGGTTCAGCAGCGAGGGCGGCGAACCCGGGATCGGCGACAGCGGCACGTCCACCGGACCGTCCAGGCTCGGCATGGAGCTCAGCAGGCCGACCGTGTAAGGGTGCTGCGGCGTGCGCAGCACCTCCTCCTTCGTGCCCCGCTCCACACACCGGCCGCCGTACATCACCAGCACGTCGTCCGCGATGTCGGCGATGACACCGAGGTCGTGGGTGATGAAGATGATCGCGGTGCCGAACTCCTGCTGGAGGTCCTTGAGCAGGTCCATGATCTGGGCCTGGACCGTCACGTCGAGCGCGGTGGTCGGCTCGTCGGCGATCAGCAGCTCGGGGTCGCAGACCAGCGCCATGGCGATCATCGCGCGCTGGCGCATACCGCCGGAGAACTGGTGCGGATAGTCGTCCACCCGCATGTCCGGCTGGGGGATGCCGACACGCCGCAGCATCTCGATCGCCCGCTTGCGGGCCTCCGCCCTGGAGGCACCGGTGTGCTTGCGGTACGTCTCACCGATCTGCTTGCCGATGGTGTGGTACGGCGACAGCGAGGCCAGGGCGTCCTGGAAGATCATCGCCATCTTGTTGCCGCGCAGCTTCTCCAGCTCGGCCTCGCGAGCCGTGGTCAGCTCCTTGCCGTCGAGCAGGATCTCGCCGTCGATGGCGGTGCGGTGCCGGTCGTGCAGGCCGAGGATCGTCAGGTTGGTGACGGACTTGCCTGAGCCGGACTCGCCCACGATGCCGAGGGTCTTGCCCTTTTCGAGGTCGAACGAGAGACCGTCGACGGCCTTGACGACGCCGTCCTCGGTGGAGAAGTGGACTTTCAGGTCCCTGACGGAGAGGAAGGGCTGCTGATCGGTGCTCGTCACGGGGACGCTCCTGGGGGTCATGCCGGGGGGTAGCTGGAGGGGGACCGGATCAGGCGAGCCGGATGCGCGGGTCGATGAGGGCGTAGACGGCGTCCACGATGATGTTGGCGAAGACGATGCCGGCCGCCGCGATCATGGTGACGCCGAGCAGCATGGGCAGGTCGCTGTCGTCGACCGAGCGGACGGCCAGCGTGCCGAGGCCCTGGATGCTGAAGACCGACTCGGTGATGATCGCGCCGCCGACCAGGGTGCCCATGTCGATGCCGAAGATCGTCACGATCGGGCCCATCGCTCCACGCCAGGCGAAGCGGAAGAAGACGGAGCTGCGGGACAGGCCCTTGGCCCGGGCCGTGCGCACGTAGTCCTCGCTGAGCTGTTCCACCAGCTGCGAACGGGTCATACGCGTGTAGTTGGCCGTGAAGATGATCGACAGCACCAGCCACGGCAGCAGCAGGCCGGAGGCCCAGGCGCCGGGGTTGTCGGTGAACGGCGTGTACGACGGCTGGTCCAGCAGGTGGAGCTGGGTCACCAGGAGGAACATCGCGATGTAGCCGACGAAGTAGATCTGCATCGACGAGCCGATGAGCGAGAAGGAGCTGGCGGCCTTGTCGAGGAACTTGCCCTGCTTGAGCGCGGCCAGCATGCCGGTGCCCACACCGATGATCAGGAAGAAGAAGGCGCCGCCGATGGCGAGCGAGATGGTGGTGGGCAGCCGCTCCATGATTGTGTCGAACACGTTCACGTTGTTGCTGAACGAGTAGCCGAAGCAGGGCGCGTCGCAGTGTCCGACGCCCACGTAGTCCCGGCCCACGAAGACGGCCTGGAGCCAGTGCCAGTACTGCACCGGCATCGGGTCGGCGATCCCGAGGTTCTGCCGTACCTGTGCGAGCAGTTGGTCGTCACAGACCTTGCCGCAGGCCATCCGTGCCGGGTCGCGCGGGATGGCGTAGAAGAGGAAGAAGGTGACGGCGCTGATGATCAGCAGAATCACGAGTGCGCCGAGCACTCGGCGGACCAGGAAACGGAACATGGGGTGAGACTTTCCGGACGGGGCGCCGTCGCCGGGGTGTGGGGAGCGGGCTTGGACGGGGCCGGGGCGGCGGTCGGTCGGACCGCCGCCCCGGGAAAGCGTCAGGCCTTCGCGAAGACCTTGCCGAGGGCGACGCAGGTGTCACCGGCGTTGTAGACCACGCCACCGACCTTCGAACCGTAGAAGTAGTTACGGATCGGGTTGTAGTCGGGGACGCAGGCCGCGAGCGTCATGATCTGCTTGTCGATCGCGCCCCAGGCCGCGTTGGCCTTGTCCGCGTCGGTGATCGAGGTGGCGGCGGCGATCGCCTTGTTGACGCTGGTGTCGTTCAGCTGCGACCAGTTGACGCCACCGTCGGCGATCTGGCTGCCGTCCCAGCAGGGCTGGATGACGGCGTAACCGGCCGGCCAGTCCGGGCCCCAGCCCGCGGCGAACAGGTCGAAGCCGTTGTCCAGCTGACCGATCTCGGAGTAGAAGGTGGTCTTGTCGACCTGCTTGGTCACCACGTCGAAGCCCGCCTTGGTGAGGGCGTTCTTGATGGTGACGGCTTCCTTGACGGCCTTGTCGGACTGCTGGAAGGCGATGACCAGCTTCTGGCCCTCCTTGCCGGCTTCCTTCAGCAGCGCCTTGGCCTTCTCCGGGTCACCGGTCGGCTTGGTCTTCTTGCCGTACAGGTCGAAGTCCTCGTGACCCGGGGTCAGCGGGGAGATGATCGTGGTCGCGGTCGCGGTGACCTGCGAGCCACCACGCTGCTGCTTGAGCTGCTGCGCCGGCCACGCCCAGTTGATCGCCTGACGGACCTTGACGTCCTTGATGCGCGTCATGTTGATCGGGAAGTAGTAGCAGGTCGTGTCGACCTGGGTCAGCACCCGCTGCTTGAGCGTGGCGTCGCCGAGCACCTTGGTGATGCGCTCGGAGGCGACCTCGTTCAGCAGGGACAGCGCGTACTGGTCGTTGCCCGAGTCGGCGATGTAGCGGTCCGTGGAGGCCAGGCCCTGGAAGCCGAACTGCATGACGACCTTGTCCGGGTAACCGTTGCGGCACGGGTCGAGGCTGGCGTCCCAGTTCTCGTTGCGCACCAGGGTCAGGGACTTGTCGATGCTGCGGGACTCGATCTTGTACGGGCCGCAGGAGAACGGACGCTGGTCGTACTTCTTCTTCGTGTCCTTGGCCTTGGGCACGATCGCGTAGCCGCGCATGGCGAGCATGAACGGGAAGTCGGCGTGCGCCTCCTTCAGACGGAAGGTGACGGTGTTGCCGTCCGTCTCGATGGAGGAGAGGTGCTTGCCGTCGTAGGGGCCCTTGTACTTGTCGCCGCCCTCGAGCCAGTTCTGCGGGTAGCGGGGGCCCTCGGTGACGAAGTCGGCGAAGAGGCGCTCGAAGGTGTGACGGACGTCGTCGATGGTGACGACCTTGCCGTCCTCCCACTTGATGCCGTCCTTCAGCGTGAAGGACCAGGTCTTGCCGCCGTCCTTGACGGTGCCGGCGTCGGTGGCGAGGTCGCCGACCAGGGTGGTGTTGCCCTTGGAGTCGACACGGTAGCCGGTCAGACCACGCAGGAACAGGACCGAACCGGCACCCGTGTACGAGGAGTAGATCTGCGCCGGGTCCAGGTGGTCGAAGTCGATCTGGTCGAGCGTGTAGATGGTGCCGCCCTTGCGCGCGCCCGGCATCTCCGGGGCGGGGCCCTTGGAGTCGGTGGCGGTGCCGACGGCGATCTCGGCGGCCTTGCCCTTCTCGACCGACGGGGTCTTGCTGCTCGAACCACCGGCGTCGCCGCTGCTGCAGGCGCTCAGGACGGTGCTGGCTCCCGCCGCCACACCGGTGGCGATCAGGAAGTTTCTGCGGGAAAAGGACATGGCTACCTGCCTAGACGTGATGGATGAGAGAGACGTGCTGCCGCTGACGGCCGGTGGACGGCTGTGTCCGGGCCGGGGAACTCAGCGCTTGGACTTCGGGTCGAGTGCGTCGCGGACCGAGTCGCCGAGGAGGTTGAACGCCAGGACGAAGATGATCATCGAGACGCCCGGGAAGATCATGAAGGTGATGTCGTCCGTGTAGTACTGCGCTCCACGCTGGATCATCACGCCCCAGTCCGGGGTCGGGTCCTGGATGCCGACGCCGAGGAAGGCGAGGCCCGCCTCCGCGGTCACGAACGCCGGGAGGGCGAGGGTGGACTGGATGAGGATCGGAGTCCACAGGTTGGGCAGCAGTTCCTTGAAGATGATCCGGCCGGGGGAGGCTCCGGTCACCTTGGCGGCCTCGACGAACTCACGCTCGCGCAGGGCCAGCACCTGGCCGCGCAGCAGGCGGGCGATGGAGGCCCAGCCGAAGGCCGTGAGCAGCACGACCAGGCAGACGCCGCGTCCCCAGGCGGGGATCTCCTCGTCGGCGGCCCAGAAGAGGCCGTACACGACGGGCGTGAAGGCGATGAAGAACAGGGTGGAGGGGAACGACAGCACGATGTCGATGACCCGGCTGACGAGATAGTCCGTCTTTCCGCCCAGGTAGCCGGCGGAGACGCCGACGATCACACCGAGGACCGTGACCAGGACCGTGGTGATCGTGGCGATCATCAGCGAGGTCCGGATGCCGTAGAGCAGGAACGTGAACACGTCGCGTCCCATGGCCGGCTCGATGCCGAACCAGAAGTTCGCGTCGATGCCGCCGTTGGGTTTGATGGGGTAGCCGGCGTCGTTCAGCAGTGTGCCGATCGGCGCGTCCTGGCCGTACTGGTCGTACGGGTTCTTCCCGTACAGCTTGGCTATGAGCGGAGCGGCGACGGCGATCGTGAAGAAGAAGATCACGATGTACGCCGATATGACGCCCGTGCGGTCACGCTTGAACCGGCGCCAGGCGAGCTGCCCGGGTGAGCGGCTTTCGTTGGCCTTCGGAGAGGGAGAAGTGATCGACTTCTCGGCGCTCTCTTCGGTCACCTCAAGCGGGGCAGCCGCCGATGGAGTTGGGGGGGTCATGGTGCTCCTGGCCCAAGGGAGGGTCTGATGACTCCGCAGGGCACTCCCCTACGGGCTACGCCGGACTTTTTCAACGCAATTCATTCAAGGTCAATAAATTCTCGGTCGACTTGGGTTTCTCTTTACTTTCTTTACCTGGACTTGACCAATCTGTAGCTACGCGTGTAGCGCCTCGTGATCGATCCGTGTTTTATATCGGGCCAACTGCCCCAATCGGGCAATGAGTTCGATATGCGGACTGTGGCGTGTCGAAATCCGTACATAGGCGGGTCGCAATCCAACGGTTCTGCATCGGAACGTGAAGATCCATTGCGTCCTGCACGCAAGATCCACTGACGGAGAGGTCGGACCTTCCCGGGAGGTCTCCACCCGTTCCCCTAAAGGGCTCAATACGTGTGCGGTTTGCCTGATTTACGTCGATATTTGCCGGTAACGGATCAGCGCAGTCAATCAGGAGGCACTCCATGCGTGGAGCCACGCACGCCAAGTGGGCCGCATGCGCGGCGGCGGTAGCCCTCGCGGCGACGGCCTGCGGAGGTGGGGACAGCGACAGCGGCGGCGGCGGTGGCGACAGCAGCGCGACGCTCAGCGCCTCCTGGGGCGACCCGCAGAACCCGTTGGAGCCGGCCAACACCAACGAGGTGCAGGGCGGCAAGGTGCTCGACATGATCTTCCGGTCCCTGAAGAGGTACAACCCGGAGACCGGCAAGGCCGAGGACATGCTCGCCGAGAAGATCGACACGAGCGACTCGCAGAACTTCACCGTCACCGTCAAGAGCGGCTGGACCTTCTCCAATGGCGAGAAGGTCACCGCGAAGTCCTTCGTCGACGCCTGGAACTACGGGGCCAGCCTCAAGAACAACCAGAAGAACGCGTACTTCTTCGGGTACATCGACGGCTATGACAAGGTCCACCCCGAGGACGGCGGCAAGCAGACCGCGCAGACGCTCTCCGGCCTGAAGGTCACCGGCGACCTGACCTTCACGGTCAAGCTCAACCAGAAGTTCTCGACCTTCCCCGACACCCTCGGCTACCCGGCCTACGCCCCGCTCCCGCAGGCCTTCTTCACCGACCACGACGGCTGGCTGAAGAAGCCGGTCGGCAACGGCCCGTACACCATCGCGTCGTACACCAAGGGCTCGCAGATGAGCCTGAAGAAGTGGGACGGCTACCCCGGTGCGGACAAGGCGCAGAACGGCGGAGTGACCCTCAAGGTCTACACCGACAACAACACCGCCTACACCGACCTCATGGCCGGCAACCTCGACCTCGTCGACGACGTCCCCGCCGCCCAGCTCAAGAACGTCCAGGCCGACCTGGGCGACCGCTACCTCAACACCCCGGCCGGCATCATCCAGACCCTCGCCTTCCCGTTCTACGACAAGAAGTGGAACACGGCGGGCATGGAGAAGGTCCGCACCGGACTGTCCCGGGCGATCAACCGGGACCAGATCACCAAGACCATCTTCAACGACACCCGCACCCCGGCCAGCGACTGGACCTCCCCGGTCCTCGGCGAGGCCGGCGGCTTCAAGGAAGGTCTGTGCGGGGACGCCTGTGAATACGACGCCGCCGCGGCGAAGAAGCTGATCGAGGAGGGCGGCGGCCTCCCCGGAGGCCAGGTCAAGATCACGTACAACGCGGACACGGGCTCGCACAAGCAGTGGGTCGACGCGGTGTGCAACTCGATCAACAACGCGCTCGACAACGACAAGGCCTGCGTCGGCAACCCGGTCGGCACCTTCGCCGACTACCGCAACCAGATCACCGAGAAGAAGATGAGCGGCCCCTTCCGGGCCGGCTGGCAGATGGACTACCCGCTCATCCAGAACTTCCTCCAGCCGCTCTACTACACCAACGCCTCCTCCAACGACGGCAAGTGGTCCAACAAGGACTTCGACAAGCTCGTCGACGAGGCCAACGCCGAGACCGACACCGCCAAGGCCGTCTCCACGTTCCAGGACGCCGAGAAGGTGCTGCGGGACAACATGGGCGCGATCCCGCTCTGGTACCAGAACGGCAGCGCCGGCTACTCGGAGCGGCTCTCCAACGTCAAGCTCAACCCGTTCAGCGTCCCGGTCTACAACGAGATCAAGGTCGGCTGAGCCTGCCATGGGACGCTACGTCGTCCGGCGCCTGCTCCAGATGATCCCGGTGTTCATCGGCGCCACGCTCCTCATCTTCCTCATGGTCAACGTGATGGGCGACCCCATCGCGGGCCTGTGCGGCGACCGGCAGTGCGACGCCGCCACCGCCGCCCAGCTGGAGAAGGAGTTCGGCCTCGACAAGCCCGTCTGGCAGCAGTACCTGACCTACATGGGGAACGTCTTCACCGGCGACTTCGGCACCGCGTTCAACGGGCAGAAGGTCACCGAGCTGATGGCGACGGCGTTCCCCGTCACGATCCGCCTGACGATCGTCGCGATCCTCTTCGAGATCGTCATCGGCATCACCCTGGGTGTCGTCACGGGCCTGCGCCGCGGCAAGCCCGTCGACACCTCGGTCCTGATGCTGACGCTCGTCGTGATCTCGGTCCCGACCTTCGTCACCGGCCTGCTGCTCCAGCTCCTCCTCGGCGTCGAGTGGGGCTGGATCAAACCGTCGGTGTCCGCGGACGCCACGTTCAGCGAACTGATCGTGCCGGGCCTGGTGCTGGCGTCGGTGTCGCTGGCCTACGTGACCCGGCTGACCCGGACGTCGATCGCGGAGAACCGCCGCAGCGACTACGTCCGTACGGCGGTGGCGAAGGGGCTGCCGAGACGACGGGTCGTCATCCGCCACCTCCTGCGCAACTCCCTCATCCCGGTCATCACCTTCATCGGCACCGACATCGGCGCCCTGATGGGCGGCGCGATCGTCACCGAGCGCATCTTCAACATCCACGGCGTCGGCTACCAGCTCTACCAGGGCATCCTGCGCCAGAACACCCAGACGGTGGTCGGCTTCGTCACCGTCCTCGTGCTGGTCTTCCTGGTGGCCAACCTGCTCGTCGACCTCCTGTACGCCGTACTCGACCCGAGGATCCGCTATGCCTGAACCCCAGGAGCCCGAGGGCGCGATCGCCGGGACCGGCATGGGCGGCGCCATGGACCTCGCGGTCAGCGAGGCGACCACGCTGGAGAAGGGGCCCGGCCCGTCGGGCGGCCCCCAGGGCAAGCCCCGCTCGCTCTGGTCGGACGCCTGGCGGGACCTGCGCCGCAACCCGGTCTTCATCATCTCGGGCCTGGTCATCCTCTTCCTGGTCGTCATCTCCCTGTGGCCGTCGCTGATCGCCTCCGGCAACCCGCTCAAGTGCGACCTGGCCAAGGCCCAGGAGGGCTCCCAACCAGGCCATCCCTTCGGCTTCGACGGGCAGGGCTGCGACGTCTACACCCGCACCGTCTACGGCGCCCGTACGTCCGTCACGGTCGGCGTCTGCGCCACGCTCGGGGTCGCGATCCTGGGCTCGGTGCTCGGCGGCCTGGCCGGCTTCTTCGGTGGCTTCTGGGACTCGATCCTGTCCCGCATCACCGACGTGTTCTTCGCGATCCCCGTGGTCCTGGGCGGCCTGGTCCTCCTGTCCGTGGTCACCAGCAACACGGTCTGGCCGGTGATCGGCTTCATGGTGCTGCTGGGCTGGCCGCAGATCTCCCGCATCGCGAGGGGCTCGGTCATCACGGCGAAACAGAACGACTACGTCCAGGCCGCGAAGGCGCTGGGCGCCTCCCACTCCCGCCAGCTGCTCCGCCACATCGCGCCGAACGCGGTGGCCCCGGTGATCGTCGTCGCGACCATCGCGCTCGGCACGTACATCGCCCTGGAGGCGACGCTCTCCTACCTCGGCGTGGGCCTGAAGCCGCCGACCGTCAGCTGGGGCATCGACATCTCCGCGGCCTCCGCCTACATCCGCCAGGCCCCCCACATGCTCCTCTGGCCCGCCGGCGCCCTCGCCCTCACCGTCCTCGCGTTCATCATGCTCGGCGACGCGGTCCGCGACGCCCTCGACCCGAAGCTGAGGTGAGGGGCGTGCGCGTGCTGGAAGCCGCGAGGCTGCCGCGAGCCGTTGGGACGCGGGGCGTCGTGAGGGCGCTGGGCGTCGTGAAGGCGCCCCGAGCCCTGAGGCCGTCCGGCGTCACGGGCGTCTCTGAAGGGCGTCGTGGCGTGCCGGCTCCCCTCGACCGGCCCGGTGGCGATACCGCCGCCCGGCCGGTCGCCGTATCGGCCTTCGCTGTCCGCATGGGCCTCGCCCGCGACGCCCTCGACCCGAAGCTGAGGTGAGGGGCGTGCGCGTGCTGGAAGCCGTGAGGGTGCCGGGAGGCATGGTCTGCCCGCTCTCCTCGACCGGCCCGGTGGCGATGTCGTCGCCCGGTCGGTCGCCGTATCGGCGTTCGTTGTCCGCGTGGACCTCGTCCGCGACGCCCCCCGACCCGAAGCTGAGGTGAGCCGTGCTCCTGGAAGTGCGTGATCTGCACGTGGAGTTCAAGACCCGGGACGGGGTCGCCAAGGCGGTCAACGGGGTCGACTACGCCGTGGACGCGGGGGAGACCCTGGCCGTGCTGGGGGAGTCCGGGTCCGGGAAGTCCGTGACCGCGCAGGCGATCATGGGCATTCTCGACATGCCGCCGGGGCGCATCGCGGGCGGCGAGATCCTCTTCCAGGGCAAGGACCTGCTGAAGCTCAAGGAGGAGGAGCGGCGCAAGGTCCGTGGCGCCGAGATGGCGATGATCTTCCAGGACGCGCTCTCCTCGCTGAACCCGGTGCTGTCCGTGGGCGATCAGCTCGGTGAGATGTTCGTCGTGCACCGGGGCATGTCGAAGAAGGACGCGCGGGCCAAGGCCGTGGAGCTGATGGACCGGGTGCGCATCCCGGCCGCGAAGGAGCGGGTCAAGCAGTACCCGCACCAGTTCTCCGGCGGCATGCGCCAACGCATCATGATCGCCATGGCGATGGCCCTGGAGCCCGCCCTGATCATCGCCGACGAACCGACCACGGCCCTCGACGTCACCGTCCAGGCGCAGGTGATGGATCTGCTCGCGGAGTTGCAGCGCGAGTACAACATGGGGCTCATCCTCATCACCCACGACCTCGGTGTGGTCGCCGACGTCGCCGACCGGATCGCGGTGATGTACGCGGGCCGCATCGTCGAGCAGGCGCCGGTGCACGACATCTACAAGGCCCCGGCACACCCCTACACGCGTGGTCTGCTGGACTCCATCCCGCGCCTGGACCAGAAGGGCCAGGAGCTGTACGCGATCAAGGGGCTGCCGCCCAACCTGATGGACATCCCGCCGGGTTGCGCGTTCAACCCCCGGTGTCCGATGGCCCAGGACGTGTGCCGGACGGACGAACCCCCGCTGTACGAGGTGTCGCAGGACCGCACGAGCGCCTGTCACTTCTGGAGGGAGTGCCTCAATGGCTGAGCCGATCATCGAGGTGAGCGGACTGGTCAAGCACTACCCGCTCACCCAGGGCGTGCTGTTCAAGAAGCAGGTAGGGGCCGTCAAGGCGGTCGACGGTGTGGACTTCACGCTGGGCAGTGGAGAGACGCTCGGGATCGTCGGGGAGTCGGGCTGCGGCAAGTCGACCGTCGCCAAGATGCTGGTCAACCTCGAGCAGCCGACCGCCGGTTCGATCAAGTACAAGGGCGAGGACATCACCAAGCTGTCCGGCAAGGCCCTCAAGTCGGTGCGCCGCAACATCCAGATGGTGTTCCAGGACCCGTACACCTCCCTCAACCCCCGTATGACGGTGGGCGACATCATCGGCGAGCCCTACGACATCCATCCCGAGGTCGCACCCAAGGGCGACCGCCGCCGCAAGGTCCAGGACCTCCTGGACGTGGTCGGCCTCAACCCCGAGTACATCAACCGCTATCCGCACCAGTTCTCCGGTGGCCAGCGCCAACGCATCGGCATCGCACGGGGCCTGGCGCTGCGCCCGGAGGTCATCGTCGCCGACGAGCCGGTCTCCGCGCTCGACGTCTCCGTCCAGGCACAGGTCATCAACCTGATGGACCGCCTCCAGAACGACTTCGACCTCTCCTACGTCTTCATCGCCCACGACCTCTCCATCGTCCGCCACATCTCCGACCGCGTCGGCGTGATGTACCTCGGGCGGATCGTGGAGATCGGCAGGGACGCGGAGATCTACGACCACCCCACGCACCCCTACACCCAGGCGCTGCTCTCCGCCGTCCCCGTGCCCGACCCCGAGGCCCGTGAGCACCGCGAACGCATCATCCTGTCCGGCGACGTCCCCTCCCCGACGAACATCCCCTCCGGCTGCCGCTTCCGCACCCGCTGCTGGAAAGCACAGGAGCGGTGCGCCATGGAGGTCCCGGCCCTGGCGGTGCCGAGCGAGTTCCGTCTCCTCCCGGGCCCCGCGGCCCATGACTCGGCCTGCCATTTCGCGGAGGAGATGCAGGTGGTGCCGCCCGAGGCGCCGGAGTAACACGGAGGCAACTTGGCTGACCCGGTTCCGATATACGGACGCGTCAGGCTGAACAACGTACGGCCGTGCGGGTGCCGTAAACGGGCCGGGACGCGCCATGTCGTCCCGGCCCGTTGCCGTACCCCTACGACCCCAACGACCGCTTCAGGAAGTCCACCTGGAGCAGCAGCAGGTTCTCCGCGACCTCCTCCTGCGGGGTCATGTGGGTCACCCCGGACAGCGGCAGCACCTCGTGCGGGCGGCCCGCGGCGAGGAGGGCCGAGGACAGCCGCAGGGCGTGGGCGAAGACCACGTTGTCGTCGGCGGTGCCGTGCACGATCATCAGCGGGCGGTGCGGGTCCGAGGGGGCGGAGAGGCCCTCGTCCGTCACCAGTGAACTCTTCGCGTACACCTCCGGTGCCGTACCGGGATCGCCCAGGTACCGCTCCGTGTAGTGGGTGTCGTACAGCCGCCAGTCCGTCACCGGGGCGCCCGCGATCCCGGCGTGGAAGACGTCGGGGCGGCGCAGGACCGCGAGCCCCGCCAGCCAGCCGCCGTACGACCAGCCCCGGATGGCCACCCGGTCCAGGTCCAGCGGGTAGCGCTCGGCCAGCTCGTGCAGCGCCTCCACCTGGTCGTCCAGGGACACCGTGAAGTCGTCGCGGATCGCCTTCTCCCAGGCCGGCGAGCGGCCCGGGGTGCCCCGGCCGTCCGCGACCACGACCGCGAAACCCTGGTCCGCGAACCACTGGCTGGTGAGGTGCGCGTTGTGGGCCGCGAGGACGCGCGGACCGTGCGGTCCCCCGTAGGGATCCAGCAAAACCGGAAGACGCTCATCCCCTTGGTGGTTCCGAGGCAACAGCACGGCGCACGGGATCCGCCGTGCGCCCCCCTCGGTCAGCGTCACGCGCGGGGACATACCAGGATCTTCGGCGTACGAGGTGATCGTCGCCGTCGGCTTCCCGTCCCGCAGCACCTGTGCCACGGACCCGGCCCGCCCCGGCACCGCGGAGACCAGCACGCCCACGCTCCCGGCCCGCACCGCCGAGTGCACCCCCGGCTCCTGCGAGACCCGCTCCACCCCGAGCTCGTTGACCCGGTACACATGCACCTCGCCGGTCTCGGGCGCCGCCGCCCGCTCCCCGGCCGACGCCGAGACCAGCACGTCGTCGTCGGACACGTCCAGCACCGCGCGGACGTGCAACTGCGGTCCCGTCAGCGGGCGGTCGCCCACCGCGAGGACCCGCGCGCCGCCCTCGTCCGCGATCCGCACCAGTCGTCCGGACGGGCTCCAGCAGGGCACCCCTGGGAAAAGATCAAGCCAAGTTGGATCTTCGTCCGCGTGCACCATCCGGGTCGTCCCCGAGGCCGGATCCACGGCCAGGAACAGCTGACTGCGCTGGTCGCGCGCCTGTACGAGGAGGAGCGGGGCACCCGCCGCTGACCAGTGCACATGCGCCAGATACGGGTAGCGGGCCCGGTCCCAGGAGACCTCCGTGCGGGCCCCGTCGAGGCCGACCACGAACAGCCGTACCTCCGCGTTCGCCGTCCCGGCCCTCGGATACGCGACGTGCTGTGGATCACGTTCCGGATGGGCCGGGTCGGAGATCCACCAGCGCTCCACCGGCGTGTCGTCCGCGCGCGCCACCAGCAGCCGGTCCGCCTCCGGGGACCACCAGAACCCCCGTGACCGGCCCATCTCCTCGGCCGCGATGAACTCGGCGAGACCGTAGGTGACGTGATCCGACTCCGGCTCCGCCAGGGCCCGGTCCCCCTCGCCCTCGGCGCCGACCACCCGCAGGGCGCCCTGGGCGACGTACGCGACGAAGCGGCCGTCGGGGGAGGGGCGGGGGTCGATCACCGGTCCCGGGACCCGGAGTTCACGTGCCGTACCGGCCCGCAGTTCGGCCGTGAAAAGCCGCCCTGACAAGGCGAAAGACGCCAACTCCACGGCCGCGTCGGTGGCGTAGCCGACGATCCCGGCGCCGCCCTCCCGGCTGCGTTCGCGCCGCGCCCGCTCCTGCGGCGAGAGGTTCTCCGTGGAGCCGCCGAGGAGGGCGCGCGGGTCGGCCGCCACGCGCTCCCCGCCGTCCGCGGGGTCGAGCACCCACAGCGAACTGGCCCGGTCCGTACCGGAGGACGAGCGCAGGAACACGACACGGGAACCGTCGGGAGCCACGGTGAACGCACGCGGCGCGCCGAGCGTGAAGCGCTGGGTGCGGGCGTGCCGGCGAGGAAAGGAGTCGGACGTCGTCGTCATGCCCCGACCATATTGGCCATACGCCCCCTTGTGCGTCCGTGCGCCGACCGATGCGCGAGTACGGATAGTTATGATCACTAGCGCATAGTGGGTATGAACCTGCTGGCTGTCGTATGGATTTATCTGCCCCCCTGGTCCGAACCCCCCGCGCTCTTGGGATCTTTGGAGGTGAGCCGCCGTGGCGCTCTCGATTTCGGCGGTAGTGCTGCTGGCGATCATCGTCTTCCTTCTGGTCAAGAAGTCAGGACTGAAGGCCGGACATGCGGTCGTCTGCATGCTGCTCGGGTTCTACCTGGCCTCTTCGACCGTCGCGCCCACCATCAGTGAGCTGACGACGAACATCGCGGGGATGATCGGCAGCATCAAGTTCTGACCCGTCCCGGGGTCGCCTTTAGGGTGGTCCCATGACGGAACCACCGGCCCGACGCCTCCTCCTGGTGCACGCGCACCCGGACGACGAGTCGATCAACAACGGCGCGACGATGGCTCGCTATGCGGCCGAGGGTGCCCGGGTGACCCTGGTCACCTGCACGCTCGGTGAGCGCGGCGAGGTCATTCCGCCGGAGCTCCGGCACCTGTCGGGCACCGCCCTGGGCGAGTACCGCCTCGGCGAGCTCACCGCCGCGATGCGCGCACTCGGCGTCGAGGACTTCCGTCTCCTCGGCGGCCAGGGCCGCTACCGGGACTCCGGGATGATGGGCCTCGCCGACAACGACGACCCCGCCTGCTTCTGGCAGGCGGATCTCGACGAGGCCGCCGCCGCTCTCGTCCGGGTGATCCTGGAGGTACGGCCGCAGGTCCTCGTCACGTACGACGAGAACGGCGGCTACGGCCACCCCGACCACATCCAGGCCCACCGCGTCGCCATGCGCGCCGCGGACCTGGCGGCCGAAGCGGGCTGGACGATCCCCAAGGTCTACTGGAACCGCGTCCCGCGCACGGTCGGCGAACAGGCCTTCGAGCGGCTGGCCGAGGCACTGCCGGGGCTGCCCTTCGACAAGCCGGGCGTCCTCGACGACGTACCGGGTGTCGTAGCCGACGAGCGGATCACCACCGAGATCGACGGCACCGCCCACGCCGCCGCGAAGGCCGCCGCGATGGCGGCGCACGCCACCCAGATCACGGTCGCCGCCCCGTACTTCGTCCTCTCCAATGACCTCGTGCAGCCCGTCTTCACCACCGAGTACTACGAGTTGGTACGAGGGGACCGGGTACCCGGGGATCGGGAGACCGACCTCTTCGCCGGCACCGGGGGCCTCTCGTGAACGACCACGGATCCCTGCTCGCCCAGCCCCTCAAGGCCCCCTCCGCCGCACGAGCCCTCCTCTACCTGGGCCTCTTCGTGCTCGGCGCGCTCGTCGGCGCCGCCGGGTCCCTCGTACAGTCCGGCTGGTTCCCGGGCGGCCTGCTGCTCGCGCTCGCCGGCGAGGCCGGACTCTGCCTCGGCGGCGCGCGTGCCGTCGGAGGCCGGGGCGGGGCCGTCGCACCGGCGGCCGGCTGGATGCTCGCCGTCATCCTGCTCACCGCCACCCGCCCCGAAGGCGACTTCCTCTTCGGCGCGGGAGCGGGCTCCTACCTCTTCCTGCTCGGTGGCATGGCTACGGCTGTGATCTGCGCCACGCTCGGGGCGGGGCGGCAACCGGACGGCGACGCCGTCCGACTTGGCAAGTGACGTACCACTTCGCCGCGACAGGGACGTGCGAGTCCCGTGTGGGTTTCCCCAGCGGTCGTGGGATACGGGCCAGAAGTGGCCAGTATGGTGGTGCGCGCCGCCGAGCCGCCCGAAGCACTGGGGCCGACACGGTCGGTGGAGCCAACCGGGAGAACCTGCCTTGAGTCGTGAAACTGACAGTCCGTCCTCCGGGCCCAACGGGCGCGGCGGAGCCGCATACCCTTCGGGCACGCCGCCCTACGGGACCCCCATGGCTTCCGATGACGGTACGGACGCGGGCCGTTCGGCCTCGCAGTCCGAGGAGCGCAAGACCGAGACCACGCTGACGACCCGGATCCGGATCAACATCCCCGGGTCGCGGCCCATCCCGCCGGTCGTCGTACGGACGCCCGTCGCGGACGCCGAGGGCACCGCGGGTGACACCACGGCCGAGACGCCGGCGCCGAGCGCCCCCGTCGCCGACAGCGCGGCCCACGGCACCGTCGAAGCTCCCGCCGAGCCGGCTCCGTCCGCCGAGGAGAAGACGAGCGACTGGTTCGCCCCGCGCAAGTCCGGCCCCGCCAAGGGCGGTCAGGGCGGCGGCGCCACCAACGGGGCCGGTCTGCCCGGGGGTTCGGCGCCCGCACCGGCCGCTTCCGGCGCCGCGCCGGGTGCCCCGGCCGGTGCCGCTCCCGGCGGTGCGCGGCCCGGTGCCGGGCGCCCCGGTGGGGTGGTCGGCTCCATGAGCGTGCCGGGCGGTTCCCGCTCCGGCTCCACCAACGGCGCGGGCCTGCCCGGCGCGACCGGCGGTCCCGTGGCCCCGGGCCACGGCGGCGGCACGGGCTCCTTCGACGTGACCGAGGCGCTGGCGGCGGGCCCGCTGGGCGGCGGCTCACGCCCCGGCGGCGAGCCGCGGCGCGACGACCTGCCGTACTTCTCGGACAACGACGGAGCCCAGAACGCCCACAGCGGTCAGAATGGCCCTGTGGGGCAGAACGGTTACGGCGCCCAGGGCGGCCTCCCCGGCGGTGCGGACGACTTCAACAGTTCGACCGGCTCGCACCGCTTCCCGCCCGCCAACGACTTCAACGGGCCGAACGACTTCGGCGGCCCGGCCGGCTACGGCGGCCCGCAGGGCCCGGCAGGCCCGACCGGCGGCCCGGTCACCGGCGACGGTCCCGTCGTACCGCCGGTCGGCGGCCCCCGGGTCGGCCCGGGCGGACCTGGCGCCCCCGGCGGTCAGCGCCGCCAGGGCGGCCCCGGTGTTCCGGGCGCGGCCTCCGCCTCCACCGGTTTCGCCGGACCCGGCGTCACCGCCCCGCCCGGCGCCCCCGGCGCCGGTCCGCAGGGCGGCCCCGGTCGCGGTCCCGGTGGTGGTCTGAGCGACGACACCGCGATCCTCACCCCGCAGAAGCCGGCCCCCGAACCGGGCACCCCCGGCTACGGCACCCCGCCGGACAACGTCTCCGGACACACCGTCACCAGCGGCATCCCGGTCGTGCCGTCCACCGGCCAGAACTCCCCGTTCGGCCCGGGCCCCGGCACCGACGGACCGCTGCCGCACACGCCCCCGAAGCTGCCCGAGCCCGTCGCGCAGAACGTGCCGGCGTCCTCGAAGAAGAAGCCCAAGAAGAAGGGCCGCAGCAAGCTGACCCTGGTCGGCGTGGGTGTGGTCGTCGTCGCCGGCGGCGCGTACGGCGCCGGTCTGCTGATGAACCACTCCGACGTGCCCAAGGGCACCACGGTCCTCGGCGTCGACATCGGCGGCGGCACTCGCGACGACGCGGTCAAGAAGCTCGACGCGGCCTTCGACAAGAAGGTCAACGAGCCGCTGAAGCTGTCGGTGGACGGCAGGACCGTCCAGCTCCAGCCCGACCAGGCCGGCCTCCAGTTCGACATGCAGGCCACCGTCAGCAAGGCCGCGACCAGCGACTACAACCCGGTCTCCGTGATCGGCTCGCTCTTCGGCGGCCAGCGCGTGATCGAGCCGGAGATGCCGGTCGACGAGGAGAAGCTCACCGCGGCCCTGGAGGACGCCTCCGGCAGCTCCGGCTCGGCGACCGAGGGCACGATCAAGTTCAAGAACGGCAAGGCCGTCGCCGTCTACGGCAAAGCCGGCAAGGGCATCGACGTCGCCAGGTCGACGACGTCGGTCGAACAGGCGTACCGCACCCAGGTGGAGACCGGCTCGGCCGGCGCGGTCACGCTCCCGACGACGACCAAGCAGCCGACGATCTCGAACGCCGAGGTCGACGCGATGATGAAGTCGATCGCGGAGCCCGCGATGGCCCAGACCGTCCAGGTGCAGACCGACGCGGCGCACTTCATCAAGTTCGGCCAGCTGTCGTTGCCGGACATCCTGAGCTTCAAGGCAGTCGACGGCAAGCTCGTCGACTACTACGACCTCAAGGCGCTCAAGGCCGCGTACGGCACCACCTTCGCCGGTGTGCAGATCAACGGCGCGAGCGGCAAGCGGGACGTCCTGCCCGAGGACGTCGCCTCGGCCCTCCGCAAGGCCCTGCGCGGCAAGAGCACGGCGGAACGCGTCGTCACCATCGACACCGACCCGAGCTAGCCGCACCAGGCTCTGACCAGGGGCACCCGGCACTCGCCGGGTGCCCCTGGCCGTCGTATGACATCTGTCATCCGGCAGTCAGGACCGCCGACACTGCCGGGCAGGGGGCCTCGGCGGCCACTCTGGATCACATGACAACGACAGTGGTCGCGTTCGACCAGGTGAGCAAGGCGTACGGCGAGGTGCGGGCCGTCGACGGTCTGACACTGAGCCTCCATCCCGGGGAGACCGTGGCCCTGCTGGGCCCGAACGGCGCCGGCAAGTCGACCACGCTCGACCTGCTGCTCGGGCTCAAGCAGGCGGACAGCGGAAGCGTCCGGCTGTTCGGCACCAGTCCGCGTGAGGCGATCGTCGCCGGGCGGGTGGGCGCGATGCTGCAGAGCGGCGGGCTGATGGACGAGGTGACCGTCGCCGAGTTGGTGCGACTCGCCTGCGACCTGCATCCGAAGCCGTACAAGGCCAAGGACGTCCTCGCCCGGGCCGGCGTCACCCAGATCGCCGACCGGAAGGTCAACAAGCTCTCCGGCGGCCAGGCCCAGCGGGTCCGCTTCGCGCTCGCCACCGCCGGCGACAGCGATCTGATCGTCCTGGACGAGCCGACCACCGGTATGGACGTCACCACCCGCCAGGCCTTCTGGGCCACCATGCGCGAACAGGCCGACCAGGGACGGACGGTGCTGTTCGCCACCCACTACCTCGAAGAGGCCGACGCCATCGCCGACCGGGTGCTCGTCCTGCACCGCGGCCGGCTGCTGGCCGACGGCACGGCCG
This sequence comes from Streptomyces sp. NPDC051913, assembly GCF_044593635.1. Taxonomy (NCBI): domain Bacteria; kingdom Bacillati; phylum Actinomycetota; class Actinomycetes; order Kitasatosporales; family Streptomycetaceae; genus Streptomyces; species Streptomyces sp. NPDC051913. The sequence continues at coordinate 386,210 of NZ_JBIUCI010000001.1, read as the reverse complement.
CCGAGATCAAGGCGAAGGCGGGGGCGCGGAGGATCTCCTTCGACCTGGAGGGCCCGATCGACCCGGACACGCTGCGCGATCTGCCCTTCCTCGCCCACCTGTCCGTCTCCGGCACCACCGTCCGCATCCAGTCCGCCGACGCCGACGCCACCGTGCACGCCGTCTACGGTCTCGGTCTCTACCCCCGCAACCTGGAGGTCGCCGGGCTCGGCCTGGAGCAGGCCTTCGTCGCCATCACCGAGGCCGAGGAGGCCCGTTCGTCATGCTGAACACCTTTGCCTCGCGGAGCCTCATCAAGCTGGAACTCAGCCGTGCCCTGCGCAACCGCAAGTTCCTGTTCTTCTCCGTCCTCTACCCGTCCCTGCTCTTCCTGCTCATCGCGGGCAGCGCGGACGGCACGGACCGGATCGACGGCACGGGCCTGACCCTGCCGACCTACATGATGGTCTCGATGGCCTCCTTCGGCGCCCTCACGGCCGTCCTGATGGGCAACAGCGAGCGCATCGCCAAGGAGCGGGAGAGCGGCTGGGTACGGCAGTTGCGGCTGACGACCCTGCCCGGGCACGGCTACGTCCTCGCGAAGACGGCGAGCGCGGCCGTGGTGAGCCTGCCCTCCATAGTCGTCGTCCTCGTCGTCGCCGCGGCCGTGAAGGACGTACGGCTTGCCGCCTGGCAGTGGCTCGCGCTCACCGGCGTGATCTGGGCCGGCAGCCTCGTCTTCGCCGCGCTCGGCGTGGCCATCGGGTATCTGGCGAGCGGGGACGCGGTCCGGCCGATCACGATGATCACCTACTTCGGGCTGTCCATCCTCGGCGGTCTGTGGATGCCCACGACGAGCTTCCCGGACTGGCTCCAGGACATCGCCAAGTGGGTGCCCACGCACGCGTACGCTGCCCTGGGACAGGCGATCGAACAGAGCCAGGCCCCGCATGCCAAGGACATCGCCGTCCTCGCCGTCTTCTTCGCCCTGTTCACCGGCGGCGCGGCCTGGCTCTACCGGAAGGACACGCTGAAGGCGTGAGCGCGATGACGGACGATCTGCGGCCCGACGACGAAGCGCGGGCGGAACGGCTGATCCGGATCGGCCGGCCACCCCGCAACCGCGGCGAGGCGATCCGGAAGCTGGTGTGGGTCCTGCCCTGGCTGGTCTTCCTCGCCTCCCCGGTGCGGGACCTGAACGCAGGCCACCACACCACCGCGGCCACGGCGGCGGGCTGGGCGGGTCTAGTGGCCTTCGTCGGGATCTATCTGACCCTCGTCTTCCGGACCATGGGCCGGCCCTTCCGCGGCGGGATCATCAACGTCCTGGCCGCCACCCTCTGGGCGCTCGGGCTCGCCCTGGCCTTCGGCTTCGGCAGTGCGTGGCTCGGCCTGTTCGTGTACGTCTCGGTCACCTGCGGGGTCGCCTTCCCGCTGCGGACCGCCTACTGGACGATCCCGCTCACCACCGCCGCGATGATGCTGGCGGGCTGGCACGCCCACAACCTGGACGAGGCCTGGGGCCTGTTCCTGGTGGTGCTCCTGGTCGGCTACTCCATGACCGGCATCCGGCAACTCGTCGCCACCACCGTGGAGTTGCGCAAGGCCCGCGCCACGGTCGCCCAGCTCGCGGCCAACGAGGAGCGTCTGCGCCTCGCGCGTGACCTGCACGACCTCCTCGGCCACTCCCTGTCCCTGATCACGCTGAAGAGCGAACTCGCCGGCCGGATGCTCCCCGACCACCCCGACAAGGCCGCCCAGCAGGTCGCCGACATCGAACAGGTCAGCCGCCAGGCCCTGGTGGACGTACGCGAGGCCGTCACCGGCTATCGCCGCCCCCGGCTGTCCGAGGAACTCGCGGGCGCCCAGGTCGCGTTGACGGCCGCCTCGGTCATCGCCGACGTACCCGCCGAACCCGACCTCAGGGACGTCCCCGAGGAGAGCGAGAGCGCCCTCGCCTGGGCGCTGCGCGAGGCGGTCACCAACGTCGTACGGCACAGCGGCGCGACCCGCTGCACGGTCGAGGTGCTGCGCCGCCAGACCCTCGACGGACCGGTGCTGGAACTCTCCGTCGAGGACAACGGCTCGGGCGGCTCCGGCAAGGGCCCCGGCAACGGTCTCACGGGCCTCACCGAGCGCCTGGAGAAGGCGGGCGGCACCCTGGACGCGGACCGCACCAAGCAAGGCTTCCGGCTGGTCGCCCGCGTCCCCGCGGGCACCCCGGCGCCCGTAGGATCCGGGGCATGAGCCCTACGATCAAGGTCCTCCTCGCCGAGGACCAGTCGATGGTCCGCGAGGCCCTCGCCGCCCTCCTCGGCCTGGAGGACGACATCGAGGTGGTCGCCCAAGTGGCCCGGGGCGACGAGGTGTTGGCCGCCGCTCAGGCTCACGCGGTGGACGTGGCCCTCCTCGACATCGAGATGCCCGGGATGACCGGCATCGAGGCGGCGGCCCAGGTCCACAAGGCCCTGCCCGGCGTGAAACTGGTCGTCCTGACGACCTTCGGCCGCCCCGGCTACCTCCGCAGCGCCATGGAGGCGGGCGCCGACGCGTTCCTGGTCAAGGACGCCCCGGCCGCCCAACTGGCGGCGGCGGTACGCAAGGTACTCGCGGGCGAACGCGTCATCGACCCGACGCTGGCGGCAGCGGCACTGGCGGAGGGCGCGAACCCCCTGACGGACCGGGAGCGCGAGGTCCTGCGGGCAGCGGAGGACGGCTCGACGAACGCCGAGTTGGCGGCAACCCTGCACCTGTCGCAAGGCACGGTCCGCAACTACCTGTCGACGGCGATCCAGAAGTTGGCGGTACGCAACAGGGCAGAGGCAGCGCGCCTCGCACGAGAAAAGGGCTGGCTCTGAGGCTCTTGGGGGCGCGGGGAACTGCGCGACCGGCCACGACGCACCCGCACTCGCGCTACCAGCGAACCCCTACGGCGTTCGGGCGTCAATTCAGCATCGCCCGAGCCGACCGAGCCTGCCCCCGAACCCGCTCAGCCGCCCCCTCGTCCACCGCCCCCACCACCTCCGCATAAGCCTCCAACTCCGAGGCCCCCGCCAGGAAATCCCCCCGCTTCACCAGCAACTGAGCCCGCTCGTACCGCAACCGAGCCGGATGAGAGGGCAGCAGCAGCGACAACTCCACACCCCACAGCGCCACATCCGACCGCTCCGGCCGAGCCGCCGCCCACGCCCGCACGTTGTTGAGAATCCGCACCACCACCTCCAACGGATCGGCCGGCGCCAGCATGGACGGCTGCAACGGCGCCCCCGTGGCCCCCACGACCAGCAACTCCGCGTCGGACCCGGTCAGCACCCGGCCTCCCTCGAAGGGATCGGCCAGCACCTGCTCCTCCGCGGCGCCGAACCCGACCACGAAGTGCCCCGGCAGCGCGACCCCGTACACATGCGCCCCCGCCCGCCGCGCCACCTCCATCCACACCACGGACAGCAGGATCGGCAGCCCGCGCCGCCGTCGGAGCACCTCGTGCAGCAACGACGACTCCAGCCGCTGGTAGTCCCCGGCGGTGCCGCGGAACCCGCACCGCTCCCCGAGCAGCTCGCGCAGCGCCACCGCCCATGACCGCGGCCCGCCCGGCCGGAACGGCAACCGCCCGGCCAGTTCGTCCAGTTCGATCTGCGCCGCGTCGATGCCCGCCTCGTCCAGGCCCGCGTCCGCCTGCGCGCCCAGCAGCAGACAGAGCGCGGCCAGGTCGGGCCGCTCGGAGCGGGCCTCTTCGGCGAACCGCTCGCGCAGCTCGGCGGAGCGTTCCGGGGACGGTGGATGCGGCAGACGCATAGCTGGCTCGTGCCCTCTCACAGCGATCGCTACCGGCTGTTTCCGGCGGCCGCCGGTTCCCGGTAGTGGTGGTACGCGTGATGCGCCGCGAAGCCCATCCCGGCGTAGAGCGCCCGCGCCCCCGCGTTCTCCGTCTCGACCTGGAGCCAGGCCGCCGACGCGCCCTCGTCGAGCGCCCGCCGGGCCAGCGCGGCCATGACCTCGGTGGCGAGGCCCCGCCGGCGCTGCTCGGGACCGACCTCGACCGCGGCGAAGGACGCCCAGCGTCCGTCCACCACACACCGCCCGATGGCGGCAGGCACGCCACCGCTTCCCGGCACCTGCGCGAACCACACCGAGGGCCCGCTCGACAGCACCTTCAGCGCCACCTCGCTCACCCCCTTGCGCTGGTACCGCGCGAGCCACGCCTCGTCCACGTCCCGGGACAGCTCCACCCCGGCGCCCTCGGCCCGGTCGGCGATCGGCGCCAGCGCCCCGATCCACAGCTCGGCCGTCACCTCACGCACCCACCCGCGCCGCTCCAGCTCCGCGCACAGCAGCTCCTGCGTGCCCTCGGCGCCGGTCGCGGTCTGGACGTAGGCGGGCAGCCCGCGAGCTCCGTACCAGCGCCGTACGGCGTCCAGGGCCTCGTCCAGCGGCAGGCCCGGGTCGCCGACCGGCAGGACCGAGTTGGCTCGCCGGGTGAACCCCGACGCGGCCCGCAGCTCCCACGCGCCGAGCCGCTCGCTCTCCACCGGCCGCCACGCGCGCGTGGAGACATGGGCGAGTTCGGCGTACGAGGCGGAGGGCCCCCGGCGGCGGGCCGGTGCGCTCGGCACCACCTTGCCCGCGACCAGCGAGGATTCCGCGATGTGGACGGTCTCGCCGTCCTTCCGTGTGATCAGCAGCACACCGTTGTCCCATGATGCGAGAACACCCACCGTGTCGGTGAACTTCTCACCCGGAACCGCAGGATCGTTCATGCGGCGTACAGAGACCCGTTTACCCACGTCAGCAGCGGTGATGCGGACCTCAAGGCGTCCCGTCGCAGAGATTTCCACAGGTCAGTTCACCCCTCCTGTTCGGACCATGCCCAAGAACGGAGATACTAGGGGCGGGCATCGACGACGCCGCGCTCCCGCGCGCCAGGCGGCGGAGCCTATGGAGGCCCGCCAGCGCCCTATCGAGGAGGAACGACAGCGTGACCTACGTCATCGCGCAGCCTTGTGTCGACGTCAAGGACAAGGCGTGCATCGAGGAGTGCCCGGTCGACTGCATCTACGAGGGCTCCCGGTCCTTGTACATCCACCCGGACGAATGCGTCGACTGTGGTGCCTGTGAGCCGGTCTGCCCGGTCGAGGCGATCTTCTACGAGGACGACACTCCGGAGGAGTGGAAGGACTACTACAAGGCGAACGTCGAGTTCTTCGACGAGCTCGGCTCCCCCGGCGGCGCCAGCAAGCTGGGTCTGATCGAGCGGGACCACCCCTTCATCGCCGCGCTGCCGCCCCAGGCGTAAGCGCGCAAGCGGCCCGCAGTCTTCGTGCCGCCTCGGTCCCGTACGGCCGGATCAGCTCTGATCGCCGTACGGGACCGAGGCGTTTTGCCGTACGAGAACCATCCGTACGAGAAAGTGAGCCAGAACCCGTGTCCGCAGTCTCCGACCGCCTCCCCACCTTCCCCTGGGACAAGCTGGAGCCGTACAAGAAGACGGCCGCGGCCCACCCCGGCGGCATCGTCGACCTCTCCGTCGGCACCCCGGTCGACCCGGTTCCCGACCTGATCCAGAAGGCCCTGATCGACGCGGCGGACTCCCCGGGCTACCCGACGGTCTGGGGCACCCCGGCGCTGCGCGACGCGATCACGGGCTGGCTGGAGCGCCGCCTCGGCGCCCGTGACGTCACCCACCGGCACGTGCTGCCGATCGTCGGCTCAAAGGAGCTCGTCGCCTGGCTCCCCACCCAGCTGGGCCTGGGCCCCGGCGACCGCGTCGCCCACCCGCGCCTCGCCTACCCGACGTACGAGGTCGGCGCCCGTCTGGCCCGCGCCGAGTACCAGGTCTACGACGACCCGACGGAGCTGGACCCCGAGGGCCTGAAGCTCCTGTGGCTCAACTCCCCGTCGAACCCGACCGGCAAGGTCCTGCCGAAGGCGGAACTGACCCGGATCGTCGCCTGGGCCCGCGAGCACGGGGTGCTGCTGTTCTCCGACGAGTGCTATCTGGAGCTCGGCTGGGAGGCCGACCCGGTCTCGGTCCTGCACCCGGACGTCAACGGCGGCTCGTACGAGGGCATCGTGGCCGTCCACTCCCTCTCCAAGCGCTCCAACCTGGCCGGGTACCGGGCGGCCTTCCTGGCCGGTGACCCGGCCGTCCTCGGTCCCCTCCTGGAGATCCGCAAGCACGGCGGCATGATGACGTCGGCGCCGACGCAGGCGGCGGTCGTCGCGGCACTGGGCGACGACACCCACGTACAGGAGCAGCGCGAGCGGTACGCCGCCCGCCGTGAGGCGCTGCGTGAGGCGCTGGTGCGGCACGGCTTCCGCATCGAGCACAGCGAGGCCAGCCTCTACCTCTGGGCCACCCGCGACGAGTCCTGCTGGGACACCGTCGCCCACCTGGCCGAGCTGGGCATCCTGGTGGCGCCGGGCGACTTCTACGGCGAGGCGGGCAAGACGTACGTCCGCGTGGCGTTCACGGCGACGGACGAGCGGGTGCGGGCGGCCGTGGAACGTCTGTGATCACAGACAGAGCGACGGGGCCCGGGAAACTCCCCGGGCCCCGTCGGCCGTTCGAGCCAGGCACTCAGCCGAGCGGCAGCGACTTCACCGGCAGCGAGTCGGCCGCGGGCAGGCCGCCCTTGGTGAGGGCGTCCGTCGGCAGGCCGCCCTTCGTCGCGGTGGACGTGGTGTCGCCCAGGATGTCGCCGGCGGAGCCCGCCGCGTCACCGGCCGTCTGCTGTGCGGCGGGCGCCGCCTTCTTCGCGACCTTGCCGCTGGTCTTGCCCGCCGTCGGCACGGCCTTCTTGACCGCGTTGCCACCGGTGTTGCCCGCGAGCTTGGTGACGTTCTGCGTGGCACCGTCGACGTTGTTGCCGACGCTCGCCGCGTCCAGGGCGGTCAGACCGCTCAGGTTCGGAGTGGCGGGGAGCTCGGCGGGGGCCGCACTGGCGGAGCCGGCCGCACCGACCCCGGCTGCCGCTCCCGCAGCGACGAGCAGCGCGGCACGGGCGATCCTGCGGGTCAGGGGGAGGGACATGATGCTCCTTTGACGGGAGAGAACGAGGAAGTGTCCAGCCGATCCCGGCAGTTGATCACCGGGCTCGGACGCAGTGACTACCGCTCGAAGCCCGCGAAGGTTGCGGACGCCCAACGTAAAGAGTTGGCAATGCGTCGCATTATCGGCTGCGGATAAAAACGGGCAAAAGGCGCCCGATCCGAAAGTCCGCCGAATCCTTACAGCCCTGTGTTCGCAAGGGATTCGGCGGATACGAGGGTGAGACCACGAAAACCTGCGCACACCCGCGTCCGCGGAGGGCCCGCGTAACCCCTGCGGGTGACGGCCCGTACTACTGAGCAGTCACGATCCGCACGGACCCGGTGCCCCGCTCCGCCCCGCCCGCGCCCTCGGCCGCCGCCACGGCCCGCCACTCGCTCTGGGTGTTCCCGGCGGTCCACTGCCGCCCGGCGTAGCGGACGCTCTCGATGTGCAGCGTGGCGGCGTTGGCCACCGCCCAGTGCGCGAGCTGCCAGCCCCGCTGCCGCGCCGAGCGCTTGGCCGCCGAGTCGTCGGCGGTGACGGGCACGGTCAGCGTCCGCTCCGCGGCCGTCGCCTCGGCGGCGGGGGCCGAGGTCGCGCCCTCGGCCACGTCCTCGGCCGCCGTGTCCAGCGCGTCCCGCCCGAAGTCCTTCACCAGCGCGTCCCGCACCCCGGCCGGCCCGGCGGCCAGGGTGGCGGCCGGCCGTCCGTCGCAGGTCAGCGTGGCCGGTGAGGATCCGGTGAGCGCGGCGGCGAGCAGCGTCGCGTCCGGCTCGTGCTTGGCGTACGCCTCCGGGTAGCCGCTGCGCTGCACGCGCTGGGCGGCCTCGGTGAGCGGCATCTTCGTATAGCCGGAGACCTTGACCAGATGCTCGTAGAACTTCCCCGCCGCGTACGCCGGGTCCATGATCTGCTTCTCCGTGCCCCAGCCCTGTGACGGCCGCTGCTGGAACAGACCGAGCGAGTCCCGGTCGCCGTGGGTGATGTTGCGCAGCCCCGACTCCTGGATCGAGGTCGCCAGCGCGATCGCCACGGCCCGGTCGGGCAGCCCGCGCCCGGTGCCGACGGCCGTGATGGTCGCCGCGTTCACCGCCTGCTCCGGCGTGAAGTCGTACGCCGTCCCGTCGTCCTTGCCCGAGACCACCGTGCAGCCCGGCTTCCCCGCGCCCCCGGTGACGTACTGCACCACGAGATAGCCCGCGACGGCACACAGGACCACGAGGGCCCCCATGAAACGGAGGAAGCGGCCACGACGACGGCGTCGGGGAGAGGGTGACGGCTCTGGCATCCGTACAAGGTACTGGAGGCCTCTGTGGCCCCCGAGCCGGGTGTGGACAGCGACCGCGAGCGCCCGGGCGTTAGGGTCGGGGCCATGGCCGATACCCCGCTTGACCTCACGCTGGACGCCGCGGAGCTGACCGCGCGGCTTGTCGACTTCCCCTCGGTGAGCGGTACCGAGAAGCCCCTCGCGGACGCCATCGAGTCCGCGCTGCGCGCCCTGCCGCACCTGACGGTCGACCGGTACGGCAACAACGTGGTGGCCCGCACGAACCTGGGCCGCGCGGAGCGGGTCATCCTCGCCGGCCACATCGACACCGTCCCGATCGCCGACAACGTCCCCTCCCGCCTCGACGAGGACGGCTACCTCTGGGGCTGCGGCACCTGCGACATGAAGTCCGGCGTCGCGGTCCAGCTGCGCATCGCGGCGACCGTCCCGGCCCCCAACCGCGACCTCACCTTCGTCTTCTACGACAACGAAGAGGTCGCCGCCCACCTGAACGGGCTGGGTCATGTCGCCGAGGCCCACCCCGAGTGGCTGGCGGGCGACTTCGCGGTGCTCCTCGAACCCACCGACGGCCAGGTGGAGGGCGGCTGCCAGGGCACGCTCAGGATGCTGCTCAGGTTCACGGGGGAGCGGGCGCACTCCGCGCGCGCGTGGATGGGCTCCAACGCGATCCACGCCTCCGCGCGCGTGCTGGCCAAGCTGGCGGAGTACGAGCCGCGGCAGCCGGTGGTGGACGGGCTGAAGTACCACGAGGGCCTCAACGCGGTCCGCATCGAAGGCGGCGTCGCCACGAACGTCATCCCCGACGCCTGCACGGTCACCGTCAACTTCCGCTACGCGCCCGACCGCAGCGAGGAGGAGGCCGAGGCCTTCGTCCGCGACTACTTCGCCGACTGCGGCGTGGACGAGTTCGTCGTCGACGACCACACGGGCGGTGCGCGGCCGGGCCTGAACGACCCGTCGGCGGCGGCGTTCGTGAAGGCCGTGGGCGGCGAGGTGCACCCCAAGTACGGCTGGACGGACGTGGCGCGCTTCAGCCGCCTCGGCGTCCCGGCCGTCAACTACAGCCCCGGCAACCCGCTGCTGGCCCACAAGGTCGACGAGCGCGTGAAGGCGTCCCTGATCCCGGTGGCGGAGGAGCGGCTGAGGGCGTGGCTGACGGCCTGAGCCCCTGAGGCTTCACGGCGGACACGCATACGTCCCCCCTCCGTAACCGGCGTGGATCTACGCTGAAGCGGAACTACCCGCTAGTGGAGGGAGCGCACATGGCTACCGGCAACCCCGAGGGGAAGAAGCAGCCACCGTCGGAGCAGCGCCTGGGACCGGTCCTCCGAAGGCGCGAGCAGGTGACGGCCAGCACCACCGACCAGCGGCTCCTCGACGCGGGCGGCCCCTCCGACTGGGTCCACACCGACCCCTGGCGGGTCCTGCGCATCCAGTCGGAGTTCATCGAGGGCTTCGGCACGCTCGCCGAACTGCCGCCCGCGATCAGTGTGTTCGGCTCGGCGCGGACACCGGCGGACTCCCCGGAGTACGAGGCGGGTGTGCAGCTCGGTCGAGGCCTGGTCGAGGCCGGCTTCGCGGTGATCACGGGCGGCGGTCCAGGGGCGATGGAGGCGGCCAACAAGGGCGCCTGCGAGGCCAAGGGCATCTCGGTGGGCCTCGGCATCGAGCTCCCCTTCGAGCAGGGCCTCAACCCCTACGTCGACATCGGTCTGAACTTCCGGTACTTCTTCGTCCGCAAGATGATGTTCGTGAAGTACGCGCAGGGCTTCGTCGTCCTCCCCGGTGGCCTCGGCACCCTGGACGAGCTCTTCGAGGCCCTGACCCTCGTCCAGACCCAGAAGGTCACCCGCTTCCCGATCGTCCTCTTCGGCAGCGCCTACTGGGGCGGCCTGGTGGACTGGATCAAGAACACCCTGATCGCCCAGGGCAAGGCCTCCGAGAAGGACCTCCTCCTCTTCCACGTCACGGACGACGTGGACGAGGCGGTGGCACTGGTGTCGAAGGAGGCGGGCCGCTAGCGCGTCAGGCGAGTCCCCGGCGGGCGACCGCCGGGGGCCGGTGGCCGGCGATCGACGCCACCATGTCCAGCACCTGCCGCGTCTCCGCGACCTCGTGCACCCGGTACACCTGCGCCCCCAGCCACGCCGACACAGCGGTCGTCGCCAGCGTCCCGATCACGCGCTCCTTCACCGGCTTGTCCAGGGTCTCGCCCACGAAGTCCTTGTTGGACAACGACACCAGCACCGGCCACCCGGTCTCGACCATCTCGCCGAGCCGCCGCGTCGCCTCAAGACTGTGCCGCGTGTTCTTCCCGAAGTCGTGCCCTGGATCGATCATCACCGACTCCCGGGGCACCCCCAACGCCACGGCCCGCTCGGCCAGCCCCAGCGTCACCCGCAGCACATCGGCCACGACATCGTCGTACGTCACCCGATGCGGCCGCGTACGAGGCTCGGCACCCCCCGCGTGCGTGCACACCAGCCCCACCCCGTATCGCGCGGCCACCTCCGCGAGCCCCGGATCGACCCCGCCCCAGGCGTCGTTCAGCAGGTCCGCCCCGGCCTCGCACACGGCCTCGCCGACCGACGCCCGCCAGGTGTCCACGCTGATGACGACATCCGGAAACCGCCGCCGCACCTCCGCCACGAACCCGACCGTCCGCCGCGCCTCCTCCTCGGCGGACACCTCCTCGCCCGGCCCGGCCTTGACCCCGCCGATGTCGACGATCGCGGCACCCTCGGCCACCGCCTGCTCCACGCGAGCGAGGGCGGGCTCGTCACGGAAGGTGGCGCCCTGGTCGTAGAAGGAGTCCGGGGTCCGGTTCACGATCGCCATGATCACCGGCTCGTGCGGCTCGAATTCCCGCCTGCCCAGCCTGAGCATCCCCTGTGACCTCTCCTAGTACGTCCTGGCAAGTCGTCGGCCTACGGCCGCCTGCGACCCTAACTGTCAGACTCGCATGGCACGATCGGACTCTGACACATTCGACTCCGACACATTCACCGAGCGTGGGGGCCCACAGCGATGGTTATGTTCTTGTTCCTCGTCGTCGCGCTCGCCGTCGTGATCGCAGCGGTGACGCTCGCCGTCGTGGGCGGCGGTGAGACGGGCACACTGCCGGAGGCCGCCCCGGAGCGCCTCCAGGACCCCCTGCCGTACGACCGCCCGGTCAACCGCGCCGACGTGGAGTCCCTCCGCTTCCCGCTCGCCGCGCGCGGCTACCGCATGGCCGACGTGGACGACGCCCTCGGCCGCCTCGGCGCCGAGCTCGCGGAGCGCGACGCCCGCATCACCGACCTGGAGTCCGCGCTGGCCGGCGCCCAGGCCGCCGCCCACGGCACGCCTGCCTCGCACGCCCCCCACGTCTCCATGGAGAAGCCCGCGCAGGAGGACCAGTGAGCGACGGCACGGCTCTCGCCGGCCCGGACGGCCGCCTGCGCTGCCCCTGGGGCGTCTCCACCGAGGACTACATCGCGTACCACGACGAGGAGTGGGGCCGCCCGGTCCACGGCGACGACGCCCTCTACGAACGTCTCAGCCTGGAGGCCTTCCAGTCCGGTCTCTCCTGGATCACGATCCTCCGTCGCCGAGAGGGCTTCCGCGCGGCCTTCGCCGGCTTCGAGATCGCCAAGGTGGCGACGTTCACGGACGCCGACCGCGACCGCCTGCTGCTCGACGAGGGCATCATCCGCAACAGGTCCAAGATCGAGGCGACGCTCGCCAACGCGCGCGTACTGGCGGATTGGGCGCCGGGTGACCTGGACACCTTGATCTGGTCCCACGCCCCGGAAACGCCGGGCCCGGCTCCCAGGGCGGTGGGAGACGTCCCGGCGATCACTCCGGAGTCCACGGCCCTGTCGAAGGCCTTGAAGAAGAAGGGCCTGCGCTTCGTGGGCCCGACGACGGCATACGCCCTGATGCAGGCGTGCGGCCTGGTGAACGACCACTTGGAAGCCTGCGTGGCCAGAAGAGGCGTTTAGGGGCGCGGGGCTGTATCGATCTGCGGCTCCGCCGCGCGGGCGCGACCAGCCACAGTGCCACCCGCACCCGCCGAACAACCTCAGCGCCCCAAATACCTAGGCGCTTCCTTGTTCACGAACGCCCGCACAGCGATCGCATGGTCCTCCGACGCCCCCGCCCGCGTCTGCAACTCGTCCTCCTTCTCCAACGTCTCCGCCAGAGAGTGCGAGAACCCGTAAGAAACGGCCTCCTTGATCGCCGAGTACGCCACGGTCGGCCCCTCGGCAAGAGCCCGCGCCACCTTCTCGGCCTCGCCGCGAAGCTCACCCGCGGGGACCAGACGGTTGGCGATACCCAGCTCGTACGCCTCCTGGGCCTTGATCGTCCGCGGGAAGAGCAGCAGGTCGGTGGCGCGCCCAGGGCCCACCACGCGCGGCAGCGTCCACGACACCCCGGAGTCCGCGGTCAGCGCGACACCGGCGAACGAGGTGTTGAACCCGGCAGTGTCCGCGACCACCCGGTAGTCCGCCGCCAGCGCGAGACCGAAGCCGGCCCCGGCCGCGACGCCGTTCACCCCGGCCACCACCGGCTTGGGCATCTCCGTCAGCGCCCGCACGACCGGGTTGTAGTGCTCCTTGACCGTGCTCATGACCGAGGTCGAGCCCTCGGCGAGCAGCCCGATGTGCTCCTTGAGGTCCTGGCCCACACAGAACGCCCGCTCCCCGGCGGAGGTCAGCAGCACGGCCCGTACGGCGTCGTCGCCAGCCGCGGCCTGTACCGCGTCCCGCAGCGCGACCTTCGTCGCGATGTTCAGCGCGTTCATCGCCTCGGGCCGGTTGATCGTGATCGTCGCGAGTCCGTCGCTCACCTCGTAGAGCACGGTGTCGGCCATGGTGCGTCCCCTCCTGCGTCCTTGCGGGTTACTTGCGGGTTACCAGGGACAGCATGGCGGAGATCACCGCCGGGGGACCGGAACGGACGTGTGACCTGCGTCAAAGAATCCGCGGCCGAAATCCGTCGCCGAACGTGTGCGCGGCCGCGCAGTATCGCAGTCACATCGCCGAATTGAGTGGTTTTGCTCGCGCGCGTTGCCCAAGCGATGCCGACTGATGTTGGTCATCGGGTCCTGAGATGCGGGATAATGGCCTGGAAGCAATGTGTTCGATGCCGGTGTCGCGTGCTCACGCACGACACGCGTGCCCTCCCAGGGGCCGTCGGCTTAGACGATGAGCTGGTTTCAGGAAGGGGAACGAGCATGGCGGCCATGAAGCCGCGGACGGGCGATGGCCCGCTCGAGGTGACCAAGGAGGGGCGGGGCATTGTCATGCGCGTTCCGCTCGAAGGCGGCGGTCGGCTCGTCGTCGAGCTGACCCCTGACGAGGCCGACGCGCTCGGTGACGCCCTCAAGAAGGTCGTCGGCTGACGCGGAAGCGACCATACCTTTTCGACAACCCCGGCATCGCACGCGGTGCCGGGGTTGTCGTTGTCCACACAGAAGCGGCCGTCCGCCGACCGCGGACAGGCTCTAACGCTTGACCGCGCAGAGCAGCCCGTCACCCACCGGCAGCAACGAGGGCACCAGGTCCGGACTCTCCCGTACCGCGCGCAGCAGCTCGCGCAGTCGCAGCACCTCGGTCGGCTGCGGGCCCGAGTCCACCGTCCGGCCGTGCGCGAAGACGCCCTCGAAGACCACCAGGCCGCCCGGTCGCAGCAGGCGCAACGATTCAGCGAGGTAGTCCATGACCTCCTGCCGGTCGCCGTCGCAGAAGACGAGGTCGTAGCCGGCGTCGGCGAGGCGGGGGAGGACGTCGAGGGCGCGGCCGGGGATGAAGCGGGCCCGGTTGCTGGCGAAGCCGCAGGCGCGGAACGCCTGCCGGGCGAACTGCTGGTGCTCCGGCTCGGGGTCGACGGTCGTGAGCACGCCGTCGGGGCGCATTCCGTGCAGCAGATGGATGCCGGAGACTCCCGTACCGGTGCCGATCTCGGCGACGGCCTTGGCGTCCACCGAGGCCGCCAGCAACCGCAGCGCCGCGCCCGCGCCGGGCGACACCGAGCGCAGCCCCGCCTCGCGGGCCCGGTCACGGGCCCAGAGCAGCACTTCGTCCTCGGCGACGTAGGCGTCGGCGAACGCCCAGCTCGTCTGCCGGTTGCCGGTAATGACCCTCTCCTGTCCCCGTGGTTGCCTGGGCGTGACTGTATCCGTTGGGGGCGGGAACCTGCTGATGGGACCGGGCGTTTAGAGGGGTGGAGACGCACACGGGGGGACACAGTTGGATCACGACGACGGGCAGGCACTCGGGCGGGCGGTGACGCAGCCGCACGAGCGGTATGAGCCCAGATCAAATTCTCGTAAAACCGCTTATCCGGAGCTAACGGGCGAGGTGGCTATGGTAGGGGCTCCACTGGACACCACCAGAGCCGACAGGGGAGGTGCGGCCGCGCCTGTGGATCGCGGAGGGGCGCTGCGGCGCTTCCTCGGATCGGCGGGCAAGCCGAAATCCGTGAACGACACCGCTGCTGACCACCGCCACGACGAGTACAGCCAGACCGCGACCTTCTCCACCGACGCGGACGGGCAGGCGTGGACTCCTCCGACCTGGGAGGACATCGTCAGCACGCACAGCGGCCGGGTCTACCGGCTCGCCTACCGTCTGACGGGCAACCAGCACGACGCGGAGGACCTCACGCAGGAGGTCTTCGTCCGCGTCTTCCGCTCCTTGTCGACCTACACGCCCGGCACCTTCGAGGGCTGGCTGCACCGCATCACCACCAACCTCTTCCTGGACATGGTGCGCCGCAAGCAGCGCATCCGCTTCGACGCCCTCGGCGAGGACGCGGCCGAGCGCCTGCCCAGCCGCGAGCCGAACCCGCAACAGGCCTTCAACGACGCCCACTTCGACGCGGACGTCCAGCAGGCCCTCGACACCCTCGCGCCCGAGTTCCGCGCCGCGGTCGTCCTGTGCGACATCGAAGGCCTGTCGTACGAGGAGATCGCCGCGACCCTCGGCGTCAAGCTCGGCACCGTCCGCTCCCGTATCCACCGCGGCCGTTCCCAGCTGCGCAAGGCCCTTGCGCACCGCTCGCCGGAGGCCCGCAAGGAGCGCCGCTCCTTCGTGCCCCGCGTCGCCGCACTGGGAGGAGGGGGCGCGACCGCGTGAGTGGATCCCGGCCCAATCCCGCCAAAGGGCATCTCGCGGAGCAGCATCTGGGAGACCGACTCGCCGCGCTGGTGGACGGCGAGCTCGGTCATGAGACGCGCGAGCGCGTCCTCGCGCACCTTGCCACCTGCACCCGGTGCAAGGCCGAGGCCGACGCCCAGCGCCGACTGAAGAACGTCTTCGCGGAGGCGGCACCGCCGCCTCCCTCCGAAAGCTTCCTCGCGCGCCTGCAGGGGCTGCCCGGAGGAGGTGGCACGGACGACGGCGGTGGCTCGCCGTTCGGGGGAGGCTTCCCCGACGCCTTCTCCGACCGGCCAGGAGCCACCGGAGTCTCGGGGGCCTTCGGACTGAAGCGCGGCGAGCGCTTCGAGTTCGACTACGTCCCCGCCCGTGCGCACGGCTCCGTCCTGCCGCCCGGCATGGACCGCGGTGGCTTCCGCATCCACGACGTCAGTCGGCACGAGGCCGAGCGGACGGCGTCGCGCAGCATGCGGTTCGCGTTCGTCGCCGCCGGAGCGGTGTCGCTGGCCGCGATCGCGCTGGGCGGTGTCACCTCCGGGGTCCCGGCCGACACCGACGCACGCGGCGGCTCGGGCGGCAGCAATGTCACCCCGGCCCGTTCCCAGGGCACCGGAACCGCGGCCACGCCCGACAGCCAGCGCCGCCGTGCCGTGGGCCCGCTGCTCGCCGCCGGTCAGTCCCGGGTCGGCGACACCCCGGTCGCCCCGACTGAGGCGTCCGCCCCGCTTCTGCCCGGCGTGCCGGTCCAGGCGGACGCGCACACGCTGACCATGCCCGTCGTGGCCGGCGCGGCCGCCATGTCCCCCCTGATACGCCCGCTCAGCACCACCCCGCAGCTGACGCTCACCTCGTGGTCCACGCCCCCGGACCTCACCCCGCCCGCCCTTCTCGCCGCACCCGTCCCCGACGCGACCCCTTCTCCTTCCACCTCCTCCGGCCCCACCGGCTGACCGGCGTCTGCGCACCGGCCGGTGAACCTGGTTGAATCCAGGGAAAGCCATGCCGTGGCCTGTCCGGCGGCTCAGGCCGTGTCGTCGAGGTGACACGCCTGGTAGGTGTAGGTGAGCGGGGTCTGAGGTGCCGGACAGGCAGGCCCTGGCTGTGGGGAGAGCATGAACGAGGGGAAGCCCACGAAGGCGAAGTGGTGGAGCCGTGCGGGCGGAGGTGACGCGGCCCCGCCCGAGGGAGACTACGAGCTGAGGCGCCCCCAGGACGCCTCAGCCGGTGACGGCCCCGCACCGGTCCTGCCCGAGGGCGATTTCGAACTGCGCTCACCACAGGACGTGCCGCCCCGGACTGACTCGCCGAGCGAGAACGCCTCCGGCAGCTCCGGCGACTCCGGCCACTTCGAGCCGGACCGCCCGGCGGAGGCACCCACGACCGTGGCAGAGCGCCCCAAGCCCCTGCACGACCCCGACCCCTACAGCACCCCGCCGTACGGTGAGCCCGGCCCCTGGGCCCCCGCCCCACCGGTCCAGCACCCGGTGACGACCCCGGCCCACGGGACGCCCGCGGCGACCCCGCCGACCGGCGCCACAGCGTCGCCCCAGCCGCACGACACCCTCCCGACGCCGCTCCCCGCCCCCGCGCCGGCCCCGCCGCACGCGACCGCCACACCGACCCCGCATCACAGCGCCACCCCGCCCCGGGCCCCCGTACCGCCCGGCGCCACCCAGACCCCCGCCCCGGCCTCCGCCGCCACACCCCACGTACCCGACGCCGCGACCCCACCCCCCGCCAACCCCTGGCAGAACTACGACCCCTGGGCCGCCGCCCCGGCCGTCTCCGCCACCCCCACCTCCCTCCAGACGCCTCTCTACCCGCACCTCCACACCCCGTTCCAGCAGAACGGTGCCGCCGTCGCCACCCAGGATCAGCGGCGTAAGCGGGCCAAGAAGGCGCTTGTCGTGGCCGCGCTGCTGCTCGCGCTCGTGTCAGGGGGCGTCGGTGGGGTCGTAGGGGCCTATCTGGAGCGCAACGGAGGGGTGGGGGACATCGAGCTGCCGCAGGCCGCCGCGGAGCCCGCGGGGCGGGCTCCGGACAGCGTGGCCGGGATCGCGGCGCGGGCGCTGCCCAGCGTGGTGACCCTGCATGTCACCGGCTCCGAGGAATCCGGCACCGGAACCGGCTTCGTGCTCGACGACCGGGGCCACATCCTCACCAACAACCACGTCGTCGAACCCGCCGGCGCGGACGGCGAGATATCGGTGACGTTCCACAGCGGGGACACCGCCAAGGCCACCGTCGTCGGCCGGGACAGCGGCTATGACCTCGCCGTGGTCAAGGTCAGCGGAGTCAGTGGGCTCAAGCCCATGACCCTCGGCAACTCCGACAGCGTCCAGGTCGGTGATCCGGTGGTCGCCATCGGCGCCCCCTACGACCTGGAGGGCACCGTCACCTCCGGCATCATCAGCGCCAAGGAGCGGCCCATCACGGCCGGCGGCGAGAGCGGCGACGGAAGCGATGTGTCGTACGTGGACGCGCTCCAGACCGACGCGCCCATCAACCCCGGCAACTCCGGCGGCCCGCTGCTCGACTCGCAGGCCCGGGTGATCGGCATCAACTCCGCCATCCGCTCCGCCGACAGCGGCTCCGACGAGAGCGGTGGCCAGGCCGGCTCCATAGGCCTCGGCTTCGCGATCCCCGTCAACCAGGCCAAGCGCGTCGCCGAGGAGCTGATCAACACCGGCAAGGCCACCCACCCGGTCATCGGTGTCACGCTCGACATGGACTACCTGGGCGACGGGGCCCGCGTGGGCACCAAGGGCAACGACGGTGGCGCAGCGGTCAACGCGGGCGGCCCCGGCGACAAGGCCGGCATCAAGGCGGGCGACGTCATCACCGAGGTCGACGGCCAGCGCGTCCACTCCGGCGAGGAGCTGATCGTCAAGACCCGCGCCCACCGCCCGGGCGACCGCCTCGCACTCACCGTGGAGCGCGACGGCAAGGAGATGACCATCTCCCTGGTGCTCGGATCCTCGGACGGCGACTGAGGCAACGGACACAGCGGACCGATTGACAGAAACCTCATAGCCGCGCCCCGAAACCCCGTCCCACATGGCAAACAACCCTCAAAACCGCCCATGCGCGCCCACTCCGGGGGCTCGGGACAGTACCGGTCGTACCGGATCGCCGGGTACCGTGGACCCGGCCCGGACATGGCAAGGAGCTTCAGGTGTTCAATGACATAGGACCGCTCGAGCTGGTGACGCTCGTTGTCCTCGCCGTGCTCGTCTTCGGTCCGGACAAGCTCCCGAAGGTCATCCAGGACGTCATGCGGACCGTGAAGAAGATCCGCGAGTTCTCGGAGACCGCCAAGCAGGACATCCGCTCCGAGCTCGGCCCCGAGTTCAAGGACTTCGAGTTCGAGGACCTGAACCCCAAGACGTTCATCCGCAAGCAGCTGGACAACGACGAGCTGGGGCTCAAGGAGATCCGCAACGGCTTCGACATCAAGAAGGAGATGGCGGAAGTCACGGACGCGGTCCACGGCCGTGAGTCGGACTCGTCCGGCTCTTCTTCGTCCTCCTCCTCGTCGGGTGGCCGGATCGACATGACCAAGAAGCCGGACGACGACGGCAAGGACGACCGCCCGGTCTTCGACGCGGACGCCACCTGACCCTCGTCACACCCTCGTACGTGACGCGTTTCATACGCCACCCGAGCCCCGTACGGCCTGAACCCGCCCGTCGCGCGACCCACGCGGCGGGCGGTTTCCGTTCCGGTCCCAGTGAGGTGGCTATGCTGCCGAGTTGTTGTGCGGACCGGACGAGTCGCCCGAAGGGGGGCGGGCCGTTCCGGTCCGACGAGGAACGAGGAGGCGTCCGGGCACATGGAGACGACGAGTCAGGCAGTCGCGCAGGCGCCGGCCGCGGAGGGCGGACAGCAGGTCCCCTCCGCCCGGCGTACGGTCGACGGCTACCTGCAGGCGCCCTTCCCGTGGTACGGCCTCGACGAGGCCTTCACGGGGCCGCGGTGGCTGATGCAGGTCGGAACGGCGGCCGACGGTGCCGTCGAGCACGGTTCGATCGGGCACGGTGACGAGCCCTCCGTACGCAACGAGGCCTCGGAGGACAAGGAGAAGTTCGCGGTGGTGGTCACCGTCGCGGCGAATCCGTCCCGCAGGAGCGCCGACGGTACGGGGCTCCTCGAGGCCACGTCCGTCTCGTCCGCCGCCTGGCTCGCGGGCGTGGGGCTGCTCTCCTTCACCTGGCCCGGCTCGATGGACCACTCCCTGCGCGACGACTGGCTGGACCAGCAGACCGAGACGGCGTGGGCGCTGGCCGACGACCTCGACGGCCCGGACTGGTCGACCCTGTCGCTCCCCGTGGACGGGGTGCCGACCTCCTTCCACTACCGCGAGTCCGAGTTCGGCTGGGTGCTCGCCGGTTCGACCCAGGAGGGCGTGCACGTCGGGGCGTACGGCAGAGGCATGAGCGCCTACGGCCTCGGCTTCGCCATGATCAAGGACATCAGCGTCTACGCGTAGACGGTGCGACACGACGAGGGGGGCGCCGTCCGCAGCGGACGGCGCCCCCCTCGTCGTAAGAGAAGAGCTAGAACTTGTTCCTCGGGGTGATCCCCAGGGACAGGCCCGAGAGGCCGCGCTGGCGGCCGCCGAGCTTGCCCGCGATGTCGCGCAGGGCCTTGCCCGCGGGGGAGTCCGGGTCGGAGAGGACGACGGGCTTGCCCTCGTCGCCGCCCTCGCGCAGGCGGACGTCGATCGGGATGGCGCCGAGGACGGGGACCGTGGCACCCGTGGTGCGGGTCAGGCCGTCGGCGACCGTCTGGCCGCCGCCCGTGCCGAAGACGTCGACCATCTCGTCGCAGTGCGGGCACGGCAGGCCCGACATGTTCTCGACCACGCCGACGATCTTCTGATGGGTCTGGACGGCGATGGAGCCGGCCCGCTCGGCCACCTCGGCCGCCGCCTGCTGCGGGGTCGTCACGACCAGGATCTCGGCGTTCGGCACCAGCTGGGCCACCGAGATCGCGATGTCACCGGTGCCCGGCGGCAGGTCGAGGAGGAGGACGTCGAGGTCGCCCCAGTACACGTCCGCGAGGAACTGCTGGAGCGCGCGGTGCAGCATCGGGCCGCGCCACACCACCGGGGCGTTGCCCGGGGTGAACATGCCGATGGAGATGACCTTCACGCCGTTCGCCGTCGGCGGCATGATCATGTTCTCGACCTGGGTGGGACTGCCGTCGGCGCCCAGCATGCGCGGTACGGAGTGGCCGTAGATGTCGGCGTCGACGACACCGACCTTCAGGCCGTCGGCCGCCATCGCCGCCGCCAAGTTCACCGTCACCGAGGACTTGCCGACGCCGCCCTTGCCGGAGGCGACCGCGTAGACGCGCGTGAGGGAGCCGGGCTTGGCGAAGGGGACCTCGCGCTCGGTCTGGCCGCCGCGCAGGGCCGTCGCCAGCTCCTTGCGCTGCTCGTCGCTCATCACGTCGAGCGTGACGTCGACACGGGTGACGCCCTCCACGGCCGCGACCGCGTCCGTCACGCGCTGCGTGATCGTCTCGCGCATCGGGCAGCCGGAGACCGTCAGATAGACGGTGACCGCGACCGCTCCGTCCGCGGCGATGTCCACCGACTTGACCATCCCCAACTCGGTGATGGGTCGGTTGATCTCGGGGTCGTTCACCGTCGCCAGTGCCTCGCGCACCGCGTCTTCGCTAGCCATAAGGACGATGGTACGGCTCGGTAGCCTGCGCCAGGGATGCCCGTCAGCGGTCTTCTACGTCACGTCCGGGCGACCGTTCTGCCGGGAATACTCCGTGCTCGTTGCCCTGGCCGCCCCCGTGGCCGTTCTGGCGCTCCTCCAGCTCCTTCACCAGGTCCTGCAACTCGGAGCGGATCCAGTCCCGGGTGGCGACCTCACCGAGGCCGATGCGCAGGGAGGCGATCTCGCGGGTCAGGTACTCGGTGTCGGCGATCGACCGCTCGTTCTGCTTGCGGTCCTGTTCGAGGTTGACCCGGTCGCGGTCGTCCTGCCGGTTCTGCGCGAGCAGGATGAGCGGGGCCGCGTAGGAGGCCTGGAGGGACAGCATCAGGGTCAGGAAGATGAAGGGGTAGTTGTCGAAGCGCAGAGCGCCCGGCGCGAAGACGTTCCACAGCACCCACGCGATGATGACGACCGTCATCCAGACGATGAAGCGTCCCGTGCCGAGGAACCGCGCGATGCGCTCCGAGAGCCGTCCGAAGGCCTCCGGGTCCCACTCGGGCAGCAGCCGGCGCCGCGGCGGGCGGGGCTGGTCCAGGCGGGTGCGCGGGCGGGTGGTGGCGGTGGCACCGCTCGGGGCGCGTTCGCGGGTGGTCGTCTCGCGCTCAGGAACCATGAGGGGCCACCCCGCCCTCACCGAGCTCCTCGTCGAGGTGGAACTCCGTCTCCCGCCAGTCCTCCGGCAGCATGTGGTCCAGCACGTCGTCCACGGTGACCGCGCCCAGCAGCGACCCGGAGTCGTCCACGACCGGCGCCGCGACCATGTCGTACGTCGCGAAGAACCCGGCGACGACCGGCAGCGCCGCGTCCGGGTCCAGCGGCTGAAGGTCGTCGTCGATGATCGCGCTGACCAGCGTGTACGGCGGGTCCCGCAGCAGCCGCTGGAAGTGGACCGTGCCCAGGTACTTGCCGGTCGGCGTCTCGTCGGGCGGACGGCAGACGTAGACCTGGGCGGCCAGCGCGGGGGAGAGGTCGGCGTTGCGCACGCGCGCGAGGGCGTCGGCGACGGTCGCGTCGGGCCGCAGGACGATGGGCTCGGTCGTCATCAGACCGCCCGCCGTGTGCTCCTCGTACGACATCAGGCGCCGCATGTCGGCCGCGTCGGACGGCTGCATCAGGCTCAGCAGCCGCTCCTGGTCCTCCTCGGGCAGCTCACCCAGCAGGTCGGCCGCGTCGTCCGGGTCCATGGCCTCCAGCACGTCGGCCGCCCGCTCCTCCTTCAGTTTGCCGAGGATCTCGATCTGGTCGTCCTCCGGCAGCTCTTCGAGCACGTCGGCCAGGCGGTCGTCGTCGAGGGCGGCGGCGACCTCGGCGCGCCGCTTGGGGGAGAGGTGGTGCAGGACGTTGGCGAGGTCGGCGGGGCGCAGCTGCTCGAAGGTGGCCAGCAGGCTCTCGGCGCCCTGTCCGTGCTCCTCCAGGGAGAAGCCGGTGACCGCCGACCACTCCACGGTCAGGGACTCGCCCTTGCGCCGGAACGCGCCGCCCTTGCCGCCCTTGCGGACGAAGACCTTGTCGATCTCCCAGTCCCGGCGGGCCGGCAGCTGCTGCACGGACACGTCCAGGACCGTCACCTCCTCGCTCGTCTCGACGAGGGTGACGCGTCGGTCGAGCAGTTCGCCGAAGACGAGGCGCTCGGTGGGCCGTTGCTCGAAGCGGCGGACGTTGAGCACGCCGGTGGTGATGACCTGGCCGGACTCGATGCTGGTCACCCGGGTCATGGGCAGGAAGATGCGGCGCCGCGTGGACAGTTCGACGACCAGCCCGAGCACGCGCGGCGGCTTGCGGCCCACGCGCAGCATCACGACCAGGTCGCGCACCCGGCCCACCTGGTCGCCGTTCGGATCGAACACGGCGACACCGGAAAGGTGCGAGACGAAAATCCTGGGGGCGCCCCCTGCCATCGCCACGACTCCTTTCCGCTCTCCGCTTGAATTGTCCGTCCAGGTGGGCTTCAGGCTAGCCCGTCCCGATCCGGTACGCCCTGGTGAGGGGTCCGGACGGTCTGGCTCCGCTCGGCCCGCGGCGCCCCGGTACTCTGCGGTACGCCGCTTGATGGACCCTCGTCGGAAAGGCGCCCCACCTGTGACTGCGATTCCCCAGGGCCGTACCCGCCGGATGGGACTGCTGGGAGCGATGTGCGCCCTGGTCGTGACGGGAACGGGCCTGACGGGGTGCAGTAGTGACGACCCCGACGCGGGCACCAACGGTGTCGGCAAGCTGCCGGCCGACCAGATCCAGACGAAGACCCGGGCGGCCGCGGACGCCGCGGACGCGGTGCGCCTCTCCGGAACCGTGGTTACCAGTGGGCGCACTTACAAACTCGACATGCGTCTCAAAGCCGACGGCGGCACCGGCTCGGTCACCGCCGAGGGTGCCACGTTCCGGCTGCTGCGGGTCGGGGAGAAGCTCTTCCTCAAGGCCGACGCGGAGTTCTGGACCCACGAGGACGGCAAGGCCGACGACAAGGGCACGGACACGGCCGCCGCCGACAAGCTCGACGGCAAGTTCGTGAAGGTGCCTCAGGGCGACCCCTCGTACAAGAGGTTCAGCGGCTTCACCGACAAGGACGTCCTGCTCGCCGGCCTGCTCACCCTGCACGGCGACCTCGCCACCGACGGGCACCACGAGCAGTCCGGCACCCGCACCATCCGCATCACCGGCGACGACGGCTCCGGCGGCACCCTGGACGTCTCCCTGGAGGGCACGCCCTACCCGCTCCGCCTGGAACGCGCCGGCGGCGCGGGCACGCTGACCTTCTCCGGCTGGGGCAAGTCCTTCGAGCTGGCGGCACCGGCCAAGGGCGAGACGGTGGACTACGGCAAGCAGCTGCCGACGTCCTGACCTACTTCCGGCGCCGCCGCTTCAACAGCAGCTTCGGCAGCCCCGCCGGGATCGGCTGCCGGGTCGTGGCGGACGTCGGCACCGGCGCCGTGGCCAGGTCACCGTCGGGCAGCGGCGCCATCGCCCCCGTCGGCTCCAGCCGCAGCACCCGGCACTCACGCCCCCAGCGCTCCGGCATCGCCTCTCCGTCGGGCGCGTTCAGGCGCTTGCCCTTGAGCTCGGCGACGGCCGCCTCCCAGGCTTTTGAACCCGACGGCAGCTCCACGACCTTCGCCGTCCAGGAGACCAGCCGCCCGCCCTTGTCCTTGCTGCGGACCGTGACCTCGGCCGAACCGCCGTCCGTCAGCCCCGGCAGCGGCTGCTCGCCCGGCCCGTCCCCGACCAGACACGCGGCACCCTCGTGCCACACGTGCCACAGCGCCCGGGCGGGGCCCTCGGGACCCCTGACCCAGATGAGACCGGACTTCTTCGTGGCCTCCTCGACGAGGGCCTGGTCGAGCAGCTCGCTTGTCATGGGGGCAGCCTATCCAGGCGGTCTACAGCCAGCCGTTGCGCTTCAGGGTGCGGTGGATGCCGAGGCAGATGACACCGGTGATCATCATGATCACGGGGTAGCCGTACTTCCAGTGCGTCTCGGGCATGTAGTCGAAGTTCATGCCGTACACGCCACACACCATCGTCGGTACGGCGATGATCGCGGCCCATGAGGTGATCTTCCGCATGTCCTCGTTCTGCGCGACGGACGCCTGCGCGAGGTTGGCCTGGAGGATCGAGTTGAGCAGCTCGTCAAAGCCGATGACCTGCTCCTGCACGCGCGCGAGGTGGTCGGCGACGTCCCGGAAGTACTTCTGGATGTCCGGGTCGATCAGCCGCATGGGCCGCTCGCTCAGCAGCTGCATGGGCCGCAGCAGCGGCGACACCGCGCGCTTGAACTCCAGTACCTCACGCTTGAGCTGGTAGATCCGGCCCGCGTCCGAACCGCGCGGGGAACCCTTGCGCCCCGGCGAGAACACGTCCGTCTCCACCTCGTCGATGTCGTCCTGCACCGCGTCGGCGACCGCGATGTAGCCGTCGACGACATGGTCGGCGATCGCGTGCAGCACCGCCGAGGGGCCCTTGGCGAGCAGCTCGGGGTCGTCCTGGAGGCGGTGGCGCAGCGCGCGGAGCGAACCCTGGCCGCCGTGCCGGACGGTGATGAAGAAGTCCCGTCCGGTGAAGCACATGACCTCGCCGGTCTCGACGACCTCGCTGTTGGCGGTGAGGCGGTCGTGCTCGACGTAGTGGATGGTCTTGAAGACGGTGAACAGGGAGTCGTCGTAGCGCTCCAGCTTGGGCCGCTGATGGGCCTGTACGGCGTCCTCGACGGCCAGCGGGTGCAGCCCGAACTCCCCCGCGATACCGGAGAATTCGGCCTCGGTCGGCTCGTGCAGGCCGATCCAGACGAAGCCGCCGTCGCGGCGCACCTGACGCATCGCCTCGTGCGGCGTCAGCGGCGCCGGGGTCTCGACGCGGGCGCCGTCGCGGTAGACGGCGCAGTCGACGACGGCCGAGGGGGTGCCGGGGTCGCGGGTGGTGTCGTACGAGCCGGTGTCCTTGCGCAGCGGCGTGCTGCGGGAGGGCCGGACCGCGGCACGGAGGTCACGGATCATCGACATGGCTGGCTCCTTCGTGGCAGGCAACGAAAGGGCGCCGACGATGGTTGGAACTACCCGGAATGGGGACGTCCTGCTGTGGGTGTTTGGCACGTCCACAAAGCGGGGAGCACCGCACCATCGCGGTGGCGAGCTTCGCTGCAGAGTCAGATCAGACGGATCAGGCAAAACGAGACGAAGCGCTCTTCCGCAAGAAGACGTGAGCGTGAAAGGCGGCGGTCAGCCAGAGCCGGATCAGCTGTATCAGCGGCGGGAAGAGCGAGTGGTACTGCACGGGTGACTTCGATCCATGACAGCCCCACCTCCTCCGGCCGGTCCCTCGTAAGGGAGTACCAAGCGCGTCGGGACTTGATCGCGACGCTTCTGCGTGCTGCCCGAACGACCGGGCCAGAGTATCAGCCGCCCAAACTGTCAAGGCGCTGCTTTGCCCGGTACTGACGAGTTCTATGCTCGCGACATGGCTGATGTTCTCCCTCTGGTCGAGGCCCGGTTGCGTTCCGCGCTGGGCGAGCCGGACGCCCGCGCGGCGGTCACCTTCCTGGGCACGGACCGCATCGAGGTGCTCCGCTTCCACGAGGGCGACATCGTCCGCTACGCCACCCTCGGCATGTCGGCGGCGCCGATGGGTGACCCCACGGCGATGCTCGCCGACCCGGTCAAGGGGCCCCGCGCCGAGCTCGTCCTCTCGGTCCGCGCGGGCCTCGCCGACACCGACAAGGCGCTGCGCCCGCTCGCCGTCCTCGGCGCGTCCCCGCAGGTCGAGGGTGTGATCGTGGCCCCCGGCGCCTCCCTCGACGTGGGCGAGCCACTGTGGCCCGGCGCCCCCTTCACCTCGGTCCTGGTCGCCGAACCGGGCGGCCTGGTCGAGGACCTGGAGCTCGACGAGCCCATGGACCCGGTCCAGTTCCTCCCCCTGCTCCCCATGACCTCGAACGAGGCCGCCTGGAAGCGGGTGCACGGCGCCCAGGCCCTCCAGGAGCTGTGGCTGACGAACGGGACGGACCTCAGGGACCCGTCCCGGAAGTCCGTCCCGCTGGAGTGATCCTCGCGTGAGCAAGGTCACCAAGTGGTGTCCGGAAGCCGTCAGTTGGCGAAGACGGCCACACCGTCCTCGGTGGCGTGCCTCGACTCCAGCTCCGCCGCCTGTCGAGTGAGCGCGTTCCGCCGTACGACGACCACGAGCGCGCCCACGAGCGCGGTGACCGCCGCCACCACGAACGGGACGTGGACGTCGGTCCACTCCTCGATCTTCGGCGCGAAGTAGGGCGCCGCCGCGGCCGCGAACCACCGTACGAAGTTGTAGCCGGCACTGGCGACCGGACGCGGAGCGTCGGAGACGCCGAGGGCCAACTCCGTGTAGACGGTGTTGTTCACGCCGATGAACGCGCCGGACAGGATCGTGCAGACGACAGCCGTGGTGTGACTGCCGTATCCGAGCACCAGCACGTCGGCCGCGAGCAGCACCAGCGAGCCACCGAGCACCTTCAGCGAACCGAACCGCGCCTGGAGCCGCGGCGCCACGATCACCGAGAACACGGCGAGCAGCACACCCCAGGCGAAGAACACGGCACCCGACTTGTACGGGGTCATGTCCAGCACGAACGGGGTGAAGGCCAGCACCGTGAAGAACGTGTAGTTGTAGAAGAAAGCCGACGCGGCGGCGGAGGCGAGACCCCCGTGGCCGAGCGCCTTCAGCGGGTCGAGCAACGAGGTCTTCGTGGCGGGCCGCGGCTGCTCCTTCAGGAACACCGTGATGCACAGGAAGCCGACCGCCATCAGGAAGGCCGTGCCGAAGAACGGGTAGCGCCAGCTGGCGTCGCCGAGCAGCGCGCCGAGGAGCGGGCCGCACGCCATGCCGAGGCCGAGCGCGGACTCGTACAGCAGGATCGCCGCGGCGCTGCCGCCCGCCGCCGCGCCGACGATGACCGCGAGGGCCGTCGAGACGAACAGGGCGTTGCCGAGACCCCAGCCCGCGCGGAAGCCGACGAGTTCGGCGACCGAGCCCGAGGTGCCGGCGAGGGCGGCGAAGACGACCACGAAGGCGAGGCCGAGCAGCAGGGTCTTGCGGCCGCCGATCCGGCTGGAGACCCAGCCGGTGACCAGCATCGCGAACGCGGTGATCAGGAAGTACGAGGTGAAGAGCAGGGAGACCTGCCCCGCGGTGGCGTCGAGGCCCTGGGCGATGGACGGCAGGATCGGGTCGACCAGCCCGATGCCCATGAAGGCGACGACGGAGGCGCCGGCCGTGGCCCAGACCGCCTTGGGCTGTCGCAGGAGGCTGTTCGCTCCCGCGTCGAGGGCGTCCATGGTTTCTCCCTTTCCGACGTTCAGGTCCGGAGATGGTTGGTGTATGCACATAGTAAGTTAGGGACGCTAATTAATGCAAGCTACATCTAGTTCCGTACGGTGAGCGGTTCCGCCCGGACGGGTGATCGTCCTTGACGTGGCGGGGCAGGGGTAGGACCGTGGGGCCCTATGAGGGGCGAACCCAGTTGCCCGAAGTGTGGTGGCCGGGTCAGGGCTCCCGGACTTTTCGCCGATTCCTGGCAGTGCGATGTGCACGGGACCGTGCACCCGCTGCAGCCCGTGATCCCGCCCAGCGTCGAGGCCCTCGGCGTCGTGGTGCATCGCACGCAGGTGCCGGTGTGGATGCCGTGGCCGCTGCCGGTCGGCTGGCTCTTCACGGGCGTCGGAAGTGCCGGTGACGACCGCAGCGGCGGGCGGGCGACGGCTGTTGCGTGCTCCGGACCCGGACCGCTCGGCGGTTTCGGCGAGCTGATCCTCGTCGCCGAGGAGCTCGGCGTCGGCCTCGGCGCGCGGTACGCGGGCATCGACGGACCGGACCCGGGACCGTACATGAGCGTCGAGAAGCCACCCCAGGCCAAGGTGCTGGCCGCCGGCCGGCCGACACCGCTGTGGCATGTCTCCGGTACCCCCGACGACCGGGCCGTGTTCGCGGGCGAGGCGCTCGGGCTGTGGCTGTGGGCGGTCGTGTGGCCCGAGCAGTCGGGGTTGCTGATGTACGACGAGCTGGTGCTGACGGATCTGCGGGACGCGGGGGCGGAGTTGGAGTTGGTGCCCTGCGGGGCGTTGTCGCCGCGCTTGCTCAAGCCGTAGCGCTGCGCCGCTGGAGCCGTTGCGCCCAAGGGGTGGGGCGCTTGCGTTGTCGGGCGGCTGCGGGTTCGGGCTGGCTGGTCGCGCAGTTCCCCGCGCCCCTGAGGTGCGTTTGTGTAAAGGGTGCTCACAGGTTTCGGGTGTGACAGTGGTCCTCGAAAATCCGGTTATCCTTGAGCGTCCCCACCCGTACCGTCACCGCCTGGAGTTCGCGTCGTGCGTATCGATCTGCACACCCACTCCACCGCGTCCGACGGCACGGACACCCCGGCCGAGCTGGTGCGCAACGCCGCCGCTGCCGGGCTGGACGTTGTCGCGCTGACCGATCACGACACCACCCGCGGTCACGCCGAGGCCGTCGCCGCGCTTCCGGCGGGGCTCACCCTCGTCACCGGCGCCGAGTTGTCCTGCCGTATCGACGGCGTCTCCATGCACCTGCTGGCCTACCTCTTCGACCCCGAGGAGCCGGCGCTGTTCGCCGAGCGTGAGCTCGTGCGGGACGACCGGGTGCCGCGGGCACGGGGCATGGTCGCCAAGCTCCAGGGGCTGGGCGTGCCCGTCACCTGGGAGCAGGTGGCGCGGATCGCGGGCGACGGCTCGGTCGGCCGCCCCCATGTCGCGACCGCGCTGGTCGAGCTGGGTGTCGTACCGACCGTGAGTGACGCCTTCACCGAGGACTGGCTGGCGGACGGCGGCCGGGCCTACGTGGAGAAGCACGAGACGGACCCCTTCGAGGCGATCCGGCTGGTCAAGGGCGCGGGCGGGGTCACCGTCTTCGCCCACCCCGGCGCCAGCAAGCGCGGCCGTACGGTCCCTGAGGACGCGATCGCGAAGATGGCGGCGGCCGGGCTCGACGGCATCGAGGTCGACCACATGGACCACGACGCCGAGACGCGCGACCGGCTGCGTGGGCTCGCCGCCGACCTGGGGCTGCTGGTCACGGGCTCCTCGGACTACCACGGCAGCCGCAAGACGGTGGCGCTCGGCGCGTACCGGACCGACCCCGAGGTGTACGGGGAGATCACCCGGCGGGCGACGGGCGCGTTCCCGGTGCCGGGGACCGGTGGGGCCTGAGGGATCGTCCTCGGCCCATCTGATCTGCTCTTTTCTCTCCGCAAGGCTCTTCTGTGTTCGACGTTGCCGTTTTCGGCTCTCTCTTTCTGACCCTGTTCGTCATCATGGATCCCCCAGGGATCACCCCGATCTTCCTCGCCCTGACCGCCGGCCGGCCCGGCAAGGTGCAGAAGCGGATGGCTTTCCAGGCCGTCTGCGTGGCCGGTGGAGTGATCGCGGTCTTCGGGCTCCTCGGCCACCAGATCCTCGACTACCTGCATGTCTCCGTCCCCGCGCTGATGATCGCGGGCGGACTGCTGCTTCTGCTGATCGCCCTGGACCTGCTCACCGGCAAGACCGACGAGCCCAAGCAGACCAAGGACGTCAACGTCGCCCTGGTGCCGCTGGGCATGCCGCTGCTGGCCGGGCCGGGCGCGATCGTGTCCGTCATCCTCGCCGTGCAGAAGGCCGACAGCGTCGCCACGCAGGTGTCGGTGTGGACGGCGATCCTCGCCATCCATGTCGTGCTGTGGCTGGTCATGCGGTACTCGCTGCTGATCATCCGGGTCATCAAGGACGGCGGCGTCGTCCTGGTGACCCGGCTGGCGGGCATGATGCTCTCCGCGATCGCCGTGCAGCAGATCATCAACGGGATCACCCAGGTGATCCGGGGGAGCTGAGAAAGCGCAGAGCCCCCGTACGACATCGTTGCCGTACGGGGGCTCTGAAGCTGTGTTGGTTATGAGGCCGTGGTGTCGGCCGGGCGAATCCAGAGACGCTGTCCGATGGCGGCGGCCTGCTGAACGATCCGGTTGACGGAGGCGGCGTCCACGACGGTGCTGTCCACGGGGGTACCGTCGACGTCGTCGAGTCGCATGATTTCGAAGCGCATGGGCTTCTCCCTTCGTCTGGTCATCCTCCTGAGGAGAACATCTGCGTACGTCTGTATCTAACGGGCTGCGTGTTACAAACATTCCCTACGCTAAAGAAATTTTTCGAACGACTAACTACTGACCGGTAAGCGGTCGGTACGAGACTGACCGGGACCGGTTGTGTTCGCAGCGTGACCGCCGGGACAATGGTGGCGATGAACGACGACCACGAGGCGCTGGGCGCCCGCATCGACCACACCAACGAGCTGTTGCAGCGCATGCTCGCCGAGGTGGCGAAGACGCCCTCGACCCACGCGATCTTCGTGGACGCGGGGTATCTGTACGCGGCCGCGGGACGTCTGGTCGCCGGCACGGAGGACCGCCGCGCCTTCGACCTCGACGCCGAGGGACTCATCGAGGCGCTCATCGACCGGGCCCGCACGATCTTCGCGGACAGCAGACTGCTCAGGGTCTACTGGTACGACGGCGCCCGCCGCCGTATCCACACCGCCGAGCAGCAGTCGATCGCCGAACTCCCGGACGTGAAGGTGCGGTTGGGCAATCTCAACGCCAACAACCAGCAGAAGGGCGTCGACTCACTGATCCGCTCCGACCTGGAGTCCCTCGCCCGGCACCGGGCGATCAGCGACGCGGCCCTGCTCGGCGGCGACGAGGACCTCGTCTCGGCGGTGGAGGCAGCGCAGGGCTACGGCGCTCGCGTCCACCTCTGGGGCATCGAGGCGCCCGAGGGTCGCAACCAGGCCGAGCCCCTGCTCTGGGAGGTCGACAGCCAGCGCGTCTTCGACCTCGACTTCTTCAAGCCGTACGTCGCCCGCCGCACGGCCGCCGGGTACGAGGCCTCCGTGAACCGGCCCGCCCGCGAGGACGTCCGTTTCGTGGGCGCCCAGATCGCGGCGAAGTGGCTGGCGGCGCGGGGGCACGAGGCCCTGGTGGAGCTGCTGCCGGGCCACCCCTATCTGCCCGGCTCGGTCGACCAGGACCTGCTGGTGGAGGCGGAGGGGCTGCTCCAGTACTCCCTGCGCGGCCAGGCGGACCTGCGGCGGGCGCTGCGGGACGGCTTCTGGGAGCACTTGCGGACGCAGTACTGACCGGTCTTGACGGTTCTGGTCGGTTGGCGTTTCTAGTCGGACTTGAGGGTGCTGTCCCAGAAGTCGGCGAAGGCGCGGGCCGTCTCCAGGGGGCGGTCGGTGTTGGGGGAGTGCTCGGCGCCGGCGACGACGGTCCGGTGCGCGTCGAGCCGTACGGCCATCTCGTCGAGGAGCGGGACGGGCCAGGTGTCGTCGTGCGCCCCGGACAGCACATGGAACGGCAGCGGTACGGCGGCCAGTTCACCGACCCGGTCCGGCTCGATGCACAACTGACGCCCGGTGGCGATGAGTTGGGCGGGCTTGTTGCCCAGCCAGCGTCGCCGCAGATCGTCCCGGTCGTCGAGCCCCTCGTCCAGGTCGCCGGTCTCGGTCTCCTCGGGTGGCTCCATCGCCTGGATCGCCGTCCACACCTCCGCCATGCCCATCACCGCGAGGGCGTCCCGTAGCAGCTTGACGCGCTGCTGCTGGGAGCCGGAGATCTGGGCGGGGCCCGAGGCCATGAGGGTCAGGGAGAGGAACGGCCCGGGATCGAGGAGTACGGCGGCCCGGGCGATCTGCCCACCGAGCGAGTGCCCGACGAGGTGAACGGGCGTCCCGACCGCGGCGGCCTGCGCGAGCACGTCCTTCGCCAACTCGTCCTGGGCGTAAGCGGATTCATCGGCCTCGGGCCCGTCCGACTCGTACTGCCCGCGCCCGTCCACGGCGACGGTCCGGTACCCGCGCGCGGCGAGCGGCTCGTGCAGCGGATTGAAGTCCTCCTTGCTGCCGGTGAACCCGGGCAGCAGCAGCGCCGTCCCACGAACCGCGACACCGTCCGCCACCGGGGCGTCGACGACGGCGAACTCACCACGCGAGGTGCGCAGGGAGTAGGCGCGGGCGCCGGGGGGCGGGGCGAAGGTGGGGGGACGGCTCATGGCTTGAGGCTATCGGGCGGGAGTGGAGAGTGCCGGGTTGGGTGGCGCCGTTCAGGGGCGCGGGGCTGTGTTGATGTGCGGCGTTGATATGCGGCTCCGCCGCGTGGGCGCGACCAGCCCGCACCGACCTGTGACCGCACGAAAACCGTTGCACGCCCTTACGCAGGCGCCCCTCATGCCGACGGCCCGGCCCACACGCGGTGGACCGGGCCGTCAGAGACAAACGCGCGCTCAGCCTTCCGAAGCCGCCGCGGCCTTACGCGTACGCCGCACCTTCGGCTTGACCTCCGCCTCCTCGGCGGCCTGCGCCGGGATCTCGGCGGCGGCAGCGGCCTTCCGGGTCCGACGCGGCTTCGCCTCGGCCGCCTCCGGGGCGGCGGCAGCCGTCTTCCGGGTGCGGCGCGGCTTGGCCTCGGGGGCTTCGGCGACCTCGGCGGGGGCCTCCGTGGCGGCGGCGACCTTGCGGGTGCGCCGTACCTTCGGCTTCGCCTCGACGGCCTCTGCCGTGTCGACCACGGCCTCCGCGGCGGCAGCCGCGGTCTTGCGCGTACGACGCGGCTTCGCCTCCGCCTCGGCGGGAGCCTCCGCGGCCTGGGCCGGGATCTCGGGAGCGGCAGCGGCCTTCTTCCGCGTGCGACGCGGCTTGGCCTCGACGGCCTCGGCGGTGTCGACGGCGGCCTCGGCAGCCGTGGTGGCGGCGGTCTTCCGCGTCCGGCGCGGCTTGGCCTCGGCGGCCTCGGCGGTGTCGACGGCGGCAGCCGTGGTGGCAGCGGCAGCCGTCTTCCGGGTGCGGCGCGGCTTGGCCTCGGGGGCTTCGGCGACCTCGGCGGGGGCCTCCGTGGCGGCGGCGACCTTGCGGGTGCGCCGTACCTTCGGCTTCGCCTCGACGGCCTCTGCCGTGTCGACCACGGCCTCGGCGGCGGCAGCCGTGGCCTTGCGGGTGCGGCGGCGCGGCGCGGCGGCCGGAGCCTCGGGCTCGGCGGCGACCGCAGGAGCGGTCTCGACGACCTCGGTGGCGACCGGCTCCGCCGTCTTACGGGTGCGGCGGCGCGGCGTGGCCTCGGTCGCCTCGGCGGTGTCGACCGCGGTCTCGGCGGGTGCCGTGGCCTTGCGGGTGCGGCGGCGCGGCGCGGCGGCCGGAGCCTCGGGCTCGGCGGCGATGACGGGTGCTGCCTCGACGACCTCGGTCACCTCGGCGGCCACCGGCTCCGCGGTCTTGCGGGTACGGCGTCGACGCGGCTTCGTCTCCGTGGCCTCGACCGTCTCCACGGCGGTCTCCGCGGCCTCCGACGGCGTGGTCTCGGGCGTCGCGGCCACGGCCGGCACCTGCTCCGGCGCGGCCCCGTTACGGGTGCGGCGACGGCGGCGCGGGGTGCGGGACGCGGGCGCGTCCTCGGTCAGCGCGGTGTCCGCGGACGGCGCGGTCGCCTCGGCGGCGGGCGCCGGGGCTCCGTCCAGCAGGGCCCCGTTGCGGGTACGACGGCGACGGCGCGGCGTACGGGACGGGCGCTCGCGGTCGGCGGAACGGGACTCGTCCCGGCCGCCACGACCACCCCGGTCGTTGCGGTCGCCGCGACCGCGGCCACCACGGCCGCCGGTCTCGCCGAGGTCCTCGAGCTCCTCCGCGTCGAGGCCCGCGCGGGTGCGCTCGGCACGCGGCAGGACACCCTTGGTGCCCGCGGGGATGTTCATCTCCTCGTAGAAGTGCGGGGAGGTGGAGTACGTCTCCGGCGGGTCGTTGAAGTTGAGCTCCAGCGCCTTGTTGATCAGCTGCCAGCGCGGGATGTCGTCCCAGTCGACGAGGGTGATCGCGATGCCCTTGGCGCCCGCGCGGCCGGTGCGGCCGACCCGGTGCAGGTACGTCTTCTCGTCCTCGGGGGACTGGTAGTTGATGACGTGCGTCACGCCCTCGACGTCGATGCCGCGCGCGGCCACGTCGGTGCAGACGAGGACGTCCACCTTGCCGTTGCGGAAGGCGCGCAGCGCCTGCTCGCGGGCGCCCTGGCCGAGGTCGCCGTGGACCGCGCCGGAGGCGAAGCCGCGCTGCTTGAGCTGGTCGGCGAGGTCGGCCGCGGTGCGCTTGGTGCGGCAGAAGACCATGGCCAGTCCCCGGCCCTCGGACTGCAGGATGCGCGCGACCATCTCGGGCTTGTCCATGTTGTGCGCGCGGTACACGTGCTGCGAGATGTTCGCGACCGTCACGCCCTCGTCGTCCGGCGCGGTGGCGCGGATGTGCGTGGGCTGCGACATGTAGCGGCGGGCGAGACCGATGACCGCGCCCGGCATGGTCGCCGAGAACAGCATCGTCTGACGGCGGGCCGGCAGCATGTCGATGATCTTCTCGACGTCGGGCAGGAAGCCCAGGTCGAGCATCTCGTCGGCCTCGTCGAGGACGAGTGCCTTGATGTGCTTGAGGCTGAGCTTCTTCTGGCCCGCGAGGTCCAGGAGGCGGCCCGGGGTGCCGACGATGACGTCGACGCCCTTCTTGAGGGCTTCGACCTGGGGCTCGTAGGCCCGGCCGCCGTAGATGGCGAGAACGCGTACGTTGCGGACCTTGCCCGCGGTCAGCAGGTCGTTGGTGACCTGCTGGCACAGCTCGCGCGTGGGGACGACGACGAGGGCCTGCGGGGCGTCGGTGAGCGCCTCGGGGGCGGCGCGGCCGGCCTCGACGTCGGCGGGGACGGTGACGCGCTCGAGGAGCGGGAGGCCGAAGCCCAGCGTCTTGCCGGTGCCGGTCTTGGCCTGGCCGATGACATCCGTGCCGGAGAGGGCGACGGGGAGGGTCATCTCCTGGATGGGGAAGGGGTTGATGATGCCGACGGCCTCGAGGGCTTCGGCGGTCTCGGAGAGGATTCCGAGATCTCTGAACGTCGTAGTCAGGGTGCTGCCTCTTCTGTGTGCGCGGTGCGAGGCGAGCTCGGGGGTCTCTTGAAGACCGTGCTGGGGACGTCGACTGCCTTACGGACCAGCCGTAATGACACGGGACCTCTGCCGACGCTCTAGCGCTCGAACCGCTGAGGGTCCCTCCGGATGCCGTACGCACAGTGCCGTACGGGCGAGGAGAGCTGTCAGGTCGGAGCCGATCGGGCCACCGACCGGGCATCCTCATACGTGCAGCCCGTCGAATATTCGGCAGGCGCATTACCACCATACCTCGGAATCACGCACACGCGATGGCCGATTTGGTCACGTAGTCGTCGTCACACTGATTGACCAGGGCCTTCCGAGGCTCGGCGAGCGGACTATTGTGCGCTTCATGACCACGCCTGACAACACCTCTGACGCACCCGCCGAGCCCACCGGAGTGGCGGCCCAGGACTGGGCCACGGCCTCCACGGAGCCGCAGTACCGGGCCGCGGTCGTCGACCTCCTCGGCGCACTCGCCTACGGCGAACTCGCGGCGTTCGAGCGGCTCGCGGAGGACGCCAAGCTGGCGCCGACGCTGGCGGACAAGGCGGAGCTGGCGAAGATGGCGTCGGCGGAGTTCCACCACTACGAGAAGCTGCGCGACCGGCTGACCGAGATCGGCGCGGAGCCGACGCAGGCCATGGAGCCGTTCGTCGCCGCGCTGGACGGCTTCCACCGGCAGACGGCGCCCTCGGACTGGCTGGAGGGGCTCGTCAAGGCGTACGTCGGCGACTCGATCGCGAGTGACTTCTACCGCGAGGTCGCGGCTCGGCTGGACGCGGACACACGGGAGCTGGTGCTCGCCGTTCTCGACGACACCGGGCATGCCGGGTTCGCCGTCGAGAAGGTGCGGGCCGCGATCGACGCCGATCCGCGCGTGGGTGGACGTCTCGCTCTGTGGGCTCGGCGTCTCATGGGTGAGGCGCTGTCGCAGTCGCAGCGGGTGGTCGCCGACCGGGATGCGCTGTCGACGATGCTCGTCGGTGGGGTGGCCGACGGGTTCGATCTCGCGGAGGTCGGGCGGATGTTCTCGCGGATCACCGAGGCGCACACGAAGCGGATGGCTGCGCTGGGCTTGGCGGCGTAGCGCCCAAGGGGCGGGGGCTTGTGTGTGAGGGCGGCTGCGGGTTCGTTGAGGCTTGTCGCGCAGATCCCCGCGCCCCTGGGAGCGATGCCCTGATCGGCGTCGGAAAGCTACGCCGCCACTGATCGGCGGCGGAGCCTCCCGGCCGGGCGGAGCAGGAGCGACAAGGACGCGATCGAGACCACTGTCGCGCCGATCAGCGTCAGCAGGACGTTGCCCTCGCCCAGGGCGCTGTGGGTGATGAAGGCGCCGAAGAGGGCACCGGCCACGCCCGTCGCGAAGACCAGGGAGCGGGCGGGCAGACGGTGGGCCAGGCGGTGGGCGGCGGCGGCCGCCAGGACGAGACCGAGCAGAGCGGAGCCGAGCGCTTCCAGCAACATCATTGAGAGTCCCTCCCACACGGCCACGCTGCGTATGTCGGTCGTAGCCCGTCATACCCGTGACCTGCGGAATGCAATCCTCCTCTGTGCGCGACTTGTGCTCCATATGTGGAGAAAAGAATCTTGAGGAGCGCCGGCCGCACGACGAGAAGGGCCCGGCGACCGTGAAGTCGCCGGGCCCTTCCGTATGCCTCTGCCTACAGCGCGCCGAAGCCCACCTTGCGCGGCGCCGGCTCACCGAGCTCGACGTACGCGAGACGGTCGGCCGGGACCAGGACCTTGCGGCCGTGCTCGTCCGTGAGGCTCAGCAGCTGCGACTTTCCGGCGAGCGCCTCGGCCACCACGCGCTCGACCTCCTCGGCACTCTGACCGCTCTCCAGAACGATCTCGCGGGGCGCGTGCTGCACGCCGATCTTGACCTCCACGGCTATGTCCCTCCGACGGTCAGTGAAGTGCGCGTCCTTCCGCGCCGTACCCCGCACACATTAGCCCGGTGAGGGGACGTACACGCTCCGCGCAAGAACGCCAGGAGCGAACAGCGGACGGGAACAAATGTCCCCGCACGCGCGCGGTCAGTGGTGGTCGATGCCGTGCAGCGGGAAACCGGCGATGCCTCGCCAGGCGAGCGACGTCAGCAGCTGGACCGCCTGGTCGCGCGGGACGCTGCGGTCGCTGTGCAGCCAGGAGCGGGCCACGACCTGGGCGAGCCCGCCGAGCCCGGAGGCCAGCAGCATGGACTCGGCCCGCGACAGACCGGTGTCCTCCGCGATGACGTCGCAGATCGCCTCGGCGCACTCGTTCGTGACCTTGTCGACGCGCTCGCGCACCGCGGGCTCGTTCGTCAGGTCCGACTCGAAGACCAGCCGGAAGGCACCGCCGTCGTCCTCGACGTACGCGAAGTAGGCGTCCATGGTCGCCCGCACGCGCTGCTTGTTGTCGGTCGTCGACGCGAGCGCCTGTCGTACGGAGCCGATCAGCGACTCGCAGTGCTGGTCCAGCAGCGCGAGATAGAGGTCGAGCTTGCCCGGGAAGTGCTGGTAGAGCACCGGCTTGCTGACGCCGGCGCGCTCGGCGATGTCGTCCATCGCGGCCGAGTGGTAGCCCTGCGCCACGAAGACTTCCTGGGCGGCGCCCAGCAGCTGGTTCCGTCGGGCACGGCGCGGCAGGCGCGTGCCTCGCGGGCGCGCCGCCTCTGTCTGCTCGATGGCTGTCACGCCGCCTCCCATAAGTCGTCCACTTGCGGTGTGCGCCGCGCCGCCATCGTACTTTTCGGTAACCGTGGTGTGCGCGGTGCGAGCGCAGAATTTCACGTACCGGACGATGACGAAAGCCTCCCAAAGGTTTCAAAGAGGGATCGACCGGGCAGTGGCCGCGCCTCTCCGCACCACTCCCGCTCACCGTCGCGGTGGGTGTGGTCAGCGGTAGTCGTCCTCGTCGGTCCGGACGACGCGGGCCTGTTCGATGAGGTCCGCCTCGTTCGCCCGGCCGGGATCGACGCCGGTCAGCGGGTCGTCGCGGTCCGTGGTGACGTCCGTCCGCTGTTCGGCGGCGTCGTTCTCAGGGGCCTCGACATCGAGCTCGGCGCGGTCGCCGTCCTCGAAGGTGTCGGGGTCGCTGGGGTCGTAGGCCATGGCGGGCTCCCTTCCTAGAACGTCCCTGGGGAAGCAGGGGGCCACATGCGGGTGCCCTGCGTACGAGCCTAGGAGACACACGATTCCGGCGCTATGCGATCCGGGTCGGGGGATGGGGGCGGGAGGCCGGTCGGGAGAAGAGGCGGGTGCTGGACGGGATCTGAGTGCAGCCTGTGACGGCGAACACATGAACCAGTGCGTGATCGTCTCGTAACATTGCCGCATGTCTTCGACCGAGGTGCCGTTCGTGCCGGCCACCAATGTGCTCCCGAAGGTGGCGGCCGTCAGGGTCGCGGAAGGTGAGCGGCTGCGGTCGGTCGGGCTGCCGGGGATCACGCTGACGGTGCGGTCGAGGCCGCCCGCGCGCGAGGGGCTGCCGGCCGCGCTCTACGTCCATGGCCTCGGCGGTTCCTCGCAGAACTGGTCGGCGTTGATGCAGGAGCTCGACGCGGTGGTCGACGGTGAGGCCGTCGATCTGCCCGGCTTCGGGGACTCGCCGCCACCGGACGACGGCGACTACTCCATCAGCGCACACGCGCGTGCGGTGATCCGCCATCTCGACGCCTCCGGGCGCGGGCCGGTGCACCTCTTCGGCAACTCCCTCGGCGGCGCGGTCTCCACGCGGGTCGCCGCGGTGCGCCCCGACCTCGTCCGCACCCTCACCCTCGTCTCGCCGGCGCTCCCGGAGATCCGTGTGCAGCGCAGTGCGGTGCCCACGGCGCTGCTGGCGGTGCCCGGGGTGACCGCGCTCTTCACCCGGCTCAGCCGCGACTGGACGGCCGAGCAGCGCGTCCGCGGCGTCATGGCGCTCTGCTACGGCGATCCCGAGCGGGTGACGCCGGAAGGGTTCCGGCACGCCGTCGAGGAGATGGAGCGGCGGCAGCAACTGCCGTACTTCTGGGACGCGATGACGCGTTCCGCGCGCGGCATCGTGAACGCGTACACGCTGGGCGGGCAGCACGCGCTGTGGCGTCAGGCCGAGCGCGTCCTCGCGCCCACGCTCCTCGTCTACGGCGGCCGCGACCAGCTCGTCGGCTACCGCATGGCCCGCAAGGCGGCCCGCGCGTTCCGCGACTCCCGTCTGCTCACCCTGCCGGACGCGGGGCATGTGGCGATGATGGAATACCCGGAGACAGTGGCCCGGGCGTTCACCGAACTCCTCGCGAGCCAGGGTGACTTGGAGGCGGGCGTGGGCGCTGGTGGAGTCAACGGGAATGACGCCGAGGGGGCGTTGGCCTCGGAGGCGGTGTCCGGCGGTGACGTCGGCTCCTCGCGCGCTGGTGACGGCATCGATGACGTGGTCGAGTCTTCTGGTGCGGGGGGCTGAGGCGCGACGTGGGACGCCACAGCCGCCGCGGACCCGCCCCCAAGGGCGACTCCGCGGACATAGCCGCAAGGGGAGGCGGCCGGGGGGACGAGGGTTCTCCGGCGCCACGAGGACAGGGGCAGGTGCGGGGCCGGGGCCCGGGGCAAGGTCAGGGTCAGGGTCAGACCGCGCCGCAGCAGCCGGGCACCGGGCGACAGCAAGGCGCGGGTGAGGGTCGACAGCAGGGCTCCGGGTGGCCGCAGGGTCCGGGGCGGCAGCAGGGGGCTGGGCCTTCGGTGGGCGGGCCTTCGGCGAGTGGGCCTTCGGTCTACGGGGATCCGGTGTACCGGATTCCGCAGGGGGCCCGACTCCCGGATGGGACGCCCGCGCGTGGTGTGCCGAGGTTTGGCGACGGGACGCCGGCTCAGGGTGTGCCGAGGCTTCCGGATGGGACGCCTGCTCGCGGTGGGCCGAGGTTTGGCGACGGGACGCCTGCTCGCGGTGTGCCGAGGTTTGGCGACGGGACGCCGGCTCAGGGTGTGCCGCGCTTCGGTGACGGGACGCCTGCCCGTGGTGTGCCGAGGCTTCCGGACGGGACGCCTGCCCGTGGTGTGCCGAGGCTTCCCGATGGGACGCCTGCTCGCGGTGTGCCCCGGTTCGCTGACGGCACTCCTGCGCACGGCAGCCCTCGCGTGCGGGGTGGTCACCCCGAGCAGCGTGAAGGCGGCGGCGGTTGGGGTGAGCTGGGGGCGCACGGGGCGGCCTCCGGGCAACCCGGTGTCGCGCTGCCACGGCAGCGACAGGCGCCTCCCGGTGATCCCCGGCGGGGGCGGGGGGTCGGGCCTAGGCAGGACTATCTCGACGCCTTCGGGGACCAGGACGTCGACCTGTTCGCGTCGCGAACCAGCCAGGGTGCCGAGTTCTCCCGCCGTACCGCTCACGCCGCCGTGGCCACCGACCCGTACGCCTCCGTCAGCGACTGGCAGACCGTCCCGGAACCGCGTACCGGCGCCGACGGCGACGCCGGGGACGCGCCGCCCATCGGTGAGCCCGTGCGCGACAAGGGCGGCAAGGGGCGGACGTTCACCGGGATCGCGGCCGCCGCCGTCACCACCGTGCTGGCCGTCGTCGTCGCCGGTCAGGTCGCCGAGCGGCAGGACGACTCGCCCGTACAGTCGCAGTCGGCCAACGACCAGGCGCGGGACGCCCGCGACTCCGCCTCGCGCGGGGACGGGCGGCCGACGCCGTCGTCGTCGCCCGGCGTGGTGACGCTGACGTACGCGCAGATGATGGACAAGAAGTACCCGCTGGCCGCCGGGCTGAAGGGGTCGGGGAAGTTCGACGCGGTGAAGAGCGTCGCCAAGGCGCCCGGCAGAGGACAGAAATACACCTACCGCGTGGATGTCGAGCAGGGGATCGGGCTCGACGCGGAACTGTTCGCCGACGCGGTGCAGAAGACGCTCAACGACGACCGGAGCTGGGCCCACAACGGCGCCCGCACCTTCGAGCGGATTTACTCGGGCAAGCCCGATTTCGTGATCACCCTCGCCAGCCCGGGCACCACGGCGGAGTGGTGCGCCAAGTCCGGTCTGGACACGACCGTGGACAACGTGTCCTGCGATTCGGCCGCCACCGAGCGCGTGATGATCAACGCGTTCAGATGGGCTCAGGGGTCCAAGACCTACGGCGACCAGATCCACGCCTATCGGCAGATGCTGATCAATCACGAGGTCGGCCATCGGCTCGGCAACCACCACGTGACCTGCGACAAGGACGGCGAACTCGCCCCGGTCATGCAGCAGCAGACCAAGTTCCTGGACCACAACGGAATCCACTGTCTGCCCAACCCCTGGCCGTATCCCGGGAGTTGACGGACGCCTCACAGGTCACGTTGACATGCGCAGAAAAGTCGTACTAATTTTCTGCGCATGTCGTCCCGTCACGCCTCCGTTCGCGCCGCCATCGAGCTGGCGCTCATCGGCGTGACCGCGTTGTGCGTGGCCGACATTCACTGTCGCTGACGTCCGCCCTCTGGCGTTCGCGTCGCGATCCGTTCTTTCTCCCGTGAGCCGTCGCTCGCGGTTTTTCGACGACCTGACGCCCGGGCAGACGTCTGTTCACCTCCGTCTCACCCTTCGTCAATCTGTCTCGTTATCCGAGATAAGCAGATTCATCCTTCGAGAGGTCGTCTCCGATGCGTCAACCGTCCGTCATCGCGCGCCGCGTGGCCGCGGCATCCGTAAGCCTGGTTCTGGCCGCGGGCGCCGCCGCCTGCGGCCCCGAGGACAACGATGCCAAGAGCTCCGGTGGCGACTCCGCGCCCCACAAGGGCGGCACCCTCACGGTCCTGAACTCCGAGCCGCAGACGGACTTCGACCCGGCCCGGCTGTACACCTCGGGCGGCGGCAACGTGCCCTCCCTCGTCTTCCGCACCCTCACCACCCGCAACCGCGAGAGCGGCGCCGCCGGCGCGAAGGTCGTCCCCGACCTCGCCACCGACACCGGGCGCCCCAACAAGGACGCGACCGAGTGGACGTACACCCTGAAGAAGGGGCTCAAGTACGAGGACGGCACCGCGATCACCTCGGCCGACATCAAGTACGGCATCGAGCGCTCCTTCGCGCCCGAGCTGTCCGGCGGCGCGCCCTATCTGCGGGACTGGCTGGTCGGCGCGGCCGACTACCAGGGGCCGTACAAGGACAAGGGCGGGCTCGACGCGATCGAGACGCCGGACGACCGGACCATCGTCTTCCATCTGAACAAGCCCGAGGGCGAGTTCCCCTTCCTGGCCACGCAGACGCAGTTCGCGCCTGTCCCGAAGGCCAAGGACACCGGCACGAAGTACGAGGAGCACCCCGTCTCGTCCGGGCCCTACAAGGTGGTCAAGAACGAGAACGACGGTGAGACCGTCCTCCTGGAGCGCAACACGTACTGGTCCGCCGCGACGGACGCCGAGCGCAAGGCGTACCCGGACAAGATCGACGTCAAGTCCGGGCTCGACTCCGCGGTGATCAACCAGCGGCTGTCCGCGTCCCAGGGTGCGGACTCGGCGGCGGTCACCACGGACACCAACCTCGGTCCGGCCGAGCTCGCCAAGGTGACCGGCGACAAGGAGCTCGCCGCGCGGGTCGGCACCGGGCACTTCGGCTACACGAACTACATAGCGTTCAACCCGACCGTCAAGCCGTTCAACAACGTCAAGGTGC
This sequence comes from Streptomyces sp. NPDC051913, assembly GCF_044593635.1. NCBI lineage: Bacteria > Bacillati > Actinomycetota > Actinomycetes > Kitasatosporales > Streptomycetaceae > Streptomyces > Streptomyces sp. NPDC051913. The sequence continues at coordinate 342,973 of NZ_JBIUCI010000001.1, read as the reverse complement.
GGCAGGCGATCTCGTACGCCATTGACCGCTCGTCGGTCGTGAACGCCGCCGGCGGGTCGTCGCTCGCCGAGGCCGCCACCACCTTCCTGCCCAACCAGAAGTCCTTCGGCTACGAGCCGTACGACCTGTTCCCGGCGGGTGACTCCGGCAACGCGGCCAAGGCCAAGGAGCTGCTGAAGGAGGCCGGTTACCCGAACGGGCTCACCGTCACGCTGACCCACAACAACGCCCAGAACTTCAAGACCAGCCCCGAGATCGCGACCGCGCTCCAGGACGCGCTCAAGAAGGCCGGCATCACGGTCAAGCTCCAGGGCCTGGAGGACAACAACTACTCGGACACGATCCACAGCGTGAAGACCGAGCCGGGCTTCTTCCTCACCGCGTGGGGTGCCGACTGGCCCTCCGGGGGCCCCTTCCTCGCCCCGATCTTCGACGGCCGTCAGATCGTCAAGGACGGCGCGAACTTCAACTCGGGCCTGCTCAATGACAAGTCGGTCAATGCCGAGATTGACGCGATCAACAAGTTGACCGATCTTGACGCCGCCGCCAAGCGGTGGGGTGCGCTGGACAAGAAGATCGGTGAGCAGGCGCTGACCGTGCCGCTGTTCCACCCGGTCTACAAGCGGTTGGTCGGCAAGGACATCAAGAACGTCGTGATCAGCGACTGGACCGGTGTGCTGGACATCTCGCAGGTCGCGGTCAAGTAACCCGATGAGCGAGGCACTTGTCGCCGTCGAGACCCCCGGGGCAGCCGTCCCGGGGGTTTCGGGGGCTCGTCAGTTCTGGCGGCGGCTGCGGACGCAGCGGGCCGCCGTGGTCGCGGCGGGCGTCGTCGCGCTGCTCGTCCTGGTCGCCCTCGCGGCGCCCCTGCTCACCGCGCTGGAGGGCCAGGACCCCACCACCTACCACCCCTCCCTGGTCGACTCCGCGCGCGGCGGTGTGCCCGTCGGGTCGCTCGGCGGCATCGGCGGGGACCACTGGCTCGGCGTCGAACCGCAGACCGGGCGCGACCTGTTCGCACGGCTCGTGTACGGCGCCCGGGTCTCGCTGGGGGTCGCGCTGGCCGCGACCGTCGTCCAGGTGTTGATCGGTGTCGTCGTGGGTGTATCGGCCGCGCTGGGCAGTCGATGGGTTGATCAACTGTTGAGCAGGTTCACGGATGTCATCGTCGCCATGCCCCTCATGATCATGTCGTTGGCGCTGCTCGCGATCGTCCCGGCGAGCTTCCCGCGACCTGTACTGGTCGCGGGAGTCATCGGGTTGATCGGGTGGGGCAGTATCGCCAAGATCGTGCGCGCCCAGACGCTCACGCTCAAACAGCTCGACCATGTCGCCGCGGCCCGGCTCAGCGGCTGGGGCACCTGGCGCATCGCCCGCCGTGAGCTGCTGCCCGGGATCGCCGCGCCGATCATCACCTACGCGGCGCTGCTGGTGCCGTCCAACATCTCCGCCGAGGCGGCCCTGTCCTTCCTCGGCGTCGGTGTGAAGCCGCCGACGCCGTCCTGGGGACAGATGCTCACCGCCGCCGACGTCTGGTACCAGGCCGCCCCGCAGTACCTGCTGCTGCCCGCGGGCGCGCTCTTCGTCACCGTCCTCGCCCTGACCGTCCTCGGTGACGGCGTACGCACCGCCCTGGACCCGCGCGCGGCGTCCCGGCTGCGCGTCGGCACCGGCCGCAAGAGGGAGGCCAAGGCATGACCGGCTTCCTCCTGCGGCGCGTCCTCGGCGCCGTCGTCACCCTGTTCGCCATCTCGGTGATCGTCTACGTCGTCTTCTACGTCACCCCCGGCAACGTCGCCCAGATCACCTGCGGTCCGCGCTGCTCGCCGGAACAGGTGCACCAGGTCGCCCAGCAACTGCGGCTCGACGACCCCCTGTACGTGCGCTACTGGCACTTCCTGGAGGGCCTCGTGGCCGGCCAGGACTACTCCACCGGCACCTCTGTGGAGCACTGCTCGGCGCCCTGCCTCGGGCTGTCGTACCAGAGCGACCAGCAGGTCACCCAGCTGATCCTGAACAAGCTGCCGGTCAGCCTGTCGCTGGTGCTCGGCGCGATGGTGCTGTGGCTGATCCTCGGCGTCGGCACCGGCGTCCTGTCCGCCTGGCGGCGCGGCCGACTCAGCGAACGGCTGCTGACCGGCGTCACGCTCGCGGGCGTGGCCACGCCGGTCTTCGTCATCGGCCTGGTCCTGATGATCGTCGTCTGCGGACAGCTCCAGCTGCTGCCGTTCCCGCAGTACGTGAACTTCACCGACGACCCGGAACAGTGGGCGTGGAACCTGCTGCTGCCCTGGTTGTCCCTCGCCCTCATCGAGGCCGCCGCCTTCGCCCGCCTCACGCGCGCGTCGATGCTGGAGACGCTCGCCGAGGACCACATCCGCACCTTCCGGGCGTACGGCCTCGGCGAGCGGTCCGTCATCGGACGGCACGCGCTGCGCGGGGCGTTCGCGCCCGTCATCGCGCTCAACGCCAACAATTTCGGCAGCGCGGTCGGCGGCGCGGTGCTCACCGAGACGCTGTTCGGCCTGCCCGGCATCGGACAGGAACTGGTCCACGCGGTCAACGTGATCGACCTTCCGGTCGTGGTCGGCATGGTCCTGGTCATCGGCTTCTTCGTGGTCCTGGCCAACGCCGTCGCGGACGTCCTGTACGCGGTGGCCGACCGACGGGTGGTGCTTGCATGAGTACGGTCAACGTCACCGACGAGCTGGTCAACGTGGGCGACAGCCTGGTCGATGTCGCCGACCTGACCGTCGAGTTCGGCTCGCTGCGAGCCGTCGACGGGCTGTCCTTCCGGCTGGCGCAGGGGGGTGCCCTCGCCCTGGTCGGCGAGTCCGGCTCCGGCAAGTCCACCGTCGCCGCCGCCCTGCTGGGGCTGCATCGCGGCACGGGCGCGCGGGTCGGCGGCTCGATCGAGGTCGCCGGCGTCGACGTGGAGCAGGCATCGGACGAGGACCTGCGGCGACTGCGGGGCGGCAAGGCCGCGATGGTCTTCCAGGACCCGCTCTCGTCCCTCGACCCGTACTACGCGATCGGCGACCAGATCGCCGAGGTGTACCGCGTGCACACGCGCGTGTCGCGACGAGCCGCACGCGCGCGTGCGATCGAGGTATTGGACCGGGTCGGAATCCCGGACGCGGTACGCCGGTCCCGGTCCCGTCCGCACGAGTTCAGCGGAGGCATGCGCCAGCGCGCGCTGATCGCCATGGCGCTCGCCTGCGAACCGGCCCTGCTGATCGCCGACGAACCGACGACCGCCCTCGACGTCACGGTCCAGGCCCAGATCCTCGACCTGCTGCACACGCTGCGCGAGGAGACCGGCATGGGGCTGCTGCTCGTCACCCACGACGTGGGCGTCGCCGCGGAGAGCGTCGACGAGGTGCTGGTCATGCGGCACGGACGGGCCGTCGAGCACGGGCCGGTCGGCACGGTGCTCGGGCAGCCGGGGGAGACGTACACGCGCGACCTGCTCGCCGCGGTCCCGCGCGTGGACGCGCCCCGGGCGGTCGTCGGGAAGCCCGGCGAGGTCGTCCTGGAGGCGACGGGCCTGCGGCGCGAGTTCGGGCGCGGCAAGAAGGCCTTCACGGCCGTCGACGACGTCTCGCTGACCGTCCGCCGGGGCGAGACGCTCGGCGTGGTCGGGGAGAGCGGCAGCGGCAAGACGACACTCGGTCGGATGCTGGTCGGCCTGCTGGAGCCGACGGCCGGGGAGATCAAGCCCGGTGGCGGAGTGCGCCCCGACATCCAGATGGTCTTCCAGGACCCCGTCTCCTCCCTCAACCCCCGCCGCAGCGTGGGCGAGTCCATAGCCGACCCGCTCCGCGCGCGGGGGGAGCGCGACGAGCAGCGCATCAGGGGGCGCGTGACAGAACTGCTGGAGCGCGTGGGGCTCGAAGGGGCGCACTACGACCGCTACCCGCACGAGTTCAGCGGCGGACAGCGCCAGCGCGTGGGCATCGCCCGGGCGCTCGCCGCCGACCCGCGCGTCATCGTCTGTGACGAGCCCGTCTCCGCACTGGACGTCACCACACAGGCCCAAGTGGTGGCCCTGCTGGGCGAACTGCAGCGCGAACTCGGCCTGGCGCTCGTCTTCGTCGCGCACGACCTGGCCGTCGTACGACAGGTCAGCGACCGTGTGGCCGTGATGCGGCGCGGCCGGATCGTCGAGTCCGGACCGGCGGACGAGGTGTACGACAACCCCCAGGACCCGTACACCAAGCAGCTCCTGGCCGCCGTACCGGCACTCGACCCCGACGAGGCCACGCGGCGCAGAGCGGCCCGTCGGGAACTGGCCGTTGCCTGACGTAACGTAACTGCTTGATCTCTTAGCGCGATCGAACGCGACCCGCACGGGAAAGTTACGACCGTTCACCCCTTTTGGTGGCGCGATGGACAACCGTCCATCGCGCCACCGCCTTGTCCGCATACGTTCGTCCCGCTGCGAGCCGCCGGGTCAACGGCGGCTCCCCATACGGGAGATCGGGGGTGTACTCGTGCGCATCGGACTGCTTACGGAGGGTGGCTATCCGTATGTGAGCGGTGACGCCAGGCTGTGGTGCGACCGGCTCGTGCGCGGGCTCGATCAACACGAGTTCGACATCTACGCGCTCAGCCGCAGCCGGCGGCAGGAGGACGAGGGCTGGGTCACGCTTCCGCCGCAGGTCAGCCGCGTACGCACGGCACCGCTGTGGACCGTCGAGGACGACGGGAGCGTGCTCGGGCGCCGCGCGCGCCGACGGTTCGCCGAGCACTACGGCGAGTTGGCGGCCGTCCTGTGCGCGGGCCGCTCCGAGAGCCCTTCGGCCACTGAGGCGGACCGTTTCGGCAGCGCGCTGTACGGCCTCGCCGAACTCGCCCGCGACGAGGGCGGGCTGACCGGCGCGCTCCGGTCCGAGATCGCCGTACGCGCCCTGGAGCGCGCCTGTCGTACGCCGGGCGCCCACCGCGCGGCCCGCGAGGCACGCGTCCCCGATCTGCTCGCCGTCGCCGCGCACCTGGAGCGCGCCCTGCGCCCCCTGTCCCTCGACTGGCACGAGGACGAGGGCCTCGGCTCGGTCGACCTCTGCCACGCCGCCTCCGGCGGCCCCGCGGCGCTCCCCGGCCTGCTCGCCCGGCACTTCTCCGGCGTACCGCTGCTGGTGACCGAGTACGGCGTCCAGCTCCGCGCGCACTACCTCTCCGCCACCGAGGCCTCCCCGTCGGTACGCGCCCTGCTCGCCGCCTTCCACGTCAGGCTCGCCGCGGAGGTCTACGCCCGGGCCGCCCTCGTCACCCCCGGCAACGCACACGCCCGCCGCTGGCAGGAACGCTGCGGCGCCGACCGCGACAAGATCCGCACCGTCTACCCCGGCATGGACGCCGACCGCTTCGCGGAGGTCGGCGAGTCCCCGGAGTGCGCGGACCCGGACACGCTCGCGTGGGTCGGCCGTGTGGAACCGACGAAGGACCTGATCTCCCTCCTCCACGCCTTCGCGGAGGTCCGCAAGGAGGAGCCGAAGACCCGCCTGCGGATCATCGGCGTCCCGGCGGGCAGCGAGGGCGCGGCCTACCTCGGCCACTGCAAGGCGCTCGCCGCCCAGCTCTTCCCCGACGAGGCGGACGGTCTGCACGCCGTCGGGGACAACCCGGTGTCCTTCGAGGAGATCGGCGGCCCGGACATCCCGAGTCCCGCCGAGGCGTACGCGTCCGGCGCGGTGACCGTGCTGTCCAGCGTCGTCGAGGGCTTCCCGATCAGCCTGGTGGAGGCCATGTTCTGCGGCCGCGCGACGGTGTCCACCGACGTCGGTGCCGTGGTCGAGGCCATCGGCGGCACCGGACTCGTCGTACCCCCGCGCAATCCGCGGGCGCTCGCCGAGGCGTGCGTCGCGTTGCTGCGCGACCCCGAGCGCCGCGCACGCCTGGGCGCCGCCGCGCGCGCCCGGGCGCTCGAGCTGTTCACCGTCGAACAGAACATCACGGCATTTCACGGCATTTACCTGGAGATCGTCTCGCGCCACCCGGTCCGCCGGGTCGTCCTGGACGACACCACGGGAGAACCCCGCCCGTTCGCCGTCCCCGCCGAGGCCCACATGCCCGCCCGCTGGACCGGCCCCGCCGCCCGCGTAGTGGCCCGCGGCGGCCCCGGCTGGGCGGCAGGCCCTCCGGTGCGCGCCAACACCCCGCTGCCCGCGACGGGGGGAGCGCGATGAGTGACCTGGGCGAACTGGACCGACCCGGCACCCCGGACAGCCCCGGCGCGTGGGACGCCAGGTCGGAGGAGTGGGCGACGGGGGAGACGGGGCGCACGACGCCGGACACCACCGACGCCTCCGGCGCGGCACCCGCCGCCAAAGTGCTCCCGGCGGGCGAAGACCACCCCGCGCCCGCCCACCGCACTACCCCCACCCCGACCCCCACACCAAAGGCCGCTTCCACCCCACGCCGAACCGCCGGGGACCCGGTCAAGGCCCTGATGCACCGCCATCGAGAGCTGTGCGCACGAGCCGTCGACCCCTTGGAGATCGCGGCGGGCCTGGAGGCACACGGCGTCACCGACCGCACCGCCACCCGCTTCCGCCACCGGGACGTCTTCTCACTCGCCGAGGAGATGTACGCGCGCGCGTCCCGAGAAGGCGAACCCCCCGCGGCGGCCGCGCCCCCCGAGATCCCCCGGGCCCGCGCCGACTGGGCGCTGCTGACCTTGCTGCCGGGCGCCCTGTGCGCGGCGACCCTCACCGGCATTCACCTGACGCACGGCCAGTCGCGCCTCATCACAGCGGCCGTGGGCACCCTCACCGTGACCCTGGCCCTCCGTGCGGCACTGACCAGAGGCCCCCTGCGCACCACCCACCCCACCCACCCCCGAACCCGCACCCTCACCTGCTGGTTGATGGCCTACGCCCTGCTCGGCGACGGCCTGCTCCACTCAGCCCTCACCGGCGGCCCCGACACCCTCCCCTCCGGCGCCGCGAACGCCCCCTGGCCCATGTCAGGCGCCCCCGCGCTCGCCCTGGCCCTTTCCCTGGCTCCCGCTGCCTGGAGTGCCCACCTCCTCACCACCCGGGCCCGCCGCAAACTGACGGCCAGCCGAGGCCTGGAGGACTTCGCGGCGGCCGTACGCCCCCTCCTCCTGGGCGCGTTCGCCTTCTACCTGTCCACGCTGACGGCCCTTCTCGCCGTAACGGCAGCAGCCCTGGACGAGCCGGCCCCGTACGCACAGACGCTCACCCTCGGCGCACTCCTCTTCCTCTCCCGGCTCCTCACCACCCACGGCTTCACCCACGCACCCGCCCTGATCCTCACGGCCACGGCCGCCACAGGGGCAACCGCCCTGGCCACGACCTTCGCGTCCCGCCTCCCCAGCTGCGACTTCCTGGGCACCCCGGTGACGACCCTCGTGGAGCACTGGGGCCCAGGCACGATCCCCACGCTCGCCTGCGGCCTCGGAGCGGCAACCCTCCTCCTCCACGCAACCCGCCGGCTGACAAGAGCCTCGGCCCACGCGACCACGGACGCACGGTGCTGAGCCGGCCGCGACGGCGGAAAGCGGCTGGGACCACCCCCCGGCGCGGCACCGACCCACAACGAGCCCCGAGCGTCCGACCCGCGGACCTCCCTCGGACGCGCCCCGCCACCCCCACTCCCACTCCCACTCCCACCCCCACACCCACCCCGCACAGGCCGCCGCAGGCATCCCCGCCCACCGCCGGAGCCCGGAGGCACACCTTGCTGAAGGAGAGCACCAGATGATCACCTCCCGACCCGACCACGAGGCCCCGGGAGCAGCACGATGAGGGTCCTGCTGATCGGAGCCAACGGCTACCTCGGCCGCTTCGTGGCCGACCGCCTCCTCGCCGACCCGGCCGTCCAGCTCACCGCGCTCGGCCGTGGCGACGACGCCGACGTCCGCTTCGACCTCGCATCCGGCAGCCCCGGCGCGCTGACCCGCTTCCTCGACGCGGTCCACCCCGGCGTCGTGGTCAACTGCGCCGGCGCGACAAGGGGCGGCGCCCGCGAACTCACCCGCCACAACACGGTCGCCGTGGCCACCGTCTGCGAGGCGCTGCGCCGCAGCGGATGCGGCGCACGGCTCGTCCAGATCGGCTGCGGCGCCGAGTACGGTCCCAGCCAGCCCGGCAGCTCCACCGCGGAGGACGCCGTCCCGCGCCCCGGCGGCCCCTACGGCGTCAGCAAACTCGCCGCCACCGAGCTCGTGCTCGGCTCCGGTCTGGACGCCGTGGTCCTGCGGGTCTTCTCACCCGCGGGCCCGGGCACCCCCGCGGGTTCCCCGCTCGGCAGGCTCGCCGAGGCGATGCGCCGGGCCATGCAGTCCGGCGACGGCGAACTGAAGCTCGGCGGGCTCGGTGCCCAGCGGGACTTCATCGACGTACGGGACGTCGCCCGCGCCGTGCACGCGGCGAGCCTGTCCGCCGCGCAGGGCGTCATCAACATCGGCTCCGGCCGCGCCGTCCGCCTCCGGGACGCCGCCGCGATCCTCGCGCGCGTGGCCGGCTACGGCGGCGCCCTCCACGAGCTCGACGGTCCGCCCGGCCCGCCGCTGCGCCCCACCATCGGCCACCCCCGCCCCGAGCCGGACCACGCGGCCCCGGTCGCCTACCCGTACCCGGACGGCTGCGGCAGCTGGCAGCAGGCCGACGTGCGCACCGCCCGCGACCGCCTCGGCTGGCGTCCCCGTATCAACCTCGAAGAGTCCCTGGCGGACATCTGGATGGAGGCGGCATGCCGCATCTGACCAGCACCAACCGAACGAAACAGGGCACCGGTCTGCACACCGGTCTGGGCATTCCGGGTTTCGCCCACCCCCTCGTCGCCCCCGCCGAGTGGGCCGAACTCACCCGCCCCCGCTCCGCGCCCCTGCACTGGGTCGTCCTCAATGTCGCCGACGGCCCGGGCAGCCGCCCCGACCCGCACTGTCTGGCGGCGGCCGGGCGACTGCGCAACGCGGGCATCCGTGTCCTCGGACATGTCGACGCCACGTACGGGGCGCGGTCGTTCGGGGAGATGGTCTCCGACGCGCACCGTTACATCGACTGGTACAAGGTCGACGGCTTCCTCCTGGACCGCTGCCCGACCGAACGCACCTCGCTCCCCGAGATCCGGCGCACGGTCACCACGCTCCGCGCGATAGCCGACAAGGACGCTCATGTCGTCCTCGGCCACGGCACGCATCCCTATCCCGGCTATGCCGAGAGCGCGGACCAGTTGGTCACCTTCTCCGGCCCGTGGAGCGACTACCGCTGGTCGCAGGTGGCCGAGTGGACCGCCGACTATCCGCCCGACCGCTTCTGCCACTTCGTCCACGGCGTGCCGGCGCCGCATCTCGACGAGGCCCTTCGCATCGCCCGCTGGCAGGGAGCCGCCACCCTCTACTTCACGGACCGCACGGACCGCGACGGCCGGAGCGACCCCTGGGAGACGATGCCCGGCTACTGGGACGACATCGTCTCGCGGATCGGGACGGGTGTCTCGGAATGAAAAAGGCCATGGCAGTGTTACGGGGAGAACAACCGTAATGATTGACCGACCAACGGAGTCCCCGTGTCGCTGCCACCCCTGGTCGAGCCCGCTGCCGAGCTCACCGTAGACGAGGTCCGCAGGTACTCCCGCCACCTGATCATCCCCGACGTCGGGATGGACGGGCAGAAGCGGCTGAAGAACGCCAAGGTGCTGGCCGTCGGCGCCGGCGGCCTGGGCTCGCCGGCGCTGATGTACCTGGCCGCGGCGGGCGTCGGCACGCTGGGCATCGTGGAGTTCGACGAGGTCGACGAGTCGAACCTGCAGCGCCAGATCATCCACAGCCAGGCCGACATCGGCCGCTCCAAGGCCGAGTCCGCGCGCGACTCCGTCCTCGGCATCAACCCGTACGTCAACGTGGTCCTTCACGAGGAGCGGCTCGAGGCCGACAACGTGATGGACATCTTCAGCCAGTACGACCTGATCGTCGACGGCACGGACAACTTCGCGACCCGCTACCTGGTCAACGACGCCTGCGTGCTGCTCAACAAGCCGTACGTGTGGGGCTCGATCTACCGCTTCGACGGCCAGGCCTCGGTCTTCTGGTCCGAGCACGGCCCCTGCTACCGCTGCCTCTACCCGGAGCCCCCGCCGCCGGGCATGGTCCCCTCCTGCGCCGAGGGCGGCGTCCTTGGCGTGCTGTGCGCATCCATCGGCTCCATCCAGGTCAACGAGGCCATCAAGCTCCTCGCGGGCATCGGTGAGCCCCTGGTCGGCCGCCTGATGATCTACGACGCCCTGGAGATGCAGTACCGCCAGGTCAAGGTCCGCAAGGACCCGAACTGCGCGGTCTGCGGCGAGAACCCGACCGTCACCGAGCTCATCGACTACGAGGCCTTCTGCGGCGTCGTCTCCGAGGAGGCCCAGGAGGCGGCCGCCGGCGCGACGATCACTCCCAAGCAGCTCAAGGAGTGGATCGACGACGGCGAGAACATCGAGATCATCGACGTCCGTGAGATCAACGAGTACGAGATCGTCTCGATCCCCGGCGCCAAGCTGATCCCGAAGAACGAGTTCCTCATGGGCACCGCCCTGGAGGGCCTCCCGCAGGACAAGAAGATCGTCCTGCACTGCAAGACGGGCGTCCGCAGCGCGGAGGTCCTCGCCGTGCTCAAGTCCGCGGGCTTCGCGGACGCCGTGCACGTCGGCGGCGGTGTGATCGGCTGGGTCAACCAGATCGAACCGCACAAGCCGGTCTACTAAGCGCCCGTTCCGCTGACCAGCGGGACAGAAGAAGCCCACGGCTCTGACCAGCTCAGATGCCGTGGGCTTCTGTCGTTGTTGGTGGGCGTCGGGTGGCCTTGGACGGCCCAGGGACGGCCCGGGACCTCGGCCGCCTCACCTCCGCGCGGGAGCCAGAAAATGACACACCGTGATCACTCCAGGGGCGCAGGAGCGACCTGGGAGCTGCTCCCTGTGGTGTCGCGTGAAGGTGTGGTCCGGTTTGAGGTAGGACTCTCCCCGACCCCTGCGGCAAGTCCCCGTGCTCGGATTCGGGCTGCGCAAGGGGCAATCTACCCAAGTCCCGCGCAGTGATGTCCAGTTGACGCTAGCGTTACATAACGTCCTACGACATCCCTGGGAGCATAATGAGTTCATTCCCCTCGCTTGCCGAAAACTACGCAAACGCGGCATGCGATCTTCCTGCATTTGGTGGAATCAGTCTCACTCAAACAAGAAGAGAAATGGAGGAACTACTGGGAAGGATTGGAAGTTACGGCTTTTTTGACGAGTACACCAAACATGATATTACGCACATTGAGGCTATGCTGGGAAAGCTGGATTGGCTAGTCACGGCCCGAACGTGCGAAGCAATGACTCCAGCCGACTGGTTACTGATTGTCCTTGCTGTATATTTTCACGACCTGGGGATGCTTGTCACTAAGGATGAATACGCGAGACGAGGCGAATCAGATTTTGCGCAGTTCTGTGAGAGCACACTTAACACACCGGACGCCGACGGGCGTGACTATTTTGCGCGCCTAAGCGGACTATCCAGAGAAGAGCAGGAAAAGTTCCTCTACCAAGAGTTCGTTCGCTACAATCACGCCGCAAGGGTGCGGAAATGGATTGAGGGAGACGCTTCTTCTAAGCTGGGGGCGAATGAGCGAATTGTTGACGAAATCCAGCGCATTCTTTCGCAGCTCGATCCTGTTTTTAGGGAAGACCTTGCCAAGGTGTGCGAAAGCCACCATCTTGATGATCTATTTGATGTCAAAAAGTACCCTGTTGAGCAGTATTACGGATCTGCGAGTAGCGAGCGAGCTAATGTGCAATTCGCAGCCATTCTCCTCCGGACGGTGGATCTTTTTCACATCACGAGGGACCGCACGCCGTCTGTGGCATTCCGTATCTTCAATCCAGCCGATCCGATCAGTCAGAACGAGTGGGCCAAACAGGCAGCCGTACGGGCAGTTGTTCCTATGATGGGCGTCGACAAGGATGGCGTCCCTTCGGAGGAAGCGCCGCGCGACACCATTTCTGTTCACGCTACTTTCACTGACGAGAATGGCTTCTTTGGCCTAACCTCTTACCTAAAGTACGCTGCGGATCAATTGCGCAAAAGCTACGAATGGGCTCAGCGCTCAAACTCCAGCCAGGGAACAAAGTACTATTTCCCCTGGAGAGCAATCGACACGACTCGCATTGAGGCGAGAGGATTCCTCACAGAGCCATTCCAATTCACCATCGATCAAGACAAAGTATTGGACCTTCTAACCGGACATACTCTCTACAACGACACGAATGTCGTTCTTCGTGAACTCCTGCAAAACTCGATCGATGCTGTGCGCCTAAAGCATGGTCATGATTCTAATCTTGCCGGAAGAGTCAGGGTTCACTGGGACAGTAAAGCGCGCACGTTGGAGGTGTGCGACAACGGCACGGGTATGACGCAAGGGGTGATTGAAAACAATCTACTCCGGGCAGGTGCAAGTCTTTATCAGGATCCTGAATTCCGCAAGCGCAATCCATCCTTTAACCCTATTAGTCGATTCGGAATTGGTGTTCTCTCTACCTTCATGGTGGCCGATCAAGTGGAAATTGTTACGTGCCATCCAGACGAGGAGCAAGCGCGGCAACTGTCACTACGCTCGGTTCACGGCCAATACCTCGTGCGGACCCTTGATAAGAATCAAGAGGTACCCGAAAGTATTCGTCCTCATGGAACGATTGTAAAACTGACACTCAGGCCGAGTGCAGAGCTAAAGAATGTAACGCAAACGGCGCAAGATTGGGTTATTCTTCCTGAATGCAATGTGTCAGTTCAGGAGGACGAAGGAGATCCGCGGAAAATCGGATTCACCTCGGTAACTGAAGCTCTGAGGTCGTCAATTGCGCGATCGAGCCCTGCAAGCGCACTGGCATTGGAACAGGAAAAGATTCGGGTCGTTGAACGACGCGCCGAGAACGTGACCATCGCATACGCTCTTAGGTGGAACCAACATTTTAGGGAATGGACGTTCCTGGCAGCAACAGCACCCCAGCAAGTAAGGAGGCGTTCGCAGGAATGGGTTCCTACAACGGGTGTTTGTGTGGGCGGCATACGCGTAGAGCACTATACGCCAGGCTTTCGTGGCATCGGTCCGATCGCTGCCCTTTCTAATACGCACGGGCCCACAGCGCCACGTACAAATGTTGCTAGATCTGCATTGGAGCCCACTCGCGAGTTGGGGGAATTCGTTCGCAACTGCTATGAAGCCTACTGTGAGCACGTAATCGAAGAGATTCAGTTGTTGCAGACTGAGCGTCAGCACTCGATTACCTGGGCAACAGAGGAAGCTCTCTTCATCGCTGGACCCCTTACTGGCCGAGGGCAAAGCAATCCGGTTTCGCCTCTGGCGCTTAAGGAGGCCGTCCAACAGATTCCGTTCTTCCTCATTGAGGATGAAGGCACGAGAAAACGTGTTACGGCCCGAGAGTTGCACAAGTTCGATGAAGTGGCGACAACGGAAAGCGCCGTAACGGAACATGTCGAGTACTTGCTTCGAGAGCTACCCGGCGGTACGCGGGAGTCGGTGGTCAATCTTCTGAGCGCTCAACAACAGGAGTCCACGGGGCAAAGGCTTCCTGTGCTGTGCTCACGCCTTGGGCGGACTGACGAAGTCGATGATCTATTCCTGACAAGTTGGGAGATTGCCAAGGTCAGAGGGAATATGGAGCACCGGAGTTGCAATGTCACCTGGGTGAAAAAGGGTGATGTGCTGCGGTGGACCCCGCGTTTCCTTGCCGGTACTCCTCTTGAAGCTCTAGAAGGGGAGCGCGAAAGCTACAGCAGTCAGCCTATGGGGCTTGTCAGGCTACCAATCGGCGAGGTTGAAGTCGCCGGGTTTAACGATAGTATGCGGGGTTTCATCATTGGGGAAACTCGTTATCTGCTGCCTGGACATCCCTGGCAAGAAATGGTAGATGCACTCTCTGGCGAACCAAATACGGCAACAGCGGAGATTCGTCTACTGCTTCTTTGTTGGCTCATTTCGAACCGTATTCATTCCGAGGATCAACATTATCGTGCGGGGAGGAAAGCGTTCTCGGTAGCGGAAACCCAAGAATCCTTGCAACGCCAAGGTATCCTAGATCTGGTCGACTGGCCAGAATTCGCCAAGATCGCGCGTTCTGACGAAAGTTCCGTGGAATTTTTCGATACGCGGAAATGGCAAAGGTGGGGTGGGGGCTACTATGGCGCCTTCTAGTATAGGTGGCGGCGGGTCGGGGGCTGATCGTTATTCAACCGGCGATTTGCGCGCTATTGGTTTTCAAGGCGTTTCGCAGCACGGCGCCCTCGAAAGTACCCTCAAGGACCTCTTTGTATGGGTAGAGTCCTTCGCTACTGAGTCCATTAATTGGTACAGTCAAGAAAAGGTGTCGAAGGCGCGATGGTCTCGATTCCTTCGGCTGGCGTCCGTATTGCTTTTTAGCCTAGGGACGGTAACGCCGGTGGTGGCCGTAGGGATGGGATGGTCAAAACAGTCCATCTGGGGATACGGGCTCATAGGACTTGGAGCATGCTGCGTCGCAGTCGATAGGGTGTGTGGTTTCTCATCCTCTTGGATGCGGTATGTCTCAACGGCCATCTCTCTTAATCGTCGGCTGATCGCATTCCAGGCGTCCTGGCCTAGGATAGAGGCCAGGGTTACCGGCAACCCAGATGTCGATGAGTTTTCTAAAGCAGTCCAGGAATTGGTCACTTTCGTGGACGACTTCGCCATGCTCATGGAGACAGAAACGCTGGCGTGGGTGTCAGAGTTCCAGAACCATCTCCTGCAGTTGGAATCAGGTACAGTGCCGGCATTGCCATCTCGTTCTCAGTGATGACGGGGGACCGTCTTCTGAAGGTCCGGTGATTAGGTAATAGAGGTCGGTGTAGCGGCTTTGGGCTGGAGCTGATTTGGCGCGAGTGATCATGGCCCCTTAAGCTTCCGGCGAGTCGGGCAGTCTGTGGACCTGCCCGTTAAAGCACGACGTTGGGGCCATGATCTTCGAGGCTCGCGCCAAATTGGCTGCCTAAAGCCGTGGAGCCGACCGCCCCAGCCGCAGAGGGTTTCTCCCGTACTCGCCCGCATGCACGTAGCGCGCCGCCGTGGCGCGGCCAGCCGGGGCGAAGACAGAGGCAGGCCGCGCCGCAGAGGCGGCGCGCGCCCGCGCCGTGCGCGGGCCTTGATGAAGTAGGGAAAGTTCTATCCCGCTGGGATGAGGCGCTTGCCGTCGTGGCTCCGTACGTGAGGGCCGTTGCCGTCCAAGGCGTCCAAGAGCCTGATCGAGAAGACCTCGGACATGCGCTCCGAGACCTCCTCGGGCGTGAGCCACGAGACCGCCGTCGATTCGTCCGACGTCCGCTCCGATCCACCGGAGGGCTTGCAGCGGAAGACCAGGGCGACGATGCCCCGGGTCGTGTTCTTGTAGACCCCGGTGAGCTCGTCCACCTCGACGTGGACGCCCGTCTCCTCTTGGACTTCGCGGACGACGCCCGCCTCGGGGGTCTCGTCGAGTTCGAGTACACCGCCCGGGAGCTCCCAAGAGCCGTTGTCGGCCCGGCGGATCGCCAGGAGGCGGCCGTCCTCGCGCACCACCACTCCGGCCACGGAGACTGAGTGCAACGGCATCGACGACCCTGCTTCCCGTGATGTACTCATGTACAGGAGCATAGGAGGCAGAGAAGGACTATGGGAACCGCAGCAGGAGGAGAGCGGTCCGTACCCCGGTACGTGCAGATCGCCGAAGAGATCGTGCACCAAATCCGGGCCGGTGTCCTGAAGCCGGGTGACATGGTGCCGAGTGAAGCGGACCTCGTCGACCGCTACAACGTCTCCGGAGGCACGATCCGCAAGGCCATGGTCGAGGTACGCGCGAGCGGACTCGTCGAGACCCGGCATGGCAAGGGCTCGATCGTGAAGGACCGGCCGCCGGTACGCCACCGCTCCTCCGACCGCTTCCGGCGCTCGCTCCGGCAGGGCGGTAAGGCTGCGTACCTCGCCGAGTCCGCGCAGTCCGGCGCCACGGCCAAGGTGAGCGTGCTCTACATCGGACCGATGGAGGCTCCGGAGGACGCGGCCCAGCGGCTGGGCGTTCCGGCCGGCACTCAGGTCCTGGCCCGGCGACGCCTCTACTTCCGGAACGGCACGCCCGTCGAGACCGCCACGTCGTACCTCCCCTGGGACGTCGTGAAGGAGATCCCGGAGCTGTTCGCCGAGAACCCCGGCGGCGGTGGCATCTACGCCCGACTCGAAGACCATGGGCACGAGTTCTCTGAGTTCGTCGAGACGCTCCAAGCCCGCCCGGCCTCCAAGGCAGAGGCGTCCGAACTGGCACTCAGCCCCGGTGCCCCGGTGGTTCACCTCATCCGTGAAGCCCGTACGACCGAAGGTCTCGTCGTCGAGGTCTGCGACACGCTCATGGCCGCTGACCAGTTCGTTTTCGAGTACCGCATCCCCGCCGTCGACTGACGCACGCTCAACTCCCCGCAGCCCGTCGCGAGTTCTTCTTCGCGGCGGGTTGACTCATGTATAGGAGTCGGGCACTCTTCTTCATGTCACTCATGTACATGAGTGACGGAGTCCAGCCTCTATAGAGGAGTGATTTGCTGTGCGCTCGATCCCCGTCAACACCTCCGACGCGACCGTGATGGTCGCCAAGTCCCCGCAGCCCAAGGTCAAGGACCGCCGTACCGGCGAGATCGCCACCGACGCCGAGACCGGCGCGAAGATGATGACCGTCGACGTGATGTTCGCGGCCAACGACGAGGTGGAGATCCTTTCCATCACGGTCCCCGAGACCGGTATCTCCGGTGAGCTGGCCATGGGCACTCCGGTGGCGCTGACTGGTCTGATCGCCCGGCCGTGGGAGAACGAGTTCAACGGGCAGAAGCGGCACGGGATCGCGTTCCGCGCGGTCGCGGTCACCTCGCTCGCCGCCGCTACCGCGAAGCCGAAGGCGGCCTGACCGTGAACGCCTTCATGGTCGCTCTGGTGCTGGTCGTCGTCACTGCGGGTCTCCTGCGGTGGCGGGGCCCCGCCTGGTACTGGATGACCTTCGGCGTCGTCCTCGCCACGGTCCGCGTCCTGGTCCGGTACGGCTCGGTCATGGACGCCTGCGGGCTGACGGTCCCGCCCTCGCGCTGGCGCCTGGCTCTGGCCCGGATCGCCAACCGGCCTGTGCCGGAGTCCCGCGCGCCGGGCATCCGGCGGTTACGTCCGACTCGTACCGGCCTGGTCCTGCGGCTCAAGCTTCGTCCCGGACAGGACGCCTTCGATATCGCCGCCGCCTCCGACCGGTTACGGCACTCCTTCTCAATGTACGGCGTGACCTCCCGCGAACTCCGCTCCGGCGTCGTCGAGTTGCGGATGACCGGCTACGACGTCCTCAAGCAAGTGCGCATGCCCGCCGACCCCGACACCCGCCCGATGCGCGTCCCGGTCGCCCTGCGCGAAGACGGCACGATCCACTACCGCGACTACCGGGCGATTCCTCACGCCCTCACCCTCGGCGCCACCGAGTCCGGCAAGTCCGTCTACCAACGCAACCTGGTCGCCGGGCTGGCGCCCATGGACGTGGCCCTGGTCGGCATCGACTGCAAGCAGGGTGTCGAACTCTTCCCGCTGGCCCGCCGGTTTTCCGCGCTCGCCGATAACCCCGACACCGCCGCCGACCTCCTCGACGCGCTCGTCAGGCACATGGAGGACGTCTACCAGCTCATCCGCGCTGAACAGCGCATCACCTCCGACGTCCCGGACGCCGACATCGCCGCCGACATCTGGGCCTTGCCCGACGACCTGCGCCCGACCCCGATCGTCGTCCTGGTCGACGAGGTCGCCGAACTCGCCCTGTACGCCAACAAGGAGGAGGAGAAGCGCCGGGACCGGATCATCACCGCCCTCGCCCGGCTCGCCCAGCTCGGCCGTGCCGCCGGGATCTACCTGGAGATCTGCGGGCAGCGCTTCGGCTCCGAACTCGGCAAGGGCATCACGATGCTCCGCGCCCAGCTCACCGGCCGCACCGCACACCGCGTCAACGACGAATCCAGCGCCAACATGGCCTTCGGCGACATCTCCCCGGACGCCGTCCTCGCCGCCATCCAGATCCCCGCCGACATGCGCGGGCTCGCCATCGCGGGCGACTCCACCGGAGGCTGGCATCGCATCCGGGCCCCGCACACCACGCTGCGCAAGGCCGTCAACGTCTGCAACCGGTACGCCGACCTGACCCCGGACGTGCCCGCCCTGGCGCCCTTCCGGCCCGCGCTCGGCATCCCGCGGCCGATGACCGCTCCGGCCGTCGAGTCGGCCCCGGCCGCCGCCTGAACCCTCCCGCTCCACGGTCGGCGCGACCGCACCCGCGCCAAGTCCCTACCCGACCCATGCCTGAACTGAGGGAGTCAACCCGCCATGTGCCCGCCCTGTGAGGACTTCACCCGCACCGTCGGGATGCTGGCCGACCTGGCCCTGTACGCCCACACCGACGACGCCGACGAGGGGTTCATCGGCATCGTCGGCCCGTGCCTGGCCGCGTCCCTGCCGGAGCCGCCGCCCGGCCTCTTCCCGCCCGGCTACGACCCCAACGACGGCCCGGCCTACCCCGGCCGGGACTCCTGATGGCCCGCCCCGCCCTCCGCGTGGACGCCGTCCTCGTCCAGGCCGTCATCGCCGGAGCCCTCTCCTTCGCCCACCTGCACGACCTGGCCGCCGCTGCCGGACAGGACGGCTGGAAAGCCTGGGCCTACCCCGTCTCCGTCGATCTGCTCCTGGTCGCGGCCTGGCGACGCCTGCGCAACGACGGCCCGTCCCGGCTGGCCTGGTGCTGGTTCGTCATTGCCCTGGTCGCCTCACTCGGCGCCAACATCGCCACCGCCGGATTCCTCGACCTGGCCAACCCGCCCGCCCTGCTCCGTCTCGGCGTCGCCGGATGGCCCGCCCTCGCCTTCCTCGGCGGCACGCTCCTCGCCCACGCCTCGACCCCGGCGAGCGACCGGGTGCCGGTTCCGCCGGCACCCGCAACCGCACCCGAAGTCGAGCCCGATCCCACCCCCGAACCGGCTCCGGAAGCAGCCTCGGTCACCGCACCCGAACCGACCCCGGCCCTGCCCGCCGCCGACCCGGCTCCGTCCATGCCGCCCGTCCCGGCCGCCTTGGTCGACCACGCCCGCAAGGTCGCCGACGACCACCAGTCCCGGACCGGCGCCCCGATCGACACCGACACCCTGCGCGCCCGCCTCGGCGTCCCGCCCCAGCTCGCCGACGCCATCGCCGCCCAACTCGCCTGACCGGAAGGGAGAACCACCGCCATGCCCGCCAACGAGCACTTCCACTCGCTGATGCAGATCGGCCCCGTGCAGATCGGCACCCACCGCGACCGCAACGGCAGGACCGCCCACGCCGCCGTGTGCACCGCCGACCGCTGCGGCTGGTCCGCCGACTACACGAGCCGGAGCGCCGCCCAGCTCGCCGCCCGTACCCACCGTTGCCGCGTCCGCTAGGAGGCCACCGCCATGGACGTCCCCCTCTGGTTCGCCCTGCTCGTCGTCGGCTACCTCGGCGTCAAGCTCATCCGCCCGCCCTGGTGGCTCATCGCCGTCCTCCTGCTCGGCGGCTACCTCCTCGCCGACAGCCTGCTCGCCCCCGCGATCGACGCCGCCGTCAAGTAGCCCACACCTGAAGGGAGTTCACCATGTTCCGCCCGAAGATCCCGACCATGCCCACGCCGACCGGAGTCACCACACCGCCGACCGTCATCGAGCCGACCTCCGTCATCCCGCACACCCCGACCACACCGACACCCCCGGTTCCGGCCTCTGCCCGTCCCACGATCCAGCTCACCCCCGGCACCGCGCTCGCCCTCGTCGGCGGCGGCACCGCCGTGGTCCTGGTCGTCGGCGCCGTCCTCGTCTCCCTGCTCCTGGCGGTCGCCATCACCGGCGCGTCCCTCGCCATCTGTGCCCTGGTGATCCGCTCCCTCGTCACCACCAGCGCCAAGCAGCGCTGACCGGCCCCCGGGCTGCCTCGATACCGCCAAGCATCCACCGCCCGGGAGCCGTGCCCCTTCTCCGATCCCGAGGAACCGAAAAGGAACCCCCAGCATGACGGAACGCACCACGCCCGCGCGGCGCATCTGCCCGGACTGCGACGGCTTCGCCTCCGCCGCCGTCACCCTCGGCGGCCGTGACCGGCGCGGACACCTGCGCACCATTACCGCGTACTGCCCGGCCTGCAACGGCCTCGGCGTTATCCGCACCCGCCGCACGCGGGAGGGTGCCCGTGCCTGACACGCTGCTCGACCCGACCACCCTCGGCGACCTGCTGAGGGTGGCTTCGGCCTCCGACTATGACCGCTGGGAAGACCAGATACGCCGCACCGGCGGCTGCTCCGACCCGATCCACCTGACCGGCTGGACCCTCCACAAGGACAAGGTCACCGGCGAGACCCTGCACCACTACTCCACCGAGAACGAACCCGGCGGACGCCTCCGCCTCGCCTGCGGCAACCGCCGCGCCTCCCGCTGCCCGTCCTGCGCCTGGACGTACGCGGGCGACACGTACCACCTCATCCGCGCGGGCCTGGCCGGAGACGACACCCGCGACATCCCCTCCACCGTCCGCGACCATCCCCGCGTCTTCGCCACCCTCACCGCCCCGTCCTTCGGCCCGGTCCACAACCGCCCCGACCGCGGCACCTGCCGCTGCGGCACCCGCCACCCGGCCGACGATCCGGCCCTCGGCACGGCCCTCGACGCGACAACGTACGACTACGCGGGCGCCGTCCTCTTCAACAACCACGCGGGCGACCTCTGGCAGCGCTTCACCACTCGCCTGCGTCGCGAGATCGCCGCCCGTGCCGGACTCACCCGCAGTGAACTGCCCGACCACGCCCGCGTCTCCTACGGCAAGGTCGCTGAGTTCCAGAAGCGCGGTGCCCTGCACTTCCACGCAGTGATCCGCATCGATGGCCCGGACGGTCCCGACACACCCCCACCCGCCTGGGCCACGACCGACCTCCTCACCGACGCCATCCGCGCCGCCGCCGCGCACTCCTACACCTCGGTCTCCGTCCCGGCCGCCGACGACCAACCCGCCCGCACCTTCCGATGGGGCACCCAACTCGACATCCGCCCGGTCAAGGCGTTCGGCGACGGCTCCGACATCACCGAACAGGCCGTGGCCTCCTACGTTGCCAAGTACGCCACCAAAGCCGCCGAGAACACCGGCACCCTCGACCGCCGCATCGGCGAACTCTCCGAACTCGACCGCCATCAGGTCCCCGACCACACCCGCCGCCTGATCGAAGCCTGCAAGACCCTCGACCCGCTCTATCCGGAGCGACGTCTATGGGCCTGGGCTCACATGCTCGGCTTCCGAGGCCATTTCAGCTCCAAATCCCGCCGCTACTCGACGACCCTCGGCGCCCTCCGCCAAGCCCGCGCCGACTACCGCGCCGCGCAGGAACGCGAATCCCTCGGCATGGACGACCGCGAGCCGGACACCGTCCTCGTCCTCACCGACTGGCAGTACGCCGGACACGGCCACACCCCCGGCGAATCCGTCCTCGCCGCCACCATCGCCCGCGGCCTCCAACTCGGCCGCGAGACAGCCCGCGAAGAACTCCGCGCCCTGGCCGACGAAAGGCAGTGGTGACATGACGGCGCTCCCGAACAGGTTCCTGACCCCGGAAGACCTGGTGGAGATGTTCGAGCTGCCCAGCGTCGAGACGGTCTACCAATGGCGTCGCAAGCGCACCGGTCCCCGCGGCTTCCGCGTCGGCCGGCACCTCCGCTTCGACCCGGAGGACGTACGCGCCTGGGTCGACTCCCAGCTGAAGGGAGCTGCTGCCTGATGGCCGGACACGTCCAAGACCGCTGGTACCGGACTGAGCCGGGCCCGGACGGCAAGCCCAGCCGGGTCAAGACCGATCGCCACGGCATGGGCATGCGCTACCGCGCCCGCTACATCGGCCCGGACGGCACCGAGAAGTCCAAGAGCTTCCCGGACAAGCAGAAGCGGCTCGCTGAACTGTGGCTCACGCAGATCGAAGCTGACATGTCGCGGGGGCAGTACATCGATCCGCAAGCCGGTCGCCTCACCGTTCGACAGCACGCCGAACGATGGTTGGCGTCGCTCACCATGGACCCGGGCACCTTCGTGGGCACCGAGCAGCGCATCCGCCTGCACGTCCTGCCCTACCTGGGCAGTCGTACGCTGGGCTCACTCCGGCCGACGCACATCCGTGAGTGGTTGCGGAAGCTGCATGATGGGGGAGTCGCACCGGCTTATCAACGGGTGATCTTCGCGAACTTCTCCACCATGCTCACGGCGGCTGTTGATGATCGCCTGATCCCGGAGAATCCCTGCCGCTCGTCGTCTGTCCGTGCGCCGAAGCTCGATGTTCGCCGGATTGTTCCTTGGCCGCGTGAGCGCGTGCTCGCGGTCCGCTCGGCGCTACCAGAGCATTACCGGGCCATGGTGGATCTGGCTGGCGGGTGCGGCCTGCGTCAGGGTGAGGTGCTGGGGCTGGCGGTCGACGACTTGGACTTCATCGACGGCGTGGTTCATGTGGTCCGGCAGGTCAAGCTCATTCGCAACCGTCCCGTTTTCGCTCCGCCCAAGGGCGCAAAGACGCGCACTGTGCCTCTGCCCGCAACCGTTGCCCGGATGGTCGAGCAGCACATCAGCCAGCATCCACCCACGGTGGTGACGCTCCCTTGGAGGGCGGTCGACGGTCCCCCTGTCACGGCATCCCTGCTCTTCCACAGGGATCAGGGCCGCCCGGTCAACCGAAACGACTTCAACCGTTGGGCATGGCGTCCAGCATTGGAGGCGGCTGACGTCCCTTACGGCCGGGTTAATGGCATGCACGCGCTGAGGCACTTCTACGCGTCCGTCCTGCTCGATGCCGGGGAGAGCATCAAGGCTGTCTCCCAGTACCTCGGGCACCATGACCCGGGCTTCACTCTGCGGACCTATACGCACCTGATGCCTAGCAGCGAGAAGCGGACCAGGGAAGCCGTGGACCGAGCCTTCGCGGACGGCCCCGAGAACGATGACGGCCCCACGACGGCCCAGGAGGGGTGACGAGATGGGGAACATGCAGTTCAGGCAGGTTCCCGCCTGACTTGCCGGTCTACTGACCGACGGTCTGCCGTACGGCGGGGGCCGCGTGCACCACGGGTGCGTGCGGCCCCCGTCGTCGTCATGAGCAGACCTTGCCGTCCTTCGGCACCGTGCCCTTGAGCAGGTACGCGTTCACCGTGGAGTCGACGCAGTCGCTCCCGCTGCCGTACGCCCCGTGTCCCTCGCCCTTCCAGGTGAGCTCCACGCCGACGCCCTTGCCCAGCTCGTCCGCCATCTTCCGGGCGCCCTCGTACGGGGTCGCCGGGTCGCCGGTGTTGCCGACCACGAGGACCGGCGCCGCGCCGGGCGCGCTCACCTCCGGGGTGTCCCACTGCCCGGCCACCGGCCAGTCGTGGCACCAGCCGGCCGTGTCCCAGCCCAGGAAGGCCCCGAAGACGGGCGAGAGCTTCTCGAACGTCGGCAACAGCTTCTTCGTCTCCGCCGCGGTCGGCCGCTGCTTGTCGTCCAGGCACGATATGACCCGCTGGGAGTGGGTCGTCGTGCCGTAGTGGCCCGAGGTGTCCCGTTCGTTGTAGCCGTCGGCGAGCGTCAGCAGCTCCGCGCCGTCCCCCTCCTCCGCGGCCTTCAGGGCGCTGGTCAGCGTCGGCCAACTGGCCTTGCTGTAGAGCGGCAGCACGATGCCGGTGACCGCGAGGGTCTGGGTCAGCTTCCGGGAGGTCCCCGTCGGCAGCGGGTTCGCGTCGAGGTCCTTCAGCAGCGCGGCGATCTTCCGCGTGCCCTGTTCGGGGTCCTGGCCGGTCGACTTCAGGTAGTCGTCCAACGCGCGCTGGAAGCCCCGGGTCTGGTTCTCCGCGTGTCCCACGGTGTCGGCGCTCGGGTCGACGACCGCGTCGAGGATCAGCCGCCCCACGTTCTTCGGGAACAGATGGGCGTACACGCCGCCGAGTTCGGTGCCGTACGAGATGCCGAAGTAGTGCATCTTCTCGTCGCCCAGCACCTGACGCATCAGGTCCATGTCGCGGGCGGTGTCGGTGGTGGAGACGTGGGCCAACAGCTCGCCGGCCGCCTTCTGGCAGCCCTTGCCGAAGTCGGTGGCGTCCTGGAAGTAGGCGGCCTCCTCGGCCGCGGTGTCCGGCGTGGCGTCGATCGACTCGGCGGACTCGATCGCCTTGTCGCCGCGGCAGCGGACGCCTTCGCTTCCGCCGACCCCGCGCGGGTCCCAGCTCACCAGGTCGTACCGCTCGCGCAGCGGTGAGACCGTCGCGCCGTACAGCGGCATCATCGACACACCGGAGCCGCCGGGGCCGCCGAAGTTGAACAGCAGCGAGCCGATCTTGTCGTCGCCACGGGCCTCGGCGCGGATCAGCGCGAGGCCGATGGTCTTCCCCGACGGCTTCGCCCAGTCCAGCGGCACCTTGAGCGTCGCGCACCGCCATTCGCTGCTCGGGGCGGGGGAGTCGGCGGTGCCCTTGCAGTCTTCCCAGTCGAGCTTCTGCGAGGTCAGCGAGGCGGGCAGGGCTGCCGCGGCCTCGGTGCCGGAGGGGCTCGACGACGGGCCGGACGCGTGGGTCTCCCCGTCGCCCCCCTCTCCCTTTCCGTCGTCGGACGAGCCGCCGCTACAGGCTCCCACCAGTAGTGCCGCGGCGGCGGCCAGAGCCGTCCACCGTACGAAACGCGTCATCGCAGTCCCCCCTCGCGGGCCGTCCGCATCGTGCCGCGGATGGCGGTCATGCCATGGTAGGCGGATCACACGAGGACCGCCGAGGCCTGTGGATAACGTTCTGACCTGCACTTTTCCTGATGCGGGAGGGTCAGGAGCACACGGTCCCGGCGGTCGGGACCCTGCCGTCCAGCAGATAGCCGTTCACCGCGCTCTGCACGCACTTGTTCTTGCTGTCGTAGGCGCCGTGTCCCTGGCCCTTGTACGTCAGCTCGACGCCGACGCCCTCGCCCAGCGCGTCCACCATCCTTCGCGCCCCTTCGTACGGTGTGGCCGGGTCGCCGGTGTTGCCGACGACGAGGATCGGTGCCGAGCCGGACGCGCTCACGTCGGGGTGCTCGGCGGCGCCCTTCACGGCCCAGTCGGTGCAGCTGACCATTCCCCAGGCCAGATAGTCGCCGAAGACCGGGGAGGCGGACCGGAACTCGGGGAGCTTCTGCTCGACGTAGTCCTCGGTGTACCGGGCCTTGTCGTCCGCGCAGTTGATGGCGATGTTGGCCGCGGTGAGATTGCTGTACGTGCCGTCCTCGTTGCGCCCGTTCATGGAGTCGGCCAGCAGCATCAGGACCCTGCCGTCCCCGGCGTAGGCCTGGTCCAGGCCCTCCGTCAGGTACTCCCAGAAGTCCTGCGAGTACAGCGACTGGGCGATGCCGCTGGTCGCCGCGGTCTGGGTCAGCTTGCGCAGTCCGACGCCGGGGATCGGCGTGGTGTCGAGGTCCTTCAGGAGTCTGGCGATGCGGTCCTTGACGTCCTGTGCGGTGTCGCCGATCGGGCAGTCCTCGGTCTTCGACACACAGTCCTCGGCGAAGTTGTCGAGGGCGAGCTGGAAGCCCTTGGTCTGGCCGAGCGAGCCCTGCTCGGAGTCCTCGGTCGGGTCGACCACGGCGTCGAAGACGGCCCGGCCCACCCGCTTGGGGAACAAGTGGGCGTACACGCCGCCGAGTTCGGTGCCGTACGAGATGCCGAAGTAGTGCAGCCGGTCGTCGCCGAGGACCTGGCGCATCAGGTCCATGTCGCGGGCCGCGTCGGTGGTGCGCACATGGGGGAGCACCTTCTTGGAGTTGTCCTCGCAGGCCGCGTTGAACTCCTTGGTGTTGTCCAGGAGCTTGGTGCGCTCGGTCGCGTCGTCGGGGGTGGCGTCCTGCTGGAAGTACGCGTCGAGCTGGAGGTCGTCGAGGCATTCCACGGGGGCGCTGCGGCCCACTCCGCGCGGGTCGAAGCTCACCAGGTCGTACCGGGTGCGCAGTTTCGCGTAGTCCTCGCCGAAGGCGGGCAGGGTGGTGACGCCCGAGCCGCCGGGGCCCCCGAAGTTGAAGATCAGGGAGCCGATCCGCTTGCTCTCGTCGCCGCTCGTCCTCGCTCGGATCAGCGCCAGCCCGATCGTGTCGCCTTTGGGATCGTCCCAGTCGCGGGGCGCCTTGAGGGTCGCGCACTGCCACTCGTCGCCGTCGGGCAGAGGCGACGGGGCGTCACCGCCGCCCTCCGCCGTGGACGGGGCCGGGCAGTCCTCCCAGCTCAGCTTCTGGGCCGTCAGATCCTGATCCTTGGAGTCGTCGCCGCAGCCCGCCAGCACGCTGGACAGCAGGACGGCGGAGGCGGTCAGGGCAGCGGCCCGCAGACGGGGAGGGTTCGGCATGGTCCCATCCTGCGGGCGGGCAGGACGGCCCGCTCGGGGCACGGGCCGTACGAGGTACGCGCGCGTGCCCCTGAGGCGGGCCCTGCGTGGTGCCTACAGCGCTCCCTTGCGGGACAGGTGGTTGAAGGCCAGCCAGCCCGGCAGCACCGGCAGCCACAGGGTCAGCAACCGGTACAGGAGGACGGCGGGTGCGGCGACCTCGCTGGGCAGGCCCACGGCGATCAGACCGACCGTCAGGGTCGCCTCCACGGCGCCCACACCGCCCGGTGTCGGAGCCGCCGAACCGAGCGCGTTGCCGGCGAGGAAGACGACCGCGACGCTGGCGATGCTGAGCGAGGAACCCTCGGTGCCGAAGGCCCGGATCGAGGCGTCCAGGCACATCACGAAGCAGGCGGTCAGCAGCAGCATGCCGCCGATGCCGGTGAAGAGCTTCTGCGGCCGCTGCAGCACGTCGAGCATGCGCGGGATGACGCCGGCGAAGAGCGAACGCACGCGCGTGACCACGAACTTCCGCAGGAACGGAACGGAGGTGACCACCAGCACGAGCACCGCCACCGTCAGCAGACCCGCGATGACCGTCCGGGAGGGCGACAGCGACGGCGTCTTCTCGGTGCCGGTCAGATAGCCGAAGGAGAGCAGCATCAGGATGTGGCAGCCGAGCCCGAACAGCTGCGAGGCGCCGACACTGGCCACCGCGAGCCCGGGTCGCACCCCCTGTCGTTGCAGGAAGCGCGTGTTGAGGGCGACGCCGCCCACCGCGGCCGGCGCGACGATCTTCACGAAGGACCCGGCGACCTGCGCGCCCACGGTCCGCATGAAGGGCACCCGCTCGGGCACGAACCCCAGCAGTGACATCGCCGCCGCGAAGTAGCTCGCCGCCGAGAACAGCACGGCCGCCGCGACCCAGCCCCACTCGGCGTTCTGGATGAGCGGGCCGAACTCGATGTGGGTCAGCTGCGTCAGCAGGAAGTACGCGCCGATGGCACCGGCGATGACGCTGATGAGCGTGCGCGGACGCACCCGCTCCAGACGGGCCGGCTCGACGGGCGCCTGGGGCCTGATCAGCAGTACCTCATGGCGGATGAGCGTGAGCAGATCGTCCTCGCGCGCCTCGTCCAGTGCCTCGTCGATGGCCCGCTTCTCGGCCCGCGCCTCCGCGCGTACGGCCTTCTTGTCGGGCTTGTCGAGCACCGGCTTGGCGTCCTCGTGGGCCTCTTCGAGCCTGGCCTGCTTGGCCTGTCGGGAGGCCTCCAGGATCGCGTCGCGCTCGCGCTGGGCGCGTTCCCGGGCCAGCGTGCGCAGTGTCGCGCGCGTGGAGCGGCTCAGGGCGATGGGCTGGAGCATCGGCAGACAGTCGGCGACGGCGTCGGGGCCGAGCACGTTCACCGCGGCCGCCACCGCGCGTTCGGCGCCCACGCGCAGCCCGAGCGTCACCAGCAGCTGGGAGATGTCCATGCGCAGCAGCAGGTCGCCGGCCGCGATCTCACCGACGCGCAGGTCGGTGAGGATCACGGTGCCGGAACGATCCACCAGAATCGCGTCGCCCACGAGGCGCCGGTGCGCGATGCGCCGGGACTGCAGGGCCCGCACCTGGTGCCAGGTGTCGCGCAGCAGGTCGTCGGTGATCTCCTCGTCCGCCAGCGAGTCGAGGGTGCGTCCGCCGGTGTGCTCGTAGACGAGCATCACGGCGTCGGGGCCGAGCTCGGAGGTCGCGATCAGCTTGGGTGCGTTGGCGCCGGCCCCGATGGCGGCGTAGGCCAGCAGGGCCTCCTGCTCCAGGGCCTGGCGCAGGGAGGGCAGGCTGCTGCGGGTGGCGAAGCCGCGCAGGGTCAGATTCCTCCACGCGCGGTAGAAGAAGCCCTGCGCCTGTTGCTCCCGGTCGACGACCGTCACATCGAGCGGCGGGCCGTCCTCCAGGGTGACGAAGTAGCGTCGGCCCCGGTCTCCGGTCTCCGGGGTCTCCACGGCCTCCTCGCGGGCCGCGCTGACCGGGTGGAAGCCGACGTGCCGCAGGCCCGCCATCAGCGTGCGTCCGGTGGGCCGGACGTTGGGCGAGCCGACCGCGTACAGCGTGCCGTAGGCCACGGTCCAGCCGATGAGCACCGTCAGGATGATCGAGAACGGGGTCGTGTAGCCCGTGACGAGCATCGAGAAGGCGTCGAGCATCAGCACGATCCAGAGCACCGCGCGCCAGCGCGGCCGTCGAGACATGCCGACCGCCGTCATGTACGCGATGACCGGCGCGAGATAACCGTGCACCGGGTCGGTCAGGGCGTGGATGTCGCCCGGGGAGGGCTGGGTCAGCGCCTCCTGGATCGAGTCCGGAGCGGCCTTGGCGACCCAGAGGTCGGTGGCCAGGGTCACACCGTGGGCGAGGACCGCCGCGAGCACGCCGTCGGCGATGCGCAGCCCGTCGCGTTTGATCAGCCGCTCGATCGCGAAGGCGACCGGCACCAGCAGGATCGCGATGCTGGAGGCGAGGCCCGCGATCTTGATGAGCAGGTCGGGCGCCTGTCCGGTGCCCTTGTTGATG
Source organism: Streptomyces sp. NPDC051913 (assembly GCF_044593635.1). Classification (NCBI taxonomy): domain Bacteria; kingdom Bacillati; phylum Actinomycetota; class Actinomycetes; order Kitasatosporales; family Streptomycetaceae; genus Streptomyces; species Streptomyces sp. NPDC051913. The sequence goes on along the minus strand of NZ_JBIUCI010000001.1, from coordinate 314,018 downwards.
TCCTGTTCGAGGCCCGAGGTCGTGCCGTGCGCGAACGCGGCGATCGCCAGCAGCACGACGACCGCGAGAACACCCACCAGGAGCCGCATCAGGTCCGAGGGCCGGTGCACGCGCGCGGGGAGGAGGGGTTCGTCGCCCTCGACCTCTTCGGCGTGGGTCTCCTCGTCGAAGTCGGCGCTGGTCGCGGAGGTGTCGGCCGCGTCGTCGGCGCCGGGGCGCGACGAAGCGTCAGAGGTGCTCTCCGTGTCCTCCGGGGGCACGCCCTGTTGCTTCATCGTCTCTTCTTGATCTCGTATCACCGGTCACCGCCCGCACGATGGTGGCATGCTCCGCCGACACACCGGGGCGTCAGGGTGCACATGCGGGGGCGCACAGTCTGCCGGAAGCGCCGCTCCAGGGCGAGGGATCCTCGCGGTCGCCAGCGCGTCACATTGTCGGTGGGGTGGGGCAGGATGGGGCGGATGAGCGACGAGAGCCTTGTGCGGGACGTACCGCCGGACGCCCTCCCGGAGTACGCCGAGCGCGTCCTCGAGGTGGCCGATCTCATCCCGCCCGGGCGCGTCATGACCTACGGCGACGTGGCCGAGTGGTTGGAGGAGGGCGGCCCGCGTCAGGTCGGCCGGGTGATGGCGCTCTACGGAGGCGCCGTCCCGTGGTGGCGTGTGGTCCGCTCGGACGGCGTGCTGCTGCCCGGCCACGAGCTGCGGGCGCTCGATCACTACCGGGCCGAGGGCACGCCCCTGAAGACGGCGAGCAGGGCCGCCGAGGGCCACATGCCGCGCCTGGACATGAAACGGGCGCGGTGGGACGGCGGTGGACGCGCGGAGGGTCACACCTGACAGCTTCCGCCATCGGACGGGCCCTGGGGGAGCCTGTGATCCGTACGGGGGAACAGGGGCACGTCCGTGGCATGGCGTACGTTCGAGGGGCGAGGGACGTACGTGCCGCGAGGGCCGCGAGTGCTCCGGGGGACGTACGGGTCGAGAGTGCCGCGCGTGCTCCGAGGGAAGAAGCGGAAGCCCTGCTTCCAATCCGTTGGTCGGCGTAGCGTCGGCTGCACACGCCCCCCTCACCCCGCGATCACCGCCCTGCACGCATGGCGGACAGCCAACCAGCACACCCACCAGGACCGGCGAACCACGTGAGCTCCTCTTCCTCCACAAGGCGCCTGGCGCACCCCCAGGTGCGCCAGGGGAACCGTGGCGCTTACCGACTGGTGCGTACCCCGCCGGCCCGAGTGGATCCCCCTCCTCTGGACGCCGCGCAGCGCTCCGTGGTTGAGCACAAGGGCGGCCCGTTGCTCGTCCTCGCAGGCCCGGGCACCGGCAAGACCACCACCCTCGTCGAGTCCGTGGCCGCGCGCGTCGCCCGCGGCGGCGACCCCGCGCGCGTGCTCGTGCTGACGTTCAGCCGCAAGGCCGCCGTCGAACTGCGTGACCGCATGGCGCTGCGCATAGGAGCCGGCCGGGCGCCGCAGGCGACCACCTTCCACTCGTTCTGCTACGCCCTGGTCCGCGCCCACCAGGACAGCGACCTGTTCGTGGAGCCGCTACGGCTGCTGTCCGGCCCCGAGCAGGACGTCACCGTCCGCGAACTCCTTTCCGGCCAGCCCGACCTGGAGCGGCTGGGCCTCGCGCACGTGCGCTGGCCGGACGAACTGCGGGCCTGTCTCACCACCCGGGGCTTCGCCGACGAGGTCCGCGCGGTGCTCGCCCGCAGCCGCGAACTGGGCCTGGACCCGGCCGCCCTGGACGCCTTCGCCCGCCGTATCGGCCGCCCCGACTGGCGTGCCGCCGCGGCCTTCCTCGCCGAGTACCTCGACGTCCTCGACCTCCAGGGCGTCCTCGACTACGCCGAACTCGTCCACCGCGCGGTGCTCCTCGCCCACAGCCCGGAGACCGCCGGGCGGCTGGCCGCGCAGTACGACGCCGTCTACGTCGACGAGTACCAGGACACCGACCCGGCCCAGGTGCGGCTCCTGCACGCCCTCGCCGGCGGCGGACGCACCCTCGTCGCGTTCGGCGACCCCGACCAGTCGATCTACGCCTTCCGCGGCGCCGACGTGAACGGCATCCTGGACTTCCCCGACGCCTTCCCGCGCGTCGACGGCCGCCCGGCGCCCGTCGAGGTCCTGCGCACCTCCCGCCGCTCCGGCGCCGGACTGCTGACCGCGACCCGGCTGCTGACCCAGCGCATGCCGCTCACCCGGCTGCCCGCGGAGAAGGTCCGCGCCCACCGCGAGCTCACACCGGTCAGGGAGGGCGGGCGCGTCGACGTCTTCACGTACCCGACGCCCGGTACGGAACTGGACAACGTCGCCGACATCCTGCGCCGGGCCCACCTGGAGGACGGCGTGCCCTGGGGCGAGATGGCCGTCCTGGTGCGCGCCGGGTCGCGCACCATCCCGACGGTGCGCCGGGCGCTCACGGCAGCGGGCGTACCCCTGGACATCGACGGCGACGACCTTCCGCTGCGGCACGAACCGGCGGTGTCGCCCTTGCTGACGGCATTGCGGGCGGTGGCGACGGCGGAGGCCGGGGCGCGGTCCGAGGAGGCTGAACCCCAGCCCCAGGAGCCCGAAACCTGCTGGCTCGACACCGAGACCGCCCTCACCCTCCTCACCTCCCCCCTCGCCGGCATGGACGCCGCGGACCTGCGCCGTCTCGGCCGTGCCCTGCGCGACGAGGAGCGGGCAGCGGGCAACGCCCTGCCGCCGCCCTCGGACGAGCTGCTCGCGCGGGCGCTCGCGGAGCCCGAGCGGCTGGCCGTGCACGACCCCGCGTACGCGCGAGGTGCCCAACGCCTGGGCGCGCTGCTGCGCAAGGCCCGTGAGCGCCTCGCGGGCGGCGGCAGCGCGGAGGAGGCGCTGTGGGACCTGTGGAACGGCACACCGTGGCCCGCCCGCCTGGAGCGGGCCGCCCGGCGCGGCGGCGCGGCCGGCCGCAACGCCGACCGCGACCTGGACGCCGTGTGCGCGCTGTTCGCCACCGCCGCCCGCGCGGAGGAGCGCAGCGGCGGCCGCGGCGCCCTCAACTTCCTGGAGGAGATCGACGCCGAGGACATCGCCGCCGACACCCTCACGCGGCGTGCCGTACGCCCCGACGCCGTCCGTCTGATGACCGCGCACCGCTCCAAGGGCCTGGAGTGGCGTCTGGTCGTCGTCGCCGGCGTCCAGGAGGGCCTGTGGCCCGACCTGCGCCGCCGCGGCTCCCTCCTGGAGGCCGACCGCATCGGCCGCGACGGCCTCGCCGAACCGCTCACCCCGGGGGCGCTGCTGGCCGAGGAACGCCGCCTGTTCTACGTCGCCGCCACACGCGCGCGTGAGCGCCTCGTCGTCACGGCGGTCAAGGCCCCGGCCGACGACGGCGACCAGCCCTCCCGCTTCCTGACCGAGCTCGGCGTCGAACCCAAGGACGTCACCGGCCGCCCGCGCCGCCCCCTGTCCGTCGCCGCGCTCGTCGCCGAGCTGCGCGCCACGACCGTCGACCCGCGCGTGTCGGACGGCCTGAGGGAGGCCGCCGCCCGCCGGCTGGCCAGGCTCGCCGCCCTCACCGACGAGGACGGTCGCCCACTCGTCCCCTCCGCCCACCCCTACCGCTGGTGGGGCATGTTCGAGCCGACCGAGTCCAAGGTGCCGCTGCGCGACCGTGACCAGCCCGTCGTGCTCTCCGGCAGCGCCCTCGACCAACTCGCCAACACCTGCGCCCTGCAATGGTTCCTGGGCCGCGAGGTGAAGGCCGACGCGCCCGCGACGGTCGCCCAGGGCTTCGGCAACGTCGTGCACGTCCTCGCCGACGAGGTCGCCTCCGGACATACCCCGGCCGACCTCGCCGTCCTCATGGAGCGCCTCGACTCCGTGTGGAACGCCCTCGCCTTCGACGCGCCCTGGAAGTCGGCGCAGGAGAAGGAGAACGCGCGCGTGGCGCTCGAACGCTTCCTGAAGTGGCATGTCGACACGAGTGGCGCCCGCGCCGGCCGCACCCCGGTCGCCAGCGAGCACGACTTCGACGTCACCCTCGAAGCCGGCGACTACGAGGTGCGCATCCGCGGCCAGATGGACCGCGTCGAGGCGGACGGCGACGGTCGCGCCTATGTCGTCGACTTCAAGACCGGCAAACAGGCGCCGACCGCGCGCGAGGTGGAGCACCACCCACAGCTCGCCGTCTACCAGCTCGCCGTCCGCGAGGGCGCCGTCGACGAGGCCTTCGACGGCGTACGCCCCGAGCCGGGCGGCGCCGAACTCGTCCAGCTGCGCCAGGGCGCCGCCAAGCGCGACGGCGGCGAGACCCTGCCCAAGGTGCAGGCACAGGAGCCGCTGGAGGGGGAGTGGGTCGGCGACCTGCTCGCCACGGCCGCCGGCAAGGTCCTCGACGAACGGTTCACCCCGACCACCGGCCAGCACTGCACCCACTGCGCCTTCCGGGCGTCGTGCAGCGCCCGACCCGAGGGACGCCAGGTAGTGGAGTGACCGGACGGCTGTGACGCGTCGCACCACACGTGATGACCTGCGCTTCTCTCGAATCGGCGGTCGATTCGTCCTCGGCTGTCAGTGGCCGCCGCTAGCCTCTGCCACATGCCCGCCCGTATCACCGATCCCGATCAGCTCAAGGAGCTCCTCGGCATCCCGTTCACCCCGGAGCAGACGGCCTGCATCGTCGCGCCGCCCGCCCCGCAGGTGATCGTGGCCGGTGCGGGCTCGGGCAAGACGACGGTGATGGCGGCCCGCGTGGTCTGGCTGGTCGGCACCGGCCAGGTCGCCCCCGAGCAGGTCCTCGGCCTGACGTTCACCAACAAGGCCGCCGGTGAACTCGCCGAGCGCGTCCGCAAGGCGCTGATCAAGGCGGGCGTCACCGACCCCGACGTCATCGACCCGGACGACCCACCGGGCGAGCCGGTCATCTCGACGTACCACGCGTTCGCGGGCCGCCTGCTCACCGACCACGGCCTGCGCATCGGTCTCGAACCGACGTCCCGCCTCCTGGCCGACGCCACCCGCTACCAGCTCGCCGCGCGCGTGCTGCGCGAAGCCCCCGGCCCCTACCCGGCGCTGACCCGCTCCTTCCCGGACCTCGTCGGCGACCTCCTCACCCTCGACGCCGAGCTCGCCGAACACCTCGTACGACCGGAGGCCCTGCGGGCGTACGACGCCGAGCTGCTGCTCGCCCTCCAGGGCGCCAAGCTCACCAACGCGGACCTGCGCAAGGTCCCCGAAGCGGCCGCCGCCCGGCGTGAACTGGCCGAGCTGGTGGGCCGCTACCGGGCCGCGAAGCGCGAGCGCGACCTGCTCGACTTCGGCGACCAGATCGCCCTGTCCGCCGAGCTCGCCCGGATCCCCGAGGTGGGTCGCGTCCTGCGCGACGAGTTCCGGGTCGTCCTGCTCGACGAGTACCAGGACACGTCGGTCGCCCAGCGCATCCTCCTGGCGGGCCTCTTCGGGGGCGGCACCGGCCACCCCGTGACCGCGGTCGGCGACCCCTGCCAGGCGATCTACGGCTGGCGCGGCGCCTCCGTCGCCAACCTCGACGACTTCCCCGAGCACTTCGCCCACGCCGACGGCAGCCGGGCCACCCGCCAGTCGCTCAGCGAGAACCGCCGCAGCGGCGGCCGCCTCCTCGATCTCGCCAACGGCCTCGCCGAGCCGCTGCGGGCCATGCACGCGGGCGTGGAGGCCCTCCGCCCGGCACCCGGTGCCGAACGCGACGGCGTGGTGCGCTGCGCACTGCTGCGCACCCACGCCGAGGAGATCGACTGGATCGCCGACTCGGTCGCCCACCTCGTGAACACGGGCAAGGCGCCCGGCGAGGTCGCCGTCCTGTGCCGTACGGCGACCGACTTCGCCGAGATCCAGGGCGCCTTGGTCGCCAGGGACGTCCCCGTCGAGGTCGTCGGCCTCTCCGGGCTGCTGCACCTGCCCGAGGTCGCCGACCTCGTCGCCGTCTGCGAAGTCCTCCAGGACCCCGGCGCCAACGCCTCCCTAGTCCGTCTGCTGACCGGCCCGCGCTGGCGCATCGGCCCCCGTGACCTCGCCCTCCTGGGGCGCCGCGCCCGTCTGCTGGTGTCCCACGCGCGCGTGGACGCGGGCGACGACCGGGACCGCCGACTCGCGGAGGCCGTCGAAGGGGTCGACCCGTCCGAGGTGATATCGCTCGCGGACGCGCTGGACACGTTCGTGGAGCTGCCCTTCGCCACCGAGCGCGAGGAGGACGGTCTGCCGTTCTCGCCGGACGCGCGCGTGCGGTTCGCGCGGCTGGCCACCGAACTGCGCGACCTGCGCCGCTCGCTCTCGGATCCGCTGATGGACGTGCTGCACCGCGTCCTCGCGGTCACGGGCCTCGAAGTGGAGCTGTCGGCGTCCCCGCACGCCCTGGCCGCCCGCCGGCGCGAGACCCTGTCCAACTTCCTGGACGTCGCCGCCTCCTTCGCCGCGGGCGACGGGGAGGCCACCCTGCTGGCCTTCCTCGGCTTCCTGCGCACCGCCGCCCAGTACGAGAAGGGCCTCGACAACGCCCTGCCCGGCGGCGAGAACACCGTCAAGGTGCTCACCGCGCACAAGTCCAAGGGCTTGGAATGGGACGTCGTCGCCGTCCCCGGCCTGGTCACCGGTACCTTCCCCAGCACCCAGGGCCGCGAGAAGTGGACCGCCCAGGGCAAGGTGCTGCCGCACGAACTGCGCGGCGACGCCGCCACCCTGCCCGAGGTCGAGGCCTGGGACTCGCGCGCCCTGAAGGCCTTCCAGGAGGCCATGAAGGACCACCAGCACACCGAGGAACTCCGCCTCGGCTACGTCACCTTCACCCGCCCCCGCTCTCTCCTCCTCGGCTCGGGCCACTGGTGGGGCCCCGCCCAGAAGAAGCCCCGCGGCCCCTCCGACTTCCTCCAGGCCCTCCACGACCACTGCGCGGCCGGACACGGCGAGATCGAGGCCTGGGCCGAGGAGCCCGCCGAGGACGAGGAGAACCCGGCCCTGCACCGGGCCACCGACGACCAGGTGTGGCCGCTGCCCCTGGACGACGCGTCCCTGGCCCGCCGCCGCGCCGCCGCCGAGACGGTCCTGGCCCACCTGGAGCACCTCGCCTCCCGCGCGGACGCCCACGACCCGGACGACTACGAGGACCCCGACTGGCCACCCCCGCCCGAGGACGACGAAGCCCCCTACGAGGAGGAGCCCTCCTCCGAGGACGACCCGGACGACCCGGCCGACTGGGACTCCTGGACCACGGACCGTCCCTCGGTCCCGCACCAGGCGACCGCCCCGGAACCCCAGGCGCAGTCCCCACGGGCGCTCCCACACCCCACGGACCGGGAACCCTTCCCCCGGGAACCCGACCCCTTCACCCCGGAGGAAGCCCGCACCCTCGCCTCCTGGGACCGCGACCTCGACGCCCTCACCGGCGAGCTCCTGCGCGCGCGGCAGGCCGTCACCGACGTACCCCTGCCTGCCTCGCTCACCGTCTCCCAGCTGATGCGCCTGGCCGAGGACCCCGACGGATTCGCGCAGGAACTCGCGCGCCCCATGCCGCGCCCCCCGCAACCGTCCGCGCGCCGGGGCACCCGGTTCCACGCCTGGGTGGAAGCCCGCTTCGAAGAGCTGACGCTGCCCATGCTCGACCCGGAGGAGCTGCCCGGCAGCGAGGCCGACATCGCCGACGACCGCGACCTGGAGTCCCTCAAGGAGGCGTTCGAACGCACCGAGTACGCCCACCGCACGCCGTACCGCGTGGAGGCACCGTTCCAGCTCGCCATCGCGGGCCGGGTGGTCCGGGGGCGTATCGACGCCGTCTACCGGCAGGACGACGGCGGGACGCCGTCGTACGAGATCGTCGACTGGAAGACCAGCCGCGACGGTACGTCCGACCCCCTGCAACTCGCCCTCTACCGGCTCGGCTGGGCCGAGCAGCAGGGAGTGCCCCTGGAGTCGGTCACGGCGGCGTTCGTGTTCGTGCGCACCGGCGAGGTCGTACGGCCGGACGGTCTGCCCGGGCGCGGAACACTGGAGCGATTGCTTCTGGAGGGCTCCTCCGCGCAAGCAAACTGTGAGGAACCGCCCACCGAGGATGTCGGTGCGGGCCGATAGGCTCGTGACCATGAGCCTGACCCCGGACAGCGCCGTCCGTACGTACATCGAGCAGCACCGCACCGCCTTCCTCGACGACCTCGCCGAGTGGCTGCGCATCCCCTCCGTGTCGGCCCAGCCCGACCACGCGCCCGATGTACGCCGCAGCGCCGACTGGCTCGCCGCCAAACTCACCGAGACCGGCTTCCCGACCACCGAGGTCTGGCCGACCCCGGGCGCCCCCGCCGTCTTCGCGGAGTGGCCCTCCGACGTCCCCGGCGCTCCCACGGTCCTGGTCTACGGCCACCACGACGTACAGCCCGCCGCCCTGGCGGACGGCTGGGACAGTGAGCCCTTCGAACCCGTCGTCCGCGACAACCGCCTCTACGCGCGCGGGGCGGCCGACGACAAGGGCCAGGTGTTCTTCCACACACTCGGCGTCCGCGCCCACCTCGCCGCCACCGGCCGCACGGCCCCCGCCGTCAACCTCAAGCTGCTCATCGAGGGCGAGGAGGAGTCCGGTTCGCCGCACTTCCGCGCCCTCGTCGAGGAGCACGCGGAGCGCCTGGCCGCCGACGCCGTGATCGTCTCCGACACCGGCATGTGGTCCGAGGACACCCCCACCGTCTGCACCGGCATGCGGGGCCTCGCCGAGTGCGAGATCCAGCTGTACGGCCCCGACCAGGACATCCACTCCGGTTCCTTCGGCGGTGCCGTGCCCAACCCGGCGACCGCCGTGGCCCGCCTGGTCGCCGCGCTGCACGACGAGCACGCACGCGTGGCCGTCCCCGGCTTCTACGACGGCATCGTCGAACTCACCGACCGCGAGCGCGCCCTCCTCGCCGAACTGCCCTTCGACGAGGACCAGTGGCTGCGCACCGCCAGGTCGTACGCCACCCAGGGCGAGGCCGGGCACACCACCCTGGAGCGCATCTGGGCTCGCCCCACCGCCGAGGTCAACGGCATCGGCGGCGGCTACCAGGGAGCCGGCAGCAAGACCGTCATCCCGGCCTCCGCCATGGTGAAGCTCTCCTTCCGGCTCGTCGCCGGACAGGAACCCGACCACGTCGAGAAGGTCGTCCGCGCGTGGGCCGCCACCCAGGTGCCCGCCGGGATCCGCTGCGAGATCACCTTCAGCGGCGGCACGCGCCCGTGTCTGACCCCGCTGGACCACCCGGCCCTTGAGTCCGTCGTCCGCGCGATGGGCCGCGCCTTCGAGAAGCCCGTCCGCTTCACCCGCGAGGGAGGGTCGGGGCCGGCGGCCGACCTCCAGGAGGTCCTGGGCGCCCCCGTGCTCTTCCTCGGCATCTCCGTCCCGTCCGACGGCTGGCACGCGCCCAACGAGAAGGTCGAACTGGATCTCCTCCTCAAGGGCGTCGAGACCACCGCGTACCTGTGGGGCGACCTGGCGGAGCACTGGCGCCATGTGCCCTGAACCTCGACCGTCCCGCCGAACCGCCCGCCGAAACAATCCGTTCCACCGGGGGAGTTGGAAGCACCCGTGACCACCTGGACCGACCACACCGCCGACCGACCCATCTCGCTCACCGCCCCCAGCGGCATCGACCGGGCAGCCCACCACCGGCTCGACGAGGCCTGGCTCGCGGCGGCCTGGAGCCACCCCACGACCCGCTGCTTCGTGGTCTCCGGCGGTCAGGTCCTCATCGACGAGACGGCCGAGGGCCGCACCGAACTCGTCATGACGCCCGCCTTCGAGGCCCCGCTCACCGAGGCCCACCGCTACTTCCTCGGCATCGACGAGGACGGCGTCAGCTACTTCGCCCTCCAGAAGGACACCCTGCCCGGCCGTATCGACCAGTCGGCCCGTCCGGCGGGCCTGCGGGAGGCGGGCCTGCTGCTGTCGCCGCGCGAGGCGGGCCTCATGGTCCACGCCGTCGGACTGGAGAACTGGCAGCGCACCCACCGCTTCTGCTCCCGCTGCGGCGAGCGCACCGTCATCGCCGCCGCCGGGCACATCCGCCGCTGCCAGGCCTGCGGCGCCGAGCACTACCCGCGTACCGACCCCGCCGTGATCATGGCCGTCACCGACGAGGACGACCGCATCCTGCTCGGCCGCCAGGTCCACTGGCCCGAGGGCCGCTTCTCGACGCTCGCCGGCTTCGTCGAGCCCGGCGAGTCCATCGAGCAGGCGGTGCGCCGGGAGGTCTTCGAGGAGGCAGGCGTCTCCGTCGGCCAGGTCGAGTACGTCGCCAGCCAGCCCTGGCCGTTCCCGTCCAGCCTCATGCTCGGCTTCCTGGCCCGCGCCACCTCCACCGAGATCAACGTCGACGGCGACGAGATCAGCGAGGCCCGCTGGTTCTCCCGCGACGAACTGGGCGCCGCCTTCGACTCCGGCGAGGTCCTGCCGCCGTACGGCATCTCGATCGCGGCACGGCTGATCGAGCTCTGGTACGGAAAGCCGCTGCCGACGCGCAGCGTCTGAGCATGCGAAGGGGCCGCTCCCGGCGAGGGGAGCGGCCCCGAAGCGCCGTACGTCCGTCAGGCGGCGATCTTCTGCTTCACCTGAGCCAGAGACGGGTTCGTGAGCGTCGAACCATCGGCGAACAGCACGGTCGGAACCGTCTGGTTTCCGCCATTCGCCTTCTCCACGAACGCGGCGGACGCCGGGTCCTGCTCGATGTTGATCTCGGTGTACGCGATGCCTTCGCGGTCCATCTGCTTCTTCAGCCGCTGGCAGTAACCGCACCACGTGGTGCTGTACATCGTCACAGTGCCCTGCATGTCTCGCGCGCTCCTCTGGTGGCTCGGGGGAAGGGGTCGTCCAGTGGGGGAAACGTACGCGAGCGGGTCACCATTCCCACCCGGGGTATCCCCGCACGTGACGCCTGCCGCATTAGTACGACTGCGAGCCCCTGCCTGTGGACAACCGGCACAGCCGTCTCCGCCGACCTGGCAGCATGGCGGTGTGACAGCAGCAACGCACTCCCCCCTCTTCCCGCAGGTACCGGACTCGGCCGACGCGGTGCTCGAAGGGCTCGACCCCGAGCAGCGCGAGGTGGCCACCGCCCTGCACGGCCCGGTGTGCGTGCTGGCCGGAGCCGGGACCGGCAAGACCCGGGCGATCACCCACCGCATCGCCTACGGCGTGCGCGCCGGCATCCTCCAGCCCTCCAGCGTGCTGGCCGTCACCTTCACCAACCGCGCCGCCGGCGAGATGCGCGGCCGGCTGCGTCAACTCGGCGCGGCCGGGGTCCAGGCCCGTACGTTCCACTCGGCCGCCCTGCGTCAGCTCCAGTACTTCTGGCCGAAAGCCGTCGGTGGCTCCATGCCCCGCCTCGTCGACCGGAAGATCCAGCTCGTCGTCGACGCGGCCGCCGCCTGCCGCATCCGCCTCGACCGCGGTGAGCTGCGGGACGTCACCGCCGAGATCGAGTGGTCCAAGGTCACCCAGACCGTCCCCGGCGACTACGCACTCGCCGCCGCCAAGGCCGGCCGCGAGGCCCCCCGCAACCCGGCCGAGATCGCCCAGCTCTACGCCGCCTACGAGGACCTCAAGCGGGACCGCGCGGTCATCGACTTCGAGGACGTCCTGCTGCTGACGGTGGCCGTCCTCCAGGACCGGCACGACATCGCCGACCAGGTCCGCGCCCAGTACCAGCACTTCGTCGTCGACGAGTACCAGGACGTCAGCCCCCTCCAGCAGCGGCTGCTGGAGCTCTGGCTCGGCGACCGCGACAGCCTGTGCGTGGTCGGCGACGCCAGCCAGACGATCTATTCGTTCACAGGAGCAACTCCCGACCATCTTCTCGACTTCCGCACCCGCCACCCCGGCGCCACCGTCGTCAAGCTGGTCCGCGACTACCGCTCCACCCCCCAGGTCGTCCATCTCGCCAACGGTCTGCTCTCCCAGGCCAGCGGTCGCGCCGCCGACCACCGTCTGGAGCTGGTCTCCCAGCGCGCCCCGGGCCCCGAGCCCGTCTACAGCGAGCACACCGACGAGCCCGCCGAGGCCGAGGGTGCCGCCCGCCGCATCCGCGAACTGCTGGCCGCCGGCGTCCAGGCCGCCGAGATCGCCGTGCTGTTCCGGACGAACGCCCAGTCCGAGACCTACGAGCAGGCGCTCGCCGACGCCGGCATCCCCTACCAGCTGCGGGGTGCCGAGCGGTTCTTCGACCGCCCCGAAGTGCGCAGAGCCATCGTCAACCTGCGCGGCGCGGCCCGCTTCGGCGGCAACGACTCACGGCTGGACGACGCTCCCGACCTGGCCTCCCAGGTGCGGGCCGTCCTCTCCGGCGAGGGCTGGACCGCGCAGCCCCCGGCGGGCTCCGGCGCGGTCAGGGAACGCTGGGAGTCGCTCGCCGCACTGGTGAACCTCGCCCAGGACTTCACCGCCGCCAGAGCCGACGCCACCCTCGCCGACCTGGTCGCCGAGCTCGACGAGCGGGCGAACGCCCAGCACGCCCCGACCGTCCAAGGCGTCACCCTCGCCTCCCTGCACTCGGCCAAGGGCCTGGAGTGGGACGTCGTCTTCCTGGTCGGCGTCGCCGAGGGCATGATGCCGATCACCTACGCAAAGACCGACGAGCAGATCGAGGAGGAGCGCCGCCTCCTCTACGTCGGTGTCACCCGCGCCCGCGAACACCTTCATGTCTCCTGGGCCCTCTCCCGCTCGCCCGGCGGTCGCCCCAACCGCCGCCCCAGCCGCTTCCTCGACGGACTGCGCCCCGGCTCGGCCACGGCCGCGGGGCGGACCGGCGGCGGAGGCCCCGGGGGCGTCGAACGGGGCTTCACGAGCAGTACGGCGGCGGACGTGGTGCCGCGCCGGACCCAGCGCACCCCCGCCCGCTGCCGGGTCTGCGGCCGCACGCTCACCGACGCCGGCGAGATGAAGCTGATGCGCTGCGAGGACTGCCCCTCCGACATGGACGAGGGTCTCTACGAGCGGTTGCGCGAGTGGCGGGGCACCCAGGCGCGGCTCACCGGTCAGCCGGACTTCTGTGTCTTCACGGACCGGACCCTGATGGCCATCGCCGAGACGGAGCCGAGCACTCCGGCCGAGCTGTCGCGCATTCCCGGCGTCCTCAAGCGCAAGCTCGACCGCTACGGAGCCGATGTTCTGGCCATCTGTGCAGGTCAGGGCCCCGGGACGGAAGAAGTTGGGGACTGAGGCGAACTCGTCGAAAAAATAGTTTGCGCATGCCCCGGCAATCCCCATAGGTTCTTAGGCATTGGAACGGAGGCCTTCTCTGAGGGCCCTCTTCCATGCTGTACTTACATACCCGTAGGACTGGCTCACCCCAGTCCCCCCGAGACGCCGAGAGGAGGCGAGTCCAGTGACCAGCATCAACGCCAGCTTCACCGCGAAAATGACCGATCGCTCGGTCGTCGCCTCCCTGTGCATGCTCGCCGTCTCGAACCAGGGCACCGGTCTGTCCGGCATTCGTGTCGCCGGCCCGGCGTCCTCCGTGTCTCTCGCGGGTCTCCCCGTTCGTGAGCGCAATGAGCGACCGACCAAGGCACTGGAAGCAGTAGAGGGACAGGCGCATGCCTATGCCTTTACGGCAGCCGGTGCCGGAAGCCGGAAGCAGGCAACGCAGCACCACCTGATGTGGGCCTTCCGTGGGCCAGAACCCTGGAGTGATCCAGCCTGATCGACTCAGGCCGGCGCCTTCAGGGCCGCGGAACCCCATCCGGGATCCGCGGCCCTTTTGTTTTCCCCTCACCGGGAGAACGAACGAAGGAGCCTCGGGACAAGAAAAGAACCCGGTACCAAGCCGACCACCGGTCCAACAGGGCCGGACCGACCAGACGAGGAAAACCAACCGTGCAACTCGAAGCGCACGCCCCGTCCGTACCGCCTTCAGACGCGATCCCCAAGCCCGGCCTCACGGAGGACTCCACCTTGATCCCGCTCACCGCGCTCACCGCGCTCGACGACGCCATCGAGAACCTCGGCGTACCCGTCCCCTGCCGTTCCTACGACCCGGAGGTCTTCTTCGCCGAGTCGCCGGCCGACGTCGAGTACGCCAAGTCCCTCTGCCGCACCTGCCCGCTGATGGAGGCCTGCCTCGCCGGCGCCAAGGAGCGGCGTGAGCCCTGGGGCGTCTGGGGTGGCGAGCTGTTCGTCCAGGGTGTCGTCGTCGCCCGGAAGCGGCCGCGTGGTCGCCCGCGCAAGAACCCGGTCACGGCATGAACACCATCGCAGGAACGATCGACCGCCCCCTCACGCACGACCCCAAGAAGCAGGCCCCGATGAAGCCGTCCACCACTGAGCCCGCCGGCTCCGCGATTCCAGACTTCACCATCACCGGTGCGACCGACTTGCGCCAGAACAGGACCCGAGAGATGCAACTCCAACCAGAAGCCCTGGCTCGTGCGCATATGCACGAGCGACTGCACGCCGCGCAGCAGGAGCGCCGGGCCGTGAGCCTGGCGGCCGCGCGCCGGATGCAGCGCAGGGCCGAGCGCGCCTCGATGCGCGCCCGCCGTGCGCTCGCCATCGCGGTCATGCAGTGATCACCACCACCTGAAGCGGTGGCCTCCCGGACCCGGGAGGCGAATGCTCCCCGCGGGGGCCGGTCCGTCCGAACGGACCGGCCCCCGCGGTGCGTTGTGCGCCGTTCCGCCAGGCGCGGGGATATCGTCGCGACGTGACGAGTCTTCCCGGCGGCAGTGACGAGGGCGGCTCCGCCCCGGAGCCCGAGCCACTCGTGTGCGCCCGCTGCGGAGTCATCGCCGACGGTCCGCGGCCCACCTGGACCTGCTCCGTGGAGAACGGCGTCCGCGAGTACTTCTGCGACACCTGCTCCAGGGAGAACCTCAGGGCGATCGAGGGGCGGCTGGACTCGGCCTGGTGGTAGGCCCTCGCTCAGCCGCTCGCGTCTCAGCCGTTCATGCCTCCGCCGCGGGCTCCTCGGACGCCTCCTTCGCCGGCACGAATCCCGGCAGCCATGCCTCCAGTTCCTCGCGGAGGCGGACCGTCGCGCCCAGCTGGCACAGGACACCGATCGTGCTGAGCGTCACCCGGTGGATGAGCAGGTACGCCGGCGGGAGGTTGAGCTGCTTGCCCAGCTGGTAGGCGGGGGAGCGGATGTCGGCGATACGGGCCGCCTGACTGCGCATCCAGCCACGGGTGAAGGTGAACTCGTCGACCAGGGCCGGTTCGATGATCGGCCGGAGGTAGTCGAGGACGGCGTCGGGATCGAGGTCTATGGAGTCCTTGACGAAGCCTTCCGCGCGGAGCAGTTCGTAGACGGCCTCCGCCTCGTCACCGAGGGTCATGCGCAAGGAGTCCCCGATGGGCGTGGGCAGGCCGCCCGGGAGACGGTCGACGGTGCCGAAGTCGAGGACGCCCAGACGCCAGTCGTCCTCGCCGTCCGGGCCGCCGGGCAGCAGACGGAAGTTGCCCGGGTGCGGGTCGGCGTGGAGCAGGCCGGTGCGGGCCGGGCCGGAGAACAGGAAGCGGGCCAGGAGCTGGCCGGCGCGGTCGCGCTGCTCCGGGGTGCCGTCCGCGATGATCTCGGACAGCGGGACGCCGTCGATCCACTCGGTGACCAGGACCTGCTCGCACTGGTGGACCACCGCCGGCACCACCACGTCCGGGTCGCCCGCGAACTCCTCGGCGTGGACCTGTTGGGCCTGCGCCTCCAGGCCGTAGTCCAGTTCCTCCGAGACCCGGTCCCGGAGCTCCGCGATCAGCGGCTTGATGTCCATACCGGGAATCAGCGGACCCAACAGACGGGCGAAGCGGCTCAGTTGGTTCAAGTCGGACAAGAGTGCCTCTCCGGCGCCCGGATACTGCACCTTGACCGCGACCTCGCGGCCGTCGTGCCACACCGCCCGATGCACCTGCCCGATCGACGCCGCCGCGGACGGCTTGTCCTCGAACTCCAGGAACAGCTCCTGCCAGTCCTTGCCGAGCCGCTCCTCCAGCACGCCGTGCACGGTCCGCGTCGGCATCGGAGGCGCGGCCTCCTGGAGCTTCGTCAGGGCCGCGCGGTAGGGACCGGCGACCTCCTCGGGCAGCGCCGACTCGAAGACGGACAGGGCCTGGCCGAACTTCATCGCACCGCCCTTGAGCTCGCCGAGCACCTTGAACAGCTGCTCAGCCGTGCGTTGCTGAAGCTCACGGCCGACGATCTCCGCGGACTCCCCGACGATTCTCTTGCCGAGCCCCCAGGTCGCCCGGCCGGCGAAGCCGAGCGGGAGCGCGGCGAGCTTGGCGGTCCGGGTGACCGCCTTCCGGGGAAGATCAGACATGCGCCCTCCAAGTCCCAGCCGGCCGTGTCGACTGCCTAGCGGCGTGGCTCCGTCGACGGCCCTAGTCCCGACATTGTCTCGTGCGACTCCCCGGCATTGGAGGTGTGTTCTGCCTTACCTTTCTCCGCGGCCCCGCAGGGGCATGCGGGGTGCGCCCAGACCGGCCGCGCGTGCCAGTTGAGAGCGGGCAGCGAAACCTCCCACCGGGCACCGGCACTCGACGGCATCCGCCCGTCGAGGAAGGCGAGGGCGTGCGCCGCCGCCAGCCCGGCCACTGTCGTGGCCAGCGCGAGATCGCAGGGCGGCACCTGACGACTCCGCCGGCCACCCGACCGCCACTGCGCGACCAACCGCGGCCACGCCGGGTCCCGGTCGACGCGCCACTCGTGCAGACAGCCCGCGCAACTCGTCTCGCCGGGCAGCACCAGGGGGCCGACGACACCGGTCGCCTCCACGACTCCGGCGTACAGATGGGGCGTACCGGAGTCGACGAAGGAGTCGGCGGGGGCCGGCGCGTGGACCGCGACATCGTCCCTCGGAGCGAGGACCACCAGGGAGTAGCCCGGGTCCTCGGCCCCGGGCGGGGTTCGCGGACCGCGGCGCAGCGGGTTGTCGGGGGCGCAGCGGCGTACGGCGCGCCGGGCGGCCTCGTCCCTGCGGACGCCTACGGACTCGGGAGGCAACCCGCCCGGTGCGACGTCCCATGCCTCGACATGGCCGCCGTCGCGCACGTCGACCTCGCCGATCCCGGCACCCGACAGCAACGAGGCCAGCACCGCGCCGACCCGGCCCGCGCCCCGCACCTGGACGCGCAGGGTGCGACGGGTGGCCAGCAGTTCCATCGCCTCGCCGGCTTCGGACGTGGTCAGGGACAGCGAGGCCAGGTCGGGGCGGAGGCGGTCGAGGACCTTCTTCCTCCTCCTCAGTTCCTCCACCGCCGGGTCGCCGCCCCGCGCGTCGTCGAGGAGCCCGGCCCGCGCGAGTCCCTCCAGCAGCCCGTCGACATGGCCCTCCGGCAGATCCATCCGCTGTCCCTCCGCACGCAACAGCGCCGGACCGCGGGTGCCGTTGAGCAGGTCGAGGAAACTGCCCGTCGCCGTGTCCATCGGGCCCAGCGTCATCGCGTGCGCCGGACTCATCCCGAACTGCACGGTGTTGAGATCACGCCAGCCACGGCGCAGCGCGGGCTTCAACACCGGCACCACCGGGATCCGCACCGGTGCCTTCTTCGAGGTCGGTACCGACGAGACGCTCGACGCAGATACCGGCGAGACGCTCGACGCCGCGACCGGCGAAGTCTTCGACTGCATGACAGGCCCCCGTAGCCCTCGTGGAACAACCCCGTACGCCGCGCCGAGCGCTCCCGGTGGTCGGCCGTGGCTCCGGCGGCGAGTGCCAGCATGCCCGGACGCGGCGGACCGTGCCGAAAGTTGTCCACAGGCGGGGGGTATTCGTCGTACAAATCCAGCGCATGGCGGGGGATCGGAACCGAACCGTCCCGGAGTCGGGACTTCCGCCATGTACAGCGGGTAACGTCGGGGCGTGTCCGCCGACCCACTGCACCGTGCCGGAACACCACAGCGCAGCACGACGAGCCAGCCGCCGAGCGGCTCGGGAGCGACCGCGATCGAGGTGCGCAGGAGCGCTCGTCGACGCCGGACGGTCTCCGCGTACCGCGAGGGCGATCGCACCGTCGTGCTGATCCCTGCCCGGATGTCCGAGGCGGAGGAGCAACGCTGGGTGAGCGTCATGCTCGACAAACTCGCCGCACAGGAGAGCAAGCGGGTGCTCGGCGACGCCGAGCTGGCCGAGCGCGCCGAGCGGCTGTCGGCGCAGTACTTCGACGGGCGGGCCCGGCCCGAGTCCGTGCGCTGGGTCACCAACCAGAACACGCGCTGGGGTTCGTGCACCCCCTCCGAGGGCAGCATCCGCCTCTCGCACCGGCTCCAGGGCATGCCCGAGTACGTCGTCGACTACGTGCTGCTCCATGAGCTGGCGCATCTGCTCGTGCCGGGACACGGGCCGCGTTTCTGGCGGCTCCTGGAGGCGTATCCGCGGACCGAGCGGGCCCGGGGCTATCTCGAAGGGGTGGTCGCCGCCGAGCGGCTGCCGCATGTTCCGGGCGCGCGCGGGGAATGACCCGCGTTCCCGAGCGTGCCCGGGCAGGGGATTGTGTACCGGCTCTGTACCGACTTCGTCCGCTCCCGGAATTTGCCGTTAGCCTGGCGCGACGCACTCGCTTTTGGATGGGGGACGGTCGTTACGCATGGCCAGGGAATTCCAACGCGGCCACAAGGCCAAGGTCAGTGACCTCACCGCGGGCACCGATCTGTACGTAGGCGTGCAGATCACCGGCCCCGGGCTGAGCTTCGACATCAGCTGCTTCGGCCTCGACGCCGACGAACGGCTCTCGGACGACCGGTACTTCGTCTTCTTCAACCAGCCGAAGTCCCCCGAGGAGTCCATTCAGCTCCTGGGCGCCCAGGCGGGTGACACGGAGTCCTTCCGCATCACCCTCGACCGGGTCCCGGCGCAGATCCAGAAGCTGTCGTTCACCGCGACGATCGACGGCGCCGGGCAGATGTCGCAGGTCGCCCCCGGCTACCTCCGGATCGTGGCGGGCGGCGAGGAGGTGGCCCGCTACTCCTTCAACGGCTCGGAGTTCTCCACCGAACGCGCCGTGATGCTGGGCGACTTCTATCTGAAGGACGTCTGGCGCTTCGCCGCGGTCGGACAGGGCTTCGACGGCGGCCTGGAGGCGCTGCTGAAGAACTTCGGCGGCGAGGTCATGGAGGAGGAGACCCCCGCGGCCCCCGCCCCGCAGCAGCCGCAGGCCGGTGCGACCCCCGGGTTCGCCCCGCCCGCCTTCGGCGCCCCCGCCGCTCCCGCCCCGGCCCCGCAGCCCGTCCAGGGCTTCGCGCCGCCGCCCGGAGCGACCCCGCCCCCGGCACCCGCACCGGCCCCCGCGCCGAACGTGCACGCCGCGCCCACCATCGTCGCGCCCCTGACCCCGCCCGGCGGCGCCCCGGTGCCGCCCCCGGCGCCCGCGCCCGCCGCCCCCTACGGCCAGCCGCCGCAGCAGCAGCCGTACGGCCAGGGTGCCCCTGGCCAGACCGCCCCCCTGCCTCCCGGCTACGGCGGCCAGCCCCACGCCCCGCAGGCACCCCACGCCCCGGCCCCGCCGCCCGGCTACGGCCAGCCGACCCCGCCCCCCGGGTACGGTCAGCAGCCCCCGTACGGCCAGGTCCCCGGCCAGCCCGCCCCTTACGGAGCACCCCAGGGCGTCCCGCAGGGCGTGCCCCAGGCCCAGGCGCCCGGAGTCGCCGCCGCGCTCCAGCAGTTCAAGGAGACGCCGACCGGCCAGCGCTGGACGCAGCAGAACAAGAAGATGGTCCGCGTCGACCTGGGCATCGGCGGCCAGCCCGTGCTCGCCCGGCAGGGCAGCATGGTTCTCTACCAGGGCAAGGTCGACTTCAGCTACAAGGGCGCGGGCTTCGCCGGCCGGATCGTGGGCAACGCGACCGGCCAGGAGATGCAGCTCATGCGCTGTACCGGCCAGGGCCAGGTGTTCCTCGCCGAGAACTCCACGATGCTGCACCCCATCGAACTCCAGGGCGACGGCATCTGCGTCTCCGCCGAGAACGTCCTCGCCTTCGACGAGAGCCTCCAGTACGAGGTCCGCCGCGTCGAGGGCCACGGCATCCCCGGCGGCGCGCTGTTCACGATGCAGTTCACCGGCACCGGCACGATCGTCGTGAAGACCCACGGCACGCCCGTGGTCCTCCCGGTCACGCCGACCACCTTCGCCGACGCCAACGCCGTGGTCGCCTGGTCGTCCGCCGCCCAGGTGATCGTCTCCAGCCAGGTGCGGATGCGTCGCAACGCCTACCCCGGCGACACCGGAGAGAGCGTCAACCTCCAGTTCCGGGCCGCTCCCGGCAACTTCATCGTCGTCCAGCCGTACGAGATCTGAGGGAGCCCGTCATGAACCAGCCGCTCGCGGGCTTCGCTCCCGCGCCCGTCGCCGCGCGCATGGAGAACCACGGCAACCACATGCTGAAGGTCGCCATGCAGACGGGGAACGACCTCTTCGCGCGCGTGGGCTCGATGGTCGCCTACGAGGGCTTCGTCCAGTACGAGCCCAACCCGCCCGCCGTCCGCCAGATCGCCAAGGACTGGATGACCGGCGAGGGCGCCCCCCTGATGAAGTGCACCGGCGACGGACTGCTCTACCTCGCCGACTACGGCGCCAACGTCGTCGTCATCAACCTCAACGGCGACGGCATCTCCGTCAACGCCACCAACCTGCTCGCCTTCGACGCGCATCTGACGTGGGGCGTGGAACGGGTCAAGGGCCTGGCCAAGTTCGCCGGACAGGGCCTGTGGAACACCAAGATCTCCGGGCAGGGCTGGGTCGCGCTGACCTCCCGGGGCAAGCCGATCGTCGTCGACTGCGGCGGTGGCGAGGACGAGACGTACGTCGACCCGGACGCGCTCGTCGCCTGGTCGCCCAACCTCAAGGTCAAGGGCAAGCGCAGCTTCAAGGCGCAGTCGCTCATCGGCCGGGGCAGCGGTGAGGCCTACCAGATGGCCTTCTCCGGCCAGGGCATCGTCGTCGTCCAGCCCAGCGAGGACAGCACCGACCGTCTCCGGGTCCGGGGCTGAGGGGGAGCCAGAAACGCCATGCAGAGCCCGATTTTCGCCTACAACGACCAGCAGACCCAGGACCGCTGGAGTCTGCAGAACAAGCAGATGCTCCGCGTCACCCTTGAGGGCCATGACGACATCCTCGCCCGCAAGGGCACGATGGTCGCCTACCAGGGGATGATGGAGTTCGACGCCGAGTACCAGTCCAACCAGCAGGGACGCGCGCGTGCGCGCACCGGCGAGGGCCTGGACCTCATGCGCTGCCACGGGCAGGGCACGGTCTACCTCGCCAACCTCAAGCAGCACGTCCACCTGGTGGACGTGGAGCAGGACGGCCTCACCGTGGACAGCTCCTACGTCCTCGCCATGGACTCCTCGCTGCACCACGAGGTCATCGCCGTCGACAGCCTCTACGGCATCTCCGGCTCGGGGAAGTACCAGCTCAACATCACCGGCCGTGGCAAGGTCGCCCTCATGACCTCCGGCATGCCGCTGATGATGCAGGTCACCCCCGACAAGTACGTCAACTGCGACGCCGACGCGATCGTCGCCTGGTCGACCTCGCTGCGCGTCCAGATGCAGGCCCAGACGCATTCCTCCGGGGTGTTCCGGCGCCGTGGCAACACCGGTGAGGGCTGGGAACTCAGCTTCATGGGCAGCGGTTACGCCATCGTCCAGCCCAGCGAACTGCTGCCGCCGCAGAACGCGCAGATCGGCTCCGGCATCGCCGCCCAGTACGGGATGGGCCAGCAGGGCGCACGTGGGCAGAACCAGGGCAACGTCTGGAGCTAGCCGACACCTGGCAGGTAAGGGGCGACCGCCTTTGCGGTCGCCCCTTACTCGTTCACAGCCTCGCGCGCGTCGCTTCCAGCAGGCGTACGACCGACTCGTCCGCCACGTCCGCCACCTCGTCGTACGCGAACCAGCGCAGGTCCAGGGACTCGTCGCTGATCGCCTCGACCGAGCCCACCGGGGCGAGCGCGGCGTACTGGACGTCGAGATGCCAGGCACACGGGGTGTGGTGGCGGTCCAGACGGACCGGACCGCCGGGGAGCAGGGTCAGGCCGTCGATGCCCGACTCCTCGGTGCCCTCGCGCAGCGCCGCCGCTTCCAGCGTGGCGTCCGCCGGCTCGCAATGGCCGCCCATCTGGAGCCACATCCGCAACTTCTTGTGAAGGGTGAGCAGCACGCGCCCGTGTGACGGGTCGATCACCAGTGCGCTCGCCGTGATGTGCCCGTCGCCGCAGGCCTTCCACATGCCGTCCGGGTGGCTCGCCAGATGGTCGAGGTAGGTCTGGCGCAGCTCTTCCTGGTCCTCGTAGCTCTTCAGTACGAGGACCGCGTCGTCGAACAGGCTCACTCGGAGTCGTCGCCCTTTTCGTCCTCGTCCTTCTTGCGCAGGTCGGGCTTCTGGGCCGCCTCGCCGAGCATCTTGTCCAGCTCGGAGAAGTCCAGCTGCTCGCGGTGCACGAAGCCGTCCGGGTCGTCCAGGTCGGACGCGGTCGGCAGCATGTCCGGGTGGGCCCACAGGCCGTCCCGGCCGTCGACACCGCGCGCGTCCGTGAGCGAGGCCCACAGCCGGGAGGCGTCGCGCAGGCGGCGCGGGCGCAGCTCCAGACCGATCAGCGTGGCGAAGGTCTGCTCGGCCGGGCCGCCCGAGGCACGGCGGCGGCGCAGGGTCTCGCGCAGCGCGTCCGCGGACGACAGCCGGGGCTTGGCGGCCGCGTGGACCACCGCGTCGACCCAGCCCTCGACCAGCGCCAGAGCCGTCTCCAGACGGGCCAGGGCCGCCTTCTGCTCGGGCGTGTCCTCCGGCTGGAACATGCCCTGCTGGAGCGCGTCCTGCAGCTGCTCGGGGTTCTGCGGGTCGAACTGGCCGACCACGTCCTCCAGCTTGGCGGTGTCCACCTTGATCCCGCGCGCGTAGCCGTCGACCGCGCCGAACAGGTGCGAGCGCAGCCACGGCACATGCGTGAACAGGCGCTGGTGGGCGGCCTCGCGCAGGGCGAGGTACAGCCGCACCTCCTCCTTGGGCACGCCGAGGTCCTTGCCGAAGGCCTCGATGTTGATCGGCAGCAGCGCCGCCCGGCCGGCCGGGCCGAGCGGCAGGCCGATGTCGGTGGAGCCGACGACCTCGCCCGCGAGCACGCCGACGGCCTGCCCGATCTGCGTGCCGAACATCGCTCCGCCCATCGAGCGCATCATGCCGATCAGCGGGCCGGCCATGGCCTGCATCTCCTCCGGCAGGACGTCGCCCATGGCGGTGCCGACGCGCTCGGCGACCGGGTCCACGAGCTCCTTCCACGCGGGCAGGGTCGCCTCGACCCACTCCGCGCGGGACCAGGCCACGGCGGAGCCCGCACTGGACGGCAGCGACGTCGCGTCGTCCAGCCAGAGGTCGGCCAGGCGGACGGCCTCCTCGACCGCGGTGCGGTCGGCGGGACCGACGCTCGCGTCCTTGGTGCCGTCAGAGGTGCCCTGGGAGACCGTCTGGCGGGCGATCTGCTTGGCCATGTCCCAGTTCACCGGACCGCCCTCGTACGAGAGCATCTGGCCCAGCTGCTGGAACGCGGCGCCCAGGTCGTTGGGGTTCAGGGAACCGAACATGGCCGCGAACGGATTGTCGGCGCCGGGGGAGCCGAAGCCGCCCGCGCCGGGCAGGCCGCCGAAACCGAACGGGTTGGCCGGGCCCTGACCACCACCGCTCTGCTGGTCCTTCTTCTTGCCCTCGTCGCCGTCGTCCGGCTCCTCCGGCGGAAGGCCGAATCCGAATGGGGTGTCACTCACGGGATTCCTCGGCTGGTAAGGCCACCGGTGTCCCGGCGGCGCGACTGCCCGATAACACCACCCAGCGTAAACACCGCGGGCGGTTCGGGCCTCGGTGCTCCGCCGACTCGCGGCCTGCGGCAGGATGGATGCCACCTGGTACGTACGCGTCACTAGCGCTCGTACTGAAGACAACCGCTGGAGACGCCCGGTGAGTTCCCCTGATCCGCAGGTTCGCGCAGCGCGAAACCAGTCAACCGGTCCCGGCCTGCGCGGGCCCGTCGTCGCCGTGACCGGTGCCGCCGCCGGAGTCGGCGCGCTGCTCACCGAGCGGCTCGCCGCCTCGGAGGAGATCAAGCAGGTCATCGCCATCGACGAGCGGCGCGGCGAGTGCGCGGCGGCGCAGTGGCACATCCTCGACGTACGGGACCCGGCGATCGCGGAGAAGCTGCGCGGCGCGGACGTCGTCGTACATCTGGCCCTGGACCTCGACCTGGAGACGGACGCGGCCGCCCGGACGGCGTACAACGTGCGGGGTACGCAGACCGTGCTGACCGCCGCCGCGGCGGCCGGGGTGCACCGGGTCGTGCTGTGCACGTCCGCCATGGTCTACGGGGCGCTGGAGGACAACGCGCTGCCGCTGTCCGAGGACGCGGAGCTGCGGGCGACCGCGGAGGCGACCGGCGTCGGGGACCTGTTGGAGGTCGAGCGGCTCGCGCGGCGGGCACCTCGGGCGCATCCCGGGCTCAATGTCACCGTGGTACGGCCCGCCGTGCTCGTGGGCGGCACTGACACCGCGCTGACCAGGTACTTCGAGTCGCCACGACTCCTTGTCGTCGCCGGGTCGCGGCCCGCCTGGCAGTTCTGCCACGTCGAGGACCTGTGCAGCGCTCTGGAGTACGCCGTCCTGGAGAAGGTCGAGGGCGAGCTCGCCGTCGGCTGCGACGGATGGCTGGAGCAGGAGGAGGTCGAGGAGCTCAGCGGGATCCGCCGGATGGAGCTGCCGTCCGCGGTCGCGCTGGGGGCGGCGGCCCGGCTGCACCGCATCGGGCTGACGCCGTCTCCCGCCGGGGACCTCGCCTACACGATGTACCCCTGGGTGGTGAGCGGCAGCCGGCTGCACGACGCCGGGTGGCGGCCGCAGTGGACCAACGAGGAGGTTCTCGCGGAGCTGCTGGAGGAGGTCTCCGGGCGGCACACGGTGGCCGGGCGGCGGCTGGGGCGCAAGGACGCGACGGCCGCGGGCGCGGCGGGCGCGACGGTCGCTCTGCTGGGTGCGGCGGCCGTGGTGCGGAGGGCTCGGAAGGCTCGGCGGCGGATCTGAGGCGACCCCTGTAGAAGGCTCCAAACGCGCACACACGCGTGCCGGGCGATAGCGCTATTCCCCCTGTTCCTGTGCGTGAGGCACGATGGGGTCATGGGAACCACCTACGACCATCCCGGTGAGCAGACTGCCGACGAGCCGATCAAGCTCATCGCCATTCGTGAGACGCCCCTTTCCCTGGACGAGGTCTTCAAGGCCGTCGGGGACGAGGCGGCCGGGGGGACCGCGCTGTTCGTGGGGACCGTACGGAACCACGACGGGGGAGCGGACGTCGACCAGCTGGGGTACTCCTGCCATCCCAGTGCCGAGGCCGAGATGCGGCGGATCGCGGAGAAGGTCGTCGCGGAGTACCCCGTGCGGGCGCTGGCGGCGGTGCACCGGATCGGGGACCTGTCCGTCGGGGACCTCGCCGTCGTCGTCGCCGTTTCCTGCCCTCACCGCGGGGAGGCCTTCGAGGCCTGCCGGAAGCTGATCGACGACCTCAAGCACGAAGTGCCCATCTGGAAGCACCAGAAGTTCTCCGACGGGACCGAGGAGTGGGTCGGCGCCTGCTGACCCCCGGCCGCGTCGGCTGACCCTCGGCCACCTCACCTGCCCCTGCCTCCAGTTGCGTAACCGCACCCCGCACATGAGCGTTGTCAGTGCGGATGGTTAATCTGCTGATCAGTCAGTTGCGGTTGCTCATCGGTTGGGAGGTCGGCATGGCGGCGCTCGCCTGGTTGCTGATTCCGCTTGTGGCTGCGATCGGTGCCGGTGTGTGGGGAAGCTGGGCCAACCGCACCCGCAGGGCACGCAGCGACGGGCCCGAGCTGGACGGGTACGCCCGCTTCCGCAAGGCGATGGAGAAGCAGCACTGAGGAGCTGCCTCAAGGCAGCCCTGACGGGACGCTGACAGGCACGTCCCGTACTGTCGTTCCATGCCACGCCGCACCGCGACGATGCTCGCCTCCACCCTGATGCTGATCGCGCTTCTCTGCGCGGGAGTCTTCATCCCCGTCCCGTACTCGGAGATGTCCCCGGGGCCGACGGTGAACACCCTGGGCGAGCACGACGGCGAGCCGGTGCTGCAGATCTCGGGTCGCAAGACGTACGCCACGAGCGGGCACCTCAACATGACCACCGTCCGGGTCACCAGCGCCGACTACAAGATGAACCTGGTCGAGGCGGTGTACGGCTGGCTCGCGCACGACAACAAGGTCGTGCCGCACGACACGCTCTACCCCGACGGCAAGACCGAGGAGCAGTCCACCCAGGAGAACGCCGAGGAGTTCAGCCAGTCCCAGGAGAGCGCCAAGGTCGCCGCCCTGAAGGAGCTGGACATCCCGGTGAAGTCCTTCGTGATCGTCTCCACGGTCGCCAAGGACTCCCCCTCCGAGGGCGTCCTGCACGCCGGTGACGTCATCAAGGCCGTCGACGGAACCGCCGTCAAGGAGCCCACCGACGTCGCCGAGCTGGTCACCAAGCACAAGCCCGGCGAGAAGGTCACCTTCACGATCGTGCCCGCCAAGGAGCAGGCCGCCGCGGAGAAGGAGAACAAGACGGCGACGGAGACCGAGGACGTGACCATCACGACCAAGGAGTCCGACGACGAGCTCGAGAAGCGCGCCATCGTCGGCATCACCGCCGGGACCGACCACACCTTCCCGTTCACCATCGACATCAAGCTCGCCGACGTCGGCGGCCCGAGCGCCGGTCTGATGTTCTCCCTCGGCATCTACGACAAGCTCACCCCGGGCAGCCTCACCGGCGGCTCGTTCGTCGCCGGCACCGGCACCATCGACGACGAAGGCAAGGTCGGCCCCATCGGCGGCATCGAGATGAAGACCGTCGGCGCTCGGGACAAGGGGGCGCAGTACTTCCTGACGCCCGCCGAGAACTGCGCCTCCGCCGCCAAGGACACCCCCGGTGGGCTCACCCTGGTCAAGGTGCACACCATCGAGGACGCCCTCGGCGCCCTCAAGGACATCCGCTCCGGCAAGACCTCCGACCTGCCGAAGTGCACGACCAAGGGCTGACGGACCGGCACGCGCGTACATGAAAGGGGGCGCCCCCAAGACCGGGGGCGCCCCCTTTCCCGTACAAGAGGCAATCAGTCCTCGAACGTCGCCGCCAGGGCCTCCGCCAGGCCCGGTACCAGGGCGCCGCCGGTGAGGACCTCCGTCGGGGAGTCCTTCTCGCGCAGGCGTACGGCCGAGTCGCGGGTGCCGTCGCGCAGGACCGCGACGGTCATGCGGACCTCCTGGCGGTCGGGGTGCTTGGCGACCCACTGGGCGAGCTTCTTGTCGCTCAGGCCCTCCGGGACCTGGGCCTCGGCGGACGGGGGCAGCATGAGGCGCTCCACCGTCAGGGCGCAGCCGGCGACGGCGTCGGGCCAGGCGATCGTGCCGAGGAACTCGTCCAGCGGCTTGCCCGCCGGGATCTCCTCCTGCTCGATCGGGGTGAGCGCGGCTGACTCCTGGCCGTCCTCCAGGCCGAGCTGGGCCGCGAGAGCGGGTTCCTGGACCCGCAGTCGCGCGGTGTCTACGAGGGCGAAAAGGCGAGCGGGCTGGTCCCAGCCGAGGCCGGAGACGTACTCGTCGATCTCGAGTACGGCCCGGGTCAGGGGGCTCGCCGCCATGGGGGTGTTGGACATGGTCACAATCCTGCCTCGTTCATGGCCGGAATCGGGAACCGAGTAAAGCGTGAGTAAGTTGCATAGGTGAGGGCCTACGATCACGTGGCCCACGGACGGCCCGTGAAAGCGCGGGCCTGACGGACCAACAGCGAACTTCGAGGTGCGCACCTTGGCTTTCCAGATGCCGGACCGCGGCGGAGGCCCGACGGGGCCGCGGATGAGAGTGGGCCGCCCGTCCCGGCGTGTCCGGACCCTGCTCATGACGCTGGGCGTCCTTGCCGTACTCGGCATGGCGTTCACCATGTTCGCCGGGTTCTGGACCGACTGGCTCTGGTATCGGTCGGTGAAGTACTCGTCCGTGTTCACGACCACCCTGTGGACCAAGATCGGGCTGTTCTTCGTCTTCGGCCTGCTGATGGCCCTGGCGGTCGGCTTCAACATCTGGCTGGCGCACCGGCTGCGGCCGCCGCTGAGCGCGATGTCGATGGAGCAGCAGAACCTCGACCGCTACCGGATGGGCATCGCGCCGTACAAGAAGTGGCTGCTGCTCGGGATCACCGCGCTGGTCGGTCTCATCGCGGGCGCCTCGGCGTCGAGCCAGTGGCGTACCTGGCTGATGTGGGTCAACGGCGTGTCCTTCCACCAGAAGGACCCGCAGTTCAAGCTCGACATCTCCTTCTACACCTTCGACCTGCCCTGGTACCGGTTCCTGCTCGGCTTCGGCTTCGCCGCCGCGATCCTGTCCGTGATCGCCGCCGCGCTGACCCACTACCTGTACGGCGGTCTGCGGATCACCTCCCCGGGCGCGCGCGCCACGGCCGCCGCGACCGGGCATCTGTCGGTGCTGCTCGGCATCTTCGTCGCCCTGAAGGCGGTGGCGTACTGGCTCGACCGGTACGGCCTCGCGGTCAAGTCCAGCGACTTCAAGGCGACCGACAACTGGACCGGCCTCAGGTACGTCGACGCGAACGCGTACCTGCCGGCCAAGACGATCCTGTTCTGCATCGCCGTCATCTGCGCCCTGCTGTTCTTCGCCACCCTGTGGCGGCGCACCTGGCAGCTGCCGGTCATCGGCTTCGGCCTGATGGTGCTCTCCGCGATCCTCATCGGCGGTCTGTACCCGGCGATCGTCCAGAAGTTCCAGGTCCAGCCGAACGAGCAGGCCAAGGAAGCGCCGTACGTCGAGAAGAACCTCAAGGCGACGCGTGAGGCGTACGGCATCGACGACGCCCAGGTCACCGAGTACGACGGCACGTCCACCACCTCGGACAAGACCAAGCTGCGCGACGACGTCGACAGCACGGCCAGCATCCGCGTGATGGACCCGAACATCGTCTCGCCGACGTTCCAGCAGCTCCAGCAGATGCGGAACTACTACGCGTTCCCGACCAATCTGGACGTCGACCGCTACAGCAAGGACGGCAAGGACCAGGACACGGTCATCGGTCTGCGTGAGCTGAACCTCAACGGCATTCCGAAGAACAACTGGATCAACGACCACTTCCGCTACACCCACGGCTACGGCGTGGTCGCCGCCAAGGGCACCGCCGCCGACTCCGAGGGCCGCCCGGTCTTCACCGAGTCCGACCTGCCCTCGCAGGGCGACCTCGGCACGTACCAGCAGCGGGTCTACTACGGCGAGAAGACCACCGAGTACTCGATCGTCGGCGGTCCCCAGAAGGAGATCGACTACTCCGACGACAACGGCGAGAAGACCTTCAGCTACACCGGCGACAGCGGGGTCAACCTCTCCAACCCGATCAACCGGGCCGCGTACGCGGTGGCGTTCAGCGAGCCGCAGATCCTCTACTCCGGCGCGATCGGCGAGGGTTCGCGGATTCTGTACAACCGCACGCCCAAGGAGCGCGTCGAGGCGGTGGCGCCCTGGCTGACGATCGACGGTGACGCCTACCCGGCGGTCGTCGACGGCAAGATCCAGTGGATCGTCGACGCGTACACGACGACGAACGGCTACCCGTACTCGTCCCGCACGACCCTCGGTGACACCACGGCCGACTCGCTGACCGCGACGAACAACTCGCGCGCGGTGGTGGCCCAGCAGAACCAGGTCAACTACATCCGCAACTCGGTGAAGGCGACCGTCGACGCGTACACCGGTCAGGTCAAGCTCTACCAGTGGGACACCCAGGACCCGGTCCTGAAGACCTGGATGAAGGCGTTCCCGGGCACGGTGAAGGACAAGAGCGAGATCTCGCAGTCGCTCATGGACCATCTGCGCTACCCGCAGGACCTGTTCAAGGTCCAGCGCGAGCTGCTCAGCCGCTACCACGTGAAGGACGCCACGACGTTCCTGTCGGGCTCCGAGGTGTGGCAGGTGCCGGACGACCCGACCAACACCTCGGGTGACGCGGTGCCGCCGTACTACCTCAGCATGAAGATGCCCGACCAGTCGTCGCAGGCGTTCTCGCTGACGACGACGTTCACGCCCAACGGCCGGGACAACCTCAGCGCGTTCATGTCGGTCGACGCCGAGGCGGGAACCGGTGGGTACGGCAAGATCAGAATCCTGAAACTGCCGACGAACACCACCGTCCAAGGTCCCAAACAGGTACAGAGCCAGTTCAACTCCGAACAGGAGATCGCCGAGACCATCAGCCTCCTCAACAGAGGCGATTCCAAGGTGGAGTACGGCAACCTGCTGACGGTGCCGCTCGACGGGGGACTGCTCTACGTGGAGCCGGTCTACGTACGCGGGGGTGGACTGAAGTACCCGCTGTTGCGGAAGGTGTTGGTGACCTACGGAGGCAACACCGCCTTCGAGGACACCCTCGGCGAGGCCCTCAACAAGGTCTTCGGCGCGGAGGGCGACACCACCACGCCACCGGAGGACGGCGGCGGGGACACCACGACGAAGCCACCGACGTCCGACAACCCGACGGTCCAACAGGCGCTGGACGACGCCCAGAAGGCCTTCGAGGACGGTCAGGAAGCCCTGAAGAAGGGCGACTGGGAGGCGTACGGCGTGGCGCAGAAGGACCTGGAGGACGCGCTCCAGCGAGCCGAGGAGGCGCAGTCCAAGCAGGACAAGACCACGCCGAAGCCCGGCGCGAGTCCCAGCGCCAGTCCGAGTTCCAAACCGAGTTCCAAACCGAGCTCCAGCCCGAGCAGCAGTCCCAGCGGCTGATCAGCTGTTGATCGAATGACCGCCCCCGCGCCGTGATACGGTTGCTGCACAACGGCGCGGGGTGGAGCAGCTCGGTAGCTCGCTGGGCTCATAACCCAGAGGTCGCAGGTTCAAATCCTGTCCCCGCTACTGAAAACGAAGGCCCGGATCCTGATCAAGGATCCGGGCCTTCGTGATGTGCGAACGGTCTACGAACGCGTGTGCCGCAAGGAGGGATGGACGTGCCGCCGTGGGGAGTTGGGGGAACTGTGTTTGACTTGTCTCTCTGTGGGCATGTCGACAAAACGCTGAAGTGACCTCACTGGCTGCGGTATACCAGGTGTACCCAGGTTGCAGGTGGTGCGACGATGGATGTTATGGGGGACAAGGCAACTCTGTACGGGACAGGGCGATTTGCGCAGCCCTCCGATCGCGACGGGGCGGTGGAGGGCGCCGAGGAAGCTGCCGAGGAAGTGCGTCGGCGCCTCGCCGCGGAAGCCGGCGACGTCGAGGCGATGAGCGTCCTCGGGGCCATGCTGCTGCGCCGCGGTGATCTCGACGGAGCCGAGCCCCAGTTGCGTGCCGCCACGGCCGCGGGCGACCGGGCCGCGGCCAACAACCTGGGTGTCCTTCTCCATCAGCGTGGTTACGCCGACGAGGCCGCCGGATGGTGGCGGATCGCCGCCGTCGCCGGCTCCGCCGCAGCCGCGCACGCCCTCGGCCGGCACCACCGCGAGCGGGGCGACGAACCCGCCGCCCAGTACTGGCTCCAGCAGTCCGCCGAGCAGGGCCACGCGCTCGGCGCGTACGCCCTCGCCGACCTGCTGGAGCACCGCGGGGACGCCGGGGCCGACCAGTGGATGCGCGCCGCGGCCGAACGCGGGCACCGCGAGGCGGCGTACCGGCTCGCGCGCGCCCTTGATCGACAGGTGTCGAGCGCGGACGACGACGGGGCTGACAACGGTGTCTCCGCGGCGGAGGCCGAGAACTGGTACCGGCAGGCCGCCGCGCGCGGACACCAGCGGGCCGCGCTGCACCTCGGCGCGATCCTGGAGAAGCGCGGTGAGCTCAAGGAGGCCGGGCGCTGGTACCTGACCTCCGCCAAGGACGGCGAGGCCCGGGCCGCCTGTGCGCTCGGGTTCCTGCTGCGTGACGCCGGGGACACCGAGAGCGCCGCCGTGTGGTGGCTGCGGGCCGCGCAGGACGGTGACGGCAACGCCGCCAACGCGCTGGGCGCGCTGCACGCCGAGCGGGGCGAGACCCAGACCGCGGAGCGCTGGTACCGGGCCGCGATGGACGCCGGTGACGTGAACGGCGCGTACAACCTCGGGCTGCTCTGCGCCGAGCAGGGGCGGACCGCCCAGGCCGAGCAGTGGTACCGGCGGGCCGCGTACGCAGGGCACCGCGAGGCGGCGAACGCGCTGGCGATCCTGCTGCTCCAGGTCGGGGACGCGACCGGGGCCGAGCCGTGGTTCTCCAAGGCGGCCGAGGCCGGGAGCGTGGACGCCGCGTTCAACCTCGGCATCCTCTTCGCCGGGCGGGGCACCGTGGAGGACGACGTCGTCGCGCTGCGCTGGTACGAGCGGGCCGCCGCCGCCGGGCACACCGAGGCCGCCCTCCAGGTCGGTATCGCCCGGCTGCGGGACGGGGACGAGCCGGAGGCCGAGCGGCATCTGCGGTGCGCCGCCGGAGGCGGCAGCGCGGAGGCGGCGTACCGCCTGGCGACCGTGCTGGACGCCAGGCGGCCGCCAGCGCCCGCGCACGAGCTGGGCGAGTCCGTGCACCTGTCCAAGACCGAGTGCGAGGAGTGGTACGAGCGGGCTGCCTCTCAGGGGCATCGGCGGGCACAGGTGCGGGTGGGCATGCTCGCGGCGGCTCGGGGCGATGTCGTGGAGGCGGCTCGGTGGTACCGGGAGGCGGCGGAGGCGGGGTCGCGGAACGGGGCCTTCAATCTGGGGCTGCTGCTGGCGCGCGAGGGGAGTGAGCCGGAGGCCGCCGTGTGGTGGACGCGGGCCGCTGACGCCGGGCACGGGCGGGCGGCGTTGCGGTTGGCCCTGGTCTACGCGCGTCGGGGGGAGCTGGCGGAGGGGCAGCGGTGGGCGGACCGGGCGGTGTCGCTGGGGCCGGCGGAGGTTTCGGAGCGGGCGACGCGGTTGCGGGACGCGTTGCGGGAGGAGCTGTCGGCGTGACGCCGCGGTGGCGGGCGGGCTGGGCGCTGGGGCCTCGTGCCTATTGATTTGCCTCCGCTCTTGTCCTTGACGTAGTGTTCAGTTCATCGACGCGGGGTGGAGCAGCTCGGTAGCTCGCTGGGCTCATAACCCAGAGGTCGCAGGTTCAAATCCTGTCCCCGCTACTGAAGGCTGAGGGCCGGAATCCGAAAGGGTTCCGGCCCTCGGTGCGTCCAGGTGTGCTCAGGGTGTCTGGCCCACGGCCTCCTCGTAGAAGGAGCGGTCCACCGTCCTGGACTCGGGCAGGGCCGCCCCCTCCGTCACACCCTGCGCCTTGTACGCCGCCTGGAGGCGGTCCGTCGTGCCCTTGCGGATCTCCCAGTCCATGCGGAGGGGCGGGGTGGCGGCGAGGATCGCCTTGTCGGTCTTCAGGAGCTTCGCCAGATAGGTGACGAAGGTCTCGTCGTGTTTGTAGTCCGTGGCGAAGTACGAATTGACCGTGCGGATGTACGCCCGCAGCAACGCCACGCCCGCGTCCACGTCGTCCTGGAGCAGGCTGCGGCCGTACAGCATGCCGCCCAGGGGCTCACCCGCGGGCTGGCCGCCCAGGAAGGCGTAACCCGGCTCACCGTCGACCTTGCGCCACACCGGGTCGAGGAGCCAGGCGGAGTCGACCCCGCCGTTCTGGAGGGCGGTGAGGACGTCGGCGGAGCCGAGCTGCTGGTAGGTGATCTTGTCGAGGGCGCCGCCGTGCCGTTCCAGGGCCTTCTCCATGGGGTACGCGATGACGGAGCCCTTGCCGATCATCGTGCCGAGCTTGCGGCCGGCCATCGACACGGCGTTCGCCGTCTCGCCGTCCTTCAGCCGCACCCACAGGCCGCTCTTCGACCCCGGGTCGGGTGAGAAGTTCCCCGCGACCCACCGGATGTCGAAGCCGCCCCTGATGCCGTTCATCACGGCCGCTTCGGGCGCCGCCCAGACCGCGTCGACATCGCCCTTGGCGAGGAGGGGGAGCGCGTCGGGAGTGGGGAGGACCTTCAGGGTGACGTCCAGTCCCTCCTTCTCGAACTCGCCCTTGTCGAGGGCCACTCGTAGCGGCGCCACGTACTCGGCGCTCAGCGTGCCCGTCGCGATCGTCAGCTTGCGCCGCTCGGTGAGGGGTCGCGCGGGCGGGGCGCCCTGCTGGCAGCGGGCCGGTTCCCGGGTCGGGGAGAGGTCGGCGGGGTCCGTCAGGGCCGTGTCGCCACAGCCCTCCACCGGGCTGATCGTGCGGTGGCCCGCCCTGGTCCCGGGCCGTGTGTCCGAGTCGTACGGCGATCCGCCACAGGCCGATGCCGTCAGGAGTACGGCCGTCGCGGCGGCCAGCGCGCAGGCGTGCTTGCTCATGACTGCCCCCGGCCACGGTCCCGCGGTGCCCATGGCGTGAGCAACCGGCCCACCACCCGCACCAGTTCGGAGAAGACGACGCCGAGCACGGCCACGCACACGATGCCGACGAACATCACGTCGTTCTGGAACAGGGCCCGTGAGTCGAAGATCAGATGGCCGAGGCCGTTCGTCGCGGCGATCTGCTCCGAGGCGACGATCACCAGGACCGCAACGCCCGCCGCGATCCGCGCGCCGACCAGGACGGCGGGGAGGGAGGCGGGGAGCAGGACATGGCGGAACATCTGCCAGGGAGAGGCGCCGAAGACCTGGCCGGCGTCGCGGTGGCCGGAGGGGATCGCCATGACCGCGGACATCGTCGAGATCCAGACGAAGAAGAAGACGGTCGTCGCCACCAGGGCCACCTGCGGGCCCTCGCCCAGGCCGAACATGTTCAGGAAGATCGGGAGCAGGGCGAGTTTCGGGACCACGTACAGAGCGTCCAGGAGCGGTTCCAGGGCTGCTCGGAGCAGGGAGAGGGAACCCATCAGGAGGCCCAGCAGACAGCCCGCCGCCGTGCCCAGCGCGTAGCCGGCGAGGACGCGTTTCAGGGTCGCCCACACGTCCGGCCACAGGTCGCCCGCCGCCGCCCGGTCCCAGCCGTCCGCGAAGATCGTGGACGGTGCCGGGTAGACGCGGGCGTCGATCCAGGACCGGGTGGCGGCCAGTTGCCACAGGAGGAGCAGGAGCAGGGGGACGGCGGCCGCGAGGGACAGTTCAACGGTCCTTCGGCGGCGGTGGGTTCGTGCTGGGTGGAGCTCCCGTGGGCCCGGGGCGCGGACCAGCACCGACTCCCGGTCGGGGGCGAGCGTCGTCATGCCGGTACCGCCTCCTTGCGCAGCAGGTCCCACAACTCGCTCTTCAGGGACGTGAATTCGGGGGTGTCACGGATGTCGCCGGTGCGAGGGCGGGGGAACGGCGGGCGGTGCTCGGCGATGACACGGCCCGGGCGGGCGGACATCACCAGCACCCGGTCGCCGAGGACGATCGCCTCCTCCAGGCTGTGCGTGATGAAGAGGGTGGTCGTGCGCAGTGCTTGGGTCAGCTCCAGCAGCTCGTCCTGGAGGATCACGCGCAGTTGGGCGTCCAGCGCGGCGAACGGCTCGTCCATCAGCAGGAGTTCGGGCTCCACCGCGAGCGCCCTGGCGATCGCCACGCGCTGGCGCATGCCGCCCGACAGCGCGGCCGGATAGGCGTCGGCGAAATCGGCCAGGCCCAGCCGGGCCAGCCAGGCGTCGACGTGGGCGTTCGCTTCCGGGCGGGGGACGCGTTGGACGTCGAGGCCGAAGCGGACGTTGGCGCGGACCGTCTTCCAGTCGTGGATGCCGTAGTCCTGGAAGATCATGGCGGCCGGGTGGCGGCTGGTGGTGCGGATCTCCAGGCGGCCCGTGCTCGGGCGCAGCAGGCCCGCCGTGATGCGCAGCAGGGTGGACTTGCCGCAGCCCGACGGGCCGACGACACAGACGAACTCACCGGCGGTCATGGACAGGTCCAGCGGGCCGAGCGCGGCCACCGCGCCAGGGCCCCGGCCGAAGGTTCGGGTCAGGTCATGTGCGTGGAGTTTCGGATACGGCTCTCCCACGGGGTCTCCTCGCGGAGTGCGGAACGGACTGGTGGGTGCCGTAGACCATATGACGGTCCGTCAGATCCGGGAAGCCCGTGGGCAGCACAAAGCCCCGGTGCCGCGGAGGGCGCCGGGGCCTTGCGTGTGCTCGCTTACACCGCCGCGCAGTTCGGGCAGATGCCGCGGTACGTCACCTCGACGTCCGAGACCTTGAAGCCGAAGCGCTCGGAGTCGGGGAGGTCCGCCAGCGGGTTGCCGCCGGGGTGGACGTCCTTGATCGCGCCGCACTGGGCGCAGACCAGGTGATGGTGCGGACGGTGCGCGTTGGGGTCGTACCGCTTGGCGCGCTTGTCGGTGGCGACCTCGAGGACCTCGCCGAGCGAGACCAGCTCGCCCAGCGTGTTGTAGACGGTGGCGCGGGAGATCTCGGGCAGCTTGGCGACGGCCCGTGAGTGGACCTCGTCGGCCGTCAGGTGGACGTGATCGCCGTCGAGGACCTCGGCCACGACGCGCCGCTGCGCGGTCATCCGCCATCCACGTCCGCGAAGCCGTTCCAGAAGGTCACTCATAGGCGCCAGCCTAACAGAAGGGGACCAGGTCGCGAATGAGTTTGACTTTGGACTTTGTCTAAGTTGGCGGCCTCGATGGGTTCGGTGGGTTCAGTGGGAGAGGGTCATCTGCTGTCGCGCGGGCGCCCAGCAGCGGATGATGTCGCGTACCGAGACGATGCCGATGGGCTCGCCCCGGTCCAGGACGATGAGGTGGCGGAAGCCGCCGTGGGCCATCGTCCGGGCCGCCTCTTCCAGGGTCCAGGACGGCGCCGCGAAGACGACGTCGGTGGTGGTGTGGGCGTGGCTGGGTTCGCTGTCCGGGTTCTGGCCCAGGCCCACGGAGTTGAGGACGTCGCGTTCGGTGAGGATGCCGATGCCGGTGCCGTCGGGGTCGAGGACCACGGCCGCACCGACGTGCCGGGCGGACATCAGGGCGGCTGCCTGGCGGAGGGTGTGGGTCGGGCCGATGGTGAGGACGACGGTGCTCATGGCGTCGCGAACGAGCATGGGTGCGGAGTCACCTCCTGAGGAATCGCTGACTTGGTTCAGCGATTCACAAGTTCACAAATGAGGGTCTCCCCAGAGTCGCAGGTAAAGCGAGGGTCAACAAGGGGGCGCGTGCGGCCAATTGAGGGCGCACGCGGTCATCTGCGCTTTTGGGTGAAGAGGGACGGAACGATCAGTACCGCTGGTTCAGGTAGCCCAACAGCTCGTCGTGCAGGAGCCCGTTCGAGGCGGCCGCGTTGCCGCCGTGCGGGCCGGGGCGGCCGTCGAGGCCGGTGAAGCTGCCGCCGGCCTCGGTGACGATGATCGCGTTGGCGGCCATGTCCCAGAGCGAGAGCTCCGGTTCGGCGCAGATGTCGACGGCGCCCTCGGCGACCAGCATGTAGGGCCAGAAGTCGCCGTACGCGCGCGTGCGCCACACCTCGCGGGTCAGGTCGAGGAAGCCGCCCAGGCGGCCCTGCTCCTCCCAGCCGGAGAGGGAGGAGTAGGAGAAGGAGGCGTCGGAGAGCTTGGAGACCTGGGAGACGCGCAGCCGGGAGGCCGAGGAGAGGCTGCGGCCGGTAAAGGCGCCGTGGCCCTTCGCGGCCCACCAGCGGCGGCCCAGGGCGGGGGCGGAGACCACGCCGACGACGGGCTGGTAGCCGCCTTCGCCCGCCTCCATCAGGGAGATGAGGGTGGCCCAGACAGGGACGCCGCGGACGTAGTTCTTGGTGCCGTCGATCGGGTCGACGACCCAGCGGCGGGGGCCGGTGCCCTGGAGGCCGTACTCCTCGCCCAGGACCGCGTCGCGCGGGCGGGCGCGCTGGAGATGGGTGCGGATCAAGTCCTCCGCGGCCTTGTCCGCCTCGCTCACCGGCGTCATGTCCGGCTTCGTCTCGACCTTGAGGTCGAGGGCCTTGAAGCGGTCCATGGTGGCCGCGTCGGCCGCGTCGGCGAGGACGTGGGCGAAGCGGAGGTCGTCGAGGTAGTCCGGCATGCGACGAACGGTATCTGCCGGGTGAGGTACGGGGCTACAGGGGCCGGAGTGTGGACAGTGTGCGCGCAGTGGACGGAACCTGGCCGACCGGCGACCTCCGCTCCCCGCGGGCCCGGCGGACCGGAGGCCGTCGCCCACCTGCGGAGCCCGGTGGAGCGGCGGGGGTGCGGCGGCGTACGGCGGATCAGGGGCGCCCCCTCGTGCCCTCGCGAACCCTTGACAGTGCCATCACGCGCGTCAAATCTGGGCGCAGAGCCGCTCGCCCCTAGGAGGCGATGATGCCTGCAGCGAGGGAGTCCCTGCTGGACGCCGCGTACACGGCGCTCGCGCGCCGGCCGTGGTCCGCGGTGCGGATGGTGGACGTCGCCGCGGCGGCCGGGGTGTCCCGGCAGACGCTGTACAACGAGTTCGGGAGCAAGGAAGGGCTGGCCCGCGCGCTCGTCAGAAGGGAGGCCGACGGGTATCTCGCCGGCGTCGAACGCGCGCTCGCCACCCACGCCGACGCCCGTGACCGGCTCACCGCCACCGCAGAGTGGACGGCCGGCACGGCCCGCGAGAACGCGCTCGTACGGGCCATGCTCACCGGCTGCTGGAGCGAGCGCCTGCCCGCGCCGGCGCTCACCGCGGTCCCGTCCTCCTCCGCGGTGCCGGCCCAGCGCCGGGCCGACGGTCCGCTGCCCTCGCCCGGCGACTTCGTGGCGCTGGTGCGCGACCGTGCCGTGGCGGCACTGGGCGGACCCGGCGCGGCCAAGCAGGACACCGCCGAGCTGGCCCGCTCCTGCGAACTCGTCGTACGGCTCGCCCTCTCCTGTGTGTCGGCACCGCCGGGGGAGGGCGGCGTCACCGACCTCGTGCGTGCCGCGCTGTATCGGCAGCCGGTCTAGCGAGCGGCCTTCAGTGCGCCGAGCCCGACAGCTGGAGGCCGATCACTCCGACGATGACGAAGCTGATCGAGACGAGCTTCAGGGTCGAGACCAGGTCGCCGAGGAAGATCATTCCGTAGATCGCCGTCCCGGCCGCGCCGATGCCCGTCCACACCGCGTACGCCGGGCCCACGTCGAGCTTCCTCAGCGACAGCGTCAGCAGACCGAAGCTGCCGAGGGCGAAGATGCAGAAGGCGACCGTGGGCCAGAGCCGGGTGAAACCGTGGGAGAGCTTGAGACACACGGCGAATCCGGTTTCCAGCAACCCGGCCACCACTACCAGCAGCCACGCCATGTGCTGTCCTCCCGTAGGTCCGGCTCGGTGCGATTATGCACTTACCGGACTCGCGGGCCCACAAACAACGCGGAGGTCAGTCGCCTTCCTTCCGCTCCCGGGTGGCCAGCAGCCGACGCAGCGAGTAGAGGCGGGCGGGATCCGCGTGGCCGTCCGCCACCCACTGGTCGAGCGCGCAGTCCGGCTCATCATGACTGCACGCGCGCGGACAGCCCTCGGTTCCCGGTTCCAGGTCCGGGAACGCGTGGATCACCCGGGACGGGTCCACGTGGTGCAGACCGAACGACCGGACACCCGGAGTGTCGATCACCCAGCCGTCGTCGCCGTCCAGGGGAAGCGCCAGCGCCGAGGTCGTGGTGTGCCGGCCGCGGCCGGTCACCGCGTTGACGTGGCCCGTCAGACGGCGGCGGTCCTTCGGCACCAGCGCGTTCACCAGGGTCGTCTTGCCGACGCCGGAGTGGCCGACGAACGCCGTGATCTTGCCGTCGAGCTGCTCGCGCACCCGGCCCGCCGCATCGCCGTTCTCCAGCTCCTCGCGGCTGGTGACGACGTAGGGGATGTCGAGGTCGCCGTACAGCTCAAGCAGCTTGTCCGCCGGGGCGAGGTCCGACTTCGTCAGGACCAGGAGCGGTTCCAGGCCGCCGTCGTACGCCGCGACCAGGCAGCGGTCGATCAGGCGGGGGCGGGGTTCGGGGTCGGCGAGGGCGGTGACGATGGCGAGCTGGTCCGCGTTGGCGACGACCACCCGCTCGTAGGGGTCGTCGTCGTCCGCCGTGCGGCGCAGCACCGAGGTGCGCGGCTCGATCCGGACGATCCGGGCCAGGGTGTCCTTCTGGCCGGAGAGATCGCCGACGATGGCCACCCGGTCACCGACGATCGCCGCCTTGCGGCCCAGCTCGCGGGCCTTCATGGCCATCACGACCCGGTCCTCGACCAGACAGGTCAGCCGGCCCCGGTCCACGGTGAGGACCATGCCCTCGACCGCTTCCTCGTGCTTCGGGCGGATGTTCGTACGCGGCCGGTTGCCCTTGCGGTTGGGGCGGGAGCGGATGTCGTCCTCGTCGGTGTGCTTGCCGTAGCGACGCATGGCGGTGTGTCCCTACGCCCCGTCGCTCCCGAGCATCCCGGTCCACAGGTCGGGGAAGTCCGGCAGTGTCTTGGCGGTCGTCGCCACGTTCTCGATCTGCACGCCCTCGACCGCGAGGCCGATGATCGCGCCGGCCGTCGCCATGCGGTGGTCCTCGTAGGTGTGGAAGATCCCGCCGTGCAACCGGCGCGGACGGATGTGCAGACCGTCGGCGGTCTCGGTGACGTCACCGCCGAGTTCGTTGATCTCCTTGGTGAGCGCGGCCAGCCGGTCCGTCTCGTGCAGTCGGAGGTGGGCCACCCCGCGCAGCGTCGAGGGGGAGTCGGCGAGGGCGGCGACCGCCGCGATACCGGGGGTCAGTTCACCGACCTCGCTCAGGTCCACGTCGATGCCGTGGATCGCACCCGAACCGGTGAACACCAGCCCGTACTCGGTGAGTTCGCAGGAACCACCCATCTCGGTGAAGATCTCCCGCAGCTTGTCGCCGGGCTGTGTGGTGCGGGCCGGCCAGTCCGGGACGACGACCTTGCCGCCGGTCACCAGGGCCGCGGCCAGGAACGGCTGGGCGTTGGAGAGGTCAGGCTCGATGGTGAGGTCCCGGCCGAGCAGCGCGCCCGGCGTCACCCGCCACACGTTCGGCTCGCCGCCCGACTCCGGGGTGTCCACCTGGGCACCGACCGCGCGCAGCATGTCCACGGTCATGCGGATGTGGGGCATGGAGGGCAGCGTGGCGCCCACGTGGCGGACCTCCACGCCCTGGTTGAAGCGGGGGCCGGAGAGCAGGAGGGCGCTCACGAACTGGGACGAGCTCGACGCGTCGATCTCCACCGGACCGCCGTCCAGCGCGCCGCCGCCGTGGACCGTCAGCGGCAGGGCGCCACGGCCGTCGTCGTCGATACGGGCGCCGAGGACACGGAGGGCGTCGATCACGCCGTTCAGGGGGCGCTCGTACGACCTCGGGTCACCGTCGAAACAGATGGGGCCGTCGGCCAGGGCGGCGACGGGCGGCAGGAAGCGCATGACGGTGCCGGCGTTGCCGACGTTGACGGTGGCCGGGCCGCGCAGCCCCGCGGGGAGCACGCGCCACGTCTCGCCGGTGCCGTCGGGACCCACGCCCTCCTCGATGCCGACGCCCATCTCGCGGAGCGCGGCGGCCATGAGGAGGGTGTCGCGGGAGCGGAGGGGGCGGCGCAGCCAGCCGGGTTCCGAGGCGAGGGCGGCCAGGACGAGGGCTCGGTTGGTGACGGACTTCGACCCCGGGACGTGGACCGTTGCGTCGACGGCTCCGCGCGCGTGGGGGGCGGGCCAGAGGGCGGTTTCTGCGGGGTTCAAAGCCATGGGGTCCACTTTAGTGGTGGGCGGTCTTTCGGGTGCGCCGCCGTTGTGGCTGGTCGCGCAGTTCCCCGCACCCCTGACGCCTGCCCCTCCGGGGCGCGTCACACCTCCAGCAACCACCTGCCGCCACCTATCAACGAACACAGGCTCACCGCGTGGAACAGGAACAACCACAGGCCCGCCGGTACATGCGTCAGCCTCGACAGCTGGTCCGCGTCCGAGTCGCCCGCGCCTCCGCGCGACCGCTTCGCCTGCAACTCGAATGCCGGTCGAACTCCACCGAGCAACAAGAACCACACGACCGCGTAGGCGAAAGCGGCCTGCACCTGAGGGCCCGCGAGCCACGACACCACCACGAACGTGCCGCCCGTGAGCACCACCGTCAGGGCGCCGTACGCGTTGCGGATCATCACCAGCATCGCCACCAGGAGCGCCGTGGCCAGCCACAGGAGCAGGGTGATGCGGCCGGCCGCGAGGAGGGCCGCGCCGCCCAGGCCCAGCAGCGGGGGAGCGGTGTAGCCGGCGGACGCGGTGAGGATCATGCCGATGCCGTACGGCTTGCCCTTGCTGACGGTCAGGCCGCTGGTGTCGGAGTGCAGCCGGATGCCGGTCAGCGTGCGGCCGGTGAGCAGCGCGACCAGCCCGTGGCCGCCCTCGTGGGCGATGGTGATGGCGTTGCGCGAGACACGCCACAGGGTGTGCGGGACGACTATGGCGAGCGCCGCGCCCATGGTGGCGAGGACCACCCACAGGTCGGGGTCGGGCTGGGTGCCGATCAGCTCGTCCCAGAGAGAGGTCGCGGTGTTGGCGTCCATGTTCGGTGGTGGCTCCCTCTGGTCGTACGGAGTCTGGCAGTGTGGCACGTATGTGCGGACGGTATGCAGCTAGTCGTGGGCCCGAGGATCTCGCAGGAATCTTTGAGATCGAGAAGTGGGAGCCCGAGGAGACCCTGGCCCCCGACTACAACGTGGCCCCGACCAAGGAGGTCTACGCCGTCCTCGACCGTCCTCTTAAGGACGCCGAAGATCCGCGCCCGGTTCGGCAGCTCCGCAAGCTCAAGTGGGGACTGGTGCCGAGCTGGTCGAAGACCCCCGAGGGCGGCGCCCGGATGATCAACGCCCGCGCGGAGACCGTCCACGAGAAGCCCTCCTACAAGCGGGCCTTCTCCTCGCGTCGCTGCATCATCCCCGCCGACGGCTACTACGAGTGGGTCACCGCCGCGGCCGAGCGGGATCTGGAGGTCGAGGGCAAGAAGAAGCGGCCGCGCAAGCAGCCGTACTTCGTGCTGCCCGCCGACGGGTCGGTGTTCGCGATGGCCGGGCTGTACGAGTTCTGGCGCGACCGGACCCTGCCCGACGACCATCCGCAGTCCTGGTGGGTGACCTGCTCGGTGATCACGACCGAGGCCGAGACGAGCCCGCTGGCCGTGGCCCCCGCCGACGGACCGCACGCGCTCGCCGACATCCACCCCCGGATGCCGCTGATGCTGACACCGGACCGCTGGGACTCCTGGCTGGACCCGTCCCGC
The DNA here is from genome assembly GCF_044593635.1 of Streptomyces sp. NPDC051913. Classification (NCBI taxonomy): domain Bacteria; kingdom Bacillati; phylum Actinomycetota; class Actinomycetes; order Kitasatosporales; family Streptomycetaceae; genus Streptomyces; species Streptomyces sp. NPDC051913. Next base: position 270,914 of record NZ_JBIUCI010000001.1, on the reverse strand, counting down.
ACCGACGTCGAGGACCTGCGCTCCCTGCTCGCGCCGCCCCCGCCCGGGCTGATGCGCGCCTACCCCGTCTCCACCGCCGTCAGCAACGTCCGCAACAACGGGCCGGAGCTGCTGAAGGAGCTGGAGGGGCCCGAGGAGGGCACACTCTTCTGACGTGACCACCACTGAGATCGTCAGCACGGACGCCGGGGACGCCCGCATCACCTGGCACGAGGCCAAGAAGCAGGCCCGCCTCGTCCTCGCCGTCAGCCATGGGGCGGGCGGCGGCATCGAGGCGCGGGATCTCCAGGCCCTCGCGCAGACCCTCCCGGCGCACGGCGTGACCGTCGCCCTCGTCGAGCAGCCCTGGCGGGTGGCGGGCAAGAAGCTCGCCCCCGCGCCCAAGACCCTCGACATCGGGTGGCGCGGGATCTGGCCCGCCGTCGCGCAGCCGGGGCTCCCCGTCGTCTCCGGTGGGCGCAGTGCCGGAGCCCGGGTGGCCTGCCGTACCGCCGTGGAGCTGGGCGCCGCCGCCGTGCTCGCCCTCAGCTTCCCGCTCCACCCGCCGGGCAAGCCGGAGAAGTCCCGCGCCGAGGAGCTGCTCGGGTCCGGGGTGCCCACCCTCGTCGTACAGGGCGGCAACGACCCCTTCGGGAGACCGGACGAGTTCCCCGCCGGGGGCGCTTACGAGCTGGTCGAGGTGCCCTGCGGCGATCATGGATTCGCGGTGCCGAAGAGGGCGGAGATCGGTCAGGACGAGGCCGTGACGGTCATCACGGACGCGGTCCTGAAGTGGGCCCAGTCACTCGGGTAAAGAGCCGGGAATGTTGTGCGGCGGACCTCTGTTGAGCGGGACAGAAGTGCTCACACGTCTGAGGAGAGGAAGTCCGCCGCATGGGTTCGACCTTCTGCCCGACCCGCAGCAGCCGCGCTGACCTGGACTGGACGGTGCTGCACGCGGGCAAGACCACGCCTATTCGAGGCGCGGCGGGCACGGGTAGTCGTCTATCCTCCGATTCTGGTGGCATCGGCTTCGAGGCCGCCCAGAAACTTGAGGAGGTGGGTCCGGTTCCCGGTACCGACGCAGGGACCGAACACGGCCAGGCGGAGCAGCCCGAGGGCCAGGGCACGGGCACGGAGTCCACGACGGAGCGCAGCGCGCGCTTCGAGCGGGACGCGCTCGAATTCCTCGACCAGATGTACTCGGCCGCCCTGCGGATGACGCGCAACCCGGCCGACGCCGAGGACCTGGTGCAGGAGACCTACGCCAAGGCGTACGCGTCCTTCCACCAGTTCCGCGAGGGCACCAACCTCAAGGCGTGGCTGTACCGGATCCTGACCAACACGTTCATCAACTCGTACCGCAAGAAGCAGCGTGAACCCCAGCGCTCCGCGGCCGAGGAGATCGAGGACTGGCAGCTGGCGCGCGCCGAGTCGCACATGTCGACCGGTCTGCGCTCCGCCGAGTCGCAGGCGCTGGACCACCTGCCCGACTCGGACGTGAAGGAAGCGCTCCAGGCGATCCCCGAGGAATTCCGTATCGCCGTGTATCTGGCGGACGTCGAGGGCTTTGCCTACAAGGAGATCGCGGACATCATGGGGACACCCATCGGTACGGTGATGTCCCGGCTGCACCGGGGCCGCCGTCAACTGCGCGGCATGCTCGAGGACTACGCCCGTGAGCGCGGGCTGGTCCCGGCCGGCGCCGGGGAGTCGAACGAAGTGAAAGGTTCGGGCTCATGAGCTGCGGAGAGCCGCACGAGACGGACTGCAGTGAGGTACTCGACCATCTCTACGAGTTCCTCGACAGCGAGATGCCGGACGTCGACCGGGACAAGTTCAAGCAGCACTTCACCGAGTGCTCGCCGTGCCTGGAGAAGTACGGGCTCGAAGAGGCCGTGAAGAAGCTGGTCAAGCGGTGCTGCGGACATGACGACGTCCCCACGGACCTGCGTTCCAAGGTGCTCGGTCGGCTCGACCTGATCCGCTCCGGACAGGCCGTGCCGGACCACGACGTCGCCGCCGCCCCGACCGCCCCGCAGGAATCCTGAACGCACGGTCGTCACTCGAACGTGCTAATCCACGGGTCATAAGCCCGCGGACCTCCCCCTCACCGCCCTAGGCTCCCGTGCTGGAAGCGCGTGCCCGGGGAGGGGTGTATGGAGGCGATACCCGCACGGGCCCGTGTGTACCTCGGCTGTGTGGCCCTCGCCGCCCTGTACTGCCTGCACCTGCTGCCGGCGGTACGTGCCCCGTGGTGGGCGGTGGCCCTGCTCGCCGTCCTCTACGCGGGCGGCGAGCGGCTCTCCGGCTCGTTCTACCCCGTGCTGCTCGCCGGTGCCTTTCTGCTGCCGCCGCCCGCCGCCGCGCTCGTCGCGGTGCCGGGGGCGCTGCTCTCCCCGGTCGTCCGACGGCCACGGCTGCCGCGCCGGATCTGGCGGGCCTCCCAACTGGCCCTCGCCGCCTGGGTCGCGTCCCGGGTGCACTGGGCGCTGGACGGTCGCGACGCCGTCGTGCACTCCGACTTTCCCTACGCGCTCGTCCCGGCGGGGGCGGCCGTCGTCGCCTTCTGCCTGGTGCTGACCGTGCTCGACGGCGGCATCCTGGCGCTCGCGGACGGCGTCCCGGCCCGGCTGGCCTGGCGGGGGCTCTTCGTACGGTCCCTCGCGCCGATCGCCGTGCACGGGCTCGCCGGGCTCATGATGGCCGTCCTGTGGCGCAGCCCGTACGGGCCCGTCGCCGCGCTGCTCGTGCTGCTGCCGATGTGTGTGTCCTGGTGGGCGTTCGCGCAGTACCACCGGGAGCGGGCCGCCCACCAGGCGACCATCCGCGCGCTGGTGCAGGCCGTCGACATCAAGGACGAGTACACGCGCGGACACAGTGAACGCGTCGGCCAGGCCTCGATGATGATCGCCCGTGAGCTGGGGATGGACGAGGGCCGCATCGAGGTCCTCCGCTTCGCCGGCATCCTGCACGACGTGGGCAAGCTGGGCGTTCCGACGCGGCTGCTGCGCAAGGACGGGCCGCTGACGCCCGAGGAACGCCGGATCATCGAACTGCATCCCGAGTACGGGCACGAGATGGTGCGGGGCATCTCCTTCCTCGGGGAAGCCCGGGCGGCCGTACTGCACCATCACGAACGGCTGGACGGCAGCGGGTACCCGTACGGGCTGGTCGGGGCGCAGATCCCCGAGTCGGCGCGGGTGGTCGCGGTCGCCGACGCCTTCGACGCGATGACGTCCACCCGGTCCTACAGCAGGGCGCGGCCCGTGGGGACGGCGCTGGAGGAGCTGGAGCGGTGCGCGGGGACGCAGTTCGACCCACGGATGGTGACGGCACTCGTCCGGGCGCTGGGACGGCACGGCTGGCATCCCGCGGTGACGGCGGACGAGGCGACTCCGCTGCCGGCGCCGCGACGGCCGACGGGCACCCGATCCGGGGCACGGCGATGAGCGCGGCGGTGCCGGACGGTGCTGGTCCGGCGAGGAACGCGCCTGTGCCGGGTGGGTCGGATGTGGCGATGGGTGCTGTGAGTGATGTGCCTGTGGTGGGTGCGGCTCGGGTGTGCCGGGCGCCGCTGCTGTTGAGCCTCGTCCACACCTCCGCCGCCCTGGTCGCCGGTGTCTCCCTCGCCGTCACCCTCTGGAGCGGCCTGGAGGAGCGGGGCGTCGCGGTCGCCTTCGGGGCGCTGATCGGCGTGGGGGAGCTGACGCGGTGGACCGGCGCCCAGGTCAGGGAGGCCGCGCCGCTCGGGGCCGCCGGGGCGCTGTCGTACGCGCTGCTCGGGGCGGACGCCGGGCGGGCCACGCAGCACGGGGTGGCCCAGGTGGTGGCGGTCGTCGTCGCGGCCGGGCTGCTGGGCAGCGTGCCGCACATCTGGCGGGGCAGCGGACGGGCACCGGACCATCTCGCGCGGCGCGTTCTCAGCACCGGCTTCGCCGCCGTCTGCTTCCAACCCCTCTACAACCAGGGCGTGTTCACCGCCTGGGGCGGGCCGGCGTACGCCCTGCTGCTGATCGCGATCCTCGCCCTCACCGCCCTGTGCGACGCCGTGCTCGCCGCCGCGCTACGGCACTCCCGCACCCGCTGGCCCTTCGGCCCCCTGCTGCGCGACGAGCTGCGGGCGCTGCTCGGCATCGGCTCCGCCGTCTGCGCGACCGGCGCCGTCATGGCCCTCGCGGTCGCCGTCATCGGCCTGTGGGCGCTGCCGGTGTTCTGTGTGCCCCTGCTGCTCACCCAGCTCTCCTTCCGGCGCTACGCCGCCGTCCGCACCACCTACCGGCAGACCATCGCCTCCCTCGCCCGCGCCACCGAGATCGCCGGATACACCCCCGCCGGACACGCCCGCCGCGTCGCCGCGCTCAGCCGTGCCGTCGGCCGGGACCTGGGGCTGTCCGGGCGGGACCTCACCGTCCTGGAGTACGCCGCCCTCATGCACGACATCGGACAGCTCAGCCTCGTCGACCCGGTGCCCGCCGGGGCCACGGCCGCCCTGCCCGCAGCGGAGCAGCAGCGGATCGCGCTGCTCGGCGGGGCCGTCGTACGGCAGACCGGGGTGGACGGCGCGGTCGCCGTCGTCGTGGAGCGGCAGGCCGACCCGTACCGGCAGCAGCCGGTCGCCGCGCGCATCGTACGGACGGTGAACGCCTATGAGGAGAAGGCGCGGGACGCCGGGCCCGGCGGGCCCTTCACCGCACTGGAGGAGCTGCGCCTCGCGACCGCGGGGGATTACGCGCCGGAGGTCGTGGAGGCGCTGGCCAGGGTGCTGGCGAGAGACTGTCTGACCCTGCCCTCGGCTGGGTAACCCATGGGTAATGAGCGCCCCTCCAGCCGCACGTGGTTGGATGCGAAGGAGAGGGATTCCGGGGGCAGTGGCGAGGTCACTGAGGGCAACTGGCAGGCGGGAATCGTGAGGATCTTCGGCAAAGGACGGCACCGGCCCTCCGCCTCCTGGCGGCAGGCCACCGACCGCGCGTTCACGCTGATCGGCGACGGTCGGTACGAGGACGCCGGCGCGCTGCTGACGCGCGCCGCCGATCTGGAACCGTGGCTGTCCGAGTCCTGGTTCAACCTCGCCCTGCTGCACAAGTTCCGGCACGACTGGGAGCAGGCCCGTGCGGCCGGGCTGCGTGCGGTCGCCCTCCTCGACCGGGAGACGGGCGCACCCGACTGGTGGAACGTCGGCATCGCGGCCACCGCGCTCCAGGACTGGCCGCTGGCCCGGCGTGCCTGGCAGGCCTACGGGCTGCGGGTGCCGGGCGGCGCGGCCGACCCCGGTGAGCCGGTCGGCATGGACCTCGGGAGCGCGGCCGTACGGCTGTCGCCCGAGGGTGAGGCCGAGGTGGTGTGGGGGCGTCGGCTGGATCCGGCCCGGATGGAGGTTCTGTCCATTCCGTTGCCGTCGTCCGGGCGGCGATGGGGTGAGGTCGTGCTGCACGACGGGGTGCCTCATGGGGAGCGGACGACCGCCGCCGGGCACTCCTATCCCGTCTTCGACGAGATCGAGCTGTGGGCGCCTTCGCCGGTGCCGACGTGGGTCGTGCTCCTTGAGGCCGCCACGGAGGCGGATCGGGACGCGCTGGAGCAGCTCGCGGCCGACGCGGGGTTCGCGGCGGAGGACTGGTCTTCCTCGGTGCGGCTGCTGTGCCGGATGTGCTCGGAGTCGCGGATGCCGTCCGATGAGGGGGACGGGGAGCATCTGGATCCGCACGATCACAGTGAGCCGGGGCATCCGGGGCCGCTCGGGCATCGGACCGATGGGCAGATGTGGGTGCCGGAGCGGGAGTGTGGGGTTGCGGCGCCGGCTTCGCTGGTGCGGGGGTTGTTGGACGGGTGGGTTGCCGACAGCCCTGATTCTCGGGACTGGCGGGATTTGGAAGAGGTCTGTTAGGTCGTCTTTCAGCTGCGGGCCGGTGAGGGCTGGTCGCGCCCACGTGGCGGAGCCGCATATCGGACACGGTCCCGCGCCCCTGAAGGGGCGCGTCCACGTACCCTGTATCAGCAACTTCACCCCTGATTGTTTAGGAAGGCATCGTCGGTCATGGCGCAGCAGGACACCGATCAGCAGCACGCGGGCGTGCTTCCCGTGGACGACGAGGGTTTCGTCATCGACACCCAGGACGCCGAGGAGCGCGAGAACGCGTGGCGTGAGCGGGGCACCTCGCGGCCCATCACCGTCGTCGGGAACCCGGTGCTGCACAAGGAGTGCAAGGACGTCACCGAGTTCGGCGCGGAGCTGGACCAGCTGGTCGCGGACATGTTCGCCTCGCAGCGCACCGCCGAGGGCGTGGGCCTGGCCGCCAACCAGATCGGGGTCGATCTGAAGGTCTTCGTCTACGACTGCATGGACGACGAGGGCGCCCGGCACGTCGGTGTCGTCTGCAACCCCAAGCTCGTCGACCTGCCCGCCGAGAAGCGTCGTCTGGACGACAGCAACGAGGGCTGTCTGTCGGTGCCGACGGCGTACGCGCCGCTGGCGCGCCCCGACTACGCCGAGGTGACCGGGCAGGACGAGAAGGGCAACCCGATCAAGGTGCGCGGCACCGGGTACTTCGCGCGGTGTTTGCAGCACGAGACCGATCACCTGTACGGGTACCTCTACATCGACCGGCTCTCCAAGCGTGAACGCAAGGACGCGCTGCGGCAGATGGCCGAGAACGAGCCCCGCTACCCTGTCGTCGCGAACGACTGAGAGCAACCGGGGCCCCACAAGTCCCTTCCGTACGGCGTCTGTTCAGGAACCCCTTCCTGAACAGGCGCCGTTCGTCTGTCCGTCGTACGTTCGATCGCTTGTGCTCCCTTACTGATCCAGAATCAGTCACACAAGGGGAGATTCTCGGCACTGTGGGGTAGTGAATGGTGCAAATCCGTTCCCAGACCGGTCAGTTGTAGGGCTGAATGGGAAGTGCGGGGATACGCAACGGCGCACGCCCGGTACAGCGGGAGGGGCGTGCGCAACTGGCGGCTGAGAGGGGTTAGTTCGTGCATGCTTTCTCACACGGCACCACATCGACACCGACAGCGGTCGCGGTCCCACCCTCGCTCCATCTCTCGGTGATCGAGGCGGCGTTTCCCCGGCAACTCCACCCGTATTGGCCCCAGCTCCAGGAGAAGACACGCACCTGGCTGCTGGAAAAGCGGCTCATGCCGGCGGACAAGGTGGAGGAATATGCCGACGGTCTTTGCTACACGGACCTCATGGCGGGCTACTACCTGGGCGCCCCCGACGAGGTCCTCCAGGCGATAGCGGATTACAGCGCGTGGTTCTTCGTCTGGGACGACCGGCACGACCGCGACATCGTCCACGGCAGGGCCGAGGCCTGGCGGCAGCTCAGGTTCCGGCTGCACGCGGCCCTCGACGCCCCCAGGGACCATCTGCACCACGAAGATCCGCTGGTCGCCGGGTTCGCGGACAGCATGGTGCGGCTCTACTCCTTCCTGCCGCGAACGTGGAACACCCGATTCGCCCGGCACTTCCACGAGGTGATCGAGGCGTACGACCGGGAATTCCACAACCGCACCGAAGGCGTGGTGCCGACCGTCGAGGAATACCTCGCCCTGCGCCGCCTCACCTTCGCGCACTGGATCTGGACCGATCTGCTGGAACCGAGCGCGGGCCGAGAACTCCCCGACCGGGTCCGGAAACACCCGGCCTATCGGCAGGCGGCACTTCTGAGTCAGGAATTCGCCGCCTGGTACAACGACCTCTGCTCGCTGCCGAAGGAAATAGCCGGTGACGAGGTCCACAATCTCGGAATAAGCCTCATCAAACACGAGGGAATGAGCCTCAAACAGGCGGTCCGCGATGTCAGGCGGCGGGTGGAGGAATGCATCGACGCATTCCTCGTCGCCGAGAACGACGCCTTACGGTTCGCGGATTCCCTCGCCGACGGAACGGTCCTGGGAAAGGAGCTGAGTCACACCGTGCGCGCCTGCGTCGGCAATATGCGCAACTGGTTCAGCACCGTCTACTGGTTCCACCACGAGTCCGGCCGCTACACGGTCGACAGCTGGGACGACCGGTCCACGCCCCCGTACGTCAACAACGAAGCGGCAGGTGAGAAATGACCGTCGAGTCTGTGAAGCCCGAAGCGCCGGCGACCCCGGCGTCCGGGCTGCGTGAAGCACCCCTGGCGGGCGGCGGCGTCCCGCTCCTCGGACACGGCCTGAAGCTGCTGCGCGACCCGCTGGCCTTCATGTCCCAGCTCCGCGACCACGGCGACGTCGTACGGCTCAAACTGGGCCCGAAGGAGGTCTACGCGCCGACCACGCCGGCCCTCACCGGAGCCCTCGCGCTCAACCCCGACTTCGTCATCGCCGGGCCGCTGTGGGAGTCCCTGGAAGGCCTGCTCGGCAAGGAGGGCGTGGCCACCGCCAACGGCCCGCAGCACCGGCGTCAGCGGCGCACCATCCAGCCCGCCTTCCGGCTCGACGCGATCCCCGGGTACGGGCCGATCATGGAGGAGGAGGCGCACGCGCTCACCGAGCGCTGGCAGCCCGGCGAGACCATCGACTGCACCACCGAGTCCTTCCGGGTCGCCGTCCGCATCGCCGCCCGCTGTCTGCTGCGCGGCGACTTCATGGACGAACGCGCGGAGCGGCTCTGCGTCGCCCTCGCCACCGTCTTCCGCGGGATGTACCGGCGGATGGTCGTGCCCCTCGGGCCGCTCTACAACCTGCCGCTGCCGCCCAACCGGAAATTCAACGCGGCCCTGGCCGATTTGCATCTCCTCGTCGACGAGATCATCGCCGAGCGCCGCGCATCTGGTCAAAAGCCGGACGATTTGCTGACGGCATTGCTGGAGGCGAAGGACGACAATGGCGACCCCATCGGGGAACAGGAGATCCACGACCAGGTCGTCGCGATAGTCACCCCGGGCAGCGAAACGGTGGCGTCCACGATCATGTGGCTGCTCCAAGTCCTCGCGGAACATCCGGAACACGCGGACAGGGTGCGCGACGAGGTCGAATCCGTAACGGGCGGCCGTCCCGTCGCATTCGACGACGTCCGGTCGCTCCGGCACACCAACAATGTCGTCGTCGAGGCCATGCGTTTGCGTCCCGCGGTGTGGATATTGACGCGCCGCGCGGTCACCGACACGGAACTCGGTGGCTATCGCATTCCGGCCGGTGCGGACATCGTCTACAGCCCGTACGCGGTCCAGCGCGACCCGAAGTCGTACAAGGACAGCCTCGGCTTCGACCCCGACCGCTGGCTTCCGGAACGGGTGAAGGAGGTGCCGAAATACGCCATGAGCCCGTTCAGCGTCGGCAACCGCAAGTGCCCGAGCGACCACTTCTCGATGGCGCAGCTGACGCTGATCACGGCGGCGCTCGCCACGAAGTACCGCTTCGAGCAGGTGGCGGGGTCGAACGACGGCACCCGGGTGGGCATCACGCTCCGCCCGCACAGGCTGCTGCTGCGGCCGGTGGCGCGGTGAGCGGGCGGATCAGGCGGCTTCCGGCCCTCTGAACGTCCTTCGATAGGCGTTCGGGGTGGTCCCCAGCGCCCGTACGAACTGATGGCGCAGTGCGGCCGCGGTGCCGAACCCGGTTCGGCCCGCGACCGCGTCCACCGTTTCGTCCGTCCCTTCCAGCAACCGCTGGGCGAGCAGGACGCGTTGTCGCAGGATCCAGCGGTAGGGCGTGGTCCCGGTCTCCTGCTGGAAGCGGCGGGCGAAGGTCCGCGGGGACATGTGCGCACGCTCGGCGAGCTGCTCGACGGTGACCTCCTCGTCGAGATGGCGCTCCATCCAGACGAGGACCTCGCCCACGGTGTCGCAGCGGTCCTTCGGCAGCGGCCGCTCGATGTACTGCGCCTGTCCGCCGTCCCGGTGCGGCGGTACGACCATCCGCCGGGCGATCTTGTTGGCGACCTCGGGGCCCTGTTCCTTGCGGACGATGTGCAGACAGGCGTCGATACCGGCGGCGGTGCCGGCGGAGGTGATCACCGGGTCCTCGTCGACGTAGAGCACGTCCGGTTCGATGATCGCCCGTGGATTCCTGACGGCCAGCTCGTCCGCCTGCCGCCAGTGGACGCTGCACCGCCGCCCGTCGAGCAGTCCGGCGGCGCCCAGCACGAAGACGCCGGAACAGACGCTGAGGACCCGGGCGCCGCGGTCGACGGCCCTGCGCAGGGCGTCGAGCAGCGCGGGCGGATACTCCCGTACGACGTAGTCCGCCCCCGCCGGTACGGCGATCAGGTCGGCCTCCTCCAGCCGCTCCAGGCCGTACGGCGTGGAGACGCTGAGCCCGCCGACATGGGTGCCGAGCGTCGGCCCCTCGGCCGAGGCGACGGCGAAGTCGTACGTCGGCAGCCCCTCGTCGCTGCGATCGATGCCGAACACCTCACAGACGACACCGAGTTCGAAGGGATGCACTCCGTCGAGCAACACGGCGACCACGTTCTTCAGCATGCTTCCAGTGTGCCTCGCCTATGGCAGTAAATCGAGGGTGTGCGGCAGTCCTGCCACTGTTTGTAAGGAGTGTTCAGCGTGAGAGTGGTGTCATGACTACCGCACAGACAGAAGGACTGATCGGAATGCTGACCGTGCTGGCCATCCTGTTCGTGCTGGTCCTGCCGTCGGTGATCGGCATCGCCCGCGACCGGCGCATCGACCGCGAGATCAGGGAGGCCGAACAGAGCCGCCCGAAGAGCGCCGCCCCCCAGGCACAGCCGCGGCGCCGCTACGTCACCGCCACGGTGACCCACCGCTCCTGAACCCCCTGGCACGCGACGGATCCCTCCTCGCCGCACGACGTACCGGCGGCGAGAAGGGATCCGTCGCGTCGGGCTAGAAGTCCTCGTCCAGGTCGACCGTGCCCTCCACGGCCACCTGGTACGCGGACGGGCGGCGCTCGAAGAAGTTCGTCAGTTCCTGGACGCCCTGGAGTTCCATGAAGGAGAAGGGGTTCTCCGAGCCGTACACCGGGGCGAAGCCCAGGCGGGTGAGGCGCTGGTCGGCGACGCACTCCAGGTACTGACGCATCGAGGCGGTGTTCATGCCCGGCAGACCGTCACCGCACAGGTCGCGGCCGAACTGGAGCTCCGCCTCGACCGCCTCCCGCATCATGTCCGTGACCTGCTGCTGGAGCTGCTCGTCGAAGAGCTCCGGCTCCTCCTTGCGGACGGTGTCGACCACCTCGAACGCGAAGCTCATGTGCATGGTCTCGTCGCGGAACACCCAGTTGGTGCCGGTGGCGAGACCGTGCAGCAGACCCCGGCTGCGGAACCAGTAGACGTACGCGAAGGCACCGTAGAAGAACAGGCCCTCGATGCACGCGGCGAAGCAGATGAGGTTGAGCAGGAAGCGGCGGCGGTCGGCCTTGGACTCCAGGCGCTCCAGCTTCTCGACCTCGTTGATCCACTTGAAGCAGAACTCCGCCTTCTCGCGGATCGACGGGATGTTCTCCACCGCCGCGAAGGCCGCCGTCCGGTCCTCCGGGTCGGGGAGGTAGGTGTCGAGGAGCGTCAGGTAGAACTGGACGTGGACTGCCTCCTCGAACAGCTGGCGCGACAGGTACAGGCGCGCCTCGGGGGAGTTGATGTGCTTGTAGAGCGTCAGCACCAGGTTGTTGGCCACGATCGAGTCGCCCGTCGCGAAGAACGCGACCAGGCGGCCGATCAGGTGCTGCTCCTCCGGCGTCAGCTTGGCCAGGTCGGCGACGTCCGAGTGGAGGTCGACCTCCTCGACGGTCCAGGTGTTCTTGATGGCGTCCCGGTAGCGCTCGTAGAAGTCCGGGTAGCGCATGGGACGCAGAGTCAGCTCGAAGCCCGGGTCGAGCAGGTTCTTCTGGGTGGAGCTCATTACTGGCAGGCCTCGCAGGACTCGGGGTTCTCAAGGGAGCAGGCGATCGCATCGGGGTCAGCGGCCTGCTGTACGGGGACAGTTGCCTGTGCGGCGCGGGCGATCCTCGTCGCCGGGCGCGAACGCAGGTAGTACGTCGTCTTCAGGCCCTGCTTCCAGGCGTACGCGTACATCGAGGAGAGCTTGCCGATGGTCGGCGTCTCCAGGAACAGGTTCAGCGACTGGGACTGGTCCAGGAACGGGGTGCGCGCGGCGGCCATGTCGATGAGGCCGCGCTGCGGGATCTCCCAGGCCGTGCGGTACAGGTCGCGGACGTCCTGCGGGACCCAGGTGAAGCCCTGCACCGAGCCGTTGGACTCGCGCAGCGCCTCCCGGGTCTGTGCGTCCCAGACGCCGAGCTTCTTCAGCTCGGCCACCAGATAGGAGTTGACCTGGAGGAACTCGCCGGACAGCGTCTCGCGCTTGAAGAGGTTCGAGACCTGCGGCTCGATGCACTCGTACACGCCCGCGATCGAGGCGATCGTGGCGGTGGGCGCGATGGCGAGGAGCAGGGAGTTGCGCAGGCCCGTGGTGGCCATCCGCTCGCGCAGCGCCGCCCAGCGCTCCGGCCAGGTCAGCTCGACGCCGTAGTGGTCGGGGTGCAGGACGCCCTGGGCGGTACGGGTCTTCTCCCATGCCGGGAGCGGTCCGTTGCGCTCGGCGAGGTCGGTGGAGGCCTCGTACGCGGCGAGCATGATGCGCTCGGCGATGCGTGTGGAGAGAGCCTTGGCCTCCGGCGAGTCGAAGGGCAGCCGCAGCTTGAAGAAGACGTCCTGGAGGCCCATCGCGCCCAGGCCCACCGGGCGCCACTTCGCGTTCGACCGGCCGGCCTGCTCGGTCGGGTAGAAGTTGATGTCCACCACGCGGTCGAGGAAGGTGACGGCGGTACGGACGGTCTCGTCGAGCCGCTCCCAGTCGAGGTCGCCGGTCCTCTGGTCGACGAACGCGCCCAGGTTCACCGAGCCCAGGTTGCAGACCGCCGTCTCCCCGTCGTCCGTGACCTCCAGGATCTCCGTGCAGAGGTTGGAGGAGTGGACCACGCTGCCGGGCAGCGCCGTCTGGTTGGCGGTGCGGTTGGCGGCGTCCTTGAAGGTCATCCAGCCGTTGCCGGTCTGCGCCAGGGTGCGCATCATGCGGCCGTAGAGGTCACGGGCCGGGATGGTCTTCTTGGCGAGCCCCGCCGCCTCCGCCTTGCGGTACGCGGCGTCGAACTCCTCGCCCCACAGGTCGACCAGCTCGGGCACGTCGGCCGGGGAGAACAGCGACCACTCGGCGTCGGCGTTCACGCGGCGCATGAACTCGTCCGGGATCCAGTGCGCGAGGTTCAGGTTGTGCGTACGCCGGGCGTCCTCACCGGTGTTGTCGCGCAGCTCCAGGAACTCCTCGATGTCGGAGTGCCAGGTCTCCAGGTACACCGCGGCCGCACCCTTGCGCCGACCGCCCTGGTTCACCGCGGCGACGCTCGCGTCCAGCGTCTTCAGGAACGGCACGATGCCGTTGGAGTGCCCGTTGGTGCCCCGGATGAGGGAGCCGCGGGAACGAATCCTGCTGTACGACAGCCCGATGCCACCGGCGTGCTTCGACAGCCGTGCCACCTGGTGGTAGCGGTCGTAGATGGAGTCCAGCTCGTCCAGCGGGGAGTCGAGGAGGTAGCAGGACGACATCTGGGGGTGCCGGGTGCCGGAGTTGAAGAGCGTGGGGGAGGACGGCAGGTAGTCGAGGCGGCTCATGAGCCCGTAGAGCGCGGCGACTTCGTCCAGGGCGCGGGTCGTGTCGTCCTCGGCGAGGCCGGAGGCGACGCGCAGCATGAAGTGCTGGGGCGTCTCGATGACCTGGCGGGTGATCGGGTGCCGCAGGAGGTAGCGGCTGTGCAGGGTGCGGAGCCCGAAGTAGCCGAAGCGGTCGTCGCCGGCCGGGTCGATCAGCGCGTCGAGCCGCGCCGCGTGGACCCGTACGAACTCCGCCGTGCGGTCGGCGATCAGGCCCTCGCGGTGGCCGACCTCGACCGACTCGGTGAAGGACGTGACGCCCTGGGAGGCGGCCTCGGCGGCGATGCTGATGGTCAGCAGCCGGGCGGCCAGCCGGGAGTAGGCGGGGTCCTCGGAGATGAGACCGGCGGCGGCCTCCGTCGCCAGCTCGCGCAGCTCCGCGCCGCCATCGGAGTCCGCCCGGCCGGAGCGGCCGCGCAGCGCGGCGGCGGCGACCCGTCCGGGGTCGGCGTCGGGCAGGTCGGCGGTCAGCTCGGTCAGGGTCCGCAACAGGGCGGTACCGGCACCGTCGTTCTCCGCCTGGACCGCTGAAGCCGGATCGGCTGGCGCGATGGTCACTGGGGGGCTCTCCCTCGCTCGGCACGGGGCCTGGCGGAGAGCAGGGGGCAGCACGAGCGCACACGGCGTCGCGTCCACCGGCCCACTCCACGAGGCCCGGACGTCATGGCACCCGGGCCACGGCGGCCTGGGCACGCTGTCGGCAGGTCCTCGGACTGACTCCCGTACACGCACAAGACATGCACAAGTACACCGTTGCGGGACAGTTCCGGATTCGCACCGGATTCCCCTGCGGCGACAGCGAGCATGAGCATACATCTTGTGCCGGGTTCGGGTGGCACCCCTAGATGTTGTGTCGCGGCGACTTCAGAGCGTCAACTCATAGGTGAGAAGCGTGAACTCCGCACCCGGGATCGGCTGCCAGTCGCGCTCGGGTGCGCGGACGAAGCCGAGGCGTTCGTAGATGCGGTGGGCGGCGTACATGATCTCCTGGGTCGACAGCACGATGCCCGTGCAGCCGTCCGCCGCCCTCGCCCGGTCGACGCAGGCGCGGACGAGGGCCTCGCCGGCCCCTCTGCCACGCGCCGCGCGGCCGACGGCGAGCATGCGGATCACGGCCTCGTCGGGCCGGGCGTGCTCGGCCATGGCACCGCCGGCGGCGACGTAGGTGACGGTGCCGACGGGCTCGCCGCCCAGGGTGGCCACGAGTACCTCGGCGGAGGCGGCCCGCTTGGCGACGTCTCTCAACTCGCCCAGATACCAGTCGCTCTCACCGAAGGCCAGGAGGTCGTCCAGGAGATAGGCCTGGGCCGTGATCTCGCCGATGGTGTCGTATTCGCCGGGTTCCGCTGCCCGGATCTCGATGTCCATGGGAGCGAGTGTGCCCGACCTGCACGACAACGGGCCGCCGGATGTTCCGGCGGCCCGCTGATCAGGGAAACACTCAGTGCGAGGTGCCCGCGGTCGCCGGCGGCAGCTCGACCTGGACGCCGGGGTCGCCCGCGTCCGCCGTGTAGTCCTCCGGCTTGGTCTCGTCGACGCCCTCGGGGGCCTTGAGGGCCTTCAGGACGAAGGTGAGGACCACCGTGACCACGACGTTGAGCACGAAGGCCGTCAGGCCGATGTAGCCGATCTCGCCGATGCCCGGGATCTCCTTCGACGAGCCGCCGAAGTGCTTCTGGGTCGGGGAGGCGACGCCGTACGCGGCGACCGTGCCGTAGATCATGCCGACCGCCCAGCCGGCGAGCAGGGCCCAGCGGTGGAACCAGCGGGTGAACAGACCGCCGACCAGGGCCGGGAAGGTCTGGAGGATCCAGATGCCGCCCAGGAGCTGGAAGTTGATGGCGACCGTCTTGTCCATGGTCAGGACGAAGACCAGCGCGCCGACCTTCACCAGCAGGGACACCAGCTTGGAGACCTTGGTCTCCTGCTCCGGAGTCGCGTCCGGCTTGATGAAGTCCTTGTAGATGTTGCGGGTGAAGAGATTCGCCGCCGCGATCGACATGATGGCGGCGGGCACGAGCGCGCCGATGCCGATCGCCGCGAAGGCCACGCCCGCGAACCACGCCGGGAACATGTCCTCGAACAGCTGCGGGATCGCCAACTGGCCGTTGGTGACCTTGACCCCGGCCGCGATCGCCATGAAGCCCAGCAGCGCCAGCAGACCCAGCATCAGCGAGTACAGGGGCAGGATCGTGGTGTTGCGGCGGATCACCTCACGGCTCCTGGAGGAGAGCGTCGCGGTGATCGAGTGCGGGTACATGAAGAGCGCGAGCGCGGAGCCCAACGCCAGGGTGGCGTACGTCCATTGGCCCGGCTCGCCCGGCACCAGCGCACCGCGTGGCGCGCCCGTCGCCGGGTTGGTCTGGCTGTACGCCTCGCCCGCCTTGGCGAAGATCTCGTCGAACCCGCCCAGCTTGATCGGGATGTAGATGATCGCCACCGCGATGACGATGTAGATCAGCGTGTCCTTGACGAACGCGATCAGGGCGGGGGCCCGCAGACCGGACGAGTACGTGTACGCCGCGAGCACGCCGAACGCGATCAGCAGCGGCAGGTCCTTCACGAACCAGTTGGTGTCCTCGCCGCCGCCGACGCCCATGACGTCCAGAACGGCCTGGATACCCACGAGTTGGAGGGCGATGTAGGGCATCGTCGCGAGGATGCCGGTGACGGCGACCGCGAGCGACAGGCCCTTCGAACCCCAGCGTCCGCGCACGAAGTCGGAGGTCGTCACATAGCCGTGCTTGTGCGAGACCGACCACAGGCGGGGCAGGAAGGTGAAGATCAGGGGGTACACGAGGATCGTGTACGGCACCGCGAAGAAGCCGGCCGCGCCCGCGGCGTAGATCGCCGCCGGGACGGCCACGAAGGTGTACGCGGTGTAGAGGTCGCCGCCGAGCAGGAACCAGGTGACCCAGGTGCCGAACGACCGGCCGCCCAGGCCCCATTCGTCCAGCGAGTGCTCGTTCTCGGCCTTGCGCCAGCGCGCGGCGAGGAAGCCCATGACCGTGACGGCCAGGAAGAAGAAGATGAAGACGCCGAGCGCGACGCCGTTCACGCCGTCGTTCACTTGGTACCTCCACGACGGGCGCGCTGGTCACGCTGCCAGAGCTTGTACGCGGTCATCGTCAGCGCGGTGGAGATGAGCACCCACAGCATCTGGTACCAGTAGAAGAACGGGATGCCGATGAAGGTCGGGTCGACCTTCGCGTACGACCCCACCCACAACATCGCCACGAAGGGCGCGAAGAGGCACAGGGCGATGACCACGCGGACGGGTGTCACCACCGGTGGTCTGGCCTCGGGCGAATCTGATGACATGCGGCGGCTCCATCCCCTCACTGATCACCGTGTAACGCGCAGGCAATCTAGGTCACGGTGTAACAGGAGTGGAAGACCTCGTCCGCATATCGGTATGTCGATTCGGTGAAGGTCCGACATCGGTGTCGACGGCGGCCTTCAGCGGCAGCGGAAGCCCTGACGCGGGTCCTCCTCCCGCCGGTCCGTCCGCATCCCTTCTCGTCCCGGGTCGGGAACAGCCCGGCCGGGTCGACGAGTTTCGACTCGACGTACGGCGGCGATCACCACCACGATCAGCAGGGCCAGCACCGCGGTGAGCACGCCGTCGACCGTGGAGTTGGTCTGGACGGCACCCGCGAGGACGACGCCCGCGATGATCCGGACGGTGCCGGGCAGGTACCCCGTCTGCGCGGCCAGTACGGGGCCGACGAGCGGTCCCGCGCCGGCGATCGCGGCGAGGACGAGGGTCCAGATGACGGTGGTTCGGACGTTCGCGGTAAGCACAGGGCGGTCCTCCCGTCCATACGGAGACGGGAGGACCGTAGAGCAGGATGTGCGCTTTCGCTGCACCGTGTGCACTAGGTCGTGTCCGGCGCCTCATCGACGCCGGTGAGGCGCCGCGGCTTTCCTGTGACCTGATCCGCCCAACGCGACCTAGTCGAGGGGCCGCTTCAGCCGCGCCACGAACTTGTACCGGTCGCCCCGGTACACCGAGCGCACCCACTCCACCGGCTCCCCGTCCTTGTCGATGGAGTGGCGGGACAGCATCAGCATCGGCAGGCCCACGTCGGTGCCGAGCAGGCCGGCCTCGCGCGGGGTGGCCAGCGAGGTCTCGATGGTCTCCTCGGCCTCGGCGAGATGGACGTCGTAGACCTCGGCCAACGCCGTATAGAGAGAGGTGTACTTGACCAGGCTGCGCCGCAGCGCGGGGAAGCGCTTCGCGCTGAGGTGGGTCGTCTCGATGGCCATCGGCTCGCCGTTCGCCATGCGCAGCCGCTCGATGCGCAGCACCCGGCCGCCGGCGGTGATGTCGAGGAGCTCGGCGAGGCGGTCGTCGGCGGTGATGTAGCCGATGTCGAGGAGCTGCGAGGTGGGTTCGAGGCCCTGGGCGCGCATGTCCTCGGTGTAAGAGGTGAGTTGCAGCGCCTGGGAGACCTTCGGCTTGGCGACGAACGTGCCCTTGCCCTGGATGCGTTCGAGGCGGCCCTCGACGACGAGCTCCTGGAGGGCCTGGCGCACGGTGGTGCGCGAGGTGTCGAACTCGGCCGCGAGCGTGCGCTCGGGCGGGACGGGCGTGCCGGGCGCCTGGGTCTCGGTCATGTCGAGCAGGTGCTTCTTCAGGCGGTAGTACTTGGGCACGCGCGCGGTACGGACGGTCGCCCCACCCTCGTTCTCCGCGCTGCTGACCTCGGTGCTCATGCCTCTGCCTTCCCGGCTCCGGATGCGGATCACATCGTGATCCCCTCTGTATACCGTCGCCGACTCTTTTGGTCTAGTCCATAGCCTCAAGTGGTCTAGTGGAAGACAGTACTCCGGCGGCGCTGTTTTCGCTGGCTTCTTACTTAAAGGTTCCTGCATATGTAGGTCGGATAACGGCTGGTCAGAGGCTGTTCGGACGCCCTTGACAGGCCCCGTGGTCTGGTCCAAGCTCCCGGTACTGGTCTACACCATTGGTCCAGGGCCCCAGCTTCGTGGGCGGGGGGTGTGGGCATCCTGAGGAGGATGGCGTGAAGCGCAAGCTGATTACCGCGATCGGTGTCGCGGCCATGTTGGTCTCCGTCGCGGCGTGTGGGGGCGACGACGGCGGCGACAGTGGTGACAAGGCGGGGGCGGACGGTTACGCCGGCCAGACCCTCACCGTCTGGGTCATGGACGGCTCCTCGCCGGACCAGTGGCAGAAGGACGTGCAGGCCGCCTTCGAGAAGAAGACCAAGGCCAAGGTCAAGTTCGAGATCCAGCAGTGGAACGGCATCCAGCAGAAGCTGACCACCGCCCTGTCGGAGGAGAACCCGCCGGACGTCTTCGAGATCGGCAACACCCAGACCCCGGCCTACGCCAAGACCGGCGGCCTCGCCGACCTCGCCGACCTCAAGTCGTCGATCGGCGCCGACTGGACCGAGTCGCTGAACAAGTCCTCGATCTACGACGGCAAGCAGTACGCGGCGCCCTGGTACTTCGCCAACCGCGTCGTCATCTACAACAAGAAGGTCTGGGCCGACGCCGGCATCAAGGACACCCCGAAGACCCGGGACGAGTTCTACACCGACCTCAAGCAGATCGGTGAGAAGACCAAGGCCGAGCCGATCTACCTGCCCGGTCAGAACTGGTACCACTTCGTCGGTCTCACCATCGGTGAGGGTGCCGAGCTGGTGAAGAAGGACGGCGACAAGTACGTCTCCAACCTCGACGACCCGAAGGTCGCCGCCGCCATGGAGACCTACAAGAAGTTCCAGGCCCTGTCCAAGGCCCCCAAGGACAAG
Source organism: Streptomyces sp. NPDC051913 (assembly GCF_044593635.1). Taxonomy (NCBI): domain Bacteria; kingdom Bacillati; phylum Actinomycetota; class Actinomycetes; order Kitasatosporales; family Streptomycetaceae; genus Streptomyces; species Streptomyces sp. NPDC051913. The sequence continues at coordinate 251,540 of NZ_JBIUCI010000001.1, read as the reverse complement.
GACGAGGCCACCCCGCAGCAGGCCGAGGTCTTCGCCAAGGGCAACGTCGGTGCCTTCATCGGCATGGGCTGGGAGGCCGGCACGGCGATCGCCGCCAACAAGAAGATCGAGTCGGACATCGGCTACTTCACCATCCCGGGCGCCACGGCCGACAAGCCCGAGGGCGTCTTCCTCGGCGGTTCCAACCTCGCGGTCGCCGCGGGCAGCAAGAAGCAGGCGCTCGCCAAGGAGTTCCTGAAGATCGCGCTGTCCGACAAGTACGAGGGCGAGCTGGCCAAGCTCAACGGCGTCATCCCGAACAAGGAGTCGCTCCAGACCAACCTGACGGGCAACGCCGTCGCCGAGGCCGCGGCTCCCGCCGCCGCCGGCGGTGGCACCACGCCGCTGATCCCGGAGTGGGCCGCGGTCGAGAACGCGCCCAACCCGGTCAAGACCTACATGACCGCCGTCCTCAACGGCAAGACGCCGGCCGAGGCCGCCAAGCAGGTCGAGAGCGAGTTCAACAAGCGCCTCGCCCAGCAGCAGTAAGGGCATCGGGGCGGGGGCCGGTCAAGGGTCCCCGCCCCGCGTTCCGGTAGGTCGAGTAGAGAGAACGCGAGCATGACCGTGCAGACCGAACGGCCGCCCTCCGGTCCGGTGGACGTGACGAAAGTGGACCAGCGAGGGCCAGGTGAGCAGCGACCGGCGTCCCGCGCGGGCGCGCTCGCCCCGTACCTCCTGCTGCTGCCCGCCTGCGCGGCCACCGTGCTGCTGCTCGGCTGGCCGCTGCTGAAGGACCTCCTGCTGTCGTTCCAGAACCTCAACATGGGACAGCTGATCCAGCATGTCACCGAGTGGAACGGCATCGAGAACTACAAGCAGGCCCTCACCGGCGAGGACTTCTGGCGCGTCACCGGCCGCTCGATCCTCTTCACGCTGGTCAACGTCGTCCTGACCATGTTCCTCGGCGCCCTGGTCGGCCTGCTCCTGGCCCGCCTCGGCAAGCGGATGCGGGTCACCCTGATGATCGGGCTCGTGCTGGCCTGGGCGATGCCCGTGGTCGCCGCGACCACCGTCTACCAGTGGCTCTTCGCCCAGCGCTTCGGCGTCGTCAACTGGGTCCTGGACAAGCTCGGTTGGCACTCCATGGCCGACTACAGCTGGACCAGCAGCCAGCTGTCGACGTTCTTCGTGGTGACGGTGCTGATCGTCTGGCAGTCGATCCCGTTCGTCGCCATCAACCTGTACGCCGCCACGACCACGATCCCCGGCGAGCTGTACGAGGCCGCGGCCCTGGACGGCGCGGGGGCCTGGAAGAGCTTCACGACCGTGACGCTCCCCTTCCTCCGCCCCTTCCTCTACGCCACGACGTTCCTCGAAGTCATCTGGATCTTCAAGGCGTTCGTGCAGGTCTTCACCATCAACGGCGGCGGCCCCGACCGGCTCACCGAGATCCTGCCCGTCTACGCCTACATCGAGGGCGTCGGCAACCAGCACTACGGCATGGGCGCCGCGATCGCCGTCCTGACCATCCTGATCCTGCTGGTCATCACCGCGTACTACCTGCGGATCGTGCTCAAGCAAGAGGAGGACGAGCTGTGAAGCGCTCGCTGTTCAGCCGCATCTGGCCCAACGCGACGGCCGTCATCCTGTTCATCGGCTTCGTCTTCCCCGTGTACTGGATGTTCGCCACGGCCTTCAAGCCGACCGGCGACATCATCTCCGAGGACCCGGTGTGGTTCCCGACCCACATCACCCTTGAGCACTTCAAGACCGCCACGGGCGTCGACCACTTCTGGACGTACGTCTCCAACTCGCTGATCGTCACGGTCTGCGCGGTGGCCCTGTCCCTGACGGTCGCCCTGCTCGGCTCCTTCGCCCTCGCCCGGATGCGGTTCAAGGGGCGCCGGGGTTTCATCATCGGGTTCATGCTGGCCCAGATGGCGCCCTGGGAAGTCATGATCATCGCGATGTACATGATCGTGCGGGACGCCTCCATGCTGAACAGCCTGGTCCCGCTGACCGTCTTCTACATGATGATGATCCTGCCCTTCACGATCCTGACGCTGCGCGGCTTCGTCGCCGCCGTGCCCAAGGAACTGGAGGAGGCGGCGATGGTCGACGGCTGCACGCGCAGCCAGGCCTTCCGCAAGGTGATCCTCCCCCTGCTCGCCCCGGGCCTGATGTCCACCTCGCTCTTCGGCTTCATCACCGCGTGGAACGAGTTCCCGCTGGTCCTGGTGCTGAACAAGGAGGCGGAGGCACAGACCCTGCCGCTCTGGCTGGGCAGCTTCCAGACGGCCTTCGGCGACGACTGGGGCGCGACGATGGCCGCCTCGTCCCTCTTCGCCGTCCCGATCCTGATCCTCTTCGTCTTCCTGCAGCGCAGGGCCGTCAATGGTCTGACGGCCGGCGCGGTGAAGGGATAACGCCACCCGATGACGACTTTCGCCAAGGGCACCGACACCCTCACGCGCGACGCGCTCACGGTCCTCCAGCCCGGCTTCACCGGCACCACCGCCCCCGACTGGCTGCTGCGCCGCCTGGGCGAGGGCCTGGCCTCGGTGGGCCTGTTCGGCCGCAACATCGCCTCGCCCGACCAACTCTCCGCCCTCACCGCCCAGTTGCGCGCCGAACGCGACGACGTCCTGGTCGCCATCGACGAGGAGGGCGGCGACGTCACCCGTCTGGAGGTGCGGACCGGCTCCAGCTTCCCCGGCAACCACGCCCTGGGCGCGGTGGACGACGTGGAGCTCACCCGCGAGGTCGCCTTCGAACTCGGCCGCCGCCTCGCCGCCTGCGGGGTGAACCTCAACTGGGCCCCGTCGGCCGACGTCAACTCCAACCCGGAGAACCCGGTGATCGGCGTCCGCTCCTTCGGCGCCTCCGCCGACCTGGTCGCCCGGCACACGGCCGCCTATGTCACCGGCCTCCAGTCGGCGGGCGTGGCGGCCTGCACCAAGCACTTCCCCGGCCACGGCGACACCGCGACCGACTCCCACCACGCGCTGCCCCGCATCGACGCGGACGCCTCGGTCCTGCCGGAGCGCGAACTGGCCCCGTTCCGCGCCGCGATCGCCGCCGGCAGCCGCGCGATGATGAGCGCCCACATCCTGGTCCCGGCGCTTGACCCCGACCACCCGGCGACCCTGTCCCGCAAGGTCCTGACGGACCTGCTCCGCGGCGACCTCGGCTACGACGGCCTGATCGTCACCGACGGCATGGAGATGCAGGCCATCTCCGCCACCTACGGCATCGAACGCGGCAGCGTCCTCGCCATCGCGGCCGGCGCGGACGCGATCTGCGTCGGCGGCGGCCTCGCCGACGACGAGACCGTACGGCGCCTGCGCGACGCGCTGGTCGCGGCCGTCCGCTCCGGCGACCTCCCCGAGGAACGCCTCGCGGACGCCGCCGAACGCGTCCGCTCCCTCGCCCGCTGGACGGCGGCGGCGTCCGCGGCGGACGCCTCGGCCACCGGCGACCCGGACGTCGGCCTGCGCGCGGCCCGCCGCGCCCTGACCCTCACCGGCGCCGCCGCCTTCACCCCGCTCACGGAGGCCCCGTTCGTCGCCGCCTTCACCCCGGTCGCGAACTTCGCGGTCGGCGACGAGACCCCGTGGGGCGTGGCCGCGGAACTGACCCGCCTCCTCCCCGGCACCGACACCGGCAGCTTCGCGGGCGACGGCGCCGGCATGGCCGCCCTGGCCGCCGCGGGGCGCCGCCGCATCGTCGCCGTCGTCCGCGACGAACACCGCCACCCCTGGATGACCTCGGCCCTCGACTCGGTCCTGCGCACCCGCCCGGACACGATCGTGGTCGAGATGGGCGTCCCGCAGGCACCGCCCCGAGGCGCCCTGCACATCGCCACGCACGGCGCGGCCCGGGTCTGCGGCCGGGCGGCCGCGGAGGTCATCGCGGGGGAGTAGGACGTCGTACGACGGAACAGGCGCCGGTTCCCACGAGGGGACCGGCGCCTGCGACGTATTCCTGACCCGGCGGCTAAATCCCCTGCCAGTCAGGCTTGTTGACGTACGTGTGCCGGAAGTAGTCCGCCAGCTTCAGCTTGGAGGCCGCTGCCTCGTCCACCACGACCGTGGCATGCGGATGCAGCTGCAACGCCGACGCCGGGCACACCGCCGCCACCGGCCCCTCCACCGTCGCCGCCACCGCGTCCGCCTTGCCCTCACCGGTGGCCAGCAGCACCAGGTGCCGGGCCTCCAGGATCGTCCCGATGCCCTGCGTGATCACGTGATGCGGGACCTGCGCGATGTCCCCGTCGAAGAACCGCGCGTTGTCGATTCGGGTCTGCTCGGTCAGCGTCTTGATCCGGGTCCGGGAGGCCAGCGAGGAACACGGCTCGTTGAACCCGATGTGCCCGTCGGTCCCGATCCCGAGCAACTGCAGATCCACGCCACCGGCCGCGGCCAGCGCCGCGTCGTACGCCTCGCAGGCCCCCGGGATGTCCTCCGCGGTCCCGTCCGGCCCCATGAACGCGTCCATCCCGACCCCGAGCGGCTCCAGCACCTCACGGCGCAGCACCGAGCGGTACGACTCCGGATGCTCCGCCGGCAGCCCCACATACTCGTCGAGCTGGGCGATCCGCGCCCGCGAGGCATCCACGGCACCGGACCGCACCTTGGCCGTCAGCGCCTGGTAGATGGGCAGCGGCGTCGAGCCGGTGGCCACCCCGAGCAGGGCGTCGGGCTTGCGCCGCAGGAGTTGCGCCATGGCCTCGGCGATGAGCTCGCCACCCGCCTTGGCGTCCGGAACGATGACAACTTCCACGCTGGGCCTGCCGATCTGAGAGACGGTCTGTGAGAGGGCTCGACTGGACCCGAAATGGGCCATGTGGTTTAGACCAATCTAACAGAATCAGGCCAACGGGCCCAGGGGTCCAAGGGGTGGGCGGAGCCGCCGGCGACGAGGGCCGGACGGCGCCCCACCAGCCGAACGCCGACCCTGCGTCACCCGGAGGACAGGCGCCGTTCCGCCTCGGGGAGTGAAATGGGACTGCCGGTGCACTGCCCGTGCACGGCCGGTCCACTGCCGAACCCGTACGCACCCCCGTACAGAATCCCTACGCACCCCCTACCTCACGCCCCGGGAGGCCCCCCGCGATGACCGCCCCGACTCCGCCCCAGGCCCCCCAGGACGACCTCCCCGGCCGGATCATGGCCCGCGAGATGGCCGAGCAACCGGCGGTGCTGCGCCGCATCCTGGAGCAGGGCGCCCCCGGCATCCGGCGGACCGCCCAGGAGATCGCCGCCCGCCGCCCCCGCTTCGTGCTGCTCACCGCCCGCGGCACCTCCGACAACGCCGCCCTCTACGCCAAGTACCTCCTGGAGATCCGCCTCGGCCTGCCCTGCGGCCTCACCTCCATGTCCACGACCACCGCGTACGGCGCCCACCCCGATCTCACCGACGTCCTCGTCGTCACCGTCAGTCAGTCCGGCGGCTCCCCTGACCTGGTGGCCTCGACCCGGGCCGCCCGCGAGGCCGGTGCGATCACCCTCGCCGTCACCAACAACCCCGACTCACCGCTGGCCGGCGTCTCCGAGTACCACCTCGACATCATGGCCGGACCGGAGAAGGCGCTCCCCGCGACCAAGACCTATACCGCCTCCCTTCTCGCGCTCTATCTCTTCGTCGAGGGACTGCGCGGCGGCGACGGGGCCGGCGCCAAGGCCCTGCCGGACCTCGCCGAGCAGCTCCTGGCCCGGCAGGACGAGATCCGCGCCCTCGCCGCCCGCTACCGCTTCGCCGAACGCATGGTGATCACCTCGCGCGGCTACGGCTATCCCACCGCCAAGGAAGCCGCCCTCAAGCTGATGGAGACCAGCTACATCCCCGCCCTCTCCTACTCAGGCGCCGACCTGCTGCACGGCCCCCTCGCCATGGTCGACAACGTCTCCCCGGTCATCGCGGTCGTCACCGACGGCAAGGGCGGCGAGGCGCTCCAGCCCGTCCTCGACCGGCTCCGCGGGCGGGGCGCCGACCTGGTCGTCATCGGGCCGCGCGGCCAGGTCGAGCAGGCCTCCGCCGGTTTCGTACTGCCCACCGAAGGCGTCCCCGAGGAACTCCAACCCGTGCTGGAGATCATCCCGTTGCAGCTCCTGGCCTACGAGGTCACCATCGCCCGCGGCCAGGACCCGGACGCGCCCCGCGCGCTGGCCAAGGTGACGGAGACGCGATGAACACGGGGTGAGTGAGGGGCGAGGAGGCGGGAGACTCCTACGTCAGGGAACCTCCCGTCGCATCGACCCAGCTCCCCGTCACCCACCGGCCCGCGTCCGACGCCAGGAACGCCACCACGTCCGCCACGTCGGCCGGCTCGCCCACCCGGCCCAGCGCGGAGTAGGCCGCCGCCTGTGCCCACGCCTCCTCGCTCGCGTGCAGCAGCTCATGCGTGTTGTCGGTCGCGATGATGCCCGGGGCCACCGAGTTCACCGTGATGTTCCGCGGGCCCAGCACCTTGGACAGGTCCCGGGAGAAGACGTCCAGCGCGCCCTTCGTCATCGCGTAGGCCATGTTGTCGGGCATCGCGGCGGTGCGGGCGAGGCCCGAGGAGATGTTGATGACGCGGCCGCCGTCCCGCAGGCGGGTGATGCCGTGCCGGACGAGGAAGAAGGGTGCCTTCACATTGACGGCGAAGACACGGTCGTACTCCGCCTCGTCTATCTCCTCGATCGGGCGGGACACCCCTATCCCCGCGTTGTTCACCAGGATGTCCACCCCGTCCGCGTGCCGGTCGAACTCCTCCCACAGCGCCTCGGCGTCACCCGGCCGCCCCAGCTCCACCCCGATCGCGAACGCCGAGCCGCCCGCCTCCTCGATCGCGGCGACCGTCTCCTTCGCCGCCGTCTCGTTCGTGCCGTAGTGCACGGCGACCCGCGCCCCGTCGCGCCCCAGCCGCTCGGCGACGCCCCGCCCGATACCCCTGCTCGCCCCCGTGACGAGAGCCGTCCTGCCTGCAAGCACGCCCATGTCGGCGCCCCCTTCGCATTTGCCTAGCGGTCGCTACAGAAAGACCGTACAACAGCCCGCCGACATTTCTCTAGCAGCCCCTATAGAATTCACCCCATGGAGCGCATCGAGGAGATGAACCCGCAGGTCAAGCAGGCCAAGCCGCGTGGCCGACCCCGCTCCTTCGACCGTGCCACCGCCCTGGAGAAGGCGATCCTCGCCTTCTGGGAGCACGGCTACGAGGCGACCTCCGTCTCCGACCTCACCCGTGCCATGGGCATCGGCGCCCCGAGCCTGTACGCCGCGTTCGGTGACAAGCGGGCCCTGTTCGAGGAGGTCGTCCTCGAGTACGGCAGGCGCTACGGCTCCTTCGGTGACCGGGCCCTCGCCGAGGAGCCCACCGCCCGGGCCGCCGTCGAGCGGATGCTGCGCGAGGCGGCCGTCGAGTACACCGCCCCCGGCCGCCCGCACGGCTGCCTCGTCATCCACGCGGCCACCAACTGCACCAGCGCCGAGGTCGAGGAGTCCCTGCGTGACCGGCGCAACGCGAACATCGCCGCCTTCGAGAGCCGTATCAGGGCGGACGTCGCCGCGGGGGAGCTGCCGGCCGACACCGACGCCGCGGCCCTCGCCCGGCATGCGGGGGCGATGATCCAGGGCATGTCGCAACAGGCGCGGGACGGGGCGAGCCGGGAGGAACTGGAAGCGCTCGCGGAAATTGCCATGGCCATCTGGCCCCGCACATGAACCCACACGGGTTAGGCTGCGTGGTGGATGCTAGGGCGTCCCAGTAGTTCTCCAGCACGGGTCGAGGCGCTCGCGGGACCCTCGGGGAACTGACAACAACAAACAGCCTCCAACGCATGGACACACCGAGTGGTCTAGTCCACAATGCGTGAAGAGAGTTGAAAACAGAACACGACAGACTTCCGCCCTCCCCGCACAGGAAGGCGGACCGAGGAACCGGTGCTCTCTGCCCTGACTGCCCCGGATCCTCATCCTTCGGCCGTCCGGGACCGCACACCCCGTGGCCGATATTGCTCCGGGCTGCGGTGCCGGGAGGGCTGAGGGTCCCTCCCAGGCGCCGCGGCCCGCGGGTGTTCTCAGGGCCGGGTGACTGATTTCCGGCCTTGTCCGTACCGCCAGGTACGCTCGCACACGTGCCCTCCATGAACGAACTGGTCCGCCAGCACACCGCCCTCGACGACTCCGACCTCGAGTGGCTCCATCTGCTGGTCTCGGAGTGGCAGCTGCTCTCCGACCTCTCCTTCGCCGACCTCGTCCTGTGGGTCCCCACCCGGGACGGCGCCCGCTATGTGTCGGTGGCCCAGATGCGGCCCAACACCGGCCCCACCTCCTACCAGGACGACATGGTCGGCCACCTCGTCCCGCGCGGCCGCCGCCCCCTGCTCGACGCCGCCGTCGACGAGGGCCGGATCGTGCGCGAGGGCGACCCCGAGTGGCGCGAGGAGGTGCCGGTCCGGGTCGAGTCGATTCCCGTACGACGAGAGGGCCGCGTCCTCGGTGTCATCGCGCGCAACACCAACCTGCTCACCGTGCGCACCCCGAGCCGTCTCGAACTGACCTATCTCCAGAGCGCGTCGGACCTCGCGCAGATGATCGCGGCCGGCTCCTTCCCGTTCGCGAACCAGCAGATGGACATGGACGCCGCCCCGCGCGTCGGCGACGGCCTGATCCGCCTCGACGCCGACGGCGTCGTCCAGTACGCGTCGCCGAACGCACTGTCCGCCTACCACCGCCTCGGCCTCGCCTCCGACCTCGTCGGCCACCACCTCGGCATGACCACCGCCGAACTCGCCCCGACCCGAGGCCCGGTGGACGAGGCGCTCGCCAAGGTCGCCAGCGGCTGGGCCCCGCGCGAGTTCGAGATCGAGTCGGGTGACGGGGTCATCCAGTTCAGGGCCATTCCGCTCAAGCCCAAGGGCACCCGCATCGGTTCCCTGGTGCTGCTCCGCGATGTCACCGAACTGCGGCGCCGCGAGCGCGAGTTGATCACCAAGGACGCCACCATCCGGGAGATCCATCACCGGGTGAAGAACAACCTCCAGACGGTCGCCGCCCTGCTCCGCCTCCAGGCCCGCCGGATCGACTCCGACCGGGGCCGTGAGGCCCTCGAAGAGGCGGTCCGCCGGGTCGGATCGATCGCGATCGTGCATGAGACGCTGTCCCAGAACCTGGACGAGCGGGTGGAGTTCGACGAGATCGCCGACCGGGTGCTCGCGATGGTCGCGGAGATCTCGCCCGGCAAGGTGACCGGTCGGCGCACCGGACGCTTCGGCATCCTCGACGCCGAGGTCGCCACCCCGCTGTCGATGGTCCTGACCGAGATCCTCCAGAACGCCCTGGAACACGGCTTCCGCGAGGGCGAGACCGGCACGGTCGAGGTCTCGGCGGTCCGCGGGGGTACGACGAAGGAGGCCCGCCTGCTCGTCACGGTTCAGGACGACGGGGTCGGCCTGCCCGAGGGCTTCGACCCGCACACCGCGGGCAACCTCGGTCTCCAGATCGTACGGACGCTGGTGGAGGGGGAGTTGGGCGGCACGTTCGACATGGTCCCGGCGCCCGGGCGCGGCACGCGGGTCATCCTCGACGTCCCGGTACGCGCCAACAAGTAGGGCCGGAGTCGGCAACTCAGAGTGAAACAGCCTGTGTTCAGAACAAGGGCACAGCAAGAAGCCCCGGACCAGAATCGGTCCGGGGCTCGAATGCTCGTTGCCAGCTTGTGCTGCGCACCGGGGGTACTGCGCGCTGCGGCTCGGGGGCGGGAGATGCGTACTCGCTGTACGCGCCGCCAAGCTCAGGCGGGGTGGGTGGGTCAGGCAGAAGCCTGACGGGCCCGGTTGCGGGCGGCGCGGCGCTTCATCGCACGACGCTCGTCCTCGCTGAGACCACCCCAGACGCCGGAGTCCTGACCGGACTCGAGCGCCCACTGCAGACACTGATCCATAACGGGGCAGCGACGGCAGACGGCCTTGGCTTCCTCGATCTGCAGCAGCGCAGGACCGGTGTTGCCGATGGGGAAGAAGAGCTCGGGGTCTTCCTCGCGGCAAACGGCGTTGTGACGCCAGTCCATGGCTGCTACCTCTCCTTGGTATTACGTGCAAGTTGCTTGTGAATGTGAACGCTTTCACGAATCCCTCAACAAGTGAAGGGCCGCCCGTCAGGTTTCCCTGGCGAGGTCCTGTGAAGTGAAGAGGGGTTCCGGTGATCTGTGGAGCCGGTGTTGCGGGCTGTCCCGATCGCCACGTAGAGACTCGCAAACCTCAGCGGCGGATACAACCCCTTCTGGAAAGTTTTTTTTGATTCCTCGGTGTCGACTAGGTCACAGCCGTACTTCCATGGGGTGGATGCTGGCCTAAACGTTCGAGTGAAAGGACTTCAGCCCTTTCTGCTCACACAATCACACGCAGTGCATGGCGTACGCCTGTGAACGTCACGCTCGTACGCAGCCCGAGGTGGTCGCCGTCCATCTGAAGGGGCAGAGGGACCTTCGAATGCAAGGTGAACTGGTCCAGGTCGTGCAGGGACACCGCGTGCTTGCCATGGGGTCCACGCTCGGGGGACGAAGTGAGCAACTGGGTGCCATACCGGGCGACAGCGGTCGTCGTCATACGGCTGAGACCGAGTACGTCGAGGCCTTTATCGAACGACGCCTTAGGTGATGCGTACATCGGGTGATTGCCCAGGAAGGTCCACGGAGACGTGTTCGAGACTATGGAGAGGACCAGATCGGTCACCGGCTCCGCGTCCGGACGCTCCAGGGTGATCGTCCCGTGCCGGCGGTGGGCCTCGCCGAAGAACTGGCGCAATGCCTGGCGGACGTAGAGGGCGTGTGTGGATTTCCTGCCGCGCTCACGCTGCTGCTCCACCCGCCCCACCACGCCGGCGTCGAATCCGAGCCCCGCGTTGAAGGTGAACCAGCGGCCCGGGACGGCCTCGTCCTCGGTGCCGGGTGTGCCGGAGGTCAGCCCCAGGCCGACCGTGCGCTCGCTGCCCTCGCGCAGGGCGTCGAGCAGGGCGCCGGTCGCCTCCACCGCGTCGTTGGGCAGGCCCAGGGCGCGGGCGAAGACGTTGGTGGAACCGCCGGGGACCACGGCGAGTCCGGGCAGGTGCTGGGGGTTCGGGCCGGCGTGCAGCAGGCCGTTGACCACCTCGTTGACCGTGCCGTCGCCGCCCAGGGCCACGACCAGGTCGATGTCCTCGCTCTCCGCGGCCTGCCGGCCGAGGTCGCGCGCATGGCCGCGGTACTCGGTGGTGACCGCCTCGAGTTTCATCTCGCTCGCGAGCGCGTGGATCAGGACATCGCGCGTACGTGCGCTTGTGGTGGTTGCCGCCGGATTGACCACGAGAAGTGCACGCATGAGTTGCAGCGTACCTACTGGGGGGTACCGGGCACAGGCCGAGGTAGGGATCACGTAAGACTTCGGTGCGTGAATCTTGCCACGGGCGGGCCGGGCAACCCCGGCGAGCGGCGGTGCGTCGCCCCGCCTGGCCGGGGGAGCCGGAGGGGCGACGGATACCCTTCAGGGGTGACCAGAGAGCAGACGCCAGCCCCCGAGGAAACCGCAGGACCGCGCCCGCGGCGCCTGATCTACGCCGCCGCCCTGGCCGCACTGGAGGGGCTCGCGCTCGTCGTCGGCGGGGTCTGGATGCTCGTGGAGGGCTTCACCGGCGACCCCGACGACCGGCAGACCGCTGTCACCGGCGGTATCACGCTCGTGGTCCTCGCCCTGCTGCCGCTGCTCGCCGCGCGCGGTCTGCTCGCGCTGCGGAGCTGGAGCCGGGGGCCCGCCGTCATCACCCAGATCCTGGCGCTGCCGGTGGCCTACAACCTGCTCCAGGCCGACAGCATGGCGATCCCGGCGGGCATCGCGCTCGCGGTCGTCGCGGTGACCGCGCTGGTCCTGCTCGTCAACCCGGCGACGACCCAGGCCCTCGGGATCAAGGGGCCGGGTCGCGCACAGGACGGGGAGCGGTAGTCGGTCGTACGGCGTCACGGGCGCCGGAGAACCCGGACCGGACCGTCACTCCTCCACGAGGAGCTTCTCCCGCAGCTGGGCCAGGGTGCGGGCCAGCAGACGGGAGACGTGCATCTGGGAGATGCCGACCTCCTGCGCGATCTGCGACTGGGTCATGTTGCCGAAGAAGCGCAGCAGCAGGATCCGTTTCTCCCGCGGCGGCAGGTCCTCCAGGAGTGGCTTGAGGGACTCGCGGTACTCGACGCCCTCCAGCGCCTCGTCCTCGGCGCCGAGGGTGTCGGCGACCGCCGGGGACTCGTCGTCGGTGTCGGGGACGTCCAGCGAGAGGGTCGAGTAGGCGTTCGCCGACTCCAGGCCCTCCAGGACCTCCTCCTCCGAGATGGCCAGCTTCTCGGCCAGCTCGTGCACGGTCGGGGAGCGGCCGTGCTGCTGGGAGAGCTCGGCGGTGGCCGTCGTCAGCGCGAGGCGCAGCTCCTGAAGCCTGCGCGGGACGCGGACCGCCCAGCCCTTGTCGCGGAAGTGCCGCTTGATCTCGCCGACGACCGTCGGGGTCGCGTACGTCGAGAACTCGACGCCGCGCTCCGGATCGAAGCGGTCGACCGACTTGATCAGGCCGATGGTGGCGACCTGGGTGAGGTCGTCCAGCGGCTCGCCACGGTTGCGGAAGCGGCGCGCGAGGTGCTCGACGAGCGGCAGATGCATCCGGACCAGCCGGTTGCGCAGCTCCGCGTACTCCGGGCTGCCGTCCTGCAGCTTGCGCAGTTCGATGAACAGCGCGCGCGCTCCGCTGCGGTCCTGAGGGTGATGCTGGGTGGCCTGGCCGCTCTGCTCGCCCTGCTGATCGTCTCGCTCGTGCTCGCTCATCGTCCTGCCCGTCGCCCTTCCCCGAGCCGGCGTCTCCGCTCGGACAGGGGAGACCCCGATCCGTCCGTCCAGAGGCGTGCTCCGCACGGCACCTTCCTGATCCCGCTGCCCGTCGTCCAGGAAGCCGGCCCCGGGGGAGCCGTCCTCCGGATGCGGCCGGGCCTGTTCGGGGATGCCGGCGACTCCGGCCGCATCGACAGCGCCGTCGATGGAATCCCCCGTGTGTCGGGACCCGCCTGTGCCCTCGGCCGGCAGCTCCCGTGTGCCGCGCTCTTCGTCACGCACCGGCCCGTCCCCTGTCCTCACGCCGGCCCGGGTCCCGCGCCGCGCTGTTTGTAGAGGCTGATCGAAACGGTTTTGTCCTCGTCCACCGCGGAGGAGACCTTGCCCGCGAGCGCGGACAGCACGGTCCAGGCGAAGGTGTCCCGCGAAGGGGCATGACCGTCCGTGGTCGGCGCCGAGACGGTGACCTCGAGCGAGTCGTCGACGAGGCGGAAGACGCAACTGAGCACCGAGCCGGGCACGGCCTGCTGGAGCAGGATCGCGCAGGCCTCGTCCACCGCGATGCGCAGGTCCTCGATCTCGTCGAGGGTGAAGTCCAAACGGGCCGCGAGGCCGGCAGTCGCCGTACGCAGCACCGACAGGTAGGCACCCGCAGCCGGCAGCCGGACTTCCACGAAGTCCTGGGTCGCGGGCTCGCCTGCGATCTGGGACACCCTCACCTCCAAGGTGGTACAAGCTTTTCGGGGCCGAGGGTCGCCCCCCGGAGTAACGCGAAGTGTGGTTCAGCGGTGACGCTATCGCGCTCTCAACTTTCCTGTCCCCGGGACCCCGACCCCTTGCCGTCACTCACAGTAAAACTGTGGACACGCTCCGTGTCTAGGGGTCTGCGGCTCCAATTGGGAAGAACGCGCGCCGGGTTGACGTACCCAGACGTCAGACCGTCGAACCGTCCGGAAACGGAGTCGGTACCGGCCTGGTCGCGACCCGGACCCGGTCACACGAGAACGTGGTCCTCGAAGCACCAGCGCCAGTCCTCACCGGGCTCGAACGTGCGCATGATCGGGTGGCCGGACTCCTTGTAGTGCGTGGTGGCGTGTCTGCCGGGCGAGGAGTCGCAGCAGCCGACATGACCGCAGGTGAGGCAGAGCCGCAGCTGCACCGGGTGGGTACCGTCGCGCAGACACTCGGGACATGTGTCGTTGAGCGGAGCGGGTTCCGGGTGCGGCAGCGCGTCGGCGTGCGTGCACTGTTTCATGATTGCCAGGTTACGACGGGTGTGCGGACGGCCGCGCGGAAAATCGACGGCGGGGCGGATGACGATGGACGAGGGCGGGCGAGGGTCATGGACGTGATGCCACTGCTGTTGCTGGTGGCGGGGAGCGCCGCGATCGCCGCGGCGGCCCGGCGCACCCCGGTGCCGGCGCCGCTGCTGCTGGTCGCCGCCGGGCTGGTCTTCTCGTACGTCCCAGGGGTCCCTGAATACACGCTCGACCCGGATGTGGTCCTGCCTTTGGTCCTGCCCCCGCTGCTGCACTCGGCGGCCACCGACAGCTCGTACCTCGACCTGCGGGCACAACTGCGGCCGGTGGCGTTGCTGTCCGTCGGGTACGTGCTGTTCGCGACCCTCGTGGTGGGCTGGGCCGCGTACCGGATCGTGCCGGGCCTGTCGCTGACCGGGGCGCTCGTACTTGGCGCGGTGGTGGCGCCGCCGGACGCGGTCGCGGCGACGGCGGTGGCCCGCCGGGTCGGACTGCCCTCCCGGATCACCACGATCCTCCAGGGCGAGTCCCTGGTGAACGACGCGACCGCGATCACCGCCTACCGGGTCGCCCTCGCGGCGGCGGTCGGCGAGGGCGCGTCCTGGGTGGGCGGCATCGGCGAGTTCCTGCTCGCGGCGATCGGCGGTGTGGTGGTCGGCCTGGTCCTGATGGTGCCGATCCACTGGCTGCGCACCCACCTGAAGGAGCCCCTCCTCCAGAACACCCTCTCCCTCCTGATCCCCTTCGTCGCGTACGCGGCCGCCGAGCAGTTCCACGCCTCCGGGGTCCTCGCGGTCGTCGTGGTGGCGCTCTTCCTCGGACACCGCGCGTGGGAGGTCGACTTCGCGACGCGCCTCCAGGAGGACGCCGTGTGGAAAATGGTTGCCTTCGTTCTCGAATCGTCGGTGTTCGCGCTGATCGGACTCCAGTTGCCGGTCGTCCTCAAGGGCCTTGGGGAGTACGAGGGGGTCAGCGCCGCCTGGTACGCGCTCGCCGTCTTCCTCGTGGTCGTCGCCTCCCGGTTCATCTGGGTCTATCCGGCGACGTTCCTCCCGCGCGCCCTGTCCGCGCGGATCAGGGAACGCGAGGAGAACCCCACCTGGAAGGCCCCGTTCGTGATCGCCTGGGCCGGCATGCGCGGCGTGGTCTCTCTGGCCATCGCCTTCTCCATCCCCGAGCAGCTGGACGGCGGTGAGCCCTTCCCCGGCCGCAACCTGATCCTCTTCCTCACCTTCACGACCGTCATCGGCACGCTCGTGGTCCAGGGCGTCACCCTGCCCCCGCTCATCCGCCTCCTCAAGCTCCCCGGCCGTGACGCCCAGGCCGAGACCCTCGCCGAGGCCAACGCCCAGGCGCAGGCCTCCCGGGCCGCCGAACGCCGCCTGGACGAGCTGCTGTCCGACGAACGCAACGCTCTCCCGCCCCCGCTCGCCGACCGCCTCCGCACCGTCCTGGAGCGCCGCCGCAACGCCGTCTGGGAGCGTCTCGGCGCGGTCAACCCGGTGACCGGCGAAACCGTCGACGACACCTACCGCCGCCTCTCCCGCGAAATGATCAGCGCCGAGCGCACGGTCTTCGTGAAACTCCGGGACGGCCGCTACATCGACGACGAGATGCTGCGCACCTTGCTGCGCCGGCTGGACCTGGAGGAGGCGGCGGCTTACCGGGAGGCGGAGTGAGCCGGAGGCGACGGCCGGGTCAGTCCGCGAACGGGGCCCCGGTGATCACCGCGGCCACCCGGGCACCGGGCGGGAACGCCCCTTCCCCGGCCAGGGTGACAAGTCCGTACAGCAACTTGGCGACATAGAGACGTTCCACCGCCACTCCGTGCCGGTCCTCGAAGTCCTTCGCGAAGGCGTCGAGTTCGGGGGTCGTGCGGGCGTAGCCGCCGAAGTGGAAGCGGTCGTCGAGGGACCAGTCACCGCGGGGTTCCCCGAAGGCGGCCTCCTGGAGGCCCCGTATGTCGGCGGTCAGGAAACCCCCCTTGAGCACCGGTATTCCCAGGGCCCGCTGCCCCGCCCCCAGTCCCGCCGCCAGCCCCGCGAACGTGCCTCCGGTGCCGCACGCGACCGCGACCACCTCCGCCCGGTCCCGCAGCTCCTCGCCGAGCGCCCGACACCCTCGTACCGCGAGGGTGTTGCTGCCGCCCTCGGGGACGACGTACGCGTCCTCCGCCCCCGCCGAGCGCAGGATCTCCCCGAGCGCCGGCGGCTCGCCTTTGCGGCGGTACGTCGATCTGTCGACGAAGTGCAGACGCATGCCGTCGGACACGCAGCGGGCCAGGGACGGGTTGAGGGGCCGGTCCGCCAGTTCGTCGCCGCGTACGACCCCCACCGTCGGGAGGCCGAGCAGACGGCCGGCGGCGGCTGTGGCGCGGAGGTGGTTGGAGTAGGCGCCGCCGAAGGTCAGGAGGGGGCGGCCGGCCGCGGCGGCCAGGTTCGGGGCCAGCTTGCGCCACTTGTTGCCGACCAGGTCCGGGTGGATCAGGTCGTCGCGCTTGAGGAGCAGGCGGACGCCGTGGCGGGACCAGCGGTCGTCCTCGATCTCCCGCAGCGGCGACGGGAGCCGAGGGCGCAGAGAGGCGAGGTCGAGGCCGGTCACACCCCCATTGTCACCGGAGGCGGTCTGCGATGCGCTCCCGCATCGACGCCATGGTGAAACCGCGGGGATCCACCTTGCCGGGCTGCCACTCCAGGTGGCCGATGACCGACCGCTCCGTCCAGCCGTGGTGGCGGCAGATCGCGGCGGCCACCCGTTCGATCGCCTCCAGCTGGGCGTCCGGCCAGGGGTCGTGGCCGTCGCCGAGGTTCTCGCACTCGAAGCCGTAGAAGTGACGGTTGCCGTCGGTGTTCGCCTCGTTGTCCGGCGGGAGGCGCTTCTCGGCGATCACCGCGCGGAGGACGTCGTCGTCGCCGAGGCCGGCGTGGTTGGCGCGGCCGTAGCCGACCAGGTGGACCCGGCCGTCCTTGGTGATGACGCCGTGGCAGAGCGGGCCGGGGAGCTCCGCGTAGCCGTCGCGGCAGAGTTCGACCGTGTGTTCGCTGCCCTGCGTGACCGTGTGGTGGATCATCACCCCGTGCACCGGACCCCACGGGCCCTTGTGGTTGCGGTTGTGATGTCTCCAGTCGCCGACCTCTACGACGGTGACGCCCTCGTCCCTCAGGGCGTCCAGGAAATCCGCCGCGGACATGGGTGGGGCCATGGCCGCCTCCTTCACCTGCGCGGCGACGGCCGCCTGCCGCGGACGTCTCGTCACGGTGCTTGTACCGAAAGCGGACGGCCGGGACTCCTTGTTCGTACGGCGTGCGAGCCGTTTCGGACAAAGGCCGTGGAGTCGACCGGAAAAGTACGCATGTGCGAGAGCTGCATCAATGCCCAGCAATCGAAGATCCAGTCCCCCTCTTTCGGGTAATACCACCGCCACGCTCCGTGAGGAAGGCTTGCGCGTACAGATGCCCCGGCGCAGACCGGCGCCCGGGCATGTACGGGAGGGCGTTTCTCATATGTCGGTAGGCGAAGAGGTCCGTGCGGAGCAGGGCCGTCCGCAGCAGAGTCTCGGTACGGCAGCCGCGCGGAACCTGGCCACCACGACCAAGTCCGCACCCCAGATGCAGGAGATCAGCTCCCGCTGGCTGCTGCGCACGCTGCCATGGGTGAACGTCCAGGGTGGTACGTACCGCGTCAACCGCCGACTGACCTACGCCGTGGGGGACGGCCGGGTCACCTTCGTCAAGACGGGCGACCGCGTCGAGGTCATCCCGGCCGAGCTGGGCGAACTGCCGGCACTCAGGTCGTACGAGGACGAGGAGGTGCTCGGCGAACTCGCCCGGCGCTGCCAGCAGCGTGAGTTCGCGCCGGGCGACGTGATCGCCTCCTTCGGCAGCCAGGCCGACGAGGTCTATCTGCTGGCGCACGGCAAGGTGGAGAAGATCGGCACGGGCCCCTACGGCGACGACGCCGTGCTCGGAGTCCTCGCCGACGGCGCCTACTTCGGCGACCAGGCCCTGCTCGACCCCGACGCCATCTGGGAGTACACCGCCCGCGCGGTCACCGCCTGCACGGTGCTGGTCCTGGCGCGGGGCGATGTCGACCAGGTCGCCGAGCGCACCGACACCCTGCGCGAGCACCTCCAGGAGCTGCGCTCGATCCCGGAGCAGAGCACCAACAAATACGGCGAGAAGGAGATCGCGCTCGCGGCGGGCCACAGCGGTGAGCCGGACATCCCGCACACCTTCGTCGACTACGAGGCCCGGCCGCGCGAGTACGAACTGAGCGTCGCCCAGACCGTCCTGCGCATCCACTCCCGCGTCGCCGACCTCTACAACCAGCCGATGAACCAGACCGAGCACCAGCTCCGGCTGACCGTCGAGGCGTTGAAGGAACGCCAGGAGCACGAGCTGGTCAACAACCGTGAGTTCGGACTGCTCCACAACTGCGAGTACGACCAGCGCCTCCAGCCGCACGACGGTGTGCCCAGCCCCGACGACCTGGACGAACTCCTCAGCCGGCGGCGCGGCACCAAGCTGCTGCTCGCCCATCCGCGCGCGATCTCCGCGATCGGGCGTGAGTTCAACAAGCGCGGACTCGTCCCCGAGACCATCGACGTCGGCGGCAACCGCATCCCGACCTGGCGCGGGATCCCGATCTACCCGTGCAACAAGATCCCGGTCACCGAGGCCCGTACGACCTCGATCATCGCCATGCGTACCGGTGAGGCCGAGCAGGGCGTCATCGGACTCCAGCAGGCCGGCATCCCGGACGAGATCGAGCCGAGCCTGTCCGTCAGGTTCATGGGCATCAACGAACAGGCGATCATCAAGTACCTCGTGACCGCCTACTACTCCGCGGCGGTCCTCGTACCGGACGCGCTCGGCGTCCTGGAGAACGTCGAGATCGGCCGCTGGCGCTGACCCCGCTCCACTGCTGGACCTCGCGGAGTACGTGACACGGCGCGGCGGACTCAGGCGTCCGACCCCAGACCCCGGAACCCCCGGGGCCGCGCGGCTCCTGACCCCGCACGGCCCCGAGGGGCTCCGGTCCGGCGGGTCCCGCACATCCCCACGGCGTGCGGGCCCCGCCCCTTCGGCGCGCCCGCCACACCCTCCCCGATAGAGTCAACGGCCGGACGATCTCGGCCAGTTGAGAAAAAGGGGCGGACCATGGGTGGGGCGATACGGGCGGCGGGCCAGGACGACCGCGATCTGGTCGTACGGCTGCTGGACAGGGCCTTCCAGAACGACCCCGTCAGCCGCTGGGTCTTCCCGGGCGAGGAGTACCGCCGCGCCACCCACCACAAGCTCATGGCGGCCTTCACCGACATCGTGCTGGCCGACGGCCGCATCGACATCGCCGAGGACGGCGCGGCCTGCGCGCTGTGGCTCCCGATGCCGGCCGAGGCGCACGGCGAGGGCGGTGACATGGAAGGCGAGGGTGACGACGGCCCCGCCCGGATGCGCGCGAGCATCGACCCCGCCAACGAGCGGATCGAGCTGATCGCCCGGCTCACGGAGGACATCCACCCCGTCGGCCGCGCCCACGAGTACCTCTGGATGATCGGCGTGAGCCCCGACCGCCAGGGTGAGGGCCTCGGTACCGCCCTCATCGGCTCCGTCCTCGACCGCTGCGACCGTGAAGGGCTGCCCGCCTACCTGGAGGCCAGCAGCGCCCGCAGCCGCGTCCTCTACGAACGCCTCGGCTTCGCCCTCCAGAACCGCCCACTGGACCTCCCCGACGGCCCCCGGATGTGGCCGATGTGGCGCGAACCCCGCCCCTGACCGAGCGGCCGTCACCCCTCACCCCTCCGGTACCACCGTCTCCACGATCCGTTCCACCAGGCCCTCCGGTACCCCCACCCCCGGCAGTACCCCCTCCAGTACGCCGGGCAGGGTCAGATGTTCCAGGAGCAGGCCGAGCATCGCGAGATAGAGGACGGTGACCGTCTCGTCGCCGCCGGGCAGCCCCGCGGCGCGGTGGAACTCCATGCCCTGCTCCAGGTCGGCGCGTACCGAGCGGGTGTAGGACTGCCGGAGGTCGGGGCGGCGGGTGGCCTCCAGGCGCATCTCCAGGAGGGCCAGATAGCCGGTGCGGTCGGCGGTCGCGCGGGACATCAGGTCATGCATGAACGCCGTCACCAGCGCCCGGTCCTTCGGTCTCGCCAGCAGCCCGGCGAGCACCTCGGGATCGGGCGCCAGCCGCACATGCAGCCGCGCGTCGATCTGCCGCAGCAGCTCGTCGCGCCCGGTGAAGTAGTTGGAGGCCGTGCCCACCGGCACCCCGGCCTCGGCGTCCACCGCGCGGAACGTCAGCCCCCGCGCCCCCTCCCGGGCGAGCACCGTGACCCCGGCGTCGACCAGCGCCGCCCGCCGCTCCGGATTGCCGGCCATGCGGAATCACCTCTCCTCTTTCCAGTACTTCCACCCACGCACGGAAAAACCCTTGCAACCACTACAAGTGAAGTACTACAAATGAAGCACTACATCTGGAGTGGTTCTCACGACAGAGCGCAGCCTACGAAAAGAGACCAGCTTGCGAAAGCTCACGTACTTCGTCGCCTGTTCGATCGACGGCTTCATCGGCGACGAGAGCGGCGACGCCTCCTTCATGTACCCGTTCGTCGACGAGGAGTTCATCGCGTTCCTCACCGCCGAGTACCCGGAGACCATGGCCGCCCACGGCCGCAGGGCCCTCGGCGTCCACGACCTGCCGCCCAGGCGGTTCGACACCGTCATCCAGGGCCGCGGCAGCTACGACGTCGGCCTGAAGGAGGGCTTCACCAGCCCGTACGACCATCTGCGCCAGTACGTCGCCTCCCGCACCCTCACCGAGTCGCCCGACCCGCACGTCGAGATCGTCGCCGCCGACCCGCTCGGAAAGGTCCGCGAACTCAAGGCGGAGGAAGGCGAGCTGGGGATCTACCTCTGCGGCGGCGCACAGCTCGCCGGCCAACTGCGCGACGAGATCGACGAGCTCGTCATCAAGACCTACCCGGTCGCCCTCGGCACCGGCATGCCGATGTTCGCCGCCGGCTTCTCGGTCGCCGAGTTCGCCCTCGACGAGGTCCGCGTTTTCAAGAACGGCGTCGTCGTGCGCGCGTACAGCAGGAAGCGCTGACGCCCGGGCCGCCCTACCCTGAAGGCATGGGCAGCGAAGAACGCGTCTGTCCCGTCTGCGGACAGCCTGTCGAAACAGTCGTCCACCGTCACAAGACGCTGGGCGCGTGGGTCCCGGTCTGGTTGGCAGGGCCCTGTCGCAATCCGGACTGCGCGGCGTACGCCGAGGAGGGCATCGAGCCCGACGACGAGCGGGCGAGGAGGGCGGCGGGGAAGGCGGCAGGGAAGTCCGCCGGCCAGGTCGGCGGAGGATCCGCCGGAACGAACTCCTGAACCCGTGTCGTGAAACTGTCGAGAACCCCGGCCCGGCTCCGACGTCCCCGATGAGAAGCCGCCCACGGAAGGCGCGGCCGGAGCCGAGGGAGCGGACCCATGAAGTACCTGATGATGGTGCAGGGCACGCAGCAGGACTACGAGGCCATGCGCGGCAAGGCCTCCGAGAACTCTCCCGCCTGGAACGAGGGCGAGATCCAGGCGATGTACGCCCACATGTCCGCGATCAACGACGACCTCGCCGAGACCGGTGAGTTCATCGACGCACAGGGCCTGGCCGAGCCCGCGAAGATCCGTCACGTCACGCTCGGCGCGGACGGCAAGGCCGTGATCACCGACGGGCCGTACAGCGAGACCAAGGAGCTGATGGCCGGCTACTGGGTGCTGGACTGCGCGAGCCTGGAGCGGGTCACCGAGATCGCCGACCGGGTCACCCGCTGCCCGCAGCCCGAGGGCGCGCCCGTCTACGCGGTGGTGATCCGTCCCATCCTGGACGGCGCCGGCGACATCTGAGCCCCGTGCGAGGGACGACCGAGGTCGAGGACCTGCTGCGCCTGCACGCGCCGCAGGTCCTCGGCGCGCTGATCAGGCGGTACGGCCGTTTCGACGCCGCCGAGGACGCCGTACAGGAAGCGCTGCTCGCCGCGGCCGGGCAGTGGCCCGCGGCCGGGATCCCGGACAACCCGCGCGGCTGGCTGATCCGGGTGGCCTCGCGGCGGCTCGTGGACGTGCTGCGGGCGGAGGACGCCCGGCGGGCGCGGGAGGAGCGGGCGGCGGCGCTCGGCGAGCGGCTGGCATCCGGCCCGGACCGGGCACCGCGCGAGGACGACACCCTCACCCTGCTCTTCCTGTGCTGCCACCCCGACCTGCCCCAGCCCGCCCAGATCGCCCTCACCCTGCGCGCGGTCGGCGGCCTCACGACGGCCGAGATCGCCCGCGCGTACCTGGTGCCCGAGGCGACCATGGCGCAGCGGATCAGCCGCGCCAAGCAGAAGGTGCGGGGCGTGTCCTTCGGGCGGCCGGACCACTGGGAGGCACGGCTGCCGGCCGTCCTGCAGACCCTGTATCTGATCTTCAACGAGGGCTATACGGCGACCTCCGGACCGGCCCTGCAACGCCGTGACCTCGCCGGTGAGGCCGTCCGGCTGACCCGCGCGGTCCACCGGCTGCTCCCCGGCACCGGCGAGGTGACCGGGCTGCTGGCCCTGATGCTGCTCACCGACGCCCGCCGCGAGGCCCGCACCGACCCGGACGGCGACCTCGTGCCCCTCGACGAACAGGACCGTGAGCGCTGGGACAAGGCCGCGATCGAGGAGGGCGTCGCCCTGATCACCGCGGCCCTCGCGCACGGCCCGGCCGGCCCCTACCAACTGCGCGCGGCCATCGCCGCCGTCCACGACGAGGCGCCGTCCGCGGACACCACCGACTGGCGGGAGATCCTCGGCCTCTACGACCTCCTGGTCCGCCTCGTCCCCGGCCCCGTCGAACGCCTCAACCGCACGGTCGCCGTCGCCATGGTCCACGGGCCGGCGGCGGGCCTCGCGGAACTGGACGCGCTGGAGGGCGGGTTGGGGCATCGCCGGGACGCCGTACGGGCGCACCTGCTGGAGCGCGCCGGGTCGTACGACGAGGCCCGCGCCGCCTACGAGTCGGCCGCCGCGCAGACCCTGAGCCTGCCCGAGCAGCGGTATCTGCGGAGGCGGGCCGCCCGGCTGAGGCCGTAGCGTGGCGGCATGTCCCAACGCATCGTGCACCTCACCGAACGCTCCCTCTGGGAGGAAGCCCGCGCCCGGGGAACGTACGAGATGTCGACCCGTGGCAAGACCCTTCAGCAGGAGGGCTTCATCCACTGCTCGACCCGCGCCCAGCTCCCCAAGGTCGCGGCCTTCCTGTACGGCTCCTACGACGGTCCCGACGAACTGGTGCTGCTGGTCATCGATCCCGACCGGCTCGGAGTTCCCCTGAAGTGGGAGGCCCCGGAGCCCGGAGCCGACGAGTTCCCGCACATCTATGGGCCGCTCGCGGTGGACGCCGTGGTCGACGTGGAGCCGTGGGAGGTCACCCCGCGCTAGGCAGCCCGCCGGTCTCGGGGTCCCGGCCGGTCAGGCAGTACGTGCCGCCGGCCGGGTCGCGCAGCACCGTCCAGTGCCGGCCGTGGGCGACGGTCTCGGCGCCCAGCTTCTCGTGCCGCAGCCGAGTCGCCTCGATGTCGGCGCAGGCCAGGTCCAAGTGGGCGGAGACGGGGCGGTCCTCGCCGAGGCGCTGGAGGAGGATACGGACCGGGAGACCGGGTGGTGGCGCGAGGACGTGGAACTCGGGGAGGGAACCGGCGCGGGACCGCCACTCGGGCAACAGGGCGGTCCAGAAAGCCACTTCGGTGTCGTAGGCCGAAGGCGCGAGGTCCAGGCAGACCTGGTCGAGGCGGGAGCCGTCGACCACGGGCGGGCGGACGGACTCGCCGTGCCAGGGCACCACGCAGAACAACTGCCCGGCGGGGGACCGCAGTACGGACCACCCCTCGTGCTCGGCGGCCGTCGACGCCCCGAGCCGGAGCGCCGAGCGCACGAACTCCGGTACGCCGTCCACGCAGAAGTCCAGGTGCGCCCCACCCGCGCCCGAGTCGACGCCCTGCACCTTGACGCACGGGTCGGCGCCGGACGGCATCAGGGTCACGAACTCGCCCCGGAACGGGGAGAGTCGCGTGTCCGTGACCGTCGTCCAGAACTCATGGGCGCGGGCGACGAGTTCGGCGGGGCGGTCGATGAAGGCGTACGTCCAGCGGATGCTCATGCCGGGGATCGTAGGTCAGGGGGCCTGCATGAACCGCAGCATATTTCCGGCGGGGTCACGGAACGCGCAGTCGCGCACGCCGTACGGCATGTCCGTCGGCTCCTGGAGCACCTCGGCGCCGGACTCCTGGACGCGGGCGAAGAGGGCGTCGCAGTCGGCGGTGGTGAAGTTGACCCCGCGCAGCACGCCCTTGGCCAGCAGCTGCTCCATCACGTCCCGGTCGGCGGGGGAGAGGTCGGGGTTGGCGGCCGGCGGCTCCAGGACGATCGACACGTCCGGTTGCAGCGGTGACCCGACGGTCGTCCAGCGCATCCCCTCGTACTTGACGTCGTTGCGGACCTCAAGGCCCAGGACGTCGCAGTAGAAGGCGATCGCCTTGTCGTGGTCGTCGACGGCGATGAAACAGGTGTGGAGTCTCAGGTCCATGGGGCCAACCTATGGCCGACACCGTCCTCACGCCCGTCTCGGCCGGGTGTACGCCCGCACCACACAGGGCGGGATCTCCGCGCTCTCCTCGTGCGACCGGGCCCGGTAGGAGCTCGGTGTCTCGCCCACGAGCTCGGTGAAACGGGAGCTGAACGAGCCGAGGGACGTACAGCCGACGGCCATGCACACCTCGGTGACGGTGAGGTCACCGCGGCGCAGCAGCATCTTCGCGCGCTCGACGCGGCGGGTCATGAGATAGCCGTACGGGGTCTCTCCGTAGGCGTCCTTGAAGCTGCGCTGGAAGTGGCCCGGGGACATCAGCGCGGTGCCCGCGAGGGCCGCCATGTCGAGCGGCTCGGTGTACTCGCGGTCCATACGGTCACGGGCCTTGCGCAGTCGCACCAGATCCTCACGGTTCACCCGGCCAGCATCGCACGGTCGTGCGGGCGCGGTCAGCTCACTTCAGGTACACCAGGCCGTCCGTCGTCACCGTCGGACGGCCACTGGTGGCGGCGACCACGATCTTGACGGTGTGCTTGCCACTGCTCGACCAGGTCTTCGCCCAGATCGCGTTCCGGTACGAGGTCGTCGTCGACCTCAGATCGACGGTGGCGACCTTCGTGCCGTCCACGTAGACGTACGCCTGCCCCGAGGCCGAGGTCCGCGAGACCACCCAGGCCGCCGAACGGCCGGTGAACGTCCAGCTGAGCGAGGAGTTCCTGGTCCTGCTGGTGTACGACTTGCCGCCCAGGTAGCTGTACGAGGACTTGGCGCTCCAGGTGCCGGACCTGGTCGCCGAGGTCTCCTGGAGGATCACCGGGGTGCCGCTGACCGAGGCCGTGGCGGTGTTGCCGGCCTGGTCGTAGGCCTTCAGCGACCAGGTGGTGGCCGTACCGGACCTGGCGTTCTGGAGGGTGCTGGTCGTCGTGGGGCCGTAGGTCGCGGTGGCCGGGGCGGTCAGTCTGACCTCCTTCAGCGCGGCCGAGTCCGTGGCCTTCCACTTCAGGGTGAGGGGGACGGCCGTGGCGCTCACCGTGCCGGTGCGAAGGGCGGGGGCGGGCTTGCTGGAGAACGTGGGCGCGGTGGTCTCCGCGACGACCGTGGCCGTCGCGGAAGTGGTCGACCTGCCGGACTGGTGGACGGCCCGTACGGCGACCTTGTGCGTCCCCACGGCCAGCGTGACCTTGGCCGAGGTGGCGGTGCCGGCGGTGGTGGCGGCCACCTCGCCGTCGACCAGCACCTCGTACCGGGAGACGAAGGCGGCCGGGCTGGTGATCGACCAGTTCAGGGTGACCGAGGCATTGGTGTACGCCGTCGAGCCGACCGTGCCCGAACCGGTGACCGACTTCAGGGCGAGGCCGGTGACCGGGCCCGCGGCCCAGGAGCGGATCGTCGGCAGCTCGGCGTAGAAGGCGGTGCCGGGGCACTCGGTGTTGAAGCCGTCGCGGTGGCCGATGATCGTCGGGAACTCCAGCCGGGTGCCCAGCGCCCAGGTCTTGCCCGAGAAGTTCCCCCCGGTCGCGCCGGCCGTCAGCGTGGTCGTGCCGTTCGGGTCGACGCCGTACAGGCCCAGCTTCCACGCGGCGATCCGGGCGACGGAGGTCATCGCCGCCGTGCTCGGGGCGGTGTCCGTGTAGGTGCCGAGGACGGAGACGCCGGCCGTCTGCGTGTTGAAGCCGTAGGTGTGCGCGCCCAGCACCGGCTGGTCGACGCCTCCCTTGCGGCCCTCGTAGACGGTGCCGCACTTGTCGACCAGGAAGTTGTAGCCGATGTCCCTCCAGCCCAGTGTCTTCACGTGGTACGCGTAGATGCCGCGGACGACGGCCGGGGCCTCGGCGCACGTGTAGGCGTTGGAGCCGACGGTGTGATGGACCGTCACCGCCTTGATCCTGCCGCTCGGCAGATACTCCGGCTCCTGCGGGCTGATCGACTCGTCGGCGCCCCAGCCGGCCCGGGAGGTGATCGCGGGCCGCGGGACCGTGGACGCCGGGGCGCCGGCCGACGCGGTGGGCGTCGCCGAGGCCGAACCGGCGGCCGGGGCGGCGGGTGACGGCGTGGCCGTGCCCGGCGAGGAGCCGTTCGTCGGGGTGGCGGCGGTCGACGACGCGGTGGCGTCCGGTTCCACGTCGGAGCCGGTGGCGGAGCCGGGGTCGATCATGTCGAGGCGCAGGCCCGCGGGCAGCTTGGCGGAGGCCTTGCCGTCCACGCGTACCTCGACGCCGTCGGAGGGCCCGACCCAGGCCGGTTCCGTACCGCCGCGCGTGGCTCCGTCCTCGCCCGGCCCGTTGTCGGTGTCCAGCGTCAGCCACTGGGACCAGGTGCCGGTCCTCGCGTCCCGGGCGCGGGCCTCGATCCTCGCGGCCACGCGCGCGGACGGGTCCGACCAGCTGAGGCCGAGCAGGCTGAAGTCCGCGGTGTCCCGCTGGGCGAGCCGGGCCGAGGTGCCGTCGGCGGCCACGGTCAGCTCGGCCGCGCGGTCGGTGCTTCTGACGGGCCGTGACTTGCCGTCGTCCGCGGCGCTGTCCGACGAATCACCGGGCACGCCCTGGACGACCAGTGCCCCGGTCACCGTCGCCGCCGTCAGCGCGGCCGCACACCACCAACGACGTCTCATCGCGACGCGCACACCTTTCGCAGCAGTGTTCCCAGGGACATCACAGGTGTGACGCCAAGGGAAAGGTATGCGGAACGTAAACGATCAAAAGGCCATAGAACCGGATGAACACGCCCGGTTACGCACGACGGCGGCGCAGTGATCTGCATCACTGCGCCGCCGTACGGCGAGACTTGGCGAGGCTCAGGCCTTCTTGGTCTCCCAGAAGATCTTGTCGATCTGGGCGATGTAGTCCAGCGCCTTCTGGCCGGTGGCCGGGTCGGTGGACGCCTTGGCGGCCGAGAGGGCCTTCAGGGTGTCGTTGACCAGCTGGTGCAGCTCCGGGTACTTCTCGAAGTGCGGGGGCTTGAAGTAGTCGCTCCACAGCACCGACACGTGGTGCTTCGCGAGCTCGGCGCGCTGCTCCTTGATGACGGTGGCGCGAGCCTGGAAGTGCGGGTCGTCGTTGGCGGCAATCTTTTCCTGGACGGCCTTCACCGACTCCGCCTCGATGCGGGCCTGGGCCGGGTCGTACACGCCGCAGGGCAGGTCGCAGTGGGCGCTGACCTTGACCTTGGGGGCAAACAGGCGGGAAAGCATGGAGCATTCCTTCCTCGTGATCGTCTTCTCAGGTGGGACATTACTCCCTGCGAGACGGGTTTTCGCGAGTGCCCCCATGGGCTTAGGACAAAAGTCCGGGGTCAGACTGAGACTGGTGGATGAACGTACCGGGGAGGTGCCGGGGATGCCGGAGCTGTCGCAGGAGACCGAACACGGAGCGCCGCTCCCGCCCTTCGGGTGGGTGGAGGTGACCGGACCGTCGATGGTGCCCACGCTCTATCACGGGGACCAGCTCCTGATCCGCTACACGGGCCGGGTCCGGTCCGGCGACATCGTCGTGCTGCGTCATCCCCTCCAGCAGAACCTGCTCGTGGTGAAGCGGGCGGCGGAGCGTCGGCCGGGGGGCTGGTGGGTGCTGGCCGACAACCCGCTGGGCGCGACCTCCGACAGCAATGACTTCGGCGTCGTGCCCGACGACCTGATCCTCGGCAAGGTCCGCTTCCGCTACCGCCCGCCGGAGGCAGGCCGGCGCTCGCCGCTCGCGCTGGCCCGCTGGGTGCTGTCGGCGGCCAGGCCCGTCTTCTCCGACCGGTCCGCCTCCAGGCGCTTGCGGGCGCGGTAGGCGGCCACGTTGGCGCGGGTCGCACAGCGGTCGGAGCAGTAGCGCCGGGAGCGGTTCGTGGAGGTGTCGAGGTAGGCGTTGCGGCAGGGCGCTGCCTCGCACAGGCCGAGGCGGTCCACGCCGTACTCGGTGAGGTGGAAGGCGAGCCCCATCGCGGCGATGGCCGCGTAGCCGGCGGTCACGTTGGACGGGTGGTCGGCCAGGTGCATGTGCCACAACGGGCGGCCGTTGTCGTCCCGGTGGTCGTGCCCGGAGATCTGCGGGCTGACCGGGAACTCCAGCAGGAGCGCGTTGAGCAGGTTGACCGCCAGGCTCTCGTCGCCGGAGTCGGCGGCCTCGAAGACCGCGCGCAGCCGGCCGCGGACCGAGCGGAAGCGGGTGACATCGGAGTCGGTGGCCCGCCGGGCCGCCTCCTGGCTGCCGCCGAACAGCTCGCGGATGGCCTCGACCGAGGTCAGCGTGTCCTTGCCCCGGGCCGGGTCCTCGCTGTTGACGAGCCGCACGGCGTAATCCGAGTAATAGGCCAGTTCCACTTGTAGTCCTTACGAGGGTGAACTAGGGTCGGTAACAGCTGATCGTGCTTCCAGGGTATTACGTATGCACAGGAAGAGGGGGATCCCTTGACGACCGGAACCGGAACCCACACCGACTGGCAGGCCTGGCAGGAGAGCTGGGACCGGCAGCAGGAGTGGTACATGCCCGACCGCGAGGAACGCTTCCGGATCATGCTCGACATGGTCGAGGCCCTCGTCGGACCCCGCCCGCGCGTGCTGGACCTGGCCTGCGGCACGGGAAGTATCACGGCCAGGCTGCTCGCCCGGTTCCCGGAGGCCACCAGCACCGGCGTCGACCTCGACCCGGCGCTCCTCGCCATCGCCGAGGGCACCTTCGCGGGCGACGACCGGGTCACCTTCGTGACCGCCGACCTCAAGGACCCGCACTGGCCGGCGAAGCTGCCGTACGACGCGTACGACGCGGTCCTGACCGCCACGGCCCTGCACTGGCTGCACAGCGAACCCCTCGCGGCCCTCTACGGTCAGGTCGCGGAACTCGTCCGCGACGGCGGTGTCTTCATGAACGCGGACCACATGATCGACGAGACGACGCCCCGGATCAACGCGGCCGAGCGCGCCCAGCGTCACGCCCGCATGGATCAGGCCAAGGCGGACGGCGCCCTCGACTGGGCCGAGTGGTGGGAGGTCGCCGCCCAGGACCCGGTCCTCGCCGGCCCGACCGCCCGCCGCTTCGAGATCTACGGCGAGCACGCCGACGGCGAGATGCCCTCCGCCGCCTGGCACGCGCGCGTGCTGCGGGAGCGGGGCTTCGGGGAGGCCCGGCCGGTGTGGGCCTCGCCGTCGGACACGCTGCTGCTCGCGGTCAAGTGACCATATGACGAAGGGGCGGTACGGGAATCCGTACCGCCCCTTCGTCGTCGTACGACCCGCTACAGGACCTTCGACAGGAACGCCTGCGTCCGCTCGTGCTGCGGGTTGGTCAGGACCTCGCGGGGGTTGCCGGACTCGACCACCACACCGCCGTCCATGAAGACCAGGCTGTCGCCGACCTCGCGGGCGAAGCCCATCTCGTGGGTGACGACGACCATCGTCATGCCCGACTCGGCGAGGTCGCGCATGACGTCGAGGACATCACCGACCAGCTCCGGGTCGAGGGCCGAGGTCGGCTCGTCGAACAGCATCAGCTTCGGGTCCATGGCGAGGGCCCGGGCGATCGCGACGCGCTGCTGCTGGCCGCCGGAGAGCTGCGAGGGGTAGTTCTTCGCCTTGTCGGCGAGGCCCACCTTCTCCAGGAGCTCGCCCGCCCGCTCCCTGGCCTGGGCCCGGCTCGCGCCCTTGACCTGGATCGGGGCCTCCATGACGTTCTCCAGCGCCGTCATGTGCGGGAACAGGTTGAACCGCTGGAACACCATGCCGATGTCCCGGCGCTGGAGCGCGACCTCGCTGTCCTTGAGCTCGTAGAGCTTGTCGCCCTTCTGGCGGTAGCCGACGAGCTGGCCGTCGACGTACAGCCGACCGGCGTTGATCTTCTCCAGGTGGTTGATGCACCGGAGGAACGTGCTCTTGCCGGAACCGGAGGGGCCGATGAGGCAGAACACCTCGCCCTGCTTGACCTCCAGGTCGATGCCCTTGAGGACTTGCACCGGGCCGAAGGACTTGTGCACGCCCTCGGACTTCACCATGGCGGTCATGCCGTGTTACCCCTCTCGCGGCTGAAGGCCATCATGTTGACCTTGATCTTCTGCCACGGTGTGGGCGGCAGGTTCCGGGACGAGCCGCGGGCGAAGCGCCGCTCCAGGTAGAACTGGAAGACGCTGAACACGCTGGTCATGACCAGGTACCAGATGCACGCCACGAACAGCATCTCCATGACGGCGTACGACGTGGAGCCGATCGTCGACGTGGCGCGCAGGAGTTCGTTGTACGTCACCGCGTACACCAGCGACGAGGTCTTGAGCATGTTGATGAACTCGTTGCCGGTCGGCGGCACGATCACCCGCATCGCCTGCGGGATCACGATCCGGCGCAGCGTCTTGGCGTGGCTCATGCCGAGCGCGTGCGAGGCCTCGGTCTGGCCCTCGTCGACGGCCAGCAGACCGGCGCGGCAGATCTCCGCCATGTACGCGGCCTCGTTCAGACCCAGGCCGAGGAGCGCGGCCATGAACGGGGTCATGACGTCGACCATCTCGTCCTTGTAGATCGGACCGAGATTCAGCATGGGGAAGATCAGCGCCAGGTTGAACCAGAGCAGGAGCTGGACGTAGACCGGGGTCCCGCGGAAGAACCAGATGTAGACCCAGGCCACCCAGCTCGTCACCGGGTTCTTGGAGAGCCGCATGACGGCCAGGATCACGCCCAGGACCACGCCCATGATCATCGCGAGCACGCTGATCAGCAGGGTGCGGCCGGCACCCTGGAGGACCGTCTTGTCGAAGACGTAGTCGCCGACCGCGGACCACTGGATCTTGTCGGCCGTGGCGAAGGCGTTGACCAGCAGGCCGACGAGCGCCAGCACGACGACCGCGCTGACGTAGCGGCCCCAGTGGCGCACCGGGACGGCCTTGATCGCCTCGGGGGCGACGGAGGCGGTGGAGGCCTCCTTGGACACCGGCGGCGTCGCGTCCGCCGGCTCCTTCTCGAACTTGTCAGTCACCGTGACTGCCCTTCAGTGGTGCTGAGGTCCGTCACTTGCCGCCGTTGATCACGGCCTTGTCGATGGCGCCGGACTGGGCACCCCACTTGTCGAGGATCTTCTTGTACGTGCCGTCCTCGATGATCGCGTTGACGGCCGCCTCCAGCGCGGAGGTGAGCTCCTTGTTGTCCTTGTTCACGGCGATGCCGAACGGACCGGCGTCGACCTGCTCGCCGACGACCTCGAAGGCGTTGCCGCCGTCGGCCTTGCGGGCCAGGTCCACCGCGACCGGGTAGTCGTTGACACCGGCGACGGCGCCGCCCGACTTCACACGGGTCTGGGCCTCGGTGTCGTTCTCGAACGACTCGATGTTGATCTTCTTCTTGCCGTCCTTGGTGCAGGCCTTGGACTGCGCCTGGAGGGCGGCCTCGTACGTCGTGCCGCGCTGCACGGCGGCGGTCTGGCCGCAGAGGTCCTCGATGGACTTGATGCCCTTCGGGTTGCCCTTGGCGACGTAGACGGCGGTGCCGGCCTTGAAGTAGTCGACGAAGTCGACACCCGGACCGAGCTTCTTGCCCTTGTCGTCCAGGCCCTCCTGACGCTGCTTGGTGTCCGTCATGGAGGACATCGCGAGGTCGTAGCGGCCCGAGTTCAGGGCGGTGATCAGGCCGTCGAAGGAACCGGAGGTGAACTTGAACTCCACGCCCAGCTGCTCGCCCAGGGCGTTGGCGATGTCGATGTCGACACCGACGATCTTGCCGCCCTCCTGGTACTCCATGGGCGCGTACTCGGCGTTGGTTCCGGCCTTGATGACGCCGGCCTTCTGGATGTCCGCGGGCAGCTTGTCGAAGAGCGGCGCCTTGCTGGAGGACGCGCTCTCCTTCGAGCCGCTGTCGTTGCCGCTGTCCGTCTGGTCACCGCAGCCGGTGAGAATCAGGGCGCCTGCGACCGCGATCGAGCCGACCGCTGCGAGCCGGGAGCGGGCGGCGGTCGTACGACGGGTGGAGCTTGCGGTCATGGTGGGTTCCTCCGGCGGATGGGTGGAGTTGCCGATGGGGCGGGCTTCTGCCGATGGGGTCGGCAGGGGCCTTGGTTTCCTAGGTCGACGAGAGCACACGCCTTCGAGTGCCGCGACCTCGTGTGATTACGGCATCTTGCCATTCGGACTGCGCCATTCAGGGGGCCAGCCATGTCAAAATCGGATAACGGGTTACCCCCGAACCGCATCAGGTCGGACATCATGACGGCACCTCTTGCGGGAATCCATCCTTCCGGCCGAAGGATCTCCGGCGCATCTCACGATGTGAGCGCCAACCTCCCGGCGTGAACCGCGGCTCGACTCGCTGTCAAGAGGGTGTCGAGCGTGTGTCCACATATTTGTTCATGATTCATGTCACCGATATGTGATGTGCGCGGTCCGTCATGTGACCTTGCACGTATTGGACTCGTCGCAGGTGCCGTCCGTCCGGTAAGAAGGTTCTTTACACCCCTCATCCGGGGCTCAGGGCGCGTGTGCGGCGCGCCCGTCGTGTACGGCCCGTACGCATCACCGACACAGGGCCGTACGCGGTGCCCGCCCACTTCTCAACCAGGAGTGGCCACCCTCAAACCATGAATATCTAAGGGGTAGAACAAGTGGCAGCGGAGATCGTCAATCCTCGCAGCGACAGCGATACGGGCCAGGACGGAGGGGCGGAGCCCCTCGATTCCTTCGACCCCGCGTTCGCGCTGCACCGCGGCGGCAAGATGGCAGTGCAGGCCACCGTGCCGATCCGTGACAAGGACGACCTGTCCCTCGCGTACACGCCCGGCGTGGCGAAGGTGTGCAGCGCCATCGCCGAGCAGCCCGAGCTCGTCCACGACTACACGTGGAAGTCGTCCGTCGTCGCCGTCGTGACCGACGGCACGGCGGTCCTCGGACTCGGTGACATCGGGCCCGAGGCCTCCCTTCCGGTCATGGAAGGCAAGGCCATCCTCTTCAAGCAGTTCGGCGGCGTGGACGCGGTGCCGATCGCGCTGGACTGCACGGACGTCGACGAGATCGTCGAGACCGTGGTCCGCCTCGCTCCCTCCTTCGGCGGGGTCAACCTGGAGGACATCTCGGCGCCGCGGTGCTTCGAGATCGAGAAGCGCCTCCAGGAGCGCCTCGACATCCCGATCTTCCACGACGACCAGCACGGCACGGCCGTCGTCACGCTGGCGGCGCTGCGCAACGCGGCGCGGCTGAGCGGGCGGGAGATCGGGCAGCTCCGCGCGGTCATCTCGGGCGCTGGCGCGGCCGGTGTCGCGATCGCCAAGATGCTGGTCGAGGCCGGCATCGGGGATGTGGCGCTGGCCGACCGCAAGGGCGTCATCTCGGCGGGTCGTGCGGACCTGACGGACGTCAAGCGCGAGGTCGCCTCCTTCACCAACAAGGCCGGGCTGACCGGTTCCCTCGAGGACGCCCTCGCCGGCGCCGACGTCTTCATCGGCGTCTCCGGCGGCACGGTGGCCGAGGAGGCGGTGGCGTCGATGGCCGAGGGCGCGTTCGTCTTCGCCATGGCCAACCCGAACCCCGAGGTGCACCCCGACGTCGCGCACAAGTACGCGGCGGTCGTGGCCACGGGTCGTTCCGACTTCCCGAACCAGATCAACAACGTCCTCGCGTTCCCCGGCATCTTCGCCGGCGCGCTCCAGGTGCGGGCCTCCCGGATCACCGAGGGCATGAAGATCGCGGCGGCGGAGGCACTGGCGTCGGTGGTCGGCGACGACCTCGCCGCGGACTACGTCATCCCGTCCCCGTTCGACGAGCGGGTCGCTCCGGCGGTCACCGCGGCGGTCGCCGCCGCGGCTCGCGCGGAGGGCGTGGCGCGCCGCTGAGGCGGGTGAATGTGCGGGTGACCCCGTTCGGCTCAATGCCGGGCGGGGTCACTTCTTTACTCGGGGGCGGGGCCGTTCGGGTGGTGGTGAGGGCGATGGCAAGAGGGTGTGTGTCACAGCGCCCCACGGTTCCGTCGGGACGCCGCGGACCCTATCGTCACCTTCATGTTCGCCGCCTACGCCGCCCGCATCGACCGTGACCAGCCGCTGACCGGCCTTGAGTTGGGAGAGCGCCCGGCTCCCGAGGCCCGCTCGGGGTGGAGTGTCATCGACGTCAAGGCCGCCTCCCTCAACCATCACGACCTCTGGTCCCTGAAGGGCGTCGGCCTGTCCGAGGACAAGCTGCCGATGATCCTCGGGTGTGACGCCGCCGGTGTCGACGCGGACGGCAACGAGGTCGTCCTGCACTCGGTGATCGGCCAGAGCGGCCATGGCGTCGGTCCCAAGGAGCCGCGCTCCATCCTCACCGAGCGCTACCAGGGCACGTTCGCCGAGCAGGTCGCCGTGCCGACCTGGAACGTGCTGCCCAAGCCCAAGGAGCTCTCCTTCGCGGAGGCCGCCTGTCTGCCCACGGCCTGGCTGACGGCGTACCGGATGCTCTTCACCAACGCCGGTGTGCGGCCCGGTGACTCGGTCCTCGTCCAGGGCGCCGGCGGCGGGGTCGCCACGGCCGCGATCGTGCTCGGCAAGGCGGCCGGCCTGCGGGTCTTCGCCACCAGCCGTGACGAGGCCAAGCGCAAGCGGGCGCTGGAGCTGGGCGCCGTGGAGGCGGTGGAGTCCGGGGCGCGGCTGCCGCAGCGCGTGGACGCCGTCATCGAGACGGTCGGCGCCGCCACCTGGTCCCACTCGGTGAAGTCCCTGAAGCCGGGCGGCACGCTCGTCATCTCCGGCGCGACCAGCGGCGACCGCCCCTCGCACGCCGAACTGACCCGGATCTTCTTCCTCGAACTCAAGGTCGTCGGCTCCACGATGGGCACCAAGGACGAGCTGGAGGACCTGCTGTCCTTCTGTGCCGCGACGGGGGTCCGTCCGGTCATCGACGAGGAACTCCCGCTGGACCGGGCCCGGGAGGGCTTCGAGCGGCTGGCCTCGGGGGAGCAGTTCGGGAAGATCGTGCTGACGAACGCCTGAGTTCGCGGGAGACGGTGGAGGCGGGTCCGGTCGGCCGGGCCCGCCTTTCTCGTGCCGGGGTTGTCAACTCTGGTTGACATCACCCGTGTGTCAACGTAGGTTGACATCATGACCGAAGCAACGGATCTCGCCGAGCGCGCGGGCGACCGCGACCCCAGGGTCGGTCTGCGGGCCGTCGCCGCACTGCGCCGCCTCCTTGAGCAGTTGGAGTCCGTGCAGGTGCGCAGCGCGCGCAACCAGGGCTGGTCGTGGCAGGAGATCGCCGCGGAACTCGGTGTGACCAGGCAGGCCGTGCACAAGAAGTACGGGAGGCATTGATGTTCGAGCGGTTCACGAAGGACGCCCGTGCCGTGGTGACCGGTGCGGTCGCGCATGCGGAGCGGGGTGGGGCGGAGACCGTCGACGCCGAGCACCTGCTGCTCTCGCTGCTCGACCGGGAGGGCGGCCGGGCGTCGTTCGCGCTCGCCTCGGTCGGCGGTGCGGGATGGCTCGACTCGGTACGGCGGGCGCTTGATGAAGCCCGGCGCCGCGGCGGGCTGTCCCAGGCCGACACCGACGCGCTGGCCGGCCTCGGGATCGATGTGTCGGAGATCGTCGCCCGGGTGGAGGAGGTGCACGGTGCCGGCGCGATGTCCGGCGACCGGCCGGGAGCGGGACGGTGGTCGGGGTGGTCGGGGCGCCGTCCGTTCAGCCGGAGCGCCAAGGACGTGCTGGTACGTGCTCTGCGCGTCGCCGTCGGCCGCAAGGACCGGCATGTCGGCGACGAGCACATCCTGCTGGCCCTCGCCTCGGGCCCCGGCGTGCCCGCCGAGGTCCTCGCCGATCAGGGGGTCACGTACGGGGCGCTGATCCGTGTCCTCTACGGCGGGGGAGAGGCGAAGGCCGGCTGAGCCGAGCGGCTCGCAGGCTCAGCGGCCCGGCGATCCAGCGAGCCAGTGGCTGGCGGTCCGGCGGCTCAGTGGTCCGGCGGTCCAGCGAGCAAGCGGTCCGGCGGTCCGGCGGCTCAGTGGTCCGGCGAGCTAGTGGCTGGCGGCCCAGTGGCTCAGCGGCCCAGTGGCCCAGTGGCTCAGCGGCCCAGTGGCTCGGCGGCCCAGTGGCTCGGCGGTCCGGCGGCCCAGTGGCCCAGTGGCCCGGCGGCCCGGCGAGCAAGCGGCCCGGCGGTCCGGTGGGCCGGCGTTGTCCGGTGGCGTCGGCGAAGTCGACGGCGCCACCGGAGGTGACCTCACCGGTTCTCAGGCCTTCGGTGTCCGCAGCAGCGCTCCGATGTGGGCCGCCGCCGCCGACAAGTGGCGGCGCGCGTCCCGGAGTTGGTCCGACGTGACGCCGTGGTCGCGAGCCGCGTCCCGGATGTCGTCGCGGAAGCGGTCGAGGAGGCGGTCCAGGTCGCGGGCCGGGTCGCCGGTGCCCGTCTCGTGGGCCCAGGACGGCTCGTGGTCGGCCGGGAAGTCCTCCGGGGTCTGGCCGTACTCGGGCTCCGGTGCCGACTTCGCCGACTTCCGGCCGTGCCCCGTGTCACCGCCCCGGCCGAACCCGAAGTCCTTGCCGAACCCCTTGCCGTAGTCCTTCCCGAACTCGCCGAACTCCTTGGCCAGTTCCGTCAGCCCCTCACGCACCCCCGTGGGCCAGTCGCCCCGCGCGAAGTGGTCCTGCACCTGCTCCTGGACCCGCCGGGCGATCCGCTGCACCTCCTCCTGGGCCTGCTCCCGCGCCCGCTCCTGCGCCTCCTTGGCCTGGCGCCGGGCCCGCTGGGCCTCCTCACGGGCCCGCCGGCTCTCGTCCTTGGCGCGCCGGGCCTGCTCCTTCCACTCCTGCTTGACGCGGCGCATCTCCTCCTTGGCGGCACGCCACGACTCGTTGTCGGTGTGCTCCGCGAAGTCCCCGGGGGCGCCGTCCGGTACGCGACCGCTGTCACCGCCCGCGCCGCCGCGCCGGGCCTCGGAGGCGGCGGCGCGCATCTCGCGGCGCAGATCACCCGCCGCGCCCCGCACATCGGCCCGGATCTCGGCGGCGAGCTCCGCGACCGACTCCCGGATCTCCAGTTCCAGGTCGGCCAGTTCACCGCTGCGGTCCGCCAGTTCGGCGCGGCCGGCGTCCGTGATGGCGTACACCTTGCGGCCGCCCTCGGTGGTGTGCGTGACCAGGCCCTCGGCCTCCAGCTTGGCGAGCCGGGGATAGACGGTGCCGGCCGAGGGCGCGTACAGCCCCTGGAAGCGCTCCTCCAGCAGCCGTATCACCTCGTAGCCGTGCCGCGGGGCCTCGTCGAGGAGCTTCAGCAGGTAGAGGCGGAGGCGGCCGTGAGCGAAGACGGGGGGCATGTCAGAGCACCTTCTTGTCGGTCGTGCCGTCGGCCGGGGCGGGGGCGGGGGCCGCGGCGTCCGTGCTGTCGATGCCGTCCGTGCCGTCACCCGGGCCGGAACCGGAATTGTCCCCCGAGGCGCCCCGTGGCCCGTCCACCGGGTCGGCGGTGTCCGTCGTGCCGCCGCTCTCCGGCCCGGCGTCCGTCTCCGCATCCGGTTCCGAGTCCACCACGAGGTGTTCCACCCGGCGGTCGGTGTGATCTCCCGCGCGGTCCTCCGTCACGCGCTCGACCCGGTGCTCCGCGTGGGCGTCGAAACCGCGCGTGTCCTCCCGGCCTCCGTCCGCCGCCGCCTCCTCCTCGTCCTCCCGGGCCGGCCGGTGCAGCAGGGCGATCGAGCCGGAGACCGTGGTCGCGCGGAGCTTTCCGGTGCCGGCGCCGAGGCGGCCGGTGACCTTGTGGGCACCCCACTGGCCGTGGACCCGGAGGCCGTCGAAGGCGTTGGAGATGGTGCCGCTGGCGGTGTTGGCCTCGACGTCGGCGTCGGCCGGCTGGGGCAGCCGGATGGCGATCTCGCCCGAGACGCTGGTCAGTCGGATGTCGGTGGGGCCGTCGGGATCGAGGTCCACGATCATCGAGCCGCTGACCGAGTCGGCCTTCACGGAGGAGCCCGAACCCTCGACGACGGTGAGGTCGCCGGAGACGGAGTTGAAGCGCAGGTCGCCGGTGACGGCCTGGGCCTCCAGGTTCCCGGAGACGGTGTCCGCGCGGACCGGGCCGGAGAGGCCCACGAGCGTGGTGTCGCCCGTGACACCCTTCACCGTCGAGGGGCCGCGGATGCCGGAGACGACGGCCCCGGCGCCGACCACCCCGAGTTCGACGCGGGTGGCGGCCGGCACGGCCAGGGACACCACGGCGCTGCGCCGCCAGCCCTTGCGGTCGAGCCACTTGAGGAAGCCCTTCCAGGGCAGGTCGTCGTAGGCGACCGTGAGGGTGCCGGCCTCCTGGCGCACGACCAGGGGTGGGCCCTCCAGTTCGGAGACCTCCAGACGGGCGGAACCTTCGTCCGTCCCCACCACGTTCACCGTTCCGTTGACGATGCGTACATGGAGCTCGCGCACCGGCTCGTCGAACGAGAGCTTCCCGGGCTCTGAGACGGACCACTCGGACATGGCACTGACCTCCCCGTGACAACGACACACGACATCACGCCACACACGCCATATCGCGTCTTCTGTCATTCACGATATATCGCGGACCCGGAAAGTCAAGACACCCGTTTCGGGCACGCCCGGCGCCCCGGAAATGCCCAAACCGCACAAACCCCCCTAGCGTGTGAACATGCCGACGGATCGCTCCGCTCCCACCCCCGCCCCCGGTGCCCTGCTCCTGTGCCGTGCGGAGCCCGAGGCCGTCGCCCCCGTCGCCCAGCTGCTGCGCGAACCCATGCTGCTCACGCGCGCGGGCCGGGACTGGAGCGTCCTCGTCCCCGAGGGCAAGCCCTGGCGGGACGGCGCCGAACCGGTCGACCGCGTCCTCACCGGCTGGGCCGGGGCCCTCGCCGTCGGCGCTCCATGGCCGGTCCTCGCCCTGTGGTGGGACGCCGACCGCGGCGGCTACACCCTCGCGTCCGGCTTCCGCCGCCCCGTCGGCTACGTCTGGCTCGCCAACGGCACCCCGGCCGGCGAGGACGAGGCGATGCGCACCTTCGCCGCTCGTCTCGGCCTCGACCCGGTCCTGGACGTGCAGTCCCTGGACCAGCTGACGAAACCGGACTCCGCCGCCGACGCCCGCGCCCGGCTGACGGGCCTGCTCGCCGTCCTCGCGCGCGCGGGTCTCACCCTTCCCGCCGGCCTCGCCCCCGGCGAACCCGCCGACCGGCTCCGCGAGGCCGCCCGCGCCCAGCCCGACACCCGGCCCGTCGAGTGGGAGGGCTGGCGCGAGACGGTCCGCGGCGAGCTCGAAGCCGTCGCGGGCCACCGCCTGGCGCCATGGCTCCCCTGGTCCGGCGACCCCAGGGCCCGCGCCCTCGCCCTCGCCCAGGTGGCCGTCGGCCTCCCGGTCACCGCCCTCGGCCTACGGCGCCGCAGCGGCGGCTGGATCGCGGCGGGCGCCCTGCTGCTGGCGCACGGGACGCTGGGACTGGCGTACGACCTCAGCCACCCGCGCGACTGAGGGAGCCCGCCGCGCGACCGGCGCACGCGCGCGTGCGGAGCGCGGCCCCCGGCCGGGCGCCCCCCGCACCGGGCCCGGCGTCCTGGCCCGCGCGGCTTGCATAGGCTGTCCACGGAACCCGAGACAGGGAACCCGGCACCGGCGTCACGGAACCCGGAACCCGGAACACAGACGTACGCAGGAGAACCCCATGTACTTCACCGACCGCGGCATCGAGGAACTGGAGAAGCGGCGCGGCGAGGAAGAGGTCACCTTCGAGTGGCTTGCCGAACAGCTGCGGACGTTCGTCGATCTCAACCCCGACTTCGAGGTGCCGGTCGAGCGGCTCGCGACCTGGCTGGCCCGTCTCGAGGACGAGGACGACGAGTAGGAACCGCCCCGCGACCACGGACGATCGCCCAACTGCGCCCCCTCGCGCTCCACTTCACGGGGAGTTAGCCTTCTCCTCCCATCGGGGCAGGGATGCTTCCCTCGATGCGGGGGAGCCGGAAGCGAACGGACGGGGGCGCCGTGGGCGGAGGGATCGAACGGATAAGGCTCGACGACGGAACCGTCGTATGGGCCAGAATCGGCGCGGCGGACGGCGCCGCGTCGCACGGGGGCGGTTTCCGGGACACCAGCGCCGGAGAGCGGATCTCCTCACTCGCGGGCGGGCTCGCCGGCACCGTCGGCGGAGTCGTGCGCTCCCTGCGCGCCGGGCTGGAGACCACGGCACCCGTGGAGGTGTCCGTCACCTTCGGCATCGAACTGTCGGCGCAGGCCGGACGGGTCGTGAGCGCCATCGCGGGAGCGGGCGGCCAGACCTCCTTGACGGTGTCGCTGACCTGGACGGAGCCCGCCCGCGACGGCGCCGGGCAGGATCCGGGGCAGGGGAGCGGCGGCACCCCCGAACCCTCACCCCCCACCGGCGGATGACCGCCTTCGAGGAGCCCCTGAGCTCCCTCGAGGCGATGGTGCGCCCCACGCTCGCACGAATCGTGGCGTGCGGTGACGGGTATGCACCTGACGGTGACGGCTACTGGGGCAGTGGTTTCTTCGTCGCACCGGGTTGGCTGCTGACCTGTGCGCATGTCGTGGGGGAGGGGGGAGCGGCCGTGATGCGAGAGGGCGGCCCGGTCGGTGTCAGCTGGCAGGGCGGCACCACCACCGGCCAGGTGATCCTCGCCAAGCCCGGCCACGAGGCGCTCGGCAGCGGCCGCGGCGCCTGGAAGTTCCCGGACATCGCCCTGGTCAGGGTGCGCGGAGCCGACGACGCGCGGTGCGTGTGGCTGAGCGACCGGGCGCCGGCGCTGCACGCGAGCGTCAGTCTGCACGGCTGGTCGCGGGAGACCGGTGACCTCGGCGTCCGCTACGGCACCGGACAGATCAGCGGCGTGGACGGCAAGGCGCTGCTGCTCAGCGGCGCCCTGCCGGTCGGCGGGCTGTCCGGGGGGCCGGTGCTCGACCGGCGGTCCGGCGCCGTCATCGGCATGAACAAGGGACGCGGGGAGCACGAGGGAGCCGCGGTCCCGATCACCGCCCTGCGTGAACTGTTCGACCTGGCCGGCGGTGACGTCCTGCACACGGTGGTGCGCGAGCACGACCGCCACCATCTGCGCCGCTTCACCGAGGCCCCGGCCGCCGCCTGGACCACGGCCCAGACCGAACTCCACCGCTCCGGGGTCCCCGGCGTCGACCCCGCCCTGCGGGTCCGCCTCTACGGGTACTTCGCGGAACTCCGCCCGCCCACCGGCCCGGGCCCGGTCCTCGACCTCGTCGGCCGGGTCAAGGCCACGGTGACCGGCGAGGACAACCCCCCGCTCCTCCTGCACGATCCACAGACCTGGCGTGAGGGCGCCGGCCTGCTGCACGGCCTGCGCGACCGCAGCGGCAGCCGCACCAGCGCCGACGTCGAACTCGACGCCGTACTCCTGTACGCGGCGCAGGTGGCCCGGCGCGCGGCCGGGCAGGATGCCCGGCTCCTGCGGGCGTTCGCCGGCTGGATCACCGAACAGGCCGAGCGGCACGCGTACTGGCCGGTCGGCGAGGCGATCCGCGCCCTGCTGGCGGACCTCGCCGGCGCTCCCGGCCCGGCCGCCGCACCCCTCGGAACCGCCGACGCGCCCCACCGGACCGCCACGGCCCTCGCGGCCGTCGCCGCCCCCGAGACCACGCAGGCGCCGGCGACCCGGATCGACGTGCTCGTACGGATCGGCGACATCCAGTACGGCGACCGGTATCCATGGAGCGTCCAGCTCCTCTACGACGGCCAGGTGGTCACCCCCGTCGACGGCGACGACATCGGGGTCCCGCTCGGACAGCTGGAGGAGTCCGTGCGGGGAGCGCTGGCGAAGGC
Source organism: Streptomyces sp. NPDC051913 (assembly GCF_044593635.1). NCBI lineage: Bacteria > Bacillati > Actinomycetota > Actinomycetes > Kitasatosporales > Streptomycetaceae > Streptomyces > Streptomyces sp. NPDC051913. The sequence goes on along the minus strand of NZ_JBIUCI010000001.1, from coordinate 209,155 downwards.
CCTCAGCCTCGGCGACCACGACGAACACCTCGCCGCCGTCGAGGTGTTCCTGCCGCGCCGCCTGTTCGACCTGCCGGTCGACGAGTGGCAGCTCACCCCGCCCGGAGCGGCGGACGACGACTCCGACGCGCTCGACGAGCAGTCCATGCCCATCGGTCTGCGCAGGACGGTCGTCGTACGCGCCCAGCACCGCAACACCCGGCCGCCGAGTCCCGAATGGCGCCGCCGCAGGCGCGGGGTGGCGCGCGGTCCGCTGACCGCCGTACCCCTGCGGGCCGAGGCGTCGGCGGAGGGCCATGTGCCCGGCGCGCACCGGGAGGGCGCGCTCGCGGTGTACGGCCGCCTGGGCGGCGCGGACGACGCGTGCGTGCCGGTGCACTGTGGGCCCGTGGGCAGCGGCGACGGGCTCGAGGCCATGGGGCGCGCGCTGCTCGCCGGGCACGCCGTCGCGCTGTGGCGGCGGGACGCCCATCCGCCGGAGGAGTGTGCGGCGTTCCACGCGCAGGCGGCCCGGCTGCTGGAGTCGGCGGGCCGGGCGGACGGTCTCGCCCGCCACGTACGGGAGTTGCGCATCCGTCTGTCCGACCCCGACACCGCCCGGACCCAAGGGCTCAAGGGGAGGATCGCCGTACTCCTGGACCCGCCCGACCGGCCCCGCCACGGAACCGAGTCCATCCACCCCCCGGCCCTGGCCGGGCCTGAGTCGTAAGCCCATGTCAACTCACCTGTTCGACAAGGTGGTTGAGCGGATCCAAGCGATATTCGACACGCCGGGATCTCGGCAGGCCCGGCCGCCGGGCGGTAACGTGGCGGCGGACGGCCGGGACCGCTGCATGATCACCAGAGCCGGGAGGAGCCCATGGTGAACGACTGGCGGATCTACCGCGGTGCGGGGCAACCGCACGACGGTCTGCGGCAGTTACCCGCACCCCCGCCCTGGCGGGACTTCGCGGCGGCGCGCGACGGTGCCGAGGCCGGCCCGGAGGACCCCAGCAGCGCCCGCCGACTCGGCGTCCAGCGCCGGCTCGTGGAGAACTACGCCCCCCGCCCCGCCGAGGTCGACGCCGTCAACGCGGCCCTCTATCTGCGCCGCCCGCTCCTGGTCACCGGCAACCCCGGCACCGGCAAGTCCACCCTCGCCTATGCGATCGCCCACGAACTGGGCCTGGGCCGCGTCCTGCGCTGGCCGATCGTCAGCCGCACCGGCCTCCAGGACGGCCTCTACCGCTACGACGCCATCGGCCGCCTCCAGGACGTCCAACTGGAGCGCGCCCAGGGCACCGAGAGCCCCGCGGCCACCGCGTCCGGCATCGGTTCCTACCTCCGTCTCGGCCCGCTCGGCACCGCGCTGCTGCCCGCCGAACGGCCCCGTGTCCTGCTCATCGACGAACTCGACAAGAGCGACCTCGATCTGCCCAACGACCTGCTGAACACCCTGGAGGAGGGCGAGTTCGGCATTCCCGAGCTGGAACGCCTCGCGGACCGCGAGCCCGTCGTGGACGTCCTCACCGACGACGGCGAGCGGGTGGCCGTGCACGGCGGCCGCATCGCCTGCGCCGCCTTCCCGGTGATCGTGCTGACGTCCAACGGCGAACGCGACTTCCCCGCACCCCTGTTGCGCAGGTGCGTCCAGCTGGAGCTGGAGCCGCCCGGCGAGGAGCAGCTCACCGCCATGGTCGAGGCGCACCTGGGCGCCGAGGGCGCCGCCGCCGGACGCGATCTGATCGCCCGGTTCCTCGCCCGTGACCCGGGCGAAGTGGTGGCCGCAGACCAGCTCCTCAACGCCCTCTTCCTCACCCAGCACACCCCGCACGCGGAACGCCTCACCCGGGAGCGGATCGCGGACATGCTCATGCAGCCGCTCGACCGTTCGAGGTGATGGCCGGATGCAGGGGACGCATCTGGACGAACTGATCGCCCGGCTGCGCCGCGCGGGCCTCGACCTGTCCGCGGAGGAGGTGGCGGACGCGGTGTGGCTGGCCCGCAATCTGGAGCGGTCGGCACCCCGCGACGCCCCGGTCGGCCCGCCGCCCCCACCGCCCGCCCCGGGCACCGCTGAACCGGGCACGCCCGCACCGCGGCCCGCCGACGCCGAAGACCCGTACACCCCCGGAAGCGGCCCGGACCCCCGGGCGGGCGCCGTCCCCCTGCACACGGCGGGCGCCGGCCCGCGGCAACGCGCCGAGGGCGGCAGCAGGCCCGCCTTCCCGGTGCGCGCCCCCGCGGCCACCGCACTGCCCGGACTGCTCGGCCTGGAGAAGGCCCTGCGCGCCCTCGGCCGCTACCGTGCGGCCTCCGCGGCCCCCCACGACGAGCGCATCGACGAGGAGGCGACCGCCCAGCACGCCGCCGCCAGCGGCGTCCTGCTGCCCGTGCTGCGCCCCGACCGCCACCGCCGGTGCGACATCCAGCTCCTCATGGACACCGGCCCCGCCATGTCCGTGTGGGGTCAGATGGTCGAGGAACTGCGGCAGGCCTGCCAGCAGTCGGGCGCCTTCGCCTCCGTCCGGGTCCACCAGCTCTACGACGACGGATCCGGCACCCCGCTCGTCGGCACCACCGCGGGTCCCGGCCGGCACACCAGGCTGCGCGGCGCCGACGAACTCCACGACCCCACCGGCCGCCGTCTCACCCTGGTGATCAGCGACTGCGTGGGACCCCTGTGGCAGCGGGGCGGCGCCCAACGCCTGCTGCACCGCTGGCCGCGCACCTCCCCGCTCGCCGTCGTCCAGCCGCTGCCGCCGCGCCTGTGGGGCCGTACCGCACTGCCCGCCGAACCCGGGGTGCTGCGCAGGCCCGCCGAACTCGGCGGCCGGCTCGCCTTCGCACCCGACGAGGACCCCTGGGACGAACCCGCCGCGTACGCCCGACCGATCCCGGTGCTGCAACCGACCCCCGAGGCCTTCGAGGCCTGGGCCCGGCTGCTGTCCGGCACCGGCCCCACCAGCGAGCGCGCCTGGGCCGCCTGGACCACCCCCGACGCCGTACGGCCACCAGCGGGCCCCGCACCCGTGCGGCGCTCCGACGACGAACTGCTGCGCGCCTTCCGGGCCGGCGCCTCCCCCGGCGCCCTCCGCCTCGCCGTGTATCTCGCCGCGGCCCCCCTCACCCTGCCGGTGATGCAGCTCGTCCAGCGCGCCATGCTCCCCGACACCGGCCCGATGGAACTGGCCGAGGTGCTCCTCGGCGGCCTCCTGCGCCGCCTGCCGGGCTCCGGCGACCAGCCCTGCTTCAGCTATCCCGGACGCGTACAGGACCTGCTCCTGGGAGACCTGGAGCAGGAGACGGCCGGACTCGTCCTCAAGCACTGCTCCGCCTACGTGGAACGCCACTTCGGCAAGGGCACCCGCAACTTCGCCGCCCTCGCCGCAGCCCGCCTCGCCGACCACGACCCGGCCGCCGCCGCCCCGGCCGGCGAGAACGACATCCCGGCGGACGCCGAGGGCAGCGTCGAGGCCGAGCTGTTCGCCCGTATCCCGGCCCGGGTCCTGCGCTTCTACCAGCCCGACCTGGTGACGCCCGAACCTCTCGACGAGGCGGCGCGCCTGCTCGGCCAGTGGCGCACCCTCGGCGACCCGGCGGTCCTGCACCGTGCCAGGGAACAGGCCGAGGCCGCGGTACGGGCCCGGGTGCCGGCCGAGGACGAGGGCGTACGGGCCCGACTCGTCCTCGCCCGGGTGCTGCGCGCGGAGGCGGGCACCGTCGCGGCGCGGGTGGGGGAGCGGCGGACGGAGCTGCTGCGGGCCGCGGTCGCCGAACTCGCCACGGCCCACGGCGTGGCGCCCGACGACAGCGCCGAACAGGCCGAGACAGCACTTGAACTGGCCGCCGTCCGGCATGAGTTGTGGCAGCTGACCGGCGAACCGGAGCAGCTGTCCGCGGCACTCGACGTACTGGCACCCGACCTGCCGCCCTGGCCGGCGGCGGCCCGCCGGGCCGGCGCCCCGGGCGAACCCGGGCCCGCGTCCTGGCCGGCCACCGCCCACCGCTCGCGACTGCTGCGCCGCGGACGCCTCCTGCTCGACCTGGCCCGCCCCGGCGAGGCCGTGCCCGAACTGCGGGAAGCCTGCGCCCTGTTGGACCGCGAGAACGCCCCCGCCACGGTCCGCAGCCCGGCCCTGCTCGACCTGGTACGGGCACTGCGCGCCGCCGGGGCCGAGGACGCCGAGACACGCGACACCCTGCTGCGAGCCGAGCAGGCCGCGGCAGGCGAACCCGGCCTCCTCCAGCCCTGCTACGCCGCCCGGGCCGCGTTCCTCGACGCGACCGGCGCACCCGGGGAAGCGGACGAGGCGTACGAGAAGGCCGCGATGCTCGCCCCCGCCGACAGCCCCCGGCGCGGTGAACTCCTCGCCGCCTGGGGCGAGTCGCTGCTGCGCCGCGCCTCACTGGCGGACGGCGAGGGCCTCGTGGACCGCGCGGAGAACGTCCTGCGCGAGGCGCTGAAGACGCTCCCCGCCCGCTCCTCCCAGCGCGGCCGGCTCCAGGCCCTGGTCGCCTCCGCGCTGGCCCAGCGCTTTCGCCATCTCGGCTTCCTGCCCGACCTGTTCGAGAGCCGCCACCTCCTCGGCCAGGCGGTCCGTGTCGCCGCCGACGCCGGCGTCCGGGCCGAGGCCTGGCTCCAGCTGGGCCGGGTCCGCCTCGAAGGCTGGTACCGCGCCGGGGCGCCCGTGCTGGTCGAGGCGCTCCAGGCGTACGAGAACGCCGAGCGCGAGGCCCACCTCGCCCACGGCGTCCACCCCGGGTCGGTCACCGCGGCACGCGCCCGGCACGGCTGCGGGGCGGTCCTGACGCTCATGGGGCGGTCCGGCGCCGGGCGGGCGGCCTATCAGGCGGCCAGAGAACAGTGGCAACGGCTGGTCGGGGCGTTGCGGGAGGTGGACTGGTCCGATGTGGAACTGACCCGCCGGATGGACGAGGTCCCGGCGCGGGACGACGCACCCGCGGCGCTCGGCCGGGGGATGTCGGAGGCGCAGTGGCGGGCGCTGGCGCCGCCGTGGTGGCCCTGGACCGAGGAGTGGGTCAACTCGGCTGATCGTGACCTGAGTTGATCTGGGTCGGGTTTCTGGTTCCGGCCTGTCGGGAAGAAGTGGTCAGCCGCTGCGCCGCGCGGGGGCGGGCCGAGGCAGGGAGGAGCCGAGGGTGGGGGACCAGAGGAAACGGGCAGCCGGTCCCGGTGGCGAGGATGCGCGGGGCGCCTTCCTGCCCGACCTCACCGACGTCGACCTGCGGACCTTGCGTGCCATGGACGACCCGGGCCTCATCGCGGCCGTCGCCCGCGTCCTGCGAAGCTCCGCCAGGTCCCGGGAGATGTGGTACGGCGACACGGATCCCGAGGTGACCCGCGCGAAGGCCGGTGAACGTACGTTTTCGGTCGGCCTTGCCGACCCGGAGCGGGGCAAGGACGCCGGCGGGTGACCGGGACACCGGTGCTCTCCGAGGTCCTCACGTCACTCGCGACGACCCGGCCCGCGCGCGTGGGAACGGCGGCACTGCGGGCCGCACTCCACGCGCGTCGCATGCTGCTCCTGAAGTCCCTCCTCGTCAGGGTCGAACAGCAGCGCCGGCTGCTGTCCGCCCCGGTCCGGCGCCGTTTCGAGGAGGACTGGGCCCTGTTGGTCAGGGCCGAGCAGGCCGACCCGCGCGCGGCCCGTGACGTCCTCGACTACCCGCTCACCGGCGCATGGCTCGTGGAGGCGCTCGCCACGCCGACGGGCGCAGCCTTCGACCGGCACCTGGCCCACCTGGGCGGCGTCGCGCTCGCGGCCGCCGTCCGCGCGGGCTGCGGGGTCGGCGGAACCCTCCCGGTGCCGTCGGGAACGCTCGCGCTGCCCGGCCTCGGTGTCCTGCGCTGCCCGTCCGGTGCCGTCCGGATCAGCGGCGGCGCGGGGCTGGTGCACCTCGCGGACACCCAGGGGCACAGCAGCGTCGTGCTGCAGAGCCCGGCGGCGCGGCCGGCCTCCGGGATGTCCCGCGGCGTCGGCAGCGGCCCCGGCTGGTCCGCGCTGCGCACCCTGCCGGGCGCCACCGTCGTCCTGGACGACCTCGACCCGTACCGGGTGCCTCCGCTCGGCATCGGGCCACGGGCCCTGCGCGCGACCGAACGCCCCGACTGTCCGCGCCGGCTGTGGGCCCGCCGGTGGAGCGAGGCCCACGAGCTGCTCGCCGGGATCGACCCGGAGCGCGCCGTCGAGACCGGCGCCGTGCTGAGAGCCGTCGTACCGCTGGCCACCGCGGTGCCCCGCGGAGCCGCACCGGTGGGCGCCACGCTGCGGGCCGCCCCCGGCGCCGCGCTCGCCCAACTCCCGGCCCAGCCCTGGGAGCTGGCCGAGACCCTGGTGCACGAGACCCATCACACCAAGCTGGCCGTGCTCGACGAGCTCGTCCCCCTGAGCCGGACCGGCGGCCTCACCACCCATCGCGTGGGATGGCGCCACGACCCGCGGCCCGTCCCGGCCGTGCTCCAGGGCGCCTACGCGCACCTCGCGCTCACCGACCTGTGGTGGCGGGTACGGAACGAACCGGCCGCCCCGCCCGCGTGGCGGCACCGGGCCGGCGAGCGCTTCGAGGTGTTTCGGGACGACGTCGGACAGGCCTTGTCCCTGCTCCTCGAATCCGATGAACTGACCTCTCCTGGAAGGGAGTTCGTTCACGAGATGGGCAGGCATCACGCCGGTCTCGGCGTGGCGACCCATTGCGGGAGATGACACTACGTGGGCAAACGACCGCTGTGCGTTAGCGTGGGCGCGAGAGTGCGGCGGATGCGGGAACAGGGGAGCATGCGATGGCGGAACAGCGGCGGTCGGACAGCGATGGCGCATCGGCGTCCGAGCGTGTCCTGGTGGTCTTCCCGGGCTACCACCGCTCTTGGGCGACCTGGATCGCCCAGTGCCTGGAGAGCCACGGGCACCAGGCCACACTCCAGCGCTGGGACCCGCCCCGCGAGACCCCGCTGGAGGACTCGCTCGGCGACCTGCTGCTGTCCTCCGGCCCGATCCTGCTCGTGCTGGACGACTGGTTCTTCGAACTGGGCCCGCGCCCCGCGGGCGAGTGGAACGACGCCCTGCGCGGATTCGTCGCGGCCCACGCCGACCGGTTCGCCGCCGTCAACCTCACCAACCGGCCGCTGCTCCCGGCCACCGCGGTCCTCGAACCGGCCAGCCTGTGGGGACTGAACGAGGAAGCGGCGGAGGAACGCCTGCTCAGGCGCCTGGGACTGCAACGCCGACGCGTCCCCAGGACCATCGCCGACCGGGCCCGCTACCCCGAGACGCGCTGCGAGATCTGGGGTGAGGTGCCGCGCCGCAACCCCCGCTTCACCGGCCGCGACGACCTGCTGACCACGCTCCACCAGCGCCTCGCCGACGCCGAGCGCGGCGCCGCCGTGTGCACCCTGCTCGGCATGTCCGGCATCGGCAAGACCCAGCTCGCCGCCGAGTACGCGCACCGCTTCAGCCCCGACTACGACGTGGTCTGGTGGATCAACTCCGACGACCGCAACATCCAGCGCGACCGGCTCGGCGAACTCGCCGTGGAGCTGGGGCTGCGCATCGGCAGCGAACCCGGTGAGCGCATCCGCGCCGCCCGGGAGGCGCTGCGCCGCGGGGAGCCGTACACCCGCTGGCTGGTGATCTTCGACGGCTGGGACGACACCGACGGCATCAACACCCTGCTGCCGCAGGGGCCCGGACACGTCCTGGTCACCTCGCGCAACCGCGGCTGGAGCGAGCACAGCGACGTCGTCGAGGTCCCCGCCTTCCTGCGCCCGGAGTCCACCGGCTACCTGATGCGCAGGGCCCCGCACATCACCGCGGAGCAGGCGGACGAGGTCGCCGCCGAGTTCGGTGACGTACCGCTGCCGCTGGTGCAGGCCGCCTCCTGGCTCGGTGAGTCACGCATGGAGGTGCCCGAGTACCTGCGGATGGTCCGCGAGCGCCGGCTCACCACGGTCGACGAGCCGGCCACCGGCGACGGTTTCCCGCAGTCGTCGATGACGTCCTGGTCGATACTGCTGAACCGGCTGCGCAACGCACAGCCGCAGGCCATCGACGTCCTCGGACTGTGCACCTCGTTCGCGCCCGGCCGTATCCCGCTCGGCCTCATCCGCGCCTATCCGCAGACCGATCTGCCCGAGGAGCTGCGGTGGATGTCCACCGACCTGCCCTCCTGGACCCGGGCCCTGGACACCCTCGTCAACTACTCCGTACTCACCCGCGAGACCCGCGGACCGGTCGGCGTCGAGATGGGCCCGCACCAGGAGTCGGTGCACATGCACCGCCTCGTCCACGACATCGTCTCCAAACTGACCAGCGAGGACGGCCGCACCACCCACCGCCAGGCGGTCCGCAGCCTCCTCGCCCAGGCCGACCCCGGCAACCCGCTGGACAGCCGCAACTGGCCCCGCTACGCCGAGCTGCTGCCGCACCTGGAACCCTCGGGCGCGCTGAGCAGCACCCAGCCGCGCATCCAGGAGACCGTCCTCAACTGCCTCCGCTACTGCATGCGCAGCGGTGAGTACAAGAGCGGACTGGACCTCGCCCAGCGCATCCGCGACCACTGGTCGCACATCATGGACCCGCTGGCCCAGCCGATGCTCGACCTCACCACCCAGGAGGGCAACATCCTGCGGGCCAGCGGCAGGTTCCGCGAGGCGTACGAGCTCGACCGCACCGTCCACGCCCGGCTCCAGAGCGCCGAGCCGCGGATGGAACTGCCCGAACTGTCGGTCAAGGGCGCCATCGCCGCCAGCCTGCGCCACCTCGGCCGCTACGACGAGGCGCACGACCTCCAGCTGGAAGTCCGCGACGGCTACAGCCGCATGCTCGGCCCGGAGGAGAACCTCACCCTCATCGCCCGGCACAACCTCGGCGTCGGCCTGCGTCTGCTGGGCCGCTACCAGGAGGCGTACGACCTCGACCTGGACACCCTCGCCCGCCGGGAGAGCGTGCTGCGCGCCCGGCACATCAGCACCCTCAGCTCGGGCAACGCCGTCGCCCAGGACCTGCGCCTGCTGGGCCGCTACCGGGACGCCCTCGCCCGCCAGGAGCCGGTGGTCCGCCTCCATGTGCAGGTCCTCGGCGCCCAGCATCCGCAGACGCTCTCGGCCCGCGGCCAACTGGTCATGTGCCGCCGCCGCGAGGGCGGTCACGCCCAGGACGTGGGCCCCGAGATGGCGAGCCTGCTGGACCAGTTGGCCCGGGTGCACGGCCGTGAGCACTACCGCACCCTGGCCTTCATCACCAACTACGGCAACTACCTGCGCGAACACGGCGATCTGAACCAGGCCCGCGACCACATCGACGAGGCCGAGGCCGGCTACCGCGCCCTTCTCGGCCCGGCCCACCCCGTGGCCACCGGCATGGTCGCCAACACCGGCCTGGTGATGCAGGCCGCGGGTGAACGCGCCGAGGCCATGGCGATGTTCGAGGCCGCCCTCGCCGGGCTCTCCGCCACCCTCGGCCCCGACCACCCCTGGGTGCTGGGCTGCGCCCTCAACGCAGCCAGCGCCCGCAATCTCAACGGCCGGATCGCGGACGCCGTCGAGCTGAGCCGGGACACCCTGCGCCGGGTGCGGCACGGACTGGGCCACGAGCATCCCCTCACCCTGTCCTGCCAGGTGGCGCTCGCCGCGGACCTGCGGGCGGCGCGGGAACAGGAGGAGGCCGGGAAGCTGGAGGAGGACGGGCTGCTCGGCCTCACCCGCACCCTGGGCGCCCAGCACCCGCACACCATCTCCGCCCGCCAACGCACCAGGCCCTACTGGGACTTCGAACCCTTCCTGGGCTGAGCACGACAGCGAAGGGCCCGGCCCCTCACAGAGGGACCGGGCCCTTCGGCCTGCGCGGTGCGCCGAGACCTACGCCTCGAACACCTCACGCACCAACTGCTCCTGCTCGGCCTGGTGCCGCTTCGCGGAACCCACCGCCGGGGACGAGCTGTGCGGGCGCGAGATGCGCCGCAGCCGCTCGCCGTGCGGGACGTCCGCGCCGACCGCCAGGTCGAGGTGGTCGATCAGGTTGAGCGCGATGAACGGCCAGGCACCCTGGTTCGCCGGCTCCTCCTGGGCCCACAGGTACTTCTCGACGTTCGGGTACTTGGCGATCTCCGCCTGGAGCTCGGCACCCGGCAGCGGGTACAGCCGCTCGACGCGGACGATCGCGATGTCCGTGGCGCCGCGCTTCTGCCGCTCGGCCTCCAGGTCGTAGTACAGCTTGCCCGCGACGAACACGACCTTGCGGACCGCCGCCGGGTCCACCGACGCGTCGCCGATGACCGGGCGGAACTGACCCGACGTGAACTCCTCCGTCTTCGACGCGGCGGCCTTCAGGCGCAGCATCGACTTCGGGGTGAAGACCACCAGCGGCTTGTGGTGCGGGTTGTGCACCTGCCACCGCAGGAGGTGGAAGTAGTTCGACGGCAGGGTCGGCATCGCGACCGTCATGTTGTTCTGCGCGCAGAGCTGGAGGAAGCGCTCGATGCGGGCCGAGGAGTGGTCCGGGCCCTGGCCCTCGTAACCGTGCGGGAGCAGCAGGGTGACGCCGGACGTCTGGCCCCACTTCTGCTCCGCCGCCGAGATGTACTCGTCGACCACCGTCTGGGCACCGTTGACGAAGTCGCCGAACTGCGCCTCCCACAGCACGAGCGCGTCGGGGCGGGCCAGCGAGTAGCCGTACTCGAAGCCCATGACCGCGTACTCGGAGAGCAGGGAGTTGTAGACGTTGTAGCGGGCCTGCTCCTCGGCGAGGTACTGGAGCGGGGTGTACTCCTCGCCCGTCTCGCGGTTGATGAGGACCGCGTGACGCTGGCCGAAGGTGCCGCGCTGGGAGTCCTGGCCCGACAGGCGGACCGGGGTGCCCTCCAGGAGCAGCGAGCCGACGGCGAGGGTCTCGCCCATGCCCCAGTCGATCGTCCCGTCCTCGACCATCGTCGCCCGGCGCTGCAACTGGGGCAGCAGACGCGGGTGGACGTGGAAGGTGTCGGGGATGTTGACCTGGGACTCGGCGATCCGCTTGACGACCTCCGAGGAGATCGCGGTGTTCACGGCGACCGGGAACTCCGCCTGCGGGTCCGAGATCGGGCCCTCGGCCGGCTGGGCCGTGATGGCCTCGCGGACCTCGGTGAAGACCTTCTCCAGCTGGCCCTGGTAGTCCTGGAGCGCCTGCTCGGCCTCTTCCAGGGTGATGTCGCCGCGACCGATGAGGGACTCGGTGTAGAGCTTGCGCACCGAGCGCTTCTTGTCGATCAGGTCGTACATCAGCGGCTGGGTGAAGGCCGGGTTGTCCGACTCGTTGTGACCGCGGCGGCGGTAGCAGATGAGGTCGATCACGACGTCCTTGTTGAACGCCTGACGGAACTCGAACGCCAGCCGGGCCACGCGGACGACGGCCTCGGGGTCGTCGCCGTTCACGTGGAAGATCGGCGCCTCGATCATGCGGGCCACGTCGGTGGCGTACATGGAGGAGCGCGACGACTCGGGGGCCGCCGTGAAGCCGACCTGGTTGTTGATGACGATGTGGACCGTGCCGCCGGTGCGGTAGCCGCGCAGCTGCGACATGTTCAGGGTCTCGGCCACCACGCCCTGGCCCGCGAAGGCCGCGTCACCGTGCAGGGCGACCGGCAGGACCGTGAAGTCCGTGCCGCCCTTGTTGATGATGTCCTGCTTGGCGCGGGCGATGCCCTCGATGACCGGGTCGACCGTCTCCAGGTGGGAGGGGTTCGCGGCCAGCGAGACGGTGATCTGCTCGCCGTCGAGGCCCGTGAAGGTGCCCTGGGCGCCCAGGTGGTACTTCACGTCGCCGGAGCCGTGCATCGACTTCGGGTCGAGGTTGCCCTCGAACTCGCGGAAGATCTGCGCGTACGACTTGCCGACGATGTTGGCGAGCACGTTCAGCCGGCCGCGGTGGGCCATGCCGATGACGACCTCGTCCAGGCGCGACTCGGCCGCGGAGTCGATGACCGCGTCGAGCAGTGGGATGACGGACTCGCCGCCCTCCAGGGAGAAGCGCTTCTGGCCGACGTACTTGGTCTGCAGGAAGGTCTCGAAGGCCTCCGCCGCGTTCAGCCGGCGCAGGATGCGCAGCTGCTCCTCGCGCTCCGGCTTGGAGTGCGGGCGCTCGATGCGGTCCTGGATCCACTTGCGCTGCTTGGGGTCCTGGATGTGCATGAACTCGATGCCGGTGGTGCGGCAGTACGAGTCGCGCAGCACGCCGAGGATGTCGCGCAGCTTCATCAGGGACTTGCCGGAGAAGCCGCCGACCGCGAACTCGCGCTCCAGGTCCCACAGGGTGAGGCCGTGCTCGGTGATGTCGAGGTCGGGGTGCTTGCGCTGGCGGTACTCCAGCGGGTCGGTGTCGGCCATGACGTGGCCGCGGACCCGGTAGGAGTGGATCAGCTCGAAGACACGGGCGGCCTTCGTGACGTCGTCGTCGTGGCTGGCGTCGATGTCCTTGAGCCAGCGGACCGGCTCGTAGGGGATGCGCAGCGCCTCGAAGATCTCGTCGTAGAAGTTGCCCTCGCCGAGGAGGAGGTTCGCGACGATCCGCAGGAACTCGCCGGAGGCCGCGCCCTGGATGACCCGGTGGTCGTAGGTCGACGTGAGCGTCATGACCTTCGAGATGCCGAGCTTGTTCAGGGTGTCCTGGGAGGTGCCCTGGAACTCCGCCGGGTAGTCCATGGAGCCGACGCCCATGATGACCGACTGGCCGGGCATGAGGCGCGGGACCGAGTGGACGGTGCCGAGGCCGCCGGGGTTGGTCAGGGAGACCGTGACACCGGAGAAGTCGTCCATCGTCAGCTTGCCGTCACGGGCGCGGCGGACGATGTCCTCGTAGGCCTGCCAGAACTCGAAGAAGTTCAGCGTCTCGGCCTTCTTGATGCCCGCGACGACCAGCTGGCGGTCGCCGTTGGGCTTCACCAGGTCGATGGCGAGGCCGAAGTTCACGTGGGCCGGCTTCACCAGGGTCGGCTTGCCGTCCTTCTCCTGGAAGGAGTAGTTCATCGACGGCATGGCCTTGATGGCCTGCACCATCGCGTACCCGATGAGGTGGGTGAAGGAGATCTTCCCGCCCCGGGCGCGCTTCAGGTGGTTGTTGATCACGATGCGGTTGTCGAAGAGCAGCTTCACCGGGACCGCGCGCACGGACGTGGCCGTGGGCACCTCGATCGAGGCGTTCATGTTCTTCGCGACCGCGGCGGCGGGGCCGCGCAGCGTGACCAGCTCGGGACCCTCCGCGGACGCGGCGGCCGGCGCGGCCTTGGCGGCCGGCTGGGCGGCGGCGGGCTTGGCCGGAGCCGGAGCGGCGGCCGGAGCCGGGGCGGCGGCCTTCGCGGGCGCCGGGGCGGCGGCAGCGGGCTGCGCGGCCGCGGGGGCCGGCGCGGGCACCGAGGGCGCCGCAGGAGCCGCGGGGGCGGCAGGAGCCGCCGGAGCCGGGGCGGCGGGGGCCGGAGCAGCAGCCGCGGCCGGGGCGGCGGCCGCACCCGGCTTGTAGTCGGCGAAGAAGTCCCACCAGGCTCGGTCTACCGAGTTCGGGTCCTGGAGGTACTGCTGATAGATCTCGTCGACGAGCCACTCATTGGCGCCGAACGCGGCAGCGGGGTTCTTTCCCGCTTGGTCTGCGTCGGTCGAGATGCTCGAGTTACTGGGGGACTGTGGCGACACGGCGGCAACCGCCCTCTTCCGCTTCACAAGGTGATGGACAGCGGGAATAAAGGCTACGCCTCCCCGGCCGGGAAGGTCAGGCCGGGCATGGTCATCGTCGTGTAAGTCACATCGGAAAGCGTGTTTCGGGGCCAGAAATGGCGGGAAACAAGCGTGGTTCCGCTTCTCACGGCGGCACCTGGCAAGGGGTGAGCACGGCCCCGGACGCCGATGGCGCGGGCCTGTGGCCGATCACACGTGTCCGTCAGCGCGGACGCCCGTGGATCTTGGGGCTCCGCTTCGAACTTTACGTCAACTTGGCAGAGATGGAAGTCCCGGGAGAGTGACAAGAATCCGGCAGCCACGCTCGGATTCGGCCACTCCGATCCCGCCACCGTGCAGATCCACCGCCCAGCGGGCGATCGCCAGACCGAGCCCGGTACCGCCGTCGCTGCCCGGACCGTGCGGCCGGGTGATGTTGCCGCGGTTGAACCGCTCGAAGACCCGATGCCACTCCGAGCGCGGAATGCCGGGGCCCTCGTCGAGAATCTCCAGCTCAAGGGATTCGGGCAGCGGGCCGCGCCGGGCCTTCACGGTGACCCGGCCGTGCGGCGGGCTGTGCTTGACCGCGTTGTCGATGAGATTCGCCACCACCTGGTGGATCCGCTCCGGGTCCGCGTGCGCGGTCAGCTCCGGCGGGGTCACGTCCAGGTGCAGATGCACGTCGGTGCGGGTGTGGCTGCCGGATCCGGAACCGATGCCCGCGCGGGCCGAGGCGACCATGTTGGCCTCCTTCAGCACGCCCGACAGATACGGCCACACCTCGAAGCGGCGCCGCTTCAGCGGGACGACGCCGTTGTCCAGGCGGGAGAGGTCGAGGAGCGTCTCGACCAGCCGGCCGAGCCGCTCCGTCTGCTTCAGGGCCGTACGCATCGTCTCGGGGTCCGCGGGCGAGACGCCGTCCACGATGTTCTCCAGCACCGCCCTGAGGCCCGCGATGGGCGTGCGGAGCTCGTGGGAGACGTTCGCCACGAGCTCCTTGCGCTGCTGTTCCTGGGCCTCCAGGTCGTCGGCCATGCGATTGATCGTCTCGGCCAGGTCCCCGAGCTCGTCGCGGCGGTTCTCGCGCACCCGGCGGGTGTAGTCGCCGTGCGAGATGGAGCGGGCGACCGCGTTCATCTCGTCCAGCGGGGCCGTGAGCGAGTGCGCCACGAACTGGGTGATGAGCAAGGTGGCGATCATGGAGAAGACCGTGATGAACCGGATCTCCGTCTTGGTCTGCACCGCGATCATCGACAGACCCGTGGTGATCAGGACCGAGGCGACGACCAGCGCCCCCAGCTTGGTCTTGATCGAGAACGGGCGCACGCTGCCCCAGGGCTCACCGGGAGCACCCTTGGGGTCCCCGGGCCCCCAGGGGCCTCTCCGTCCGGCCGGACCCTCGCTCATGGCGTCGGCGTCTCCAGGGCGTAGCCCACGCCGTGCACCGTGCGGATCCGCTCGGCGCCGATCTTCCGCCGCAGCGCCTTGATGTGACTGTCGACCGTGCGGGTGCCGGAGGCGTCCGCCCAGTCCCACACCTCGGCCAGCAGCTGCTCCCGGGAGAGCACCGCGCGCGGGGTGTTCGCCAGGCACACCAGCAGGTCGAACTCGGTCGGCGTGAGGTGAACGTCCTCACTGCGCACCCGCACCCGGCGCTGCGCGTGGTCGATCTCCAGCTCGCCCAGGCGCAGGATGCCCGAACGGGGTGTGGCGGCGGCCAGCGCCGCCCGCTCCACGCGCCGCAGCAGGACGTGCACCCGGGCCGCCAGCTCACGCATCGAGAAGGGCTTGGTCATGTAGTCGTCGGCGCCCACGCCGAGCCCGACCAGCATGTCGGTCTCGTCGTCCCGGGCGGTCAGCATCAGCACCGGCACCGGACGGGCGGCCTGCACCCGGCGGCAGACCTCCAGGCCGTCGAAGCCGGGCAGCATGATGTCGAGGATCAGCAGATCGGGCTGCCAGGCCTCGGCCGTGTCGACCGCGGCCGGACCGTCGCCCGCGGTCTGCACGACGAATCCCTCGGCGCGCAGCCGGTTCGCGATGGCCTCCACGATCGTCGGGTCGTCCTCGACCACCAGCACCCGGCGCTGTGCGCCCGGGGTGGCCGTAGCCGTGCCGTTGTGGGAGGTGTGTGTCTGCTCCATCGCCCGCCCCAAAAGTTGCTTTCCGGAATCAGTGGGGTGATTCCGCTCTCTGGCTTGCCTGCGCATGCTTGCGATTGACGCTTGAATGATCTGCGTCAGGGAAGCAGAGTACGGGGAGTCACCGGGCCACGGCTATCCAGGTCGGACGCCGAGATGAACGACGTCCGGAACGCCCCGGGCAACCGGGATCTCTTCGGTACGCACCTGTTGGAACCCGGCATTCCGTAGGGAACTTTCAAATTCCGGAGAGGGCTGCGCCGACCACACGGCCAGCACCCCGCCCGGTGTCAACGCCCTTGCGCAGCTGGCCAGTCCGGCCGACGAGTACAGCCCGTCGTTGCCCTCGGTGACCGTCCAGTCCGGTCCGTTGTCGATGTCCAGGCACAGAACGTCGTACGTGTCCGATGTCTCATTGACGTAAGTGACAAGATCCGTTTCCAGAATCTTTGCGCGTGCATCCGCCAGGGCGTGTGCGGTGAGCGCGGACAGCGGGCCGGTCCGGTGCCAGTCGATGATGGCGGACTCCCGCTCCACGACCGTGATCCGGCCCCAGCGCGGATTCCCGGCGGCGTGCACGAGCGAGAAGCCGACGCCGAGGCCGCCGATCAGCACGCTCGGCGCGGCCCGGTCGTCCAGCGCGGCGAGCGCGGCGTCGACCAGCAGCCGCTCGGAGCGGCCGTCGGAAGTGTCCATCAGGAAACAGCCGTTGGCGATGATCTGCAGCAACTCCCCGTGCCGGCGCAGCACGACCTCGCCGTGCGGGCCCTCGCGACGGTCCAGGACTTCGGGGATGTCGTACGAGAGAGGCATCGGCCCATCCTGGCAGGTCGGTTGGCCGCGCACCGAGATTTACGGGCGGGTGCCGGGCCGCCGGACGGTTCTTGAGAACTGCCTGTGAATCGACCTCCGCGTGGCGCCGGTCACAGACAAGGGTGTGGCCGGGGGCGAATCGTGGGGCGAAACGGAAGGAGCGCCTCGCGGTGGAACGGACTGAGACGGCCGGCCTTCCCGATGCCGCCGAGCTGCTCGACGGCATCCCGAGTCAGCGAGGGTCGACGCCGGCGGCTCGCACCGCTCCGGCACGCCCCCGCCCCTGGCGCCTGCTCCCCACCCCCACCGGGACCCCCTTCACCTTCGGGTACGCCGCCGTCCTCGCCGTGACCTCACTGGTCACCGAGTACGCCGACCCCGACCTCGTGCACACCATGCTCCAGGGCTCCAGCACCGATGTGGCCCACCTCGTGCGGACGCCGGTGCTCGTGCTGCTCGCCAGCGCGCTGTGGATCGCGGGCGGGCTGCTGGCGCCGTACACCCTCGGCTTCCTGCTGGTGCTGACCGCCCTGGAGCGGCGGATCGGCGGGGCGCGGGCGGCCGTGGTGTTCCTGCTCGGGCATGTCGGGGCCACGCTGCTCACCGAAGTGCCGGTGGGGCTGGCGGTGTTGGCCGGGCGGCTGCCGGACAGCTCGCTGCACCGCCTGGACTACGGCATCAGCTTCGGCGTCGCCGCGAGCTTCGGGGCGCTCGCCGGGTTGCTGCGGCCTTGGCTGCGATGGCCACTGCTGGTGCTGTTCGGCGGGATGCTGGTCCAGGACCTGCTCGCCTTCACCGATCCGCTGAGCAACTGGGGGCATCTGTTCTCGCTGGCGATCGGGGTGGGCGCGTGGCCGTTGGTCAGACGGTGGCGGAGAGTTGGGAGAGCAGTTCGGTGACGATGGTCTGCGGGGTGTGACGGGAGAGGTTGCGGTACTGGGTGCGTTGGAGGAAGTCGGGGAGTTCCATCCGCTCCAGACAGACCGGCACCAGCCGTACGTCGCCCTCGACGGAGTACCGGTGCAGCTCGCGCGCCTCCAGCATGCAGTACTTGCTCTCCAGGTACTCCTTCGACAGCAGCAGCACCCCGACCGCGGACTTGGCCAGGTTCCCCATCAGATCGTCGAGCCAGTCCTCGCCGACACCGATGGCGCCGTGCTGCCGGAAGTCGAAGACGTTCTGGAAGCGGTCGTTCAGCAACTGCGCGAACGTGGCCGCCTGGTCCTGGTTGGCGGACGCGTAGCTCAGGAAGACGCGTTCGTTGCGCTTGGCGGCGGAGCGGAAGTACTCCAGCGCCTGCGCGGTGCTGCCGATGTAGCGGGGCTGTTCGTCGATCACCCGCAGATGGGGTTCGACGGCCGCGACGAGGTCGTCGGGATCGGCCCAGCGCACGATCGCCTTGCGATGGCCG
The DNA here is from genome assembly GCF_044593635.1 of Streptomyces sp. NPDC051913. Taxonomy (NCBI): domain Bacteria; kingdom Bacillati; phylum Actinomycetota; class Actinomycetes; order Kitasatosporales; family Streptomycetaceae; genus Streptomyces; species Streptomyces sp. NPDC051913. The sequence continues at coordinate 191,112 of NZ_JBIUCI010000001.1, read as the reverse complement.
GTCGGGATCTCGCCGTAGAGCGTCTGCTCCAGCGTCCCGGAGGCCCGGGGCGAGACAAGACGATCCGACAGTCACCCGCGGCCAGCGCCGCCCCGATCTCCTCACCGGCCGCCAGCGCGGCCTCGGTGTCGCCCATCGGCGGGTCGTACGACCGCCCCGGGTCCGCACTCCCCAACACCGCGATCAACGGCCCCATGGGCCATCCCCCCTCCGCGCCGGCTCGGAACACGGCGCGCAGGAGGTTCCCTTCCGTCAGTTCCCGTCCCGCAAACGGGCTTTCGCCAGCGCCGCCGCCAACGCCGGCACACCGAGCCTCTGTTCGTCCTCCGGGCCTGCGCCGTGCAGCCGGTTCCTGAGCTGATACGGATCGGCGCGCAGGTCGTAGTACTCGCGGAAGAGCACCTTGCCGTCACCGTGCGGGCGGCCGTCGGTGCCGAGGCGGGTGCGGTAGTACTCGGTGTACTGCTCGGTCCTGCCGACGTACGACGCCCAGGTGTGGATCGGCTGCTTGTCCTGCCGGTTCCACCACCACTCGGCGAGCAGATGGGTGCGGTCGTTGTCCCGGTCGAGCAGGGAGTGACCGTCGTGCGGGGTGTCCGGGGCGACGCCCGCCGCGGCGAGGAGGGTGGGCGCGATGTCGACGTGGCCGGTGAGCCGGTCGTCGGTGCGGGCGCCGCCGTGGCCGCCGGCGGGCCAGGAGAGGTGGAAGGGCACCTCCAGGCTCGGCCGGTACGGCACCGACTTGCGCAGCCAGCCGTGGTCGCCCCAGCACAGGCCGTGGTCGCTGGTGAACAGCACGAGCGTGTTGTCGAGTTGACCGAGCGCGCGCAGCTTGTCGCGGAAGTCGCGCATCGCGTCGTCCACCGAGAGCAGCGTGCGCAACTGACGGGTGCGCAGGGCGCTGCCCTCGGCGAAGGTGTGGCGGGCCCGGCGGAGGTAGGGCGGTTTGTCGCCCTTGCTCGGTTCGAGGACCGACGGGCGGCCCTGCCACTCGGGCACGCGCGTGTGGGCGTACTTCCGCTCCGGGATGTTGACCTCGTGCGCGGAGCGCGTGGCGACGAACGCGAACCAGGGCCGGGTGTCGTCGCGGCTGCGCTCGATGAAGTCGAGGGCGCGGTCCTTGATGACGGTGGTGTTGTAGCCGGGGACGGTCCGGACGGTGCCGTTGTCGTTGTAGTGGCCGTTGTAGTAGCGCACCGGCTCCTGGAGCAGCCACTCGTCGAAGTGGGGCGGGTTGTGGCCGGTGGGCCAGTAGTTGAGGTACTTGCCGAACAGGCCGGTGCGGTAACCCGCCTCGTGCAACCGGCGCTGGACCGTGGTGCGTTGGTCGAGGTGGCCGGGGTGGCGGGTGTCGAGGAGACCGTGGTTGTGGGCGTACCGGCCCGACATGATCGACGCCCGGGACGGCGCGCAGAGCGGGGTGTTGGCGTGCGCCCGCCCGAAGGTCGTACCACTGCCGCCGAGCCAGTCCAGGGTCTGCGGGAGCGCCCAGTCCGTGCCTTTCGGCTGGTCGTCGGTGAGGACCAGGAGGATGTTGGGGCGGGTGTCCCCACGGGTGGCGGGGGAGGGGGCGCGGCTCGCGACGGGGGCGGCGGGGCGGGCGGGGGTGGCGCCGCCGGTGGGGGAGTCGTCTCCGGTGGCCCTGAGCAGGAGCGGCAGCGCGGCCCCCGTCGCCGCCACGGCTGCCCCCGTCAGCACCGCCCGCCGCCCGGGCCCCCGCCGCTCATCCGTTTGTCCAACTCCCCGCAAAACCCCGTATTAACGCTCAATCGAGCTGTGAACGAGCTTGCAGTCTGCGGGCACTTCCTGTGAACGGCGTTGCGGGGATGTCGCGGCGGGCTTGCGATGACGTGGCGATCAGGGCCGGTCAGCGGGGTCGGCGGCCTCCGGTGCAGGTGTCGGTGTGGCGTCCGTGTCGGCGGAGGCGTCGACGTGCAGACAGGTCACGCCCCGGACGACGGCGAGGGCGTCGCGGGTCGCGACGGGCGCACGGTGGACGCCGCGGCCCCGCCACGCGGCGAGCGTGGAGCCGTCCGCAGGCTCGCGATGTTCGCGACACTACGCGGCAGCGGCCTCGGAGCCGTCCTCCACCCCACCGCCTCACCCCGCGCGGCGAAGAAGTCCCGAAGTCCCGCTGCCACGCGATCGGCCGGTCTTCCCCGCCCCCGTTTCAGTTTCCGGTGTACTTCGCGCTCGTCAGCACCGCCGACACCGTCCAGCCCAGCGACTCGTACAGCGCCCGTCCCGCGGGCGTGCCCGCCAGTACGCATCGCTCCGCCCCCGCCTCCAGCGCCGCTCGCTGGAGGGTGCGCATGACGAGGGTGGCGAGACCGCGGCGCTGGTGGGCGGGGGAGGTGGCGATCTGGTCGGCGACCGCGGTGGCGCCGGTCGGGGCGAGCTGGCCGCGGGCCGCCCAGGAGCCGTCGGGGCCGGCGACCATGGTGCGGACGACTCCGCCGCGCGACCAGGTGTGCTGCCGGTAGCCCTCCGGGAGCGGGGGCACCTCGGCGGTCGCCGGGGTGAGGGGGAGCGTCATCAGATAGCCGGGCTCGGGGTCGATCCACCAGCGGTCGTCCAGCCAGCCGGAGACCACGGCCGGATGCCGGAACGCCTTGAGCCAGACCCCGGCCCCGGTCACGCCCTCGGCGACCTTCCGTACGGCCGCCCGCTCGACGCCCTCGCCGGTCCCGCCGAGGACATGGCGGGTGACGTGCCCGTCCATGCCCATGTCGATCGTGCAGCCCCAGGGCTCCAGCACCGGAGGGGCCGCCCCGCGCGAGACGACCCACCCGTCCACCCAGGCGCGCACGGTCTCGTCCACGACATCTCCTCGTAATGACTGAAAGGCTTGAGTGGCTATTACTAGGGAGACGATACGCGGCTCCCCACGCACCCCGACAGACGTGATCGCTCACAGCGAACGCGTCCGGGGGAACATTCGGAGGCTCACGTGCATTGAGTCGGCATAGCTCAACTTGAGTGCCGAAGGGGAGATCATGGCTTCGACGTCCACACTGCTCACTCTGCCTGTGCTGCCGCTCGACGACGAGGTCGTGCTGCCCGGAATGGTGGTCCCGCTCGATCTGAACGACGCCGATGTGCGCGCCGCGGTGGAGGCCGCCCAGGCCGCCGCCCGCTCCGAGCCCGGAAAGCCCAAGGTCCTGCTGGTGCCCCGGATCGACGGCACCTACGCGAGCACCGGTGTCCTCGGCACCGTCGAGCAGGTCGGCCGGCTCGCCGACGGCGACCCGGGCGCGCTCATCCGCGGTCGCGGCCGTGTGCAGATCGGCGCCGGCACCACCGGCCCGGGCGCGGCGCTGTGGGTCGAGGGCACGCGGATCGACGAGACGGTCCCCGAGCCGCAGCCCGGCCATGTCACCGAACTGGTCAAGGAGTACAAGGCCCTCGCCACCGCCTGGCTGCGCAAGCGCGGCGCCTGGCAGGTCGTGGACCGCGTGCAGGCCATCGACGACGTCTCCACGCTCGCCGACAACTCCGGCTACTCGCCCTTCCTGACCACCGAGCAGAAGGTCGAGCTGCTGGAGACCGCCGACCCGGTCGCCCGTCTCAAGCTCGCCACCCAGCAGCTGCGCGACCACCTCGCCGAGCAGGACGTCGCCGAGACCATCGCCAAGGACGTCCAGGAGGGCGTCGACAAGCAGCAGCGCGAGTTCCTGCTCCGCCGCCAGCTGGAAGCCGTACGCAAGGAACTGCGCGAGCTCAACGGCGACTCCAAGGACGCGGCCGAGGAGTCCGACGACTACCGCGCGCGCGTGGAGGCAGCCGACCTGCCCGAGAAGGTCCGCGAGGCCGCCCTCAAGGAGGTCGACAAGCTGGAGCGGTCCAGCGACCAGTCCCCGGAGGGCTCCTGGATCCGCACCTGGCTGGACAGCGTCCTCGAACTCCCGTGGAACGAGCGGACCGAGGACGCGTACGACATCCAGGGCGCCCAGTCCGTGCTCGACGCCGAGCACGCGGGCCTGGAGGACGTGAAGGAGCGGATCACCGAGTACCTGGCGGTGCGCAAGCGCCGCAGTGACCGTGGGCTCGGTGTGGTCGGCGGCCGGCGCGGCGGCGCCGTACTGGCCCTCGTCGGTCCGCCCGGTGTCGGCAAGACGTCCCTCGGCGAGTCCGTCGCGCACGCCATGGGCCGCAAGTTCGTCCGTGTCGCCCTCGGCGGCGTCCGCGACGAGGCGGAGATCCGCGGCCACCGGCGGACCTACGTCGGCGCGCTGCCCGGCCGGATCGTGCGGGCCATCAAGGAGGCCGGGTCGATGAACCCGGTGGTCCTGCTGGACGAGATCGACAAGGTGGGCTCCGACTTCCGCGGCGACCCGGCCGCGGCGCTCCTCGAAGTCCTCGACCCGGCGCAGAACCACACCTTCCGCGACCACTACCTGGAGGTCGAACTCGACCTGAGCGACGTGGTGTTCCTGGCGACGGCGAACGTGCTCGAAGCCATCCCGGAGGCCCTGCTCGACCGTATGGAGCTGGTCCGACTCGACGGCTACACCGAGGACGAGAAGGTCGTCATCGCCCGTGACCACCTGCTCCCGCGCCAGCTGGAGCGGGCGGGACTCGCGGCGGACGAGGTGACGCTGGACGAGAGCGCGCTGCGCAAGCTCGCCGGCGAGTACACCCGCGAGGCGGGCGTCCGCACCCTGGAGCGGGCGATCGCGAGGCTGCTGCGCAAGGTCGCCGCCCAGCACGAACTGGGCGAGCGGAAGCTGCCGTTCACCGTGACGGACGGGGAGCTGCGCGACCTGATCGGCCGCCCGCACCACGTCCCCGAGTCCGCCCAGGACCCGGCCGAGCGTCGTACCGCGGTGCCGGGTGTGGCGACGGGCCTCGCGGTGACCGGAGCCGGCGGTGACGTCCTGTTCGTCGAGGCGTCCCTGGCCGACCCGGAGACGGGCGCGGCGGGCCTGACCCTCACCGGTCAGCTGGGCGACGTGATGAAGGAGAGCGCGCAGATCGCCCTGTCCTTCCTGCGCTCGCACGGCGCCGAACTCGAACTGCCGGTCGGCGACCTGAAGGACCGGGGCGTGCACATCCACTTCCCGGCGGGCGCGGTCCCGAAGGACGGCCCGAGCGCGGGCATCACGATGACGACGGCGCTGGCGTCGCTGCTGAGCGGACGCCAGGTCCGCACGGACGTGGCGATGACCGGCGAGGTCTCCCTGACCGGCCGGGTCCTGCCCATCGGCGGCGTGAAGCAGAAGCTGCTGGCCGCGCACCGGGCGGGCGTCACGACCGTCATCATCCCCAAGCGCAACGAGGCCGATCTGGACGACGTCCCGTCCGAGGTGCTGGACAAGCTGGAGGTCCACCCGGTGACCGACGTCCGCCAGGTCCTGGAGCTGGCGCTGTCCCCGGCGACGGCCGGGGCGACGCCGGAGGTTCCAGTGGCGGCGTGACGCCTGGTGGCGGAGCGGCGCCGGGTGGCGACGTGCCGTCCGGTGGCCGTGTGACTTCCGGCCGCGGCGTGACGGACGCGGCCGGATGAGGTGAAGGCCCGGGTTCTCGTGAGGGAGGCCCGGGCCTTCGCCGTACGTTCGTGGGTCACCCGTCGGCGAGGGCGTCGACCGTGTCGAGGGCCCCGTTGCTGCATCTTCCGGGGGGCGACCCCCGGGCCCCCGGCCGGAGGTGGTGTTGTACTAGCCGTTGGCGAGGGCGACGACCCTGTCGAGGGCCTCGTTGCTGCATCTTCCGGGGGGCGACCGCCGGGCCCCCGGCCGGAGGTGGTGTTGCACTAGCCGTTGGCGAGGGCGACGACCCTGTCGAGGGCCCCGTTGCTGCATCTTCCGGGGGGGGGGCGACCCCCGGGCCCCCAGCCGGAGGTGGTGTGGCACTAGCCGTTGGCGAGGGCCACGACCCTGTCGAGGGCCCCGTTGAACTTGTTGTGGTCGCCGACGGTCGGCCCGGAGGAGGTGTACTGCCACATGGTCTGGTAGGCCCACCCCGCGGGCAGCGTCCCCACGGTCGTCGCGTACCGCGCGATCCACAACGGGTTGGCGGCCGCGAACCCGCCGTAGTTCCCCGTGCACTCCGTCCACCAGGTGGTGGCGGTGTAGATGACGGCGTCACGTCCGGTCCGCGCCTTGTACCGGTTCAGGAAGTCACGGATCCAGGTCACCATCGCGCTCTGCGTCTTGCCGTAGCAGGAGGCGCCGTACGGGTTCCACTCGATGTCGAGCGCCCCGGGCAGCGTCCTGCCGTCCCGGGACCAGCCGCCGCCGTGGTCGACGAAGTAGTCGGCCTGTGTGGCGCCACCGGTCGTGTCCGGGGTGGCGAAGTGGTAGGAGCCGCGGATCATGCCGACGTCGTAGGAGCCGTTGTACTGCTGGGCGAAGTACGGGTTCGTGTAGTACGTCCCCTCCGTCGCCTTCACATACGCCCACTTCACGCCGCTGCTCCACAGCGTGGACCAGGCGACGTTGCCCTGATGGCTGGAGACGTCCACGCCCTCGGTCTGCGCGGCACGCGTGTCACGCGGGGTGCCGCTCTGGCCGTCGTGGGCGAGGACACCGACACCCATGTAGGCGGAGCCGCGGGCCGGGGTGTCGGCGGCGGTGGCGGTGGTGGGGAGGGAGACGGCGGCGAGGAGCGTGGTGAGAACGGCCGTGAGGAAGAGGCGAACCGGTCTGAGTCTGTGCACGGGCATGCGTGCCTCCGAAGGCTCGGTGGGGGGACGTGCCGGAAACGTGGGGGGTGGTCTCCTGTGACTTCTGGCGTGGCCATGCCAGTAAGTGCCTGGTAAAGAAGCTACGCACGTAGAAGAGGGCGGGGGAAGAGGGACCGGGGGCTGCCGTTGGTCTTGACCTGCGAAATACTGACCGAGCTGCGGCGATGACGGCATTTGGCGGAAACTTTCACGACCCGAAAACCGAGGCAGGGACTGACGTGCACGAAGACGCGAACGGCGGCGGACGCGGAGCCGGCTCCGCCCTGCCCGGGAGTGGTGTGGACCAGCCCGAGTTCCTGGCGCTGGAACGCGAGTTGACCGTGCTGCTGCGGCGCGCCCGGGCCAACCAGGGCGAGATGGCCCGCGAGGTCCACCCGGACCTGGAGTCCTCCGCGTACGGCCTCCTGGTCCGCCTCGACGAACACGGCCGCCAGCGGGCCACGGAACTCGCCGCGTACATCGGCGTGGGCAAGGCGACCATGTCCCGCCAGCTCCGGGCCCTGGAGGACCTGGGCCTCGTCACCCGCGCACCCGATCCCGCGGACGGCCGGGCGTGGCTCGTCGAGCTGACGGAGGAGGGGCGGTCGCGGGTGGGGCGGGTACGGGACGCGCGGCGGGCCCGGTATGCGGGGCGGCTGGCGGACTGGGATCCGAAGGAGGTCTCGGAGCTGGCGCGGCTGCTGAACCAACTGAACCTGGGCATGGAGAAATAGGCGGCCGACCTGCGGTACAGCGCACCTCGTAGGGGGAATTGGGCCGTTACGAGTGCTGGGGCCCGGGTGGCGCTCTAGCATTCACTTCTCAGCTTCGGGGGCGGCTGACAGTGTTCCCTCGGCTCCGGGGCGCTGGGTACGGAGGTGCGGGGTGGCCGGAGCCGGGGCCGAGCGGTACGACGTCTTCTTCTCCTACGCACACGGCGACGGGGAATGGCCCATCGCGCTCGCGGAGAATCTTCAGCGGCTCGGGCTGAGGGTGTGGTTCGACCGTTGGGAGATGGTCGGCGGCCAGCTGGTGCCGATGCGGTTGCAGGAGGGACTGGCGGCGGCCGACTCGGTGGTGGCCGTGGTGACCCCCAAGTGGATCGCCTCCAAGTGGTGCAACGAGGAGTTCGCGGCGGCCATCACGGGCGCGGTGGAGGGCCGGCAGCGGCTGATCCCGGTTCTGTGGGGTCGCGAGGCGACGATCCCGCCCTTCCTCGCCTCGCGCTTCGGCGTCGACTTCCGCACGGTGGCGACACCGGACCAGTACCGGACGAAGGTCCGCGAACTGCGCGACGCGGCGAACGAGTTGCCGATGGCTCCGCCGCCGGGCGCCACGGGCCTGGTGATCCCGCCCAAGGGACTGCCGTACCGTTCGGACGGGCCCATCCATGCCGAGTTACGGGTGGGAGCGGCGTCGGTGGCGTTCTCCACCGAGGGCGCCGAGACGTCCGCCGGGGGGCCTGAACCGGCGGCAACGCAGTTGGACGAGCGGATCCGCGAGCTGCGTCGGGCACGGCAGCGCGAGCGCGGCGATCGCGTGACCCGGACCGCGCCCCCGACGGAGAGCCCCGCCGTCACGGCAGGCGTGAACAGCGCCCTTGACGCCGTGGGCCGGGCCCTGGGCGAGCGGTTCCTGAACGGCGAGGTGGCGGACGCGCTGCGGCGCGAGGTGGAGCTGGCCCGCGGCTGCAACGCGCCGCTGCGGATCGGCCTTCAGGTCGACCAGCCGGAGTGGCGGGACCTGCCGTGGGAGAGTGTGGTGGTGCCCGGCGCACAGAGCCCGCTGGCGCTCTCCGAGAACGTCGACTTCTACCGCACGGTACGGCGGGACGCCCCGCCCGTGGCCATGTCCGTCCCGGGACCACTGCGCATCCTGGCGGTGGTCGCGAGCCCGGAGTCGGGCAGCGGGGAACTTCTCGACTACGAGAAGGAGTTGGCGCTCATCCTGGACGCGGTCGGTTCGGCGCGGACCAGGCAGGGCGCGTACGTAAGAGTCCTGAACTGGGGCGGAGTCGCCGAGATCCGGGCTGCTCTGGAGGAGGAGCGTTTCCACGTCCTGCACCTGTCGTGCCATGCCGGTCCGGGCGTGCTGCACCTGGAGAAGGACGACGGCCGGGTGGACGAGGTCGACGCCGGGCGCTTCATGGACGAGGTGCTTCCTCCGGGACGCGGCGTGCCCTTGGTCGTCCTGTCCGGTTGCTCCACGGCCCAGGCACCGGAGCCCGCCGCCGAGGACGCGGCGGCCGAGGCCAGGGCCGGGCTGGCCCGGGAACTGCTGGGCCGGGGCGTGCCGAGCGTGCTGGCCATGACCGAGTCGGTCACCGACCCCTACGCCACCGAACTGGCGGCCTGCGTGTACGAGGAGCTGGCCCGGGCCGAACATCCCGTCCCGCTGACGGCGTTGTCCCGCGCGCGACGACGCCTGGAGGCAGCACGGCGGAAGCTTCAGGTCGGCGACCCGCGCGGTGACTGGCCGGAATGGTCCATCCCGACGCTCTTTCTGGCCGGTCCGCCGGTGCCGCTCTTCGATGCGGGGGAGGGTATGCGGCCGGTGACGCCGACGCCGGAACGGGTGCCGGAAGAAGGGATGGTGGTCCGCAAGGTCGGTGAGTTCGTCGGACGCCGTGCGGAGCTGCGGCGCCTGCTGGCCGTACTGCGCGACTCCCGTCAGGCCGGCGCCCTGATCCACGGCATCGGAGGGGTGGGCAAGTCGACGCTCACCGCCGAGCTCCTCCACCACTTGGGCGCCGAGTCGGGGTTGGTGGTCCCGGTACCGGCCGGGACCGCCCCGACAGTCGACTCGGTGCTGGAGATCCTGCGCAAACGGCTCCTCGCGCACTGCGTCTCAGCGGGAGTGTCGGATGACGACCCACTGCGCCGGGCCGCGGCCGAACTCGTCAACGCCTCCCCGCCGTGGCGGGACCGCTGGGAGCTGATCCGGCAGGTGGTCCTGCCGCGGTTGCCTGCGTTGCTGGTGCTGGACAACGCCGAGGACCTGTTGACCGGTTCCGGTTCCGAACGCCGGCTCTCCGACCCCGAACTGGCCGACTTCCTCGCCGCGTGGGCGTCGGCCGCGCCACACGCCCGGCTGCTGGTCACCAGCCGGTTCCCGTTCGCGCTGCCGCAGCGCATGCACCGGCGCCTGACGGCACATCATCTCGGCCCGCTGTCCTTCGCCGAGACCCGCAAACTGATCTGGCGCCTGCCGGGCCTGGATGCCCTCGACCGCACGGACCTGCGCCGCGCCTACACCGACGTCGGCGGCCACCCCCGCGCCCTGGAGTACCTCGACGCCCTGCTGCGCGGCGGCGAGGCCCGCTTCCCGGACATCGCCGACCGTATGGAGGAGGCGTTGGAGCGGCGGGGGGTGCGTGATCCTCGACGGTGGTTGGCCGGGGTGGCGGGCGACCTGGACAAGGCGCTGGCGGAGACGGTGACGTTGGCGGTGGATGATGTGCTGCTGGATGCGTTGCTGGGGCAGTTGGATGCGGTTCCGCGGGCTCGTCGGATGTTGGACGGGCTTGCTGTGAATCGGCAGCCGGTGGACTGGGCTGGGGCGGCATGGCAGTTGTCGGAGCTGACGGCAGTGCCGGAAGCTGACCCTGGGCTATTGGCTCGGATAGGACACCTCAACGAAGAGATCGCCGAAGCCGAAGCGGCGCGTGGTCAAAGCGCGGATGGCGGGGATCCCCCACTGCAGGCGCTCGAACAGCACGCGCGGCTCAGCGTGGAGTTGTACGTGTTCCCGGTCCGGCAGATCGAGGGTGCCGAAGAATCCTTGAGCCTCCTGCTGGAGCTGGGGCTTGTATCCCCGACCTCGACAACCAACTTGGTGGTGCACCGCTGGACGGCGGACGCCCTCCAGCAGCGCAGCACTCCGGAGGCCCTCACGGAAGCCCATCGCAGGGCTGCCACTTACTGGCAGTGGCGCTTCGAGGTGCTACCGCAGGACAAGACCGCGGATATCGTCGATCTCCTTGAAGCCCGGTACCACTTTCATCAGGCTGATGACCTCAATGGAGCGTCGTTGGCAACTGATCATGTGTGCTTGCAATTGCAGGACTGGGGTGCATGGGATTGGGAAGAGCAGCTCCTCAAGGAGAGCATTTCCTGGTTCCCGACTGTCTCCAACGAGGCCGCTGCCTACCTCCATCAAATGGGTATCGTCGCACATTCGAGGGGCGACTTTTCCGAGGCTGAGGCACGCTGCCGTGAGGCACTCGCCATCAAGGAGGAGTTGGGCGATCAGGTGGGAATGGCCAACAGTCATCAGCACCTCGGCGTGATCGCGCAGGAGCGGGGGAATCTAGACGAGGCCGAGAGATACTACCGGAAGTCCCTGCGCCTCTACGAAGAGTTGGACCTTCGATACAACATCTCCAACACTTTGCATCACCTCGGAATTGTTGCGCAGCTGCGGGGGAACCTTTCCGAGGCCGAGACGTACTATCTCAAATCTCTCGCCCTGAAGGAGGAGGTGGTCGACCGGTCGGGTATGGCCGGCAGCTACCACCACCTGGGCATGATTGCGATGGAGCGAGGGAATCTCGACGAGGCCGAGGAATACTCCCGCAATTCACTCACCATCAGCGCGGAGTTCGGCGTGCGATCGAGCATGGGCGCGGCACATCATCTGCTCGGCAGGATCGCGCAGAAGCGGCGGAATTTCGACGAGGCCGAAGGGTACTACCGTAGTTCGCTCGACATCAGCGAAGACCTGGGAGACCGGAACGCCATCGCCAACGCCGTAGGGCAACTCGGCGTACTGCATACCGTGACCGACCGGCCCGCCCAAGGCGTTCCGTACAGCCTTCAAGCGCTCGCCATCCACCTTGAGATCGGAATGTCACCGGGTGTGGACCTCGGATGGTTGGCCCACCAGCGATCCCTCCTGGGGGACGACGCTTTCGAGGAGACCCTCCGTGCGCATGTGACCGAAAGGGATGCAGAGATCATCATGTCGGCCACACTTCCGAACACAGACCCCTCAGAGCCCGACACCGCCCCCACCCCCTGACTCACCACTCCACAAACACCACCGAAGCATCGTCATGCCGCTTGCCCCGCCCCAGAAACACCCCCTCCACATCCGCCCCCTCCAACTCCCGCACCTGCCCCACCAACGCAGCAGCCCCCTCCTTCCGCACCACCCGCAAGCAGTCCCCCCATCCCCCCTCCCGGAACTTCTCCACCCACCGAGTAGCCCCGTCCGTCATCGCGGCCAACGCCCGCACCGACGCCCCCGGCAGCACCCCCGTCACCGCCCGCCCCGCCACCCCGGGATCCGCGGCCGCAGTGAAGAAGCCGCCCTCCTTGTTGCGGAGGTGTGCGTCGATGAAGGTGTCGGTTGTCAAAGACGCCCGCGGCAGCAGGGCCAGGCGGTCGTCCTCCAGGGTTGTGACCGCTCCGTCGGGGGCCTCTACCAGCAGGACCGAGTCGGAGAGGATCAGGTACTCCACCGCCTCGGAGGACCACCGCGCCACCACCACCGTGGCCTGAGGTGTGCGTGAGTGAGAAAGGTCACACGTGTGTGCGTGGGCATCGGCGGTACGTGCGATCGCGAGGCTCAGCGCCTCGGTCAGCGGCACATCCGGGAGGGAAACGGTCAGTTCGGTCAGCGCGCCGCCCAGGCGTGAGACGAACCAGGGGACGGAATGCAGACAGCCCGTGGGGCCGTTCGGTGGCGTCACGCCGTCGAGGAGCACCAGCACCCCACCCCGCCCGGACGCGGGAAGGCTCACGCTCGCGAAGTCCTCGTTGGGGCGGGTCGGATCGCCGGGTTCCGAGACGAGTTCAGTACGCATCCAGCCAGTCTGCACGAGCCCTTCACAGCGTTCACGAAAGGCTGGCATCGCTCGCCGAATCGGTGCAGGCGCGCAGGTCAGGCGTCTGATTTGGGCTGGAATGCTTCACTCCGGCAGCGCGTGGCGGCAGATCATGCCATCGTGCGCCCCGGACGTCCAACCGGCCCGCCGCGCAAGGCCCCTGACTGTGCCACGGGAACTTGCTCCCCAACTCCCCTCCGGGGTTCACTCCTTCGAGTGGCGGGTCGGGTGATGCACGACCACTGCCCACTGGCGCTGGGAGGGTCGGGAACCGTACCGGGAGTACCCGTCAGTTGACGGAGCGTCACCCGGGCCCATGGGTACACGAGTCAGGAATGCGAGCACCGGTGCAGAAGACGCGGCCTCGTCGTACGAGCAAGCAGACGGCCTCCGCCGACACCACCTCCGCCCCCGCCCCTGACGGGGCCGTCGTGGGCAAGGGTCGCCCCACCCACGTACGCAACCGGCTCATCGTGGCCGTCGCCGTCGTGGCCGCCGCCATCGCCGGGGCCGGAGCCCCGTCCGTACTCGCCGCCTCCCAGGACCTCAGCGACTCCCAGGACCTGGTGACCCTCGCCGAGCAGACCCAGGACGCGCTCGCCCTCGCCCACGCGCTCGCCGACGAGCGGGACGAGGTGACGTCGTACGTCGCCGCCGGGCGCCCTCGCTCCAAGGCGCCGTCCGAGCAGCGCAGCGCCCGCGTCGACCGGCAGGTCGAGGAACTGCGCGCCGACACCGACACCCCGGCCGACCTCCGTGCCGACCTCGACGGGATCGCCGCCCTGCGCAGAGCGGTGCTCACCGGCAAGAGCACCGCTCTCGAAGCGCACGCCTCCTACTCCGCCACCATCACCGAGCTGCACCGCCTCGCCGAGCAACTGGCCGAGCAGCTGCCGCCCCGCGCAGGCTCCGGCGCGTACTCCCTGGCCGAGCTGGACTCCGCCGTCCAGCAGGCCGCCGCCACCCGCGGTCTGCTGCTCGCCGCCCTGAGCGTGCCCAGCAGCACCCAGACGGTCACCGACCCCATCACCGGGATCGCCTCCACCGTCACCACCACCTCCGAGGCCGACGCCAAGCAGCGCGCCGCCCTCACCGCCGCCGCCCAGCAGGCCCGCCTCCGCTCCGACGCCGCGCTCGCCGACTTCCACGAGACCGCGCCCAAGGACACCGCGGCCCGCTACGACTCCACCGTCACCGGCCCCGAGGTCAACTCCGCCGAGAAGTACCTGGCCTCCCTCACCGACCAGCCCACCCTCTCCGACCGCGAACTCGACACCAGCGCCAAGAAACTCGACGCCGCCCTCTCGGCCCGTGTCGAGCTGATGCGCGGCGTGGAGTCCGCGCTCTACCACCAGCGCACCGAGGACCTCGCCCAGCTCCGCGACGACGACGTGACCGCCTGGGAGATCCGCATCGCGGTCCTCGGCGCCCTCATGCTGCTAGCCGTCGGCATCGCCACCGCCATGGCCCGCACCCTCACCCGCCCGCTGGCGGTCCTGCGGCTGGGCACCGCGCGCCTCGCCACGACGGAGGACCCGGCCACCGCGGAACCCGTCAAGTTCACCGGCCGCAACGACGAGTTCGCCCAGGTCGTCCGCTCCGTCAACACGCTGCACGCGCACGTCCTCGGCGTCCAGGGCCGGATCACCACCCTTGAGGCCGACCGCAAACACCTCGTCGCCCAGCGCCAGAAGATGGCCGACGCCCGCGAGGAACTCCGCGCCGAACTCGCCGACTCCGCCGCCCAGCTGACCCGGCTCAGGGAGAGCATCGGCGGCACCTTCGTCAACCTCGCGCTGCGCACGCTCGGCCTGGTCGAGCGCCAACTGGCCGTCATCGAGGGCCTGGAGGAGCGCGAGCAGGATCCCGACCGCCTCGCGACCCTCTTCAAGCTCGACCACTTCGCCACCGTCATGCGCCGCCACAGCGAGAACCTCCTGGTCCTCGCGGGCACGGAACACGTCCAGCAGCACGCGGGCCCGGTCCCGCTGGTGGACGTCGTCCGGGCCGCGGTCAGCGAGATCGAGCGCTACGAGCGGGTCCGCATCGCCGCCCTGCCCCCGCACGCGCACGTCGCGGGTTTCGCCGCCGACGACCTCTCCCACCTCCTCGCCGAACTGATGGAGAACGCCACCTCGTTCTCCCCGCCGGACATGCCCGTCGAGGTCTCCGGCTGGCTCCTGGAGAGCGGCGAGGTCATGCTCTCCGTCCAGGACGAGGGCATCGGCATGACCGAGGACCGTCTGGACCGCCTCAACTCCCGCCTCGCCGAGTTCGACCCTGACTCCCCGTACGACCAGGAGGGCGAGGAGGGTCTCGGCCTCGGCCTCTACGTCGTCGCCCGCCTGGCCCACCGCCACGGCGTCCGCGTCCGGCTGCGCGAGCAGAAGCAGGGCGGCATCGCGGCGGTCGTGGTCCTGCCGAAGTCGCTGCTGGCGGCCGCGCCCTCGGCGGCGGTACCGTCCGCGACCTCCCCGCTGTCGGCCACGACCCACTCCTTCTCCCTCCCGGGCGCCGACGCGGAGGCCAACTCCAACGTCCTGCCGGGCCGTTCGGGGGGCGCGGGGGACCCGCTGGTGGAGCTGGCGGAGAAGACCGTACGGGAGCAGGGGCCGGCGGCGGAGAAGGCCGTACGGGAGCGGGAGCCGGCGGCGGAGGAGACCCCGTCGGAGACGACGATGGAGCTCCTGGCCCCGGTGCCGGAGCCCACCGCCGAACCACCAGCGGCCGGCGAAGGCGAGGCCGAGGCGGAACACCACCGCGCCCCCGACGACGAACAACTCACCGCCAAGGGCCTCCCCAAGCGCACCCCGAAGATCACGGCACCGGCGGAACCGCCCCGCCAGCGCAGCGCCTCCGTCGACGCCGAGGCCCTCCGCCGTAGGCTCGGTGGCTTCCGCCGGGGGGCGGATGCCGGCTACCGCGACGTGGAAGCAGAGATCGCCGAACAGACGGGGCAGACGAGGACGCCCGCACAGTCCGAAGAAGCCACGGGGGGCACTCCCGAGGAGGCAAGCAGTTGACCGCGCCCAGTACCTTCGGACTGAGCAGTGAAGCCCGCAACCTGCACTGGCTGCTGACGAACCTGGTCGAGGAGGTGCCGGGCATCCAGTCAGTAGCGGTGGTCTCATCGGACGGCCTGCTCCTGCTCTCCTCCGACCCCGGCCGAAACGACGAGGCCCGCACCCGCGCCCCCGAGATCAAGGGCCCGCGCGGATCGTCGGCCGACCTCGCCACCATCGTCTCCGGCATCGGCAGCCTGACCATCGGCGCCGCCAAGCTCATGGAGTCCGGCCCGGTCAAGCACACCATGGTCGCGATGGACGAGGGCAGCCTGTTCGTGATGTCGATCAGCGACGGCTCGCTGCTCGGAGTGCACGGCTCCGCGGACTGCGACATGAGCGTCGTGGCGTACCACATGGCCCTGTTCGTGGGCCGCGCCGGCCATGTCCTGACGCCCGAACTCCGCAGCGAGCTACGAAAATCCCTGGAGAGCGAGACCCAATCGGCAGGGAGCACCCGATGACCGATCGCCCCCACCTTCCCGTCCGCGGCGGCGACCGCAAGCCCGCCCGCGTCCGCCCCTACTCGCTCACCGGCGGCCGTACGCGCTTCGGCCACGTCCTCCTCGTGGAGACGTTCGTCGCGGCCCTTGAGGCCCCGGAAGAGCGGAAAGAACTGACGAATGGTTCCCTCAACACCCGGGTCATGCCCGAGATGCGGGCCATCGTCGAACTCTGCCGCCGGATGCGTACGGTGGCCGAGATCGCCGCGCTGCTGAAGATGCCGCTCGGCGTGGTCCGGGTGCTGCTCAGCGACCTCGCGGACCAGGGAAAGATCCGTGTGTACGGCACCGGCACCGGTCACGGCACCGGCCGTCCGGACCGCGCTCTGCTCGAAAGGGTGCTGAATGGACTCCGTCGTCTTTGAGAACGTCGGTGCGGACACCGACGAGGACCTGAAGTCCTGGCAGACGGACCGAACCCGGGCCCCGGTCGCGACGAAGATCGTGGTCGCCGGCGGTTTCGGCGTCGGCAAGACCACCCTCGTCACCGCCGTCTCCGAGATCACGCCTCTGCAGACCGAGGCGCTGATGACCGAGGCGAGCGAGGAGACCGACGATCTCACCGCCACGCCCGGCAAGCTGACGACCACCGTGGCCATGGACTTCGGCCGCCTCACGCTCGACGACGACCTGGTGCTCTACCTGTTCGGCACGCCGGGCCAGCAGCGCTTCTGGTTCATGTGGGACGACCTGGTGCGCGGTGCGATCGGCGCCGTCGTCCTGGCCGACACACGCCGCCTGAAGGACTGCTTCCCGGCGCTGGACTACTTCGAGAGCTGCGGACTGCCGTACGTCGTCGCGGTCAACCACTTCGACGGCAGCGAGCTCTTCGAACCGGAGGACGTGCGGGAGGCGTTGACGATCCCGGCGCACATACCTGTAATGATCATGGACGCGCGCCGCCGGATCTCGGTGATCGAGACCCTGCTCTCCCTGGTCGGCCACGCCCTGGACGAAACCCCCGAGTAGCACCCACCAAGGAGTCACCACCCGCATGCGGAAGATACTCGTCGTAGGAGCCGGTCAGTCCGGACTCCAGCTCGCCCTCGGACTCCAGTCGCACGGGTACGAGGTCACCCTGATGTCGAACCGGACGGCGGACGAGATCCGCTCCGGCCGCGTCATGTCGACGCAGTGCATGTTCCACACGGCACTGCAGCACGAGCGCGATCTCCAGCTGAACTTCTGGGAGTCCCAGGCCCCGAAGATCGAAGGACTCGGCGTCTCGGTCGCGGCCCCCGGGTCGTGGGGGGAGGGCCCGGCGGCCCGTGCCATCGACTGGGTGGGCAAGCTCGACGGGTACGCGCAGTCGGTCGACCAGCGGGTGAAGATGGCCGGCTGGATGGAGACCTTCGCCCAGCGCGGCGGCCAACTCGTCATCCACGGCGCGGCGGTCTCCGACCTCGACTACTTCTCCCGTACGTACGACCTGGTGCTGGTCTCGGCGGGCAAGGGCGAGCTGGTCTCGATGTTCGCCCGGGACCCCGAGCGCTCCCCCTACACCGAACCCCAGCGCGCCCTCGCCGTCTCCTACGTCCACGGCCTCGGCCCGCGCCCCGAGCACCCGGAGTTCGACGCGGTCCGCTGCAACCTCGTCCCCGGCGTCGGCGAGCTGTTCATCATGCCGACGCTCACCACCTCGGGCCGCGCCGACATCCTGTTCTGGGAGGGCATACCCGGCGGCCCGCTCGACGTCTTCAACGGCGTCAAGGACCCGGCGCAGCACCTCTCCCTGACCCTGGAACTCATGGAGCGGTACACGCCCTGGGAGCACGCGCGGGCCACGAACGTCGAACTCACCGACGCGGGCGGCACGTTGGCCGGGCGCTACGCCCCGACCGTCCGCAACCCGATCGGCCGCCTCCCTGGCGGCGGACTCGTCCTCGGCGTCGCGGACGTCGTCGTCGCCAACGATCCGATCACGGGACAGGGCTCCAACTCGGCCTCCAAGTGCGCGGCCTCCTACCTCGCCTCGATCCTGGAGCGCGGGGAGAAGGAGTTCGACGAGGAGTGGATGCAGGGCACGTTCGACCGCTACTGGGACACCGCCCAGCACGTCACCAAGTGGACGAACGCGATGCTGGCCCCGCCGCCGGAGCACATCCTCAACCTCATCGGCGCGGCGGGCCAGTTGCAGCCCGCCGCCGACCGCTTCGCCAACGCCTTCAACGACCCGTCCGACTTCGAGAACTTCTTCTACGAGCCGGAGAAGACAGCGGCCTACCTGGCGTCCTTGTCCTGAGCTCCGTCCGGGCGCACCGCCCCCAGGATCGGGTGGGAAGCGAGAGGGGAGACCTTGACCTTCTCACCCGTCCGCGGGGCCTGCACGACCTGCCCGCCGCCCAGATACATGGCCACATGGGTCGCCTTCGGGAAGTAGACCACCAGGTCGCCGGGCCGGAGCTCACGCAGCGGAACCCGCGGCAGCCGGGCCCACTGCTCCTGACTGGTCCGCGGAACGGGCCTGCCCGCATGCCCCCAGGCCTGCGACGTCAACCCTGAGCAGTCGTACGCCTCGGGCCCCTCGGCCCCCCACTCGTACGGTTTCCCGAGCTGTTGGACGGCGTACCGCACGGCCCGGTCCGCCGCCCGCGTCGGCTCGCCCGAGTCCTCGCCACTGCCCAGGGCGCCCGAGGTGACGAGGTCCTCCTGAGCCGCCTCGACGTCCGTCCGCTCCAACTCGGCGACGGCGCCGAGCTGTTCCTCCGTCAGGGAGGCGAGCAGCTCCTCGACGTCGTCCAGCTTCCTCCGTACGCCGTCCCGGTCCTTCTTCTGCCGTACGGCGAGGGTGAGTTGCCGGTCGAGAGCCTTGCGCGCGGCGCGGGCCAGTCCGTCGGCCTTCTTCTCGCTTCCCGTCAGCCGGCCCACCGCTTCGGCCCGCTCCCGCGCCAACTGCCCGATCACATGGCCCTGATCGAGCGCGTGCTGCGGATCACGGGCCAGGAGCAGGCGTACGTACGGCGAGATGTCGGTGCTGTTCTGGTACTGCTGCCGGGCGAGGCGTCCCGCGGCCCCCCGGCTGTCGTGGAGCGAGAGCCGGGCCCGCGCCAGCCGGCCGTCGAGCCGGCGCACCTCGGCCCGCTGCTCCTTCAGCTTCTCCGCGGTGGCGTTGTACGTCTCGGTCGCCTCCTCGGCCTCCTGGTACAGCCGCTGAAGATCCGTCAGCAGCTCGGAGACGCTTCGGTCGTCGGGCGCGGGCGGCTCCGGTACGGCCGCCGCGGGCAAGGGCGCGAGGACGATGCCGGCCGCCACCGCCGCCGTACACACCAGACGCAGAAGCCTTCCTGACACGTCATCACCTCCGGTGCGTAGCAGCCTCTCTGCTCCGCACCGCGAGCATGGGACGGGCGCCCCGCCCGCGCGCGCCGGGTGTACGCGGTTCGGCGCAACCAGGTCACCCGTCGGTGTCGTCCGGCTTGCCGCCCGGCGTGGCGTCGGGCTTGGACCACGGCCACCTGAGCCGCGCCGGCCTGCCCTCGGGTTCGTACGCGTACTTCCACCCCTGCTGGAGTCCCAGCCTGCTGTGCCCGCGCGGCACCCGGCGGTAGATCAGCACGGTGGGCGGACCGCCGTCCGGGTCCGGGACGGGGATGCGGTACTGCTTGGGCGGGTGCCCGGTCGGGCCGAGGAGGACCGGAAGGACGCGGCCGTCCATGGGACCGCCCTCGAAGGGGGTGTCTTCGCTCTTCACGCCACCAGTGTCAGCCATCCGCCCCGAGGGCCCGCACCAGCGCCTCGGTCTGCGGGTCGCGCCGCGCGGTCACCGACAGCACGGCGACGAACTGCTCCACCAGCCAGTCCCGCAACTCCTCGACCGGCGGTTCCTTGTCGTCGTCCAGCCACAGCAGCGAGGCCGCCTCAACGGCCGTGATCCACATCCGTACGGTCATCCGCAGCCGCCGGCTGGGCTCGGTGACCCCGAGATGGCTGAGGATGTGCTGGGCGGCGGCCCGCCGTACGCCGTCCACGATGGCCGTCGTGCGCGAGGTCTCCACCACGCTTCCGCCCTGGAGCAGCGCGCTGAACCCGGCGTCGTGCTGATCGACGAACGCGAGATACCGGTCGAGGGCCCGCGAGAGCCGGTCGAGCAGCGGGCCTTCGTGAGGCTCGTCGAAGCACTGCTGGAGCTCTTCGGAGGCGGACCGCAGAGCGGCCTCGTAGAGCTGCTGCTTGCCGCCGGGGAAGTACCGGTACACGAGGGGACGGGAGACCCCGGCCGCCTCGGCCACGTCGTCGAGGGAGACGTCCTCGGGTACGCGGTGCGCGAAGAGCCCTAGAGCGGCCTCAAGAAGCTGACTGCGCCGCTCCTCGACACTCAGGCGGCGATAGGCGGGCGCGGCAGGGGTCATGAGTGCAGCGTAGTCGTGCGTCTGCGGGTGCGTCGTGGCTGGTCGCGCAGTTCCCCGCGCCCCTTTGGGGCGCGTCCGGTGCACTCACCTCAAGGGGCGCGGGGCTGTATCGATGTGCGGCTCCGCCGCGTGGGCGCGACCAGCCCCCACCGGCCCGCAGTCAACACTCAAGCCAGCAACCCCGAAGACTTCCAGAGCCGCCGCCCTACCCCCCGCAGCACCCCGATGTCATCCAGGAAGTCCGTCAGCCTCTTCGCCCCCGTCTGCATGACCTCCCGCCGATGCCCACTCTCCTTCACCTGAGCCAGCGCCTCCCGCCGGTCCAGCCCCACGTTCGTGTAGACCTCGGGATTCACGAACGCCACCGAGAACACCCGCGCGAACTCCCCGGACGTCACCCGCGTGAACTCCTGCGACCAGCGCGGCGCGGTCACCATCTGCCGCCGCAGCTCCTCGCGGGCGTACCGGACATGGCGTGCCTCCTCCACGACATGGATCCGCGTGACCCCCCGGATCAGCGTCTGCACCCGCTCGTCCGGGAACGTCAGCCGCTGCATCCAGTCGAGGACCTCCTCGCCGAGCAGCGTGGCGGTGAACGACCCCGGCGTCGTCGAGATGGTCTTGAACAGCCGGCCCAGCTGCTGGTGCGCCCGGCTCACCGGGTACCACGGAGTGTCTCCGTGCGAGATCAGCCGCGCGAACATCTTCGAGTGCCGGCACTCGTCCTCGATCTCGGTGAGCGCGTAGCGCACATGCGCGCTCGTAGCGGCCTTGTCGTAGATGTGCCGCACGAGCAGCTGCATGAGGATGAGCTCGAACCAGATGCCGAGCGAGGCCAGCGCGGCGGCCTCGTGCTGGGAGAGCAGGATGCGCTGCTCCTCGCTCATCCGCTTCCACAGCGGGGTGTCGTACAGCGACACCAGCTCGGGCGGCCAGAACCACTTGCCCTCTTCGAAGGGCGCGTCCCAGTCGAGTTCCTTGTCGGGGTCGAAGGAGTGCTTGGCGGAGGAGTCGAGCAGCCGCTCGGCCACCTGCTCCCGGTCCTTGAGCAGGCCGAGCGCATCGCGCAGCCCCGCGAGCGCATCGGCTTCCGTGAGCGTCGTCATGAGGTTATGAGACTGCTTGTCAGCAAGCTCGTCAATCCCTTGCGCACGACTTGTTGACCGCCGGTCTACGAAGGGGCAGCCTGCGGGACATGCCGACTTTCGACCTGTACGCCACGGATCCGGGAGACCCCCACTGGCAGGTGCCGGCGACCGGCGCGGCGCGTTTCAGCTGGGAGTACGACGATGGACGCGAACGTCTCCTCGCGCTCTACCAGAAGGGCAAGGACAAGCAGTGGGACGGGCAGAAGCGCATCGACTGGGAGCTGGAGGTCGACCCGTACGACCCGCTCGGCACCCCCGACGAGTCCATGTCCCTCTACGGCACCAAGCACTGGGCGAAGCTCACCGAGAAGGACAAGGGCGAGCTGCGACAGCATTACGCCTCCTGGCAGTTCAGCCAGTTCCTGCACGGTGAGCAGGGAGCCATGGTCTGCGCCGCGCGGATCGTCGAGTCCGTCCCCGACCTCGACGCGAAGTTCTACTCGGCGACCCAGGTGATGGACGAGGCCCGGCACGCGGAGATCTACGGCCGGTTCCTGCACGAGAAGATCGGGACGCTGTACCCGATCAACGACAACCTCCGGTCCCTGCTCGGCGACACGCTCCGGGACAGCCGCTGGGACATGCCCTACCTCGGTATGCAGGTCCTCATCGAGGGCCTCGCGCTCGCCGCCTTCGGCATGATCCGCGACACCACCGACAAGCCGCTGCCGAAGCAGATCCTCGCCTACGTCATGCAGGACGAGGCGCGGCATGTGGCCTTCGGGCGCATGGCGCTGCGCGACTACTACAAGCAGCTGTCCGACGCCGAACTCCGCGAGCGCGAGGAATTCGTCATCGAGGGCTGCTGGTTGATGCGCGACCGCCTCCGGGGCGTCGAGGTCCTGGAGAACTTCGGCATCCCCACCGCCGAGGCCGAGGAGTACAGCGAACAGTCCGAGTTCCTCGCCCTCTTCCGTCAGTTGCTGTTCTCCCGGATCGTCCCGTGCGTCAAGGACATCGGCCTGTGGGGCAAACGGCTCCAGCAGGCCTACGTCGACATGGGGGTCTTCGGGATGGGCGACTCGAACCTCGACCTGCTGATGGCGCAGGACGAGGAGATCGCCGAGAAACTGGACGCGGAGCGGTTCGCCGCGGAGGAGCACGACCGGGTCGCCGAAGTGCAGAACATGATCGACCGGGGGACTCCATGAACACCGAGACCCCGGACACCACCTAGACCCCGCAGCCCAGATCCTCCGGCACCGCGAGCGACACCGGATCCGAAGCCCCCGCCGGGAACGACGTCCGCAGGGTGAAGGCGTACGAGGTGGGGCCGTTGGCCCGCAGATGCAGCAGGCGGGATTCGGCCTCGGCGACCGTCGGACGGTGGCCGGCCGGTACCCACCACAGCGCCGTCATCGCCTCCGTCACCTTCTCGAACCACTCCCGGCGGCGGGAGAGCAGCTCGCGGTGCTGCCCCTGGTACATGAAGGCGGTCAGTGCGTCGGTGTTGCGCCACACCGTGAGGTTGATGATCAGCCAGTCGTCGCCGAAGACCTTGATGTCGGTCGCGTCGCCGCCCTCCGACTGAAGGCGCCAGACATAGCCGTCGGCTGCCTCCGCGGAGGCGTTGACCGGGTCCAGCGCATCGACGAAGTCCTTCAACTCCGGTGAGTCCAGCGGGAACTTGAGGCGGGAGATGTTGACCTGGGCGAGTTCGTACGCGGCGGCTGAAGTCATGTACCGAACGGTAGGTCGGGAGTCCGGGCGGCGGTACCCCCGTCTCAGTCGGTGAGCACCGCCTCCATCACCGCCCGCGCGATCGGCGCCGCGTCCCCGCCCCCGCTGATCTCCCCCCGGTCCGCCTCCGCGTCCTCCACCACCACGGCGACCGCGACCTTCGGCTCCAGGTCACGCTCGCCCTGCGCCCAGGAGATGAACCAGGCGTACGGCGTACCGGAGTTGTCGACGCCGTGTTGCGCGGTACCGGTCTTGCCGCCCACGGTCGCCCCCGGGATCGCGGCGTTCGTGCCGGTGCCCTCGGTCACCACCTCCTCCATCAGCTCCTTCAGCCGCACCGCCGTCGCCGGATGCATCGCCTGCCGCACCGGCCGCGAACCCGCCGTCGCCACCGTCGTCCCGCCCGACCGCGTCGTCCGCTCCACGAGGTACGGCGAGCGGATCTGCCCGCCGTTCGCGACGGCCGCCGACACCATCGCCATCTGCAACGGCGTCGCCCGCGTGTTGTACTGCCCGATCGACGACAGCGCGAGCTGTGCCTTGTCCACGGACACGTCGAAGGTCGACTCGGCGACGGAGTACGGGATCCCGAGACCGGTGTCGTTGAAGCCGAACCGCGCCGCCGTGGCCGCCATGTCGCTCACCCCCACCCGCACACCGAGCCGTGCGAAGACCGTGTTGCAGGACCACATGAACGCGGCCCGGATCGGCGCGTCCTCACACCCCGTGGACTCGTTGGTGAGCGAGGTCGTGGTGCCCGGCAGGGTGTACGGATCGGGGGAGTCGGTCGCCTCGTCGACGTCCGTGACCACCCCCGCGTCCAGCGCGGCGGCCAGGGTGACGACCTTGAAGGTCGATCCCGGCGGATAGGTCTGCCGTACCGCCCGGTTGAGCATCGGCTTGTCGGGGTCCGCGTTCAGCCGCGCCCAGGACCGCTCCACCGCCGCGTCGTTCCCCGACAGCACCTGGGGGTCGTACGACGGGCTCGTCACCAGCGCGAGAACGCGCCCGGTCGACGGCTCCACCGCGGCGACCGCGCCCTTGCGCCCGGCGAGCCCCTCGTAGGCGGCCCGCTGGGCGGCCTTGTCGATGGTCGTGACGACGTCGCCGCCCGGGTTCTGGCGCCGCGTCAGGTCGTTCCACAGCGGGAACGCCGACAGCATCGGGTCCGTGCCGGAGAGGAGGTCGTCCTCGGCGTGCTCCAGGAAGGTCGTGCCGTAGATCTGCGAGGCGAAGCCGGTCACCGGCGCGTACAACGGGCCCTTCGGGTAGGTCCGTTCATAGCGCAGCCGCCCGTCCGTGTCCTTCGAGCCGGTGACCGCCGAGTCACCGACCAGGATGTCGCCCCGCGGCTGGCCGTAACGGGCGATCTCGGTACGGCGGTTGGCCGTGTTGTCGTCGTAGGACTGGGCCTGGAAGACCTGGATGCGGGTGGCGTTGACGAGGAGCGCCACCAGCAGCAGGGCGCAGAAGCAGGCGGCGTGGCGGATGTAGCGGGTCATCCGGATGTTCCGGGTCATGCCGCGGCCCCCCCGTCGTACTGGCTGCGCGCCGAGTCGCTCACCCGGATCAGCAGGGCCACGATCGCCCAGTTGGTGACCACCGACGAGCCGCCCTGGGCCAGGAACGGCATCGCCATGCCGGTCAGCGGGATCAGCCCGGTCACCCCGCCAGCGATGACGAACACCTGCAACGCCACGATCGACGCGAGCCCGACCGCGAGCAGCCGCCCGAACGGGTCACGCAGGGAGAGGCCCGCCCGGTAGCCGCGCTCCACGAGCAGCCCGTACAGCAGGAAGATCGCCGAGAGGCCCGCGAGGCCCAGCTCCTCGCCGGCCGTCGCCAGGATGAAGTCCGACTTGGTGGCGAAGCCGATGAGCGTCGAGTGCCCGAGCCCCAGCCCGGTGCCCATCGTCCCGCCGGCGGCGAAGGCGAACAGCGACTGCGACAGCTGGTTGGGGCCCTGACCGGCCTCGATGGTGGCGAACGGATGCAGCCAGTCCTGCACCCTGCTGTGCACATGCGGTTCGAGCCAGCCGACGGCGACCGCTCCCAGCGAGGCCAGCAGCAGCCCCACCGCGATCCAGCCGGTGCGCCCGGTGGCGACGTACAGCAGCACCACGAAGAGTCCGAAGAACAGCAGCGAGGTCCCGAGGTCCCGCTCCAGGACCAGCACCAGCACACTCAGCAGCCAGATCGCCACGATCGGCCCGAGCACCCGCCCGGTCGGCAGCTGGAGCCGCCAGATCCGGCGTCCGGCGTAGGCGAGCGCGTTGCGGTTGGCGGCGAGGTAGGCGGCGAAGAACACCGCGAGGAGCACCTTCGCGAACTCGCCCGGCTGGATGGAGAATCCGGCGATCCGGATCCAGATCCGGGCCCCGTTCACGGCGGGGAAGGCGATGGGGAGGACCAGCAGCACGAGCGCGGCGGCGACGCACACGTACGCGTACCGCTGGAGCACCCGGTGGTCCCGCAGGAACAGCACGGTCACGATGAACAGCGCCACACCGACCGTGGACCACACGAGCTGGGTGGGCGCCGCCCGGTCGTCCGGCGTCTCCAGGTCGAGCCGGTAGATGAGGACCAGACCGAGGCCGTTGAGCAGCACGCCGATCGGCAGCAGCAGCGGATCGGCGTACGGCGCCCGGTAGCGCACCGCGAGATGTGCGACGAGCGCGAGCACGCCGAGCCCGGCGCCGTAACCGGCGGCGCCGGGCGGGACGGTGCCGTGTCGGGCGAGGCCGACCGCGCAGTAGCCGTACACGGAGAGCAGTACGGCGACGACGAGGAGGGCGAGTTCGATGCCACGGCGCCGGGGGAGACGTACAGCGGGAGCGGGGGGATCCGCTTGAGCCACGGTGGTTCCGGCCTTGGTCATGTCCGGAACCTACCCAAATAGGGAGACTTGTCTTCCTAGTCTCCTAGCACCAGCGTGGCGCCGCCCCGATGTTGTCGATGTACCGCGCGGCACCCCACGCCCAGGTGCCGTCCGTGAGGAGGTACCAGAGCGGGTTGCCCTGGACGGTCTGGCCGGGCGTCTTGCAGAAGATCGACACGACCTCGCCCCGGTAGGCGGTCCGGATGATCTGCGATCCGCGGTTCGGCGCGCTGCGCAGATTCAGCGTGCTCGCCGTGACGACACCCCGGTACAGGCGCGGGTTCTGGTGCTGCTGGTGCTGCTGCTGGTTGCTCCCCCACTGCTGCTGGTTGTTTCCCGAGTCGCCGCGCTCGCCTTCCCAGTCGTCGTTCGCGACGGCGGGCACGGCGGCGGTGGCGGCGAGCAGGGCGCCGGCGACGAGGGATATGGAGAGACGGGAGCGCAGGGACATGGCGGAACCTCCACGAAGGGGGCGAACTTGACTAATCGCCACATTAAGAGGGGTGTGTCAGGGGCGCCCTTTTGACTGGGCCATAGGAGAACGCCGCTCAGGGGTGCGGGGAACCGCGCAGGGTGAGTACGGCGACGGCTCCTCCGTCGACGGCGTTCCGGAAACTCAGCTCCGCCCCCAACACCTCCGCCTGCCCGACCGCGATGGTCAGCCCCAGCCCATGCCCCTTCGCCCCACCCTCCGTACGGAACCGCTGCGGACCATGCTCGACCAGGTACTCCGGATACCCGTCCCCATGGTCCCGAACGGTCACCATCGCCCCGTCGACCGTCAGCGACACCGGCGTCCGCCCATGCCGGTGCGCGTTGGCCACCAGGTTCCCCAACACCCGTTCGAGGCGCCGCCGATCCGTCTCCACGACGACACTCCGCACGACCCTGACCTCGGTGTCGGTCCCCGACGCCCGCACCACCCGCTCCGCCAGCGCCCCCAGCGGCACCGCGTCCAGATCCAGCCGCTCCCGCCCCGTGTCCAGGCGCGAGATCTCCAGCAGATCCTCCGTCAGCGTCCTGAGCGCGGCCACCCGGTCCCGCACCAGCTCCGTCGGCCGCCCCGGCGGCAGCAGCTCCGCCGCCGCGTGCAGCCCCGTCAGCGGCGTCCGCAACTCGTGCGCCACGTCGGCCGTGAACCGCTGCTCGCTCAGCAGCTTGCCCTGCAACGAGGCCGCCATGGAGTCCAGCGCGGCGGCGACCGCGGCCACCTCGTCCTGAGGCCGCGTCGGATCCTTGGTGCGCGGATCGTCGACACGGGCGTCCAGGTCACCGCCGCTGATCCGCCGGGCCACCCGCGCGGTGGCGTGCAGCCGCCGGGTCACCCGGGTCACCGCGAACGCGCCGACCAGCAGCGTCGCCCCGATGGCGAGAGCCGAGGACCACAGGATCGCCCGGTCCAGGGCGTTGATCGTACGGGCCTGCTGGGAGTAGTCGACGACGACGGCGAGGGCCCGGTCGCCGTCGGCCGGACCGGCCGCCCACATCGTGGGGCGCCCCTCGTGATCGGCGACCATCGTGCCGCGGTCGCCCGCCACCGCGAGGGCCCGCAGCGACGCGGGCAGCCCGGGCGGGTCGACGCCCGCGCCCGGCAGCAGCGTGTCCCCGGCCTCGTAGGCCGAGGTCGCGTCCGCCAGCCGGGACAGCGCCAGGTCACGGGCCTGCCCCACGGTCTGGTTGGTCACCGAGACATGCACCAGGATGCCGAGCAGCGCGGCCAGCCCACAGCACATGACCGTGATGAAGACGAGGGCCTTCAGGGCGAGCGTGCCGGTCCACCGCGGCAGCGCGAGCCGCATCAGGGGCTCGCCGAGGGGGTGGGGGAGGCCTTCGGCCTCTTGCCGATGTGCAGCATCTCGTCGTGGGTGAGCAGAAAGACGTGCTGGTCCGGGTCCCAGGTCCACTGGAACCGGTACTCGTAGTCCGCGAGGGCGGACGGCGCGTGGATGATCACGGAGTGCCCGGCCAGCTCGACCTCGCTCACCGAGTCGTCGTTGCTCATGACCTGGACCAGCCGGCCGCCCTGCACGGTGTAGACGCGCACGGCGGTCTGGTTGCCCGGCAGCAGCCGGAAGCCCAGCGTCAGATCCGCGTGTCCGTCGCCGGTGAGGTCGCGGTAGTACGCCCTGAGGACGGGGCACCGGCTGTCCGCGGGCGTCTCGCCGCAGTACGCCATCCGGCGGGTCGTCTCGCGGTAGGTCGCCTTGGCGCCGGTGTAGGCCTCCGGGTGCTGGCGGATCTCCGCCCGCACGACGGCCACAGGATCCACCGCGCGGACGTCGTCACCGGGCACGGTGACGCCCTTCATGACCTCGGCCTCGCCGTCGTCGTAGTCCCAGGCGGGGCTGGACGCCGGGGTCAGCTGCGGCCAGAGCTTGGCCGGGCTGGTCGCGGTCGGGGTGGAGCCCGCGCCCTGGAGGCCGCCCGCGTCACCGCAGCCCGCGGCGGTGGCCAGCAGCAGGGCGGTGGCGAGGGCGGTACGGAAGGGGCGTGGCACTGTGCTCCAGGGGCGGGCAGGTGGGGCGGGCGGGGCGGAACAGGCGAGGGACGACTACCGGCCCGTACACCTTATTCGTACGCAAGTCCTTTTTGCGCACCCGTCGTGCCCGTCGCACCCGCCCGGGACGGGAACTATTCGGCCAGCTCCTCCAGCAGCCGTGCTGTGGGCAGTCCGGCCCGCAGATAGTCGACGAACAGGTCGTTGTGCAGCGCCCAGGGTGAGCGGCGGTCCCGGATCGTGCGGATCGCCTCCTCGGCGGAGTGCCCGGCTCGGACCAGGGCGTGCGCCACGACCAGCCCCGAGCGGTTGTAACCGTGAAAACAGCGGACGAGGACCTTGCGGCCCTCGTCGACGGCTTCACTCGCGGCCCGCGCCAGGCGGATCACTCCCGCGAGCTGGGTCCCGTCCAAAGGCCCGTCAGGTATCGGCCACACATGGTGTTCCACGCCGGGGTCGGGCCCGTGCCCCGGCAGCCTGAGCAGAGTCTGGACGAGATCGAACTCGTCCCGTACGACGGCCAGTTCCCGTTGCCCCGAGGGTCCCCTGAACTCGTGTCCGCCCATCCACAGGCCAGGCACGATCTCGTTCCAGGGACGGTCCGGGGCCGGTACGTCGGGCTGCTTCCTGCGGGTACGCAATAACGCCTCCCCAACTCCCCCTCCCAACTACCTCCCAACCACCCCCAAAGGTATCCGCCTTCTTGCCCCTGGAGCACCCCGCCTGTTCCCATGGTCAGGGGGTGATGGTGCATGAGCGGACTGCGCGTCGTACCGACCTGGCGCCATGGTCAGGAGCGGCTCTACGTGTGCCTGACGGACGGGCGGAACGTCGCCTGGTACGACAGGGAGGCGGCCCGGGTCAACCTGCTCAGCGAGGCGAGCAGGGAGGACGTACTGGAGGTGCTCGGCCCGTTCCTGACGGGCCCGGTCGCGGTCGGACCGCCCGCCGTGCCGACCCCCGCGGAACTGGCCCGGCTCACCCTCCACCCGGACGACGACCTGGCGCCCAACCGTCCCGGCGAGGCCCTCCAGATCGCCCTCGACCGCGACCCGGGCCCGCCGCACCGGCTGCGCCCGGACCCGCGCCGCCGGGCCCTGCTGGCCGAGCAGACGGTGGGGGACGCCCTCGACCGGCTCGACGGGGCGGGCTGGCACGCCCTCCACTCGCTCCCGCTCCCCGGCGGCGACCGCGTCCACCACCTCGCGATCGGCCCCGGCGGCCTCTTCGCCATCCACACCCTGTACGCCCGCAAGCAACGGGTGACGGTCGCCGACCCCATGGTCACCCTGGGCCGCCACGACCCCCACCCGCTGCTGCGCCGCGTCCGCGCCGACGCCGACCGCGCCTCCTACGCCCTGACCGCCGAGGTCCACCCGGTCCTCGCCCTCGTCGGCCCGACGGACGTACGCGTCACGGCCCCGCTGCGCGAGGTCCGCGTCATCGAGGACACCGAGGTGGAGTCCCTGGCCCGGCTCGGCGGGGTGCTGAAGCCGGCGGACGTGGAGGCGCTGCACGCGATGGCACGGGACCGCACCACGTGGGCGTCCGCGGGCTGAGTGGTGCCCGGCGGGTGGTGGTGCCGGGTCCCGTGGCGGTGCGGGCGCTGAGCCGGCTGAAGCACTGATCCGGTCGTGCCCGTGGGCGTCGCTGTCCCGTCCGGGTACGGCGTCGGCGTCCCCTCCGGGTCGGCCGTGGTGGCCGGGCTGCCGTCGGTGCGGGCGCGCCGGGCCGCGTGGATCGGGCGCGCGGCGGGGCGGGCCGTCAGGGGAGCGGGGGCAGCCGTCCCGCGGAGCGCGCGTCGAGGAGCGGCGCGAGCAGATCGCCGTAGTCCTGCAACCGAGGCCCGATGTCCGGTGCCAGGAAGGCGAGTCGACGGGCCGACCGGCACTCCTCGACCTCAGTCCAGGTGACCGGCGCGGAGACGCTGGGCTCGGGGCGGGCGCGCAGGGTGTACGGGGTGGCGGTGGTCTTCCGGGCGGCGTTCTGGCTCCAGTCGACGAACACCTTCCCGGGCCGCAGGCTCCGCGTCATCCGGTGCACGACCCGCTGCGGCATCGCCCGCTCGGCGGCCACGGCGAGCTCCTTGGCGTACTCCGACACCCGTTCGGACGGCGTCGGCCGCACCGCCGCCAGCAGATGCAGCCCCTTCGACCCGGACGTCTTGGCGTACGCCGCGATCCCGTCCGCCGCGAGCCGCTCCCGCAGCCACAGCGCCACCTCGCAGCACTCGACGACGGAGGCGGGCGGCCCGGGATCGAGGTCGAAGACCATCCGGTCGGCCTCGGCCGGCGCGCCGACGACCCACTGCGGTGTGTGGAACTCGGTCACCAGGTTGGCCGCCCACATCAACGACGGCAGATCCTGTACGACGACCATCCGGGCCGGCCCCTCCGACCTCGGCACCTCGGCGGTGGTGACCCAGTCGGGCGTACCCGGCGGCACGTTCTTGGCGAAGAACACCTGCCCGTCGGGCCCGTCCGGGTAGCGCAGGAAGGAGACCGGGCGGCCCCGCAGGTGGGGGAGGAGGGCGTCGGCGGTCGTGGCGTAGTAGTGCAGCACCTCGCCCTTGGTGAACCCGGTCGCGGGATACAGCACCTTCTCCAGGTTGCTGAGCGCGAGCCGGCGGCCCTCCACCTCCGTGATCGGCGTCATACGATGAGAATCTCATGCAAATAATGTGATACCGACCGTTATGTGTCGAAAGGGTACTGACCGTGCGATCCATATGGAACGGTGCGATCTCGTTCGGGCTGGTCAGCATCCCGATCAAGCTGGTCAACGCCACCGAGAGCCACTCGATCTCCTTCCGCCAGATCCATCTGGAGGACGGCGGCCGCATCCGCTACCGCAAGGTGTGCGAGCTGGAGGAGAAGGAGGTCAGCGGGGCCGAGATCGGCAAGGGCTACGAGGACGCGGACGGCACGATCATCCCCATCACCGACGACGACCTCTCCCACCTCCCGCTGCCGACGGCGAAGACGATCGAGATCGTGGCCTTCGTTCCGGCCGACCGCATCGACCCGCTCCAGATGGACGCCGCGTACTACCTCGCGGCGGGTGGCGCCCCCGCGGCGAAGCCGTACACGCTTCTCAGGGAAGCGCTGAAGCGCAGCAACAAGGTGGCGATCGCCAAGTACGCGCTGCGGGGGAGGGAGCGGCTCGGGATGCTGCGGGTGGTCGACGACGCGATTGCCATGCACGGCCTGCTGTGGCCGGACGAGGTCCGCGCCCCCCAGGGCGTCGCCCCCGACACCAAGGTCACCGTCAACGACAAGGAACTCGACCTCGCCGACGCCCTCATGGACACCCTGGGCGAGATCGACCTCGAAGACCTCCACGACGAGTACCGCGAGGCACTGGAGGAGGTCGTCGCCGCGAAGGCCGCCGGCGAGAGCCCGCCGGAGTCCCCGGAACCGGCCAAGGGCGGCAAGGTCCTCGACCTCATGGCTGCCCTGGAGAAGAGCGTGCGCGAGGCGAAGGAGTCCCGCGGCGAGGAACCGGCGGAGGTCAGACAGCTCCCGCAGCGCAAGACGTCCCGCACGACCCCGAAGCCGGCGACCGGCAGGAAGTCGACGTCGAAGACGACGCCGAAGAAGACGACTTCGGCATCGGCGTCGGCATCGGCATCTGCGAAGAAGTCGACGGCGGCGAAGAAGACGGCGTCGGGCTCGGCCAAGAAGACGGCGGCGGCGAAGAGGACGGCGTCGGCATCGACGGGTACGGCGAAGAAGACATCGGCGAAAAAGACCACACCACGCAAACGCTCGGCCTGACCCTGACCCTGACCCTGACCCGGACCCTGACCCGGACCCGGACCCGGACCCGGACCCGGACCCGGACCCGGACCCGGACCCGGACCCGGACCCGGAACCGGCTTCGGACCCGAACCCGAACCCCGCTGGGCCCCGCCGCCCCTCACTCCACCGTTTCTCGGCCCATCCGCCGCAGGGCCAGCACCGCGTTGTGCCCCCCGAACCCGAACGAATTACTGAGCGCCAGATCCCCGCTCACCGGCAACTCCCGCGGAGCCTCCGTCACCACGTCCAGTTCCACGTCGTCGTCCACGTCCGCACACCCCACGGTCGGCGGCACGACTCCGTGATGCAGCGTCAGTACGGTGGCCACGGCCTCCACCCCGCCCGCTGCCCCCTGCAGATGCCCGAGGTGTCCCTTGAGCGCGGTCACCGGCACGGCCCCGGACATCGACCGGTTCCCGAACACGGCCCGCAGCGCGCCCGCCTCGGCCAGATCCCCCTCCACGGTCGCCGTGGCGTGCGCGTTCACATGGACGACGTCCACGACATGCCCCCCGGCGTCCCGCACGGCCCGCCGCAGCGCGAGCGCGACCCCGCTGCCCGAAGGATCGGGCGCGGCCATGTGGTGCGCGTCGGCGGACAGCCCCCACCCCGCGGCCTCGCAGTAGATGCGCGCGCCCCGGGCGAGGGCGTGCTCCTCGGCCTCCAGGACCAGCACCCCCGCGCCCTCGCCGTTCACGAACCCGCCCCTGTCCTTGGCGAACGGCCGTGAGGGCGAACGCCCGTCCTCCAGCCCGGCCTGGGACAACGCCCGCATCGAGGCGAACGACGCCATGATCGCGGGCGTCACGACGGCCTCCGCACCGCCCGCGAGGGCGACGTCGACGCGGCCGTACCGTATGCGGTCGATGGCCTGCCCGATCGCCTCGGTGCCGGAGGCGCACGCGCTGGTCACGGTCCGGGCCTCGCCGGTGATGTGCAGATCGAGGGAGACCTGCGAGGCGGCCTGAGAGGGCACGGTCATCGGCGTGGTGAGCGGTGAGACGCCCCGGGGCCCCTTCTCCCGCAGCTTCCGATCGCCGCCGACCAGCACGGAGGCGTCCCCGAGGATGGCCCCCAGACTCACCCCGACCCGCTCGGGCGCGAGCCCGCTCTCCCGGGTCCCCCCGTCCACGAACCCGGCGTCGGCCCATGCCTCGCGCGCGGCGAGCACGGCGAACTGGGCGGCCCGGTTCATCCGCCGCGCAGCGGCCCGTGGCAGCAACGCGGCAGGATCGACAGGCACGGTCCCGGCCACCCGCACGGGCAGCTCACCGAACTCGTCCCCGTCCAGCTCCCGTATCCCGTGCCGTCCGTCGAGCAGCCCCCGCCACAACTCATCGACCCCCACCCCGAGCGGAGTCACGGCCCCGAGCCCGGTGACGACCACCCGCCGCGGCCCACCGGCGGCGGCTTCCCGCGCCGGCCGGGGGTGATGCCGTACGACATACCCCTCCCGGTCGGCGTCACGAGCCCACCCCCGCACCTCCGAGTCCGTCACCGACTCCTCCGCACACACGTCGAGATCCCGGTGCCAGGCGCCCCAACGCCGCACGTACGTCACCTCGACGGCACGCGGATCGACGGCCCGCACCGAGCCGACCCGGTCGCCGTCCCGGAACGCCACGTCGTCGAGCGGCGGCGAGGACAGCCGGGGCACGGCCGCCGCGTCCAGCCGGTGACAGGCGACGGTGACGGTCCCCTCCCGGCCGAGCACCACGTCCCGGTCCACCCCGCCGAGCGGCGGCCGGAGCGACATCCGGATCGTCTCCGGCGACTCGGGCAGCGTGTGCGTCACGACGTACCAGCGCTGCCGTTCCACGTCCCCGGGTGACAGGGCCACCAGGTCGCCGGGGATCACCTCGGCGACGCCAACTGTGTGTGGATTTATCGGGACTTCAGACGTCTCGGACGAATTGGACATAGCCGTACATGCTTCCCGTAGTCTGAACTGCCTTGCGGGGGACGGTTCTGAGTGAACGGGACGAAAGCCGGAAAGGCCATTGTTGAAACAAAAACCGGCCCGTTCCTTACGTTCCGCAAACGATCAACGAACGAAGAAACGCCTCAACTACCCAACCCGGCAGCGAAGTTGACCCACACCTGCGAACGATCTGTGGCAAAGCTCACGACCCCAAAACAAAAAAGAGCGGGACCCAGTCGGACTGGGTCCCGCTCTCAGTGCTGTGCCCACGGCAGGATTCGAACCTGCGCACACGGTTCCGGAGACCGTTGCTCTATCCCCTGAGCTACGCGGGCGTCCGCTGCGCTGTGCGCGGCGACGGGTAGAACCCTACCAGCTTCGATGGGGTCTTCATGAACAGGTATTTCCGGCGGTCAGAGGGGGTCGCGGTCCCTGGTACGGGTGGAAGTCGGGAAAACCCGGACGCGGTGGCCGGTCCGGACCTACTCTCGAGTTGTGCCAGGCGCGTCGGGCCGGGTGCTTGTTGTGGACGACAACAAGGTCATCCGGCAGTTGATCAGGGTCAATCTCGAGCTGGAGGGTCTCGAGGTCGTGACCGCGGCCGATGGTGCCGAGTGTCTGGATGTCGTGCATCAGGTGCGGCCCGATGTGGTGACCCTTGATGTCGTGATGCCCCGCCTTGACGGGCTTCGTACCGCCGCTCGGCTGCGCTCCGACCCCCGGACCCGTGATCTGCCGCTCGCCATCGTCAGCGCCTGTACGCAGTACGAGGTCGAGAGCGGCCTCGACGTCGGTGTCGACGCCTTCCTCGCCAAGCCCTTCGAGCCGGCCGAACTCGTCCAGCTCGTGCGGGAGTTGATGGAGCGCAGGCACGGCGCGGACCAGGCGGACGGGGGTGCGGACGCGGTCTTCGACGGTGTCCTCGGCGCCGGTGAGGCAGAGCGCGCCGGGCGGGCCGGCGGCTGATCGGCGCTGCCGCTCCAGTTGGTGGCTGGCTCTTTCCTGGCTGTCCACGGGCGTCCACATCCCGGACCTTCCGCTAAACCGACTCGCCTACCCACCCCCCTCCTCCCCTACGCTTGTCCCGTGACCCCCGTCGATCTCTCCCGCACCGTGCTGCGCGCGGTCCGTCGCGCTGTCGACGGGGGAGAGCTGACCGTGTCCGTGCCGGGACGGGCTGTCGTCACCATCCCTGGACCCGGGGGGTGTGGTGACTACGCCACCAACATCGCCCTCCAGCTCGCCCGCCCCGCCGGACAACCGCCCCGCCGTGTCGCCGAGATCCTGCGGCCGCATCTGAGCGGCACCGACGGCATCGCCGACGTCGTCGTCACCGGGCCCGGCTTCCTCAATTTCATCCTGAGCGACGGCCATGCCCTCCCCACCGCCCTCGTGGCGGAGATTCTGGCGAGCGGGGCGCGGTACGGGTTCGCGGACGGACCCAGCGGCCAGGTCGTCCAGCTGCACGCGGCCCGCGAGGTACGTGCCGTCGTCGTCATGGACGCCGTCTCCCGCATCCTCCGCTCCCAGGGCGCCCTCGTCCGCAGCAGCTGCGAAGGGCCTCCCGCGGCCGAGTGGACCGACGTCCTCGGTGTGCGCGTCGACGCCTACGGCACCCCCGAGGCCCCCGCCCCCCTCGACATCGGCATCCGCCCCGTGCCCGCCCCGGCCGACCCCGTCCCCCTCGGCCGGGACGCCGCCCGCTGGGCCCTGCTCCACCCCGCCGCCCACGACCGGCCCCGGATCACCGACGAGCACCTCGTCCAGCGTGAGGGCAACCCCCTCTTCCGCGTCCGCTACGCCCACGCCCGCACCCGGGCCCTCAGCCACAACGCCGCCGAGCTGGGCTTCACCGCCGTACCCGGTGCACTCGGCGATCCCGCCGCAGTCACCGAACTCACCACCCCCGGGGACCTCGCCCCTCTCCTGGCCGACCACCCCCGCATCCTCGCCCAGGCGGCGGCCCACCAGGCCCCCGACCGTCTTGCCCGGCACCTCGTCACCGTCGCCGATGCCGTGCTCGCCGTCCTGCCGACCGTGCTGCCGCGCGGCGACGAGAAACCCTCGGCCGCCCACCGCGCCCGGCTCGCCCTCGCCGAAGCCGCCGGGACGGTGCTGGCCGGTGGCCTGTCCCTGCTCGGCATCGACGCACCCGAACACCTCTGAGACAGCGAACAGAGAGCCAGCGAAGAACATGAGCCGTTCCGCCCACCCCGCCGGGCCCCGCCACGCAGACGTCCTCACCGAGGGCCACTACTCCGCGCCGCCCGCCGACCTCAACACCCTCGACCCCAAGGTCTGGGCCCAGACGGTCACCCGTGACGAGGACGGTGTCCTCACCGTCGGCGGTATCGACGTCAAGACCCTCGCCGAGGAGCACGGCACCCCGGCCTACGTACTCGACGAGGCCGACTTCCGGGAGCGGGCCCGCGCGTGGCGTACCGCCTTCGGGGCCGACGCCGACGTCTTCTACGCGGGCAAGGCGTTCCTGTCCCGCGCCGTCGTGCGGTGGCTGCACGAGGAGGGACTCAACCTCGACGTCTGCTCCGGCGGCGAACTCGCCACCGCCCTCTCCGCCGGCATGCCCGCCGACCGCATCGCCTTCCACGGCAACAACAAGTCCAAGGACGAGATCCGCCGGGCGATCGAGGCAGGTGTCGGCCGGATCGTGCTCGACTCCTTCCAGGAGATCGTCCGTGTCGCGCACATCGCCCAGTCCGAGGGCAAGCGACAGCGTGTGCAGATCCGGATCACCGTCGGGGTCGAGGCGCACACCCACGAGTTCATCGCCACCGCCCACGAGGACCAGAAGTTCGGCATCCCGCTCGCCGGCGGCCAGGCCGCCGAGGCCGTGCGCCGTGCGCTCCAGCTGGACTCCCTCGAACTCATCGGGATTCACAGCCACATCGGGTCGCAGATCTTCGACATGTCCGGCTTCGAGGTCGCCGCGCACCGCGTCGTCGGGCTGCTCAAGGACATCCGGGACGAGCACGGGGTCGAGCTTCCCGAGATCGACCTCGGGGGCGGGCTCGGGATCGCCTACACCTCCGACGACGACCCCCGCGAGCCCCACGAGATCGCCAAGGCGCTCACCGAGATCGTCACGCGTGAGTGCGAGTCGGCCAAGCTCCGGACCCCCCGCATCTCCGTCGAGCCCGGTCGTGCCATCGTCGGCCCCACCGCGTTCACCCTCTATGAGGTCGGCACCGTCAAGCCCCTCGACGGACTGCGCACCTACGTCTCCGTCGACGGCGGCATGTCCGACAACATCCGTACCGCGCTGTACGACGCCGAGTACAGCGTCGCTCTCGTGTCCCGGACGAGCGACGCCGAGCCGATGCTCGCCCGCGTCGTCGGCAAGCACTGCGAGAGCGGCGACATCGTGGTCAAGGACGCGTTCCTGCCCGCCGACATCGCGCCGGGCGACCTGATCGCCGTACCGGCGACCGGGGCGTACTGCCGTTCCATGGCGAGCAACTACAACCACGTCCTGCGACCGCCGGTCGTCGCCGTGCGCGACGGGGAGTCCCGCGTGATCGTCCGCCGGGAGACGGAGGAGGACCTCCTGCGTCTCGACGTCGGATGAGACGTCGGATGAGACGTCGGACAGCCGACGTAGCCCGGGGGCGGAAGATCTCCTGTCTTCCACCCCCGTACAAATGAAATAGATGTCTCACGATCCGGACGAAGGGTAGAAACTCCCGTCCGGTGAGTGAGACTGGACCAACCGTAGACGGTATGAGGAAACGAGGTCGGATGATGCGTACGCGTCCGCTGAAGGTGGCGCTGCTGGGCTGTGGGGTTGTCGGCTCAGAGGTGGCGCGCATCATGACGACGCACGCGGAAGACCTCGCCGCGCGCATCGGCGCCCCCGTCGAGCTGGCGGGGGTCGCGGTACGGCGGCCGTCCAAGGTCCGCGAGGGCATCGACCCCGCCCTCGTCACCACCGACGCCACCGCCCTCGTCAAACGCGGGGACATCGACGTCATCGTCGAGGTCATCGGCGGCATCGAGCCCGCCCGCACCCTCATCACCACCGCCTTCGAGCACGGCGCCTCGGTCGTCTCCGCCAACAAGGCCCTCCTCGCCCAGGACGGCGCCGCCCTGCACGCCGCCGCCGAGGAGCATGACGCCGACCTCTACTACGAGGCCGCCGTCGCCGGCGCCATCCCGCTGATCCGCCCGCTGCGCGAGTCCCTCGCCGGCGACAAGGTCAACCGCGTGCTGGGCATCGTCAACGGCACGACCAACTTCATCCTCGACAAGATGGACAGCACGGGGGCGGGGTATCAGGAGGCGCTCGACGAGGCCACGGCGCTGGGGTACGCGGAAGCCGACCCGACCGCCGACGTCGAGGGCTTCGACGCCGCCGCCAAGGCCGCCATCCTCGCCGGTATCGCCTTCCACACGCGCGTGCGGCTCGACGACGTCTACCGCGAGGGCATGACCGAGGTCACCGCCGCCGACTTCGCCTCCGCGAAGAACATGGGCTGCACCATCAAGCTGCTCGCCATCTGCGAGCGCGCCGAGGACGGGGGGTCGGTCACGGCTCGCGTGCACCCGGCGATGATCCCGCTCACCCACCCGCTGGCCTCCGTGCGCGGCGCGTACAACGCCGTCTTCGTGGAGTCCGACGCGGCCGGGCAGCTCATGTTCTACGGTCCCGGCGCCGGCGGCGCCCCGACCGCCTCCGCAGTCCTCGGCGACCTCGTCGCCGTCTGCCGCAACCGGCTCAACGGCGCGACCGGTCCCGGCGAATCCGCGTACGCGGCCCTTCCCGTCTCAGGGATGGGCGAGGTCGTCACGCGGTATCACATCAGTCTCGATGTCGCGGACAAACCGGGTGTTCTCGCCCAGGTCGCGACCGTGTTCGCCGAGCACGGGGTTTCCATCGATACGGTTCGCCAGACGGGCAAGGACGGCGAGGCCTCCCTCGTCGTCGTCACCCACCGAGCCTCCGACGCCGCCCTGGGCGGGACCGTCGAGGCGCTGCGCAAGCTCGACACCGTGCGCGGTGTCGCCAGCATCATGCGGGTTGAAGGAGAGTAACCAGCAATGACCCACCAGTGGCGCGGAATCATCGAGGAGTACCGGGACAGGCTGCCCGTCTCCGCCACCACGCCGGTCGTGACGCTCCGCGAGGGCGGTACGCCCCTCGTGCCCGCGCAGGTGCTCTCCGAGCGCACGGGCTGCGAGGTCCACCTCAAGGTCGAGGGCGCGAACCCCACGGGGTCCTTCAAGGACCGCGGCATGACCATGGCGATCACGCGGGCCAAGGAGGAGGGCGCCAAGGCGGTCATCTGCGCCTCCACCGGCAACACCTCGGCCTCCGCCGCCGCCTACGCGGTGCGCGCCGGCATGGTCTCCGCCGTGCTCGTCCCGCAGGGCAAGATCGCGCTCGGCAAGATGGGCCAGGCGCTGATCCACGGCGCGAAGATCCTCCAGGTCGACGGCAACTTCGACGACTGCCTCACCCTGGCCCGCGCGCTGAGCGACAACTACCCCGTGGCGCTGGTCAATTCGGTCAACCCGGTGCGTATCGAGGGCCAGAAGACCGCCGCCTTCGAGATCGTCGACATGCTCGGCGACGCCCCCGACATCCACGTCCTCCCGGTCGGCAACGCGGGCAACATCACCGCGTACTGGAAGGGCTACAAGGAGTACGCCGCCGACGGCGTCGCCGCGAAGACCCCCCGTATGTGGGGCTTCCAGGCCTCCGGCAGCGCCCCGATCGTCCGCGGCGAGATCGTCAAGGACCCCTCGACGATCGCCACCGCCATCCGCATCGGCAACCCGGCGTCCTGGCAGTACGCGCTCGCCGCGCGGGACGAGTCCGGCGGCCTCATCGACGAGGTGACGGACCGTGAAATCCTGCGCGCCTACCGCCTGTTGGCCGCGCAGGAGGGCGTCTTCGTGGAGCCCGCCTCGGCCGCGTCCGTGGCCGGTCTGCTGAAGGCCGCCGAGCAGGGCCTGGTCGACCCGGGTCAGAAGATCGTGTGCACGGTCACCGGCAACGGCCTCAAGGACCCCGACTGGGCCGTCGCGGGCGCCCCG
This sequence comes from Streptomyces sp. NPDC051913, assembly GCF_044593635.1. Taxonomy (NCBI): domain Bacteria; kingdom Bacillati; phylum Actinomycetota; class Actinomycetes; order Kitasatosporales; family Streptomycetaceae; genus Streptomyces; species Streptomyces sp. NPDC051913. The sequence goes on along the minus strand of NZ_JBIUCI010000001.1, from coordinate 150,729 downwards.
CAGCCCGTCACCGTCCCGGTCGACGCGGCGACGGCCGCCGAGCGCCTCGGTCTCGCATAAGGGCATCCCGGGGCATCCCCGAGCGACATCCGCATAAGGGGGTGCACAGGGGGCTTACGACACGCATCGTGCGCCTCCTGTGCGCCCTATGTCGCCACAGAACCTTCCTTCGATAGGCTGTACCGAACCCGCCCGCCGCATATGCCCGAGCGCATGGCCGGGAGCCGCGTCATCTCCGTGGCCCGCGGGGTCTCCACGTACGTATCGAATGTCTTCGACAATCACGCAGCTCAAGGAGAGTCATCGAGCGATGGCCGGTCCAGCGTTCCGCGCCGCCGCCGTCCGGGTGCGCGTCCCCGCCACCAGCGCCAACCTCGGCCCGGGCTTCGACAGCCTCGGCCTGTCGCTGGGGCTCTACGACGACGTCGTCGTCCGGGTGGCCGACTCAGGGCTGCACATCGACATCGCGGGTGAGGGCAGCGAGACCCTCCCGCGCGACGAGAAGCACCTGCTCGTACGGTCCCTGCGCACCGCCTTCGACCTGCTCGGCGGACAGCCGCGCGGCCTCGAGATCGTGTGCGCCAACCGCATTCCGCACGGCCGGGGCCTCGGCTCCTCCTCCGCCGCCATCTGCGCCGGCATCGTCGCCGCGCGTGCCGTGACCATAGGCGGCGAGTCCAGGCTCGACGACGCCGCGCTCCTGGAGCTGGCGACCGAGATCGAGGGCCACCCCGACAACGTCGCGCCGTGTCTGCTCGGCGGCTTCACCATCGCCTGGATGGAGGCCGGCGCCGCCCGGGCCATCCGGCTGAAGCCCGCCGATTCCATCGTTCCGGTGGTTTTCGTGCCCGGAAAGCCGGTTCTGACGGAGACCGCGCGCGGTCTCCTCCCGCGCACCGTGCCGCACGTCGACGCCGCCGCCAACGCGGGCCGTGCCGCCCTGCTCGTCGAGGCCCTCACCCGGAGCCCCGAGCTGCTGCTGCCCGCCACCGAGGACCGGCTGCACCAGGAATACCGGGCTCCGGCCATGCCGGAAAGCGCCGCACTCGTCGAGCGCTTGAGGGCGGACGGAGTTCCCGCGGTGATTTCCGGAGCCGGGCCCACCGTTCTCGCCCTGGTCGACGAGGAGAGCGCCGACAAGGTCGCCCACCTGGCAGGCGAGGGCTGGGCCGCCAACCGGCTGGAACTCGACGCCCACGGGGCGAGCGTCTTGCCACTGGCACCTTCCGGCGACATTTAAAAGAGCTCGGTTGCCGGATTTCGAGAGGGGGAATGTTTGTTGGATCCGGTAGTGTTAACCTCAAGTCTGCACCCGACCCCACCATGGCGAGGTGCTTCACGTCCCCGTCCGGGACAGACATTCTTCCGGGAGCCTCCCAAGCCGCACTGTGTTTCGTACGACGTACGCGGGCAGTACGTCGTACGCGAGCACTGAGCGACTTGCCGGGCACGCTCCGGAACCGGTGCGACCGAGCCATGCGACGCAGATAGTCGGTGTCGCTGCTCTGGGAAGCGCCATCACCAGATTCCTCCGCCGCCCAGGCGGACCACCGCCCCGGCACGGTCCACAAGGATGGGACCGACGTCGGACAGCACAACCGGTCGCCGAGCCAGACAGGCCGACGTCCGCTCCAGGGAAGGACCCTTCGTGAGCGACACCACCGATCTGATGGGCGCACGTGTCGAGGAGACCGCTGCCGCGCCCGCCACGGACGCCTCCGCGCCTGCCAGCGGTGCCGGCTCCCGGCGGCGCCGCGGTACCGGCCTCGAGGGCATGGTGCTGGCCGAGCTGCAGCAGGTCGCATCCGGCCTCGGTATCAGGGGCACCGCGCGGATGCGCAAGAGCCAGCTGATCGAGGTCATCAAGGAGGCGCAGGCGGGAGCGGGTGCCGCGGCTCCCAAGGCGGACGCCGCTGCCGAGACCAAGCCCAAGCGCCGCGCCACCTCCAAGGCCCGCACCGGCGAGAGTGCCGAGAAGAAGGCGGACGCGAAGGCCGAGGCCCCCGCCGAGAAGGCGACGGCCCAGCAGCAGATCGAGATCCCCGGTCAGCCGGCCTCCGACGACGCCCCCGTGGAGCGCCGCCGTCGCCGCGCGACCGCCGAGGCGGGCAGCCCCGAGACCGTGGTCGCCGAGGCGAAGAGCGAGCCGAAGGCCGAGACGCCCGCCGCGCAGGCGCAGGGCGGCGAGGCCAAGGGCGACGCCGGTGACGCCGAGGGCCGCCAGGGTCGTCAGGGCCGTCGTGACCGCGGCGACCGCGGTGGCGACCGTGAGCGTGGCGGCGACCGTGACCGTGGTGGCCGCGACCGCGACCGCCGTGGCAAGGGCGACGACCAGCAGGGTGGCGGCCAGCGCGGCCAGCAGCAGAACCAGCAGCAGGGCGGCGGCCGTCAGGACCGCAACGCCGGCCCGCAGGACGACGACGACTTCGACGGCGGACGCCGTGGCCGTCGGGGCCGTTACCGTGACCGTCGTGGCCGTCGCGGCCGTGACGAGATCGGCGCCCCCGAGCCGCAGCTCGCCGACGACGACGTCCTGATCCCCGTCGCGGGCATCCTGGACATCCTCGACAACTACGCCTTCATCCGTACGTCGGGCTACCTGCCGGGTCCCAACGACGTGTACGTCTCCCTCGCCCAGGTCCGCAAGAACGGTCTGCGCAAGGGCGACCACATCACCGGTGCGGTCCGTCAGCCCAAGGACGGCGAGCGCCGCGAGAAGTTCAACGCACTCGTGCGTCTCGACTCCGTCAACGGCATGGCGCCCGAATCCGGGCGCGGGCGCCCGGAGTTCAACAAGCTGACGCCGCTGTACCCGCAGGACCGCCTCCGTCTGGAGACGGACCCGGGCGTCCTCACCACCCGCATCATCGACCTCGTCGCGCCGATCGGTAAGGGCCAGCGCGGTCTGATCGTGGCCCCGCCGAAGACCGGCAAGACCATGATCATGCAGGCGATCGCCAACGCGATCACGCACAACAACCCCGAGTGCCACCTGATGGTCGTCCTGGTCGACGAGCGTCCGGAAGAGGTCACCGACATGCAGCGGTCGGTCAAGGGCGAGGTCATCTCCTCGACCTTCGACCGCCCGGCCGAGGACCACACCACGGTCGCCGAGCTCGCCATCGAGCGCGCCAAGCGGCTGGTGGAGCTGGGCCACGACGTGGTCGTGCTGCTCGACTCGATCACGCGTCTGGGCCGTGCGTACAACCTCGCCGCCCCGGCCTCCGGTCGCATCCTGTCCGGTGGTGTCGACTCGACCGCCCTGTACCCGCCGAAGCGCTTCTTCGGTGCGGCCCGCAACATCGAGGACGGCGGCTCGCTGACCATCCTCGCCACCGCGCTGGTGGACACCGGGTCCCGCATGGACGAGGTCATCTTCGAGGAGTTCAAGGGCACGGGCAACGCCGAGCTCAAGCTCGACCGCAAGCTCGCCGACAAGCGGATCTTCCCGGCGGTGGACGTGGACGCGTCCGGCACCCGTAAGGAAGAGATCCTGCTCGCCAGCGACGAGCTCGCCATCGTCTGGAAGCTGCGCCGGGTGCTGCACGCGCTCGACCAGCAGCAGGCGGTCGAACTGCTCCTCGACAAGATGAAGCAGACGAAGTCGAACGCCGAGTTCCTGATGCAGATCCAGAAGACCACGCCGACGCCGGGCAACGGCGACTGACGTAAGTCTTGGTAAAGGGCCACCCCTGTTGCAGGGGTGGCCCTTTCTGCTCTGTGCGACCGGTGTACGATCGCGCTCTTCGGTCACTTATTCGACCATTGAACTCATGATCCCGAGGGGGGACTTGCGTGGGTACAGCCATGTCCGGGGGCGGCCGGCACAGACGTCGGATGCGGATCGCCCTGCCCATCGGCGCGGTGGGTGTCGCCGCCGCCGTGGCAGCCGCGCTGATGACCACGTCGGCCGGGGCCGCGACCGCGCTGCCGACGCCGACGGTCAAGCCGGCCGTCACCACGGTGTCGCAGGCCGAGCTGACCAAGCGCGTCGCGGGCGCGGTCGTCGGTGACGACACCGCGGGGGAGACGACCTCGAAGTCGGCGCAGAGCTCCAGCACCAGCAGCGGCAGTGTCGACGCGAAGATCATCGGTGGCTCCACCACGACGATCAGCTCCGCGCCGTGGATGGCCCAGCTCTGGTATTACGACGACAACGGCACCACCTCCGACACCTCCGACGACATCGGCTTCTTCTGCGGTGGCTCCGTCGTCACGCCGACGAAGATCCTCACCGCCGCGCACTGCGCCAAGGGCTACGACTGGGCCAAGTACGGCGCGATCGTCACCGGTACCACGACGCTGCCCGACGAGAACGGCAACACCAACGGCACGGTCACCGGCGTGGTGCGGCAGTGGACCCACCCGTCGTACAGCGCGCGGACCATCGACAACGACATCGCCGTCCTCACCCTGAGCAGCCCGGTCAAGGCGACGCCGATCCGGATGACGACGTCCACGGACACCACCTCGTACAAGGCCGGGACCAGCGCGAAGGTCTACGGCTGGGGCCGTACCAGCTCCACCACGCAGGACATCTCCGAGACGCTGAAGACGGCCACGCTGCCGATCCAGTCGGACACCACCTGCGCCAACTACTACAGCGCCGACTTCATCAAGGGCCACATGGTCTGCGCGGGCAACCCCGCCACCGGCAGCGACACGGGCACGACGTCCGCCTGCAACGGTGACTCCGGTGGTCCGCTGGTCGTCGCCGGCCGCATCGTGGGTGTCGTCTCCTGGGGTGTCACGGACTGCGTCGAGAAGGGCGCGTACAGCGTCTTCTCGAAGGTCAGCACCTACCTCGGCGCCGCGTACGCGCAGGTCGACGACGCCAACATGAGCTACACCGACGCCAAGGCCGACCTGTTCGTCCGCAACAAGAGCACCGGTGTCGCCTACGAGAAGGACTCCAAGGGCACCTCGTTCGGCGCCCGGCAGTCCCTCGGCGACTGGGGCGGGGTCAACCTCGTCACGCAGACCGACCTGAACCGGGACAGCGTCCAGGACTTCGTCTTCCGCCAGAGCTCCACCGGCGACGTCTACTGGCTGCGCTACGTCTGGTCCACCGAGACGTGGACCGAGAAGAAGATGTTCTCCGGCTGGAAGACCCGCACCCGCATCATCACCCCCGGCGACCTGACCGGCGACTACAAGCCCGACCTGGTCTCCGTGGACTCCGCCGGCAAGGCGTGGCTCTACCCGAGCAACGGTGACGGCACCTTCGCGGCCCGCAAGCAGATCGGCACCGGCACCGGCTGGAACGCGTACAACATGGTGCGCGGCAAGGGCGACTTCAACGGTGACGGCAAGGCCGACCTGATCGCCCGCAACAAGAGCACCGGCGCCATCTACCTCTACAAGGGCACCGGCAGCGCCTCCAGCCCCTTCTCCGCCCGCGTGAAGGTCCGTACGTGGAGCAACACCACGTACAACGCCTTCGACGCCGTCGGTGACGTCACCGGCGACGGCAAGGCCGACTTCCTGGCCCGTACGCCCGGCGGCACGCTCTACCTGTACAAGGGCACCGGCAAGGCCACCAGCGAGATCTTCGCCACAAGGATCTCGGTCGGTACCGATTTCAAGCAGTACGACATCTTCGGCTGAAATCGCTGGTGAGCGGGGCCTGACCTCGTTCGGCGACTACGCAATGTGCCCACCCGTCCACCGGGTGGGCACAGTGCGTTGTGCAACCCTTTTCCCGGTTTCCCCGTCTGACCCGACGGAGCGACCATGGTGAGGTCCGGGTCGCGCGCGACCACGTCTGACCCTGAAAGCAGGGGGTAACCGACCGGACGAGAACGAGGAGCACATGACGGCCGAGAGCACGCCGGAGCCCGGTATACCGGGCGAACCCGGCACCACGGGCCCGCGCCACCGCGCCAAGGGCCGACGCCGCAAGACCTCCGGCAACCACCGAGGCCTGAAGATCGCGGCCTGGACCGCCGCGGGCATCGTCGTGCTGGGCGGCACCGGCGCCGGATACCTGTACTTCAAGCTCAACGGCAACATCAAGAGCGTCGACATCGACCAGGCCCTCGGCACCGACCGGCCCACCAAGGTCGACAACGGCTCCGAGAACATCCTCGTCCTCGGCTCGGACACCCGCTCCGGCAGCAACAAGAAGCTCGGCGGCGGCGCCGACGACGGCAGCGCCCGCTCGGACACCGCGATGGTCGTGCACATCTACGAGGGCCACAAGAAGGCCAGCGTGGTCTCCATACCCCGCGACACCCTCGTCGACCGCCCCGAGTGCACCGACAGCAACGGCACCGAGCACGACGCCGCGTCGATGGCCATGTTCAACTCCGCGTACTCCACGGGCGGCGCCGCCTGTGCCGTGAAGACCGTCGAGTCGCTCACCGGCATCCGCATGGACCACTATCTGGAGGTCGACTTCTCCGGCTTCCAGAAGCTCATCGACGAGCTCGGCGGCGTCGACGTGACGACCACCGAGAACATCACCGACCCCGAGAGCCACCTGAACCTGAAGGCCGGCACGCACACCCTCACCGGCAAGCAGGCCCTCGGCCTGGTCCGCACCCGGCACGGCGTCGGCGACGGCTCCGACCTGGGCCGCATCCAGCTCCAGCAGGCGTTCATCAAGGCGCTGATCGACCAGATCAAGCACGTCGACGTGTTCGGCAGCCCGAAGAAGCTGTACGACCTCGCCAACACCGCCACCAAGGCCGTGACGACGGACTCCGACCTGGGCTCCGTCAACAAGCTCATGTCCTTCGCGAACGGCCTCAAGGGCATCAGCTCCAAGAACATGACCATGATCACCATGCCGGTCCAGTACGACCCGGCGGACGCCAACCGCGTCCTCGTCGACGAGGCCAAGTCCAAGGTGGTCTGGAAGGCCCTGGAGAACGACCGGGCGATCCCGAAGAGCGCGACCAAGGGCACGGCCACCGGCCAGGCCGAGGGCGTGGTCACCGCCTCGTAGGCCGGTCGGGAATAGTTCACGGCCACCCCCCGTTTTGGGGGATGCGGCCAGTCCTGGCAGACTGGTACGTCGGCCCCGGTTCACGCCCCCGCAACCCGCGGACGGCGACCCGGTGCCCTCCCGAAACTAGGAGACACCTTGAAGCGCGAGATCCACCCCGAGTACGTCGAGACGCAGGTCAGCTGCACCTGTGGCGCCTCGTTCACCACCCGGAGCACCATCACCAGCGGCACCATCCGTGCCGAGGTCTGCTCCGAGTGCCACCCGTTCTACACGGGCAAGCAGAAGATCCTCGACACCGGTGGCCGTGTGGCCCGCTTCGAGGCCCGCTTCGGCAAGGCTGCTGCCAAGAAGTAGCGAGCCACCAGCGCCGGTCCACGGTCGCGCTCCTCGGAGCGCGCCGGGACCGGCGTTTTTGGTCGCCCGCCTTCCCCCGTCATACGCCGTACAGGAGCCCCAAGATGTTCGAGGCCGTCGAGGAACTGGTCACTGAGCACGCCGACCTGGAGACGAAGCTCGCCGACCCGTCGGTCTTCGCCGACCAGGCCAACGCGCGGAAGCTGAACAAGCGCTACGCCGAGCTCACCCCGATCGTCGCCACGTACCGCTCCTGGAAGCAGACCGGCGACGACATCGACACGGCGAAGGAACTCGCCGCCGACGACCCGGACTTCGCCGCCGAGGTCAAGGAGCTGGACAAGCAGCGCGACGAGCTCACCGAGAAGCTGCGCCTGCTGCTCGTCCCGCGCGACCCCAGCGACGACAAGGACGTCATCCTCGAGATCAAGGCGGGCGCCGGCGGTGACGAGTCCGCCCTGTTCGCCGGTGACCTGCTGCGCATGTACCTGCGCTACGCCGAGCGCGTCGGCTGGAAGACCGAGATCATCGACGCCACCGAGTCCGAGCTGGGCGGCTACAAGGACGTCCAGGTCGCCGTGAAGACCAAGGGCGGCCAGGGTGCCACCGAGCCCGGCCAGGGCGTCTGGGCGCGGCTGAAGTACGAGGGCGGCGTGCACCGCGTGCAGCGCGTCCCGGCGACCGAGTCCCAGGGCCGCATCCACACCTCCGCCGCCGGTGTGCTGGTCACGCCCGAGGCCGAGGAGGTGGACGTCGAGATCAACCCGAACGACCTCCGCATCGACGTGTACCGCTCCTCGGGCCCCGGCGGGCAGTCCGTCAACACCACCGACTCCGCCGTGCGCATCACGCATATTCCCACCGGAGTCGTCGCTTCCTGCCAGAACGAGAAGAGCCAGCTTCAGAACAAGGAGCAGGCCTTGCGTATCCTGCGCTCCAGGCTGCTCGCCGCGGCGCAGGAGGAGGCGGAGCGGGAAGCCGCCGACGCCCGCCGCAGCCAGGTCCGTACCGTCGACCGCTCCGAGAAGATCCGTACGTACAACTTCCCGGAGAACCGCATCTCGGACCACCGCGTCGGCTTCAAGGCGTACAACTTGGACCAGGTCCTGGACGGCGACCTCGACGCGGTGATCCAGGCCTGTGTCGACGCGGACTCGGCGGCGAAGCTGGCGGCCGCGTAAAGGCACGTGTGAAGGCACGCGTGGGGGCCGTGAACGAGGCACCTGCGCACGACCGAGTACGACACGGAGGACTTGCGTGAACCTGCTGCTCGCAGAGGTGGCCCAGGCCACCCAGCGGCTGGCCGACGCCGGCGTGCCCTCGCCGCGCAACGACGCGGAGGAGCTCGCCGCGTTCGTGCACGGCGTGAAGCGGGGCGAGCTGCACTCCGTGAAGGACGCGGACTTCGACGCCCGCTACTGGGAGGTCATCGCCCGCCGTGAGCAGCGCGAGCCGCTGCAGCACATCACCGGGCGGGCGTTCTTCCGGTACCTGGAGCTCCAGGTCGGGCCCGGTGTCTTCGTGCCCCGGCCCGAGACCGAGTCCGTCGTCGGGTGGGCGATAGACGCCGTCCGCGCGATGGACGTCGTCGAGCCGTGCATCGTCGACCTGTGCACGGGCTCCGGTGCCATCGCGCTCGCCCTCGCGCAGGAGGTCCCGCGCTCCCGGGTGCATGCCGTGGAGCTGTCCGAGGACGCCCTCCAGTGGACCCGCAAGAACGTGCAGGGCTCCAGGGTCGACCTGCGCCAGGGCAACGCCCTGGACGCCTTCCCCGACCTCGACGGCCAGGTCGACCTGGTCATCTCCAACCCGCCCTACATCCCGCTGACCGAGTGGGAGTACGTCGCTCCCGAGGCGCGGGACTACGATCCCGAACTCGCCCTGTTCTCGGGCGAGGACGGCCTCGACCTCATCCGCGGCCTGGAACGCACCGCGCACCGGCTGCTCCGCCCCGGTGGCGTCGTCGTCATCGAGCACGCCGACACCCAGGGCGGCCAGGTGCCGTGGATCTTCACCGAGGAGCGGGGCTGGGCCGACGCGGCCGACCACCCCGACCTCAACAACCGACCGAGGTTCGCCACGGCACGCAAGGCGCTGCCGTGAGCGCCGTAAAGACTTTCGACCAGAAGTACGTGTACGAGGAGGCCCGCTAGATATGGCACGGCGATACGACACCAACGACGCGACCGACCGCTCGACGGGTCTGCGCGAGGCCGCGTCCGCCGTCCGTCGTGGCGAGCTGGTGGTCCTCCCGACCGACACGGTGTACGGCATCGGCGCCGACGCGTTCTCCTCGGAGGCCGTCGCCGATCTGCTGGAGGCCAAGGGCCGGGGCCGCAACATGCCCACGCCCGTCCTCATCGGCTCCCCGAACACGCTCCACGGCCTCGTCACGGACTTCTCCGAGATGGCGTGGGAACTGGTCGACGCGTTCTGGCCGGGCGCGCTCACGCTCGTCGCCAAGCACCAGCCGTCCCTCCAGTGGGACCTGGGCGACACGAGGGGCACGGTGGCGGTACGCATGCCCCTGCACCCGGTCGCCATCGAGCTCCTGACCGAGGTCGGCCCCATGGCGGTCTCCTCGGCCAACCTCACCGGCCACCCGGCCCCGGAGGACTGCGACGCCGCCCAGGACATGCTCGGCGACTCGGTCTCGGTCTACCTGGACGGCGGCCCGACCCCCGGCAACGTCCCGTCCTCGATCGTCGACGTGACGCGCGAGGTGCCGTTGCTGCTGCGCGCGGGTGCCATCTCGGCCGAGGAGCTGAGGAAGGTCGTACCCGACCTCGAGGTGGCGAATTGACGGCCCCTGACGCGGGGCGTGGCATATGGGACATGGAAGAGACGCGGACCTTCACCGGCCTCCCGCGTGACACCTTCCGCATCCTCCACGTCAGCACCGGCAACGTGTGCCGCTCGCCGATCACCGAGCGGCTGACTCGCCATGCCCTGGCCAACCGGCTCGGCGACCCGCTCTGGGGCGGCCTGGTGGTGGAGAGCGCGGGCACCTGGGGCCACGAAGGGGCACCCATGGAGGCCAACGCGGAGGCGGTCCTGGCCGACTTCGGCGCGGACGCCACCGGCTTCACCGGCCGGGAGCTCCTCGACGAGCACGTCATCATGGCCGACCTGGTCCTGACGGCCACCCGCGACCACCGCCAGCAGGTCATCTCCATGGGCCACTCGGCGGGCCTGCGCACCTTCACCCTGAAGGAATTCACCCGCCTGGTCCGAGCCATAGACCCGACCACGCTGCCCCCTCTGGAGGACGGCGTGGTCGACCGCGCCCGTGCCCTGGTCCGTGCGGCGGCGGCTCTACGCGGGTGGCTCCTCGCGCCCACGGCGGAGGCGGACGAGGTGTACGACCCGTACGGGGCGCCGTTGACGTTCTTCCGGTCGATCGGGGACGAGATACATCAGGCGGTGGATCCGGTGGTGACGGCGTTGACGGGGGTTGCCGCGCGGGCGTGACGGGCGAGCACCTCGGGGGTACCGGGCCTACATTGGTCGTACGTCATCGTCGACGCCCCGGAGTCCACCATGTCGGTCACCCATGCGCCCGAGACCGCCGATGTCCTGCGGCGGCAGGATCCCGAGCTGGCTGAGATCCTGCTCGGGGAGCTCGAACGGCAGTCGACGTCATTGCAGTTGATCGCCGCCGAGAACTTCTCGTCGCCCGCCGTGCTGGCCGCCCTGGGGTCGCCGCTCGCCAACAAGTACGCCGAGGGCTATCCCGGCGCCCGGCACCACGGTGGCTGCGAGATCGTGGACGTCGCCGAGCGGGTCGCCGTGGACCGGGCGAAGGCGCTGTTCGGGGCCGAGCACGCCAATGTACAGGCCCACTCGGGGTCGTCCGCCGTGCTGGCCGCTTATGCGGCGTTGCTGCGACCCGGGGACACCGTCCTTGCTCTTGGGCTGCCGTACGGCGGGCATCTCACGCATGGCTCGCCCGCGAACTTCTCCGGACGCTGGTTCGACTTCGTCGGCTACGGCGTGGACGCCGAGACCGGGCTCATCGACCACGAGCAGGTGCGGACGCTGGCGAGGAATCACCGGCCCAAGGCGATCGTGTGCGGGTCCATCGCCTATCCCCGCCACATCGACTACGCCTTCTTCCGCGAGGTCGCCGACGAGGTGGGCGCCTATCTGATCGCCGACGCCGCCCACCCCATCGGGCTCGTCGCCGGGGGAGCGGCGCCCAGTCCGGTGCCGTACGCCGATGTCGTCTGCGCCACCACGCACAAGGTGCTGCGCGGGCCCCGCGGCGGGATGATCCTTTGTGGAAGCGAGCTGGCCGAGCGGGTCGACCGGGCTGTCTTCCCGTTCACCCAGGGCGGCGCGCAGATGCACACCATCGCCGCCAAGGCCGTCGCCTTCGGCGAGGCGGCAACTCCGGCGTTCACGGCGTACGCCCATCAGGTGGTCGCCAATGCGAGGGTGCTCGCGGCGGGGCTGGCCGGCGAGGGGCTCGTCGTCACCACCGGCGGAACGGACACGCATCTGCTCACCGTCGATCCCGCGCCGCTCGGCGTCGACGGGCGCACCGCGAGGGGGCTGCTGGCCGCGGCCGGCATGGTCCTCGACTGCTGTGCGCTGCCGCACGCGGACGTCCGCGGACTGCGCCTCGGGACCGCCGCCCTGACCACGCAGGGCATGGGGGAGGGGGAGATGGCCCAGGTCGCCGCCCTGCTCGCGGGGGTGCTGCGCGGGGAGACCGAGGGGCAGAAGGCCCGTGAAGAAGTGCGGGAGCTGGCGGGCAGATTTCCGCCCTATCCCGCTCAGCAGGGGGTAGGCGCAACCCCGTAGAACCCGTCGGACACCTGGTTTCAACCCTGGTGCACAGCCACACGTGCAACCATCGTCGCTACCCGGAAGTCCCCAACCATATGCGTCCGTCGCTAGGGTGTGGGGCTGAGATGGCCAGCGAGACCTGTGGGGAAGCCTGTGCGTGAATACCTGCTGACGCTCTGCATCACGGCCGCGGTGACGTATCTGCTGACAGGGCCGGTACGGAAGTTCGCGATCGTGGCCGGAGCGATGCCGGAGATCAGGGCCCGTGACGTGCACCGGGAACCGACTCCGCGGCTCGGCGGTATCGCCATGTTCTTCGGCCTGTGCGCCGGACTGCTGGTCGCCGACCACCTCACCAACCTCAACGGGGTCTTCTCCCAGTCCAACGAGCCGCGTGCGCTGCTCTCCGGCGCCGCCCTGATCTGGCTGATCGGCGTCCTGGACGACAAGTTCGAGATCGACGCCCTGATCAAGCTCGGCGGGCAGATGATCGCCGCCGGCGTGATGGTCATGCAGGGTCTGACGATCCTGTGGCTGCCCATCCCGGGCTTCGGCTCGGTCGCGCTGACCCAGTGGCAGGGCACCCTGCTGACGGTGGCGCTGGTGGTCATCACCATCAACGCGGTCAACTTCGTGGACGGCCTCGACGGTCTCGCGGCCGGCATGGTCTGCATCGCGTCGGCCGCGTTCTTCCTTTACGCCTACCGCGTCTGGGTGTCGTACGGCATCGAGGCCGCCGCTCCGGCGACGCTGTTCTCGGCGATCCTCATGGGCATGTGCCTGGGCTTCCTGCCGCACAACATGCACCCCGCGCGGATCTTCATGGGCGACTCGGGCTCGATGCTGATCGGGCTGGTGCTGGCCGCCGGCGCGATCTCCATCACCGGACAGGTCGACCCGGACGCGTTGAAGCTGTTCGCCGGGTCCGAGAAGGCGGCGGTGCACCAGACGGTGCCGGTCTACATCCCGCTGCTGCTGCCGCTGACCATCATCGCCATCCCGGCCGCCGACCTCGTGCTGGCGATCGTGCGGCGCACCTGGCGCGGTCAGTCGCCGTTCGCGGCCGACCGGGGGCATCTGCACCACCGGCTGCTGGAGATCGGGCACTCGCACAGCAGGGCCGTCCTGATCATGTACTTCTGGTCGGCGCTGATCGCGTTCGGTGCCCTCGCCTACTCCGTGAACTCCGCGTCCATGTGGATCGTGCTCGGTGTGGTGATCCTCTCGGCGATCGGGCTGCTGCTCCTGCTGCTGCCGCGCTTCACGCCGCGTGCCCCGATGTGGGCGCAGGCCTTCGTGCCGCCGCGATATCGCCGTCGCGGCAAGGCCGTTGCGGAATCCGCTCCGGTCGCCGAGCCGGTCTCCGCCGAGGCGGAGGAGGAAGAGCGCACTCCGGTCGCGGTCGGGGTGTCCGGCGTCAACGGGGCGACCGCCATCGGCGCCCGTTCGCGCTTCCTGGACCGGCGGAAAGCTGAATCGTCGCGCTGACGCGGCAAGGTAAGAATCTGACTAGAGCATTGCCAAGTCGTGGGAGTGAGTTGGGGGTGCAAAGCGCCCCAATACCAGACATTTTGGCCGTGTTCTTGCACAGACGCGCACTGTCACTCTCATGTGTGACAGCGAGCACACCAACCAGGTAAAGACCTCATCAAATAGTTTGTGATACGGTTCACGAGAACCCGGGATAGAGCCGAAGGACCGTAGTGCGACGGTCCATTGGTGTGAGGTCCCCTCTCGACCCGGGACTACGCTCGTCCATGACGACACCCCTTCCCCCTTTGAAAGCGGAGTTGCCGCCATGCCGTCCAACGACGTCCGGATCCTGGCCCAGGCTGCTGTGCCCACAGCTGCCGTCGGCGCGATTGCCGCCGTCGTCAGTGGTGTGGTCGCCGGCGGCAAAGGGGCGATCGGGGCCGGCGTCGCGACGCTGATCGTGATCCTGTTCATGGGAATCGGTCTCTACGTACTGCAGCGCACTGCCAAATCGCTTCCGCACCTGTTCCAGGCGATGGGCCTGATGCTCTACGCGGCTCAGATCCTGCTGCTGTTCGTGTTCGTCGCTGCTTTCAAGAACACGACGTTGTTCAACCCCAAGGCTTTCGCACTGACTCTGGTCGCCGGCACCCTCGCCTGGATCGCCGCGCAGACACGTGCCCACATGAAGTCCAAGATCCTTTACGTCGAGCCCGATTCGGGTAACAAGCCCGAAAAATCGGGGCACTCGTCGTGAGGGGTAGGGGCGGGATAAAGGGGCACGAGAAGTCCTGCTATCGTCCGGTGCCAACTGCGGCATCGCGGGCGCGGGCATCTGAGCTGACGCCTGCTCGATCTCACTCGCGAGGCGAGATGCCCCCCAGCCGCCCCCACATCCGTAACACCAGTCCCGTGCCGAACCGCGGCCCTGCGCCGCGCCGACACAACGAGGTTGCCGTACCTATGCGCCACGATGAAGGAGCCCGCGGTGAGTGCTGACCCGACGCAGACGCTCGCTTTCGACACGAGCTGTCACCTGTTCGACGGGTGTGGCTTCCCGGCTCCGGGCCTGCACTCGTTCATGTTCGAGCCGCTGTGGGGCGACGCCGACGGCAACGGCGCGTACTTCAACAAGCCGATGCTGCTGGCCCTCCTGGGCTCCATCATCATCGTGGGCTTCTTCTGGTCCGCCTTCGCCAAGCCGAAGCTGGTCCCGGGCAAGCTCCAGATGGTCGCCGAGGCCGGCTACGACTTCGTACGCCGCGGCATCGTCTACGAGACGATCGGCAAGAAGGAGGGCGAGAAGTACGTTCCGCTCGCCGTCTCGCTGTTCTTCTTCATCTGGATCATGAACCTCTGGTCCATCGTGCCGGTGGCGTCCTTCCCGGTGACATCGATCATCGCCTACCCCGCCGTACTGGCCGCGATCGTCTACGTCACCTGGGTCTCGCTCACCTTCAAGCGGCACGGCTTCGTGGGCGCCTTCAAGAACTTCACCGGCTACGACAAGTCGCTGGGCCCGGTGCTCCCGCTGGCCATGACCATCGAGTTCTTCTCGAACCTGATCGTCCGTCCGTTCACGCACGCGGTGCGACTGTTCGCGAACATGTTCGCCGGTCACACCCTGCTGCTGCTCTTCACGATCGCCAGCTGGTACATGCTCAACGGCATCGGCATCGCCTACTCCGCCGTGTCGTTCGTGATGGTCATCATCATGACCGCCTTCGAGCTGTTCATCCAGGCGGTTCAGGCGTACGTCTTCGTCCTCCTGACCTGCACCTTCATCCAGGGCGCGCTCGCCGAGCACCACTGAGCACCGCCCCCGCGACACCCCCTAGAGACATCCGGTGGCCAACCCCCACCGGTCACTGAAAGAGAAGGAAGAACCGGCATGTCCGCTCTCCAGACCCTCGCTGCGGTCGAAGGCAACCTCGGCTCCATCGGTTACGGCCTCGCCGCGATCGGCCCGGGCGTCGGCGTCGGCATCATCTTCGGTAACGGCACGCAGGCCCTCGCCCGCCAGCCCGAGGCGGCCGGCCTCATCCGCGCCAACCAGATCCTCGGCTTCGCCTTCTGTGAGGCGCTCGCCCTCATCGGTCTGGTCATGCCGTTCGTCTACTAAGACGAACCAGACGACCAGCCGTAATTAGACGAAAGGCACTGATGTGAACCACGCACTGGTTCAGCTGGCGGCCGAGGCGGAGAAGGAAAACCCCCTCATTCCGCCGTGGCCGGAGCTCGTCATCGGCCTGATCGCCTTCGTCATCGTCTTCGGCTTCCTCGCCAAGAAGCTCCTCCCGACCATCAACAAGGTTCTGGAAGAGCGGCGCGAGGCCATCGAGGGCGGTATCGAGAAGGCCGAGGCCGCACAGACCGAGGCCCAGAGCGTCCTTGAGCAGTACAAGGCCCAGCTCGCCGAGGCCCGCCACGAGGCCGCGCGCCTGCGCCAGGAGGCGCAGGAGCAGGGCGCCACGCTCATCGCCGAGATGCGCGCGGAAGGCCAGCGGCAGCGTGAGGAGATCATCGCCGCCGGTCACGCGCAGATCGAGGCCGACCGCAAGGCCGCCTCGTCCGCGCTCCGCCAGGACGTCGGCAAGCTCGCCACCGACCTGGCCGGCAAGCTCGTCGGTGAGTCCCTCGAGGACCACGCCCGGCAGAGCCGCGTGATCGACCGCTTCCTCGACGAGCTCGAGGAGAAGGCCGAGGCCGCGCGATGAACGGAGCGAGCCGCGAGGCCCTGGCAGCCGCACGTGAGCGTCTGGACGCGCTGACGGACAACACGTCCGTGAACGCCCGCACGCTCGCCGACGAACTGGCCGCCGTCACCGCGCTGCTCGACCGCGAGGTGTCGCTGCGTCGGGTCCTGACCGACCCGGCGCAGGCCGGCGAGGCCAAGGCCGAACTGGCCCGGCGTCTCCTCGGCGGCCAGGTCGGCGGCGAGACCGCGGACCTGGTGTCCGGCATGGTGCGCTCCCGCTGGTCGCAGTCGCGCGACCTGGTGGACGCCCTTGAGGAGCTGGCGGTTCTCGCCGACCTCACCGCCGCGCAGCAGTCCGGCGCGCTCGACGACGTGGAGGACGAGCTGTTCCGGTTCGGCCGGATCGTCGCCTCGAACACCGAGCTGCGGGCCGCGCTGACCGACCGCGCCGCGACCGGTTCGGCCAAGGGCGAGCTGCTGCGCAGCCTGCTCGGCGGTCGTGCCGACGCTGCCACCGAGCGTCTGGTGACGCGTCTTGTGACCGCGCCGCGGGGACGTAGCCTGGAAGCGGGACTGGAGTCCCTGTCCAAGCTCGCCGCGGACCGACGCAACCGCCTGGTCGCCGTCGTCACCTCGGCGGTACCGCTGAGCGACGCGCAGAAGCAGCGCCTGGGCGCCGCACTCGGGAAGCTCTACGGCCACCCGGTCCACCTGAACATCGACGTGGACCCCGAGGTCCTCGGCGGTATCCGCGTTCAGGTCGGTGACGAGGTCATCAACGGCTCCATCGCGGACCGCATCGAGGACGCCGGCCGCCGCCTGGCGGGCTGAGCAGCAACTTCATAGCAGTACGTACTTACGACGGCCCTGGTTGGGCCGTACATGAAGAATCCTGGGGGTCGCCCCCAGACCCCCAAAGTGAAACTTCGGGCCCAACAAGGAGAGCAGGGAACCCAGATGGCGGAGCTCACGATCCGGCCGGAGGAGATCCGGGACGCGCTGGAGAACTTCGTCCAGTCGTACAAGCCGGACGCGGCCTCGCGCGAGGAGGTCGGTACGGTCACCCTTGCCGGCGACGGCATCGCGAAGGTCGAGGGTCTGCCCTCGGCCATGGCCAACGAACTGCTGAAGTTCGAGGACGGCACCCTCGGCCTCGCGCTCAACCTGGAAGAGCGCGAGATCGGCGCCATCGTCCTCGGTGAGTTCAGCGGCATCGAGGAGGGTCAGCCGGTATCCCGTACCGGTGAGGTTCTCTCCGTGGCCGTCGGCGAGGGCTACCTCGGCCGCGTCGTCGACCCGCTCGGCAACCCGATCGACGGCCTCGGCGAGATCGAGACCAGCGGTCGTCGCGCCCTTGAGCTGCAGGCTCCGGGCGTCATGGCCCGTAAGTCGGTGCACGAGCCGATGGAGACCGGCTACAAGGCCGTCGACGCGATGACCCCGATCGGCCGTGGCCAGCGTCAGCTGATCATCGGCGACCGCCAGACCGGCAAGACCGCCCTGGCCGTCGACACGATCATCAACCAGCGCGACAACTGGCGCTCCGGCGACCCGTCGAAGCAGGTCCGCTGCGTCTACGTCGCCATCGGCCAGAAGGGCTCGACCATCGCCTCCGTGCGTGGCGCCCTCGAAGAGGCCGGCGCGCTGGAGTACACGACCATCGTCGCCGCCCCGGCGTCCGACCCGGCCGGCTTCAAGTACCTGGCGCCGTACACCGGTTCGGCCATCGGCCAGCAGTGGATGTACGAGGGCAAGCACGTCCTCATCATCTTCGACGACCTCTCGAAGCAGGCCGACGCCTACCGCGCCGTGTCCCTGCTGCTGCGCCGCCCGCCGGGCCGTGAGGCCTACCCGGGTGACGTCTTCTACCTGCACTCCCGTCTCCTGGAGCGCTGCGCGAAGCTCTCCGACGAGCTGGGCGCCGGTTCCATGACGGGTCTGCCGATCGTCGAGACGAAGGCCAACGACGTCTCCGCGTTCATCCCGACCAACGTCATCTCCATCACCGACGGCCAGTGCTTCCTGGAGTCGGACCTGTTCAACGCCGGTCAGCGCCCCGCGCTGAACGTCGGTATCTCCGTCTCCCGAGTCGGTGGTTCCGCGCAGCACAAGGCGATGAAGCAGGTCTCCGGCCGACTGCGCCTCGACCTGGCCCAGTACCGCGAGCTGGAGGCGTTCGCCGCCTTCGGTTCCGACCTGGACGCCGCGTCGAAGTCCCAGCTGGAGCGCGGTCAGCGTCTGGTCGAGCTGCTCAAGCAGCCGCAGTACCAGCCGATGCCGACCGAGGACCAGGTCGTCTCCGTGTGGGCCGGTACCACCGGCAAGATGGACGACGTCCCGGTCGCCGACATCCGCCGCTTCGAGAAGGAGCTGCTTGAGTACCTGCACCGCAAGGAGCAGGGCCTCATGACCTCCATCAAGGAGGGCGGCAAGATGTCGGACGACACCCTCACCGCTGTTGCCGACGCCATCGCCGAGTTCAAGAAGCAGTTCGAGACCTCGGACGGCAAGCTTCTCGGCGAGGACGCCCCGGCCGCCGCCAAGTGACGTAAGGAAGGGACCTGACTCATGGGAGCCCAGCTCCGGGTCTACAAGCGTCGCATCCGATCCGTCACCGCGACCAAGAAGATCACCAAGGCGATGGAGATGATCGCCGCCTCGCGCGTCGTCAAGGCGCAGCGCAAGGTGGCGGCCTCCACGCCGTACGCGACCGAGCTCACCCGCGCGGTCACGGCGGTCGGTACCGGCTCGAACACGAAGCACCCGCTGACCACGCAGGCCGAGACGGTCGTGCGATCCGCGGTGCTGCTCCTGACGAGCGACCGTGGTCTCGCCGGCGCCTTCAACGCCAACGCCATCAAGGCCGCGGAGCAGCTGACCGCGCGTCTCGAGGCCGAGGGCAAGCAGGTCGACACGTACATCGTCGGCCGGCGCGGTCTGGCCCACTACAACTTCCGCGAGCGCAAGGTCGTGGAGTCGTGGTCGGGCTTCACCGACGAGCCCTCGTACGCGGACGCGAAGAAGGTCGCGGGCCCGCTGATCGAGGCCATCGAGAAGGACACGGCCGAGGGCGGCGTGGATGAACTCCACATCGTCTACACCGAGTTCGTCTCGATGATGACGCAGACGGCGATCGACAGCCGTCTGCTGCCGCTCAGCCTCGAAGAGGTTGCGGCGGAGGCGCCCAAGGGCGAGATCCTTCCGCTGTACGACTTCGAGCCGTCGGCTGAGGACGTCCTCGACGCCCTTCTGCCGCGGTACGTCGAAAGCCGTATCTACAACGCGCTGCTCCAGTCGGCTGCCTCCAAGCACGCCGCCACCCGCCGCGCGATGAAGTCGGCCACCGACAACGCCGGAGAGCTCATCACGACGCTCTCCCGGCTTGCCAACGCGGCCCGCCAGGCCGAAATCACCCAGGAAATCAGCGAGATCGTCGGAGGCTCCGCAGCCCTGGCCGACGCGACCGCGGGGAGTGACCGCTAATGACCACCACTGTTGAGACCGCGACGGCCACGGGCCGCGTCGCCCGGGTCATCGGCCCGGTCGTCGACGTGGAGTTCCCCGTCGACGCGATGCCCGACATCTACAACGCCCTTCACGTCGAGGTGGCCGACCCGGCCCAGGACGGCGCGAAGAAGACGCTGACCCTGGAGGTCGCCCAGCACCTGGGTGACGGCCTGGTCCGCACCATCTCGATGCAGCCCACCGACGGTCTGGTCCGCCAGGCCCCGGTGACCGACACGGGTGCCTCCATCACCGTGCCGGTCGGCGACTTCACCAAGGGCAAGGTGTTCAACACCCTCGGTGAGGTGCTGAACGTCGACGAGCAGTACGAGGGCGAGCGCTGGGGCATCCACCGCAAGGCCCCGAACTTCGACGAGCTCGAGTCGAAGACCGAGATGTTCGAGACCGGCGTCAAGGTCATCGACCTTCTCACCCCGTACGTCAAGGGTGGAAAGATCGGTCTGTTCGGTGGTGCCGGCGTCGGCAAGACGGTGCTCATCCAGGAGATGATCTACCGCGTCGCCAACAACCACGACGGTGTCTCCGTGTTCGCCGGTGTCGGTGAGCGCACCCGTGAGGGCAACGACCTCATCGAGGAGATGGCCGACTCGGGCGTCATCGACAAGACCGCCCTGGTCTTCGGCCAGATGGACGAGCCCCCGGGCACCCGTCTGCGCGTGGCCCTCGCCGGTCTGACCATGGCGGAGTACTTCCGCGATGTGCAGAAGCAGGACGTGCTGTTCTTCATCGACAACATCTTCCGCTTCACGCAGGCCGGTTCCGAGGTGTCGACCCTGCTCGGCCGTATGCCCTCCGCGGTGGGTTACCAGCCGAACCTGGCCGACGAGATGGGTCTCCTCCAGGAGCGCATCACCTCGACCCGTGGTCACTCGATCACCTCGATGCAGGCGATCTACGTCCCCGCGGACGACCTGACCGACCCGGCCCCGGCCACCACCTTCGCCCACCTCGACGCGACGACGGTTCTCTCCCGTCCGATCTCCGAGAAGGGCATCTACCCGGCCGTGGACCCGCTGGACTCGACGTCCCGCATCCTCGACCCGCGGTACATCGCGGCGGACCACTACAACACCGCGATGCGCGTCAAGACGGTCCTGCAGAAGTACAAGGACCTTCAGGACATCATCGCGATCCTCGGTATCGACGAGCTGGGCGAAGAGGACAAGCTCACCGTCCACCGTGCCCGTCGCGTGGAGCGCTTCCTGTCCCAGAACACCCACGTCGCCAAGCAGTTCACCGGCGTCGACGGGTCGGACGTCCCGCTGGACGAGTCGATCGCGGCCTTCAACGCGATCATCGACGGCGAGTACGACCACTTCCCGGAGCAGGCGTTCTTCCTGTGCGGTGGCATCGAGGACCTGAAGGCCAACGCCAAGGAGCTCGGCGTCTCCTGAACTCAACCGAGTTCGAAGTGAGCCCTGTGGCTCACACCTGAGGGGGCGGGGCACGTCCCGCCCCCTCTTTCACGCCTACTAGACTTGTAACCCACACCCGGCAGAACCGCCGGGTGGTGACCCGAGGAGCCACCTTGGCTGCTGAGCTGCACGTCGCGCTGGTCGCGGCCGACCGAGAGGTCTGGTCCGGCGAGGCCACCCTGGTCGTCGCGCGCACCACGTCCGGCGACATCGGCGTCATGCCCGGTCACCAGCCGCTGCTCGGTGTGCTGGAGTCGGGCCCGGTGACCATCCGTACGAGTGACGGTGGAACGGTCGTCGCCGCGGTGCACGGCGGTTTCATCTCGTTCGCCGACAACAAGCTGTCGCTGCTGGCCGAGATCGCCGAGCTGTCGGACGAGATCGATGTCCAGCGCGCCGAGCGTGAGCTGGAGCGCGCGAAGGCGGAGGGTGACGCCGCCGCCGAGCGTCGCGCGGACGTACGCATCCGTGCGGCGGCGACGCGCTAGCCTGCGCAAGACCGTATGACGTCACTCAGCCGCGGCTGGGACCGGAGAAATCCGGCCCCGGTCGCGGCTGAGGCAAATGTGGATGTTTTTTCCATTCCGTTACCGAGTAGACGAGGAGGTCGGTGTCGATGGTCCTCGCTCTGACTGTGTGCGGAATCGTGGTCGCCCTGGTGGTGCTCGGGCTGTTCGTCTTCGGCCTGCGCCGCAGACTGATCCAGCGCTCGGGCGGCACCTTCGACTGTTCCCTGCGCTGGGACGTCCCGGAGAAAACCGACACCAGCGGCAAAGGCTGGAGCTACGGCGTAGCCCGCTACAACGGCGACCGCATCGAGTGGTATCGCGTCTTCTCCTACGCCTACCGCCCGCGCCGCGTCCTGGAGCGCGCCGCGATCGAGGTCGCGGGACGCCGGCTGCCCGAGGGCGAGGAGGAGCTGGCGTTGCTCTCCGACGCCGTCGTCCTCACCTGCCTGCACCGGGGCACGCGCCTTGAGCTCGCCATGAGCGAAGACGCGCTGACCGGTTTTCTCGCGTGGCTTGAGGCAGCCCCGCCCGGTCAGCGCGTCAATGTCGCGTAGTACGGGTACCGCTAGCTGAGCCCGCTGTTGATGGCGCTCACCAGCTCACCGTTGGAGCTGTCGCCGCTGAACTCCCAGAAGAAGGCGCCGCCGAGACCCTGGCTCTTGGCCCAGGCCATCTTGGTGCCGATGGTGGCGGGGGTGTCGTACGACCACCAGTTGCTGCCGCAGTAGGCGTACGCGGTGCCGCCGACGGTGCCGGTGGCGGGGCAGGACGTCTTGAGGACCTTGTAGTCCTCGATGCCCGCCTCGTAGGTGCCGGTCGCCGGTCCGGTCGCCGTGCCGCCGGGGGCGGCCTGGGTGACGCCGGTCCAGCCGCGGCCGTAGAAGCCGATGCCGAGCAGGAGCTTGCTCGACGGCACGCCCTTCGCCTTCAGCTTGGCGATCGCGTCGGCCGAGTTGAAGCCGGCCTTCGGGATGCCGGAGTACGAGGTGAGCGGGGAGTGCGGGGCGGTGGGGCCGGTCTTGTCCCAGGCGCCGAAGTAGTCGTACGTCATCACGTTGTACCAGTTGAGGTACGCCGAGGCGCCGCCGTAGTCGGCCGCGTCGATCTTGCCGCCGCTGGAGGCGTCCGCGGTGATCGCGGCGGTGACGAGGTAGTCGCTGCCGAACTCCGAACGCAGCGCCGCCACCAGGTTCTTGAAGGCCGCGGCACCGGAGGTGTCACAGGTCAGACCGCAGGCGTTCGGGTACTCCCAGTCGATGTCGATGCCGTCGAAGACGTCCGCCCAGCGCGGGTCCTCGATGACGGACTTGCAACTCGCGGCGAACGCGGCCGGGTTGGCGGCGGCCTGGGCGAAGCCGCCGGAGTAGGTCCAGCCGCCGAAGGAGTAGAGGACCTTGATGTTCGGGTACTTGGCCTTCAGCTCACGCAGTTGGTTGAAGTTGCCGCGCAGCGGCTGGTCCCAGGTGTCGGCGACGCCGCTGACGGACTGGTCGGCGGTGTAGGCCTTGTCGTAGGCGGCGTAGGTGTCGTCGACGACGCACTTGCCGTCCTTGACGTTGCCGAAGGCGTAGTTGATGTGCGTGATCTTCGAGGCGGAGCCCGAGGTCACCAGGTTCTTGACGTGGTAGTTGCGGCCGTAGACGCCCCACTCGGTGAAGTAGCCGAGCTTGACCTTGTCGCCGCCGGTGCCCGGGTCGGTGGTGCCGCCGCCCGTGGTGGTCACCGAGACCGCGCCGCTGACCGGGCCGGTCTGGTCGGCGGTGTCGCGGGCCTGGACCGTGTAGGAGTAGGAGGTGCCGGCGGTCAGACCGGTGTCGGTGTACGAGGTCGTCGTCACCGTCGCGACCTTGCTGCCGTTGCGCAGGACGTCGTAGTTCTTGACGCCCTTGTCGTCGGTGGCCGCGCTCCAGGAGAGCTTCACCGAGGTGTCGGTGACGCTCGACGTGGTCGGGGTGCCGGGGGCGCTGGGCGCGCTGTCGCTCGGGTTGGTGGTGCCGCCGTCGCAACTGCCGCCGTTCAGCTTGCAGTTGGAGGGGGAGCCGGAGCCGGAGCCGTTGAAGCCGAAGGAGACGGAGGCGCCGGGGGCGAGGGTGCCGTTCCAGGACTTGTTCTTGGCGGTCCAGTGGGTGCCGGAGGAGGTGACGTCGGCGTCCCAGGCGGAGGTGACCGAGGTGCCGGAGGGGTAGTCCCACTCCACGGTCCAGGAGCTGATGGTGGTGTCGCCGGTGTTCTTGACGGTCCACTTGCCTTCGAATCCGGTGCCCCAGTCCTGGGGCTTGGCGAAGGTCGCGGTCGCGGACGTCGCGGCCTGGGCGGGACTGGCCAGCCCGACCAGTCCGGCGAAGGGGAGCAACAGCGTCGCGAACCCTGCCGCGGCTCTGTGTCTGAAGCGCATACCGCGCCTCCTTCTCGGGGATGGGGGCACGACTGAGCCTTCGTGCCCACGGTGCCGCGAGAATAGAAAGGTCTGGACCACGGGTCAATAGGTCTGGACCACTCTCGTATGCAACCGCTCAGACACCCAACTCCTGCGCGAGTACGGCCGCTTGCACCCGGCTCCGCAGCTCCAGCTTGCCCAGGAGACGGCTGACGTGCGTCTTTACCGTCGCCTCCGCCATGTCGAGGCGGCCCGCGATGTCCGCGTTGGACAGCCCCTCGCCGAGGCAGGACAGCACCTCGCGTTCACGGCGGGTGAGGGAGTCCAGGATCGCTGGGTCCGCGCTCGACTGCCGTACGGGCTTCGCCGCGAACTCGGTGATCAGGCGCCGGGTGACGGCCGGGGCCACGATCCCCTCCCCCCGGGCCACCGTCCGCACGGCCTCGACGAGGTCCTTCGCCTCCGTGTTCTTCAGCAGGAACCCGGCCGCACCCGCCCGCAGCGCCCCGAACACATACTCGTCGAGGTCGAAGGTGGTCAGCACGAGGACGTCCGTGAGCCCCTCCTCCGTGACCTTCCGGGTCGCCGACACCCCGTCCAGACGCGGCATCTGCACGTCCATCAGGACGAGGTCCGGCCGCAACTCCCTGGCCAGTGCCACCGCCCGCTCCCCGTCGGCGGCCTCGCCCACCACGTCGATGTCCGGGGCGCTGCGCAGGATCAGGACGAGCCCGGCGCGCACGGCGGACTGGTCCTCGGCGACGAGCACACGAATCATGCGAGGTCTCCATCGGTGAGGGGGAGGGTGGCGCGTACGGCCCACAGGGCGCCCTCGGGGCCGGCCGCGAAGGTGCCGCCCAGCAGCGCGACCCGCTCCCGCATGCCGACCAGGCTGGCGCCGGAACCGGGGGCGCCCGGGCCCTCCCGACGGCCGTACGGGCTGCTCACGAGCACGTCGAGCGAACCGTCGCGCCGGGCCAGGGCGACGGTGACCCGGCCGGGGCAGGCGTGCTTGAGCGCGTTGGTCAAGGACTCCTGGACGATGCGATAGGCGGCGAGCTCTACGGGGGCGGGCACGGTCGTGCCGTACCCGGGGTCCAGCGTGACGTCGAGGCCGTTGGTGCGGGCGTCCTCGACGAGGGCGCTGAGGCCGTCGAGGGTCGGGACCGCGCTCGGCTCCTCGTCGCCGTCGCGCAGGATGCCGATCAGCCGGCGCATCTCCTCCAGCCCCTTGACGCTGTTCTCGCGGATGACGCCGAGGGCCTCCGCGGAGGTCTTCGGGTCGTCCAGGGACAGCGCGGCGGTGGAGTGGATCGCGATCGCGGAGAGGTGGTTGGCGACCATGTCGTGCAACTCCCGCGCCATCCGGGCGCGTTCGGCGACGACGGCCTGGTTGCGGTCCATCTCGGCCAGCAGTGCGGTCTGTTCGGCGCGCAGCCGGGCCGCCTCGGCGGCGTCGCGGTGGTTGCGGACGATCCAGCCGGTGGCGGCGGGCCCGTACGCCACGACGCCGACGACCACACCGATCAGCAGCGCCTCCGGCACCCGCCACACCGCGAACGGCACCAGCGTCGCGACCACGGTGAGCAGGCCGGTGATCCACTGGATGCGGCGGGCCGAGGCGAGCGGGCCGTACAGGACGGCCGCGTAGACCAGGTCGGTGAACATCAGCACCGACGCCAGGCTGCCCTGCGTGGTCAGGTCCGCGCAGATCGCGACCGTGCCGGTCAGCAGGGCCGCGCGCGGTGCCGTGCGGCGCAGCAGTTCGCAGCCGGCCAGCACGGTGAGCGGCAGCAGCACCGGCCAGGGGCCGTCGAAGAGGGTGATCGGGTCGTCCGAGCGCCGGGTGCCGAGCCCCAGCAGCACGAGCAGCAGACCACCGAGCAGTCCGCCGGCCGCGACGTACACGTCGAAGCGGTGCGGGCGGGGGAGTCGTACGGCCATGTCCTTATGAAACACGGCCGCCGCGCCACCCGCCTGATCCCCGGGGACGGTCCTGGACTGCATCTTTCGATGTACGGCGAGTTCGTCGTCGGTGACGAGGAAAGCGGGGGAATCCGGGCCGAGCCTGGAAGGGTGACGGACTTTTCTGTGAGGAGCGAGCCGTGCTGGTCGCGTTGATCATCGCCTGCGAGGTGGCGTTCTGGGTGCTGCTGGTCGGAGGGCTGGGCTTCCGGTACCTGCTCAAGATGCCGCGTACCGGGCTGGCCCTGCTGCTGTGCGAGCCGCTGCTGGAGGTGGTGCTGTTCACGGTCACCGCGATCGACCTCCGCAACGGCGCCGAACCCGACTGGAAGCACGGCCTGGCCGCCGTCTACATCGGCTTCACGGTGGGGCTCGGCCACTCCACGATCCGCTGGGCCGACGCCCGGTTCGCCCACCGTTTCGCGGGCGGCCCGCCGCCGGTGCGGCCGCCGAGGTACGGCACGGCCCGCGCCGTCCACGAATGGAAGGTCGCGGGCCGCTGGATCGTCGCCGCGGTGGTCGCCATGGCCCTGCTCCAGGCCGCGATCTGGTACGTCGGAGGCGCCGGCGACACCGATTCGCTCCAGGCGTGGCAGCAGCGCATGCTCTGGCTGATCGGCATCAACGTCGTCATCGCCGGCAGTTACACGCTGTTCCCCAAGCGCGAGGGTTAGCGCTCCCCGCCGGGCACCCACAGCACGTCACCGACGTCCTTGTTCGCTGTCCGCGCCAGGATGAACAGCAGGTCGGACAGGCGGTTGAGGTAGGTCGCGGTCAGGGGGTTCATGACGTCCCCGTGGGCCTCCAGCGCCGCCCACGTCGACCGTTCCGCCCGGCGGACGACCGTGCAGGCCTGGTGCAGCAGGGCCGCGCCCGGCGTGCCGCCCGGGAGGATGAACGACCGGAGCTTCTCCAACCGCTCGTTGAAGTGGTCGCAGTCGGCTTCCAGCTTGTCGATGTAGAACTGCTCGACCCGCAGCGGTGGGAACTCCGGGTTCTCGACGACGGGCGTGGACAGGTCGGCGCCGACGTCGAACAGGTCGTTCTGGACGCGCGTGAGGACCTTCACGACCTCCTCGGCGAGCCCGCCGAGCGCGATCGCCGTCCCGATCACCGCGTTCGCCTCGTTGGCGTCGGCGTACGCCGAGATCCGCAGATCGGTCTTGGCGACCCTGCTCATGTCGCCGAGGGCGGTGGTGCCCTGGTCGCCGGTCCTGGTGTAGATGCGCGTCAGATTGACCATGCGACCAGCCTAGTTACGCCCCGGCCGTCCGGAACACGCGTGTGCCCACTGTCACGGCGAGGGCCGAGAAGCCGAGGGCGACCAGGACGCCGTACGCCATGTGCGGCGTCGTGTACTCACCGACGTACGCGTCCCGCATCGCGTCCACCAGATAGCGGAACGGCATGAAGTGGGAGAGGACGTCCAGCCAGGCGGGGCCGAGGGTCATCGGGAGCATCAGCCCGGACAGCAGCATCGACGGCATCGACACGGCGTTGATCAGCGGACCGAACTCCTGAGGCGTGCGGACCTTCATCGCCACCGCGTAGGACAGCGAGGCGAGCGAGACGGTGAGCAGCCCGACGAAGGCGAAGCCGATCAGGATGCCGGCGAGCGGTGCCCGCAGCCCCATCACCAGCGCGGCCAGCACCAGCAGCACCGCCTGGAAGACGAAGACGGTCG
Organism: Streptomyces sp. NPDC051913; assembly: GCF_044593635.1. Lineage (NCBI taxonomy): Bacteria > Bacillati > Actinomycetota > Actinomycetes > Kitasatosporales > Streptomycetaceae > Streptomyces > Streptomyces sp. NPDC051913. The sequence goes on along the minus strand of NZ_JBIUCI010000001.1, from coordinate 122,986 downwards.
CGTCCCGCAGCACCCGCCCGAGCAGCAGCCCGAGCCGGCTGACGGGCGTGACCCGCATCCGGTCGACGATGCCCGAGCCCTTCTCCAGGATGATCATGAATCCGGCGAACAGGGCCCCGAACAGCCCGAGTTGGAGGAGCAGCCCCGGCACCAGCACCTGCCACGAGCTGCCCTGTCCGCCGAGCGGCAGATCGGTCAGGAGGGGACCGAAGAACAACAGGTACAGCAGCGGCATCAGCACCCCGAAGAGCAGCGCGAAGCGGGAGCGCAGGGACTGGCGCAGATAGCGGCCGTAGATCAGCGCGGTGTCGTGGAGAAGCATGAAGCGGGTCCTATACGGCTACGGGGGCGGCGTCGGCCTCAGGTGCGCTGCGGCCGGTGATGGCGAGGAACGTGTCCTGGAGCGTGGCGTCGATCGAGCCGCCGTACTCCAGCTTGAGCGCGGTCGGCGTGCCCTCCGCCACGACCACGCCCTGGTCGACGATCACCAGGCGGTCGGCGAGGGCGTCGGCCTCGTCGAGGTAGTGGGTGGTGAGGAAGACGGTCGTGCCGTGCTCGGCGCGCAGGCGTCGGATCAGGTCCCACAGGTCGGCACGGCTGCCGGGGTCGAGGCCCGTGGTCGGCTCGTCGAGGAAGAGGACCTTCGGGCGGTGGGTCAGCGCCATCGCGATGTCCAGGCGGCGGCGCTGACCGCCCGACAACTCCCCGCACCTGCGGTCGAGCAACTCGGTCAGGCCCAGGTCGCGGGCCAACTCCTCGGCGCGGTCGGCGGCCCGGGGCTTGGTCAGCCGGTACAGGCGGCCCTGGGTGACCAGTTCCTCGCGCACGCCGATCTGCGGGTCGACGCCGCCGGACTGGGCGACGTATCCGCAGGCCCGGCGCACTCCGGCGGGGTCGGTGGCGAGGTCGTGCCCTGCGACGGTGGCCGACCCGCCGGTGGGTTTCAGCAAGGTCGTGAGCATGCGCAGGGTGGTGGTCTTCCCGGCGCCGTTCGGGCCGAGGAAGCCGAGGATCTCGCCCTCGCGGACGGTCAGGTCGATGCCGCGCACGGCCTCCACGGGGCCGCGCTTGGTCGGGAAGGTACGGGCCAGTCCGGCCGTACTGATGACGGTCATGGCTCCAGAAAAACAGAGTCTCTTAAATTTTGCAATGACTCCAAAGTTTAAAAGAGCCCAGCGAAGCTAGGATGTGGACCATGGTTGAAGGGCTCAGGGAGCGGAAGAAGCGCGAGACGAGACAGCGGATCTCGGACATCGCCACCGGGCTGTTCCTGGAACGCGGCTTCATGGACGTGACCATCGCGGACGTGGCGGAGGCCGCCGACGTCTCCGTCAACACCGTCTACAACTACTTCGCCACCAAGGAGGACCTCTTCCTCGACCGCAGCAAGGGCGTCGTCGACCGCCTCGCCCGCTGGGTGCGCGGCCGGGACGCCGGCGAGTCGGCCGCCACCGCGCTGCTGCGCGAACTGCGCGACGAGGTCGAGGCGGTCTCGCCCCGGGTCGGGCTGATGGCGGGCTACGACCGGTTCATGCGGGTCATCCATGACGCGCCGCCGTTGCGGTCCCGGCTGTGGAGCATCCAGCAGGAGGTCCAGGAGAACCTGGAGAGGGCCCTGCGCGAGGAGACCGCCGCCGCCGACGACGACCCGGTCCCCACCCTGATGGCCGGTCAGCTCAACTGGATCCATCACACCGTCATGGGTGTTATCGGGCGTGAGATGGTCAAGGGCCGCAATCCGGATGAAGTGTCCCGAGAGGTGCTCGTACTGATGGACGAGATCGAGGGGCTGTTGAGCGAGAAGGTGCTCAACTACGCCGTACGGGACCCGGCGTGAGGTCTGCCGGTGTGATGTCCGTCAGATGAGACGTGACGCGCATTACTTACCGGTCACACAGCACCTCACGAACGCTAAGGTCCGCCGGAGAAGCAATCTCAACAGTGGGCAAGGCGTACAAAGGGGAGTCACAACAGTGGCACGGAAGCTTGCCGTCATCGGCGCCGGCTTGATGGGTTCCGGGATCGCCCAGGTCTCCGCTCAGGCGGGCTGGGACGTCGTCCTGCGGGACGTCACCGACGAGGCTCTCAAGCGTGGCACCGACGGCATCAAGGCCTCGTACGACAAGTTCGTCAGCAAGGGCAAGATGGAGGCGCACGACGCCGACGCCGCCCTCGGCCGGATCACCGCGACCACGGATCTGGACGCCGCGGCGGACGCCGACATCGTCGTCGAGGCGGTCTTCGAGAAGCTGGAAGTGAAGCACGAGATCTTCCGCGCGCTCGACAAGATCGTGCGGCCGGACACCGTCCTCGCCTCCAACACCTCCGCGATCCCGATCACCAAGATCGCGGCGGCCACCGAGCACCCCGAGCGGGTCGTCGGCGTGCACTTCTTCTCGCCGGTGCCGATGATGAACCTCGTCGAGCTGGTCCGCGGCTACAAGACCAGCGACGAAACCCTCGCCACCGCGCGGGAGTTCGCCGAGTCCACCGGCAAGACCTGCATCGTCGTCAACCGGGACGTCGCCGGCTTCGTCACCACCCGGCTCATCTCCGCCCTCGTCGTCGAGGCCACCAAGCTCTACGAGTCGGGCGTGGCCACGGCCGAGGACATCGACCTCGCCTGCAAGCTGGGCTTCGGGCACGCCATGGGCCCGCTCGCCACGGCCGACCTCACCGGCGTCGACATCCTGCTGCACGCCACCGGCAACATCTACACCGAGTCCCAGGACGAGAAGTTCGCTCCGCCGGAGCTGATGCGCCGGATGGTTGACGCCGGTGACATCGGGCGCAAGAGCGGGCAGGGCTTCTACACGTACTGATCACCACCCGGTACACGTACTGATCAACGCCCGAATTCACTTACGCCCCTCAGGTGTCACACCGAGGGGTGAATTCGGTATCGGTTCGCTTACAGACGGCAACCTCTGACCGCCTCGCGCAGTCAGAGGTTGCATCACCGGACATCACATTCGCGGAGCACGAGACGCACCACGGGGAGCGCATATGTTCATCAGGGGCGACCACGTCGAGCTGGTCGTCGGGGGCCGCCTCGACGTCCGCAGCGCGGCGGACGCCCGTACGGTCCTGCACTCGGCCGTCGACGACGGAGTCGGCGATCTCGTGCTCGACCTGTCCGAGCTCGACTCCTGGGACGCCACCGGACTCGGGGTGATCATGGGGGCCCACCGCAGGGCCGGCCGCTGCGGCCGACGCCTGGTGCTGCGCGACGTACCGCCGCAGATGCAGCGCCTGCTCGTGGCCACCCGACTGCACCGGATCCTGGCGATCGAGGGCGGCATCGGAGTGGAGTCGCTGCCCCGGGTGTGAACCCTCGTGTGCGTGCGATGTGAGCGCCCGGTGTTGCAAAGGTGAAAGGCGCGCCGCGCACAATCCTCACGAGACTGTGACGTCTCGGACGGCGCGGTACCCCGGGCTGTCGTAGATACTGTGCGAAGGTTTAGGGTTCGGTCGCCCGCTGGATGTACGTCCCTGAACGAGCGGGCCCGGACCAGAAGCGACAGCGCGGTGTGCAGCAGGCCGGAGGGGGCCTGGGTCCCGGCCGGACCCACGACACACGAGACGCTTTTGGGGGGCTTGAAACCTATGGACCCGAACAACCGGGGACCCGAGGAGTACGGCCACGACGGCGACGGCAGCCCGTCGCGCCAGCGTCCGCCCAGGGACCCGCTCACACCCGACTTCGGCCAGAGCGCACCCGCCCTGGCCCGCGCCGTGCAGCTGGTCTCCGGTGACCACCTGCTCACCGTCAACCCCGTCGACGGCAGCGAGATAGAGGTTTGCCCGCCCGGGGAACGGCCCGCCCGGCCGCGGAAGCTCACCGCCGCCGACCGTGCCGAGAGCGACCGCGCGGCCCGCCCGCCGGTCCCGCCGGGACCGACCCCGCCCAGGCTGCCGCTGCTGGCCCGCCAGGACGAGCGCGAGCGCCTCGTGCGCCTGCTCGCCCGCGGCCGCTCCGTCCGCCTCACCGGCCCCGCCGGATCGGGCCGCACCAGCCTCCTCGACGTCGTCGCCGACGACTGCTCGGACCTCGCGCCCGACGGCGTCGTCCGCCTCAGCGGCTTCCACCGCACCCCGGACGACCTCCTCCACGACCTCTTCTACGCCGTCTACGACGCGCCGCTGCACCGCCCGGGAACCGAGGAGCTGCTCACCCTCGTCCGGGAGATCGGCGCGGTCGTCGTCCTCGACGACGTCGAGTTCGGCGGTGCCGCGCTCGACGACCTCCTCGACGCCACCCCCGAGTGCGCCTTCCTGGTCGCCGCGACCCCCGACGTCCCCGCCCCGTCCGCCGACTCGGCCCTTGAGGAGGTCTTCCTCGACGGCCTGGACCGGGCCGGCGGGGTGGAGCTCCTGGAGCGTGCCGTCGGCCGGGTCCTCACCGAGGAAGAGGCCAACTGGGCCGGCGACCTCTGGTTCGAGTCCGAGGGCCTGCCGCTGCGCTTCGTACAGGCCGGCGCCCTGCTGCGGCAGCGCGACGAACTGCGCGCCAGCGCCGAGGCCTTCGACGAGTTCGGCGTCTTCCAGGAAGCCCAGATCGACGCCCCCTTCGAGGCCGGCGACGGCCACGACGTGCCCCTGCCCTCGCTCGCCGAGGGCGCCGCACCGGCCACACTGCTCGCCGGGCGGCTCAGCGACTCGGCGCGCACCGCCCTGCGGTTCGCCGTGGCGCTCGGCGGCGAGGTGCCGCACCAGGCCCATCTGCCCGCCCTCGTCGGCGACACCCACGCGGACGCCGCCCTCGGCGAGCTGCTGAGCTCCGCGCTGATCACCCCGGTCGGTGCCCGCTACCGGCTCGCCGCCGGTGTGCAGACCCAGCTGGAGGGCGCCGGATACGGCGACGACACCGAGGCCCGGGCGCTGGCCGCGGGTCGCCACTACGCCTGGTGGGCCGGGCATCCCTCGGTCACGCCCGAGCGCGTGTGCGCCGAGGCCGACGCGGTGCTCGCCGCCCTCGCCGTGCTCGTGCCGGTCGCGGAGCCGCCCGCCGAGGACGAGGAGAACGTCCCCGTCCAGCTGGCCCGCACCGCCGCGCCCGCCTTCGCCGCGGGGCTGCACTGGAGCGCCTGGGAGCGGGCCCTGAGGTTCGGCGCCGAAGCCTCCCGGGCCTCCGGCGAGGTCGGCGAACAGGCCTATTTCCACCACGAGTTGGGCATCCTCGCGCTCTGCGCCGACCAGCTCGACCGGGCCCGTGCCGAGCTGGAGGCCGCCATCGCGCTGCGCGGCGCCCTCGCCGACAAGCGCGGCACCGTCGCCGGCCGCCGTGCCCTCGCCCTGGTCTCCGACCGGTCCGGGGTGCCGCTCGGGATCACCGCGACCGCCGGCGAGGAGGTGCCCGACGCCCGCCGTGAGGAGTCGCAGTCGCCGCCCGGCGGCGTCCCGATGGCCTTCCCGCCGCTCCAGCCGCCGAACGAGACGGCGACCCTGGTCACCCATCGGGCCGCGGCCCCCGCGGGCCCCGTCCCGAACCGCAAGGCCCGCGGCGGCCTCAAGGGCCTCGCCCGGCGCAACCTCGTCGCGGCCGGAGCCGGCGCGCTCCTCGCGGCCGTGCTCGGCACGGTGGTGACGCTCGGCGCGACGTCCGACAACGACGCGAACAACCCCTCCGACAAGGTCGGCGTCAACCCGTCGGCCAGTCAGGGCGTGGACGACGGCAGCCTCGGCGCCGACGTCCCGAAGAACGACGACGGCAAGGGCGACACCGGCAAGGCCACCAGCCGTCCGACCGACCCGGGCCCCGACGGCACGTTCGGCACGTCCGACGACCCGACGCCGACGGAGAGCGCGGAGCCTTCGGACGACCCGAGCGGGACGAAGAAGCCGTCGTCGTCGAGTTCGCCGTCGAAGACGGCCACGTCGAAGCCGCCGTCGTCGACTTCCAAGCCGCCGTCGAACACGCCCACCCCGACGCCGACCGAGACCGAACCCTCGGACACGCCGACGCCGACGACAAGCCCGACGCCGGAGCCGTCGACCACGCCGTCCACCTCCGACTCCGCCAGCGGCCCCGCGTCGTCCAGCGCGCCCGCCAGTGCCACGGAGAGCAGCGCCGCCGGGACGCCCAGCAGCTCGGGTTCGGCGTCGGACGCGGTGATCTGACGCGCGTACGCCAGCAGTGAGGGCCGGGTTCCCCGCGGGAACCCGGCCCTCATCGTCGTAGAGCCTCGAAAACCGCTGTCAGAACAGCCGCAGCTTGTCGTCCTCGATGCCGCGCAGGGCGTTGTAGTCGAGGACCGTGCAGCCGATGCCGCGGTCCGTGGCGAGGACGCGGGCCTGGGGCTTGATCTCCTGGGCCGCGAAGATGCCGCGCACCGGGGCGAGATGGGGGTCGCGGTTCAACAGCTCCAGATAGCGGGTGAGTTGCTCGACGCCGTCGATCTCGCCGCGCCGCTTGATCTCCACCGCGACGGTCTGGCCCTCGGAGTCCCGGCAGAGGATGTCGACCGGGCCGATGGCGGTCATGTACTCGCGGCGGATGAGGGTGTAGCCGTCGCCGAGGGTCTCGATGCGGTCCGCGAGGAGTTCCTGAAGGTGTGCTTCCACGCCGTCCTTGATCAGGCCGGGGTCGACGCCCAGTTCGTGCGAGGAGTCGTGGAGGATCTCCTCCATCGTGATGATCAGCTTCTCGCCGGCCTTGTTGATGACGGTCCAGACGCCGTCCTCGTCGCCGGAACCCTCCTTCAACGTGCAGGGCGGCGACATCCAGTTCAGGGGCTTGTAGGCCCGGTCGTCCGCGTGGATCGAGACGCTGCCGTCCGCCTTCACGAGGATGAGGCGGGGCGCGGACGGGAGGTGGGCGGTGAGCCGGCCCGCGTAGTCGACGGAGCACCGGGCGATGACGAGACGCATGGTGGGCAACGCTACTCGACGGCCCGCCGTCGAAGCGATTCGGCCCGTACCACCCGGAACGACCCTTGTTCGTTTGTGGCCGATTGTGTGCCCATTGGGGACCCTCTATGTACGCAATCTCCTGGTGCCGTCACGGTCCGTTGCCTACCGTAGTAAACGGGAGGTCGCGAGGCATGTACTCAGCGTGTTCGGCGTCGCGGACTCCCTCAACTGTCCGGCAACCCCTGTTGCTTGGGGGTGCGAGAGGAGAACCCATGTCGCTCGACGTCTCACCGGCCCTACTCGAGAAGGCCGAGCGAGGCGAGGTCGACGAAGCGGAATTCGTCGACTGCGTCCGGACCTCCCTGCCCTACGCATGGGAGATGATCAGCTCCCTGGTGGCCCAGCTGAAGGTCGACGGCGGTGCGTTCGCCGACAACCAGACGCCTCCGCCGGACGAGCAGGCACGCGGTCAGCTGCTGCGTGCGCTCGCGAGTGACGCGATACGCGGCGCGCTGCAACGGCACTTCGGAGTACGGCTGGCCTTCCAGAACTGCCACCGGGTGGCGGTGTTCCCGCTGGACGCCTCGGTGGACGAGACGCTGGCCCGCTTCACCTCGGTCCGCAGTCAGCTGCTGAACCAGTCCCCGGAGTTCCGGGACTGCTGACGCGGTGAGCCGTTCGCTTGCCGCTCCGTACGCGGGAGGTGCATTCAGTACCGGGGCGGCAAGCTCTGCGCGGGTCTCACGGTCAGCCGAGGTGGGGGAGCACCTCGGCGCCCAGCCGTCGTACGTTCTCCTCGGTCGCCGCGAGGTCTCCCGAGCCCTCGACGAGCAGGGCGAAGCGGGAGATGCCGGTCCGCTCGCTGGTGGCGGCGAGCCGGTCGGCGCACAGCCGGGGGGTACCCACCGGGTGCAGCCCGCAGAGCAGTTCGGTGTACGCCAGCGGATCGCGCATCGAGCGATGGCGGCCGTCGACCGTCACATGCGCCTCAAGACCCTGCCGCAGCCAGCCCGGCATCGCCTTCACCAGCGCCTCCACGGCGTCCGTGCGCTTGTCCGCGATCTGGCAGACCCCGGCGGAGACATGGCCCGCGCCCAGGATCTCGTCCCGGGGACGGCCCGCCGCGCGCGCGTGCTGCCGCCACAGGCCGACCATCTCCGCCTTCTCCTCGTCCCCGACATGCATCCCGAGCAGCATCGGCAGCCCGCGCTCGGCGGCCAGCCGCACACTCGCCGGGGACGTGCACGCGACGACGACCTCGGGTCCCGACCCGGGCTCCTCCGTCAGGGACTCCGAGGGGCGCGGTACGACGGGGACCTCACGGAAGCGGTAGCGCTCGCCGTCGGCCGCCACGGAGGGCTCGCGCAGCCAGCGCACCAGCAGATCGAGTGATTCCGGGAACCCCTTCTCGTACGCCGCGAGCCCTGACCCGAAGACCTCCAGGTCGACCCACGGCCCGCCACGGCCGACGCCCAGCGAGAAGCGCCCGCCCGAGGTGAGATGCAGCAGCGCGGCCTGTTCGCCCAGGGCCACCGGGTGGGCGGTGGGCAGCACACTGACCGCGGTGCCGACCCGGAGCCGACGGGTACGCCCCAGCAGTAACGCGGCCAGGGTGATCGCCGACGGGCAGGTGCCGTACGGCACGAAGTGGTGCTCGGCCAGCCAGACCGAGTCGAGACCCGCCTCCTCGGCCACCTCGGCCGAGCGGACCGCGCGGTGCAGCGCCTCCCCCTGGCCCTGTCCCGGGAACTGGGCCGCCAACACGAAACTTCCGACACGCATGTGCTTTTCCTGCTTCCTTGGCTCCGACGCGGAGCTCCCCCATCCGGCATAACCGTCTGACACGTGCCGAGGACACGGCCTGGCGAAGAGATTTGCGGATTGTCTGCCGAATGCGGCGTCCGCGAGGGGGACTTGCGAGGGTTGGTGCCCTTCGCGTACCCCTGTCCGTGCCGCGTAGGCTGGACACGGCCCGTGCTTCCTGTATAGCCCCGAGAGGTGTTCCGTGTCCCCGCGTCGCAACCGACCCAAGGGTTCCGATTCCGGCCGGAGCGCCGAGGACGACCGGTCCGGCCGGTACGGCGGCTGGCAGTCCACGGAGAACTGGCAGGGCGAGGAGTGGAACATCCGGCATGTGGCGGGTGCGAGCGCGCAGGGCAAGTCCTACCGCTGCCCGGGCTGCGACCAGCTGATCCCGGACGGCGTCCCGCACGTGGTGGCCTGGCCGGAGCACTCGGGGATCGACGAGCGCCGGCACTGGCACAAGGCGTGCTGGAACGCGAAGGACCGCCGCACCACGCGGGTGCAGCGGTCCAGGAACGCGCCGAAGTTCTGAGAACTCCGGTACGGGTCTACACGTCCCGCTTCTCCAGCAGTGCGCATGCGCCCGCGAACGCGACGGCCGTCACGCCGAGCATGATCCACAGCGGGTCCCAGCCGGACGGGCCGCTCTCGGTGAGGGAGTTGGAGTAGAAGACGCTCAGCTGGTTCGGGATGGAGTACTCGAACAGGGCCTCGCGCAGCTTCTCCAGCGAGGAGGAGAACATGAACAGCGCGATGACCAGCGGGGCCAGCACCACGCCGATCATGATGGTGATCGCGCCCGCCGAGTGCCGGATGATCGAGCCGATGACGAGCGAGAGCAGGCCGAGCAGCGCGATGTAGAGCGAGATGCCGAGGGTGCCCTTGAGCCACTCGCTGCCCGAGGGGTCCCGGACGCCGCTGCTGTCGAGCAGGGCCACGTCCGCGAGGGCGACGAGCAGGACCGACGTGAAGGTGACCACGAAGGCGACGGTGAAGAACACGATCGACTTCGCCGCCAGCACGCGGACCCGGCTGGGGCACGCGGTCGTGGTCGTGCGGATCATGCCCGTGCCGTACTCGGAGGCGGTGGTCAGCACGCCGAGCGTGATGACGCACATGGTGCCGAGCAGCAGCCCGAAGAAGCCGAACGAGAGCGGGTTCTCACCGGCCAGGTCGGTCTCGCCGGCACTGCTGGACACGACCACCGCGGCCAGCAGCCCGATCCCGACGACGAGCAGGATGAACACGCCGAGCGTCCACATCGTCGACCGCACGGAACGGATCTTCGTCCACTCCGAGGCGATCGCGTGCCCGAGGTGCGTGCGCACGACGGGGATGGGCGAGGTGTACCCGGCGTACGCGGGGGCCGGCGCCGACTGCCAGTGGGGCGCGGGGGCCTGCGGCATCGGAGGCTGAGGTGCGGCGGCCTGCGGCATCGGAGGCTGGGGCGCGGCGGCCTGCGGCATCTGAGGCTGGGGCGTGCTCATCGGGCTTCCTCGGGCTTGGTCAGGTCGGCGGCGGGCTGCGCGGGGGCCGGGGCGGCGGGCGCGGATGCGGGAGCCGCGGCCGGGGCGGCCGCGGGCTGTGAGGCCGGCTGCGTGGGGGCGGACGGCGGGGCCGAGGGCGTTCCGGCCGCAGTGCCCGCCGCGGGCTGCTCGGTGAGGCCGGGGGCCTGGGCCGGGGCCTGCGGTGCCGGAGCGCCGCTCGGTGCGGCGTACGGATTGACGGCCGGGGCCTGGGCGCCGTGAGGAACGCTCGGCGGCTGCGCGGCCGTGCCGGGGGCACCCGGAGCGCCCGGGGCGCCGTACGGGCCCGCCGAGGGCTGTCCCGGGGCGTAGGGGCCTGCCGGGGCCTGGCCCTGCGGGGCGTACTGCTGCTGGGGCGGCGGCGGGGCGTACCAGTCGGGCTGGCCCTGGCCCGGCACCGGCATCGGGGGCTGGGCGCCGGGCGGGAGGGGCTGTTGCAGCCCGGCCTTCTGGTCGGTGGTCGAGCGGTAGTCGACGGCCCCCTGCGTCATCCGCATGTACGCCTCCTCCAGTGAGGCGGAGTGCGGGGACAGCTCCCACAGGCGTACGTCCGTGTCGTGCGCGATGTCGCTGATGCGGGGGAGCGGCAGCCCGGTGATCCGCAGGGCGCCGTCCTGCTCGGGCAGCACATGGCCGCCCGCGTCCGTCAGCGCGGACGTCAGCTTCTCGCGGAGCTGCGGCTCGGTGTCGGGGGTGCGGACGCGCGCGAAGCCGGCGGAGTTCGCCGCGATGAAGTCGTTCACGCTCATGTCGGCCAGCAGCTGCCCGCGCCCGATGACGATCAGGTGGTCGGCGGTCAGCGCCATCTCGCTCATGAGGTGCGAGGAGACGAAGACCGTACGGCCCTCCGCGGCCAGGGACTTCATCAGGTTGCGCACCCAGAGGATGCCCTCGGGGTCGAGACCGTTGACCGGCTCGTCGAACAGGAGGACCTGGGGGTCGCCGAGGAGCGCGGCGGCGATGCCGAGTCGCTGGCCCATGCCGAGGGAGAAGCCCTTGGAACGTTTCCGCGCCACGTCCTGGAGGCCTACCACACCGAGCACCTCGTCCACCCGGCGGGCCGGGATGCCGGACAGCTGGGCGAGGCAGAGGAGGTGGTTGCGGGCGTGCCGGCCGCCGTGGACCGCCTTGGCGTCGAGGAGCGCGCCGACCTGACGGGGGGCGTTCGGGAGCTTGCGGTACGGGTAGCCGCCGATCGTCACCTGCCCCGAGGTGGGGTTGTCCAGGCCCAGGATCATCCGCATCGTCGTCGACTTGCCCGAGCCGTTGGGGCCCAGGAAGCCGGTGACGGAACCGGGCCGCACCTGGAAGGAAAGGTTGTACACAGCGGTCTTGTCGCCATATTGCTTGGTCAGGCCGACTGCCTCGATCATGCTCCGCACCCATCGAAAGGTTCAGGACAGCAGGGCGCACGCCCCCGTAAGGGTTAGGAGCTTATCCGGGCGCTGACGGTTCCACTCAAGAGGCCGTAAAGCCTCAGGCGTCCCGCTTCTTCAGCAGCGCGTACCCGCCCGCGATCGCCGCCGCCACCCACAGCACCATGATCGCGAGCCCGCCCCACGGTCCGTAGGGAGTGTCGTCGTCGAGCGGTGTGACCACCTGCATGATCTTGCTGCCGGCCTGGTCGGGCAGAAACTGCCCGATCTTCTTGGTGGCCGGGACATTGCCCAGGATGTTGGAGATCAGGAAGAAGAACGGCATCAGGATGCCCAGCGACAGCATCGGCGAGCGCAGCATCACGGCGACGCCCATGGAGAACATCGCGATGAGCGTCATGTAGAGGCCGCCGCCGATGACCGCGCGCAGCACGCCCTGGTCGCCGATGTGCGCCCGGTGTTCGCCGAGCATGGCCTGCCCGAGGAAGAACGCGACGAAGCTGGTGACGAGGCCGACGACGAGGCAGAGGCCGGTCGCGACGGCGATCTTGCTGAACAGGAAGGTGCCGCGCTGCGGTACGGCGGCCAGCGAGGTGCGGATCATGCCGGTGCTGTACTCGTTGGAGACGACGAGCACTCCGAACACGATCATCGCGAGCTGGCCGAGGCTCATCCCGGCGAAGCTGATGAAGGTCGGGTCGAAGGAGAGCTGGTCCTTGCGGCTCATCTTGTCGAACTCGTTCTTCGACAGGGCCGAGATCAGCACGCCGAGGGCGAGCGTGACGACCACGGCCAGCGAGAGCGTCCACACCGTGGACGCCACCGACCGGATCTTGGTCCACTCGGACCGGACGACCTGGGCTGCCGGCATGGTCAGTTCCCCTTCCAGCCGTCGCCCCAGGGCTGCTGCTCCTGAGCAGGCTCGGTGTGTGCGTGGTACTCGACCGACTCGGCGGTCAGCTGCATGAACGCCTCTTCCAGGGAGGCCTGTTGGGGGCTGAGCTCGTGCAGCACGATCTGGTGCTGGGCGGCCAGCTCACCGATGTGCTCGGGCTTGCCGCCGTCGACCTCCAGCGCGCCCGCGCCGGTCTCCACGACCGTGATCCCGGCCCCGTGCAGCACGTCCAACAGCCGTTCGCGCTGGGGCGAGCGGATCCGGACGTACGACCGCGAGTTCTGCTCGATGAACTCGGCCATGGACGTGTCGGCGAGCAGCCGCCCCTGGCCGATGACGACGAGGTGATCGGCGGTCAGCGCCATCTCGCTCATGAGGTGGGACGACACGAACACGGTCCGCCCCTGCGCGGCCAGCGCTTTCATCAGATTGCGGATCCAGTGGATGCCCTCGGGGTCGAGGCCGTTCACCGGCTCGTCGAACATCAGGATCCGCGGGTCGCCGAGGAGCGCGCCCGCGATGCCGAGGCGCTGGCCCATGCCGAGCGAGAACCCCTTGGCCTTCTTCTTCGCCACCGCCGTCAGCCCGACGGTGTCGAGCACCTCGGCGACCCGGCTCCGCGGGATGCCGTTGCTCTGCGCGAGACAGAGGAGGTGGTTGTAGGCGCTGCGCCCGCCGTGCATGGCCTTCGCGTCCAGCAGGGCGCCGATGTAGGTGAGCGGGTCCTTCAGCCGGTCGTAGTGCCGGCCGTCGATGCGGACGTCCCCGGCGGTGGGCCGGTCGAGGCCGAGCATCATGCGCATCGTCGTCGACTTGCCGGCGCCGTTGGGACCGAGGAAGCCCGTGACGATGCCCGGTCTGACGGTGAAGGTCAGATTGTTGACCGCGACCTTCTCGCCGTACCGCTTGGTCAGGCCCTCGAGCTCGATCATGCGGCCACGCTAAGACGGGGCCTGGGACGCTGCCACCTGAGCCGGTCGCAGGCAGGACGAAGGGCCCGCACCGTTCGGGGGAGAGGGTGCGGACCCTTGTCGCTGCCGTCTGGCGGTGTTACCGGGACTGCTGAGCCGGAACCCCACGGGAGATCGGCTCGTCGTCCGTGGCCGGCGTGCCGGCCGCGGCCACCGCGGCGCCCGTGAGCGTCGCCAGCATCTCGCGGACGTTCGTCAGCTGGGCGTTGATCGAGTCGCGGCGGTTCGTCAGAGCCGCCAGCTCGCGCTCGGATTCCGAACGGATGCGGTCGGCCTTGGCATTGGCGTCCGCCACGATGTCCTCGGCCTGACGCTGAGCCGTCTCCACCGTCTGGCGGGCGCGGCGCTCGGCGTCCGTGCGCAGCTTCTCGGCCTCCAGGCGGAGCTGCTCCGCGCGGTGCTCGATCTCCGCGAGACGCTTCTCGGCCTTCTGCTGACGGGACGCCAGGTCGCGCTCCGACTGCTCGCGACGCTTGGCCAGGTTGGTCTCGAAGTCGGCCGCGGCCTGAGCGGCCTTGGCGCGGGTCTCCTCGAAGAGGGCGTCCGCCTCCTCACGCTTGGACTGCGCGTCCTTCTGGGCCTCGGAACGCAGCTGAGAGGCGTCGCTCTTCGCCTTCTCGACGATCCGGACGCCCTCGTCCTCGGCCTTGGCCTTGCGTTCGGCCGCGAACGACTCCGCGTCGTTGCGCACCTGCTGGGCCGCCGACTCGGCGAGTTCGCGGTGCTGCTCGGCCGCGCGACGAGCCTCCTCGCGCAGGTCCTTTGCCTCCTCCTCGGCGAGGCGGAGGATCTTCTCGACACGCGCGCCGAGGCCGGCGTACGACGGCTCCGCGTCGCTTACCTGAGCCTGGGCGTTCTGCGTTTCGAGGTGGAGCTCCTCGATGCGCTTTTCCAGAGCGGTGATGCGGGTGAGAGCGCTGTCACGGTCGGAGACGAGCTTGGAGATCCGTTCGTCCACCTGAGCGCGGTCGTACCCACGCCGCACAAGCTCGAAGCCGTAGGGGGAAGTGTCGCTCATGGGGTTCCTGTCAAATGAGACCGGTGAGGTGATAGGGGGAATCCTAGGGGCCGAAGCGGTGTGTCATCGAGCGGATACGTGTTTGATCTGGAGAATGACACCCCTTTTGAGTGGCTAACCCTCGGACGGCTTGCCAAAAACTTGGTCAAAGGCCCCAGATGACACCGGAGTTCGACCGGTCGTAACCGGTCGGAACCTGTCGGTTAGCTGTCCGAAGGCTTACCCGAACGAGGGGCGCCGACCGAAACGCCCGCCTTGACGCCCCCGTCCTTGCCCCCGGCGGGAGCCTCGAAGGATTCCAACGCCTCCAGGACGTCCTGGACACGGGAGATCTCGGCGTTGATGTCCTCGCGGCGCCGCACCAGGATCTCCAGCTCGCGCTTGCCCTCCTCGACCGTGCGCTTGGCCTCGCGGATCGCCTCCGCCTTGAGCTCCTCGGCCTCCTTCACGAGGGCCGACTTCTTCTGCTCGGCCTCCTTCAGCAGCAGCTCGGCCTTCTTCACGGCGGCGATCCGGACCTTGCCGGCCTCCGAATTGGCCTCCGACACCAGCTCCTTGGCCTTGGCCTGGGCCTTCGCCAGCTGCTCCTCGGACGCCTTGATGAGCGCGTCGCAGCGGTCGCCGGTCGACTTCATCGTCTCGGCGGCCTCGCGGCGGGCCCGCTCGTGCAGGTTCTCGATCTCGGTGGTGATGCGGTCGCGCAGCTCCTCGGCCCGCTCCCTTATGGCGGTGGCGTCCCGGCGGGCGCCGACGAGCAGTTCGTCCGCGTCCGTACGGGCCTTCTCGACCAGGGAGTTGCCCTCGACCGTCGCCTCGGAGACCAACCGGTCGGCCTCCTTGCGGGCCGCGCCGACCATCGTGTCGGCCTGGCCCTCCGCATCCGCGGTGGTCTTGTGGGCCTGCTGCTGCGCCTCGGTGAGCAGCTTGTCGGCCTCGGCGGTGGTCTCGTTGATGAGCGTGTCCACCTGTTCGGCCACGTCCTGACGCCGCTTGCCCGCATCCTTACGGGCCTCGTCGAGAGTGTGCTCGGCCTCCGCGCGCGCGGCGCCCAGCATGCGCTCCGCCTCGGCCAGAGCGTCGGCCTTGACCCGCTCGGACTCGCCGCGGACCCGCTCGGCGTGCTGCTGGGCGGAGCCGACCGTCTCGGCGGCCTCGGCCCGCAGCCGCTCCGCGTCGTCGGTGGCGTCCGCGATGAGCCGCTCGGCCTTGCTGACGGCCTCGGCCCGGACCCGCTCGGCCTCGGCGACCGTCTCCTGACGCAGCCGCTCCGCGTCGGCGACCGTGTCCTGCCGCAGCTGGTCGGTGTCCCGCAGTGTCTCGGTGGTGAGCCGCTCGGCCTCGTTGCGCGCCTCGGTGATCAGGGTGTCGGCCTGCGACGCCGCGTCCGAGCGGATGCGGTTGGCGTCCTCACGGGCGTCCGCCCGGGTCCGCGACGCGGCCTGGTCGGCCTCGGCGAGCGCGTCGGAAGCCTCCGTACGCACCCGCTGGGCGTACTCGGCCGCGTCCGTGCGCACCCGCTCGGACTCGGACATCGCCTCCGCCATGGTGCGCTCGGCGAGCGACTTGGCGGCCTCCGACTCCTCGTTCGCCTCGCGCCGGACGCGGCTCGCGTCCTCGCTGGCCCGCTCCCGCTCGGCGTAGGCGTCGGCGCGGACCCGGTCCGCCTCCTCCTCGGCCTCGCGCCGGGTACGGTCCGCGGCGTGCTCGGCGGCACTGCGCAGCCCGGTGATCTCCTCCTGGGCCTGCTCGTGCAGCCCGGCCACCGAGTCGCGCACCTGCTGGGCGTGGAGCTCGGCCGCCGACACCATCTCGGTGGCGCGCCGGTCGGCCTCCTCGACCAGCCGCACCGCCTCGGCCTGCGCCTCCTCGACGCGGCTGCGCGCCGCGGCCAGCAGCTCGTCGCTCTGCTCGCGGGCCCGCTCACGCTCCTGGTCGGCCTCCTGACGCGCGGCGCCCAGCGTCTCCTCGGCCTCACGACGACGCCGTACGGCCTCCTCCTGCGCGGCGGCCAGCGTCTCGGACGCCTCCGTCGCGAGGCGCTCCGCGGCGGCCTGCGCCTCGGTGCGCACCCGGTCGGCGGTGTCCTGGGCCTCTGTCCTGAGCCGCTCGGCCTCGGCCGCGGCCTCCGAACGCAGCCGTACGGCGACGGCCTCGCCCTCGGCCCGGGACGCGGACGCGTCGGCGGCGGCCTCGGTGCGCAGCCGCTCCGCCTCCGCCTCCGCCTGCTGCTGCAGGGTGCGGATGCGGTCGGCGGCCTCGGAACGCAGCCGGTCGCTCTCCTCGGCGGCCTCGCGGCGGATCCGCGCGGCCTCCTCACGGGCCTCGGTCAGCGCCTGCTCGGCGGCGGTGAGCCGCTCCTCGGCCTCGGTCTGGAGCCGGGTGAGCCCCTCGGCGGCCTCGGCCCGGCGGGCCTCTATGGCCCGCTCGGTCTCCTCGTGCAGCTCGCGCGCGGCCTGTTCGGCGTCGTTCCTGATGCCCTCGGACTGCTCGATGACCTCTTCGCGGTGGCGCTCGGCCTCCTGCCGGGTGCGCTGGAGGGTCTCCTCCGCCTGCCGGCGCAGGGTGGTCGCCCGCTCGATGGCCTCGGTACGGACCTTCTCGCTGTCCGTCGTCGCCGTCTGACGCAGCTCGTCCGCGTCCTGCTTGGCCTTGGCCAGCAGCTCCTCGGCGGTCTTGGCCGCCTCCTCGATCTGCTGGACGGCTTCCTTGCGGGCCTCCGCGCGGATCTTCTCGCCCTCGGCGACCGCGTCGGCGCGCAGCTGCTCGGCCTCGCCGCGCAGCCGACGCGCCTCCTCCTGGAGCTCGACCGTCTTGGCTCGGTACTCCTTGGTGTCGTCCTTCGCGGAGCCCTTGAGCTGCTCGGCGATGTCATGCGCCTCGGACCGCAGCCGGTCGGCCTCGGCCTCCGCCTCACGGCGGATCCGCTCAGCCTCCTCGGCGGCCGCCTTGGTGGTGTTCCGCGCGTCCTCCTGCGCCTTGTTGAGGACGTCCTCGGCGGTCTTGGCCGCCTTCGACAGCTGGGTCGCGCTCTCCTCGGCGGTGATCGTGCGGGCCTTCTCGGAGGCCTCCTCGACGATCCGCTCGGCCTCCGCGCGGGCGTCCGCGACGACCTGCTCGGCGTCCGCCTTGGTGGTCTCGGCCTCCTGAGTGGCCTCGCTGACCAGCCGGGCGACCTGCTCCTTCGCCGTACGGACACGCTGTTCGTTCGCCGACTCGGCGCTGGACAGGGCCTTCTCGGCGGACGTCCTGGCCTCGGTGAGCACCTTCTCGGCCTCGGCCTGCGCCTTGCGCAGCGCCTCCTCGGCCTCCGTCATCCGCTGCTCGGCGGCACGGCTGAGCTCGGTGGCCTGACGGCGGGCGGTGTCCGACTCGGTCGCCGTGGACGTACGCAGCTGCTCGGCGTGGTCGGTGGCCTCCTGGGCCTGCGTCGACGCCGCGTTCAGCAGCCGTTCGGCGTCCGTGCGGGCCCGGCGCAGCAGCTGCTCGGCCTCCGCGCGGGCCGCCTCGGCCTCGCTCTGCAGGCGCTGGCGGGCCTCGCTCGCGACCCGCTCGGCCTCGGCGCGGGCCGTGGCCACGGCCTGCTCGGCCTCCGCACGGGACTCCTCGACGAGCCGGCGCGCCTGCTGCTCGCTGCGGGCGCGCAGCTGCTCGGCCCACGCCACGTTCTCGTTGACGTGCGACTCGACGGTCTGGCGGCGCTCGGCGAGCTCCTGGTCCAGCTGCTGGCGGCGGGTGACCGCCTCCTGGTGCAGCTCCGCCTGGAGCCGCGCCGCGTTCTCGGCGTGCTCCTGGAGGATGCGCTGGGTCTGCGCCCGCGCCTGACTCAGCTCTCGCTCGGCGTCCTGACGCAGCTGGTCAGCCTGCATCTGGGCGTTACGGAGCAGCTGTTCGGCCTGATAGCCGATGTCGCCGCCCGTGAACTCGGGCCGGGACATGATGGTGCGGCGCGCCTCGTGCAGCTTGGCGCGCAGCACCTCGACCTGGTAGCCGAGGTCCTCGGCGTGCTGGATCGCCTTCTCCCGCTCGGTCTTCAGCCGATCCATCTCGGCCTCGAACCGAGAGAGGTGGTCGACGTCAGCCGCCGGCTCTCGCTCCTGGCGTTCGTAGCCCCGCACTGCGCGGTCCCATCCGTCCCCTGGTCGCAAGTCTGGCCAAACGAGCTCCGTCCGTCCGCCGAACGGGGCCCCCGGGGAATGGTGTCAGATCAACGGCGGAGCACGGGCTGCTGCCCCGACGCTCGCCCCCCGAAACCGGGCCCCGGCATGCGGACACCCCCCTTTCCGGGAGCGACCGCCCCCAACCCTACCGGCCCATATGTACGAGGGTCAGTGCTCAGGTGACTCAACCGGCGCCGAAGTGACCAGTTCTGTCAGTACGCCATGGCAATCCTTGGGGTGCAGGAAGGTGATGCGTGACCCCATGGAGCCACGTCGCGGCTCCTCGTACAGCACGCGTACGCCCTTGTCCTTGATGTCCGCGGCGTCCGCATCCACGTCCGCCGTACCGAAAGCGATGTGGTGGACACCTTCGCCGTTCTTGTCCAGCCACTTGGCGACGGTCGAGTCGGGGCGGGTCGGCTCCAGAAGCTGCAGGTAGGAGGCGCCGCCGTCGGAGGTGTCGTTGATCTTGAGCATGGCCTCGCGCACGCCCTGCTCCTCGTTGACCTCGGAGTGGAAGACCTCGAAGCCGTAGGTGGCCCGGTAGAACTCGACAGTCTTGTCGAGGTCGAAGCAGGCGATCCCGATGTGGTCGATTCGCGTCAGCATGGTGTTAGTGCAGCGCTCGGGAGGTGGTTACGCAACGTGCCAGCGATCACACTGACGGGCCGGTGACGGCACGGAGTGCCACTCAGTACATTCGAAGTAAACCCTCGTTCACTCCTCGGCTGTCCAGCTGGAAGGGGATCGCACCTCATGTCTTCCGGAACTACTTCGGTGATCGTCGCGGGCGCTCGTACGCCCATGGGACGGTTGCTCGGTTCGTTGAAGTCCTTCTCCGGGGCCGACCTCGGCGGCTTCGCGATCAAGGCCGCCCTCGACCGTGCGGGGATCGGTGGCGACCAGGTCCAGTACGTGATCATGGGTCAGGTCCTCCAGGCCGGGGCGGGGCAGATCCCGGCCCGCCAGGCCGCCGTCAAGGGCGGCATCCCGATGAGCGTCCCGGCGCTGACCATCAACAAGGTGTGTCTGTCCGGCCTCGACGCCATCGCGCTGGCCGACCAGCTGATCCGCGCCGGCGAGTTCGACGTGATCGTCGCGGGCGGCCAGGAGTCCATGACCAACGCCCCGCACCTGCTGCCCAAGTCCCGCGAGGGCTTCAAGTACGGTGCCATCGAGATGCTCGACGCCATGGCGTACGACGGCCTGACCGACTCCTTCGAGGGCATCGCCATGGGCGAGTCCACGGAGAAGCACAACACCCGCCTCGGCATCCAGCGTCCCGAGCAGGACGAGATCGCCGCCCTGTCGCACCAGCGGGCCGCCGCCGCGCAGAAGAACGGCATCTTCGAGGCCGAGATCACCCCGGTCGAGATCCCGCAGCGCAAGGGCGAGCCGGTCGTCTTCAGCAAGGACGAGGGCATCCGCGGCGACACCACGGCGGAGTCCCTGGGCAAGCTCCGCCCGGCGTTCACCCGGGACGGCACCATCACGGCCGGTTCCGCCTCGCAGATCTCGGACGGTGCGGCGGCCGTGGTCGTGATGAGCAAGGCCAAGGCGCAGGAGCTGGGCCTGGAGTGGATCGCCGAGATCGGCGCCCACGGCAATGTGGCGGGCCCGGACAACTCCCTCCAGTCGCAGCCCTCCAACGCGATCCTGCACGCCCTCAAGAAGGAGGGCCTGGAGGTCGCCGACCTCGACCTGATCGAGATCAACGAGGCCTTCGCCGCCGTCGCGGTCCAGTCAATGAACGACCTCGGCGTCTCCACCGAAACGGTGAACGTCAACGGCGGAGCCATCGCCCTGGGCCACCCCATCGGCATGTCCGGCGCCCGTCTGGTCCTCCACCTGGCGCTGGAGCTGAAGCGGCGGGGCGGCGGCGTCGGTGCGGCGGCGCTGTGCGGCGGCGGCGGTCAGGGTGACGCGCTGATCGTGCGGGTACCCAAGGCCTGAGTTCCCGTACGTTGTCGAGTTCGAGCTGATCGGAGCTGTGATGCAGGACGTCTCCACCCTGGTGGCCCAGGCCAGGGAAGGCCGGCCACGGGCCGTGGCCCGGCTGATCTCCCTCGTGGAGGGGGCGTCCCCGCAGCTCCGTGAGGTCATGGCGGCGCTGGCCCCGCTGACCGGTGGGGCCTACGTCGTGGGTCTGACGGGATCTCCGGGCGTCGGCAAGTCCACGTCGACGTCCGCCCTCGTGACCGCGTACCGCAAGCAGGGCAAGCGGGTCGGCGTCCTGGCCGTCGACCCGTCCTCGCCGTTCTCCGGCGGCGCGCTGCTGGGCGACCGGGTGCGGATGTCGGACCACGCCTCCGACCCCGGCGTCTACATCCGCTCGATGGCGACCCGAGGCCATCTCGGCGGTCTCGCCTGGGCCGCCCCGCAGGCGATCCGGGTCCTGGACGCGGCGGGCTGCGACGTGATCCTGGTGGAGACCGTCGGCGTCGGCCAGTCCGAGGTGGAGATCGCCTCCCAGGCGGACACCTCGGTCGTTCTCCTGGCCCCCGGCATGGGCGACGGCATCCAGGCGGCCAAGGCCGGAATCCTGGAGATCGGCGACGTGTACGTCGTCAACAAGGCCGACCGTGACGGCGCCGACGCCACCGCCCGCGAGCTCAACCACATGCTGGGCCTGGGCGAGTCCCGCGGCCCCGGCGACTGGCGCCCCCCGATCGTCAAGACGGTCGCCGCCCGCGCGGAGGGCGTCGACGAGGTCGTCGAGGCCCTGGAGAAGCACCGCGCGTGGATGGAGGAGCACGGCGTCCTGACCGAGCGCCGCCGGGCCCGCGCCGCCCGCGAGGTGGAGACCATCGCGGTCACCGCCCTGCGCGAACGCATCGGCGACCTCCACGGAGACCGCCGCCTCGACGCGCTCGCGGAACGGATCGTGGCGGGGCGACTGGACCCGTACCGGGCGGCGGACGAGCTGGTGGCGGGCCTGACCGAGAGCTGAATCCTCTGGTCGACCCGCTGTTGACCTTGGTACGTTGACCCGCATGTTCCTCCTCTTGGCATAGAGCGCGCCCCCGCTCGCGACCCGCTGACCCCAGCCGTCGCGGCCTTCGGCGTCCCTTGCTCATGCCTTCCGCAGAGGAACCTCTCCCATGTCCGCGTCCTCCACGCGGCGGCCCTCGTATGCCGCCGTGCTGTCCGTTCCCCATGCCCGCCGCATCTTCACCGCGGCCCTCGTCGGCCGCCTGTCCTACGGCGTGGCCCCCATCGCCGTGATGCTGGCCGTGGCCCGCGCGACCGGGTCGTACGCCGTCGCGGGCGTCGTCATGGCGCTGTTCGGCGCCACGGTCGTCTTCCTGTCCCCGTACCGCGCGGCGCTGGTCGACCGCTACGGCCCCCGGCGGGCCCTCCTCCCCATGGCGCTGCTCCACTCCGGCCTGCTCTGCGCGCTCGCGGCGTTGAGTTGGCGGTCGGGTGCGTCCGCGGTGGTACTCGGTGCGACGGCCGCCGTCGCGGGCGCCAGTGCGCCGCCGCTGGGCCCCACGATGCGTGCCGTGTGGGGCGAACTCGTCGGCGACCGACGGCTGTTGCAGCGCGCGTACAGCCTGGACGGGGTCGCCGAGGAACTGCTGTACGTCGTCGGCCCGTTGCTGGTCGGCGCGGTGATCGCTGTCGCGGCACCGGCGGTCGGTGTGGTGCTGGGCGCGCTGCTGATGGCCGGCGGCACGCTGGCCTTCGTCATGTCGCCTGCGATGACGGCGGTACGTCCCGCGGGGCGGCCCAAGTCCGCTTCGGACGAGGCGGGTTCGCTGCGTGGCCGGGGTCTGCTGCAACCGGTGGTGGTCGCGGCCGGTACGGGGCTGGCGCTGAGCGCCGTGGACCTGCTGGTCGTCGCCTTCGCCGCGGAACGCGGGCAGGGCGACGACACCGTGGCGTGGGTGCTGGCGGCGTTGTCGGCGGGCAGTGCGGTGGGCGGGCTGGCGAACGGTGCCGTCGACTGGCGTTCGCCCGCCCGGGTCCGACTCGCCCTGCTCGCCGCGGGGTTGGGGCTGACCCTGTGCCTCGCCGGGCTCGCCCCGGGCGTCGGCGTCCTCGCGGTTGCCGCCGCCTGCGCCGGGTTCTTCGTCGCACCGGCGCTGACCACGGCCTATCTGATCGCCGACGAGGCCGCTCCGGAGGGGTTCCGCACCCGGGCCGGCGCCTGGGTCAACACCGCCGTGAACGCGGGGAGTTCGACGGGGGCGGCGACGGCGGGACTGCTGGTGGAACGGCTTCCGCTGGGGTGGTGCTTCGTGGTGGCGGGGAGCGTGGCGCTGGGGGCGGCCGGGGTGGCGGGCCTGAGTGCTCTTCACCCCCGCCACCCTTACCCGACCGGCCCGAAGGGCCTCGTCCTCAAGCGCCGGACCGGCTGATCAGTCGTCCAGGTCCGCGGTGACCTCGCCCGTGCGGAGGTCGACCTTCCAGTCGCCCTTCGTGGTGTCCACGCTCCACACCACCGCGCGGCTGTCGTCATCGTCGTCGAGGCTCACCTCGGTGACCGTGCCCTTGGCGGCGGCAGCCAGGGCGGCCTCGCCGGCGTCGGTCTTCGCGTTCTTCAGGGCGGCGAGCTCGGCGCGGTCGTCGGCGTCGTCGGTGTCGTCGTCGTGGTCCCGGTGCGCGCCGACGACCTTTCCGGTGTCCGGGGAGACCTTCACGGTGTACTCGGTGCCGTCGCCCTTCAGCACGTCCACGTCCCACACCCCGGCGCCGTCGTCGTCCAGATCCACGGAGGCGACGGTGCCCGGGGTGTGCCTCAGCGCCGCGCCGACGGCGTCGGCGGCCGTCGCGCGGTCCGCCTCCGCCGCCACCCGCACGTCCGCCCGCTGCGACGCGCTCTCCCCGTCCGAGGCCACCGCGAGGGCCGTGGCCGTGCCGCCCCCGATCAGAGCGGTCGCGGTGAGGGCGGCGATCACGATGTTGCGCTTCATGAGAGTTCCTCCAGATACGTCACGTCACGTCTCGTTTCGCTTTCGACGTGCACCACCGTCTCCGACCGACGCTGAGGAGAAGCTGAAGCCACCTGAAGGGATCTTCAGGTTGGCTTTGTCACGCTGTACTCATGCGTCTGTTGATCGTCGAGGACGAGAAGCGGCTGGCCCTGTCGCTCGCCAAGGGACTCACCGCCGAGGGTTACGCCGTGGACGTCGTCCACGACGGCCGCGAAGGCCTGCACCGGGCCACGGAGGGGTCGTACGACCTCGTGATCCTCGACATCATGCTGCCGGGCCTCAACGGCTACCGCGTCTGCGCCGCCCTGCGGGCCGCGGGCCACGACGTGCCGATCCTGATGCTCACCGCGAAGGACGGCGAGTACGACGAGGCGGAGGGGCTGGACACCGGCGCGGACGACTACCTCACCAAACCCTTCTCGTACGTCGTCCTCGTCGCCCGCGTCAAGGCCCTGCTGCGGCGCCGCAGTTCGAAGGGGAGCGCCTCGCCGGTGCTCGTGCACGGAGACCTCAAGGTCGACACCGCGGCCCGCCGGGTCTTCCTCGCGGAGAACGAAGTGACGCTCACCGCGAAGGAGTTCGCGGTCCTGGAGCAGCTCGTCACGCGCGCGGGGGAGGTGGTGTCCAAGGCGCAGATCCTGGAGCACGTCTGGGACTTCGCGTACGACGGCGATCCCAACATCGTGGAGGTCTACGTCAGCGCCCTGCGGCGCAAACTGCGCGCCGGGCTCATCCAGACGGTGCGCGGCGCCGGGTACCGGCTGGAGGCGGAGGAGCGATGAGACGTCTCTTCGGGTCCGTGCGGGCGCGGGCCACGCTCGGCGCCGCCCTGGTCGTGGCCGTCGCCCTGGTGGCGGCCGGCACGGCCGTGCTGCTGTCGCTGCGGTCCAACCTCATGGACCAGGCGGACACCCAGGCGGAACGTTCGGCGCGGAGCGTCGCCACGCTGATCAGCAACGGGACGTCGCAGGCCGGACTGGACCTCGACGACGACCGTCCGGTGCAGGTCGTCGACGAGGGCGGCAGGCTGGTCGCGGTCAGCGACGGCCTGGAGCGGATCGGCGGCACCGCCACCGACGCGGTGAAGCCGCAGGCCGGCTCGGGTTCCGCGGCGGGCGACTCCGAGGACGACGACGCGGACGACGACAGCGCCGACCTCGAACCCGGCGAGATCGGCGACGACGCCGTGCTCTCCGACGGCACCGCGACGATCGACGGCGACAGCGCCGACTACCGCTTCGCGGCCCTGGAGGTGGAGACCCGGGACGGCGTCCCGCTCACCGTCTGGGCCGGGGAGTCCCTGGATGCCGAGCAGGGCGCCGTGCACACCGCGCTCTCCGTCATGCTGGTGGGCTTCCCGCTGCTGCTCGGGGTCGTCGCCGCCGTGACCTGGCTGGTCACCCGGCGGGCGCTGCGCCCGGTCGAGGGCATCCGGCGCGAGATGGCCGCGATCACCGCGTCCGAGGACCTCGCCCGGCGGGTGCCCGAGCCGGACACGCACGACGAGGTGGCGAGGCTCGCGCGCACCACCAACGAGACGCTCGCCGCCCTGGAGGCCTCCGTCGAACGCCAGCGCCGCTTCGTCGCCGACGCCTCGCACGAACTCCGCAGCCCCGTCGCCAGCCTGCGCACCCAGCTCGAAGTGGGCATCGCGCACCCCGGGCTGCTGGATCTGGAAGGGGCCGTCGAGGACACCGTACGACTTCAGCGGCTCGCCGCCGATCTGTTGCTGCTCGCTCGGCTGGACGCGGGGGAGCGGCCCGGGGACGGGCGGTTCGACCTGGGGGAGCTGGCGCGGCGGGAGGCCCGGGGGCGGGACGGGATGTCGGTCGAGGCGGAGGCCGTCGAAGTGGCCGGATCCCGGGGGCAGGTGGGGCGGATTCTGGGCAATCTGCTGGACAACGCCCAGCGGCACGCCCGGTCGGCGGTCACCGTGTCCGTGCGCCGGGACGGGGCCTGGGCCGTGGCCGAGGTCGCCGACGACGGGGACGGGGTGGCCGAGGCCGACCGGGAGCGGATCTTCGAGCGGTTCGTCCGGCTCGACGAGGCCCGCAGCCGCGACGACGGCGGCGCCGGGCTCGGTCTCGCCATCGCCCGGGACGTCGCCACCCGCCACGGGGGCACCCTCACCGTCCGCGACGCGCCGGCAGGCGGAGCCCTGTTCGCGCTCCGCCTGCCGCTCGCCTGATCAGTGCGTCACGGGCGCCCGCGGTGCCCCCGCAGGTGCTCCGCGATGGGCTTCAGGGACTTGTCCAGCTCCGCCAGCGCCTCGGGGGAGACCAAGTCGATGAAGTGCCGCCGCACGGACGCCACGTGGTGTGGCGCGACCTTCTTCATCGTCTCCATGCCGTGCTCGGTCAGTACCGCGTACAGGCCGCGGCGGTCGGACTCGCAGTTCTCCCGGCGGACCAGGTCCGCGTTCTCCATCCGGGTGATCTGGTGCGAGAGCCGGCTCTTGGACTGGAGGGTGGCGGACGCGAGATCGCTCATCCGCATCCGGACATCCTCCGACTCGGAGAGGTTCACCAGGATCTCGTAGTCGTTCATAGTCAGGCCGAACGGCTGGAGGTCCTTCTCGAGTTGGTACGTCAACAGCCTGTTGACCTCCAGGTGGGTGCGCCAGGCGCACTGCTCCGCATCGGTCAGCCAGCGCGTGGCCGTCTCGGTCTCCATGAATGAAGTCTACCTAAGAAGTTGAAAGGCGAACTAGTGAGGGTTTGTTCGTGACGGCGTGCACACGTTCGACGTCACACTCCGCAGACTACCGCTCACAGCCCGAAGCGACGCTGGAGGTCTCCCAGCTGTCCGGGAAGGCGCGGTGTGCCCGCAGGCTGTGAAGGGCCTGTGGACGGCACTCCGGAACCGGGCACTCCGGCCTGCTGGGGAACCATTCCCGTCGCCTGCTCCGCCATCAGCGTCTCCGACGACTGGAGCAGTACGGTGCCGGCGCCCACGAACTCGAACTGGTGCTCCTCCCCGGAGGCCCCACCGAGGCCCGTCATCGCACGTAGACCGCCCATCAGGCCGGTCATGTAGCCGTGGTCGTAGTGATGGCACGGCGACGGGCAGTCGGCCCAGCCGACAAGCGCCTGCGGGTCCACCCGGATCGGCGGTTCCATGAACACCACCGGACCGTTAGATGCGGCCACGAACTTTCCGGTTCCGATCAGCGTCAGAAAACCCGGCACGATCGACTGCTTGAGCGCGAGACTTGGCTGAAAAGCGAGCAGATTGCCCGAGCGAATGGTCAGATTGCCGTTCTCCAGGTCGTACGAGTTCACGTCGAAGGCCCGGTCGGCGAGGAGCATCTTGCCCGAGCCCTCCGCCACGACCCAGTCGCTCGCGTGCAGAGGCGAATGGAAGGACGTACGGACAAGTCGGTCCAGTCGCCCGTGCCCGACGCCGTTGAAGTCGATCGAGCCGTAGTAGGCGATCATCTTCCCCTTCTGAAGGAACCACTGGCTCCCCTTGAGCTCCACGCAGAAGGTGTAGTTGTTGACGTTGTCGTCCGAGGGCAGCGTCGTCGGGTCGTGCACGGTCGGACCCGCGCCCGGGTAGTGGCTCACAGCTTCTCCTCCGAGGCCTGGACGTACACCGCTCCACTGCCGCTTAGCTCCAGCTGGAAGGCCTCGCCCGAGCCGCGGCCCACCATGTCGCGCCAGCCGAGCGCGGTCGACAGCTTGTTGCGCACGTCGCCGTGATGGGCGACGTACGCCTGCGGGTCGACGTGCACCGGGCGCTGGGGGGTGATGGGGAGTTCGATGACTCCGCCGTGCGCCATCACGGCCACCGCGCCGCGGCCCTTGAGTGTGGTGGTGAACAGCCCCTGCCCGGACACCTGGCCCCGCACCATGCCCATGACGCCGCCCTGGGAGCCCATGAACATCGTGCCCTGCTCCAGCGTGCCCTCGAAGGCGAGGAGACGGTCCGCCTCCACGTAGAGGGTGTCGCCGGAGAGGTTGATCACCTGGATGTGGTGGCCGCCGTGGCCGAACAGCACGGTGCCGCTGCCCTCGACCGTCATCAGCGGTGTCGCCTCGTTCGCCACCCGGCGACCGATCATCGACATCAGACCGCCCTGGCCGCCGCTCATGTTGGGGGTGAAGGACACCTCGCCCCGGTAGGCGAGCATCGCCCCGCGCTGACTGAACAGCCGCCGGCCCGGCGCGACGGTCGCTTCGACCATCTTCGAGTTGAGCTCCCGGAAGGTCATGTCAGACGTCCCCCGCGATCGTGTTCCGCTCGCTGGGCTGGACGTACACCAGGCCGTCGCCCTCGAAGCGGATCTGGAAGGCCTCGCCGCCGCCCTCGCCCATGAGAGTGCGGAACGTCACGCCCGACTGGAAGGACTGCCGCAGGTCGCCCTGGTGCGCGATGTACGCCCCCGGGTCGACGTTCAGCGGGAACCGGGGGCTGACCCGCAGCACCACGGCCGGGCCGTCCGAGGTGATCGCCGCCTGGCCGTGCCCCTCGACGGTCGTCGTGAACAGTCCGTTGCCCTGCGAGGCGCCGCGCAGTCCCGTGAAGCTGGTGCCCGTCCGCAGGCCGCCGTCGGTCGCGAGCAGGTTGCTCGACTCCACGTACAGCTTGTCCCCCTGGAGGGCGACCAGGTTGATCTCGGAGGCGCGATCGGCGAACCAGCAGGTCCCCTGCCCCCTCACCTCCATCACCGTCATCTGCTCACCGGTGATCCGCCGGGTCACCATCCCCCGGATCCCCTCGCCACCCCCGCTGAGCTTCTTGAACGCCATCTGTCCGTCGTACGCGACCATCGAGCCGTTCTTCGCCTTCACGGCGTCCCCGGTCATCTCGACGGCGAGCACCTTGCTGCCTTGAAGTCGGAACATCGCCACGCTGCGAAGGTAGCCCGCGGCAAGGCCTTGCCGACAGGGCCCGTGGGTGGAGAAGGACCCTGAACGAGCCCCTACGGGCACCGCACGGCCGGGGCGGCTCACCGTTCGCCCCCTGCTTCACCGACCCCCGGGCCTGCCTCCGCGCAGTCGTTTGCCACAATGGACGAACGTTTGTGCATGTGTTCACAAACCGGCAGGCCCCCTCTCGACGCAACTCCCACCGAAGGTGACCCGTGGACCTCAAGACCGCCAGCGCCCTCCGCCGCCTCCGTCTCGTCTCCGCCCCGGAGGCGGTCTCCTTCCTGCTTCTGCTCGTGTGCTCGGTGCTGAAGCGGACCACCGACTTCAACGCGGTCCCGGTCATGGGCATGGTCCACGGCGTTCTCTTCGTCCTGTACGTGATCTTCTGGGCGGACGCCTGGAACCGCGCGAAGTGGTCCGTCGGCACCGCCGCCCTCTACTTCGTCCTCTCCGTCCTGCCGACCGGCGGCTTCTTCGCCGAGCGCAAGCTCCGCCGCGAGTCCGAGGACGCGGTCATCGCCTCCCGTGCCCGGCAGGAGCAGGCGGTGAAAACCTCGTGATCGTCGCCTTCTCCGTGACGCCGCTGGGGGTCGGCGAAGAGGTGGGGGAGTACGTCGCCGACGCCGTCCGCGTCGTCCGCGAGTCCGGTCTGCCCCACCGCACCGACGCGATGTTCACCTCGATCGAGGGGGAGTGGGACGAGGTGATGGACGTGGTCAAGCGCGCCGTCGCGGCCGTCGAGGCGCGGGCCCCGCGCGTGTCCGTGGTCCTCAAGGCGGACATCCGCCCCGGGGTGACGGACGGTCTGACGTCGAAGGTGGCGACGGTGGAGCGGTACCTCGCCGAGTAGCTCCGAGCCTCCGTCTTTCCGTTTCCGGTGAACCCCGGCCCGCGCGGGCCGGGGTTTTCTTGCGCCTGCTGTTTGAGCGATTGCTCAAACAGGTGTAGCTTCTCCCGCAGAGAGTTTGAGCAGTCGCTCAAATGTCACGTTGACCTGGGGGAATCGAATGGGTCAGAGAAATCTCTACGTGGAGGCGCGCATCCGCGCCGATCTCGACGAGCTGTGGGCGCGTACCCAGGAGCCGTCCGAGCATCAGCGGTGGGACCTCCGTTTCACCGAGATCGGCTACCTCCCGCGCGAGGAGGGCGAGCCGCAGCACTTCCGGTACGCCACGCGTGTCCTGCCCGGCCTCACGGTCGCCGGGACCGGTGTCTCGGCCGGCGAGAAGGAGCGCCCCGACGGCACCCGTACGTCCGCCCTGCGCTTCTCGTCCCCGCACCCGCTCTCCCTGCTCGCCGAGGGCAGCGGCTACTGGCGATACGTGCCGGACGGCGACGGGGTCCGCTTCCTGACCGGCTACGACTACCGGCCCCGCTGGGGCGCGTTCGGCGCCTGCGCCGACCGGTTGCTGTTCCGTCCGCTCATCGGTTGGGCGACGGCCTGGTCCTTCGACCGGCTCCGGCTGTGGCTGGAGCGCGGGATCACCCCGGAGCGGGCGCGGACGAACTGGCTGCTGGAGATGGCGGGGCGGGCGCTCCTGCTGGTCCTCGCGTGCACGGGCTTCGGCTTCGGCAGCCTGCTGCGGCTGACCGGGCCGCTCGCCCCGCTCTTCTTCTACTGGATGCCCACGCTCGCCCTGGTCTCCCTGGCCCTGGCTCTCCTCGCGCCACCCCTGCCCGGCACCCCGGCGGCCCGCCGCTGCCTACGCCGACCGCCGACCCGCGTCCAGGCACCTCGCCTGCTGCGCACCCTGGAGAACCCACGGTGACCACGCCGGCAGCGTGCAGGGACGGGTCCGGGGCGAACGGGTCCTCCCCGCACCGAGGAACCCGCGCGGCGACGGCGCCGTCGCTCCGCGGAGGCGCTGCGACGACTGTGCCTCCGGGGCGCCTGAGAGTCCTGGCCGGGACCGGGTTTTCCACGTGCCGTGGAGACTCCGCGGTGACCGTGCCCCCTTCGCGCCGGACAGACCTCGCGGTGACCACGCCGGCCGCACGCCAGTGAGAGCCGGCGACGGCCGCGTCCCGCGCGCACGGGAGACCCGGCGGTGACCGCGCACCGGCAGGACCCCGTGACGACCGGCCCTTCCCTCGGCAGGACCCCGTGACGGCCGGCCCTTCCCCTGGCAGGACCCCGTGACGACCGGCCCTACCCCCCGGACGGACCCCGTGACGGCCGATCCTTCCCCTGGCAGGACCCCGTGACGACCGGCCCTTCCCCTGGCAGGACCCCGTGACCACCGATCCTTCCCCCGGACGGACCCGGCGGCGACCGGGCCCCGCCCACCCCAGCCCCCCAGCCCCCCAGCCCCCCAGCCCTCCAGCCCTCCAGCCCCCCGTGCCCACCGCGCCCCCCGCACCTTCCCGCCCACTCAGGAGCCCCGCGATGACCACGCCTCCCGTGCACTCCGAAACGCCCGCTCCCCCCGCGTCGCCCGCCCCGGCGTCGATCTTCCGTACCGCGATGGGCCCGGCCTTCGACACCCTCCACCCCGAGCTCCAGCGCCGTTTCTCGGTCGGCCTGGTGAGTGGGGAGGCCTGTGTCGGTCGGGGGGTCATGGATCGGATCTGGCACGGTGGGGCGTTCGTGAAGCCGTTCCTCGCGCTCGGGACCACCCGGAACATCCTGGTCCCGCGTACCGGACGGAACGTTCCGTTCGTCATCGAGAACGTGCCGTACGCCGACACCTACGGCCGTGAGACGGTGACCTTCGTGCGTACCTTCGACCTGCCCGGCCGCTCCCGTCGCTTCGACGCCCAGATGGTTCTGGGCCCCGGGGGCGACCGGATCCTCGACTACCTCGGCACCCACCAGCACCTGGCCACCGACCTCCGCTTCCACGCCGAGTCCGACGGCTCGCTCCTCATCCGCTCCGGAGAACACCGGTTCAGGGAGGGTGTGGTGGACGTCCGGGTGCCCGAGCTGATCGGTGCGACGGCCGAGGTCCGCGAGTCCTACGACGACTCGACGGGCCGTTTCCGTATCCGGGTCAGGGTCGTCAACAAGTACTTCGGGCCCCTCTTCGGCTACGAGGGCTCCTTCAAGGCGACGTACCGCGACGTCCGCTCCTGCGGCGTCCGGCCCGGCCTGCGCCCGGTCCGTGAGGAGTCGCGCGCGTGAGCCCGGAGACCGCGAAGTCGGCGGAGACGAAGACCAAGCTGCTGGAAGGCGCCCTGCGGACCCTCGTGGACCAGGGCATCGCCAAGGCGTCGGCCCGTACGATCGCCTCGGCGGCGGGGGTCAACCAGGCCCTGGTCTTCTACCACTTCGGCTCGGTCGACGAACTCCTCGCGGCGGCCTGCCGGTACGGCGCCGAGCAGGCCGTGGCCCGCTACCGCCCCCGCTTCGACCGGGTGGGTTCGCTCTCCGAACTCCTCGTGGTGGGACGGCGGATCCACGAGGAGGAGCGCTCCGGCGGCCATGTCGCCCTCCTCGGCCAGCTCCTGGCCGGTGCCCAGACCCATGAGAGCCTCGCGGCGGCCACGGCCGCGGGCCTCGACTCCTGGATCACCGAGATCGAGAAGGTTCTCAGGAGGGTGCTCGCGGGCACGCCGTTCGAGGAGTTCACCGATCCGGCGGGTCTGGCGCGGGCGGTCGCCGCGTCCTTCGTGGGCATCGAACTGTACGAGGGCGTGGACCTGCCGGGCGCGACGGCGGCGTTGGACGCGCTGGAGCAACTCGGTGTCCTGGTCGCCGCGTTGGAGGAGCTGGGGCCGGTGGCCCAGCGTGCGGTACGACTTCATCTGCGGCGCACGAACCGCCGTTGACCCGTAGGACCCGCCCAGCCGAGAGGACCCCATGGCCACCGACAGCCTGTACGAGATCCTGGACGACCGCTTCCGCAGCGGGCGTTGCACGAACGGCGACAGCAGGCTGGAGGTGTTGTACGACGACTGCCGCTGGGCCGAGGGGCCGCTGTATCTGCCCGCGTGGCGGCAGCTGATCTGGAGCGACATCCCCAACGACCGCATCCTGCGCTGGGACGAGGCCACCGGCGCGGTGGGGGTGTTCCGCAGCCCGGCCGGGTACAGCAACGGCAACACCCTCGACCGGCAGGGGCGGTTGGTGACGTGTGAGCAGGGCAACCGGCGTCTCACCCGTACCGAGGCCGACGGTACGGTCACCGTCCTGGCCACCCACTACGAGGGCAGGCGGCTCAACTCGCCGAACGACTCCGTCGTCCGCTCCGACGGCACCATCTGGTTCTCCGACCCGGACTTCGGCATCGTGACCGACTACGAGGGCCATCGCGCCGAATCCGAGATCGGCGCCTGCAACGTCTACCGGATCGACCCGGCGGACGGGCGGGTGCATCTGGCCGCCGACGGGTTCGAGGGGCCCAACGGCGTCATCCTGTCCCCGGACGAGCGGCGGCTGTACGTCTCCGACTCCCGGGCCGCCCGTATCCATGTGTACGACGTGCACGACGACGGCACGCTCGTCGGCGGCAAGGTCTTCGCCGAGGCCCGTGACGGCGTCCACTTCGACAACATCCGCTTCGACGACGAGGGCCGTCTGTGGGCCGCCGCGCTCGCCGACGGAGTTCACTGCTACGACCCCGACGGCACCCTCATCGGGCGGTTGCGGGTGCCCGAGCCGGTCGCCAACATCGCCTTCGGCGGGCCCCGGAACAACCGGCTGTTCATCGCCGCCGACACCTCGCTGTACTCGCTGGTGATGTCCGTGACCGGGGCCCCGCGCCTCTGAGTCCACGGTCGCCCGGCTGGACCCTCCCAGTTCGACACACCCAGGAAACTCCACTTTCGTTTCCATATCGGGCATATCGGATGTTTCGATCACTGGAGGGCGCTGTGCGGCCGGAGGGCTACGACTACGACACCTACAGCCGACTGGCCGGACCGCTGACGGAGCCGTCCGGCTCGTCGTACCGGGTGCAGTACACCTCGCTCCTCTCCGGCGAGCCGCACCGAATACGCGCCATCCTGCTGATGTCCCTCGCACCCGTGCTCACCGGCGTCCTGCTGGTGTACCTCGTCTGGCCGACCCACTGGGTCGAGCGCGAGGGCGGCGACGCCTGGATGGTCTGGCTCGACATCACGATGCTCATAGCCATCGGTCTCATCGAGCTCTTCATGGTCGTCAACGTGGCCTCCGTGGCCCACGCGACCCTCGTCGCCCGTGACCCCGTCCCCGTCACCCCCGAACCCGGCACCCGCGTCGCCTTCCTCACGACGTACGTCCCGGGCAAGGAACCCCTCTCGATGGTCCGCGCCACCCTCGAAGGCGCCACGAAGGTCACCCACACCGGCCCGCTCGACCTCTGGCTCCTCGACGAAGGCGACGACGAACAGGCCAGGGCCCTGTGCGCGGAACTCGGCGTCCGGCACTTCACCCGCCACGGCGTCCCGGAGTGGAACCGTGCCAGGGGCGTCCACAAGGCCCGCACCAAGCACGGCAACTACAACGCGTGGATCGCCATGCACGGCGCCGAGTACGAGTTCTTCGCCTCGGTCGACACCGACCACGTCCCGCTCCCCAACTTCCTGGAGCGGATGATGGGCTACTTCCGTGACCCGGACGTCTCCTTCGTCGTCGGCCCGCAGGTGTACGGCAACTACCACAACCCCGTCACCAAGGCCGCCGAGTCGCAGCAGTTCCTCTTCCACGCGCTGATCCAGCGGGCCGGCAACCGCTACCGCTCACCGATGTTCGTCGGCACCAACAACGTCGTACGGATCGCGGCCGTCAAGCAGATCGGCGGCCTGTACGACTCCATCACCGAGGACATGGCCACCGGTTTCGAGCTGCACCGCCACCGCAACCCGAGGACCCGACACCACTGGCGTTCCGTCTACACCCCGGACGTCGTGGCGGTCGGCGAGGGGCCGGCCTCCTGGACGGACTTCTTCACCCAGCAGATGCGCTGGTCGAGGGGGACGTACGAGACGCTGTTCAAGCAGTACTGGAAGGCACCGTTCACGATGCCGCCCGGGCGGCTGTTCTCGTACACGCTGATGCTCGTCTACTACCCGATGACGGCCGTCAACTGGTTCCTCGGCATCCTCAGCTGCTTCCTCTTCCTCTGGTTCGGCGCGTCCGGCACCCAGGTCGCCGCCTCCGTCTGGCTGATGCTCTACAGCGACGCGGCCGCCCTCCAGATCGGCCTCTATCTGTGGAACCGCCGCCACAACGTCTCCCCGCACGAACCCGAGGGCTCGGGCGGCCTCGCGGGCATGGCGATGTCGGCACTCTCGGCGCCCATCTACCTCAAGTCCCTCGGCGCGGCCCTGCTGCGCCGCCCCAGCCGGTTCGTCGTCACCCCCAAGGGCGGGGACGCCAGCCCGGACCGGCTCCTCACCTTCCGTATCCACCTCTTCTGGGCGGTCCTCCTCGGGACCTCGCTGGCCGCCTCGGTCGTCCTCGACCACACGCATGTGGCCATGCGCACCTGGGCGGTCCTCGCGATGGCCATCTCGCTGGCCCCGGTGGCGGTCTGGGCGGCCACGCTGCTGAAGGAGCGCCGCGAGCGGCAGGCGCTGCACGGCTCCGCCCGGGTCGTCGACGGCAGCGAGCCCGCCCTCGCCACCACCTCCAGCACCACGACAGGAGGCAACTAGGCCATGGCCTACCAGCCGTCCCAGAAGACCAAGAAGACCGTCCTCGGCATCGGCGGCATCGCCGTCCTCGCCGGCCTCAACGCCCCGGCCGCGCTGGACTTCGCCGGGAAGCAGTACCACGCGTACAAGATCGCGCAGCCCGAGTACCGGGCGAAGTACGGGAGTTGGGCCACGGTCGACATCCCTGAGCAGTACCGCACCAACGCCATCCACGCGGCGCTCCTGCACACCGGCAAGGTCCTGATCGTCGCGGGCTCCGGCAACGAGCAGAAGAAATTCGACGAGGGATCCTTCGACACGATCCTGTGGGACCCGAGGACGGACACCTTCAAGAAGATCCCCACGCCCGACGATTTCTTCTGCTCCGGCCACGCCCAACTCCCCGACGGCCGCATGCTCGTGGCCGGCGGCACCGCCCGCTACGAACTCCTCGACGGCGAGATCGACCGGGCCGGCGGCGGCATGCGGGTGAAGAACGAGAACCCCGACAAGGCCATGGTCCTGAAGAAGGGCACCCGTTTCCGCTCGCCGGCCGGAGTCGAGTACGTCACCAAGTTCGACGTCACCGTCCCCAAGGCGAAGAAGAAGTTCAAGGTCACGTACAACGCCAGTGGTGTGATGCAGCCCTGGCAGACGAAGGTGACGGCGAGCGAGGCCCGGGTCTTCGTCGAGGCCGTCGAGAAGGGCCCGATGTCGGTCACCGAGAAGCAGGCCCAGTACGAGGTCGTCGGCCTGAAGGGCAAGGACGCGGCCAACACGTACGGCCTGTCGGAGAAGATCACCCTCGACAAGCAGGACTTCCAGGGCATCCGCGCCGCCTACGAGTTCGACCCGGTCGCCGAGCGGTACATCCCCGTCGACCCGATGGACAAGGCCCGTTGGTACCCGACCCTCGTCGGCCTCGACGACGGCCGGGTCCTCGCCGTCTCCGGACTGGACGACGTCGGGGTGATCGACCCGGGCGACAACGAGATCTACGACCCGAAGACCAAGAAGTGGTCGCGCGGCCCCAAGCGGTACTTCCCCACCTACCCCGCGCTCTTCCTCACCAAGGGCGGCAAGCTCTTCTACCCGGCCTCCAACGCCGGCTACGGGCCCGCCGACCAGGGCCGCGAGCCCGGCCTGTGGGATCTGAAGACCAACACCTTCGAGAAGATCCCGGGCCTGCGCGACGCCGACGAGACCGAGACCTCGGCCTCCCTGCTGCTGCCGCCCGCGCAGGACCAGAAGGTGATGATCCTCGGCGGCGGAGGCGTCGGCGAGTCCAAGAAGTCGACCCCGCGCACCGCGGTCGTCGATCTCAAGGCGGACAACCCCGTCTTCAAGGACGGCCCCAACCTCCCCCAGGGCACCCGCTACCTGAACAGCGTGATCATGCCGGACGACACCGTCTTCACCTCGAACGGCTCCGAGGACTACCGCGGGCGCAGTGCCAGCAACATCCTCAAGGCGCAGTTCTACGACCCCAAGGACAACGTCTTCCACGAGGCCGCGGCCCCGACGGTCGGCCGCAACTACCACTCCGAGGCGCTGCTGCTGCCCGACGGCCGGGTCGCCACGTTCGGCTCCGACCCGCTCTTCGACGACCAGCAGAACACCAAGCTCGGTCACTTCGAGCAGCGGATGGAGGTCTTCACGCCGCCCGCCCTGCACCGGGCCGGCGACGACCGGCCCGTACTGCGGGGCGGTGCGGAGGTCCTCGACAAGACCCACCGCGCGACCTACCGCACCGACCACCCCGACCGGATCGTCAAGGCCCGGCTGATGCGGCCGAGCGCGGTCACCCACACCACCGACGTCGAGCAGCGCTCCATCGAACTGGGCCTGACCAAGGACGCCCACTCGGTGACGGTCGAGGTGCCGAAGGACCCCAGCCTCGTCCCGCCCGGCTGGTACATGCTGTTCGTGACGGACACGGACGGCACCCCGTCGCAGGCGAAGTGGATCCAGGTGAAGTGAGCTACGAGCCCTGGGTGTTGCGCGCCAGGCCCAGGGCGTACTCCGGCCACCACTGTCCGGCGGCGGGACCGCCCGCGCAGGTGCCGTCCGACTCGCCGGGCCGCTTCACCCAGAGATAGGCGTCGAGGGCGGGCTCGTCGGTCTTCGTGGTCGGCCGGGTCCCCAGGGCCCTGCCGGGCGGGTTGCACCAGGCCCCCGGCAGCGGCCCGTTGCCGTTGCGGCTGGAGTCGATGACGAAGTGCTTGCCGCCGAGGTCCCCGGACAACTGGAGGCCGTACTTCTTGGTGACGGCGTCGGTCTGGAAGTTGGAGACGTTGAGCGAGAACCCGTCCGCGGTCTCCAGCCCGGCCCGTTTCAACGGCTCGACCAGCCTTCCCGGGTCCCGGATCCAGGACGGGTTGCCCGCGTCCAGGTACACCTTGGTGTGCGGCTGCTGCTTGAGCCGACCGATCGCCTCGCCCAGCAACTCCTCGCGCTCGGCGTGGTACTCGCCGGGCGTGCACCCGTCCACGATGTGCGCGACGGCATCCGGCTCCAGCACCACCAGCGCCTTGGCGTCGCCGAGCGCCTGCGCGAACTTCCCGATCCAGTCCCGGTAGGTGTCCGCGTCCGCGGCCCCGCCCGCCGAGTGCTGACCGCAGTCCCGGTGCGGGATGTTGTACGCCACGAAGAGCGCGGTGCGGTCCTCGGCCTGCGCCGCCGAGGTCGCCGCCCGCACCGTCGGGCCGGGGTCGATCTCCCCGGCCGGCCACAGCGCGGCGGGCTGGTCGGCGATCTTTTGCAGCAGCGCCGCGTCCGCCCTACGCCCCTCCCGTCGCCACAGCTCGATCTGCTCGGCGGCGGGGCCGGCCGGGTCGACCCAGAACGGCGAGTTCGGGTCCGGGCTCGCGATTCCGCTGGCCGCGCCCGCGACGGAGGCCTCGCCGACCTCGGAGACGGACGAGCAGCCGGTGGTGAGCCCGAGGGCGGCGACGGTGGTGAGGACGGCGAGGGTGTGGGTCAGCCGGGACATGCTGCTCCCTTGCACGAGGGGACGTACGGTGGCGTATCAGGCCGATATGTGAGGTTTGTGACCCATCGTCACACGGGTCACATGTCCGGGCCGGACGCGACACCGGGCCCCGACCCCAGCGCGATCCCCAGCGGCGTCCGCTCGTACAGCACCTG
This sequence comes from Streptomyces sp. NPDC051913, assembly GCF_044593635.1. Lineage (NCBI taxonomy): Bacteria > Bacillati > Actinomycetota > Actinomycetes > Kitasatosporales > Streptomycetaceae > Streptomyces > Streptomyces sp. NPDC051913. The sequence continues at coordinate 84,872 of NZ_JBIUCI010000001.1, read as the reverse complement.
GTGGCCGTACCGCCGCGAGGTCAGCAGGCCCGACGCGCGCAGCACGGTCAGATGCGCCGACACCGACGACGGGGCGAGCCCCAGGCGGTGGGCGAGCGCGGTGGTGCCGGCGGGTTCGTCGAGGGCGGTGAGCACGGACGCCCGGCCGCGCCCGAGGAGTCGTACGAGCGAGTCCGGCGTACGGTCGGCGGACTCCGTCCACAGGCCGCCGATGCCCCGCGCCGGATACACGAGCATCGGCTGCCACGGCGGATCGAAGGTGCTGACCACGTCCGGCCAGACGAAGACGCTGGGCATGAGCACGAGCCCCTGCCCGGCGAGCCGCCGCTCGTGCCGCCCGTTGCTCTCGACGGTCAGCGTCCCCGCGTCCCAGCCGCACCGCCGGTTGATCTCCGGCAGCAGCCCGCCCAGCCCCACCTCGGCCAGCCGACGCGAGTGGAACGCCACGTCGGCCTCCAGCAGGGCGCGCAACCGGGGCCAGTCCGGCTCGATGAGCCGGTGCCAGGCCACCTCCATGGCGTCCGCCAGCTCCCGCACCATCCGCGCAGGATCGGCCAGCCAAGCCCGCCCGTACGGCGAGTCCAGCGCGCCCGGGGTGTCCGCGAGGGACTTGGCGGTGTCCTCCCGGGCCGCCTCGGGATCGGCGGCCCGGACCGCCGCGATCTCCTCCTCGAACGTGGCCGCGCTGCTCGGCGGCGGGCACAGCCAGTCGGGGGAGTGGCCGCGGCGCGGCATCAGCAGCCACAGCGGGGTGAGGTCGAGCGTGGCGGCGGCGTCCCGGATCCGTCGCAGCCAGGGCGCGTGATAGCCGTGCCGGTCCGGCCGCTTGAGGGTACGGACCGCGTCCTGCGTCTCCCACAACGGCGACACGGCGAAGCGGCAGCGGAGGAAGTCGTCCTCACCGAAATGCAGACGGGATGGCATGGCGGTCCGTAACTGAGCGAGGGGAAGATTCGGCTGAAGCCGAAACTCTAGGGCGTGGGCCCGGTGCAGGTCACGCTGCTGCCCATGACGGACACCCTCAGCGCCCCACCCACCGGCTATGCCCGCGTCTTCGCCGTACGGGAGTTCCGCGCGGTCTTCGCGGCACACCTGCTCTCGCTCCTGGGCGTGGTGGTCGCCGAGATCTCGCTGTCCGTCCTCGTCTACGACCTGACCGGCTCGCCCCTGCTGAGCGCACTCGCGTTCGCGCTCGGTTTCCTGCCGTACGTCGTCGGCGGCACCCTTCTCGCGGGGGTCGCCGACCGTTTCCCGGCCCGGCGGGTGCTGGTCCTGTGCGATCTGGTGTGCGCGGCGTGCGTGCTGCCGATGACGCTGCCGGGCGCGCACATCGCGGTGCTGCTCGCGCTGCGGTGTGCGCTGGCCGTGGTGTCGCCGGTGTTCGCCGGGACGCGGATGGCGACGCTGGCCGACATCCTCGGCGACGGCGACCTGTTCGTGCTGGGCCGTTCCCTGCTGCGGATCGTGTCGCAGGGGGCGCTGCTGGCCGGGTACGGCGTCGGCGGCCTGCTCCTGACCGCCGTGTCCCCGCGCCACGCCCTGCTGATCACGGTGGTCACCTTCTGTGCCTCGGCGGGACTGCTGCGGTTCGGTACGCGGCGGCGCCCGGCGCGGGCGGGTGGGGGTTCGCTGGTGACGGACTCCCTGAAGGGTGCGCGGCAGGTGCTGGCGGACCGCAGGACCAGGGTGCTGCTGTTCCTCTTCTGGGTGCCGCCGATGTTCGCGGTGGTGCCGGAGGCGCTGGCGGCGCCGTACGCCGATGACCTGGGCGTCGGTTCGGTGGGGCTCGGGCTGCTGATGTGCGCGCTGCCGGTGGGCACGATCGCCGGGGAACTGTGGGCGGGCGCCCGCCTCCGCCCCGAGGCGAGGGAACGGATCGCGCTTCCGCTGGTGTGCGTGACGCTGCTCCCGTACGTGGGCTACGCCCTGCGTCCGGGCTTGCCGACGGCTCTCCTTCTCCTCTTTCTCTCGGGCGCCGGCTCGGCGTACACGCTGGGCCTGGACCAGTGGTTCGTGCGGGCGGTGCCGGAGGGGCTGCGGGGGCGGGCGATGACCTTGCTCACGGCCGGGCTGATGACGATCCAGGGGGTGGGCATGGCGCTCGCGGGGGTCGCGGCGGAGTTCGCGGGGGTGGCGTGGACGGTCGCGGGAGCGGGGGTGCTGGGGGCGGGGTGCTGTGCGCTGCTGGCGGTGGAGGCGCGGCGGACGGGGTGACGGGGGTGCGGTGGACCGAATACCAAGACGGGGCTGACCACCATGTGACCGGCCGGTAAGGTCGGAGCCGTGCCGAAGCCCCTCAGTCTCCCCTTCGATCCCATCGCCCGCGCCGACGAGCTCTGGAAGCAGCGCTGGGGAAACGTGCCGTCGATGGCCGCGATCACGTCGATCATGCGTGCCCATCAGATCCTGCTGGCCGAGGTCGACGCGGTGGTCAAGCCCTACGGACTGACCTTCGCGCGCTACGAGGCCCTGGTCCTGCTCACCTTCTCCAAGGCCGGCGAGCTGACCATGTCCAAGATCGGCGAACGCCTGATGGTGCACCCCACGTCGGTGACGAACACGGTGGACCGGCTGGTCAAGTCGGGCCTGGTCGACAAGAAACCCAACCCCAACGACGGGCGCGGCACGCTCGCCGTCATCACCGACAAGGGCCGCGAGGTCGTCGAGGCCGCCACCCGCGACCTCATGGCCATGGACTTCGGCCTCGGCGTCTACGACGCGGAGGAATGCGGCGAGATCTTCGCACTGCTGAGACCACTGCGGGTGGCGGCGAGCGACTTCGACGAGGACTGAGACTGCCGGTCAACGCGGGCGGGGCTGATCGCGCCTGAAGGTGATCTTCTCCGTGCATAATCGATCCGGCGGCAGGGGCCCGGCGTCCGCTCTGCGATCTTGTGGATCGACCGTGATCCGGTGATTCGGAATCCGGATCCGCGTGAAGCAGGGAGATGCGCGTTGTCGACGTTACGTAATGCCACCCGCCGTCTGGTGACCGCCGGAGGAGCGGTTGCTCTGATCGCCGCCGTGACCTTGGGGGCCGGAGGTCCGGCGCGGGCCAGTGCCACCGGGTCGACCCCGATCGGGACGTTCGACTACGACCTGCGGGGAGCGGGTGTGAAGGTGCCGGTGGGGTGCTTTCTGACGCACTCCATCGATGGTTCGGGCAGGCGGATCAAGAGCCAGCTGGCCGGTGTGGACTGCATGGGGCTGGCAGCGACCTTCTCCAAGTTCTGCAACTGGCGGATCGACTTCGCCTTCGCGGACACCGACAACAGGACGTACAGGACATCACGCGGCGCGACGCACCTGGAGTGCCGGGGCAATCCGCTGCGACGCGCCACGGCGCAGACGCTGCCGAAGTACGGCAAGGCCTGCGCGAAGTTCTATGTGAACGGGAAACTGCGCGCCGTGCAGTGTCACTTCATCACGAAGTGAGGTTCAGGCCGCGGCCGTCTTGGGGGTCGCGTCCTCGAGGACGAGTGGCGTGACCTCTCGGGTGACCTTGCGCTCGACGAAGAAGGCGGCGGTCGGGACCGTGCCGGCCAGCAGGACCCAGGCGAGACGGCCCAGCGGCATCTTCGCCTTCGTGCCCAGGTCGAAGGCGAAGACCAGGTAGAGCACGTACAGCCAGCCATGGGCGATACCGACGCCGGTGACGAAGCCGTCGAACCCGTCCAGACCCAGCACTCGCTTCCCGATCACGCCGATCGTCAGCAGGATGAGCAGCACGGCGGTGACGTAGGCCATCACCCGGTAACGGGTCAGGACGCTCTTCTTCATGCCGTCGAGAGTAACGGGTGGTTCGCCATCGACATTTACTAGGACGTCCTAGTAAATTCGAAGGTATGGACGCTGACGCCATCGAAGAGGGCCGCCGACGGTGGCAGGCCCGGTATGACTCCTCTCGTACGCGGGAGGCCGACTTCACCACGCTGTCCGGGGACGCCGTGGAGCCGGTGTACGGGCCTCGGGCGGGGGATCGGTACGAGGGGTTCGAGCGGATCGGGTGGCCCGGCGAGTACCCGTACACCCGCGGGCTGTACGCCACCGGGTACCGGGGGCGGACCTGGACCATTCGGCAGTTCGCCGGGTTCGGGAACGCCGAGCAGACCAACGAGCGGTACAAGATGATCCTCGCCAACGGCGGGGGCGGGCTGTCCGTGGCCTTCGACATGCCTACCCTCATGGGGCGGGACTCCGATGATCCGCGGTCGCTCGGGGAGGTCGGGCACTGCGGGGTCGCCATCGACTCCGCCGCCGACATGGAGGTGCTGTTCAAGGACATCCCGCTCGGGGACGTCACCACCTCCATGACCATCAGCGGGCCCGCTGTGCCGGTGTTCTGCATGTATCTCGTCGCCGCTGAGCGGCAGGGGGTCGATCCGGGGGTGCTCAACGGCACGCTCCAGACCGACATCTTCAAGGAGTACATCGCTCAGAAGGAGTGGCTCTTCCAGCCCGAGCCCCATCTGCGGCTCATCGGGGATCTGATGGAGTACTGCGCGGCGGGCATTCCCGCCTACAAGCCGCTCTCCGTCTCCGGGTATCACATTCGCGAGGCCGGCTCCACCGCCGCGCAGGAGCTCGCCTACACCCTCGCCGACGGGTTCGGGTACGTGGAGTTGGGGCTCTCGCGCGGGCTCGACGTGGATGTGTTCGCCCCCGGGCTGTCGTTCTTCTTCGACGCCCACGTCGATTTCTTCGAGGAGATCGCCAAGTTCCGCGCGGCCAGGAGGATCTGGGCGCGGTGGATGCGGGAGGTGTACGGGGCCAAGTCCGAGAAGGCGCAGTGGCTGCGGTTCCACACGCAGACCGCCGGCGTCTCGCTGACCGCTCAGCAGCCGTACAACAACGTCGTACGGACCGCCGTCGAGGCGCTCGCCGCCGTGCTCGGCGGGACCAACTCCCTGCACACCAACGCCCTCGACGAGACCCTCGCGCTGCCCAGCGAGCAGGCCGCCGAGATCGCGCTGCGCACCCAGCAGGTCCTCATGGAGGAGACCGGCGTCGCCAACGTCGCGGATCCGCTGGGCGGTTCCTGGTACGTCGAGCAGCTGACCGACCGTATCGAGGCCGACGCCGAGAAGATCTTCGAGCAGATCAAGGAGCGGGGGCTGCGGGCGCACCCCGACGGGCGGCACCCCATCGGGCCGATCACCTCAGGGATCCTGCGGGGCATCGAGGACGGATGGTTCACCGGGGAGATCGCCGAGTCCGCGTTCCAGTACCAACGGGCCCTGGAGAAGGGGGACAAGCGGGTGGTGGGCGTCAACGTCCATCACGGCTCCGTCACCGGCGACCTGGAGATCCTGCGGGTCTCCCACGAGGTCGAGCGGGAGCAGGTGCGGGAGTTGGGCGGCCGTAAGGCCGGGCGGGACGACGCCGCGGTGCGGGGGGCGCTGGACGCGATGCTCGCCGCCGCGCGGGACGGGTCCAACATGATCGGGCCGATGCTCGACGCGGTGCGGGCCGAGGCGACGCTGGGCGAGATCTGCGGGGTGCTGCGGGACGAGTGGGGGGTGTACACGGAGCCGCCCGGGTTCTGAGCACGGCTGGTGCAGCCGACCAAGGGGCGCGGGGCCGTATCGATGTGCGGCTCCGCCGCGTGGGCGCTACGCGGACGCCCCCGCCAGCCCCAGCAGCAGCACCCGGGTGAACCCCCGTACCCACTCCTCGTCCGCCGGTTCCGCGCTCACCAGGGTGCGGTGGACCACCGCACCCGCCACCACGTCGAAGATCAGGTCGACCGTGCGGGACGCCTCCCCGGGGTCCGTCTCGGGGGGCAGCTCGCCGCGCGTCTGCGCGCGCGCCCGGCCCTCCAGGACCAGGCGTTTCTGACGGTCGACGATCGAGGCGCGGATGCGTTCGCGCAGGGCGTCGTCCCGGGTCGATTCCGCTACGACCGCCATCAGTCCGCTCTTCGCCTCCGGGCGGGCCAGGATCGCCGCGAACTGGAGGACCACGCCCTCGATGTCGGCGGCCAGGGTGCCGCGGTCGGGGAGGCGCAGTTCGTCGAAGAGCTCCGCCACCGCGTCGACGACGAGTTCGTTCTTGCCGGGCCAGCGGCGGTAAAGCGTCGTCTTCGCAACCGCCGCCCGCGTCGCCACGTCTCCCAGCGTGAGCTTGGACCAGCCCAGCTCCACCAGCGCCTCCCGGGTGGCCGCGAGGATCGCGGCGTCCGCGGCGGCGGAGCGGGGGCGTCCGGTGGCGCGGGGGGCGGGGGTGCGGCTCTGCATCCACCGACCATAACCGGCGTTTCCTGTGAAGCCGTGAGGGAGATCACCGGGGAGTGGTCGCGAGGAGGCACTGAGTGCCATTACGCTACGACTCGTAGCGAAACCACTGGCGTGGGGTGGGGACCCGGCGTCGAACAACGCACCGCAGGACCGGTACAGAGCCTGACCAGCTTTCATGATGCTTTTCACGTACGCGCGCGAACGGGGGAGGATAGACGCATGCAGCCACGGAACATGTCCATGAGCGGAGTCGTCGACCTCGCCGCGGTGAAGGCGGCCCAGGAGGCCAAGGCGAAGGCGGAGCAGGCGCGGGCCGAGGCGGCCCGGCAGGGCGGCGGCCCGGGTGCCGTCTCGCCCGCCGATCTCGTCATCGACGTCGACGAGGCCGGGTTCGAGCTCGAAGTCCTGCAGCGCTCCACCGAGGTACCGGTCGTCATCGACTTCTGGGCCGAGTGGTGCGAGCCCTGCAAGCAGCTCAGCCCGGTGCTGGAGCAGCTCGTCCTGGAGTACAACGGACGCCTCCTCCTCGCCAAGATCGACGTCGACGCCAACCAGATGCTGATGCAGCAGTTCGGGGTCCAGGGGATCCCGGCCGTCTTCGCCGTCGTCGCCGGGCAGGCCCTGCCGCTCTTCCAGGGGGCCGCGGGCAAGGAGCAGATCCAGCAGACCCTGGACCAGTTGGTACAGGTCGCCGAGCAGCGCTTCGGCCTCACCGGCCTCACCGTCGACCCCGACGCCGCGCCCGGTGCCGAGCGGGCCGCCGCTCCGACCGTTCCCGCCGGGCCCTACGACGCCCTCCTGGAGGCCGCGGTACAGGCCCTGGACGCGGGGGACTTCGGCGGTGCGGTGCAGGCGTACAAGAGCGTCCTGAGTGACGACCCGGGCAACACGGAGGCCAAACTGGGCCTCGCCCAGGCCGAGTTGCTGTACCGGGTGCAGGGGCTCGACCCGCAGCAGGTCCGGCAGGACGCGGCCGCGAAGCCGCAAGACGTGGCGGCCCAGGTCGCCGCGGCCGACCTGGACCTGGTCGGCGGACACGTCGAGGACGCCTTCGGGCGGCTCATCGAGACCGTGCGGCGCACGGCGGGCGACGACCGGGACGCCGTACGCGTACGGCTGTTGGAGCTGTTCGAGGTCGTCGGGCCCGATGAGCCGCGGGTGATCGCGGCGCGCCGGGCGCTCGCGCGGGCGCTGTTCTGAGCGGGCCGTCGACCGGGGTGAGGACCCCGTTCTGAGCAGCCTCTAAACACTCGGGCATGTGGTGCCCGAGTGAAAGATTTGCCGATGGAGCATCACTGCGGCCGCGCTTTACCAAATCTTGGTAATCGCGGCCGCTGTTACTGGAAGTAAGTTCTGGGCGTTGTTCTGTCGGATTATGTCCAGCCGTCAACGTCTTTGTCCGGCCCCGGAGTGCTACCGGGAGTCGTCGTCCGAGACCGGCGGGTCGTTGTTCGGTTATCCGGCCGTTACTACCGAGTAACGAAGCCCCTTGTGCGGGCGGCGAGAATGCACCACGATCGGCGACGCTCGGTCCATTCCCGTACCCCGACAGCCGGTCGGGCCCGCGGGAACTCCTGGGTCCCCACCGAGTAGAGCCGACGGCAGTGGCGCCGGCTCTTGGACAGGGGGGTCTTCGTCCACTTGGCGAAGCCTGTCCAGGTTGTGCGTGATGTGCGTCAGGCGCGACCAGTGGTTGTCGCTCGGGGGTGATCGCCGGTGATCGGTGCGCGGTTCGCGCCTGAGTACGGGCGCTCCCCTTCCCGAGGACGTAGCACTTCTCCCATCCCTGCCCGGCTGAGCCGTCTTGTTCGACAGGGGCAGTCAGGGTCAGGAGATGTACGTCCGAGAAGGAGGAAATATGGAGTCCCAGGTGCGTGGCGGGACCAGATGGAAGCGGTTCGCCGTCGTCATGGTGCCCAGCGTGGCCGCCACGGCTGCGATAGGTGTCGCCCTCGCGCAGGGCGCTCTCGCCGCGTCGTTCAGTGTGTCGGGTCAGTCGTTCAAGGTGACGACCGACCAGCTCGACGGCAAGGGCTTCGTCCAGTACGGAGCCATTGACTCGGGTTACACGATGAGCGGCCAGAAGACGGCCCACCCGGTCGCGGTGTCGGGCTTCAAGTCCGCGACCATCAAGAACCTGTGCCAGTCGGTTGTCACCCCTGACATCCCGCTGCTCGGTTCCGTCAGCCTCATCCTGAAGGCCGGCGGTGGCGACACCCCGGTCGAGGCCGAGAACCTGTACATCGACGTCGCCGACCTCAGCGCCGACGCCACCTTCCGTGGCATCGACATCGGTGTGGCGGCCAAGGACGCGGCCAAGGGTCCGGGTATCGCCAAGGGCGACACCGCGAACCCCTACGGGTTCGCGCAGCAGGCCGACTCGGTCACCCTGACCGGTGTGAAGCAGACGGCGTGGGCGACCACCGCCGGAACCTTCAAGCTCAGCGGCCTGAAGATGTCGCTGGCGACGGGTGTCAAGGAGTGCTACTAAGCACTCGCTGACGGGCGGGGGAGCCGGTGGCGCCCCCGCCCGTCCACTCTCCGGCCGCTGTTCGCACGTTCTCCACAAGCGGTCGCACGAAGCACAACTCACCACCACAGCAACACCGTGACAGGGAGCTGTTTTCCATGAGCGCCGAGACTCCTGCCGTACCCGGCCACGATGAGCACTACCTCCGGGTCGCCAAGCGGAAGTTCCGCGGCTGGCGGGGTGACCGGCCGTTCTGGGCCGGCCTGTTCGTCATGCTCGGCGGACTCCCCATCGCTTACTTCCCGTACGCAAACCTCCAGATCGGCCATCTGACGCTGGCGATGGCCACCACCGCGGGCGCGGGATCCCTGATCATCGGTGTGCTGCTGGTCGTCCTCGGCATCAGCCTCTGGTTCCAGAAGCACGTCCGCACCTTCGCGGGCGTCGCGGCGATCCTGCTGGCCCTGGTGTCGATTCCGGTCTCGAACCTCGGCGGCTTCCTCATCGGCTTCCTCTTCGCCCTCGTCGGCGGAGCGATGGCCGTGGCGTGGGTGCCGGGCGAGGCGCCCGAGGCGCAGCCGGTGGCGGAGGCCGGCGCCGGGGAGAGTGACGCGCCGCAGGGCGCGGTCCCCACGCTCTCCAAGGACGCGTACGACGTTGAGCCGAACGATCTGTCAGGAACGAGCCCGGCGAACGGGGCGAACGGGAGGCACAGTGCCGGCTGACGAGGTGACCCACGGGACTGATGTGGACGAGTCCCGTGTGAGAACCGGGCCGCGGCACGCGGCACCCAAGAAGCCGCTGTTCACCCGGTTCCACATGCCGGCGGGCAAGGCGATAGCCCTGGCGGCGATGCCGACGGCGGTCCTCATGGGGATGGGATTCACGCCGACGCTCGCCAACGCCGAGGACCAGCCCGCCGCGAAGAGTCTCACGGCGGACGAGTACAAGGACTGTGTCGCGGCCCTTGAGGACGGCGCGTCCGCGTCGGCCTCGCCGTCCGCGAGCGCGAGCGAGTCCGAGGACGAGGCGACGCCGACCCCCTCGGCCTCCGAGTCCAAGGACTCCGGCTCCTCGGACAGCGGTTCCTCGGGCAGCGGCTCTTCGTCGGATTCAGGTTCCGACGACGAGGCCACGCCCACCCCGTCCGCGTCCGCCTCCAACGAGGCGCAGTCGGGCAGCACGGCCACGCCCTCGCCCTCGGCCTCCGAGAGCAGCGGCAACGTGCTGGACGAGATCGGCGACGCGATCACCGGCATCTTCACGGGTGGCGAGAGCGCTTCGCCGTCCGCGAGTGCCAGCCCGACGCCGTCCGCCTCGGCCTCCGCCTCCGCGACGGAGGACGGCAAGGACGACGCGAGCGACGCGGTCAAGGACACCACCGAGAAGGTCACCGACACGGTCGAGGACACCGTGAAGGACACGACCGACACGGCGACCAAGGCGGCCGAGGACACCACCGACGCGGTCAAGGAGGCGGCCGCCGAGGCCACCGCCAGCCCGTCGGCGAGCTCCACCACGGACCCCGACGACTGCCCGGTCGCCACGGACGCGGAGAGCGGCATCGACAACACCGTGCCGCTGCCCGACGACCCCTGGTACCTGAACGCCAGCTCGCTGCTGCTGAAGGGCGCCGACTACAAGGGCATCGTCGAGGTGAAGACGGCCAACGGCACCAAGAAGAAGGTGCTGAAGTACGTCATCTCCGACGGCACCGACATCGGCGACCTGCACCAGACGGTCAACGACGAGCAGTCCGGCAAGACCTACCACGTGCAGGCGGCCAAGGGCTCGACGTCGACCATCCGGGACGGCGAGACGGTGATGTACACGGAGTCCATCTCCGGGAACCTGCTGGGCCTGATCCCGGTCACGTTCGACCCGGACAACCCGCCGCCGCTCAACATCCCGCTGATCTACTTCACCAAGGTGAAGGTCGTGCAGGCCGGCCAGTTCGGCGGGACCCTGCACGTGCCCGGGCTGCATCAGTACATCGACTGAGCGTCCGCACAAGCCCGTTCGGGAGCCGCACAAGCGCTGAGGGCGCCCCCTGTCGCAGGGGGCGCCCTCAGCGTCGTACAGGACCCTTGTGGGGTTACTTCTCGCCGCCCAGGTGGTGGACCCGGACCATGTTGGTGGTGCCGGGGACGCCGGGGGGCGAGCCGGCGGTGATGATGACGATGTCGCCGTCACTGAAGCGGTTGAGCTTGGAGACCTCGGAGTCGACCAGGTCGACCATCTCGTCCGTGCTGTTCACGAACGGCACGACGTGCGACTCGACGCCCCAGCTGAGCGCCAGCTGGTTGCGGGTGCCCTCGTCGGTGGTGAAGGCGACGATCGGCTGGGCGGCGCGGTAGCGGCTCAGCCGGCGGGCGGTGTCACCGGACTTGGTGAAGGCGATCAGGCCCTTGCCGCCGAGGAAGTCGGCGATCTCCGCGGCGGCGCGGGCGACCGAACCACCCTGCGTGCGCGGCTTCTTGCCGGGGACGAGGGGCTGCAGGCCCTTGCTCAGCAGCTCTTCCTCGGCCGCCTGGACGATCTTCGACATCGTCTTGACGGTCTCGATCGGGTAGGCGCCGACCGAGGACTCCGCCGAGAGCATGACCGCGTCCGCGCCGTCCAGGATCGCGTTGGCCACGTCGGAGGCCTCGGCGCGGGTGGGGCGGGAGTTGGTGATCATCGACTCCATCATCTGGGTCGCCACGATCACCGGCTTGGCGTTGCGGCGGCACAGCTCGATCAGGCGCTTCTGCACCATCGGGACCTTCTCGAGCGGGTATTCGACGGCGAGGTCACCACGGGCGACCATCACGGCGTCGAACGCCATCACGACGTCCTCCATGTTCGCCACCGCCTGCGGCTTCTCCACCTTGGCGATGACCGGGACGCGACGACCCTCCTCGTCCATCACCTTGTGGACGTCCTGCACGTCCTGGGCGTCCCGGACGAAGGACAGCGCGACCATGTCGCAGCCCATGCGCAGCGCGAAACGGAGGTCCTCGACGTCCTTCTCGGACAGCGCGGGCACGTTGACGGCCGCGCCGGGCAGGTTGATGCCCTTGTGGTCGGAGACGACACCGCCCTCGATGACGATCGTCCTGACCCGGGGGCCCTCGACGTCCAGGACCTTCAGCTCGACGTTGCCGTCGTTGATGAGGATCTGGTCGCCGCGCGAGACGTCGCCCGGCAGGCCCTTGTAGGTGGTCCCGCAGATGGCCTTGTCACCCGGGACGTTCTCGGTGGTGATGACGAACTCGTCACCACGCTCCAGCTCGACCGGGCCCTCGGCGAAGGTCTCGAGACGGATCTTCGGGCCCTGGAGGTCGGCGAGGACACCGATGGCCTTGCCGGTCTCCTTGGCCGCGGCACGGACGCGGTCGTACCGGCCCTGGTGCTCGGCGTGGCTGCCGTGGCTGAAGTTGAAGCGGGCCACGTTCATGCCGGCTTCGATCAGGGACACGAGCATTTCGTGGGAGTCGACCGCGGGGCCGAGAGTACAGACGATTTTCGAACGGCGCATGGGGCGATCCTATCGGTTTGTTTCGCAACGGAATATTCCGTCTGGCGGAAGATACAAATGGGCGCCATTGCGCTCAGTCGTGTTACTGCCGTGTATTACTTCCGACCAGTGCGTAAGTCTGTGTCGCGATCTCCAGTTCCTCGTCGGTCGGCACCACGGCGACGGCCACGCGCGCGTACTCCGGCGAGATCAGCCGCGGCTGGTCACTCCGTACGGCGTTCAGCTCGCCGTCCACCGCGAGGCCCAGCTCCTCCAGGCCCGCCACGGCAGCCTCCCGCACCGGGCTCGCGTTTTCGCCGACTCCCGCTGTGAAGGCGACGGCGTCCACCCGGCCGAGCACCGCGTAATAGGCGCCGATGTACTTCTTCAATCGGTGAATGTAGATGTCGAAGGCGAGTTGCGCCTGTTCGTCACCCTCGTCCACCCGGCGGCGGATCTCCCGCATGTCGTTGTCACCGCACAGGCCGATCAGACCGCTCTTCTTGTTGAGAAGAGTGTCGATCTCGTCCGTGGACATTCCGCCAACACGCATCAAATGGAAGATGACGGCCGGATCCATGTCACCGGAGCGCGTACCCATCACGAGCCCCTCCAAAGGCGTCAGCCCCATGGAGGTGTCCACGCATCGACCGCCTCGTACCGCGGAGGCGGAGGCCCCGTTGCCGAGGTGCAGCACGATGATGTTGAGGTCCTCGGGCGCCTTCCCCAGCAACTTCGCCGTCGCCCGGGCCACATAGGCGTGCGAGGTGCCGTGGAAGCCGTAGCGCCGGATGCGGTGGGCGTCGGCGGTCTCGGTGTCGATGGCGTAGCGGGCGGCGGACTCCGGCATCGTCGTGTGGAAGGCGGTGTCGAAGACGGCGACCTGGGGCAGGTCGGGGCGCAGCGCCCGGGCGGTGCGGATGCCGGTGAGGTTGGCGGGGTTGTGCAGCGGGGCGACGGGGATCAGCCGCTCGATCTCGGCGAGCACGGCGCCGTCGACGACGGTCGGCGCGGTGAAGGACTGTCCACCGTGCACGACCCGGTGCCCGATGGCGGCCAGCTCCGGCGAGTCGAGGCCCAGCCCGTCCTTGGCCAGCTCCTCGGCCACGGCCTTCAGCGCGGCCTCGTGATCGGGGATCGGCCCGGACCACTCGCGGGTGGTGTCGGACTCGACGTGGGTGTGCTTGAGCCGGGAGGTCTCCTCGCCGATCCGCTCGACGAGCCCCACGGCCAGCCGGCTGCTGTCGCCCATGTCGAGCAGCTGGTACTTCACCGACGAGGAGCCGGAGTTGAGGACGAGGACGCGGGAGGCGCTCACTGGGCGGTGGCCTTCTCGATCGGGGACGGGGCGGGGGACTGGGCCTGGATGGCCGTGATGGCGACGGTGTTGACGATGTCCTGGACGAGGGCGCCCCGGGACAGGTCGTTGACCGGCTTGCGCAGCCCCTGGAGGACCGGACCGACGGCGATCGCGCCGGCCGAGCGCTGCACGGCCTTGTAGGTGTTGTTGCCCGTGTTGAGGTCGGGGAAGATCAGCACGCTGGCCTGCCCGGCGACTTCGGAGTCCGGCAGCTTGGTGGCGGCCACCGTCGGTTCGACCGCGGCGTCGTACTGGATCGGCCCCTCGATGCTCAGGTCGGGCCGCCGCAGCCGTACCAGCTCGGTCGCCTCGCGCACCTTGTCGACGTCGGCGCCGGAGCCGGACGTACCGGTGGAGTACGACAGCATCGCGATCCGCGGGGCCACGCCGAACTGCTCGGCGGTCGCGGCCGACTGGATGGCGATGTCGGCCAACTGCTCCGCGTTCGGGTCGGGGTTGACCGCGCAGTCGCCGTAGACGAGCACCTTGTCGGCGAGGCACATGAAGAAGACGGACGAGACGATGTCGGCGTCCGGCTTCGTCTTGATGATCTCGAAGGCGGGCCGGATGGTCGCGGCCGTGGAGTGCACGGACCCGGAGACCATGCCGTCCGCGAGCCCCTCCTGGACCATCAGGGTCCCGAAGTAGTTCACGTCGGAGACGACGTCGTAGGCCAGCTCCACCGTCACGCCCTTGTGGGCGCGGAAGCCGGCGTACTTCTCGGCGAAGGCGTCCCGCAGCTCGGAGGTGGCGGGGTCGATCAGCTGGGCGTCGGCGAGGTCGATGCCGAGGTCGGCGGCCTTCTTGCGGATCTGGTCCACCGGGCCGAGGAGGGTGAGCGCGCAGACCCCGCGGCGCAGCAGCACCTCGGCGGCGTGCAGCACCCGGGGCTCGGTGCCCTCCGGCAGGACCACGCGGCGCAGATCGGAGCGGGCCTGCTCCAGGAGCTTGTGCTCGAACATCATCGGCGTGAGCCGGTCACTGCTCGGCGCGGAGACCCGCTTGAGCAGGTCGCCGGTGTCGATGTGCCGCTCGAACAGCCCGAGCGCCGTCTCCGCCTTGCGCGGGGTGACCGCGCTCAACTTCCCCTCCAGGGAGAAGAGTTGCTCGGCGGTGGGGAAGCTGTTGCCGGGCACCGAGAGCACTGGGGTGCCGGGGGCGAGGCGGGCGGCGAGGGTCAGGACGTCGTCGCTCGGCACCTCGTCCAGGGTGAGCAGCACGCCGGCTATCGGCGGGGTGCCGGCGCTGTGCGCGGCGAGCGAGCCGACGACCAGGTCGGCCCGGTCGCCCGGCGTCACGACCAGGCAGCCCGGGGTCAGGGCCTTGAGGAGGTTCGGCAGCATCGCCCCGCCGAAGACGAAGTCCAGCGCGTCCCGGGCGAGCCCCGCGTCGTCGCCGAGGAGCACCCTGGCGCCGAGGGCGTGGGTGACCTGCGCGACGGTCGGCGCGGCGAGGGCGGGCTCGTCGGGCAGTACGTAGCAGGGCACGGGCAGCCGGGAGGCGGCCAGCCGCTCGGCGATGAGGTCGCGGTCCTCGCGGGCGACCCGGTTGGTGACCATCGCGAGGACGTCGCAGCCGAGGCCGTCGTAGGCGCGGTAGGCGTTGCGGGTCTCGGCGAGCACGGACTCGGCCGGCTGCTTGCGGCCGCCCACGACGGGGATCACGGACGCCCCGAACTCGTTGGCGAGGCGGGCGTTGAGGTTGAGCTCGTCCGGGAGCTGGGTGTCGGCGAAGTCGGTGCCGAGGACGAGGACGACGTCGTAGTCCCGCGCGACGAGATGGAACCGGTCGACGAGCGTCGACACCAGCTCGTCCGTGCCCTGTTCGGCCTGGAGGGCGGAGGCCTCGTGGTAGTCCATGCCGTAGACCGTGGCCGGGTCCTGGGAGAGGCGGTAGCGGGCGCGCAGCAGCTCGAACAGGCGATCGGGACTGTGATGTACGAGGGGCCGGAAGACACCCACCCGGTCGACCTGCCGGGTCAGGAGTTCCATGACCCCCAGCTCGACGACCTGGCGGCCGTCGCCGCGGTCGATACCGGTCACGTACACGCTGCGGGTCACGCGTGCTCTCCGTTCCGTCGGGTGTCATAAAAATCGCCCACCGAGGTGAGCAGAACCCTCTTGACAATACCTCTGACGGTGGTTAAGGCGCCCGTCAAGACCGGATGCGGCAGCGCACTGTGGGACGTGGAACAATCGGACAAGGCTCACCGGTATCAACAGCGAGCAGGAGACACAGCACGATGCGCATCGGAGTTCTCACCGCAGGCGGCGACTGCCCTGGCCTGAACGCAGTGATCCGGTCGGTCGTGCACCGAGCCGTCACGCAGTACGGCGACGAGGTCATCGGCTTCGAGGACGGATACGCCGGCCTCCTGGACGGCCACTACCGCACCCTCGACCTGGACGCGGTGAGCGGCATCCTGGCCCGCGGCGGAACCATCCTCGGCTCCTCCCGCCTGGAGCGCGACCGTCTGCGCGAGGCCTGCGAGAACGCCCCCGACATCGCCCGCGACTTCGGCATCGACGCGCTGATCCCGATCGGCGGCGAGGGCACGCTGACGGCGGCCCGCATGCTGTCCGACGCCGGTCTTCAGGTGGTCGGCGTCCCGAAGACGATCGACAACGACATCTCCTCGACGGACCGCACCTTCGGCTTCGACACGGCCGTGGGCGTCGCCACCGAGGCGATGGACCGTCTCAAGACGACGGCCGAGTCCCACCAGCGCGTGATGGTCGTCGAGGTCATGGGCCGCCACGCGGGCTGGATCGCGCTGGAGTCCGGGATGGCGGCGGGCGCGCACGGCATCTGCCTGCCCGAGCGCCCCTTCGACCCCACCGACCTGGTGAAGATGGTCGAGGAGCGCTTCGCCCGCGGCAAGAAGTTCGCGGTCATCTGCGTGGCCGAGGGCGCGCACCCCGCCGAGGGCTCGATGGACTACGGCAAGGGCGAGATCGACCAGTTCGGCCACGAGCGCTTCCAGGGCATCGGTACGGCCCTGGCGTACGAGCTGGAGCGCCGCCTCGGCAAGGAGGCCAAGCCGGTCATCCTCGGCCATGTCCAGCGCGGTGGCGTGCCGACGGCGTACGACCGCGTCCTCGCCACCCGCTTCGGCTGGCACGCGGTGGAGGCGGCGCACCGGGGCGAGTTCGGCCGTATGACGGCTCTGCGCGGGACGGACGTCGTGATGGTGCCGCTGGCGGAGGCCGTGACCGAGTTGAAGACGGTGCCGAAGGACCGGATGGACGAGGCCGAGTCGGTCTTCTAGGTCTTTCCTGGGTGTTCGCCCGGGTGGCTAGCCGGTGATCTCCTGGACGTTCGTCCAGAAGTGATCCACGATCCGGTCGAGGAAGTCCCGGCCCGACGCGCCCGCCGCGTTGTCGCCGCCGCTGCCGCCCCAGCTGAGGGTGGCCACCATCTGCCCCTGGTACTCGCGGTGCAGCTCCTGGAGGGCGTCCTCCAGGAGCCGCCGGTCCAGGGGCACGATCTTGCCGACCGGGCGGACATAGGCCTGCCAGCGTGTGGTGACCGCGCTGCGCAGATGCTCGGCGAGGCGCGGCTCGCGCCCGGTGACGGTGACGAAGTCCGGCAGGTCGAGTTCGAGCAGCTCGGCGAGGGCGGAGGCCTGGCGGTCGGTGCCGCGCCAGTCGTTGTTCTCCTCCATGCGCAGATACGCGAGGATCTCCAGGCCCAGGGCGCGGGCGACGTCGTCGGGGGCGAGGCCGCGGGTGATGCGGTGCTCGCGCAGGGTGCGCGGCCGCCCGATGAGTTCACCGGGGGAACACCACAGCACGCCCGCGAGGGCGGTCAGCTCCGGGCTGGTCGGCGAGACCATGCCCCGTTCCCAGGCGACCACGAGGTCCGGGGTGACGTACGGCATTCCGTACGAGGCCCGCATGCCGTAGGCGACATGCTCGGGCCCCATGTTGAGGGCGGCTCTGAGGCGGCGGGCGGCGGGGGCGTTGAAGGGAGGGCCTGGCTGGTTCGGGAGAGCTGGGGGTCGGCGCACGGGGCACAACGTAGGGGCGTGCGCCGGTGGTGACTACGGTCTGTTCGGCCAGGATCACGGATTGTAGGAACGTACGGTTTCGGCCAGGGGTTCGGGTGTCCGGAGAGCGGTCGGCGAGAAGGGCGCCCGAGGGCCGGCGCGTGCGTGCGCGGAAGGGCGGCGGCTCCGTGTACTAGGTGAAAGGCAAGGTAGAGGGGCATATTCGCGAGCGGCTGCCGGCACCCGACGCCTGGCACCTCGCGACGGTCGGCGCCGACGGGACGCCGCGGATCTCGCCCTGGTGAGCGGATCTCGAAGGCGAGTACGGCATGGTCGACACGCCGATCGGGCGCGTGAAGGGGGAGAATCCGCGGCGCAATCCCGCCGTCTCACCCCTTGACCGCCCCGCCCAGCGCGAACCCACCGCCCAACCGCCGTGCCACCAGCACATACAGCAGGATCACCGGCGTCGAGTAGACGACCGAGAACGCGGCCAGCTGCCCGTACGCCACCATGCCCCGGTTCCCGAAGAACTCGTTGATGCTCACCGCCGCCGGCATCTGGTCCGGGGTGAGCAGGAGCATGAAGGGCACGAAGAAGTTGCCCCACATCATGACGAACGAGAACACGGTCACGACCGCCAGTCCCGGACCCATCAGGGGGAGGACGATGCGCAGGAGGGACTGGAAGGGTGACGCGCCGTCCGTCCAGGCCGCCTCCTCCAGCTCCTTCGGTACGCCGTCCATGAAGTTCTTCATCAGCCAGATGGCGAAGGGGAGTTGGGAGGCGGCGAAGAAGAAGATCGTGCCCTGCACGGTGTCGATGAGGTTCACGCGGACGAACAGGGCGTAGACCGGGACCATGATCGCGGTGATGGGCAGGCTCGTCGCGAAGAGGATCGTCAGGAGGAAGGGGCGGTTCAGGCGGGAGCGGAAGCGGGAGAGGGGGTAGGCGGCGAGGGCCGCGCAGGCCACCGTCAGCGCCGTTCCGCCGCCGCAGAGGAGGAGGCTGTTGAGGAGGGGGGTGAAGGTGATGTCCGGTGTCAGGATCGCGTCGAAGTTGTCCAGGGTCAGGCTGCCGGGGACTTTCACCTTCAGATTCGCGTCCGGGTCCACGGCGGACAGCAGGACCCAGGCGAGGGGGAGCAGGAACGCGGCGGCCACGGCGAGGAGGCCGGCGTCGGCCGCCAGACGGCGGTGGGTTGTCGTTCTGCGGGACGGCGGGGCCACGGTGTCAGACCTCCGTCCGCAGCAGGCGTACGTAGATCATCGAGAACAGGCCGCCCACCAGGAGGAGCAGCAACGCCACGGCCGTGCCGTAGCCGATCATGCTCTTCTGGAACGCCTCCTCGTACATGAAGAGGGGCAGCGTCTGGCTCTTGCCGCTGGGTCCCCCTCTCGTCATCACCCAGATCAGGCCGAAGACCGACAGGGTCTGGAGGGTGATGAGCATCAGGTTCGTGGCGATGGAACGGCGGATCATCGGGATCGTGATGTGCCACAGACGGCGCCAGCCGCCGGCGCCGTCGACCTCGGCGGCCTCTGTTATCTCCTGGGGGATCTCGTTCAGGGCCGCCGAGTACACCAGCATCGAGAAGGCCGTGCCCCGCCAGACGTTCGCGAACGACACCGCGAGGATCGGGAGCGTGAACAGCCAGTTCTGGCTGGGGAGATGGAGCGAGTCGAGGATGCTGTTGAGCGTGCCCTCCTTGCGGAAGAAGGCGTAGAGGAGGAAACCCGCGACCACCTCCGGGAGTATCCACGCCGTGATCACTATCGCGCCGGTCAGGGTGCGCACCGGCTTCGAGGCGCGTTGCATGAGCGCCGCGAGCGCCAGGCCGAGGGTGTTCTGGCCGAGCAGCGCCGAGATGAAGGTGAAGACGAGGGTCAGCCATACGGCGTTGAGGAACGCCTCGTCTTTGAACGCCGTACGGAAGTTGTCGAAGCCGATGAACGACTCGTGGGCCTGGCCGGTGAGTTGGAGGTCGGTGAAGGCGATGTATGCGCAGTAGGCGATGGGGCCGGCGAGGAAGAGGAGCAGGAGGAGGGTGGCGGGGGTGAGGGGGAGGATGCGGGTGAGGGGGCGGGGCCTCATGTGTGGGTCATTTCTCTATCACTTGGCCGTCTGCCGCTTTTCGCAGTTCCTCGTCGTAAGCCTTTGCCGCGTCCGCCACCGCCTTGTCGCCCGTCGTGACTGCCTCCATCGCCTCCTGGATCGCCGTCGACACCTTCGGATACGCGGGGAACGCCGGGCGGTAGTGCGTGCTCGCGACCAGGTCCGTGAAGAACTTGATGCCGGGCTGGGCGGCCGTGTAAGCGGGGTCCTCGGCGACGTCCTCGCGGACGGCGATGCCGGAGTTGGCGATGTACCACTTCTGGGCGTTCGCCTTGGTCTGCATGGTCCTGATGAAGTCGAAGGCGAGGTCGGGGTTGGCCGCTTTGGCGGGGATCGCCCAGGTCCAGCCGCCCGACATGCTCACCTTGCCGGGGGCCTGGCCGTGCTGGGTGGGCATGGGAGCGAGCCCCAACTCCTTCGACCACTGCGGCCATTCGTGGCCGCTGCCCTCCAACCAGTCCTGCGGGAGCCAGGAGCCGTCGAGGTCGATGCCGAGCTTGCCGTTGGGCAGGAGGTCGCCGCGGACGATGGTCTGGATGTTGGGGTCGAGGGCGGTCTCGACGTCCGGCCCGAGCTTCTCCTTGTAGACCGTCTCCACGAAGGCGAGGGCGTCCTTGAAACCCTGGCCGCCGGCGATCCACTTCTTGGACGCCGAGTCGTAGAGGGGGTCGGTGCCGCCGGTGTCCGTGCCGTACAGGAGCATCTCGAAGCCCTGCATCGTCGCCGCCTCGCCCGCGGGTTTGCCGGTGTAGACGTTGAGGGGCGTGACGTCGGGGACCTTCGCCTTGATCGTGCGGGCCGCGTCGAGGACGTCGTCCCAGGTCTTCGGCTGCCAGTCGGTGGGCAGACCGGCCTTGGCGAAGACGCCCTTGTCGAACCAGAGTCCCCGGGTGTCGGTGCCGTCCGGGACGCCGTACGTCTTCCCGTCCTCACCCCTGGCCGCCGACTTCGCCGTGTCGATGAACTGGTTCCAGTCCGGCCACTTGGCGAGGTAGGTGTCGAGGGGCTTCAAGTACCCGCTGGTGATGTCGGAGTTGATGAGGAAGGTGTCCTCGTAGACCAGGTCCGGGGCGGTCTTGGGGGAGCGGAGCATCTGCTGGACCTTGGTGTAGTACTCCGAGTCCGGGGCCTTGATGGGGACCAGTTCGACCTTCTTGCCGGGGTACTTCTTCTCGAACTGCGTCTTGATACCGGCGAGGTAGTCGTCCATCACCTTGATGGAGTTGTCCGTCGACTGCTTGAAGGAGACCTTCAGGGTGTCCGGGTCGCTGCCGGAGCCGCTGCCGCACGCGGTGAGGGCGGTGGCGGCGAGGGCGGCTGCGAGGAGTGCGGGGAGGGCGGCGGTGGGGCGCACGGGCATGACCTCCTGCGGGCTCACGTGGGGGTGGGGCGCGGGATGGGTGCCTGGTGAAGGTAGGTGGGGTGGTCTAGTCAGGTCAATGCCCTCGACATCCTCACCCTCGCCCCCTCTAACGCCCCGACTCCCCCTTGACCCACCGATACTGCAACTCGGGCCGCCCCACAGTCCCGTACTGCGGCGCCCTCGCCGCCCGCCCCGCGTCCACCAGATGCTCCAGATACCGCCGAGCAGTGATCCGCGAGATCCCCACCACCTCGGCCAGCCCGGTCGCCGTAAGGCCCTCCCCGGAATCCCGCAGAGCGACCGTCACCCGTTCCAACGTCGGTGCGCTCAAGCCCTTCGGCAGCGCCGCAGGCCCCGGCGCCCGCAGCGAAGCCAACGCCCGGTCCACCTCGTCCTGTCCGCTCGCTTCTCCCACCGCCGCATGGAACTCGGCGTACCGCACGAGCCGGTCCCGCAGCGTGGCGAACGTGAACGGCTTCAGCACGTACTGCACGACCCCCAGCGACACCCCCTCCCGCACCACCGTCAGATCCCGCGCCGACGTCACCGCGATCACGTCCGCCTGATGCCCCGCCGCCCGCAGCGACCGCGCGAACTGCAAGCCGTGCACATCCGGCAGATGCAGGTCCAGCAACAGCAGATCCACCGCCGTACGGTCCAGCAGGCGCCGCGCCTCCGCGCCCGTGTGCGCCTTGCCGACCGCGACGAACCCCGGCACGCGCCCCACGTACATCACATGGGCGTCCGCGGCCACCGGGTCGTCCTCCACGACCAGGACGCGGATCGGCTGTGGCTGGGTCGTCATGCGTCGCCTCCGGATGCGGTGCTCTGCGCGGCCCGCCCGGTCCCGGCCGGTACGGCGGCTGTCGTCGAGGCATCTTCGGACACCCGCGCGCCCTCCGCACGCCCGGCCCCCCGCAACGGCACCCGCACCTCGAACTCGGCGCCGCCCCCGTCCGCCGCCGCGACCGCCAGTGTCCCCTCGTGCCGGTTCACCGCCTGCTGTACGAGAGCCAGCCCCAGCCCGCGCCCGCCCGGTCCCGCCGGCTTCGTCGAGAACCCCCGCCGGAACACCGCCTCCGCATGCGCCGGGTCCACGCCCGCGCCCGTGTCGACGACCCGCAGCACCAGCTCGTCCGCCTGTGTGTACGCGGTCACCGTCACCCGCGCCCCCACACTCCCCTGCGCCGCGTCCACCGCGTTGTCGATGAGGTTCCCGAGGATCGTCACCAGATCCCGCGAGGGAAGCGACGGCGGCAGCAAGCCGTCGTCCAGGCGGCTGTCCTCCGACACCACCAGCTCCACGCCCCGCTCGTTCGCCTGAGCCGTCTTCCCCAACAACAGCGCGGCCAGCACCGGTTCGCTCACCGCCGCGACCACCTGGTCGGTCAGCGCCTGCGCCAACTCCAGCTCCGCCGTCGCGAAGTCCACCGCCTCCTCCGCCCGGCCCAGCTCGATCAACGAGACCACCGTGTGCAGACGGTTCGCGGCCTCGTGCGCCTGCGAGCGCAGCGCCTGGGTGAAGCCCCGCTCCGAGTCCAACTCGCCCATCACCGACTGGAGTTCCGTCACGTCTCGGAGGGTCACCACCGTGCCCCTGCGCTCACCCCCGGACACCGGGGAGGTGTTCACCACCAGCACCCGGTCCGCCGCCAGATGCACCTCATCCACCCTCGGCTCCGACGCCAGCAGCGCGCCCGTCAGCGGCGCCGGCAGCCCCAGCTCCGCCACCGAGCGCCCGACGACCTCGCCCTCCGAGGCGACGCCCAGCAGCTCCCGGCCACCGTCGTTGATCAGCGCCACCCGGTACTGGCCGTCCAGCATCAGCAGCCCCTCGCGCACCGCGTGCAGGGCCGCCTGGTGGTAGTCGTGCATCTGGCTCAGCTCGGCCGCGTTCATGTTGTGGGTGTGGCGGCGCAGGCGGGCGTTGATGGCGTACGTGCCGATCGCGCCCAGCGCCAGCGAGCCCGCCGCGACGCCGAGCAGGGCCGTGAGCTGGCCCTGGACCCGCTTGCTGATCGCCTCGACCCTGATGCCGGCGCTGACCAGGCCGATGACCTTGCCGTCCTCCATGATCGGCGTGACCGCGCGGACCGAGCGGCCCAGGGTGCCCTTGTAGGTCTCGGTGAAGGAGTCGCCGGCCAGGGCCGGGGCGATACGGCCCAGGAACTTCTTGCCGATCTCCTTCTCCGTCGGGTGGGTCCAGCGGATGCCGTGCGTGTTCATGATCGTCACGAAGTCGACGTCCGCGTCACCCATGACCTGAAGGGCGTACGGCTGGAGCCGGGCCGACGGGTCGGCGGTGTGGATCGCCGCCCGGACGGAAGGGGAGTCGGCGACCGTGCCCGCCACCGCCATGGCCTGCCGGCCCGCCGCCTCCTCGGCCTGGCTGCGGTCGCTGACGTACGTGAACAGCGCGTATCCGGCCACGAGCACCGCTATCAGCACGGCCTGCATGGCGAAGAGCTGGCCGGCCAGGCTGCGGGGACGGGGGACGGAGAAGCGCATGTCGTCAGTGTGCCTCGCCGGTTAAGTGTGAACTAAATGAACGGAAGGGTGACCGCCCTCACAGGGCAGGAGATAGTCACCGCATTCCTCAAACAGCCCGGACGTGAGCCGCACGCCGGTCATGCCGACGAAGACGTCAAGGAGGGCAGCCGTGGCCGCCAGCACCCCCGGATCGACCGGATCACCCGATACGGCACCCGTGGTCAAGAAGGACCGCACGCACTATCTCTACATCGCGGTGATCGTCGCGGTCGCCCTCGGCATCCTCGTCGGTATGGTCGCACCGGACTTCGCCGTCGAGCTGAAGCCGATCGGTACCGGCTTCGTGAGCCTGATCAAGATGATGATCTCGCCGATCATCTTCTGCACGATCGTCCTGGGCATCGGCTCGGTACGGAAGGCCGCCAAGGTCGGCGCCGTCGGCGGTATCGCCCTCGGCTACTTCATGGTCATGTCGCTGGTCGCGCTCGGTATCGGCCTCGTCGTCGGCAACATCCTCGACCCGGGCACCGGCCTCGCCGTCACCGACGCCGTCAAGGACGTCGGCCACGCCCAGGTCGACGCGGAGGCCAAGGACACCACGGAGTTCCTGCTCGGCATCATCCCGACGACCTTCGTCTCCGCCTTCACCGAGGGCGAGGTCCTCCAGACCCTGCTCATCGCCCTGCTGGCGGGCTTCGCGCTGCAGGCCATGGGCTCCACCGGCCAGCCGATCCTGCGCGGTGTCGAGCACATCCAGCGGCTCGTCTTCCGGATTCTCTCCATGGTGATGTGGGCCGCCCCGATCGGCGCCTTCGGCGCGATGGCCGCCGTCGTCGGTTCGGCGGGTGTGGACGCGCTGAAGGATCTCGCCCTCCTCATGGTGGGCTTCTACATCACCTGTTTCCTGTTCGTCTTCATCGTGCTCGGCGCGCTGCTGCGGGTGATCGCGGGCCTGAACATCCTCAAGCTCTTCAAGTACCTGGGCCGCGAGTTCCTGCTGATCCTCTCCACCTCCTCCTCCGAGTCCGCGCTGCCGCGGCTCATCGCGAAGATGGAGCACATGGGCGTCAGCAAGCCCGTCGTCGGCATCACCGTCCCGACCGGCTACTCCTTCAACCTCGACGGCACCATGATCTACATGACCATGGCCTCGCTGTTCATCGCCGACGCCATGGGTACGCCGATGTCGCTCGGTGAGCAGATCCCGCTGCTGCTGTTCCTGTTCGTCGCCTCGAAGGGCGCCGCCGGTGTCACCGGTGCCGGTCTGGCCACGCTCGCCGGCGGTCTCCAGTCGCACAAGCCCGCCCTGGTGGACGGCCTCGGCCTCATCGTCGGCATCGACCGCTTCATGAGCGAGGCCCGCGCCCTGACCAACTTCGCCGGCAACGCGGTCGCCACGGTGCTGATCGGCACCTGGACCAAGGAGATCGACCGCACCCGGGTCGACCAGGTGCTCGCCGGACAGCTGCCCTTCGACGAGAAGACGCTGCTGGACGAGGACGGCGACGGCGCCGACGTGCACGCGCAGCTGCCGGAGCAGGGTGGCGAGAAGGAACTCGCCAAGGCGTGAGCGCCCGCTGAAACTCCGGGCGGCTGAACAACTCCCCCGTCGGTCAGCCGCCCGGGCCACACCCCGACAAGGGCCGTGGCCTCACCGAACTCTTACCCGCCCCCACTAGCCTGCCGCGCCTGCCCCCTACAGGCGCGGCAGGCTCTTTTGGTGGAAAGGCACGGGGGATGACGATCGACTGGGACCGGCGGACGTGTGCGCGCCGCGGCCATGTGACCTACGCGCCGGACGACCCCCGGCTGCGGATCCGGCTGCGTGCCGAGACCGCGCTCGGCGAGGTCTGGCGCTGTCTGCGCTGCGGTGACTTCGTGCTCGGGGAACCGCATGGCTCGGGTCCGGCCGCCGAGGCACCCCTCGTGCCGCGCGGCAAGGTGCTGCGGGATCTGTTCGTGCTGCGGTTCCTCGCGATCGAGCGGGGCGTGCGCGGGGTGTTCATCGTGCTGGTCGCGGCGGCCGTGTGGAAGTTCAGCAACTCCCAGGACGCGGTACGTCGGCTCTTCGACGAGTATCTCGACGTCTTCCGCCCCGTCTTCCGGCACTTCCACTACGACCTCGACCACTCACCGGTCGTCGGCACCATCCAGAAGACCTTCGGGTACCGGCACAACACCCTGCTCCTGGTGGCGGTGTTGCTCCTGGCCTACGCGCTCATCGAGCTGGTCGAGGCGGTCGGCCTCTGGTACGCCAAGCGCTGGGCGGAGTATCTGACGGTCGTCGCGACCGCCGCCTTCCTCCCCCTGGAGATCTACGAACTCACCGAGCACGTCAGCTGGTTGAAGATCGGCACCCTGGTGCTGAACATCCTCGCGGTGCTCTACATCCTCCTGACCAAGCGCCTGTTCGGCCTGCGCGGCGGCCACCTCGCCTTCGAGGAGGAGCGCCGGAGCGCGTCGCTCCTGGAGGTCGAGGAGGCCGCGAAAGCGCCGGCCTAGGCCCAAGGATCGGTGATCTCCCGCAACAGCGTCAGCGCCTCCCGCAGCTGCTTCATGCGCCGCTTGCCCAGGTGTTCCTCCCACTCCCTCTCCACCTCGGCCACCACCCCGTCGGCCACCTCCTTGGCCTCCCGTGCCTTCCGTGCCCCGCACACCAGCCGGGCCCGCTTGTCCGTCGGGTCCGGTAGCCGGGTCACATAGCCCGCCTTCTCCAGCTGGTCGACCAGGAAGCCCGCGGTCTGCTTGGTGATCTGGGCCTGTTCGGCCAGTTCGGTCAGCCGGGTGCCGTCGGGGCCGATGCGCTGCATGACCCGGGCCTGGGCGGGGGTGAAGTCGTCGAAACCGGCCTCGGCGAGCGCGGCGAAGACACGGTTCTCCAGGGCCCGGTACGGGAGGAACAGGAGCACGCCCGTGTTGAGCTCGCTCTCCGTCACCATCGTCGACGCTCCCTCGGTCTGTCCTGATCTGCTTGACATTGGTCAGAGGCTCTGACTAATTTGGTCAGAGAAGCTTACCACTTGAGTGGGTGATTCCCATGGGTGTCATGCTGGAGACCGACGAGTTGTGGCAGGTCGTCGACCGTGAGCGCGAGAGCCTCGCGGACCTGCTGGAGAGCCTGGACGCCGAGGAGTGGGAGACACCCACACGGTGCGGGGACTGGCGGGTGCGGGACGTGGCCGCCCATCTGACCCTCGCGGCGCGCATCACCCGAGGGCAGGCCGTACGGGAGATGATCCGCGCCCGCGGCAACTGGAACCGGATGATCCATGACACGGCCGTGGGTGAGGCCGAGGCCCCTGTCGAGGTGATCGTCGGCCACCTGAGGTCGATCATCGGCTCCCGGCGCCTCGCGCCCATGACCTCACCTCACGAACCCCTGCTCGACCTCCTCGTCCACGGCCAGGACATCGCCCTCGCGCTGGGCCGGGAGCGCGAGGTGTCACCGACGGCCGCCCGCGCCGCCGCCGAGCGCGTCTGGACCATGCGGCTCCCGCCCCGGCCCTGGCCCCTGCCGAGGGTGCGGCTCGTCGCCACCGACATCGAGTGGACGCGCGGGGCCGGGGGCGAGATCCGGGGGCCGATCGCCGCCCTGCTCCTGCTGCTCACCGGTCGCCCGGAGGCGGCCCGCGAGTGGGCGGGGCGCACCGGGGAGCCGTGGACGGGGGTCACGACTCCCCGGTGACGCGACTTCCCGGTGACGCCTGACACGCCCTGTCCCTTTCCGGGCTCTTCGCGACCACTTGCCCCAAATGCTTTGACCCGCCGTCGTGTGAGGGCTCAGGCTGGAGAGCCACGACGGGCACGGTCGGGCACGGTCGCGACACACGGAGGTGGGCATGGGGGAACCGGGCGATGTGGAGATCCTCAGCAGCAAGGAGTACGAGGCGAGGTACGGCGAGCACCGGGAACCCTCACCTCTGTCGATCGACCGCGTCAACGAGCTGTTCTCCGAGTTCCTCATGGCCGTCGCCCGCCCCAAGAGCGCCGACCCCGACGGCGGCCGAGACCTCGCCAAGCGCCTCCGCGACCATCTCGGCGCGGCCCCCACGGACCGCCCGGTGGTGAAGGCCGCGTACGCCTCCTTCGAACTGCCCAACGTCCATCTCGCCCTGGAGCGCTGGTTCGCCGCCGACGGTCGCACCCATGAGCTGATCGGCATGCGCGGCGGCCGGCACCACGGCGAACTCACCCTCGGCGACATCATCGACGCCGCCGACCGCTACGACCGCTTCGTCGTCGGCGCCGTCGACTACGCCCAGCTGCCCGTCTCCCCGGACGCCGAACTGGCCTGCGTCTCCTGTGGCTTCTACCTCGGCACGGACGGCGAGGAGCGGTTCGCCGTCCTGCTGCGCGGCCCGCAGGACGAGTACGGACGCAACAAGGTCGAGGTCGAAGTCCTCGCCGCCGAAAAGGAGTTCGCGGACCGGCTGCTCGCCGAGGTGGACGTGCTCGTGCGCGCGCACAGTGTCTTCCGCGGCCAGGTCCTCTCCTTCGAGGGTTCGGAGTTCGGGCACGGACTCGGTCCGTTCCGCTTCCACCGTCGCCCCGGTCTGACCCGCGACGACATCGTGCTGCCCGCCGGGCTGCTGGAGCGGGTGGAGCGCCAGGTCGTGGGGGTGGCCCGACGTCGTGATCAGCTCCTCGCGGCCGGTCAGCACCTGCGCCGCGGCCTGCTGCTGTACGGTCCGCCCGGCACCGGCAAGACCCACACCCTCCGGTATCTCCTGTCCCACCTGCCGCAGTTCACCGTGGTGATCCTGTCCGGCGAGAGCATCTCGGCCATCGGCCCCGCCTGTTCCCTCGCCCGGATGCTCCAGCCCGCCCTCGTCGTCCTGGAGGACTGCGACCTCATCGCCGAGGCCCGCGACTACGGCGGCGGTGAACAGCCCCTGCTCTTCCAGGTGCTGAACGAGATGGACGGCCTGGGCGATGACGCCGATGTCGCCTTCCTCCTGACCACCAACCGCGCCGACCTGCTGGAACCCGCCCTCGTCCAGCGCCCGGGACGCGTCGACCTGGCCGTAGAGATCCCGCTCCCGGACGCCGAGGGCCGCGCTGCCCTGCTGGCCCTGTACGGGGGTGGGCTCGGCCTGGGCGGGGAGATCACGGACGAGGTCGTGGCCCGCACCGAGGGCACGACCGCCTCCTTCACCAAGGAGCTCGTACGGCGCTCCGTGCTGATCGCCGCCGAGAGGGAGTCGGCGCGCACCGAGGCGGGCGATGTCCGCGAGGCCCTCGACGAGCTGCTGTCCGACCGCGACCGGCTGACCCGCAGGCTGCTGGGAGTGCGGGGCGCGAGGGACATCGAGGACGAGGAGTGGACGGAGGACTAGGACCCGCCGGGCAGGCCCTGACCGAGTGGCTCCAGCCGCGCCAGCTCCGGCCCGCTCAGCACCAGTTCCGCCGCCCCCGCCGAGTTCCGGATCGTTTCCGGGCGGCTGGCCCCGGGGATCGGGATCACCAACGGTGACTTCGCCAGCAGCCAGGCCAGGCCCACC
Organism: Streptomyces sp. NPDC051913; assembly: GCF_044593635.1. Taxonomy (NCBI): domain Bacteria; kingdom Bacillati; phylum Actinomycetota; class Actinomycetes; order Kitasatosporales; family Streptomycetaceae; genus Streptomyces; species Streptomyces sp. NPDC051913. Next base: position 55,850 of record NZ_JBIUCI010000001.1, on the reverse strand, counting down.
TGCTGCGGGCTGACCCCGCGTTCGGCCGCCGTCTCGTGGAAGGCGGCGAACCGGACGGAACCCGTCAGGCCCGACGGGCCGTCCAGCGAGCTGCGGGAGAGGCCGCCCAGCGGGCTCCACGGCAGGAAGGCGAGGCCCAGCTCCGCGCAGAGCCGCAACTCGGCCTCACTGTCCCGGACCTCGGGCGAGTAGCGGTTCTGGACCGACACCAGACGGTCGCCCAGGATGCCGTGTGCCGCCCGGATCTGGTCGACGTCGGTGTTGGAGACGCCGGCCAGCCGGATCTTGCCCTCGTCGAGCAGTTCGCGCAGCGCGCCGACCGACTCCTCGAAGGGGACGGCGGGATCGGGCTTGTGGAGCTGGTAGAGGCCGATGGCCTCGACGCCGAGCCGCTTCAGGGAGCCCTCGGCGGCGCGCTTGAGGTGGCGCGGGTCGCCGTTCACCGTCCAGCTGCCGTCGGCCGGGCGGCCCCGGCCGCCCTTCGTGGCGATCAGGACGTCGGCGCCGGCCAGGGCGCGGGCCACGAGCCGTTCGTTGTGGCCGGGTTCGGCGCCGGGCAGGTGGTAGGAGTCCGCCGTGTCGAAGAGGGTCACCCCGGCGTCCAGCGCCGCCCGCACGGTCGCCAGGGCGCGCTCCTCGTCCGGCCGGCCCTCGATGGACAGCGGCATCGCGCCGAGCCCCACGGCACTCACCTTCAGCTCCCCGAGTGTGCGGTACCGCATGTCAGTCGCCGTCCTCTCCGAGGGTCTCCGCCACCGCCGCCGACAGCCACGCCGGTGCGGCGCGGAAGACGAAACCGAGGCGTGCGGCACGGGAGTTGTCCATGCCGTAGGAGCGGAAGAAGGAGAACGGCGAGACCTCGCCGACCTCGACGAGCTGGAGCACGACCTTGCCCTCAGGAATGCGTGCGACGACCGCCTCGCACAGGTCCACGGTGGTCAACAGGCCGTGGGAGGCCGCGTTGACGGGGCCCGTGAAGTCCTCGCCCACCGTCCAGGCCAGGAAGTCGGCGATCTCCTCGACGTGGATGTAGGTGGCGGGCTGGTTGGAGAAGGGCACCGCGATCGGCTCGCGGGTCCTGATCCGGGCGGCGTAGTGATCGAGGCGTCCCGTGAAGTCGTCGGCGCCGCCCAGCACATGGGCCACGCGCACGGCCACGTACGGGAAGTCGGGTGCGGCCGCGAACACCGCCTCCGCCTGCCGCTTGCCCTCGCCGTAGTGGGCGTCCAGGAACTCCGGCTCGTCCCAGGGGAGTTCGAGGTCGACGGCGACCGTCGACGGATCGACGGCGTCCTCCCGTACGGGCGCGAGCGAGTCCTCGTACTCGTACACCTCGACCGTCGACGTCATCACATAGCGGCCGGTGCGGCCCGTGAACACCCGGCGGGCGAGCGCCGCCTGGCGCGGGGTGTAGCAGACCTGGTCGACCACGACGTCGAACGTGCGCGAACCGAGCGCCTCCAGAAGGGATCTCTCGTCGTCGCGGTCGGCCACGAGATGCACCGCACCGGGCGGCGGCGCCGACGAGCCGCGGTTGAGGACCGTCACCCGGTCCCCGGCGGCCAGCAGCCGCGATATCAGCCGCTTGCCGAAATAGCGGCTGCCGCCGATGACCAGTACCTCTCGTGCCTTTTCCATGACCATAATTCTCCCGGCGTACACCCACGTCCTGAAGGGGGAACCATGGGAGTTCAGGCCGCGGCACCGAAAGAACCTCGGCATCTACGCCCCGCTGCCAGTGAAACCTCGGCGGGCTTCGACGCGCTGGACCGGGAGATCCTCCAGCTGCTCCAGACCGACGGCCGGATCAAGCTGAGCGAGCTGGGCCGCCGGGTCCGGCTGAGTCCCGCGGCCGTCACCGAGCGGGTGCGGCGACTGGAGGCGGCGGGCGTGATCAGCGGGTACGGCGCCCATGTGGTGCCGAGCCGGCTCGGGTACGGCATCCAGGCCTTCATCCGGGTCAACCCGCACGGCGGCTACAACCTCAAGCACCCGAGGACCCTGGAACTGATCGAGCGCCCGGAGATCATCGAGGTGCACCACGCGGTCGGTGAGGACTGCTGGATCCTCAAGGTCGCCGTCCGGGACACCGTCCATCTGGAGGAGGTGCTCGAAGGGGTCTCCGCCCTCGGCCGCACCACGACCTCGATCGTGCTGACCTCCCCGGTGGAGCGGAAGCCACTGTTGCCTTGACGTCGGCGTAAAGGACTACGTTCGTGGACATGCGCATCGGCGAGCTGGCCGCACGGGCCGGGACCACAACCCGGACGCTGCGGTACTACGAGTCACGCGGGCTGCTGCCCGCCCGGCGGGGCGGCAACGGATACCGGACCTACGACGAGAGCGATCTGCGGCTGCTGCGGCAGATCCGGACGCTCCAGGACTTCGGGTTCGACCTGGAGGAGACACGGCCCTTCGTGGAGTGCCTTCAGGCCGGTCACCCCGAGGGGGACACCTGTCCCGCCTCGATCGACGTCTACCGCCGCAAGCTGGCGGAGCTGGACGAGCTGATCGGCGAGCTCCAGGCGGTACGGGCGCAGATCGGCGTGCGGCTGGCCACGGCCGGGGGCGAGCCGCCCCTGTGCGAACTGGGAGGGCAGGAGCTGTGATGGATGTGACGGACGCGGACTTCGCGGACGAGGTGATCGGGGCCGAGCTGCCGGTGCTGGTGGAGTTCACGGCGGACTGGTGCCCGCCGTGCCGGCAGATGGGACCGGTGCTGCGCGCGCTCGCCGCCGAGGAGGCGGACCGGCTCAAAGTGGTGCAGCTGAACGTGGACCACAATCCACTGACCACGAACGCCTACAAGGTTCTCTCGATGCCCACGTTCATGGTCTTCCGCGGCGGTGAGCCGGTGAAGTCCATGGTGGGGGCCCGGCCGAAGCGGCGGCTGCTTGAGGAGATCGCCGACGTGATCTGATTCCGCCACAACGAAAGAATCCCCCCGGCAATTGCGCCGGGGGGATTCTTTTGCTTACACTCAATGGTTCGCGACTTTACGGGAATTGAGTCGCGAAGAAGTTCAGTAGGCACAGTATATCGGCGCGGGAGTGGAATTGTCAAACAGCGATGAAATTCGCGGTGAGCAGGAATTCATCGACACCCTGTACGCGCGCGTGGACGCCCTGCGCGCGGACACCGAGGTCGGAGTCACCGACGCCCTCGGCCAGGGCAACACGCCCATGCAGGCCCGGCTGGAGCGGGACATCCTGGTCGCCGAGCGCTCCGGGCTGCTCGCCGCGCTCAACGCGGTCGACGGCTCGCTGTGCTTCGGCCGGATCGACCTGACGTCCGGGACCAGCCACCACATCGGCCGTATCGGACTGCGCACGGACGACGCCGAACGCACCCCCGTCCTGATCGACTGGCGCGCGGAGGTCGCCCGGCCCTTCTATCTGGCCACCGGCCACACCCCGATGGGGCTCAGGCGCCGACGCCATCTCACCACCGAGGGCCGTACGGTCACCGCCCTGCACGACGAGATCCTCGACCTCGGCGACCAGGAGCGCACCGGGCACGAGGACCCGACCGGCGACGCCGTGCTGCTGGCCGCGCTGGACGCCGCGCGTACCGGCCGGATGCACGACATCGTCCAGACCATCCAGGCCGAGCAGGACGAGATCATCCGCGCCCCGCACCGCGGGGTACTGGTCGTCGAGGGCGGCCCGGGCACCGGCAAGACGGCCGTCGCCCTGCATCGCGCCGCCTATCTGCTCTACGAACATCGGGAGTTGCTCGCCAAGCGCGCCGTGCTGATCGTCGGCCCCAACCCCGCGTTCCTCGGCTACATCGGCGAGGTGCTGCCCTCGCTCGGTGAGACGGGCGTGCTGCTCGCGACGGTCGGGGAGCTGTTCCCCGGGGTGAGGGCGACGGCCGCCGACACCCGGGCCGCGGCGGCGGTGAAGGGGCGCGCCGACATGGCGGACGTCCTCGCCGACGCCGTACGCGACTGGCAGGCGCTGCCCGACCCGGTGATCGCGATCGAGCACGACCGGGAGGTGCTGATGCTCGACGACGGGCTGGTGAAGGTGGCCCGGGAGAAGACCCGGGACGCGCGGCTGCCGCACAACGTGGCGCGTGAGCACTTCGAGGGCCACATCCTCAACACCCTCACCGAGCTGTACGCCGAGCGGGTCGGCACCGACCCGTACGACGGCAGCAGCCTCCTCGACCCGGCCGACGTCACCCAGATCCGTGACGAGCTCGCCGAGAACCCCGAAGTATGGGCCGCCATCGACCAGTTGTGGCCCCGGCTCACCCCGCAGCGGCTGGTCGCGGACTTCCTCGCCGATCCCGTGGGCCATCTCCCCGACGAGGACGCGGCCGCGATCCGCCGTCCGGTGACCCGGAGCTGGACGGTCGCGGACGTGCCGCTGCTCGACGAGGCCGCCGAACTCCTCGGCGTGGACGAGCGGGTGGCGCGGGCCCGCGCCGAGCAGGAGCGGGAGACGCAAGTGGCGTATGCGCAGGGCGTCCTCGACGTGTCGTACGCCTCCCGTACCTATGAGTTCGAGGACATCGACGACGAGGACTCCGAGGTGCTGTCGGCGCACGACATCATCGACGCCGAACGGTTCGCCGAGCGGCAGGAGGAGGACGACCACCGCAGCGCCGCCGAGCGCGCGGCGGCCGACCGGACCTGGGCCTTCGGGCACATCATCGTCGACGAGGCGCAGGAACTGTCGCCGATGGCCTGGCGGTTGCTCATGCGGCGCAGCCCGACCCGCTCGATGACCCTGGTCGGCGACCCGGCCCAGACGGCGGAGGCGGCCGGTGTCGGCTCCTGGTCGGACATCCTGGAGCCGTACGTCGCGGACCGCTGGGAGCACACCCGGCTGGGCGTCAACTACCGCACCCCCGCCGAGATCATGGACCTCGCGGCGGCCGTCGTACGGGCCGAGAACCCGGACTTCGAACCGCCGAGTTCGGTCCGTTCCACGGGTGTACGGCCCTGGGTCCGCGCCACCGACGACCTGCCCGGCGCCGTCGCCAAGGCGGTCGAGGAGCTGACCCCCGCGGAGGGCCGGCTCGCGGTCATCGCCCCGCGCCATCTGCACCGCAGGCTGGCGGCCCGGCTGGACGGGGTCACGGCGGGCGCCGAGCCCGACCTCACCCGGACCGTCGTACTCCTCGAACCGCGCCAGTCGAAGGGCCTGGAGTTCGACTCGGTGCTGGTGGTCGAACCGGGGCTGTACGGGACCAGTGATCTGTATGTGGCGCTCACTCGGGCCACGCAGCGACTGGGCGTGCTGCACACCGGGCGGCTGCCGAAGGCGCTGGCGGTTCAGGAGGACGGGCTCGCCGTGGGTGAGGGGGAGTAGGTCGGGTGCAGCGACGGGGCCAGGGGCTCCAGGGATGCGCACAGGGCGGTCGGGAAGTCCGGCTCCCGGTCCTGAACCGCCTGGCAGCCCCCTTCCGTCGTCCGGAAGAACGGCTTCCAGCCCGACTCCTCGGCCTTGTAGAACCAGCGGTCGCCCAGCCGGGAGGTGCAGGCGCTGTCCGCCGGGTCGCCGCAGACCGGGCCGGTGCGCCAGGAGAGGTCCAGGACCAGCCACTTGCCGTCGCAGTGTTCCGCGTCGCGGTAGGTGTGCGCGGGCGCGTCGACCGCGTACACCGCCTGCTCGTAGGAGCCGGTGGTGCAGCCGGTGGCCGGGGGCGTGCAGCCCAGGTCGCCGCAGAGGCGCAGGGCGGGCGGGGTGGCGCCGTCGGTGGTGAAGACGGTGCCGGGGTAGCCGACCACCAGTTCGTGCCTGCCCAGTGGTGCGGTGAGCTTGACCCGGGCCCTGGCCGTGGTCGTCTTCGTGCAGCCGGAGGCCCGGTCGCCCGCCGGTGAGTCGTAGGTGACCTGGACGTGCACGGTGTTCCGCACGGGCTCGGTGAGGACGGCTTTGAGGTTGCGCACGCACGGCTTCGGGCCGCTGGGCACCGTCGCGGCGAGGGTCACCGTGCGCTGGTCGGAGCTGAGGGTCGCACCGGTGACCCCGATCGGCGCGGACAGGGTCCACGGGAGTGCGGTGGCCGACGGGGTGGGTCCGTCCTGACCGGCCACCTGAGTCCCGCACGCGCCGAGGAGCAGGACGGCGAGTGTGCTGAGCAGGGCGGCCAGGACCGCCCCGCGTCTGTCTCCGGACCGCACGTGCCGCCCCCGATTTCCCCGTGAATGACCCCGACCGGGCGACTCTACCGAGCGGCTCGGCCGGCTACGCGGGCCGTAGCCAGACCGTTGCCAGGGGCGGAAGCGTCAGTTGGACGCTGGCCGGGCGGCCGTGCCACGGGGTGGCCTCCGGTTTCACGGCGTCCGTGTTGGTGACGTCGCTGCCGCCGTACCTGGCGAGGTCGGTGTTGAGGGCCTCGTGCCAGGCGGGGATGTCGTCGGGGACGCCGAGGCGGTAGTCGTGGCGGACGACGGGGGCGAAGTTGGAGACCGCGAGCAGGGGTGTGCCCTCGGCGTCGTAGCGCAGGAAGGCGAAGACGTTGTCGTCGGCCGCGTCCCCGACGACCCACTGGAAACCGTCGGGAGTGGTGTCGCACTGCCACAGCGCCGGGGTGTGCCGGTAGCCGACGTTGAGGTCGCGGACCAGGTCACGGACGCCGCGATGGTCGGGTTCGGCGCCGTACGCCGGGTCGAGGAGCCACCAGTCCGGCCCGTGCGCCTCGGACCACTCGGCGCCCTGGGCGAACTCCTGCCCCATGAAGAGGAGTTGCTTGCCGGGGTGGGCCCACATGAAGCCGAGGTAGGCACGGTGGGTGGCGCGCTGCTGCCACCAGTCGCCCGGCATCTTCGACACCAGGGAACGCTTGCCGTGCACCACCTCGTCGTGGGAGATCGGCAGCACGTAGTTTTCGCTGTACGCGTAGACCATCGAGAACGTCATCTCGTGGTGGTGGTACTTGCGGTGCACCGGCTCGTGCTGGACGTAGCCGAGCGAGTCGTGCATCCAGCCCATGTTCCACTTCAGGCCGAAACCGAGGCCGCCGAAGCCGCCCGGACCGATGTGGTGGGTGGCCCTGGTGACACCGTCCCAGGCCGTGGACTCCTCGGCGATGGTGACCACGCCCGGGGCCCGCCGGTACACGGTCGCGTTCATCTCCTGGAGGAACGCCACCGCGTCCAGGTTCTCCCGGCCGCCGTGCTCGTTGGGCAGCCACTGGCCCGGCTCGCGCGAGTAGTCCAGGTAGAGCATGGACGCCACCGCGTCCACCCGCAGCCCGTCGATATGGAACTCCTCGCACCAGTAAAGGGCGTTGGCGACCAGGAAGTTGCGCACCTCACGGCGACCGAAGTCGAACTCCAGGGTGCCCCAGTCGGGGTGGGCGGCACGGAGCGGGTCCGCGTGCTCGTACAGCGGCCGGCCGTCGAACTCGGCCAACGCCCAGTCGTCGCGCGGGAAGTGGGCCGGGACCCAGTCCATCAGCACACCGATCCCGGCCTGGTGCAGGGCGTCGACGAGGAACCTGAAGTCGTCGGGGGTGCCGAGGCGGGCGGTCGGGGCGTAGAACCCGGTGACCTGGTAGCCCCAGGAACCGCCGAAGGGATGCTCGGCGACCGGCATCAGCTCGACGTGGGTGAAGCCGAGGTCCTTGACGTACGCCGGGAGCTGCTCGGCGAGCTGACGATAGGTCAGACCGGGTCGCCAGGAGGCGAGATGGACCTCGTACACCGACAACGGCGCCTCGTGCGCCGGGACGGCCGCCCGGGACTCCAGCCAGGCCGCGTCCTGCCACACATGGTGCGAGGCGTGCACGATGGACGACGTCTCGGGCGGGACCTGGGTGCGGCGGGCCAGTGGGTCGGCCCGCAGGGTCCGCGAACCGTCCGGACGCGTGATCGCGAACTTGTACAGCTCGCCCTCGCCGATGCCGGGCACGAACAGCTCCCAGACGCCGGAGCCGCCCAGTGAGCGCATCGGATGGCCCGTGCCGTCCCAGAAGTTGAAGGTGCCGGCCAGGCTGACGCCGCGGGCGTTCGGCGCCCACACCGTGAAGCGGGTGCCGGTCACGCCCTGGTGGGTCATGGGCTCGGCGCCCAGTGCCCGCCACAGTTCCTCGTGCCGCCCCTCGCCGATCAGATGCAGGTCCAGTTCGCCGAGGGCGGGCAGGAAGCCGTACGCGTCCTCGATCTCCTGTACCGATCCCTCGTACGTCACCAGCAGCCGGTACGCCGGAGCCTCCCCGAGCGGGAGGAGACCGCTGAAGAACCCGTCCCCGTCGTCGTGCAGCTCGGCGCGCAGGTTGTCGGCGAGGACGGTGACGGAGAGGGCGTACGGCCTGAAGGCGCGGAAGGCCGTGCCGCCGGGTACCGGGTGGGCGCCGAGGACGGAGTGCGGGTCGTGGTGGGTGGCGGAGAGGAGACGGTCGCGGTCGTGCGCGCCGACGGCGGGGGAGACAGGGGCCTCCGGCAGGGGGGCGGGCCTCGGGGCGACGGTCTTCTTCGCTTTCGCGGTGGGTTTCTCAGCCGCTGCCTTCTTGGCTGTCGCCTTCTTGGCAGTGGCTTTGCCGGCCGTCGCCTTCTTGGCCGTGGCTTTCTTGGCCATTGCCTCCTTGGCTGTTGCCTTCTTCGCGGCCGCCTTCTTCGCTGTCGCTTTCTTCTTCGGGTCCGATCCGCTGGGCGTGGGCGGAGTCACGGGGGAGCCTCCTCGGCGAGCGTGAAGTCAGAACAGGTCGGATGTGGCGTACCGCTCGATCGCCGCCAGCGGCACCGGCAGCCAGTCCGGGCGGTGCCTGGCCTCGTAGACGACCTCGTAGATCGCCTTGTCCGTCTCGTACGCGCGCAGCAGGACCGGGTCGGTCCGCGGGTCCGCGCCGCTGACCTCGGCGTATCCGGAGCAGTACGCGGCCCGGCAGGCGTGGGCCCAGCCCGGCGCCGGCGGGTCGGCGGAGAGCGCCGCGTAGTCGAAGGAGCGGAGCATGCCGGCCACGTCCCGGGCGGGCGGTTGCGGCATCCGCCGCTCGGCCAGCGGCTTGGACGGCTCGCCCTCGAAGTCGATCAGCGACCACTGTCCGTCGGGCGAGCGCAGACACTGGCCGAGATGCAGATCGCCGTGGACGCGCTGCGCGGTCCAGGTACGGCCCTCCGCGGCCAGGTCGGCCAGCGCGCTGAACGCCGAGTGCAGCCCCGGGCCGTACGACGTGAGCGCGGGCACCGCCTGGACGGCCGCGTCGAGACGCTCGATCATGCCGTCGACCAGGAGGCGCAGTTGCGCGGCGCCGAGCGTCACCGAGGGCAGGGCGCCGGCGAGCGCGGTGTGCACCTCGGCGGTGGCCCGCCCCAGCGCCCGCGCCTCCGCGCTGAAGTCCTCACCCTTGGCCAGCTCGCGCAGCGCCAGCTCCCAGCCGTCCGCCGCGCCCTTGACGAAAGGTTGCAGCACGCCGAGGACGTACGACTCCCCGTCCAGTTCGGCGCTCATCCACGCCGTCGGTGCCGGTACCCGGGGGCAGCCCTCGCGGGCCAGCGCCAGCGGCAGCTCCAGGTCGGGGTTGACGCCCGGCACGACCCGGCGGAGCAGCTTGAGGATGAACGTATCTCCGTAGACGACCGACGTGTTCGACTGCTCGGCGGTCATCACGCGGGGCACCAGACCCGACCGGATCTCCTGGCCGGGGTCCCGTTCACAACGGAGCCCGCCGATGCGGGTCCGGGAGCGCAGCGCCTCCAGGAGCACCTCGGCGGGCCGGGGGTCGTACAGGGCCTCGTACACCGTACGTCCGGCGAGGGGGCCCTCTTCCACATGGCCGATCAGCGCGGGCGCGAGATGGGGTGGCAGCGCCTCGCGCACGCCTATGAGGAGCTGGTAGCAGTCCCAGGGCGCGGCCGGCTGATGGGCCTGGACGAGCAGGTGGTACAGGCCCAGCTTGCGGTCGGCGGGCAGCAGTTCGGTCGCCGCGACCAGCGTGAAACCAGTGATCGGACGGCCCTTGCCGGCGAACCAGCGCTGCCGCGGCAGCCATTCCCGCAGCAGCGGATCAAGTGACGCAAGCAGGCCCGGATGTGTCGTGGCAGTACGGATGACGGCTTCCGACATGGCGTCGCGTCCTTTCCCCGGGTGGTCGGGGTGTTACTGATGCGTGCCCAGGGCGGGGCGGGAGAAACCGGGAATCCGCCGCCCCGCCGGGTCTCTCAGGCGGCGTCCTTGCGGAGCCGGAACCAGTAGAAACCGTGCCCTGCCAGCGTCAGCAAGTAGGGCAGCTCACCGATGGCCGGGAACCGCACCCCGCCGAACAGCTCCACCGGGTGCCGTCCGTTGAAGGTGCTCAGGTCCAGCTCCGTGGGCTGTGCGAAGCGGGAGAAGTTGTGCACGCACAGGACCAGGTCGTCCTCGTACTCCCGCAGGAAGGCGAGCACCGCCGGGTTCGACGATTGGAGCTCGGTGTAGGAGCCGAGGCCGAACGCCGGGTTCTGCTTGCGGATCTCGATCATGCGGCGGGTCCAGTGCAGCAGCGAGGAGGGCGACGCCATCGACGCCTCGACGTTGGTGACCTGGTAGCCGTGGACCGGATCCATGATGGTCGGCAGATAGAGCCGCCCGGGGTCACAGGAGGAAAAGCCTGCGTTACGGTCCGGGGTCCACTGCATCGGAGTGCGGACGGCGTCGCGGTCGCCGAGCCAGATGTTGTCGCCCATGCCGATCTCGTCGCCGTAGTAGAGGATCGGCGAGCCGGGCAGGGACAGCAGGAGCGCGGTGAAGAGCTCGATCTGGTTGCGGTCGTTGTCGAGGAGCGGGGCGAGCCTTCGCCTGATGCCGATGTTGGCGCGCATACGCGGGTCTTTCGCGTATTCGGCCCACATGTAGTCGCGTTCCTCGTCGGTGACCATCTCCAGCGTCAGCTCGTCGTGGTTGCGCAGGAAGATGCCCCACTGGCAACTGGAGGGGATGGCCGGGGTCTTGGCGAGGATCTCCGAGACCGGGTAGCGGGACTCCCTGCGTACCGCCATGAAGATGCGGGGCATGACGGGGAAGTGGAAGGCCATGTGGCATTCGTCGCCGCCGGACTGGTAGTCGCCGAAGTAGTCGACGACGTCCTCGGGCCACTGGTTCGCCTCCGCCAGCAGCACCGTGTCCGGGTAGTGCGCGTCGATCTCCTTGCGGACCCGCTTGAGGAACTCATGGGTTGCCGGAAGGTTTTCGCAGTTGGTGCCCTCCTGCTGGTACAGGTACGGCACCGCGTCGAGCCGGAAGCCGTCGATGCCCAGGTCCAGCCAGAAACGCAGGGCGGAGACCATCTCCTCCTGGACCGCCGGGTTCTCGTAGTTGAGGTCCGGCTGGTGGGAGAAGAAGCGGTGCCAGTAGTACTGCTTGCGGACCGGGTCGAAGGTCCAGTTGGACGCCTCGGTGTCGACGAAGATGATCCGCGCGTCCTGGAACTGCTTGTCGTCGTCGGCCCAGACGTAGTAGTCGCCGTAGGGGCCGTCGGGGTCCTTCCTCGACTCCTGGAACCACGGATGCTGGTCGCTGGTGTGGTTCATGACGAAGTCGATGATGACGCGCATGCCGCGCTGGTGGGCGGCGTCGACGAACTCGACGAAGTCGGCGAGGTCACCGAACTCGGGCAGGACGGCGGTGTAGTCGGAGACGTCGTAACCACCGTCGCGCAACGGCGACTTGAAGAAGGGCGGCAGCCACAGGCAGTCGACGCCCAGCCATTGCAGGTAATCGAGTTTGGCGGTGAGGCCCTTGAGGTCGCCGACGCCGTCGCCGTTGCTGTCCTGGAAGGAGCGGACGAGCACCTCGTAGAAGACGGCGCGCTTGAACCAGTCGGGGTCCCGGTCCTTGGCCGGGGTGTCCTCGAAGGTGTCCGGGACGGGCTCGTTGACGATCATGTTGTGGGTGACCCTCCGATCTGCGGGGTGGACGGTCGCAGGACGGTCAGGATGTGCGCGGGACGAGTACCCGGTTCGAGACGCACGTAGTTCGCCCTGCCCCAGTGATAGGTCTCGCCGGTGAGCTCGTCGCGCACCGGCACCGACTCGTGCCATTCCAGGCCGAGTTGCGGCATGTCCAACGAGACCGTGGCCTCCTGGGTGTGGTGGGGGTCGAGGTTGGCCACCACCAGAACCGTGTTCGAACCGCTCTGCTTCGAGTAGACGATCACCTCTTCCTTGTCCGCGTGATGGAAGTGGAGATCGCGCAGTTGCCGGAGGGCGGGGCTCGCCCGCCTGATCTTGTTGAGGCGGGTGATCAGGGGGGTGATGTTGTCCTTCTCCGATTCCCAGTCGCGGGGGCGGAGTTGGTATTTCTCGGAGTGGAGGTATTCCTCGCTGCCGTCCCTGAGGGGGGTGTTCTCGCAGAGTTCGTAGCCGCTGTAGATGCCCCAGGTGGGGGAGAGGGTGGCGGCCAGGACGGCGCGGACCTCGAAGGCGGGGCGTCCGCCGTGCTGGAGGTAGGCGTGCAGGATGTCGGGGGTGTTGGCGAAGAAGTTGGGCCGCATGGAGGCGGCGGCCTCGCCGGAGAGTTCGGTGAGGTACTCGGTGAGTTCCTCTTTGGTGTTGCGCCAGGTGAAGTACGTGTAGGACTGCTGGAAGCCGATCTGCCCCAGGGTGTGCATCATGGCGGGCCGGGTGAAGGCCTCGGCGAGGAAGATGACGTCGGGGTCGGTGGTGTTGATGTCCGCGATCACCCTCTGCCAGAAGAGGACCGGTTTGGTGTGCGGGTTGTCGACGCGGAAGATCCGTACGCCGTGGTCCATCCAGTGCCGCAGGATGCGCAGGGTCTCGGCGACCAGGCCGTCGAGGTCGGCGTCGAAGGCGATGGGGTAGATGTCCTGGTACTTCTTGGGCGGGTTCTCGGCGTAGGCGATGGTGCCGTCGGGGCGGTGGTGGAACCACTCGGGGTGTTTGTGGACCCAGGGGTGGTCCGGGGAACACTGCAACGCGAAGTCGAGGGCGATTTCGAGATCGTGCCTGCGGGCTTCGCTCACGAAGTGGTCGAAGTCCTCGAGGGTGCCCAGGTCCGGGTGGACGGCGTCGTGTCCGCCCTCCGGGGACCCGATCGCCCAGGGCACGCCGACGTCCTGGGGGCCGGCCGACAGGGTGTTGTCCGGGCCTTTGCGGAAGGTCGTGCCGATGGGGTGGATCGGGGGGAGGTAGACGACGTCGAAGCCCATGGCGGCGATCGCGGGGAGCCTGCGGGCGGCGGTGCGGAAGGTGCCGTGGGGGCGTTCGGGGGTGCCCTCGGAGCGGGGGAAGAACTCGTACCAGGAGCCGTACAGGGCCCGTTCCCGCTCCACCAGCAGGGGCAGTGGCTCGGAGGCGGTGACGAACTCCCGCAGCGGGTGCGCGGCCAGCACCGCGTCCACCTCCGGCGTCAACGCCGCCGCCAACCGGGCCGTGGCCGGGCGTGATTCGTCCCTGAGGGCGTTCACGGCGGCCCGGAGGATCTTGCGCTGTCCCTTGGGAGCGCCTTCGGCGGCCCGCTCGTACAGGCGCGCGCCCTCCTCCAGGACCAGCTCGGTGTCCATGCCGGCGGGGATCTTGATGCCGGCGTGGTGGCGCCAGGTGCTGATCGGATCGCCCCACGCCTCCACGTGGAAGGTCCAGTGGCCCACGGTCCCGGGGGTGACCTCCGCGCCCCAGCGGTCGGTGCCGGGGGCGAGTTCACGCATCGGCGTCCAGGGGCCGGGGCGGCCCTCGGGATCGGTGAGGACGACGTTGGCGGCGACCGCGTCATGGCCCTCACGGAACACGGTCGCGGTGACCTGGAAGGTCTCGCCGGTGACCGCCTTGGCGGGCCGGCGTCCTTGCTGGACGACCGGGCGGACGTCCAGGACGGGTATCCGTCCGATGCCGGAGGCGCCGGAGGCCCGGCCGATGTCAGGGGTGCCGTCCGTGGAGGGTGGCTCCGGTGGGGACGGTGGCCCGGTGACGGCGGGCCGGGTGCTGGACGTCGGGGGTGCTGACGAGTGGTGCGTGGCGGGCATGACCGCTCCTGTCCGCGTCAACTGGGGGTGGGCGGATGGCTGTGGGGAGGTGGGTCCTGCGTGGTGATCCCGAGTGGTGCCGTGTGGTCCCGTGATGTGGCTGGGGGTGTACCGGAGGAGCCTTCCCACCCTATTCGGGTGGGCAATCCGGCACTTTGTTAACTACTCACGCGTATGTCTACACACAAGACCGGCCCCGTCCGAAACGAACGGGGCCGGTGTTCGCAGAGCGTGCCCGCAGCCTCGCGCACGAGTGCTACGGGCCCGGAACCTGTAGGAGTCTGTCCGGTGAACCCGGCCCGCGTCCGGAGATCTCGCCGGACGCCGCCAGCGTGACCAGCGCCTTCGACACCTGAGCGGGCGTGGCCTTCGGGTGGCCGGCCAGATAGAGCGCGGCGGCGCCCGCGGCGTGCGGGGTCGCCATCGACGTACCCGAGTAGGTCGCCTTGGCGCTGTCGCCCCTGTGGGAAGATGACGTGATCGCGACGCCCGGGGCGAACAGGTCAAGGGCGGAGCCGTAGTTGGAGAAGCTCGCCCGGGTGTCCGTGGAGTCGGTCGCGCCGACCGTGATCGCCTCCTTCACGTCCGCGGGGGAGTAGAGGCCGGCCGGCAGCCCGTCGTTGCCCGCCGCGACCGCGTAGGTGACGCCGGACTTGATCGAGTTGCGTACGGCGGCGTCGAGTTGGGCGTTGTGGTTGCCGCCGAGGCTGAGGTTGGCGACGGCGGGCTTCCTGGCGTGTTCGGTGACCCAGTCGATGCCGGCGATGACCTGGGCCGTCGTACCGGATCCGGCGTTGTCGAGGACGCGGACGGCGACGACCTTGGCCTGCTTGGCGATGCCGTACTTGGTGCCCGGACGGTACCGGCGACATGCGTGCCGTGGCCGTTGCCGTCACCGGCGTACTTGTCGTCGCCGACGAAGTCCCAGCCGTAACCGGCCCGTCCGCCGAAGTCCTTGTGCGAGATGCGGATGCCGGTGTCGATGATGTACACCGTGACGCCGGAGCCCGCGGAATTCGGCCAGGTGTAGCTCTTGTCCAGCGGCAGATCCCGTTGGTCGACGCGGTCGATGCCCCAGGACGGCGGGTTCGGCTGGGTGCGGTCGAGGGTCACCCGGGTGTCCTGGACGACCGAGGCGACCCGGGAGTCCGCCGCGAGGAGCCTCGCCTGTCTCTCGTCGGCCCTGATCGCGTAGCCGTTGAGGACCGTGCCGTAGGTGTGGCTGATTCTCGCCCCGTACTTCTCGGCGATGCTCTGTCCCGCCGATGACGGAGCCTGCGTATCCCCCTTGAGTGTCACCAGGTAACTTCCGCCGACGGAGCCGGGGGCTCCGGCGCCGAGTATCCGCCCCTGGGGTGCGGCGTGCGCGGGCAGGGTGCTGGCCGAAAACGCGGCGGCACAGGTCACCGCGGTCAAGACCCCCGCCCGGCGCAGACGTCGGGTTCGCGTCCGTGCCATGGTGTGAGTTCCCCTCCTCGACTCGGCGTACGGCGGTCGTGGTGCGCCAGGAGTCACCGGCGGGTGACCGGTACGCCACTTGCAGCCTCTCGTGGGGTGTGAAGTCACCACAAGGACGCCTACCGGGGCGGAATCGGCCATATCGGCTACGGGGGGTGCGTGAAGGTTGCGGCGATTTCCGGCCCGATTCCGGTCAGATTCCGTTCTGTCCGCCTCCGCGGCACCGTGGTTACGGAGGCCCCTCACCGATACCGTCGGTGTCGACGACGGGACGCACAACGCGGTGCGTCCGCTTCCGCACGCCTGACGAGACGCCTGACGAGGTGGCAGTGGCAATGAAGGCTATCCGTCGTTTCACCGTCCGACCCGTACTCCCCGAACCCCTCCGCCCGCTGAGCGACCTGGCACGCAATCTGCGCTGGTCCTGGCACGCGGAGACCCGCGACCTCTTCCAGTCGGTCGACCCCGAGCAGTGGGCCGCCTCCGGCGGCGACCCGGTACGGCTGCTGGGCAGCGTGCCGCCCCGGCGGCTCGCGGAGCTGGCGGAGGACCGCCGCTTCCTGCGCCGGCTGACGGCGGTCACCGACGATCTCCACGACTATGTCTCCGGCGAGCGCTGGTACCAGGTCCAGCCCGGCGAACTCCCCGCCGCCGTCGCCTACTTTTCACCCGAGTTCGGCATCACGGCCGCGCTCCCGCAGTACTCCGGCGGCCTGGGCATCCTGGCCGGCGACCATCTGAAGGCCGCCAGCGACCTCGGCGTACCGCTGATCGGGGTGGGCCTGCTCTACCGCCACGGCTACTTCCGCCAGTCCCTGTCCCGGGACGGCTGGCAGCAGGAGCACTACCCCGTCCTCGACCCCAACGAGCTGCCGGT
The DNA here is from genome assembly GCF_044593635.1 of Streptomyces sp. NPDC051913. Lineage (NCBI taxonomy): Bacteria > Bacillati > Actinomycetota > Actinomycetes > Kitasatosporales > Streptomycetaceae > Streptomyces > Streptomyces sp. NPDC051913. Next base: position 39,601 of record NZ_JBIUCI010000001.1, on the reverse strand, counting down.
GGCGCTGCTGCGGGAGGAGGACGGCACCCCCGCGCAGGTGTCCCTGGCGCTGCCCGGCGGCAAGCAGCTGCACGCCCGCGTCTGGCTGGCACAGGTGGGCAGGGTGCCGCTGCTGATGCTCGACTCGGACGTCGAGGAGAACGACCTCGGCGAGCGGGGAGTGACCGACCGCTTGTACGGCGGCGGCAGCGAACACCGGCTGTTGCAGGAGATGCTCCTGGGGATCGGCGGGGTGCGGGCGGTGCGGACGTACTGCCGTCTGACCGGCCACGCCCAGCCGGAGGTCTTCCACACCAACGAGGGCCACGCGGGCTTCCTGGGCCTGGAGCGGATCGCCGAACTGTGTGCCGCCGAAGGGCTGGACTTCGACGCGGCACTGGAGTCGGTCCGGGCCGGAACGGTCTTCACCACCCACACCCCCGTCCCCGCCGGCATCGACCGCTTCGACCGCGAACTGGTCGCCCACCACTTCGGCCCCGACGCCGAACTCCCCGGCATCGACGTGGAACACGTCCTGCGCCTGGGCATGGAGACCTATCCCGGAGGCGAGCCGAACCTCTTCAACATGGCGGTGATGGGCCTGCGCCTCGGGCAGCGGGCGAACGGGGTCTCGCTGCTGCACGGTCAGGTGAGCCGCGAGATGTTCTCCGGCCTGTGGCCGGGCTTCGACGCGGACGAGGTTCCGATCACGTCCGTGACGAACGGGGTGCACGCTCCGACCTGGGTCGCCCCGGAGGTCTTCCGTCTCGGTGCCCGGCAGATCGGCGCCCAGCGCACCGAGGACGCGCTGACCGTCGGCGCCTCGGACCGCTGGGACGCGGTGGGCGAGATCCCGGACCAGGACATCTGGGAGCTGCGGCGCAACCTGCGCGAGCAACTGGTGGTGGAGGTGCGGCGGCGGCTGCACGCGTCCTGGCGGCAACGCGGCGCGGGCAGCGCTGAGTTGGGGTGGATCGACGGGGTGCTGGACCCGGACGTCCTGACGATCGGGTTCGCGCGCAGGGTCCCCTCGTACAAACGCCTGACCCTCATGCTGCGCGACCGCGACCGGCTGATGGACCTGCTTCTGCACCCCGAGCGACCGATCCAGATCGTGGTGGCGGGCAAGGCGCACCCGGCGGACGACGGCGGGAAGCGGCTGGTGCAGGAGCTGGTGCGGTTCGCGGACGACCCGCGGGTCCGCCATCGCCTCGTCTTCCTGCCGGACTACGGCATGGCGATGGCGCAGAAGCTCTACCCGGGCTGCGACATCTGGCTGAACAACCCGCTGCGCCCGCTGGAGGCCTGTGGCACGTCCGGCATGAAGGCGGCGCTGAACGGCTGCCTCAACCTGTCGGTGCTGGACGGCTGGTGGGACGAATGGTTCCAGCCGGACTTCGGCTGGGCGATCCCGACGGCGGACGGGACGGGCACGGACCCGGACCACCGGGACGACATCGAGGCCGCGGCCCTGTACGACCTGCTGGAACAGCGGGTCACCCCGCGTTTCTACGAGCGCGGCCAGGGCGGGCTGCCCGACCGCTGGATCGAGATGGTGCGCCAGACGCTGACCCTGCTCGGCCCCAAGGTGCTGGCCGGACGCATGGTCCGTGAGTACGTGGAGCGCCTCTACACCCCGGCCGCGCACGCGCACCGCGCGATGGATCCCGTGGCGGCGCGGGAGCTGGCGGGCTGGAAGGCACGGGTCCGCTCGGCGTGGCAGGGCGTGACCGTCGACCATGTGGAGACGTCCGTGACGACCACGACGGCGGAGCTGGGGACGACCCTGGGGCTGCGAGTCCGGGTCGGCCTGGGAGAACTCGGCCCCGAGGACGTGGACGTCCAGGCCCTCTCGGGCCGGGTCGACGAGGAGGACCGCATCACGGACGCGCTGACCGTGCCCCTGAAGCCGGTCGGCGGGCCTGATCCGGAGGGGCGGTGGGTGTACGAGGGGCCGCTGTCGCTCGACCGCACGGGGCCCTTCGGTTACACCGTCCGCATTCTGCCGGCGCACCGGCTGCTCGCCTCCGGGGCGGAGCTGGGGCTGATGGCGGTGCCTTCCGAGGAGGCGGTGGAGGCCGCGGGGGTGTTGCTGCGATGACGGCCGGAGGACTGGGCCCGGCTCAGTCCTCCTCCCCGCCGGACAACCGGCGCAGGACCACTCCGCAGCGGCGCGCGTAGGCGTGCTGCAACCCCCGGGTCGCCGGTCCGCCCGCCTTCGCGTACCACTTGGCGCCCCGGCTGAACGCGGACACCGTCAGCCACACCGTGCCGTCCCCGGTGCGGTCCACGACGAAGGACTCCTCGCCGCACTCCGGGTGGCCGGAAAGCGTCCCGTACGCCCACCCCGCGCGTCGCGGTTCCTCGACCGTCCACACCACCCGGCAGGGGGCCTTGATGACCCCGGCCAGGGTGACCGTGACATCCACGTCCGGTGCCGCCCGGTCCGCCGCCGCGTCGATGCCCACGCCCATCGCGCGGTGCATCTCCCAGGTCAGGACCGCTTCCGAGGCGCGGTCGAAGACGTCGTGGCCCTCGCCTATACGGGTGCGGACGTGGAGGGGGTGGAAGTCCGGGGGGCAGAAGCCGGGGCGGCGGGTCGCGCCCACGTCGGCGTAGGTGAAGGGGTTCGGGGGCTCAATCGGCGGCATGGGAGACAAGGGTAGGGCGGCACCCCGGAACGCCTTCCTCCCGGGTGCCGCCCGCCAGTCCCTCTCGGACTAGCTCACGTTCACGGCCGTCCAGGCCGCCGCGACCGCGTTGTACTCGGTGCTGCCGGAGCCGTACAGGGCGGCCGCCGCGGACAGGGTGCCCGTGCGCGCCGACTTGTAGTTGGTCGTCGACGTGAAGTACGTCGTCAGCGCCTTGTACCAGATCTGAAGCGCCTTGGCGCGGCCGATGCCGGTGACCGTGGAGCCGTTGTACGTCGGCGAGTTGTAGCTGACGCCGTTGATGGTCTTCGAACCGCTGCCCTCCGAGAGGAGGTAGAAGAAGTGGTTCGCGACACCGGACGAGTAGTGCACGTCCAGGTTGCCGACCGACGAGGACCAGTAGTTGGCGGAGCCGCCGTCCTTGCTGGGCTGGTCCATGTAGCGCAGCGGGGTGCCGTCGCCGTTGATGTCGATCTCCTCGCCGATGAGGTAGTCACCGACGTCGTTGGAGTTGGCCGCGTAGAACTCGACACCCGTGCCGAAGATGTCCGAGGTCGCCTCGTTGAGGCCACCGGACTCGCCGGAGTAGTTCAGGCCCGCCGTGTTCGAGGTGACGCCGTGGCTCATCTCGTGGCCGGCCACGTCGAGCGAGGTCAGCGGGCTGACGTTGCCCTCGCCGTCGCCGTACGTCATGCAGAAGCAGCTGTCGTCCCAGAACGCGTTGACGTACTGGTTGCCGTAGTGCACGCGCGAGTAGGCGGCGACACCGTTGTTCTTGATGCCGCTGCGGCCGAAGGTGGACTTGTAGAAGTCCCAGGTCTCCGCCGCGCCGTAGGCGGCGTCGACGGCCGCGGTCTGGTCGGTGGTGGAGCTGGAGGCCGCGCCGGTGCCCCACGTGTTGTCGGCGTCCGTGAACAGCGTGCCCGCGGAGGAGCTCGTGCCGTGGGCCTTGTTGTACGTCTTGTGGCCGCCGCGCGAGCCGTCGGTCAGCTGGTACGTCGAGCCCGACAGAGTGGTCGTCAGGCTGACCGTGCCCGAGTAGAGGCTCTTGCCGGTGCCGGTGGCGTTCTCGATGCCCTGGTACTCGAAGAGCTTCTTGCCGGTGGCGGCGTCGGTGATGACGTGCAGCTGGTTCGGGGTGCCGTCGTCCTGGAAGCCGCCGACGACGGTCTCGTAGGCGAGGACGGGGGTGCCCGAGCCGGCCCAGATGACCTTGCGCGCGCCGTCGGCGGCGGTCTTCTCCGAGCCCGCGGCCTTGGCGGCGGTCAGCGCCTGCTTCTCCGCCTTGGCGACGGTGAGCTTCGGGGTCAGGGAGGCGACCTTGATGGTTCTGGTCGTCGCCTTGGAGACGCCCTTGGTCGCACCGGACTTGGACGCGTGGACGACCAGGTCGCCGCCGAGGACCGGGAGGCCCGCGTAGGTGCGCTCGTAGCGGGTGTGGACCGTGCCGTCGGTGTCCTTGACGACGTCCTTGACGACCAGCTTCTCCTTGGCGCCGAGACCTATCTCCGCGGCGGTGTCGGCGGCGCCGGCCTGCTGCTGCTTGATGAGCGTGGTGCGCGCGGCCGGGGACAGCTGGAGGGGCGCGGCGGCGAGGGTGGCCTTGCCGCTCGTCTCCGCCGGGGTCTGGGCGGCGGCGGTACCGGTGGCCAGACCGGTGGTGAGGAGGGCTCCGGCGGCAACGGCGGTGGCGATGGCCAGAGTGGTGCGCTTGTGACGCGCGTAGACGGGGGTCACACAAGCTCCTTCGTGGGGGAGCCCGGCCTGACGTTGGGGTAGCGGGCCGGGGTAGTCGTGAAGTTGTGCGGCGGGTGTGAGGAAGCCTGGCATCAGGGCGCGTACATGTCAGGACCCTGAAGTGATGTTGGCTGAAAGTCGACTGTCGGGTGAATATTGCCGCAATGTAAAGCGACTTGACCTCGGCAAAGGCCCAACAAGCCGTCGGTAAGCGGCTGGCAAAAAGAGGGCGCCGCCCCGGGGAGTCGAACCACCGGGGCGGCGCCCTGTCCAGGAGGCCTCAGAAGGTGACGGCCTACGGGAAGGTGATCTTCCAGCTGTTGATGTAGCCGGTGTCGATGGCCGCGTTGTCCTGGACCCTCAACTTCCATGTCCCGTTGGCTACCTCGGAGGAAGCGTTCACGGTGTACGTGGTGTTGATGTTGTCCGCGCTGCCACCGGTGCCGTACGCCTTGAGGGTGTACGCCGAGCCGTCGGGGGCGACCAGCTGGACCTGGAGGTCACCGATGTAGGTGTGCACGATGTCGACCGCGACCTGGAGGTTGGAGGGCGCGTTGCCCGTCCGCCCGGAGACCGTGATCGACGAGGTCACCGCGGCCCCGTTGTCCGGAATCGATACGTCGGCGGTGTTCTCGAAGGACGTACCGCCGCCGCCACCGCCACCGGAGCGCGAACCGACCGCCACGGCCGCCCACGCGTCCTGCACCGCCTTGTACTCGGTGCTCGTGGTGCCGTACAGCTCACCGGCCGCCGCGAGGGTGCCCGTGCGGGCCGCCGCGTAGTTGGTGGTGGAGGTGAACTTCGTGGTCAGCGCGCGGAACCAGATCTTCTCCGCCTTGTCGCGGCCGATGCCGGTGACCGGGAGGCCGTCCGAGGTCGGCGAGTTGTAGCTGACGCCGTTGATGACCTTGGCGCCGCTGCCCTCGGACAGGAGGTAGAAGAAGTGGTTGGCCGGGCCCGAGGAGTAGTGGACGTCGACCGAGCCGATACCGGAGTACCAACTGTCCTTCGACGCGCCGTCCTTGCTCGGCTTGTCCATGTAACGCAACGGCGTGCCGTCGCCGTTGATGTTGATCTCCTCGCCGATGAGGTAGTCACCGACGTCGCTGGCGTTCGCCGCGTAGAACTCGACGGCCGTGCCGAAGATATCCGAGGTGGCCTCGTTCAGACCGCCGGACTCACCGCTGTAGTTGAGTCCCGCGGTGTTGGAGGTGACGCCGTGCGTCATCTCGTGGCCGGCCACGTCGATCGACACGAGCGGGTTGGTGTTGCCCGAGCCGTCGCCGTAGGTCATGCAGAAGCAGCTGTCGTCCCAGAACGCGTTGACGTACTGGTTGCCGTAGTGGACCCGGCTGTAGGCCGCCACCCCGTCACCGCGGATACCGCTGCGCCCGTGGATGTTCTTGTAGTAGTCCCACGTCAGCGCGGCACCGTAGTGCGCGTCCGCCGCCGCCGACTCCGCGTTCGACGCGCTGCCGTTGCCCCAGACGTCGTCGGAGCCGGAGAACAGCGTGCCGGTGCCGGAGGTGCCGCGGTTGAGGTTGTACGTCTTGTGGCCGCCGCGGGCGCCGTCGGTGAGGTTGTACGTCGAACCCGACTGCGTCGTCGTCAGGTTGACCGTGCCCGAGTACACCGTGTTGCCGGTGCCGGTCTCGATGGCCTCCCACTCGTACAGCTTCGCGCCGGTCGCCGCGTCGGTGATGACGTGCAGCTCCTGCGGGGTGCCGTCGTGCTGGAAGCCGCCCACGACCGTCTCGTAGGCGAGCGTCGGCTTGCCGTCGGCCGCCCAGATCACCTTGCGCGGTGCGTGGCTGACGGCGGGGCTCTTGGCCTTCTCCGCCTTGGCCGCGCTCAGCGCCTGCTTCTCCGCCTTGGCGGTCGACAGCTGCGGCTTCACGGAGGCGACCTTGATGGTCTGCTTCGTCGCCTTGGTGACGGACGCGGTGGCGTCGGCCTTGGTGCTGGTGACGACCAGGTCGCCGCCGAGCACGGGCAGCCCGCCGTAGGTGCGCTCGTAACGCGTGTGGACCGTGCCGTTGCCGTCCTTGACGACGTCACGGACGACCAGCTTCTCCTGGGCGCCCAGGCCGAGTTCCCTGGCGGTGTCCGCCTTGCCGGCGTTGGCCGTGCGCAGCAGCTCGGCGCGCTGGGCGGGCGTCAGCTTGACCGACTCGGCGCCCGGTATGACCTTGCCCGCGGCCGACGGTGCCTTCTCCGGGGCTGCGGACGCGGCGCCCGACTGGACGGCCGCGGCGATCAGGGCGGACACACCGACGAGCGCGACGGCGGCGGCACGGCGGTGCAGGGTGGTGCGCGGTGCGGTGTGGGAGGTGCGTCTGTGGGAGGAACTCTCTCTCAACACTGACTCCTTCTGCGGGCCGCGGGTCGCGCGGCCGGGGAGACCGGCCGGCTGGTGCGCCGACCGGGCACAACAAGGGCAGTACGCAGAACAGGGCAGTACGCGCGAAAGCGCGGCGGGCACTTCACACGGATGGAGCTGTGGGGTTGCTGTGAAGTTGCCGTGGGAAGAGTGGCAGGGGATCGCGGTTTCTGTCAGGACCGCGTCAGGAAGTTGGCCGGAAATCGTTCGTTGTCCGGGAGTTCATGTTCGTTATACGGAGTTCTCGTCACTCCCGGGGCAGGGTGCGGTCCCCGTGCCACGAGTGCCACAGCGCCGCGTACGCCCCGTCCGCCGCCACCAGCTCCTCGTGCGAACCGAGTTCGGTCAGCAGGCCGTCCGCCATCACCGCCACCCGGTCCGCGTCGTGCGCGGTGTGCAGCCGGTGCGCGATCGCGATGACGGTACGGCCCTCCAGTACGGCGGCCAGGGCGCGCTCGGTGTGCCGGGCCGTCGTCGGGTCCAGCAACGCCGTCGCCTCGTCGAGGATCAGCGTGTGCGGGTCGGCCAGCACCACGCGGGCCAGGGCGAGTTGCTGCGCCTGCGACCCGTCCGTACGGCAACCGCCCTCCCCGAGCGGGGTGTCGAGACCGTCGGACAGCTCACGCACCCAGGTGTCGGCGCCGACGGCGGCCAGCGCCGCCCACAACTCCTCGTCACCGGCGCCGGGTTCGGCGATCCGGAGATTGTCCCGGACCGTGCCCAGGAACACATGGTGCTCCTGGGTGACCAGCACGACCTGGCGGCGCAGCTGTTCGGGACCGAGCGCGCCGACCGGAACGCCACCGACGGTCACCGTGCCCTCGGTGGGCGCGTCGACGCCCGCCAGCAGCCGGCTCAGCGTGGTCTTCCCGGCACCGGACGGGCCGACGATCGCCAGCCGTTCCCCGGGTCGCACCGTCAGATCCACCCCGTGCAGCACCTCGCCGCCCCGGCCGTAGGAGTAGCGCACGCCGGTGACGTCGATCCGGTCGTCGGCGGGGGTCGGGGAGTCTCCGTGGAGGGCTTGAGGGGCTCGGGCCAGTCCCTCCACCCGGGCGAACGAGGCGCCGCTGCTCTGGAGTTGCTCGACCCGGACCAGGATCTGGTCCAGCGGGCCGGTGAGCTGCTGCAGATACAGGGCCGCCGCCACCACGGCCCCCAGGCTCATCGACCCGTGCGTGTGCAGCACACCGCCGACGATCAGGACCCCGGCGATCGGCAGGACGTAGGACACCTCGACGGAAGGGAAGAAGACACTGCGCAGGTAGAGGGTGTGCAGGCGGGTGCGGCGCGCGGTCGCGAGCGCGTCCCGGCTCGCCGCGATCCGCTCCTCCTCCAGCCGCAGCGCCTCCACCGTGCGCGCTCCCGACGCGGTCGACGCGACGATCTCGGCGACCTCCGACGTGGCCGCGCCCTCGGCCAGATAGCCGTCCCGGGCGCGGCGCAGATACCAGCGCAGCGCGAGCCAGATCGGCGCCAGGCAGAACAGGCCGACCACACCGAGCAGCGGGGCGAGCACGAACACCGCGACGAGCGCGATCAGGAAACGGACCGTGTTGATGAGGAGGTCGGGGCCGGCGTCGCGGAGGGTGGTGCCGACGGTGGAGACATCGGCGGTGCCGCGTGCCGTGAGGTCACCGGTACCCGCCCTCTCGACCGTCGACGCGGGCAGGGCCAGCGTGCGGTCCACGAACTCCTCGCGCACCCGGGCGAGGGTGCGTTCGCCGAAGCGGTGACCGACGAAGCGGGCCCAGCGGGCGAGCAGCAGCTCCGCCACGGCGCACAGGAGGAGGGCGAGGGCGAGGCGGTCCACCGCGCCCACGCCGGCCTTCGCCCGCACCTCGTCGATGATGCGGCCCAGCAGCCAGGGGCCGCCGAGCCCGGCGACGGCCGCGGCGGTGTTGAGGGCGAGGGTGGCGGCGAACGCGGTGCGGTCGGCGCGGATCAGACGTCGCGCCGCTTGCCGGACGTCTTTGGGGTCGGCTACGGGGAGGTGGCCGGAAGTCGTCACCGTACGGCCTCCTCAGTGTCGGTGTCCCTCGCGACGAGGGCCTTGTACGCGGGGTCGGTGTCGAGGAGGTCGTGGTGGGTGCCGGTGGCCGCGACCTTGCCGTCGACCAGGTGGATGACGGTGTCCGCGTGGGCCAGGACGAGGGGGGAGGTGGTGGTGACGACGGTGGTGCGGCCGGTGCGGGCCGCTTTGAGGCGGGCGGCCACGCGGGCCTCTGTGTGGGCGTCCAGGGCTGAGGTGGGTTCTACGGCGAGGAGTACCTCGGGGTCGGCGGCCAGGGCTCGTGCCAGGCGGATGCGTTGGCGTTGGCCGCCGGAGAGGTTGCGGGCGTTCGCGTCGATGGGGGAGTCGAGGCCGTCGGGGAGGGACTGGACGATGTCCTCCGCCGCGGCTGTGTGGAGGGCTTGGGTGAGGTGCGCGGTAGCGGGTGCCTCGGGTTGCGGTTTGGCGGGTGCGGCGCCGTCGTGGCTTGTCGCGCAGTTCCCCGCGCCCCTGAAAGCCCTGTACACACCGCCGATTACCTCGTGCAGGCGTCCCGCGAACACATCCGCCTCGTGGTCCGCCACCAGGATGCGCTGTCTGATCTGCGCCAAGGCGATCTCGTCCAGCGGTACTTCGGCCCACGTCGCCCTCGACGGGGCGTAGCGCCCGAGGCGGTCGATCACCTCCGCCGCGTCCGCAGGACGGGCTCCCGCCAAGGCCGTCAGGCGGCCCGGCAGGATCCGTACCCCCGACTCCGGGTCGTGCAGCGTCGACGGTTCCGCCGGGGCGTCCCTCGTTCCTCTGTCCTCCATCGGTTCCAGGTTCAGGAAACGTACGACCCTGCGTGCCGCCACCACACCCCGGCTCAGCATGTAGCCGCACTCGACCCAGAACGCCACCGGGCCCACCAGGACGGCGACATAGCCGTACACGGACACCAACTCGCCGATGCTGATGTGTCCTTGGGCGGCCAGGCGGGCCGCCAGCCAGGTCACGACCGCGAGGAAGAGCGTCGGCAGGCCGACGCCGAGGGCCTGGACCCAGCTGGTCACCGCACCGACCCGGTAGCCCTGTTCGCGCAGCCGTCCGGAGTCGCGCCGGAAGGCGTCGGCGAACAGGCCCTTGCCGCCGAGGCCGTTGAGGACGCGCAGGCCGCCCGCGAGGTCGGCGATGCGGGCGGTGAGGACGCCCTGGCGTTCGCGGTACTCGGTCTCGGTGCCCTGGAGGCGGGTGAGGAGCGGCCCGACCACGCCGACGATCAGCGGCATGCCGAGCAGGACGACCACGGCGATGACCGGCGAGACCGAGACCAGCAGGCCCGCGACCACGAGATAGGCGATCACCGCGCCGACACCAGGGCCGACCACGGTCAGGGCGGAGGCGATCGTCTGTACGTCGCCCACCCCGATCGTGACGACCTCCCCGGCCCCCGCCCGGCGGGAGAGCGCGGCGCCCAGCCGGACCGCGTGGCCCACGACCACCTTCACCGTACGGAAGTTGGCGTCCATCCGGACCCGGGTCATCGTGCGGTGCCGCATGATGCTCAGCCACGCGTTGAAGGCGCCCACCAGGAACAGCGCGGCCGACCAGACGGTGAGCCGGCCGAGGTCGCCCGGCTCCAGGCCCTCGTCGATCGCCTTCGCCATCAGATACGGCGTCGCCGCCAGCAGCACCATCCAGGTGCTGGCGATCAGCGCCCCGAGAGCGGAGCGGCCCGGCTGGCAGCGGACCAGCCACCACAGGTAATGCCAGCCGCCCCGGCGGTCGGGTGTGCCGGGATCCTCGTATGCGTCGATCATGTCCCCCCTGCCCAGAGCCGTGTCACGCCAGGCTGTCCCGCCACGCCCGGTGCAGATCCGCGAACCGGCCGGTGCCCGCGATGAGTTCGGCCGGAGAGCCGTCCTCGACGATGCGGCCGTGCTCCATCACCAGGACCCGGTCGGCGATCTCCACCGTGGACAGCCGGTGCGCGATGACCACCGCGGTTCGGCCGTACAGCACCGTCGACATGGCGCGCTGCACCGCCCGTTCGCCGGGGATGTCCAGGGAGCTGGTCGCCTCGTCGAGGATCAGGACCGCCGGGTCGGCCAGCAACGCCCGTGCGAAGGCGACCAGTTGACGCTGGCCCGCCGAGATCCGGCCGCCGCGCTTGCGTACGTCCGTGTCGTAGCCGTCGGGCAGGGCGCTGATGAACTCGTGGGCGCCGATCGCTTTCGCGGCCCGCTCGATCTCCTCGCGGGAGGCGTCGGGGCGGCCGAGGGCGATGTTGTCGGCGACCGTGCCGGAGAAGAGAAACGCTTCCTGCGTCACCATGACGACCCCGCGCCGCAGTTCGGGCACGGACAGGTCCCGCAGGTCGACGCCGTCGAGCAGGACCCGGCCCTCGGTGGGGTCGTAGAAGCGGGCGAGGAGCTTGGCGAGGGTCGACTTGCCGGCGCCCGTGGAGCCGACGACCGCCACCGTCTGCCCGGCCGGGAGGGTGAGGTCGAAGGTGGGCAGGACCTCGCCGCCGGTGCGGTAGGCGAAGCGGACGTCGTCGAAGACGACCTCCCGGCCGGGATGCTCGGACTCCAGGGGCGGGAGTTCGCGGGGTGCGGCCGGCTCGGGGACCGACGGGGTCTGGGCCAGCAGGCCCGCGATCTTCTCCAGCGAGGCCGCGGCCGACTGATAGGAGTTGAGGAACATGCCGAGGCGGTCGATCGGGTCGTACAGCCGGCGCAGATAGAGCACCGCCGCCGCCAGCACACCCAGCTCCAGTGAGCCGTCCGCCACCCGGTAGGCGCCCCACAGCACGATCAGCGCGACCGCCGTGTTGGCGACCAGCCGGGACCCGACGACATAGCGGGCCATCTCCAGCAGCGCGTCGCCGTTGGTGCGTTCGTGACGCTTGTTCAGTACGGCGAAGTCGGCGTCGTTGGCGGCCTCGCGCCGGAACGCCCGCACCGGGCGGATGCCGTTCATCGTCTCGACGAACTTCACGATCACGGCCGCGATGGCCGTGGAGCGCAGCGTGTACACCCGGCCCGCGCGCTGCCGGTACAGCCGTACCAGGAGGTAGAGCGGCACGAACGAGGCCACCGCGACCGCGCCGAGGCCCAGGTCGAGCCAGAGCAGCAGCGTGGAGATGTAGACGAAGGACAGGATGACCGTGATCAGTTCCTGGAGGCCCTCGCTGAGGAGCTCGCGCAGCGACTCGACGTCCGTGGTGGAGCGGGAGATCAGCCGGCCCGAGGTGTAGCGCTCGTGGAAGTCGACGCTGAGCGCCTGGGCATGGCGGAAGATCCGGCCGCGCAGATCGAGGAGGACGTCCTGGTTGATCCGGGCCGAGGCGCGGATGAACGCGTACTGAAGCCCGCCGGACGCCACCGAGCACAGCAGATAGGCCACGCCCACCGCGATCAGCGGCCCGTGCCGGTCCTCCCGGAACGCCGGTACGGCACGGTCGATCGCGTACGCCACCAGCAGCGGGCCCGCCTGCACCGCCGCCTGCTGGAGCAGCAGCAGAAGGGTCGTGCCGACGACCCGGGCCCGCATCGGCGCGAGCAGGGAGCGCAGGAGGAGGGAGGTCGCGCGGGGCGGGGTGGGCAGGACATCACGGTCGAAGGGGTCGCCGCCGCCCGCGCTCCTGCGGACGTCCGGTTCCTCGTCGTCGGCGGGGGCGGGCGCGGCCGTCGTCGGCGCGGTCATCGGGCGTCCTCCGTCGCGGGCAGGAGAGGGGCCTCGGAGCCGGACCCGGGGCGGTCCTCGGAGCCCGACATGAGATGGGCGTACTCGGCGTTCGTCCGCAGCAGTTCGTGGTGGGTGCCGACGGCGGTGATACGGCCCTTCGACAGCAGCGCCACCCGGTCGGCGAGCAGCACGGTCGACGGGCGGTGGGCGACGATCAGGGCGGTGGTGTCCGCGAGCACGTCGCGCAGGGCGGCCTCGACCGCGGCCTCCGTGTGCACGTCCAGCGCGGACAGCGGGTCGTCCAGGACGAGGAACCTGGGCCTGCCGACGACCGCGCGGGCCAGCGCGAGACGCTGGCGCTGGCCGCCGGAGAGGCTCAGGCCCTGCTCGCCGATCTGTGTGTCGGTGCCCTGGGGGAGGGTGTGCGCGAAGTCGGCCTGCGCGATGGACAGGGCACGGTCCAGTTCGTGGTCGGCGGCGCCCATCAGGACGTTCTCGCCGACGCCGGCCGAGAAGAGGGTGGGCTCCTCGAAGGCCATGGCGACCAGGGAGCGCAGCTCTTCGCGGGACATGGCGGTGATGTCCTCGCCGTCGAGGGTGATGCGGCCCTCCGTCACCTCGTGCAGGCGGGGGACGAGGGCGGTGAGCGTGGTCTTGCCGCTGCCGGTCGCGCCGACCAGGGCCATCGACTCACCGGGGCGGATGTGGAGGTCGACGAGGTCGAGGGTGGGCGCGGAGTCCGGGGCGGCGTCGGGGTAGCGGAAGCGGACGTTGTGGAACCGCAGCCCGGTGCTCTTGGCGCTCATGGCCCGGGCACTGGAGACGACGGTGTCCTCCGGCGCCTCGTCCATCACCTCGAAGTACCGCTCCGTCGCACTCGCCGCGTCCTGGCTCATCGCCAGCAGGAAGCCGATGGAGTCGATCGGCCACCGCAGCGCCAGCGCGGTCGACAGGAACGCCACCAGCGTCCCCGCCGACAGCTCCCCGTCCGCCACCTGCACCGACCCCAGCACCAGCGCCGCCCCGATCGCCACCTCCGGCAGTGTCACGATGACGGCCAGGATCGCGGCGAGCAGCCGGGCCTTGCGCAACTCCGTCCCGCGCAGCGTCCGGGACAGTTCCCAGAACGCCCGCGCCTGGCTGCGATGGCGGCCGAACCCCTTGATGATGCGGATGCCGAGGACGCTTTCCTCGACGACGGTCGTCAGATCGCCGACCTGGTCCTGGGCCTGCCGGGCCACGGAGGAGTAGCGCTGCTCGAAGAGCAGACAGGAGACGATCACCGGGATCGCGGGCCCCAGGATCACCAGCCCGAGCGTCCAGTCCTGGATCAGCATGATGATCACGCCGGCGAGGATCGTCACGCTGTTGACCAGCAGGAACGTCAACGGGAACGCGAGGAACATACGCAGCAGCATCAGGTCGGTCGTGCCCCGCGACAGCAGCTGGCCGGACGCCCAGCGGTCGTGGAAGGCCACCGGCAGCCGTTGCAGATGCCGGTAGAGGTCGGCTCTCATCTCCGCCTCGACATGCGACAGCGGCCGGGCCACCAGCCACCGCCGCAGCCCGAACAGCAGCGCCTCCCCGAAGCCCAGCAGCAGCAGGAACAGCGCGCCGAGCCACACGCCCGCCGGGTCCTGGTCGGCGACCGGGCCGTCCACCATCCACTTGAGGACGAGCGGGATCACCAGGCCGGTACAGGAGGCGAGGACCGCCACGAACGCGGCGGTGAACAGCCGCGCCCGCACCGGTCTGACGTACGGCCAAAGACGCAGCAGAGTCCTGACGGCGGAGCGTTTCCTGGTGGTTGCACGTGTCGTGGGCATCAGCAGCGAGCCTACGGATCGGCACTGACAACGCCTACCGAGTTTTGGCCCGACCGGGGTCGGGCGCTGGTCCTACGACCTGCGCGTTCGAAGGGGTCGTAGCGCGGCATCGACCGATCGGTTGATGCCCGTTCGAGCGCGACGGCCGATGTGCGCGACCCCTGCTCGCCGCGACGCTGAGGTCATGTCCGTCATCGAAGTCAGCGAGCTGCGCAAGTCCTACGACGGCCGAACCGTCGTCGACGGTGTCTCCTTCGCCGTCGAGGAGGGCGAGATCTTCGGCGTCCTCGGCCCCAACGGAGCCGGCAAGACCACCACCGTCGAGTGCGTCGAGGGCCTGCGGGTCCCCGACGCGGGCCGCGTCCGGGTCACCGGCCTCGACCCGGTCGCCGACCACGAGCAGGTCGCCCGTGTCCTGGGCGCCCAGCTCCAGCAGAGCGAGCTCCAGGCCAAGCTCACCGTCCGCGAGGCCCTGGAGCTGTACGCCTCCTTCCACGTTCGCCCCGCCGACTGGCGGCCCCTCGCCGAACGCCTCGGTCTCACCGACCGGCTCACCACCCGGTTCGCCAAGCTGTCCGGCGGGCAGAAGCAGCGCCTGTTCATCGCGCTCGCGCTCATCGGCGACCCTCGGATCGTCGTCCTCGACGAACTCACCACCGGCCTCGATCCCCGCGCCCGGCGCGACACCTGGGAACTCATCGAGGACGTCCGGGCCGGCGGCGTCACCGTCCTGCTCGTCACCCACTTCATGGAGGAGGCGCAGCGGCTGTGCGACCGGATCGCGGTGATCGACAAGGGGCGGATCGCCGCCCTGGACACCCCGGCCGGTCTCATCCGGCGCTCGGCGGGCGCCACGGTCATCAGCTTCACCCCGTCCGCGCCGCTGGGCGACCGTGAGCTGAACACCCTCCCGGGGCTGGCCTCCCTCGCCCACCACGACGGCCGCGTCACCTTGTCCGGCACCGACGAGACCGTCAGCGCGGTACTGACCCTCCTCGCCCGGCTCCACGTCACCGCCCATCAGCTTCGCGTCACCGACGCCACCCTCGACGACGCGTTCCTCGACCTGACGAAAGAGGCCGCGGCATGAACACCGCCGTCCTGCGCACCGAGATCCGCCTCTTCCGCCGCGAGCCCGGCGCCCTCTTCTGGATCCTGCTCTTCCCGACCCTGCTGCTGGTGATCCTGGGCTCGGTCCCCTCCTTCCGGCACGCGGAGGCCGACCTCGGCGGGCTGCGGACCATCGACGTCTACGTCCCCGTGGCCGTCCTGCTCGGGCTGATCGTGAGCGGCCTCCAGGCGATGCCGCAGACCCTCACCGGCTACCGCGAACGCGGCATCCTGCGCCGGATGTCGACCACTCCGGTCCGCCCGTCCGCCCTGCTCACCGCCCAGATGGCGGTGTTCGCCGGGGCCGCCCTCGGCTCCGCGCTGCTGGCCCTCGCCGTCGGCCGGCTCGCCTTCGACGTACGCCTGCCCGAGCAGCCTCTCGGCTATCTCCTCGCCCTGGTCCTGGCCGTCCTCGTCGCCCTCGCGCTCGGCGCGGTGGTCTGCGCGCTGTCCCGGACCACGAAGATCGCCGGTGCCATCGGCTCCGCCGTGTTCTTCCCGGCGATGTTCTGCGCGGGACTGTGGGCGCCGGTGCAGACCATGCCGGACGTCCTCGCCCGGATCGTCGGCTGCACGCCCTTCGGGGCGGCGGCCGAGGCGCTGAACCGGGCGGCGGCGGGCCACTGGATCGGCTGGACCCACCTGGGCGTCCTGGTCGCCTGGACGGTTCTGCTGACGGCCGGCGCCGCGCGCTGGTTCCGCTGGGAGTAGGCGGTCCACCGTGCAGACTGGGGGCATGACCGCGGCGGACGAGCAGATCGAGCGGCGCTGGAACCAGTTCCACACCTGGGGCGCCTACGGGCTGCTCGCCATCGGCAGCTTCCTCTCGGCCGTCACCGGCGACCTGATGATGGGGCCCGCCGAGTGGTACGCGGCCGGGGCCCTGGTGATCGCCGCCCTGGTGCTCCAGCTGTGGCACGGACCCCGCCGGGGCCGCCGGGTCCCGTCCCGGCGCGGGGTCGTCTACTACGTCCTGCGCTGGGCCATCGCCTTCGTCCTCACCTGGATCAACCCGTTCTTCGCGTTCTACGCGGTCACCGGCTACTTCGACGCCGACGAGGTCATCCCGGGCGTACGGCGGCAGCGGCTCGGGCTGTTCGCCACCTCGATCGTGGTGGCGGGCTCACAGTCCGGTGGGCTGCCGTTCCGCAGCTGGGCCCAGGTCGCGGTGTTCGGCGGACTGCTGGTCGCCAACAACGCGCTGCTGATGGCCGTCGCCCACCTCACCTTCCAGGAGGAACAGCGTTCCCGGGAGCGCGCGGCCACCATCGAGGCGTTGCGCCAGGCGCTCGACGAAAACGCCTCCCTGCACTCCCAACTCCTGGTCCAGGCAAGGGAAGCGGGCGTCGCCGACGAGCGCCGACGGCTCGCCGCCGAGATCCACGACACCATCGCGCAGGGCCTGACCGGCATCATCGCCCAGCTCCAGGTCGTCGCGAACGCCCCCGACCTGGACCTCGCCCGCACCCATCTGGCCCGCGCCTCCGACCTGGCCCGGCACAGCCTGGGCGAGGCCCGCCGCTCCGTGCACAACCTCGCCCCGGTGGCGCTGGAGAACGCGGGACTCGCCGAGGCCCTGAAGAAGACGGTCGCCGAATGGGGTGAACGGACGGGCGTACGCGCCGAGTTCACCGTCACCGGCACCGCCGAGCAACTCCACGACGAGGTCTCGGCGACGCTGCTGAGGATCGTCCAGGAGGCACTGTCCAACGCCGCCCGGCACGCCCAGGCCGGCCGGGTCGGCGTCACCCTCTCCTACCTCGGCGACGAGGTCATCCTCGACATCCGCGACGACGGCCGGGGCTTCGACCCCGCCACCGTCCCCGAACGCACCCGCACCGGCGGCTTCGGCCTGGACGGCATGCGCGCCCGCGCCGAACGCATCGCCGGTTCCCTCACCGTGGAGTCGGAGCCCGGCCAGGGCACGGCCCTGTCGGCTCGCGTACCGTTGGTCCGCCATGACCGCTGACATCTCGCTGCTCATCGTCGACGACCATCCCGTCGTACGGGACGGTCTGCGCGGCATGTTCGAGAACGCCCCCGGCTTCCGTGTCCTCGGCGAGGCGTCCAACGGGGTGGAGGCGCTGGAGCGCTCCGCCGTCCTCGACCCGGACGTCATCCTGATGGACCTGCGCATGCCGGGCGGCGGGGGAGTCGACGCCATCCGCGAGCTGACCCGCCGCGGCGCCCGCGCGAAGGTGCTCGTCCTGACGACGTACGACACCGACTCCGACACCCTGCCCGCCATCGAGGCGGGTGCGACGGGCTATCTGCTCAAGGACGCCCCGCGCGACGAGCTGTTCACCGCCGTGCGGGCCGCCGCCGAGGGCCGCACCGTCCTCTCCCCGGCGGTCGCCACCCGGCTGGTCTCCGCCGTCCGCACCCCCGGCAACGAGCCGCTCTCCGCGCGCGAACGCGAGGTGCTGACCCTCGTCGCCAAAGGCACGTCCAACCGCGAGATCGCCCGTGAACTCTTCATCAGCGAGGCCACCGTGAAGACCCATCTCACGCACCTGTACGCCAAGTTGGGCGTCAACGACCGCGCGGCGGCGGTCGCGACGGCGTACCGGCGGGGGATTCTGGGCTGATGACCTCTTCTCATCGGACCGGCGGCGAGGAGGAACTCGCCGCCGCGAAGAAGCGGCTGAGCCTCCCGCGTATCGTCGTGATCTGCGGCTCGACCCGTTTCATGGCCGAGATGGCCGAGGCCGATCTGCGGGAGACCACAGCCGGAAGGATCGTCGTCAAGCCGGGCTGCGACCTGAAGTCGCCGCACGCACTCTGGTCCGATCCTGTCGAGGCCGAGGCGCTGAAGGCTCGACTCGACGACCTGCACCGAGCCAAGATCCGGCTCGCCGATGAGGTGCTCGTGGTCGGCGACCACATCGGCGACAGCACCCGAGCCGAGATCGCCTACGCCCGGTCGCTGGGCAGGCCCGTGCGGTTCACCCACCCCGAAGTCGACCCCAAGTGATCACCTAGGCGGGATACGGCAGCAAGGTGGCGGCCTTCTTCTCCCACGCCGTCCTCAGCTCGGCCAGCAACTCCGGCTTGTCCGCGGCGAGATCGGCCTGCTCGCGGGCGTCGGCGGCCAGATTGTAGAGGTGGTCGGCCTTGTCGGCGTCCTGGTAGTACTTCCAGTCGCCGCGCCTGAGCGCCCGGTTGGCCCGCACCCGCCAGAACAGGTCGCGCTCCGGCAGCTCCTCGCCGCGCAGGAGATAGCCCGCGAGGCTCGTGCCGTCCAGGGGGTACGCCGGGTCGGGGCGGGCGCCGCCGAACTCCAGCAGGGTCGCCGTCCAGTCGGGGGAGAAGTTCGGCTCGTGGCTGACCTGGTGGCCGTCGATGCGGGCGGGCCAGCGGACGATCGTCGGGACCCTGATACCGCCCTCCAGGAGGACGAACTTCTCACCGCTGAGCGGCCAGTTGTAGGAGTAGCGTTCGCCGCCGTTGTCGCTGGCGAACACCACGACCGTGTTCTCCTCCTGCCCGGAGCGGCGCAGCGCGGCGAGCACCTCGCCGACGGCCGCGTCCAGGGACTCCACCATCTCCGCGTACTTCTCGACCGAGCCGCCGTCGTAGTGGTTGAGCGCGGCCACGACCTCGGCCTGGGACTTGGCGGCACGGATCTTCGCCTCGATCTCGGCGCCGGTCTCCTCGTCGCCCTCCGCGAGCCAGGGCCAGTGCGGGGTGGTGAAGTTGAGGTTCAGCAGCCAGGGCTTGTCGTGCTCGCGGCCCACGTACTCGACGGCCCGCTCGGTCAGGACCTCCGTGTAGTAGCGCAGGTCCTTGTAGGTGGCGTCGCCCTCGTAGAGGTCGTACTCGCCGAGCTGGCCGAGCTTGGAGAAGTACTCCAGCACGCCGCCGTGGTTGCCGAAGAACTCGTCCCAACCCGACTTGGTGGGGCTGTAGTCGGGCAGCCAGCCGCAGTGCCACTTGCCGATCAGGGCGGTGGCGTAACCGGCCTTCTTCAGCAGCGAGGCGAGCGTGGGATGGTTCGGGTCGAGGCCCTGCGTCCTGTTGCCGATCGGCTCGGCCAGCCCACCCGGCGTACGGCCCGGATAGCGTCCGGTGTAGAGGCTGAACCGCGTCGGGGAGCAGGTCGCCGACCCCGAGTACGCGTCCGTGAACCGCACGCCCTGCCGGGCGAGGCGGTCGAGGTGCGGCGTCTTGATGTGGGGGGCGCCGTAGGAGGAGAGGTCGGCCCAGCCGAGGTCGTCACCGAGGATGACGAGGATGTTGGGACGCCGGCTCGCACCGCCGACACGTGCGGTGAACGGGCGCTCGGCGGGAGCGGCTTCGGCGGCGGTGGTCGTACCGGCGACGGCGGTCACGGCACCGCCACCGACGAGACCACCGAACGTACGGCGGGAGATCTTCGGCATGCGGCCGAGTCTGATCGCCGGACCGGTGCCCTGGCCAGGAATCACAGACGGAGTTCACAGGGCTGCAACGGCCCCGCAACGCCGGGCCTCAGCGGCCGGGTGGGAGCGCCTCCAGCCGGTCCAGCACGGGGTCGAGCTCACGCCGCAGCAGCTTGCGCACCGAGAACACGCTCGGCACCCGCAGCGTCGACGGATCGAAGCGCACGAACCGCGGCTGCCAGTCGGGACCGAAGACGATCACGCCCTTCAGCGCGAAGTCCCAGAGCAGCCGTTTGCGGCCGCCGTTCATCAGCACCTCCCACCGGGGCCGCTCCGGACGGGCGGGGGGCGGGTACTCCGGCAGGGCGCACCGCTCCGCCACGACCTCGCGGAACGCGTCGTAGGCCGTCCGGTCGCAGTAGACCAGCAGCACCAGCCGCTCGGGCGGCAGCACGCGCAGGGACTCCACGAACTCCCACACCGTGCCCCGCCCCGTGCCCACCGACAGCGTGACCACCCGCGCCCGCGCGATGAGCCCGCTCACCACCCGCTGCCACTCGTGGTCGGCCACGTACATGCGCTCGGCGCCGGCCTCCGGCAGCTGCTCGCCGGGGCGGCCGATCGCGACCACCCGGCCGAGCCGCCCGAACCGCCGGACCAGGTCCTCCTCCTGAGTGCGCCCGGAGAGAAAGAAGAGGTTGGCGGCGCCTGCCCCGCCGCCGGAGAGTTCCAGGGGCATGGCGGACATGACCTGGTCGAGGTCGAAGGGGCGCAGATACAGGACGTGCCCGGTCGAGTGGGCCGCCCGCAGCGGGTCGAGGATCTGGGCGGTGTGCCGTCTGCCGCTCTGCGCCCAGACCCGCCCCAGGGCGAACGCGCCCCAGCCGAGGAAGAACACGGGGACGCACACGAGCAGGGCCGTCAGCCACCCGCCCCGGTGCGAGGTGCCTTCGAGAAGGTGGCGGACAGAGGCCTGGGCGACGAAGACGCTCCCCAGCCCGAACACGGCCCCGCTCACTCGCAGCACCCACCCGACGACGATCAGCCGCCGCCCCACGGCACGGTCCTGTCGCCCGCGTGGCGACCGGTCGTTGTTCCGCAGGAAGTACGTGTTCCCGTTGGTCACCGCCGACTCCTACCCGACGCGCAGCAGCAGAACCGCCCGCGCCGGAACCGTGATCGCCGCCCCCGCGCGGTGCACCACCCCCGGCGCCGACCCCTGCTCCTCCCGCGAGGTGTCGACGACGACCTCGTACCGTTCCGCCCACGGCGGCCCCGGCAGCACGAAGCTCGCCGGACGGTCCCCGGCGTGCAGCACGGCCAGGAAACTGTCGTCGAGGACGGGATCGCCGCGCTCGTCGCGGCCCGGGATGTCCCGCCCGGAGAGATACATGCCGAGCGTGGCGGCCGGCGCGTACCAGTCCCGCTCCGTCATCTCGGCGCCCCGTGCCGTGAACCACGCCAGATCGCGCAGCCCGTCCGCGGAGTGCGCCCGCCCCGAGAAAAAGGCCCGCCGCCGCAGCACCGGGTGCCGGTGGCGCAGCGCGATGAGCCGGGACGTCAGCTCGAACAGCGCCTTCCAGCCCGGCTGTTCCAGCAGCCCCCAGTTCAGCCAGCTGATCTCGTTGTCCTGGCAGTACGCGTTGTTGTTGCCCCGCTGGGTGCGCCCCAGCTCATCGCCCGCGACCAGCATCGGCACGCCCGTCGACAACAGCAGCGTGGTGAGCAGATTGCGCAACTGGCGGCGCCGCAGCGCCCGTACCCGCTCCTCGTCCGTCTCGCCCTCCGCGCCGCAGTTCCACGACCGGTTGTCGTTCGAACCGTCCCGGTTCCCCTCGCCGTTGGCCTCGTTGTGCTTGCGTTCGTAGGACACCATGTCGCGCAGCGTGAAACCGTCGTGCGCCGTCACGAAGTTGACCGAGGCGTACGGCCGCCGCCCGCCCCACGCGTACAGATCGCTCGACCCCGACAGCCGGTAGCCGAGATCCCGTACGTCCGGCAGCGCGCCGCGCCAGAAGTCCCGTACGGCGTTGCGATAGCGGTCGTTCCACTCCGTCCACAGCGGGGGAAAGGCGCCCACCTGATAGCCGCCCGACCCGACGTCCCACGGCTCGGCGATCAGCTTCACCCGGCGCAGCACCGGGTCCTGGGCGATCACCGCGAGAAACGGGGACAGCATGTCGACGTCGTGCATCGACCGCGCCAGCGCCGCCGCCAGGTCGAAGCGGAAGCCGTCGACGCCCATCTCCGTGACCCAGTAGCGCAGCGAGTCGGTGATGAGGCGCAGGACGTGCGGCTGCACGACGTGGAGGGTGTTGCCGCAGCCGGTGTAGTCGGCGTACCGGCGGGCGTCCGACTGGAGCCGGTAGTAGCCCCGGTTGTCGATGCCCTTCAGCGACAGCGTCGGGCCCAACTCGCCCGCCTCCGCCGTGTGGTTGTAGACCACGTCGAGGATGACCTCGATGCCCGCCTCGTGCAGTGCGCGCACCATGTCGCGGAACTCGCCGACCTGCTGGCCGGTGGTGCCGGAAGCGGCGTAGCCGGCGTGCGGGGCGAAGTAGCCGATGGAGTTGTAGCCCCAGTAGTTCTTCAGGCCACGGCGCAGCAGATGGTCCTCGTGGGCGAACTGGTGGACGGGCAGCAGCTCGACGGCCGTGACACCGAGCTTGGTGAGGTGCTCGATGGCCGCCGGATGCGCCAACCCGGCGTAGGTACCGCGCAGTTCCTCGGGGATGCCGGGGTGCAGTTTCGTGAAGCCCCGTACATGCAGCTCGTAGATGACCGAGTCCGCCCACGGTGTCTTCGGGCGGCGGTCGTCCGCCCACTCGTCGTCGGGGGCGTCGTCGTGGACGACCACGCCCTTGGGGACGTGAGGGGCCGAGTCCCGGTCGTCGCGCACGGTGTCCGCGACCTGCTGCTGGGGCCAGTCGCGGACATGCCCGTAGACCTCGGGCGGCAGGCTGAAGTCGCCGTCCACGGCACGGGCGTACGGGTCGAGAAGCAGCTTCGCCGGGTTCCAGCGCCCGCCGGTCCAGGGGTCCCAGCGTCCGTGCACCCGATAGCCGTACCGCTGACCGGGCCCGACGCCCGGCACGAACCCGTGCCAGATCTCGTGCGTCAGCTCGGTCAGCGGGGCCCGGGTCTCCTTGCCGTGCTCGTCGAAGAGGCACAGCTCGACGCCCTCCGCGCCGCCGGCCCACAACGCGAAGTTGGTGCCCGCGACCCCGTCCGGGCCCACCCGGAACCGGGCCCCCAACGGCACGGGCGCACCGGGCCACACGGGCACGGCCGGCGCCGACGGCGTGCGCCGCGCACCGTTCACGACGGCCGGCCGTACGTCGTCGGCCACCGCCTCCTGCTCGGCTGCGCTGGACACCTCAGGCCTCCCACGGCTCGCGGAACGACGCGAAAACGAGCGCACGGCGTCCCGGCCGCGGCTCCCCGTCGCGTCGTCCTCCCCACTGTTCTGCCCAGCGCTTGGGCAAGCGACCCCGAGGAGATGCAGGCACGCCCCCACGCCGCCCGGCACGCCCTCTCGCCGCACCGGACAAAGGCCCTAGTAGCTCCGCTACGAGAGCCTTCGCCCGGCACGCCGAGAGCACGCACCGAACGACGCGGGAACGCACCCGCACCTCCCCGGGGCCGCTTCCACTCACGTTTCCCCAGGGCGGGGCCGATCGTTGGGCCCTCCGTGAGGCATGCACACAGGCGCGCTCGGCGCGCAGGGGCCGCTCTGGCCGCCGTACTGACATGGGCAGGACTGCTGGCCGGCTGCACTTCGGAGTCGGGCGGGCTCGACCTCGGGGGGTTCGGGAAACCGCCCGCACCGCAGGACGTCATCCAGGTCACCCCGGACGACGGCAGCAAGGGCGTGGAACAGGACAGCCGGCTGCGGGTGCGGGTGCCCAGCGGGCGGCTCGAATCGGTGCGGGTGGTGAAGTCCCAGGACGCGCAGGACACCCCGGTGCCCGGTCACGTCTCCGAGGACGGGCTGAGGTGGGAGCCCGACGACGGGCGGCTCGCCCTCGCCGCGAAGTACACCGTCGACGCCGTCGCCCTCGACGGCCACGGCCGCCGTTCCGCCCGGCACACCACGTTCACCACCTACGTCCCGGAGGAGCGCTTCATCGGGTACGTCACCCCGGAGAACCGCTCCACGGTCGGCACCGGGATGATCGTCTCCCTCGGCTTCAACCGCGACATCGAGAACCGCGCGGCCGTCGAACGCGCCGTCCACGTCACCGCCGAGCCGCCCGTGGAGATCCGCCCGCACTGGTTCGACAAGGGCCGCCTCGACTTCCGCCCCGAGCACTACTGGAAGCCCGGCACCCGGGTGACGGTCTCGCTCCGGCTCCGCGACGTCGAGGGCGCCCCCGGCGTCTACGGCCTCCAGTACAAGACGTTCTCCTTCACCGTCGGCCGCCACCAGGTCTCCCTGGTCGACGCCGCCAAGCACACCATGCAGGTCAGGCGGGACGACGAACTGCTGGCCACGGTGCCGATCACGGCCGGGGCACCCCGGACGACGACCTACAACGGCAAGATGGTCATCACCGAGATGCTCGAAGTGACGCGTATGAACAGCCGCACGGTCGGCTTCGGCGGCGAGTACGACATCCCCGACGTCCCGCATGCCCTGCGCCTCACCGACTCGGGCACCTTCCTGCACGGCAACTACTGGGCACCGGACGCCCCCGGCAAGGTCAACGTCAGCCACGGCTGTGTCGGTCTGAGGGATGTGAAGGGCGGCGGTTCGGACACCCCCGCGGGCTGGTTCTTCGACCGCAGCCTCATCGGCGATGTCGTCGAGGTCGTCCACAGTGATGACAAAAAGGTCGCTCCTGACAACGGGCTCGGAGGGTGGAATATGGGATGGAAGGAGTGGAAGGCGGGCAGCGCGGTGAAGTAACCAGGTGGGGGGCCGGGTTGACGGGCGGGGAGGGGGTCACGGTTGGGACCGAACGGTGACAGTCGCACCCCGCCGACGGCCGGGATCTTCTGGTTAATATGCGCCGAGTGCGCGGGACGCGCAGGGGGTTGCGGGCCTGGACCGGGCCCGGCGAGGGGAGAAACACTTTGAACGTGCGACCGATATCGGGGGCGTCGGTTGACGCACGCGTGCGGCGGCGCAAGGGCTGGATGGCCGTGGTGTCCGGAGTGATGCTGGTCGCCGTCACCGCGTGCGGGGGCGGCGGCGGTGAGTCGGACGGCAAGGCCGGGACCGGCAAGGGCGAGGACGCGAGTGCCGCGGAGAGCAAGCAGTCGGCGGCCGTCGTCGCCATCGCGCCCAAGGACGGCGCGAAGTCGGTGGAGACCAGTGGCGCCCTCAAGGTGAGCGCCACCAAGGGCAAGCTGACGACGGTCGAGGTCAAGACGGCCAAGGGCGACAAGGTCGACGGCGAGATATCCGCCGACGGCGCCTCCTGGACGCCGTCCACCCACCTGGCCGGTGCCACCACCTACGCGGTGCACGCGGTCGCCAAGGACTCCGAGGGCCGTGAGGCCGCCGAGGACTCCAGCTTCACCACCCTGACGCCGAAGAACACCTTCGTCGGCAACTTCACGCCGGAGGACGGCTCGAAAGTCGGCGTCGGGATGCCCTTCTCGATCCGCTTCACCCGGGGCATCACCAACCCGGACGACGTCGAGAAGGCCATCAGCATCAAGACCGAGCCGGCCGTCGACGTCGAGGGCCACTGGTTCGGCAACGACCGACTCGACTTCCGCCCCGAGGACTACTGGGCCGAGGGCACCAAGGTCACCGTCGACCTCAACCTCGACGGCGTCGAGGGCCGTGACGGGGTCTACGGCAAGCAGGCCAAGACGGTCTCCTTCACCATCGGCCGCAACCAGGTCTCCGTCGTGGACGCCAAGAAGCACACGATGAAGGTCATGCAGGACGGCAAGGTCATCAAGACCCTCCCGGTCACCACCGGCAAGCCCGGCTACGACACCTGGAACGGCCAGATGGTCATCAGCGAGCGCCTCCGGGTGACCCGGATGAACGGTGAGACGGTCGGCTACGGCGGCGAGTACGACATCAAGGACGTCCCCGACGCCATGCGCCTGACCAACTCGGGCACCTTCATCCACGGCAACTACTGGGGCGGCGACGCCTTCGGCAACTACAACGCCAGCCACGGCTGCGTCGGCCTGCGCGACAACCGCGGCGGCGGCGACCGCTCCGCCCCGGCCGCGTGGTTCTTCGACCACTCGATCATCGGCGACGTGGTGGTCGTGAAGCACTCCAACGACGCCACGGTCGCCCCGGACAACGGCTACAACGGCTGGAACATGTCCTGGTCGGAGTGGAAGAAGTAGTCCGAGAAACAGTCCTGCGACGCTCGGCGTGCGGCCCCGGTGTGAGCTACTCCACCGGGGCCGTTGTCGTTAGTGGCCGTTAACCTTCCCCCATGACCGTAACTCTGGAAGTCGCCGAAGGCGTCGGCACCATCCTTCTCGACCGTCCGCCCATGAACGCGCTGGACGTCGCCACCCAGGACCGGCTCAAGGACCTCGCCGAGGAGGCGACGCGTCGTGACGACGTGCGGGCCGTGGTGGTCTACGGCGGGGAGAAGGTGTTCGCGGCCGGCGCGGACATCAAGGAGATGCAGGCCATGGACCACACCGCGATGGTCCTGCGCGCCCGCGCCCTCCAGGACTCCTTCACGGCCGTGGCCCGCATCCCCAAGCCGGTCGTCGCGGCCGTCACCGGCTATGCGCTGGGCGGCGGTTGCGAGCTGGCGCTGTGCGCGGACTTCCGGATCGCCGCCGACAACGCCAAGCTGGGCCAGCCCGAGATCCTGCTCGGTCTGATCCCGGGCGCCGGCGGCACCCAGCGTCTGGCCCGGCTCATCGGCCCGTCCAAGGCGAAGGACCTCATCTTCACCGGCCGGATGGTCAAGGCCGACGAGGCGGAGCGGCTGGGTCTGGTGGACCGGGTGGTCCCGGCCGCCGAGGTGTACACCGAGGCGCGGGCGTGGGCGGCGAAACTGGCACAGGGGCCGGCGATCGCGCTGCGGGCCGCGAAGGAGTCGATCGACACGGGTCTGGAGACGGACATCGACACCGGGCTCGCCGTCGAACGGAACTGGTTCGCGGGCCTGTTCGCCACCGCCGACCGGGAGATCGGCATGCGCAGCTTCGTCGAGGAGGGGCCGGGGAAAGCGAAGTTCCTCTGACCGTCCGGGCGGAAAAGCCGGTGGTGAAACTTCCCTGAACCACTTGCAATTGACGGGATGTCTCATCCGGGTCCCTCGATGGGGCGGTTTATGGGAGCCTTAACGCAACCTTAAGTCTGCCTTGTCGAGGGGGACCGTCGATTGCCACCAACCGAGCCTCCGTCGCAGGTCAGTGAGGCCGTCGACCACTCCGAACTGCCGCTGGCATATGCCGATCGAAAACAGCGGAACGGTGGATTCCGGGGGGCGTATTCGGCAGGAACGGCCCCGGAGGGCGCCCGGTGCGGCCATGATGGGGGCATGGCGGGGCTGGAGGGTATCGAACAGCCGCGGGGACACGGCCGTGCGACCGCGGCGCGCTGGTCGCCCACGGTCGAGGACGAACACGCGCAGAAGGCGCTGGAGTTGTTCGGAGATCCCACCGAGGCGGAGGTTCCGCTTCCGTCCCGCCCCGAGTCCGCGGCCACGGCCCGCCGGCTGACCCAGGTCGTCGTCCTCCGTCAGTGGGGGCTCACCCCGAAGATGACCGAGGACGCCGTTTTACTCGTCTCCGAACTCGTCGGCAACGCGGTCCGGCATACGGGCGCGCGGGTGTTCGGGCTCCGGATGCGCCGGCGGCGGGGCTGGATCCGCGTCGAGGTGCGCGACCCCTCGCGCGGGCTGCCGTGTCTGATGCCGGTGCAGGAGATGGACATCAGCGGGCGGGGGCTGTTCCTGGTGGACAAGCTGTCCGACCGCTGGGGCGTCGATCTGCTGCCGCGCGGGAAGACGACGTGGTTCGAGATGCGGGTCGCTGATCGGTAGCCGGGGCAAACCGCCCTTAAATGGGGCAAGTGACCACTACCGATCGTCGGACAGTGCTCCGCGCCACCGCCGGACTCGCGTTCACCGCCGGGTGCGCCACCCATGGTGCCGTCGCTCATCCGGCCCCCTCCCGGTCCGCCGGCCCCTCGGCCGGACCCCCCGCCCCCGGCCCCCGCCGCTTCCCCGGCCTTCCCGCCCAGCTCACCCACGGCCCCCGCGACCGCCCCCGCGTCGCCCTCACCTTCCACGGCAACGGCGACCCCGCCACCGCCCGGGCACTGCTCTTGGCAGCCGAGGCGCACGGCGCCCGTATCACCGTCCTCGCCGTCGGCAGCTGGCTCGACGCGCACCCCGAGCTCGCCCGCCGCATCCTCGACGGCGGCCATGACCTCGGCAACCACACTCTCCACCACCTCGGCGTCAACGACATGTCCGAGGCCGACGCGCTCGCCGAGATCGAGGGCTGCGCCGACCGGCTGCGCGGCCTCACCGGCTCCATCGGCAGCTGGTTCCGGCCCTCGCGTGCCGCCCGGGCCTCGCCGCTCGTCGAACGGCTGGCCCGCCGCGTCGGCTACCCGCACGTCCTGTCGTACGACGTCGACGCCCTGGACTTCACCTCGCCCGGCGCCCCCGCGATCACCCGCAAGGTGCTCGGCGAGGTCCGGAACGGGTCCGTGGTGAGCCTGCACTTCGGGTACGCCGACACGGTCGCCGCCCTCCCCGCCGTACTGGAAGCACTCGACCGCCGCGGCCTTGCCGCGGTGACCACCACGGAGCTGTTCAGCTGATGCACCGCCTTGTGAAGCAGACCCTGGCCACGGGGGCCGTCCTCGCCGCCCTCGCCGCCTGTGGCACCGACACCCGCGACCACGCCGCGCCCCACCGCACTCCGACCCAGGCGGCTCCGACCCGGGCGGCCGTCCCCGCGCCGCCGAGGAAGAAGCCCGTCCACGGACTGCCCGGCATGCCGCCGGTCCTCGATCCGCGGGACGTCTACGCCGCCGACCGCCCCAACAAGCTCTCCCCGGTCGTCAAGGACTTCCCGTCGCGGGTGTACGTCCCCAACACCGAGTCCGACACGGTCTCCGTCATCGACCCGAAGACGTACAGGATCATCGAGACGATCCATGTCGGCCGCCAGCCCCAACACGTCGTCCCCTCCTGGGACATGAAGACCCTGTGGGTCAACAACAACCGCGGCCACACCCTCACGCCCATCGACCCGAGCACCGGGAAGGCGGGCAAGCCGGTCGAGGTGCACGACCCGTACAACCTCTACTTCACGCCCAACGGCAAGTACGCCGTCGTCATGGCCTCCCTCGACCGCGAACTCGTCTTCCGCGACCCGCACACCATGGAGCGCAGGAAGACCGTCCCGGTCACCTGCTACGGCGTCAACCACGCCGACTTCTCCCTCGACGGCCGGTACTTCATCGTGTCCTGCGAGTTCAGCGGCGAGCTGCTCAAGGTCGACACCGAGAAGATGAAGGTCGTCGGACAGCAGAAGCTCCCCTTCCGCGGAGCCATGCCGCAGGACGTGAAGATCTCGCCCGACGGCAAGCGGTTCTACGTCGCCGACATGATGGCCGACGGCATGTGGGTCCTCGACGGCGACACGTTCGGCAAGCCGAAGCTGATCCCCACCGGCAAGGGCACCCACGGCCTCTACGTCAGCCGCGACTCGCGCGAGATGTACGTCTCCAACCGGGGAGAAGGAACCATCTCCGTCTGGGACTTCGCGCAGGACAAGGTGACGAAGAAGTGGCGCCTGCCCGACGGCGGCAGCCCCGACATGGGCGGTGTCTCGGCCGACGGCAAGGTGCTGTGGCTGTCGGGGCGTTACGACGCCGAGGTGTACGCCATCGACACCCGCACCGGCACCCAGCTGGCCCGCATCAAGGTCGGCAGCGGCCCGCACGGGCTCGCCGTCTACCCGCAGCCCGGACGCTACTCACTGGGCCACACCGGCATCTTCCGCTGATCCGCGGTCAGTTGACACGCCGCCGCACGAGTGAAGATCCGCAACCCGACCGGCCCGGACCGGGAGGGTGCTCCCATGATCACCACTCGTCTGCGGCGGCGTGCCGCTGCCGCCGTCCTGTCCCTCGCCGCCGTCTTCGCCACCACGGCGGCCACCGCTCCCTCGAAGGCCCCCACGACCCCTGACTGCAAGGTCCAGTTCGACGACCCGATCAAGGCCGCCGCCGACCGAACCGTCGACGTCGGTCGCATCACCCCCGAGCCGGTCTGGCGCAAGAGCTGCGGCACCCTCTACCGCAGCGACGGCCGCGGCCCGGAGATCGTCTTCGCCGAGGGCTTCAAGCCGAAGGACGTCGTCGACGGCCAGTACGACATCGAGAAGTACGTGCTGGTCAACCAGCCTTCCCCGTACGTCTCCACGACCTACGACCACGACCTGTACAAGACGTGGTGGAAGTCCGGCTACAACTACTACATCGACGCCCCCGGCGGCGTGGACGTCAACAAGACCATCGGCGACACCCACAAATGGGCCGACCAGGTCGAGGTGGCCTTCCCCGGCGGCATCGCCCGGAAGTACATCATCGGCGTCTGCCCGGTGAACAAGACCACCAAGGTCGAGATCATGAGCGGCTGTCAGAGCAACCCGCATTACGAGGCGTGGCACTGAGCAGCAGCACCTCCGCCCCCACCGGCCGGTAACCGGCCGCCTGGAACGCCCGCATGCTGCGGGCGTTCCCCGGCGCGACCTGCGCCCACAGCGGCTCGGCGACGAGCTGGCGGGCGGCCGTCACCAGCAGCCGCCCCAGCCCCCGGTGCCGTACGCCCTCGTCGACCTCGACCGAGACCTCCAGGCGCCCACCGATCCCGCGCCCCATGACGAGCACCCCGCCGTCCGCCGTCCAGGCCCGCACCTCGTCGCGGCGCCCGCGCGCGTAGACGATCCGCGGATGACCGGCGTCCTCGATCTCCCGCAACGCGAGCGGCGGTTCGCCGGGCAGGGGCGGGCCGACCAGCATCGTGTCGATCGTCTCGGCCCGACGCCCGGTCCGCTCCAGGAAGGCCGCCAGGAACCGCGGGTTCATGGTCGCGGCGAGCGGATCGCAGTCCAGCCCGCGCAGCGTCTCGTGCACCCAGTCCGGATCCTCGTCGGTGAAGACGACGGAGTGCGCGGTGAAGGCGAGCACCCCCGCGTCCCGAGGTGACGCCTGCGCCACGACCGTCGTACGGCCGTCCGCCGACGGGAAGACCCCGCGGGCCGCCGCGTCGAGAATGTCCCGAAGAGTCTCCACCGCACCCGCCCTTGAGTCTCCACCCACTGGAAGGCCCAGACTCACACACATGATCGACGACGGCACCGGACTTCTCACCATCGGCGAGCTGGCCCGGGCGACGGGCCTGACGGTCCGGACCATCCGCTACTGGTCCGACGAAGGCGTACTCGTGCCGGTGACCCGCTCCGCCGGGGGCTACCGGCTCTACGACACCTCGTGCGCCGCCCGCCTGGAACTGGTCCGCACCCTGCGCGAGCTGGGCCTCGGCCTGGACGACGTACGGAAGGTGCTGGACGGGGAGCGGACCGTCGCGGAGGTGGCGGCGGCGCATGTGACGGCGCTGGACGCGCAGATCCGTTCGCTGAAGGTGACCCGGGCGGTGCTGTCGACCGTGGCGCGACGCGGTTCGACCGCAGAGGAGATGACCCTGATGAACAAGCTGGCACGGCTGTCGGCGGCCGAACGGGCCCGGATCGTGGAGGACTTCACGACGGAGATCTTCGACGGGCTCGACACCGCCGACCCCGACATCCGCACGCGGCTGCGGTTCGCCCCGGCGGATCTGCCGGACGACCCGACGCCCGAGCAGGTCGACGCGTGGGTCGAGCTCGCCGAGATGATGCAGGACCCCGAGTTCCGGACGCTGATGCGCAGGATGATCGAGTTCAACGCGGCCGACCGCGGCCCGGACGTCCCCGCGGGCACCTCGCTGTGGTTCATGAGCCGCCTGGTGCAGCTCGCGGGGGAGGCGCTGGAGCGGGGGATCACGCCGGACGCGCCCGAGGCCGCCGACCTGCTCCGGGGGCTGCTCGGCGACGCGGACCCGACCGAGGTGCTGACCCGGCTGGAGGCGGGCTCCAACGTGCGGGTGGCCCGCTACCGCCGGCTGTGGGCCGCGGTGGCGGGGCTCGGACCGCAGGCGGCGTACGAGGAGGAGTTCGCGTGGGTGGTCGCCGCGCTGCGCTCTCGGACCGCCGGTTAATCTGACCCCCGGCAACAAGCCAAGCAAGGTACGACGAAAAGGGGCGGATCGGTGGCGAACATCGACGAGGCACGCAAGGACTTCGAGCGGATCGACACGGACGGTGACGGCTTCATCACCGCCGCGGAGTTCAAGACCGCCCTCGCTCAGGAAGGCGACTGGAACGTCACCGAGTCGGTCGCCGAGGTGATCATCAAGACCCGTGACCTCAACGGCGACAAGGTGCTCTCCTTCGACGAGTTCTGGGCGTACCTGAGCAAGTGACGCGAGCGGGAAGGGGGCGCCCGAGAAGCCGGAAGAGGCTTTTGGGGGCGCCCCCTTCGTCATGCCCGGCGCACGCTCCAGCGGCCGTCCCGGCGGTCCAGGACCAGGGGCAGGTCGAAGCACTTGCCGACCTGGTCACCGGTGAGGACCTCGGCGGCCGGACCCCGGGCGAGGACCCTTCCCTCGCGCAGGAGCAGGGCGTGGGTGGTGCCGCCCGGGAGCTCTTCCAGATGGTGGGTGACCAGGACCGTCGCCAGCGTCGGATGTTCCCGGCGCAGCTCGTCCAGCGCCCCGATCAGCTGCTCCCGTCCGGGCAGATCGAGGCCGGTCGCCGGTTCGTCCAGGAGCAGCAGCCGCGGTTCGGGCATCAGCGCCCGCGCGATCAGGGTGCGCCCGCGCTGCCCCTGCGAGAGCGTGGGCCAGCGGGCGTCGCGGAGCTCCGCGAGACCGAGCGTGTCGATGAGCCGCTCCGCCCGTTCCTCCTGCGCGGGCGTCGGACGCCAACGCGGCAGCGGGGCCACGGAGTTGGTCAGCCCGGTCAGGACGACGTCCCGGGTGCGCAACGGCTGTGTGAGCGGATGGCGCGGATCGACATGACCCACGTACGCCCGCAGCTCCCGCAGATCGACCCGGCCCAGGCGGCGCCCGAGCACCTCCACCGTCCCGTGCGTGGGATGGACCACCGCGCCCAGCAGGCTCAGCAGCGTCGACTTGCCCGCCCCGTTGGCGCCGAGGAGCGCCCAGTGCTCGCCGGCCCGGACGGTCAGACTCACCTCCTGGAGAATCGGCCGCCCCTCCCGTACGACGTCCACACCCTCCGCGCGCAGCACCTCCGTCACCGCAGCCCCCGGTTCACCGCGGACAGCACCGCCGCCGTCGCGCTCTCCCCGGCGCCCCACGCGGTGCGGCCGTTCACCTCGACCTCGGCGTAGGCGGCACCGGCGTCCTCGGTGAAGTCCAGGACGCGGACCGTGAACCCGGCGCCGGCGAGGGCGTCCACGAAGGCGGACACCGGGCCCGCGCCCGTGCCCTCGTAGTCGCCGACCCGGTCGCCCGTGCGCAGGGTGCAGACGAAGCGGTGTCCACCGGAACCGTCCGGTTGGGTGGACCAGGTCTCCAGCGCCACCTCGCCGTCCGCGACGACGTACGTCGAGCGGAACAGGTCGTGCAGCTCCTTCGGCGTCATCTCCCGCCCGCTGTCGTCCGTGGCCTCCTGCACGACCCGGGAGAAGTCCGGACGCATGCGCGGCGGCAGGTCGACACCGTGGTGGGTCTTCAGCAGGTACGCCATGCCGCCCTTGCCCGACTGGGAGTTCACCCGGATCACCGCCTCGTAGGAGCGGCCGATGTCGGCCGGGTCGATCGGCAGGTACGGGACGTTCCAGGGCTCGTCCGGGTGCGCGGCCCGATGTGCGAAGCCCTTGCTGACGGCGTCCTGGTGGGTGCCGGAGAACGCGGTGTGGACGAGGTCGCCGGCGTAGGGGTGGCGGGGGTGCACCGGCAGGCGGTTGCAGTGCTCGACCGTCTCCTTGACGCGGTCGATGTCGCTGAAGTCGACCATGGGGTCCACGCCTTGGGCGTACAGGTTCATGGCGAGGGTCACCAGGTCGACGTTCCCGGTGCGCTCGCCGTTGCCGAACAGACAGCCCTCGACGCGCTGCGCACCTGCCAGGACGGCCAGTTCGGCACAGGCGACGCCGGTGCCGCGGTCGTTGTGGGGGTGCACGGAGAGGATGACCGAGTCACGGCGGGACAGGTTGCGATGGACGTACTCGATCTGGTCGGCGTAGACGTTCGGGGTCGCGATCTCCACCGTCGCCGGGAGGTTGTGGGTGACCGGACGGTCCGGGCTCGCGTCCCACAGCCCGGTCAGCAGGTCGCACAGCTCCAGCACGAAGTCCGGCTCGGTGAGGTTGAAGGTCTCGGGGGAGAACTGGAACCGGACACCGGGGTGCCGGCCGAGCCGGGCCATCCGCTCGGCCGCCTCCCGGACGGTCCGCCGGATGTCCGCCCGGTCACGGCCGAGGACGAGCTCGCGCCACACCGGCGACGTGGCGATGTACAGATGGACGACGGCCCTCGGCAGCCCCTCGACCGACGCGAAGGTCCGGTCGATGAGGTCGGCCCTGGCCGGGGTGAAGACGACGGGGGTGACGTCGTCCGGTACGGCGTCGGTGGTCACCAGATGCCGGACGAAGTCGAAGTCGGTGCGGCTGGCGGACGGATAGCCCACCTCGATCTCCTTGAACCCGGTCGCGACGAGCAGGTCGTACAGACGGCGCTTGCGCGGGGTGTCCATCGGTTCGGCCAGCGCCTGGTTGCCGTCGCGCAGGTCGACGGGGACCCAGAGCGGGGCGCGCTCGATCCGGGCGGAGGGCCAACTCCGGTCGAGTGCGGGGACGTTCACCCGCTCGTCGAACGGGCGATAGCGGTGGTACGGCATGGGACTCGGGCGCTGTGGATTCCAGACGCTGGTCATGGCTTCGGCGTTTCCTTCGGCTCGGTCGCAGGAGACCGGCGGCAGCACGGCGCCCGCGGCGGGGTGCCGGTCGCGTCAGGCCCCGCCGCGGCAGCCGAGAAGAAGGAGACCACGGAAGATCATGGGAGTACGCTAGCCACTCCTCAGGTCCTCAGACAAGTGGGAAACGTGAAGTGAGTACGTCGTCATCGCCCCTGGGCCCCCTCCGGCCCAGCCCCCTGGTGGAACAGGCCGCCGAACGCCTGCGCGCCCAGATCGCCGCCGGCCACTGGGAAGTCGGCGGCAAGTTGCCCGGCGAGACCACCCTGGCCAGGGAGTTGGGAGTGGGCCGCTCCACGGTCCGTGAGGCCCTGCGCGCCCTGGCCGGGGCGGGGCTGGTCCAACCCCGGCAGGGCGCCGGGGTGTTCGTCCTCGCCACGGAGCCGACGGCGGACTGGCCGACCCGGCTGCGGCGGGCCGCGGTGACGGATGTCTACGAGGTGCGGATGGGTCTGGAAGTGCACGCCGCCCGCCTCGCCGCGCGGCGCCGGACACCGGAGGACGTGGCGGCCATGGAACTGGCGCTGCGGGGCCGCAGGGCGGCTTCGCAGCGGGACGACGAGGCGTTCATCGACGCCGACATCGCCTTCCACGCGACGGTGGTGGCGGCCGCCCACAACCCCGTACTCGCCGATCTGTTCACGGAGTTCACCCCGGTCCTGCGACAGGGCTTGATCGAACTCCTGACCCTGACCGGCCTGCGCACCGACGACCCCAACACGGCCGACGAGGCCCATGAGGCGCTGGTGCGGGCGGTCGCGGACGGGGACGCGGAAGCGGCGGCGGAGGTGGTACGGGCCGAGCTGGAGGACCCGTTCGCGACTTAGGAGGCGTGCCTGCGGTACTGCCCCGGCGCCACCCCGTACTCCCGCTTGAACGCCTTGGCGAAGGCGAACTCCGAGGTGTAGCCCGAGCGTTGGGCGACCTGGCGGAGCGGCAGGTCCGCCTCGCGCAGCAGTCGGCCGGCCGTCGTCATGCGCCACCACGTCAGATACGCGAGCGGTGGCCGCCCCACCAGCGTGGTGAACCGGCGGGCGAACGCCGCCCGGGACAGGCCGCCGTGGGCGCCGAGTTCCTCCACCGTCCAGGGGTGGTCCGGCGCGGCGTGGATGGCCTGCAACGCCGAAGTCACCGCGGGGTCGGCGAGCGCCGCCGCCCAGCCGGTGGGATGCCGGTCGGTGCGCGCCTCGCCCTGCCACCAGGCGCGCAGGATGTACAGCAGCAGGGTGTCCAGGAGCGAGGCGATGATGGTGTCCGCGCCGGGCCGCGGTTCCTCCAGCTCGGTGCCCAGCAGCTCCACGGTCGCCCGCAGGGACCGGTGGGCGCCGACCGTGGCGGGCAGATGCACGACCTCCGGCAGCTCGGTGAGCAGGGGGTGCGCCCGGCTGCGGTCCAGCCAGTAGGCGCCGCACAGCAGGACCGTGTCCGGCACCGCGTCCCGCACGGGAGGCGGGGGCGGGGACGGGGGTTCGTCCGGCCGGAACCGGACGACCGTCGGCTCCACGTGCGGACCGCTGGTCAGCGCGTACCCCCGCCCGTGCGCCAGGAACACCACGTCCCCCGGCGCGAGCGCCACCGGCTCGCCCGCCGAGGGCAGCAGCCAGGCCGACCCGCGCAGCACCACATGGAACCCGGCGCCCTCCGAGTCCTCGATCCGCATGCCCCACGGCGCGTACTTGTCCCGCCTGCCCGAGTGCGGCCGCCCGGTGCGCATCGCGGCGATCGCGTCGCTGAGTACGTCCATGTCCGCCACCGTAGCCGGGAGTCGGCGGGGGAAGACGCTGGGACAGGAAACGGAGATCGACGGACATGGATCGTCCCGGCCGTGGCTCCTAGCGTGGACGACATGCCAACTACCGCACGTACCGTGCTCTTTCATGACCTGGGCGGACCCGAGGTACTGACGATCGAGGACATTCCGGTGCCCGCCCCCGGCCCCGGTCAAGTAACCGTCCGTGTCGAGGCGTTGGGCCTCAACCGGGCCGAAGCCCTTTTCCGCTCCGGCGCCTACTACTACCAGCCCGCCCTCCCCGCCTCCCGCCTCGGCTACGAGGCGTCCGGAGTCGTCGAGGCGGTCGGCGAGGGCGTCACCGCACTCACCGTCGGCGACCCGGTGACCACCGGACCCGGTATCGAGATGAGCGCCCAGGGCGTGTACGCGGAACGGGTCGTCCTGCCCGAGACCTCGGTACTGCCCCGCCCCGCTTCCGTGGACGCCGTCACGGGCGCGGCGTCCTGGCTGACCTACACGACCGCCTACGGAGCCCTCCTGGAGACGGCCGGGCTCAGGCCCGGCGACCACGTCCTGATCACCGGGGCCTCCAGCGGGGTGGGCACGGCGGCGATCCAGGTGGCCCGCCGCATCGGCGCGGTCCCGCTGGTCACGACCCGTACGGAGGCCAAGCGGCAGGGGCTGCTGGAGGCGGGGGCGGCGGAGGTGATCGTCTCCGAGGGCGGCGCCGAGACGGTGGCGAAGGAGGCCAGGCGGCTCACCGGCGGCCGGGGCGTCGAGGTGATCTTCGACGCGATCGGCGGCCCCGGCTTCCGTCCCCTGGCCGAGGCGCTCGCGGAGGGCGGTTCGGTGGTGGCCTACGGCTGGCTGGACAGCCGTCCCGCCGAGATCCCCCGGAACTGGCCCTTCACGATCCACACGTACGCCAACATGATCCTCACCGCGACACCGGGCGGGCGCCGCCGCTCCACGGCCTTCCTGAACGCGGGCCTGTCCGACGGTGGCTTCCGGCCGGTGATCGCCGAGGTCTTCGAGGGCCTGGACCGGATCAGGGACGCCCACGCTCTGATGGAGTCGAACCGCCATACGGGGAAGATCGTGGTCCGGATCTGAGCGCGCCGGAATACACCCTGGCCGACCGGGGTTGATGCCACTCGGACGTATGCACATGCATAAAATCTGGAGGGCTTGTCATGAAGATCGGCATCATCGGCGCGGGCAACATCGGCGGCAACCTCACCCGTCGGCTCACCGCCCTCGGGCATGACGTGGCGGTGGCCAACTCCCGCGGCCCCCAGACCCTCACCGCGCTCGCGCAGGAGACGGGCGCGACGCCGGTCCCCGTCGAGGAGGCCGCGCGCGGCGCGGAGGTGGTCGTCGTCACGATCCCGCTCAAGGCGATCCCGGACCTGCCGAAGGGCGTCCTCGACGGGGCGGCGGACGGGGTGGCGGTGATCGACACCGGCAACTACTACCCGAAGCAGCGGGACGGCCGGATCGCCGGGATCGAGGACGAGGGTCTGACGGAGAGCCGCTGGACGGAACAGCACCTCGGCCACCCCGTCATCAAGGCCTTCAACGGCACCTACGCCCAGGACATCCTGGACCGCCACCGCCCGGCCGGCGCCCCCGACCGCCAGGCCCTCCCGGTCGCCGGCGACGACGAGGCGGCCAAGGCGAAGGTCCGCGCCCTCATCGACGAGCTCGGCTTCGACACGGTCGACGCGGGCGGCCTCGACGACTCCTGGCGCCAGCAGCCGGACACGCCGGTGTACGGACTTCAGGAGGGCGTGGACGCGGTGGCGAAGGCCCTGGCCGACGCGAGCCCGGAGCGCCCTGAGGGGTTCCGCGCCTGACGCCTGCCGACGTTCAGACGATCTCCAAGGGCACGTGCGGCCCGTCCGGCAACTCCACCACGATCCCGTCGCCGGGCCGCACGACCCCGCCCTCCAGGACGACGCTCATGATCCCGCCCTTGAGCCGGAGCTTGCCGTCGGAGTCCCGGGTGACGACCTGCTTCAGCAGCCCTTGCCGGAAGGTGTCGATCTGAAGGCAGGGGTTCCGCAGCCCGGTGACCTCGACGACGGCCCGCTCGCCGAGGTGCAGCCGCGTTCCGACGGGCAGCGCGAGCAGATCGATGCCCTGTGTGGTGACGTTCTCCCCGAGCTCCCCGGCGCCGACCTCGATGCCCGCTTCCCGGACCTCGT
Source organism: Streptomyces sp. NPDC051913 (assembly GCF_044593635.1). Classification (NCBI taxonomy): domain Bacteria; kingdom Bacillati; phylum Actinomycetota; class Actinomycetes; order Kitasatosporales; family Streptomycetaceae; genus Streptomyces; species Streptomyces sp. NPDC051913. The sequence continues at coordinate 953 of NZ_JBIUCI010000001.1, read as the reverse complement.
CGAACAGCTCCTGGTGAAGGAGGTGCACCTGGCGCAGATTCGGCTGCGAGGGGTCCCTCGCCACCCGGGACCGGTGCTTGACCGTCACCCCGGCGTGCACATCCCCTTCGACTCCCAGCCCGGCGAGCAGCGTGATGCTCTCCCGGTTGGGTTTGGTGAAGGAGTAGGTCCCGTTGCTGCTGACCGCAGTGATCTTCCCGCCCATGGCACGGACTCTACGTCAGGCGTCCTCGGCCCATTCGCGCAGCGCCGCCTTGCTCGCGAAGTCCGCCACGTTCTTGTCCAGCGGGTCGTCGGTGTACTGGTGGAAGCGCCACTCCGCCTTGATGCGGGGCTTGCCCGCCGTCACGTAGTCGGCGATCCAGAGACCGTCCCCCGCGTAGGAGGTCGTGTCGATGTTCAGCCAGTAGTTCCGGTTCGTGTAGAGGACGACACGGTTGTCCGGCCGTAGCTCCTTCACCTTCCGGATGAACCGGTCCTTCTCCGCGTTGGTCGCGTGCGTCCCCTCGCCGGTGGTCTCCCAGTCCACGGCGAGGATGTCGCCCGCCCGCTCCGGGGCCTTGCTCACGAAGTACTCCGCCTGGGCCGTCAGGTTGCCCGGCCAGAGGAAGTGGTAGAAGCCGACGACCAGACCCGCGTCCCGGGCCCGCTTCGTCTGGGCCGCGAGTTTGGGGTTGGTGTACGTCCGTCCCTCCGTCGCCTTGACGAAGACGAAGGAGAGGCCGTCGGTGCTGTAGGAGGAGGACTGGTAGGCGCTCACGTCGATGCCGCGCAGCATGGGGGCTCCCTGAAGTGCCGTCGGGGGGCAGGGGTCGGCGGGTGAATCGCCAACCACCTTGGCATGGAGGCCCCTTGCCCGTTCAGCACTCGATGATGTTCACCGCGAGTCCGCCGCGGGCGGTCTCCTTGTACTTGACGCTCATGTCGGCGCCGGTCTCCTTCATGGTCTTGAT